>NZ_CP089391.1:7049579-8276659 GCF_027594865.1 Bradyrhizobium xenonodulans
CGATCCTCGCAGAACAAGCCGGATTCGATGGCCTGTGGGCTTCCGGGTTCGAGCTGTCGGCACTTTATGGGCTGCCGGATATGAGCCTGATCTCGATGACACAGCATCTCGATATGCTGCGGGCGATCGCCGGGCGCGCAACGCTACCGATCGTGGCCGATATCGATACGGGCTACGGCAATGCGATCAATGTCATCCATGCCATCGGCGAATACGAGCGGGCCGGCGCCAGCGCCGTTGTCATCGAGGACAAGACTTTTCCGAAAGTCACCAGCCTTGTTGCCGGCGGCCGCCAGGAACTGCTGCGCATTGAGGAGTTTCAAGGCAAGATCGAGGCTGCGGTTGCGACAAGGCGGGACCCGAATTTTCTGATCATCGCCCGCACCGAAGCCCTGATCGCAGGCCTTGGCGAAGCGGAAGCCCTCGATCGCGCGAAAGCTTATGTAAAGGCTGGGGCCGACATGATCCTGATCCATTCGAAAAAGAAGGATCCGTCCGAGATCGAAAGTTTCTCGCGGGCGTGGACTGGAGCGGTGCCGCTTGTGATTGTGCCGAACGCCTACCCGGATCTCGACGCCGATCGCGTCAAGGCGCTCCGCAACATACGCATGATGATCTACGGCAATTATGGCATCCGCGCTGCTGCAACTGCCATGCAGGAGACCTTCCGCCGGATCATCGCCGACGGTGGCGTCCAGAACGTCCACAAGGACATTCTGCCTGTGGAGGAGATCTTCAGACTTCAAAAGATGGACGAGGTTAAGGCCGCTGAAGCTCGGTTCCTCCGCTGAACGCAGCATTCCCGCCGCAACCATCGAGATTTTCGATGCGGTAAGTGACGTCCGATCGCCTGTCAGGCGATCATGAGGCCGATACTGGGTGGGGCAACTTCCAGGAGAGGCATCTCCGGCCAATCGTCCCGGCGGCTTTAAGATGCGGCTCCGAGAGGGACCGTCGATTGACGTGTTGAGCCCACCGGTACGGGTCGCACTGGCTCTTAAGCCGCGCATGTTTTGTGCGCGAAAGGCCATTGACGAGCAGCAATCCGGCAACAAACATCAAATAGGCTAGAAGCATCGAATTGGAATATCTTCGGTTGGTAATGCCCACCGTGAAATCAGCGGACATCCCCAGAACCCACCGGAATAGAAGATGGCCAACGACAACGATGAAGTGCCTATCAACGCGATTCGTGTGTTCGTGGCGATCGCGCGAGAAGGAAGCGTCACGCGCGCGGCCAGCGCGTTGGGAGTGACACAGAGCTCGGTCAGCCGCTATCTCGCCGTGCTGCAGGAATATCTGGGGACAGACCTCATCGCAAGACGCGGGAAACGAAGCGAATTGACGGAGTTCGGAAGGCTTTTTGCGAACACGGTCGCCGAACCATTGGACACAGTGTGCTTCACCGCAAAACGGATGCGCCGGCGGACGCGCCCAAGCGCCAATCGGATTGTGGTGCGCACGTCGCTTTCGACGTTCGCCTACTCGCTTCTGATACCGAATCTGCAGGCATTTTCCGCTGAGATGGGCGGCGTCATCGTGGATGTCACGAGTTCGCTATCTCAGCCGACATCGTCGGACGACTACGATGTTTTGATTACTCGCGATCTTTCCATGATCGAACCGGCCGATGATTGGGAGGTCTACAACGAGCAACTCGTCTGCGTAGGCTCGCCAAGTCACGTGAATGGCAAGAACCTCTCGATCGTTCGCTCGATGCCAATTCTGAACATCACGTCGCGGCCCGACATACTGCCCACCTGGCTGCGGGCAATGAGCCTGACCTTTGCAGACGTCAAGACGGGCGCGCGATACGATCACAATTACCTTGCTCTGCCGGCGGTCATGACGGGAAAATGCCTTCTGGTGGCGCCCGAAATTGTTGTCAGCGATTTGGTGCGCGGAGGCGTTCTGCACGTGGTACCGGGGTCACGGACTGGCAGCGGCATGCAATATCGCGCCTACGCCGTCGACCGCAGCGACAATTCTGAAATCTCTCGGGCTTTTTGCCGGTGGCTCGTCCGTCTTTGCAAAAAGGCCGCCCTCCTCGAAGCCGCCTGACATCGCGTGAGCAATCGCGGCTCCTCTCAAGTAACAGACCCGCGCTATTGAGACCGCTCTTCCTCGAAACCACAGCGGCAGCCCTATCGAGCGGTTGAGGGGAACCATCATCACCGCCGTTATCTGGCCGGCCCCACTAAGTCCAGGACCCGACGGAAACGGCTTACCAGCGCGATTTCCGAGCGTCACCGACTCTAAAGCTTGGGCGGAAGAGAGCGCCGCGCGCGAGCCTGTTGATTAGTCTGGATCATTCGCTCCGAGAGCTGCGAATGGTAGGGCGCGCTCAGCAGGATCAAGAAGAGCGCCCGGTCGGCTTCATAGCGAGCAGCGGATCGGCTGCTTCTTGAACCAGTCATGACCAGCGTGCCTCCCGTCGTGCGGACCGACCACACCCACCTTCGTCTGCGCTGTTCCAAGATAACTTCGAAGATTGAAAATCGATCAGACATGTCATCAGCCCCTCAACAGATAACGTCCCCCCGTAGTCTGCACGTCTGCATCATAGCCAAACCTGTGCGGTGCCGGCCCTCTTCCGCTCTACTGGCTTTACGCGCACTCGGTGTGGGTTCTCGGAAAGCTTTGATGGACCGCTTCGATGGGCCAATTCCTTGACCCAAACCTCTTTCGACGGCGAACCCCGCGCTCTGGTGGACGATGCTCATGTCGTCATTTCGGCATGCAGGTCTTAAGATACGGAAAGTCGGTAAAGGGCGGCAGGCGTCTCGCCGAGGATCCGCCCTCGGGCGTCCTCGTCTGGGACGAGTTCCTCAAGCCACTCAAATGCCTGGGCATAGGATGGCACGTAGGCGTGGGCGGCTGCGACGTGCGGCCACTCCGAGCCCCAGAGCAGCTGTTTCGGCCCGAGCTCCTCTAGCATCCTGCCCGCAGCTGCTTGGGCCCAGGCGTCTGGGACGCGTCCGATCCCCGACAGCTTCACCCACACCTCGGCGCCCTTCGCAAGCGCCAGCAGCCGCTCCAGGCGCGGATCCCAGGCAGGATCGCGAGCGTTGTCGGCAAGTCCGAAGCCTCGGAATACCAGGCGATGTCCGTCTGCCAGAAGCAGCTCAGCCAGAGGCTCACGCCCTTCGATGCCGCCGGACACCTCCAGGTGCAAGCCCAGCTGAAGAGCAGTCTCGAAGGACTCTGCCAGTGGATCCGGATCGTCGAAGGTCACTGCCAAACCAGCAGCACCCGATCGACCCCACGCCTCCAGGACTTCTGGCTCGAGAGGTTGCACAAGGGGCGGAATGAGCCTCACCGGCATTCTGACCCGGCTGGCCTGAGCGAAGAGCTCCGTGGGGTCATCGTTCAAAAAGGCGGGTTGGACCAGGACCAGCCCGGTGACCGCGCAGTCGCGCGCAGCGTCTTCCAGCTGTTGCAAGGAGCCGTCGATGACAGGCACGGCCCGCCGGCTCTCTCGGCGGAAGACGTGGACCTCGCAGTCGATCCTCATGACGTGCCCTCGCCGCAAAGCACGGCCGGCAGAGCGGCCGCAAGCCCGCATTCTGCCCAGAAAAGCAGGTGCTCGATAGCTGCGCAGCGGGCGCATCGATTCTCCAGCTTCTGCTCAAGCACAGGGGCGGGTGATGTCCCGATGAAGATCTCGGCGTGGTGCTCGACTGCGAAGAGGTTTCCGACAGAGCCGAGCCCTGAGACGGAAAGCTCGCGCGGCAAGACAAATACCCGGTCGGAGTGGACGCTCATTTGGCTATTTCCTCAGCGAGGCAAATTACCCTGTCGAACTTTCAAATAGGAATAGCAGTTTATTGTCATACGAAGCCGTAAGGCAGGAGGACAAATGACGCACAAATTAAGCGCTTCTGCCGCTGTTACGCAGGATTCCTGACAGATGCCCCCTTTATTAATATCAGTTCGTCAATCTCCGCCGGGCTAAGCCGAGAGCCGATGGTCTGCCGCTGCATTCGCGGCGCGCTTCGTACTAACACTTGATCTGCTTCTTCCGGCGTCGTTATCTCTATGGCGAACTTACACACGTTGGTTTTCCAGAGCGAGAATGCAATCCGAGTGCCAAATTCTCGCGAGGACGGATGCCCCGCCATCTGCAGTTCTCATACCAGACACGATCGCATGGATGCCGTTCCATACTTTGGCATTGCCGATGAGAAGACCGATCGACGGTTTCCACTTGAGACCGCCGAGTTCTCATCGGTTGCTGGGCGGATGCCGTTACCGCGGTCGTAAGATCATCGGGCCGGCCCGGCTTCGGATCATCAAGCTTATTCGTAGCAGCACGACTATGTGTGCGAGGCTTCCCACGTCGCTTTGCAATATCGACGATCGGGGCGATCACATTGGCGATTGGCAAACGCACCCTGACGCGATTTGCGGCAGCCTCAGTGGTACAGATCGACGAGTCATTCGCCGTCTGATCAAATCTCGCAAAGCCTGCATTTCCCGGGGTTGGAACTGTGAGAGGAGCAAGTCTCATACCAATTGAGGCGATCGTGAGAATCCGGCGTTGGTAAGGTTGCGGGGCTTGCTGAGGCTGGGTGCGCGATTCGTAGTAAGACTTCTGACACATGTCAGAGATGCGACGGCGCGGCTCCGATGCATGTCACGCGTGAACTCAAACAAGACCGAGCAAAGCCACTACCGCGGCTACTGCGTGCTGGGGTTGTCTCCCGTCTAAGAGGATTGAGGGCGTTGGAAGCCCGAGCCGCGGTTGCCGATTGGGTCGGCTCCTTGGCAGTGCCGTCTCGCGTGACGTGGGCCTCTTCCCGATTCTGGTCGTGAGAGGCCTGGATACGCCAGAAAGCAGGGCAGCTGATGGCGTTCGATCCTCCAACGGCAGATCGAGAAGTGCTGAGAGCGCCGCAAACGCGTCGATGCCGACAACGGCTGAGCTGTCAAAAGCTCCGCGTCAGCGGTCGAACATCCATGCCGGAAATTTCAGCCAACGATCCGATAGCGACCCATCCAGCGTCCCGCGAAAAAACGACATCAGCAGCCTTGTCGACAGCCCCATGAACGCAAACTCGGCAACCACACCAAGGATGATGCCGATAAAGAACCTCACGAAAAACGATCCTGTGGGCGTTCTCAAACGTCGTTGTACAAGGGCCGCGGTGTCCGTACTCCAGCCTTGACGGCACTACGCCCGATTAGACCAACTTCATCACCCTGCCTCAGGGCGCACGAAAAATCTGTTCAGACAAACGGAGTCAGCACTGTCGATCAAGCGAGACGGCCGCGCATTCCATCCCAAGGCGAAACTTCCGGGAGGATCGCTTCTCGCCAGTTCGTCAACTCCTTGACGCGCGACACGGGCGGCTCAAGACTGGATCCAGCCAGCCACACCGTACCACGCAGCAATGAAGACCCCGATCTTCCAAGCCGGCATCTCTGCCACCTTAGGACTTTCGAAGCCATGCATTTGGAGCACAAGTAAGATTGCTCCCGAACGCGTCGGTGTAGTAAGTATCGATTAAGAATCCAGATTGCTCGACCAACTGCAAGCCATCAATAATCTCTTTATCTGCGTTCATAGGATTGTCTTCAATTACATAGTAATCTCCTGACGCCAAAAAGTGGTTTAGGTAAGAAAATATCGAAAAGATTTGTACGTGCGCGTCATCGATCACAAGCCACGGATGAGGCAGCCTCTTCAGCAGGTTTTCGTCGAAGTTGGCAACGTCCGAAAGGTCAACCTGATGAAAGGTAAGAAGTGGATGTTTTGCATTTTCATGGATACATTTGCTGTTCAAATCAAATGAGTGAACTTCACCTGGTTTTTCGCAAAGTACCGACAGATGATCAGCGAACCACAGTCCGCTGCCACCTTGAAGCGAACCGAGTTCTAAGATTGTCCTCGGCTGAAGTTCCCAGATAAGTCTCGTATACAGAGCCAGATCAAAAGGGGTCTTGACATTCATTAACCCTTTATACGTCAACGCTAAGACTCCAACCTTTGTGGAGCGATTGGGAAAAATCTTCGGGTGAAGGGACGATGTCCATCCTCGTGCCGATGGCCTTGCAAAACGGTCGGAGCGGTCAGCATTGACAACGCTACTTAGTGCGATTGCCCAACCAAGATTTCCCTCCGGCGTTAGTTGATCGGGGTAGTTCTTGTGGGCGGTCTCCGAAAAAGCCTTGTATCCCGAAGCGAGTCTCATGGGTCTTATCTCCGTGCTGCGCCCGTCATGGGCTCTCATGGGCAGTTCGATCGGCCGCTAGAAACTAATTAAACCACTGCTAACTTGCTTGGGCAGCTACCAAATCAAACAGGGCTTAAGCGACTGAGAGGCATCCTTGTCGCACCACCGCTGCCAGCAACTGCAAACTAGATGGCTCTACACTCGTGGTGAGCGTGGCATTCTTTTGTGGCTGTACAGCAGCTTCCCCGCTTCAGCAGGCTCCTCGTGCGGCTCTCAGAGCAGATTAATCTCGATCAGCGTCACCGAACGGGCGGAAAGCATGCTCGCCTGGCGAACGATCGACGTTACCTGCTGTTGGCGCCGCGAAGCTCATAGTCTCGGCGATGATCTCCAGTTCAATGGTAGCCTTCGGCACCTCCTTCGACGAGAGTGGTGCGCGCACGCTTCTTCGCCAGCACCAACCAGCGTACCTTGCCGAAGTTCATGTTTTCTGTAGCCGTCCAGGAGGGATGCGGGGTAATCGCCTGGCATGCGCTCGAACCAGACGCGCTGCGGCTCCGATAGACTTTTGTGTTGCGTCCGCCCAGAACATGTCCTCTTTCGAGATGACGGCTTGCGCATTTCCGGCTGACAACTAACTCTAGCCACGCGCGCATGTTTTTCGATCTTTTTTCAAAATCGGCCATCGGAGTTTCCAGTGTCAATATTTTATAGTGGCAAGGGCTACCTAGCTCAGGAGACTCGCTTGAGGTCCGCCGGAAAGAAGACCGAGGTCGCTTGGGCTGCCACGTCTTGCGCCGTTTAATGCCCTTTAAGGCGGAAGCCCTCGGTTGTCAGCATCTTCACCTCTGCGATCTCTTGGCCGGAGAGGATCTTACCCGAATGATCTGCAGCCAAGTCGGACGCCATGAAGAGTACGCCAGGAGCGACATTCTCGGGCAGCATGACAGGATCAGGTTCGCGATCCCGCAGGCCTGGAATGTCCACCCACATCCTCGTGGCCGCGTTTGGCGCCAAGCCCATGACGCCGGGTACTTGCGGCCCTCGATGGAAAGCACCCGCACCAAGCCATAAATGCCGGCCCTAGCGGCCGTAGTTCGATTGACCGAATTCCCGAACAACGCCGACGTTGACGACGTCATGATTATTACGCCTAGCCGGCCGTTGTCGTTCAGCCATTTCCACACTGGCAGCGTGCAGCAGTAAGCTCCTTTCAGGCGGGCCTTGACGACGGGATCCCAATCCTTCTCGGAGGTGCTGACATGCAGGCATTACGGATCATGATGTCGCCTTTTCCGAAGGCGTCAAGCGCTGTCCTGAAGATGTTCTCGCTGCCAGCAAACGAACTCTCTCCAGATTCCTCGTATCCATCCGAGCTAGGCCGCGGACAGGAGCTCACCGATTCCACCGCTTGAGGAGTTCGGGGTCCTCCTTGTGCATCCTGATGAGCTCCGTCAGGTTTTCGATGCCGAAGTCGGTGAACGCCATGACCTGGTCGTCACCTATGCCGTAAACCCAGATGACGCCATCCTCTGTGTCCATTCCGTTGGCCACGTCCCGGAGCCAGTCTTGGTCTTCGCCGAGGTCTTTTGCGACGCGAGCGATGGTGAAGACGGCGTGAACCTTGTTGACGTGCATGGCTACGCCGCCTGGGCGGAGGACCTTGACGCAGGAGGCGTCCAGTTCCAGGGCAACAACTCGTGCAGGCGGTTCTGCGGCATGTCGGCGATGCGCGCGAAGACGTCGGCAAGCCAGGCTTTCGGGTCGATGTCGTTGAGACGCGCCGTCATGATAAGCGTGGCCATCACGGCAGCCCGCTCGGCGCCGCGATCAGAACCGGCGAACAACCATGCCTTTCTTCCCAGAGCAAAACCGCGCAACGCTCGCTCTGCTGCATTGTTCGTCATGCAGATCCTTCCGTCGTGGACAAGGCGGGCAAAGCCCTCCCAACGGTTGAGCAGATAGTTGATCGGCTTAATCACGTTGGACGAACGCGAGAGCCGGGCAGATTCCGCCCGGAGCCAAGCCTCAAGGTCGGTCAGCAGTGGCGCGCTTCTCTCCCGACGGATCCGCAGCCGCTCCTCAGCATTCAACCCGTAGATCTCGCGCTCGATCTCGAACAGCTGGTCAATTCGACGAACCGCTTCCAGCGCGATCGGCGAGATCGCCGTCGCCGACCGTCCGCGGCGCGCGTTCTGGGCGATATCGGCCAGTTCGAAGAACGCCCTCCGGCCGTGCGCCCAGCAGAAGGCGGGCGTGGCAGGCGACGCCTTGCGCCCGGGATCGAAGAGAGCGTTGAACCCGCTATAGGCATCGACCTGCAGGATCCCAGCGAAGTTCTGAAGATGCCGCGCGGGATGCTCGCCGCGCCGATCACGTGAGGAGTAGAACAGCGCCGCCGGTGGATCTCGCCCGCCGAATGGCCGATCGTCGCGAACATAGGTCCAAATCCGGCCGGTATCTGCTTTCCCTTTCGCCAGGATCGCGATCTTGGTGTCGTCACCGTGGAGCCTGTCGGCGGAGAGCACATAGGCTTCGATCAGTTCAAAGATCGGCCTGGTCGCAAAGGCTCCCGCGCCCACCTGGTCCGCCAGCGTGGAGACCGACAGGTCGATCCCTTCGCATTTGAAGCGCTGGCTCTGTCGATTTAGCGGCTGATGCTGACCAAATTTGTCGAACAGGATCGTTGCCAGAAGCTGGGGTCCGATATAGCCCCGCGGCGTGGCATGGAACGGCGCCGGCGGCTGCGTGATCGCCTCGCAATCCCGGCAACTGAACTTCTCCCGCACTGTGTCGATCACCTTGAACCGGCGTGGGATCTCCTCCAGCGTCGAGGTCACGCTTTCGCCGAGCTTCGACAGTCGCGCCGACCCGCAGCAGCGACACTGCGTCGGGGCCGGCAGCACCACGCGCTCCCGCTCGATATCATCGGGAAAGGGCTGGCGCACCGGCCGCCTGCGCTCAAACGAACGCACCGTCTGCGTCTTCCCGGCCGCCTTCTCGGCAGCGAGTTCATCTTCAGTCGCGGCCGCCTCGAGTTCCTCAAGCTCAAGCTCCAACTGATCGAGCAGCCGCGCCGACCGCTCGGAGCGCGCGCCATATATCGTGCGTCGTAGCTTCTCGATCTCGAGCTTGAGATGGGCAATCAGCGCTTCGGTGCTCGATTGCTTCGCCTGGGCATTGGCCGCTTCAGCAAGTCTGGCTTCCGCCGCAAGCCTGGCCGTGCGCTCGGCTAGGATCATTGCATGCGCGGCGGCAAGATCGGGCGGCAGGTCGGCGCTGGAGTCCATAGCCAGATGGAATCACATTCGCTGCCAAACTCAAATGACAAAGTCTCAGCCCACGCTGGTCGGACGCCAGGCCTCTTGGGGATTGCGCCAGTCGATGCCGGACAAGAGATAACTCATCTGCGCCTGCGAGATCGACACAACGCCATCCGCCAGCGACGGCCATATAAAACGGCCTCTCTCCAATTTTTTTGTAAACAGGCATGCTCCCTGGCCGTCATGCCAGATCACTTTCAATAAATCACCCCTGCGTCCGCGGAAGCAGAACAAATGACCACTCAGCGGATCGCGGCGCAGCACCTCTTGCACCTGCAACGACAATGAGGCGAAGCCTTTGCGCATGTCGGTGTGGCCCGTCGCCAGCCACACCCGAACTCCCGTAGGAACCGGAATCATCGCGAATCCAAAACCTCGATGATCCGGCGAAGCGCCTCAACGTCGACGCCCGCATCGACAATGACCCGCCGCCTGCCGGTTAGCTCGATCTCGATCCGACGCTCCGTCGAATGTGCGGTCGCGCTCTCCGATGGCGCCGCCACCGACGCAGCGGGCACCCCATCGGCCACAACTGCCTTGACAAAGCCAGTCCCGGATTTGGTCCGGGTCGCCGCGAAGGCTCTTCGCCAAGTCACCAACAGAGAACGCGACAAGCCGTATCGCCGCGCTGTCGCCGCAACCAGGCGCGGCTCCGATAGGCTCTCCAAAACAATCCGCGCCTTCTCTTCCTCAGACCAACGCCGCCGCCGGCCTGTATCAACCACTTCCAGTCGATACACCGTACTGATCGTATGGCTGTCCATACGTACAGTTCTCAACCATCAGGCCAACCCGCCGCAAGGCGTCTCCCCTCGGAGGCTTACGATTCCTCGTAAACAGGCACGCCCCCAAGGCCATCCTGCCAGATCACCTTCCGCGCGGAAGCAGAACAAATGACCACTCAGCGGATCGCGGCGCAGCACCTCTTGCACCTACAACGACAATGAGGCGAAGCCTTTGCGCATGTCGGTGTGGCCTGTCGCCGGCGACACCCGAACTCCCGTAGGAACCGGAATCATCGCGGATCTCGAGCCTCGATGATCCGGCGAAGCGCCTCAACGTCGACGCCCGCAGCCAACTCGATCTTAATCCGAGGCTTCGTCGAATAGGTTGTCGCGCTCTCCGATGAGGCCGCCTCCGATGCCACGGGCGCGCTCTCGGCCACGACTGTCCTGACAAAGCCAGCCTCGGATTTGGTCCGGTTCGCCGCGAAGGCTCTTCGCCAAGTCACCAGCAGAGAACGCGAGAAGCCGTATGGCCGCGCTGTCGCCGAAACCAACCGCGGCTCGAACAGGCTCTCCAAAACAATCCGCGCCTTCTCCTGCTCAGACCAACGCCGCTGCCGGCCTGTCTCCACCACTTCTAATCGATTCAGCGCTGATCGTATGGCTGTCCATATGTACAGTTCTCAACCATCAGGCGAGTTTGTCGCAAGGTGTCTTTCCTCGGAGGCTTACGATGCGTCCCAACTTGACGGCCCTCCAGGCGCCGGTCGTGATTTGATTTCGAGCAGACGCCGAGCGAGGAGCCCGATCCGTGGGAAAACCGTTAGATCCGCATCCACGGAGCGGTCCTGGGCGCTCGGAGTGCGATCCAATCAGGATCCGACCACGACCGCTCTATTTCAAAGCTGAACAAAGGGATCAGATAGTCCCGTATGATGATCGTGACGTGAGCTTCGCTGGCCTCATCCTCGGTCAACTGCCCGGCCTCGTTGGCATTCGCATATTGAGCCGTGGTCTGGATCAAATGTTTCCTTCCGAAGCAAAACCTCACATCATCGAAAAGGAACAGAGCGCCAGGCCTCAACAGCCGTTACTGCTGCGATGGCAACTAACTGCCAGATCGACATAGATTGAATGGCTACGTCGAGATAGATGATGTCGACAATCTCTCGATGTCACGCCAACCTGATCAGGTTGAACAGGTATGTTCCTGACGGATTTCCCAGAAATGTGATGTTTCGATCGCCGATGCCGGCCGCGGCCAGGTCGGCCTGGCGTTGGGCGCAGACATGTTCGAAGTCCAAGCCTACATAGCGGATGTCGAACTCATCGATGGTCCTGAACCGCTCCTCCCTGAACGTCGGTCCTACGCCGATCTCCAGAAAGCTGCACCCAGGATTCTGTCGAAGGATCTGGACCAGCCGAGCATGAACCGACTGCCTGTACGCCCGGTAGTCGCTGGGCAGAGGATGGCTACCGTCAAATAGGACGTCGTAACGAGCACTATTCATCAATTGTCTCGCAATTGGTCAGAACATACATCTGGCATGCCGTACGCTGGGCCAAGTGCCTCCCCTTCCCGGTCACGAGCAACGATGGCCAATGTCGGACCGTTTCCAGGCGAACACTGCAAGCCCAGAATGCCAAAGTGCGTTGAAGTCGAAGCAACGCCATTCATGCCTGTACTTTACTGACTGCGCGTAATGGGGCCGCTTGATCTCTGTTCGCTCCATCCGTCGTGACCGCCGCCAAGTAGTGAGCAAAGAGCGATATCGGCCGGGTGTGCGACTCAAGGGAACTCTTGCCGCTCCGCCCTGCCAACCAGTCGTCAAACAGCCTTTTGCGACCTGTGCGAAGGTCGGCGTTTCGGACAAGCGTGTCCCGCGCGGGATAAAGCCGTTCGCGTAAGGCTGCGCCGCCGAGGAAACCGGCATTCCGCCAAAGCGTGATGTGCGCCTCCCTTCTCAGTTGCGGATGAGCTTCCGTGCTCAAATGTGCGCGCTTGAAGATCCTGGCCTCGATCGCTGCGAAGGGACCGATATTCAAGCGGATGGTCTCGGACCCGTACCGTCCGTTCTTGTCGTAAACATCGGCTGGCAGTTGCCGCCAATTGCGAAGCGACACGCTGGTCTGCAGAAGGTCGAGCCGAAACAGGCAGACGGTCTCACGGCTTCCGGCACGCCTTGCGGCTCCGGACGAGACAATATCCGTCTCACCCCAGAACGGTGGCGCGGGAAACAGTCGAGCGACTGGCGCGTCGCCGAGAAGCCTGCTCACCGGATCCGGGCCAATCTGCCCGACCTGGTCGGCGGCGGTCGCCCGATGGACATCCAACTCGACCGTCAGCCTCCCGAAGTGGTCCTCATTGTGAGCCAGAAGACCGGCGAGAATGTCAATGTAGTGATAACCGGAATGACAAAGCATTCCGTAGCCGTAGCGGTAAGGATGGTCCTCCCGGGAGAGGATCTCCTCCTCCGTATTCCACACTCCCGCGTGATGTTCGATACCAATATAGGTGACCGGCGTGCCAAGGTTTCGGGAGGCGCGGCGCGCATAGCGTCCAATCAATTCGTACACTGCGTTGTAGCGGCGCGGCGTCATGACCACGCAACGGCCGCCAGTCCGAACGCAGATCTCCTTGAGCTCGGCTAACGCACCGACCAGCCGGTCCGCGGCAGGGCGTCCATCCGCCCCCATGGGAAGAACGATGGGCTTGTCGACCAGGCAATCAAGTCCAAGTCTAAGCGCCGCGCGCAGGTAGCCCAAATGAGCCTTGGGTTCGGTCGAGACGATCACTTTCGCGCCTGGACGTGCCAGAGCCGTCAGGACGTCCTCCCCATGGCCGGAATACCAGATCGCCCGTCGCCGGAGATCGGGTACCCATGAGACGCTCGCCGGCCTGCAGGTGCGGGGCCGGAAAAAGGCATCCACATCGCCTCGCACGCTGTCGAGCTCGACGACATGGAAGGCCGATGCTCGGCCGCTGGAGACGGCATCCTCGATCAGAGGAATATATTTCGCCCGGGCATAAGCACCGAGACCGACGAGAATGATATCTCCCCGCATGCGCCTTCTGATCACTCTCTCACTTTTGCCTCATCAGCACTTCGGACTTGATGAGGGCAGACACTGGGCCGGTCCGACGGACGCTGACAAGGTGGGATACTGCCTTCCTCGCGCACCGAGTACCGCCGATATGGAGGCTTTTCGTTCATCGATCGCTTGGTCATGCGCAGGCGAGCGCACGGTTCTCGACATTCTTCAAGAGGGCGAGCTGACTCGGGCATTGGCCGCAGCCGCTGTTCGCCCGAAATTTCTCCAAAGCCGGCGAGCTACGCCAAACCTTCTCCAGGTCGAACTCCGGCGATCGGATATTGCCGAGGAGGAACTCGCGGCTATCGGGATCACCGACGACGAAGGAACAGGGATACAAATCGCCGTTTGCAGAGAGGTAGACCGCGGTGGCACCACAGTCGCATTCGGTATATCTGACGTTTGGCCGTGGCTGCGACGTATCGATGAAAATCGGCGGCGGCAGTTCGAGGCGTGCTGAGCTGGGCTCTGCAGCAATCCCCATCAGGGCTTCCTGCAGCTCTCGAATTTCGTCAGCCGAGCCCAAGAGCGCATCCTCATTGCCGAGGGCAACGCCCGAGGCGAACATCGGCTTGACCCTGAAGGAGTAGACGCCGATTGACGACAGGAGCCGGTAGGCGTCGAGCGCCTCACCGATGTTGTGCCGGTTGGCAGTCATCCTGGCCTGCACCAAGGCCCCGCAATTGGCCGCCTCAGCCATCTGCCGGAGCGCAGAATCGTAAACACCCGCTTTGCCCCGGAAGCGGTCCACCGTGTTTCGCTTCGCGCCGTCAAAGCTGAACTGGAACGTCAGGTTCTCGCGATCGTCAAAGAACGAGGCGACGTCATAAATTGGCACCTGTCCGAGCCCCCCTGTGTTCAGTTGCACGTGAAGGCCTCGCTTGTTCGCATGGGCCATCACGGCTGCCGTGCGCGGAAACACGCGCTTGAGAAGCGGCTCGCCACCCGTCAAAGAGACTTTTCTCAGCGAATATTTGTCGACGAGAAGGTCGACGAACTCCGTCATCTCCTCGATAGATAGTTGTGATGGCTCCAAAAGCTGCTTGTATTGATCCCGATACTCTTCAGGAACATAGCAATGCTCGCAATGAAGATTGCAGTAGAAAGATACGCAAATTCTCGTATGGTTGAAGACAATGGGCAGCGGATGGTCGCTTGGCATGGCATCCTCCTAGCTCTCTCCCAGAAAGGTTGCAGCAGGATTTATGCCAGTGCGACGCGCCGAATCTCCGACGACTTTGAGGGGGCAATGTCGCGCTCCAAACAGCTTGGCGGATTCTAGACATCAGGTCTGTTTGGTTTCGGACATACGCACGCCCACTGCCCGCAGACGCCAAGCCGATTCAACTTACTTCCAGATAGGCCACCCAGCCACAGGGGCATCAATCACCGTCGCATCCGTTGCAATGAGCATTTTATTTCCCATCCGTAGAAGTCGCGCATCATTCACTCCCACCAACCGCAACGCATCACCCTGCTGAGTCGAGCGCGGCCTGCAACCGGCGCTTGGGGCGCAGTTCTTGTTGATGTACGGTACGCACCCGGCCAGCACCCCAGGTAGGCGCGATCTTCGGGTGAAGATCACTCAGGCGGCAAGGGCGCCCTTGTGCTGCTGGTTCGCCTTCCAACTCCAGGGCAGAAGGTCGGCGACTTTGTTGGCGGGATAAATCGGGGAGCCGGGCCAGCACGTCCGCAAGCCAGGCTTGGGGATCGACGTCGTTCATCTTGCAGGTCTCGACAAGCGTTTAGACGGCGGCGGCACGATGGCCGCCGGCATCTGAACCGGCAAAGGTCTGCTTTTTTCCTCCGACCGCCACACCGCGCAAGGCCCGTTCGGCCTCGTTGTTGGTGAGACAGACGCGGCGGTCATCGAGGAAGCGGGTGAACGCTGCCCAGCGGTTGAGGAGATAGTTGATCGCCTTCGCAGTGTCGTTGCTTGATGAGAGCAAGGCGCGCTGCTGGCGCATCCAGATTTCGAGATCGACGATCTGCTTCGATTTTTCACGGCGCAGGGCAAGCCGTTGTTCCTGTGTTTGTCCGTTGACGGCGCGCTCGATCTCAAACAGTTCATCGATGCGCCGCACCGCTTCGGTCGCAATCGGGGCCTTTCCCGATTTCGCCACGGAAGAACTTTCAGCGGCCATGGCACCAGCACGCTGCCTCAAGGATCGGCGCTGGTTTCCGATTGGCTCTGTAGAGATCGTTGTAGCCGTTGAAGGCATCGGCCTGCATCAGACCAACGTAGCCAGCAAGATGGCCGGATGCTCTCCAGCCCGGTTGCGCGAGTAATAGAACAATGCCGCCGGCGGATCGGTGCCGGCAAATGGCCGGTCATCGCGAATATACATCCAGATCCGCGCGACCATGGCCTTCACTTTCGCCAGCATCGCGACCGTGGTGTCGTCGGCATGAATGCGTTCCGCGCGCATGACGTGCGTCCGGATGGCCTCAATAAGAGGCTCAAGCGCCACCGC
Organism: Bradyrhizobium xenonodulans; assembly: GCF_027594865.1. Classification (NCBI taxonomy): domain Bacteria; kingdom Pseudomonadati; phylum Pseudomonadota; class Alphaproteobacteria; order Hyphomicrobiales; family Nitrobacteraceae; genus Bradyrhizobium; species Bradyrhizobium xenonodulans. The sequence goes on from NZ_CP089391.1 coordinate 7,065,371, forward strand.
GCAGGCGCCGACCCGATCTTCCAGCGTCGAGACATCGATCGCGATGCCCTCGCATAGGTCTTGCTCTGACGGTTCAGCGGCTGGTGCAGAAGGAACTTGTTCACCAGAACCATCGCCATGAGGCTTGGCCCGGCAAAACCGCGCGGGATCGGATGCGAGGGCACCGGCGCCTCGGTGATGGCCTCGCAATCGCGGCAGGAGCATTTCTCGCGGACGCGCTCGATGATCTTCCAGCGTCGCGGCTCGCATTCCAGGGTTTTCGAGACGACCTCGCCGAGCTTGTGCAGCCGCGCACTGCCGCACTTGCCGCACGCGCAAGGTCTAGGTTCAAATGATCCTTTCGATCGGCGGGTTGTCCGGCAGCGGACGTCGCGGCGGCTGCGGATTGCGTGCGCTTCTCTGGAGCGGCCTGTGGTGCAGCGATCTCGGCCTTGGTTTGCTGTTCGGCCTGCGTCTCTTCGAGATCCTCGATGGCGAGCTCGAGCTGCTCGACCAGCAGCTTGCCGCGCTCGGAGGATTGCCCGAACTGCTCGCGCCGCGCCTTGGCCAGCATCAGCTTCAGTCGTTCGGTCTCCAGCTGGCCGACGGTGACTTCGCTCTTCTCCTAGTGTCGGCTGCTCGCGCTGTGCAAGGATCATCGCATGCGCGGCGGCAAGGTCGGCGGGAAGCGGATCGGAGGGCGTCGTTACGACGACGAACCAACCATATTCGCCGCAAAAAAACGCGCCCGGTTTCCGCTGTGAGCCAAAAAGCACAGCTTAACCGGAAGCCTTTCGTCGCCAGGTTGCCTGCGGCGTCTGGCAATCAATTCCGGACAAAAGATAGGACAATTGCGCAACGCTGATGGTGACAACACCGTCGGCCAGCGAGGGTCACAGAGAGCGACCACGCTCCAGCCTTTTCGTGAACAGGCAGGCATCCCGGCCATCATGCCAAATTACTTTTGATGAGACCGCGGCGGCCCCTAAAAACATAAAGGCCGCCAGCATGCGGATCACGCTTCAAGCTCTCCTGAACCAGCCGCGCCAAGCTTGGGAATCGAAGTCGCATATCGGTATGGCGCGTCGCGAGCCACACCCGCACATTGCCCGGAATGGCAATCATCGGCGCTCCAGCACGTCGAGAACCCGAGCCAGCGGCTCCGCATCAACTTACACATCCCCCCGGATACTTCGCCGGTTGCCAAGATCGATCTCGATCAGTCCGGTCCCGGCTGCCGGCACCACCGCATCCGCCCGTCATTCTCCGACGGCAGCTTCGCGTTTTCCCCGCCCGTTTTCGCCGCCGCGGTAATCTGCACCAGCGCAAAACATGGCTTGATCTTTTCAACCCCGTTCGGGCTTGTCGACGCGAGGTGAACGCCACGCTCGCAGCGGCACCGTTGCCGCGAGCGACTTCCGTCACCTTGGCGCCCAGCGCTTCCTCGACAATCCGCGCCTTTCGTTCCCGCGACCAACGTCGCCGCCCGCTCCAGCCGGGCATACTCGACACGCATCGCCTGATGACCTTAAAGCTAGCCTTAAGGTCACCCGCTTCGCGAAATAATCCGCGTCACACAAGGACGGTGCTCGTCGGAACCGTACGATGTACGCGCGTTATTGCGCTGCAACTCTGATCGTCCTCGTACTCCTGCAAACTAGAGTAGGCGATATGTTTGAAACGAACCGCACATTCCATCGCTCTCAGATTTCGTGAACTCATTGACGTTGTCAGCGCGTTCACAGGGACGTTGTCAAACGCACGAATTTGCTTCGTCAAGCAAGGCGCCAGATTGCGTGAGTGCACGCCGATCGCTGAAACCTGAAACAAAGAGCATAGACAGCACGGTAGATTCCAGATCGCGATGGACGGACGGCCTCAAAAGGCGATCGCTATGCCAGTGATCGCATGCCGCCACTCCGCCTCCTCGCGCCGGCGGTCCGGCAACCGGAACAGCATGTCATCGCGTCTTCAACGGGTGAAGATTCTAGGCGTATAAATCCGCATTATTCACCGATGACTGGTCTCACAAGCTCTGCGAAAGTTGAGTTCATGGTTCTATAAGCCTTTGGAGAACCAGAATGTCGTAGTTTGCCCCGTTACCGGGAAACGCTCCGGGTAGACATCCCGCGACCGAGAGTCCACATTTGCGTTCTGCAAAAGAAATTACGTTCGGGATATCTGCAAATATCATTCCTAAGATGCAGTGTAGATTGGCCGTACTTGCTCGGCTTAGAACAGCGTGCGCAAGAGCGGATCCAACTCCTTTACGACGAAACGCCCCTTGAACATAGAGCGACATCTCCGCTGTCTGCCTCAACCCTTCATTGTCATGGTGCCTAGTGAGTGCGGTCCATCCAATCACGCTGCCATTGCTCAGACAGGAGTAGGCCACAAATGAGGGACGACGCGCAAATAAAAATTCATTCATTTCCGGGACGCTCCACGGGCGTCTTCCTTGCGTCGATTCTCTATTCCGACATGCGGCGTTATAGATGTCTGTTACTTCGGGTAGATCAGTTGTTTGCAACCGGCGCACTTCATACTGCATATCTGGCCTTTCAATCTTCTGTGGCATCGGATCAGGCATGAGGCAGCGATATACCTGACGTACCGTCCAAAAGAGGAAACGCTGCTACCGACCACCGCATCCTCTTTAGTCAGCTATTGATCAATAACGTTCTTTTCACAAGGCGAGCCAAGCAACACCACCCAGGTTCCCTTCGAGAAGCGATCGCAGTTTTCGCCTACAGGCTCGTTGATTAGCGAGTTCCATCGTGGCGACTTGCGTGCGTTATGCCGGTCTCCCATGTGGTGAACTGTGCTGCAGTTGGTGATCAGAGAGCGACACCGGTGCAGGGGCCGACCCACTTTCTCAAGAAAAGATACGAAAGGCTATCGCACAAGGGACAAGAACTACCAGAGCTTGTAGCTTGCATAGACAGTCAAAATACTCGCATTGATAAGCACACTTTCGCTGACGCTGCTCCCTTCCACTGCGGCAGCTGACGTCTGGCTGCCCATGTTTGATCGAAATGTTCGACAGACGCGCGTAGCTGCATCAGTGTACTCCACGATTGCAACGGACTTTCGAACAACTGGTGCCTGATGGTGATTCGACGCGCTAAATACCCAGATGCTGAAGACATCGCAAAAATCTACAATCAAGCGATGGCACCCGGCGTCTTTGCTATGAGTCGAGTGTCGCCCGAAACTCGCACCGAACGGCTGGATTGGCTTAGGGAGCATAAAGACCCCTACCCCGCTTTCGTTTATCAGCACGAGAGCGGGAAAGTGATCGCATGGTGTTCCCTGAATACACTTTCGATGCGTCCTGAGTATATGGAGCTCTCCGAAGTGTCGTTTTACGTTGATGAACAACACCAGAGAAGAGGCATCGGAAGGCTGATGCTTGCGCATTTGATTAACACGGCCAACACTTTTGGACTACGTGCCCTGTTGGGCCGTACCCTTGAAAGAAATGTCGGAGCGACCAAGAATTTCCATTCGTTCGGGTTTGTACGTGTCGTGACGCTACGCGAACTTTCGCTCATTCGAGGTGAATGGCACAATGACGTATGGCTGTGGAAACAGTTGCGATGACTGTCCGACTACGACCGCTTGTGCGTGCAACATCGATACCGAAGACTGCGCGCAGAGCTGAATCCGGAAATCTGGACGGGTAATAAGTGGCGGTTCTACAGCGGACAATTGTCCGGCCAAATGAAGATAGACGATGAGCAGACGAGCCTGCCGGCATCACGCATCGGTATTCAAGGCGAAGATGGCGTTAGCGCGATCAAGGGCGAGATGGCGCTGGCCCAGTTGGCTGAACATTTTGACGTGCACCCGAACCAGATCACGAAAAGGAAGATCCAGCTTCGGAGCGTTTTGGTGCTGATGGTGGCAACAGAACAAGGGAGCCCGCGGTGGATGTGAAAACGCTGCATGCCATGACCGGGAAGCTGGCACTGGGAACGATTTGTTAGAAAGGGCGTGCTCAGGGATGCTGGCCTGCTGAGCGCCGATTCGTGAGCACCCGGTTGAGCGCCCATCCGCCACATTGCGTACCACCAGGTCCAAAGCCGGGCACAAGGCTATCCGTATCTGCTGCGTGGGATGGAGATCGCGCGCCCGAACTAAGTCTGCGCGACGGACCTACCTACACACCCATTGCGTGCTGTCCCGCGAGCCAACTCTGGCAGAGGCTTCACCTCTGGACACAGAGTTACCGCTAGATGCGCGGGCCACCTCGATCTTCAGGCCACAAGCGATTTTGTCAGGTCAACTATATGGTCGTTGTCTCGCTTCGGACAACGGTGCGAGTCTTGTTCGATCTAAGCCATGGCGGACTTCAGTGGGAGGTGGCCTTTTGGAACGAGCTCAATAACCTTCTGAGCCAGGAAAACCTTGGCACGCGCGTTGCAGCCTGCGCTGTGCGGCACTAGCCGATATCTCAGTCCAAACTGGATGGCTGACAACGGCTGTCGTGGTGCTGGCTTAAGTTACTTCGATAGTGGAGCTATCTTCGCGCTCTGGAACACAGATGAGGCTTCTCGATACTTGAGCTCGGAATTGGCCTCCAGGAGAATCTGATGAGATTGCTGATACTCACCAACACACTCGACTGTTTAGGCGAGAACGACGCGCCGATCAGTAACGCGTTTCGCCGGCTGGGTTGCGAAGTCGTTTTCGGAGAATTGAATTCTATTTCGGCGGACGATTATCGCTTTTCCACAAGAGGAGCCTTGGTGCCTCAAAATGCCGAGCCATATCATCCCGGCGCCTCGGCAGAAGGAAAACGAAATGCCTATTTTCTCGACGAATGCCAATTGGTCTGGGTCATGAACCATCCTCAAGATCGTGTATCCCTTGACATTTGGCAGATGCTTTGGTTGGCCTCTCAGCACACCTCCTTCGTTAACAGCGTCGAAGGCTTGATGTTTCTTACTCCAAAACATGCATTGGGGTACGTCGTGCCCAAGGCAAACAGAGCTCTATCATATATATCGAACGATTTTTCGTTGCTATGGGATCGTTACCAACGAACTTCAGATCAATGGTGGGTGGCCAAACCGCCAAATTCCACTTGCGGGCAAAACGTCTTTCTACTGACCCCAAAAGGACCAAATGTCCGAGCAATCCTGCAATGCCTTACCGGAAATACGGCTGCGCACAAAGACAGCTACGGCGAACTAGGCGGCTTCAAAGCTGACTATACCGTTCTTCAGGAGTATATTCCGGAAGTGGTCCGCGGCGAGAAGCGTGTCCTCGTCGCTTGCGGAGAGGCGGTTGCTTGGCACGGTCGGCTCGGGCATCCAGACGATCACAGGTCCAACATCGTGCTTGGAGGAAAACCCGTTCCGGCGGACCTGCATCAAGACGAGATTGGACTGGCCGAGTCGATCGGTCGAAAGCTGATGGCACATGGAATCAACTTCGCGGGGATAGACATGGCCTATCCTTATATTATCGAAATAAACCTTGTAAATCCGGGAGGGCTGTACGACTTGCAGCTTGCTTCTGGAGTAGACCGTTCGGACAAAGTTGCTGAGCTAATCATCGCTCACTTCACGAAGGATTCGTCTTCATGAAAGCCGGCGTGGTTCCAGCGTGCTCGTCTCGTCATCGCATCTCGTAATTCGCGGGTCAATCTTGCCGGCCGTCAGGCAGAAGCTCCATTTAGCGCGCTGTGCAAAATTCCGGAGCCGGCACTTTCAGCGGCGCCGCCGGCCAGAGGACGAGAAGCTCGAGTTCGTTCTGAAGTCACTTCCGGCGGCGCTCCAGTTTGCCCGGAGAATCGCTGCTTCAGTATTCATGCGACGCACTCAACACGCGCAGGACTCTCCAAATGCACAAGAAGGCCGCGGCTAGGGCGCTCGGCCCACGCTACGCGCTTACCAGCCTAGTTACGGACTTCAGTCGAGTCCATTATATCTTTGCCACTCAGATTGGTATCGCTCCAGCCGACGCCGACGTTCAAAATGAACCTTCCAACTGTCAGAGGCGTTTTAGCGCAGACCGACAGCCCGATATCCTGCCACAGGATCCGACCAGATCCGGCCGTGCTCCGATGGCGCGATCAAGATTGAGTTTACGGCTGGGACGGCGCGCATCACTGCTGCAATCATGTAACGAAGCTGAAGGTTGCCGTTACAGACTTTCCGGGATGAACGGCCAATGATCCAGTTCCGTAAAGCGTGCGGTGTGGATTGCGACCGGTCACACCAGCACGCAGGAGGGTTTGCATGCTGCGAGGCAAACCATTGTTCTTTCTTTGGGTCCTATAAATACTTCGCGATCCAACCTCATGCTGTCGTGCTTGTCTACGCGGTCGCAATCAACAGTTGTTGCTTCGTACTCCAGTCAATGTTTCGATCAATGATTTCTCGAATATTTCCAGGCCTTGATTTAACGTCTCCAGGTCGATCGTGAGCGCGGGGAAAAACTTCACGACTTGATCGTCGGGCCCGCATCGTTCGACAATCAATCCCCGCTCAAATGCCCTTCTTGCAGTTGCTGCTGCGAGTTCGGTCTTTCGGCAATCGAACCCCACTGCCATACCACGGCCTCGTACGGAAAAACCGTTTCCGTGCTCGGACGCAATGGCCTCAAGTCGGTCTAGCAATAGCGCTCCCATGCGGCGAACCTCCTCCGAGAAACTTGGGCAGCGCCAGTATGCATTTATGGCGGCGGTTGCAGACACTAGTGCGAGGTTGTTCCCCCGAAACGTGCCGGTGTGTTCTCCTGGTTCCCATACGTCCAGTTCCTCTCTGATCAACAACATTGATAACGGTAGACCGTACCCGCTTAGCGACTTCGACAGCACGATGACATCAGGCGACAACGCCGCAAACTCGAAGCTGAAGAATTCTCCTGTGCGTCCAGAACCCATTTGAATGTCGTCGACTATGAAGACGGCGCCTACATCCTTTGCTATCGCCTGGATCGACTGCAACCACTCCTTGCTCGCTACATTGATACCACCTTCGCCCTGCACTGTTTCGACCAAAATAGCCGCCGGAGCGTCGATTCCACTGCCGCCGTCCATCAACAACTTTCGTACGTACTCAGCCGTATCGACGCCTGGGCCCAAATAACCGTCGTAAGGCATGAAAGTTGTGCCAGACAGTGAAACTCCGCTGACTTTTCGATAAAAGCGGTTGCCTGTTGCGGCTATCGCTCCCAAGCTCAAGCCATGATACCCTCGAGTAAACGAGATGATATTTTGACGCCCTGTGACTTTCCGCGCGAGCTTTAAAGCTCCCTCAATTGCATTAGCCCCCGTTGGCCCCGTGAACTGGTAACGATACCGCATCCCCCGGCTCTCGAGTACGAAAGAATTGAAAGTCTCCATAAATTCGATTTTAGCAGGAGTTGCCATGTCAAGCCCATGAATCATGGCATCTGACGACAGATACTCGGTAACAGCAACTTTGATAGCGTGATTGTTGTGGCCGTAATTGAGCGCACCAGCACCGGAGAAGAAGTCAACCATCTGTCGACCATTCTCGGTCAACATGATGGAGCCGCGCGCACGACTGAAAACAGCAGGAAACGAACGTGAGTACGATCGGACCTTGGATTCGAGTTCTTCAACAGCGTGCAACTTACGTGCTTCGATACCAATCGCCTCGCCCATTGGTAGCCTCCTTAGCCATGGTGATTAACTCCGCACCGTTCTCCGGTTGGCCGGGTGCGAGACGGTTGCACAAGAACCGAGAGCGGTGAAGCTACCAAAACGCCTAGTCTCTGAGGGAGCGCCCACTGCGTACCCGCGACGCCGCCCGAGTGACATCGACCACCGTACTTCCTAAGTCAGCATGGAAGAACGCAATTTCTCCGCGCGCGTGGTCGTTTCGCGGGTGGTACACTGGGATGGCGTCCCTGCTAAAATGCTGTCCTGTGCTGACGCCCTATTTGATGTAGTAGCTGTCCAGGGCAAGCGGCCACTGGTTTAATTAGCTTACGGCCCGTTTGTCTTCCGAAATTCATTCGGCCTGACGCACCTAAGCTTCTGTGGGCACAAACGGCTGCATAGAAAGTGAATCAACACATCGGCTCGTTGCCTTGAAAGGTGCCGCATGAGTAGACTCTTTCGGAACACCGCACGCATGCCCGGGAACGGCCAGCCGTATTATCCGGCACTATTGTAATGTAGCCCATACGGCAGATCCTATGGCCATCGATGGACGTTATGCGCCCACACGCCCGATTACTTGCGATAAGGGGCCGCAGGCTTCTCAGCAGGCAATTGATTTCGTGCAATGCTCTTACCTGGGCCTCGACAGCCATCCGTTGGTCGTCGCTGGAGCGATCGAAGCAATTGAGGTGCAACGGTCATCACATTGGTCCTGCGCCCGAAAGCATCTCATCTCCAATCTTCTTGAACAACTGGAAGAGACCCTCTCCGAGATGTTTTGCGTACGTGCTATACTTTCCTCCAGTCTGCTGCTCGCCAACTTAGGAGCGATCCGCATCCTTGCTTCCGGCCGGCTGACAGGCGGAAGAAAGCCGATTGTTGTGTTTGATTGCTTGTTGCACGGCTCTCTGGTCTGTTACAAGTCGATCGTCGCTGACGAAACCCGCGTGGAAACAATTGGCCACAATGACATCGGCGCTCTCGAACGATTGTGCCGCGAGAATCCCGCGGTGGTCTATGTATGTGACGATATTTACTCGCAAAGAGGACATTCGCTACTAACTGAATTGCGTCAGCTTCAGGAACGCTATGGGCTGTTTCTCCATATCAGCGACGCTCACGGCGTATCGATCTTTGGACGACAAGGCGAAGGGCTTGCTCGCTCTCAGTTTCCGGAAATGCTCGGCGATCGAACATGCATAGCGGCCTCGCTGGCCGAGGGATTCGGTGCATCTGGCGGCCTGTTGATGCTCGGAACAAGCGCACACGAGGCCTTATTTCGACAGTTCTCCACTATCGAAGGGTTTTCAGAGGCTCCCAATCTGGCCGCAGTTGGCGCGGCACTTGGGTCGTGCACAATTCACCGCTCGGAAGAACTGGGCGAGCGGCAACGGCGACTGGCCCAACGTATCCGCCTCTTTGATGATCGCCTTGCAACCGCCGAGCAAGGCAATTCACTTCCGATTAGAACGATCACCGTTGGGGAGGAGGCCGACGCGATTGGCGCCGCCAGACGGCTTCTCGACAGCGGTTTCTGTACTTCAGTGAAGATCGTCCCAACGCTGGAGGGCGGAACGGCCGGAATTAGAGTGGCTATTTCGTCCGAGCACCAGGCTACCGACATTGAGCGGCTGTGCAATGGCATTTTGGACGCAGTCGTCGAAACAACGGGAAAGCCCTACCCTCTGAGATGATCCATGTTTAGGCATCGATGTAATTAGCTGCAGGCGACAGTAGAATGCATTCGCGGAAGAGGCCAAGATTGTGGGTTGACCAGCATTCGAGTCATTGCAAGTGAAACGGAACTACCCACGACCGAAATACGGTTCAATCCTAGTCGAGTGGTGCCGTCCTCAAGATCTCGACGGCCGTCTCTACGCCTGGCGCAAGCCCGGTAAGGGTTCGTGCGACCTCCTATGCCGTAAAAGCGGTTTCTCAAGCATGAGGAAATCTATCTCAAAGCTAGGCCGACTAAGAGGCCAAGGCAGGAACCACAACCTGGATCGCTTTCTACAATGGTCTCGGCTTCACCGGGCACAGCTCCCTTGGGAAGGCACGCCGAGATAACCCCGCCTGCGGTCGCGGATAGGCTATGATTGGCACTGCGGACAATGCTCGTCGGCCACTTCTACATACACATGGCGACGACTCGGCCTTCGTTTGCGAACGCGCCTAATTACTTCAGGCTGCTAGCTCTCCTGCGAATCAGTATCGGCTACGCCAGGCGCCTCTTTAAAATAGGAAACACAATTATCTCACCAGAGTAGGTAGTTCGCCGACTTGTCTAAATGGGGTACGAACAAAAAGTACTCTCGTTTGAAGGACGACTGATCGCCAGGACAGGCGAACCAATGAGCAGCATTGGTCAATTCTTGGGAGCGTCAAACGTGTGAGCCACCTCTCAAAAACTGCAATAACGACGGCAATCTAATCACGAGCCGCGCATCCTAAACTAGGTGCGCGCTGCCCATATCGAGCAGTCCGCAACGGCCGCGCCCAATCGACATGGTGGCCTCAGGAAGTGTTGCCGTCGTTCCAAAGCGGGTCTTTTTCTCTCTAAGCCTCGAGGTTTTTCCCATGATAATGCGCCCAGCAAAAATGAATACAGACTCGAAGGAGCGTGCCGCAAGTGCATTGCGTAAAGTCGAGGCGCTGGAAGCCGCTTATAAGACCATCACCATCGGTCAGTTGGTTTCAATGCGGGCAAAGACGCACGGATCGACCATAGCAATCGATGTCTTCGAGCGCGGTGAACGCGCGACGTATATGGAGATGGACCGATCATCTAACAAATATGCGAATGCGTTGCGTGCACTCGGCGTTCGCAAAGGGGATCGCATCGGTGTGATGCTTCCCAATCGCATCGAGTATCCGATCCTGTGGTTCGCGATCGCGAAGCTTGGTGCAGTCATGGTTCCGATCAACATGCGGTACACGCGAAGGGAGATTGAGTATGTTCTCAGCGATACACAGGCCAGGTTCGCCGTTGTGGACCAAGGGGTATGGTCAGTGTTCTCGTCTATGGAGCCTTGGCCCCAAAACCTTGCCAAGGAAAGGGTAGTTCTCGCGGGACAGCCTTCCTGCAGGATATCCAATACTATCGCTGGATTACTCGAGGGCACCGACGACTCGTTGGTCGAGGAGGATGTCGGCCCTGACGATTTGTTGAACATTCAATATACGTCCGGGACAACCGGTTTTCCCAAAGGATGCATGTTGACCCATGACTACTGGGGCGTGTTTTCGTATCAAGGGATGTGCTGGGACGACGGGCCGTACCAAAGATATCTGTCTGCGCAGCCATTCTTCTATGTCGATCCGCCGGTGCATCTTCTGAGATCGTATCGACAGGGCGGCACGCTCTACCTAGCTCCTCAACTTAGCGCGACACGCTTCTTTTGTTGGGTCAAGCAGCATCGCATAGAGTGGTGTCAGATTCCCGAGTTGATAGCGCGCGAGGCGGAGGCCGCCAACGAAGACGGGGCGACCTGCTTGAAGCAAATCCTGAATTGGGGCTGGAGCCCTGATACAGTGCGCCAATTCCGGAAACGATTTCGAGTGCGGACCGAGGAAGCGTACGGGATGACGGAGATCGGTTTCGCCACACGAATGACTAACCAGCTTGACGAGTTGGCATGTTCAGGTTCGGTGGGGATACGCGCGCCATTTCGGTCGCTGCGGCTAATGAACGAGGATGGCAACTCCACTCGAATCGGCGAAGTCGGTGAACTGTGGGTAACCGGGCGCGGGATCCTCAAGGGCTATTGGAATGCCCCGGAAGCAAATGCCGCTTCGTTTGAAGGCGAATGGTTTAAGACTGGTGATCTGATGCGTCGCGATGAGCTTGGGTGTTATTGGCTCGTGGGGCGCACGAAGGACATGATCCGCCGCTCAAGTGAGAACATCGCTGCAAGAGAGGTCGAGGCGGTCATTCGCGAAATTCCCGAGATCGCGGACGTGGCCGCCGTGCCGGTTCGCGATTCGAAGCGAGGAGAGGAAGTCAAGATTTTCGTCGAACTGAGAGGAGACGTCGCGTCAGAGAGTCTAACCATAGAGCGCATTATCGATCATGCGCGCGCGCACCTTGCGGCGTTTAAGGTGCCTCGGTACATTGCCTTTACGCAGACGCTTCCTAGAGCCATCTCCAGCAATAAAGTGCTCAAACGTGAACTGATGGCCGCCGGTGATCCACTTTCTGGGGCTTATGACACCAAAGAGAAGCGCTGGTTGTGAAACCGATTAACACGCTTGTTCTCGCACGTATGCACTCTCCACTTGCTATCGGAAGCGAGCAGGTTTGACGAGGCGTCAACTTTCCAAGACGCCCGACAACTGCCATCAAAGTAGGTAGCTGTCGATCCATAACAGAGCCGGCTCCGCAAATCTGAACAGGGCGATAAGTGGAGTTTCTGCCTGACGGCGGGCAAGATTGGCCCGCGAATCAGGAGAGACGATGAGCAGACGAGCACGCCGGAACCACACCCCGGCTTTCAAGGCGAAGGTGGCGCCTGCGCCGTCAAGGGCGATCGAACTCTGGCTCAATTGGCGGAGCAGTTCGACGTGCATCCCAATCAGATCACGTCGTGGAAAGCCCAGCTTGAGGGCGGGGCCGCCGATGTGTTCGGGCCAGGGGGCGGCAGCGCCGCGGCGGCGTTACCCGCCATCGATGTGAAGTCGCAGCACGCCAAGATCGGCGAGCTGACGCTGGAGAACGATTTTTTAGAGGGCGCGCTCACCAAGGCCGGATTGCTGAGCGCAAGACGATGATCGACCGTGAGCACGATCTGTCGATCACCAGGCAGGCGGAAGTTTTGAAGATCAGCCGCAGCAGCGTCTATTATCTGCCGCGTCCGGTGTCGCCCGACGACATCGCGACAATGCGACGGCTCGACCGGTTGCATCTGGAGTTCCCGTTCGCCGGTTCGCGGATGTTGAGAGGCCTGCTGGCTGCCGAGGGGTGCAAGATCGGCCGCCGGCATGTCAAAACGCTGATGCGGCGGATGGGGGTAGAGGCGCTGTACCGCCGTCCGCGCACTACCAAGCCTGAGCCTGGGCGCAAGATCTATCCGTATCTGCTACGCGGCATGGAGATCACACGCCCGAACCAGGTCTGGGCGATGGATATCACCTAACTCCCGATGGCGCGCGGCTTCGTGTACCTCGCTGTCGTGCTGGACTGGGCGACCCTCCGGGTTCCGTCGTGGCGGCTGTCGATCACGATGGAGGCGGCGTTCACCGACGTGCTTGTCAACAACGGCATTGCGATCAGCATACCGTCCTGGAGTCGCGGCCTGGCTTGCTCGCGTGGCAAGCGAAGCCCGCAAGACACAGAACAAAGCCCCCACGATCTGCGAATGCATTCATGCCCGATGGCGGAACTGGGACCTCAGGCAATTGACCGTGCGCGGCATCGAGAAGGTCCGTGCCGTCGTGCTCTGATACGCCATCACCAACAACTGCACCGCCTCGCAAAAGCATAGATCACAGAAGCATATCCGATGACCTGACCCGCTGGCTTCGACATCAAAGGGGCATTAACGCCCCTCGGTCTCGAATGCCGAACTAAAAACGATTTGGCTCACAGGCGCCACGATCACACAGAACTCCGAAGATGAGATTGGTTGGGCCATCACTCATTTCCGGCCCTTCAAGGCACAGCTTAATCGTATCGTCTTGCGGTCAAGCTCGGAACGAGCGTATCGGCACCCCGATTCGATAGTCATTTATCGAACCAAGTGCAAGCCGGCGTCCATGCGTACACACTCACCAGTCATATGGCTCGAAGCGGAACTCGCCAAAAAATGGACGAGGTGCGCGATGTCCATGGCACTAGAGACGATCTTCAGCGCGGCCTTCTCAGTTATCGCATCTCGGACTTCCTTGGCCCGCGCTTCGCCACATCCCTTGGCATACCAAGACGTGTCAATATAGCCTGGACAAACTGTGTTGACGCGGATAGCGGGCGCGAGGGCTTTGGCCAGCGACAAGGTCATGACGTTCAGCGCACCCTTGCTCGCGACATACGCTAACGACGACCCATCGCCGTTTATTCCTGCGACTGAGGAGATGTTGACCACCGCGGCTGTAACGCCGCAGGCTTGGACGTTGGCTTCCAACAACGATCGTGCCGCACGAATCATTTGATATGGCCCGATGGTGTTTACCGCGTAAATCTGCTGAAAGTCATCAGCCGATAATCCCTCCAGAGTATGATGCGGCACGTGTTTGGTGATGCCGGCGTTATTGATAAGTACATCGAGCTTTCCCCAACTAGCCGCAGCGGCAACTATCCTGTTGCAATCCTGATCACGCGACACGTCGCCCTGCACAACCAAGACCTCAGCGGCGCCAGCATTGCGGCACGCTTCGGCGGTCGCTTCGGCATCTTTTCGGTTACTGGAATAGTTGATCACAAGGCGGGCACCGTCCGCGGCAAGTAGACGCGCACTTGCGGCCCCAAGTCCCGACGCCGAACCCGTCACAATCGCACACAAGTCATACTCTGCCATCGTTGATGCCCTCATCGCGCAAGCTTTCGGTTAATTCGGCGCCCGAATAGCGGGCTCGCCATCATCATGCGCCGAAGTAACTCTCTTTGTGTATCTGTCGGCTTTTCGCTCGCTCGAAGCAAAGCTAAAGCATTGCCACGCAGCTTTGCAGCTACCGAATTAAATAGGATGTAGCACCTCAGGGTATAGGATGTACCAATGGTGCTGTGTCGCGCCCAAACCGTTCCGATGGACCAAAACCGCCGATGAGTTGAGAGCCCGGATCGGGCTGACCTGGGACGTCGCCATTTTCCAACCCGCCACTCTGGATTACCGTCCTTGTAACGCATGCCATGACTGGGTAATGTGCTGGTACTCCGCCCGATTGCGCAGCATCGCCTGGATCTTCTCGAGGTCTCTCATCGATTAGCCTAGGTACTTTTCCTTCACCACAGTCCTCCAGGTTCGTTCCACGACACGGGGATTCTAGTGGCCACTGTCCCGTTGTTTGGGATACCTTCTGCCAAGTCCTGCCATAGACAAGGCGCCTACATAAGCCGGGTTCTTAAGGACATCATCGCTGCCGATAGTTGCCATGGCGGTCGCTGCGAGGCGAGTGCCAGGCCGTGGTAAGCAAAGGTCCGCATCACGTGCGCGCCCATCCACACCTTCAAGAGGTCTCGAACAGCAGCAACAGTGTGCCGGTACTTCGAGACTGGCGTCCTTGATGAGCACTTCAGAAGGATCGCGAACGAGAGGGCAAGTCGCTCCGTTCCGATTTCGCCAGGAACCGCTCGTCATCTGGTTCTTGATAATGTGCAATTCCAACTCTGAGATCGTGCCCTTCAGGCCGAGCGGCAGGTCGGCCATTGTCGGCTCTACGACGTCCGCTTCTTCGAAGGTGGCCAGGTCATCGTCACTCTTTATGGGTATATTCCGATGCCATGACTCGAGCGCCCTGGCTGGCGGGCTCCGCAACTGAGTTGACGACAGCGAAGCGCGGTTGATCCAACAGATTTGGGGTTGCCGCATCTTAGGACAATCCATATGCGGTTCCCTTACCCGAGAGCGGGTGCTGATCAATGGGCCTACGGCTTGTGATCGCCGCGGCAGCAGTCGCCTGCGCAAGCTCGGCAACACTGTGGCCGCACACTAGAAGTGACGCCGAGCCGGCGGAAGGTGACCGAGAGTATTCAGGAGAGGTTCTCGTACCGCCATTGCGAGAGGCTCAGTCAAGCCCCCGGCGCCCTAGCCAGCATCGACCGCTGAGTCGCAGGCCGAGCACTACGCATTGTCGATCATCACGGATGCCGTGAGATCAGTCTGTGCGGGGGGCGCTCGATCCTGCGCCTGGCAAGGCCCATGTGATGGCCGCCGATCGCTTTCGACGCGATGTTTCGACACCGCCGGTGCTGCCGAGGAAGGACAGACACAGACCGATGCCGGGATTTACGCCCGGCAGCGATACTCTACTACTCACGTGACTGAGCATCGCCGTGTGCATCTGGACCGCTATGCCGGCATCCTGCACGCCAACGCGGATGACGGCCCGAGCTCCTTGCAGCTGGAATCAGCGACTGACTTATCATCTGCGCTCTAGTCAACTCTCAAGGTTAACAATTGAACGGATTGCATGAGCATGCCACCAATTGGTAGGCGTCAGGTTTGCCAAAAAGCTCCTCGCGGAGTTCGCGATGTCAATCGACCAGTTATTGTCGCCAGCGGTCATTAACAATGCTTTTAGCTTGTCTGCCTGGACCAACAGCGATCGGCGCCGATCGCATTTTGCGTCGAACTCGTCAATTGCATACTCGGCCGTCAAGCTAATGCTACTCATGCTTCACCGATGTCGCAAATGCCAACCGTCAAGGCGCTCTCGACCCAGAAGAGCGGCTGCTTCCCCGAACATATCTTCCGAAACGCGCTTCAGCCCAAAGGACGACAGCCATGACTACACTTTACGAGAATGGCAGATTGCCCAGTACCCTATCTTCCCGGCTGACGCTCCCCCTGATCGCCGCGCCCATGGCCGATGTCTCGGGGGTGGACCTTGTGACTACCGTCTGCCGTTCGGGAATCATCGGCGCGTTTCCCACCACCAACGCCCGATCGGTTGAGGAGCTCGATCAATGGCTAGCCCGGATTGAACATGATCTCGCAAAGTTGGACCAGCCTGTCGCGCCGCACTGCC
Source organism: Bradyrhizobium xenonodulans (assembly GCF_027594865.1). Taxonomy (NCBI): domain Bacteria; kingdom Pseudomonadati; phylum Pseudomonadota; class Alphaproteobacteria; order Hyphomicrobiales; family Nitrobacteraceae; genus Bradyrhizobium; species Bradyrhizobium xenonodulans. The sequence goes on from NZ_CP089391.1 coordinate 7,081,671, forward strand.
CAACACTCATGATCCGTCACCGACGGTTCAAGGATGATCTTGCCTGTATTGTACGTCACAGGGTGGAAATTGCCATCACCAGCGTGGGATCGCCGGCTGCTGCAGTCGATGCCTTGCACGAAATCGGCTGTCTCGTGCTCGCCGATATTGCCTCGCTGCACCATGCTGAGAAAGCCATCGAAGCCGGAGCGGACGGCTTGATTTTGCTGGCCGCCGGCGCGGGAGGCCATACCGGGTGGGCCAATCCGTTTGCGTTTGTTCGCTCAGTCCGCGCCATATTCGATGGTCCAATTGTACTTGCCGGCGGCATCACAGATGGCATTTCACTAGCGGCAGCGCAGATGCTTGGCTGCGATCTCGCTTGCATGGGTACTCGCTTCATCGCCACCAGGGAAAGCATGGCTAGCGCCACCTATCGGCAGATGTTGCTCGAAAGCACGCTTGATGACATCATCTTAACCAGCGCATTTTGGGGACTCAATGCGAACGTGCTGCGGAGTTCAATTGTCGCGGTAGGTCTCGATCCTTCAAAACTTGACGAGTCAGTGTCCGAAAGGCATGCAATGCAAAGATGTGGCAGTATCAGGTCTGGCGAAGGTCCGCCGCGTTGGGACAATATCTGGTGTGCTGGTCATTCAGTGTCGGGGGTGCGCTCAATCATGGGTGCTGCCGACCTCGTCAAGGAAATCGCAGGAGAGTACGAGGCGGCACTGGCGAACGCCGTTTGCACGCGTATGTGGCCAGCACAACGCTAAAGTGTAAGTCCCCTCTAGGGCCTTGGGCAAACATTTCGAACGTGCATTTGGGCGCGAGATAGCCCGACTGGTGGTCGAGGTCGCATCTAGGTGGTTTAGCAGCCACGAGGTACCCTCGGGAAAACGGCGCGCCAAGTAGACGGACCCTAAAGTGATTTTCTGCGTTGCCGACGTCCGAACCGGCTCATCGCTTCTCGTTTCCTGCATCTCAGAGCGATCGACGGAGTCCGCCAATGAGGCACGTTGTTCGATGAGGGTATAGGAAGCGGATGCCTGTTCTTTTGAAGAGATCTCGGCTCTGTTCGCGTTGCACGATATAGTCGGGCTGCACCCGTCTGTGCTTACACGAATAGGCTCCAAGCCGCTAAACCTTTTTGTGCGTCTGGCGCGGGACCTGCGGAAAAATATCGATGGCGACAATGGGCACCGAACTCCGTGAGGAACGGCAATTTACAAATGGAAGAGGTTCTCAGCATGGCTAGTCCGGCGATCGCTAAACCGAGCGGCAGACAAAGAGCAGCGCGAGGAGTGCGGCCTCCGCTGAGGCAATCTCGTTGCGCATACCTCACTCAGGGGAGCGTTTCCGTCGGGCCATGACATGGATACGGCTGCCCCCGTGGACAGCGTTCGATCGCGCAGGGAAGGCGAACATAATCCTTGCTCGGCCGCAGCGGCCCGCTGACCTCAAGTTCTTTCCAGAGGCCCTCGATCGGTAATCAGCATCGCGTTGCCTCGGCTCATCCTTCGGGCAAATCGTCCAACCAGCAGGCATTCTCGACGTACGGCCGGGAAAATATCTTTCCAATCTTTTCGGGAGCCTTATTTTGATGATATCGCATGTACACCCGGCCATCATCTCCCAGGTCCAGGATCTCGATTTTTCCTGTGCAATGCGACATAATGTATTTGAATGTTTTTTGGATACCGCTGAGACGTTGGTTGATGCTGCGCGTAATCTCTATTCCACGACGCAATGCAACCTGAAAGTGTGACGCGCCCTTCACTGGCCTGCCCTGAAAAAGATAGTAAGGGCGCACTCCAATTTGGTGACATCTTGCGAATGTCGCCGCCAAGATCTCGGGATCATCGTTGACTTTCGCAAGGAGCACGGACTGATTGAGGAACTGCACTTCCTGTGCACGCAAAGAACGAATTCTGCGTTCTGCGTCGACCGAGATCTCACCGATGTGATCGAAATGTGTGACGATTGTCGCTGTCTTGCCTGTTTGATGGATTCTTTGGAACAAAGACGAAAGAGCGGAATCCTCGAACCGCTTGGGCTCATAGGCAACCATTTTTGTGCCGAATCGAATGGAATCCAGATGTGCGATTGGCAGCAAGTGATCAACAATCTCATTGAGCTTGGCGGTGCTGAGCACGAACGGGTCCCCTCCCGATAGCAGCACGTTCGTCATCTCGGGATGCCGGCCGATATATTGCGCAACCTGAGCGAAATCAGGCGCAATTTCATCAGAGTCCTTACCGACCATGCGCTTGCGAAAGCAGTACCGGCAATATGAAGCGCAACGGTTCGTTACTAGCAACAACCCGGTCTGAGCGTACTTATGCTGGAGACCAGGCACGACCGTGTTGGCGTGCTCCCCGCTCGTATCTAAGCTGCCGGGACTCTCGAACTCCTCAAGTGACGGCTCCACAACCCGTCTAAGCTGCTCGTAGTAACCACTTTTGGTAATTTGTTTGCTATAGAAACTTGTGACGTGATGACGCGTGATGTTGTTGGCCTGCAGCTCACCCTCGGTAACGGCGCGCGTCCCTTCGATAAATTTCATGACCTGTCCTCTAGGATGCCGAATTGGCTATAGTTGTCGCTGCGGCTACCTGGCTGCTATCGTGACGAACTGACTCCATAGCCGGCTGGCGAGATAGTCGGCTGGCGAGCTATTCGCCAATGGTACAGCATCACTAATGTGCGGAAACCTACCTACTTTGGTGAGAAATATAGGACTCGATATTGAGGAGGTAGTGTTTGGAAGCGAGCATAGAACGGAGGAAAAGAGTTCCGGAACGGTAGCACGGCCGGTTCGCACGCTTGCGAAACTGTCGGCGGCTAGGTCCGACGGACCGGCCGCACGCTAATCACCAACAAGGCGGCGCGCAATGTAAGGTCATCAATGTGCGCTATCAAGAAGGGACACGCCTGAGATCAGGATGCAGAGATGCCGCTCTATTTCACCCGCGATTCCGGAATGATGTCACCCGTCATTGAGAGATTGTCGCGCCCAACATTCCTGAATAGTGTCGCTTCGGGGTAACTAATAGGCCTCTTCTGGCTCCGCTACGATCCCGCCTTTCGGCCTTGCAAGGGGAACCACGAGGAGGGCTGCGATGCGCCCTGTGCGAACAGCCGAGTTTCCAGCGACGGATCGCTAACGTCATCGGGCAACGGCCAGGTTAGCCCCGATGCGCGAGTAACAACGTGTCGCAGAGCGGTACTGAGCTTCGGTGGATCGCGCGCAAAAGCCCAAGCATGTCGGCGGCGGCAAGCTATCGTCGACCATGCCAGCGATGGCGCGTCGATAGTGATTTGACCGGCGCACCGGCGGAAGGTGCGGTGGTGCACCGCCCGAGCAGTCAACGATCGATCAACAGGACCACTTGGCCGACCCTTCGCCTTGCCCTGCGGCCGTCGTGGCCTGGCGGGCAGAACGCGCTGCTGTAATGCTTCGCCACGCCTGTAGCTGCGATTGATCCCAAGATCGCAAAGCCGACCTTGATCACTTCGACTTTGGTATTGTCACGCACCAGCAGCGCCACGCTGCTGACAGCCTCAAGGCGATCCGATCAGCCAGCCTCGGTGTCCAGGCGACCGCTGTCCATCCTACAGTAGAGTAGATCGCGAGCGAGCTTGGCGGGACCGCTATTCGCGGTCCTGAGAGTTGTCGCCTAATCGGTCGCTCTATTTGAGCCGGATCATCCACTCGGCGATCCCTGGAATACATGCTCAAACGCTGGAGAGCGCTCACCTGCTTCCTTCGACGGCCGTATCTGTCTTTCGAACGACGCCGCCGAACGCGGCGTGAGCGGAATCGCCCTGGGGCGGAAATCCTGGTTGTTTCGCGGTCCGATCGCGGACGGCAATCGTCCAGCATTGATGTAAAGCCTCATCGTCTCGATCAAGATGAACCACGTCGAAAACGGCCAGGCTGACGTCCGGCTCGCATCGCGGCACGTCCAGTCCAAAGCGCTCGACGAACTCCTTCCGCGGATTTGGCCGACCATGGCGCGTCCACCACCACCGCTCGCGCCCCGCGCTTTCATAAACCCGCGCCCGCTCAGTTGTGGACTCTCAACGCGAGTTTCTGGCGCACCTCGTCTGCGCTCATTACCCGCACGCCCATCCTTACGAGAATTTCCACAGCCCGCCGGACGAGCGCGGCGTTAGTCGCGAGCTGCCCGCGCGAGAGATAGAGATTGTCTTCTAGCCCTACCCGTACGTTTGCGCCGACCAACGGAGCCAACGCCGCATATGGAAGCTGCATCCGCCCGATCGAAAAGGCCGAGTAGATTGCTTGAGGCGGAATCCGGTGCACCAGCGTCATGAGCGTGGTCAGATCGTCAGGTGCGCCGTACCGAATTCCCATGCACAGCTGGATCAAGGCGGGATCCTCGATTACCCCCTCCTCGACTAAATCGCGCACTAGCACCAACTGACCGGTATCGAATACCTCGAGTTCCGGACGCACGCCTAGCTCCTTCACACGTGCGGCCATCACGCGTAGCGTCCCCGCGGTGTTGACCATGATGTATTGGCTGCGCGCGCCCCAATTCATCGTCCCGCAATCCAGAGTGCAGATTTCTGGACGCAACTCCTCTACATGCACCAGTCGCTCAAGCGCACCCGCCATATCCGTCCCCGCGGGGTTCGGCGGCAGAGGAGACTGCGGTTCACCTAGCACGAGGTCTCCGCCCATCCCGGCGGTCAGGTTAATCACCGGATTCACGTCCGACTTTCGAATCCGCTGCACCACCGCCCTATATAGGGCCGGATCTCGGGCGCCGCGCCGGGTTTCAAGATCACGCACGTGAATGTGAACCACTGCCGCGCCTTCCCGTGCCGCTTCAATAGCCGAATCGGCGATCTGCTCCGGGGTCACCGGCACATGCGGGCTGTGCTCCACCGAACTTCCAGACCCTGTGACCGCACAGGTGATAAACACCTCAGAAATCATCATGAACTTCTCCTTTGCCCAGCACCACACCAGACCGCACGAACAATCGCTCCGCCTTCTAATTCACCCTCTTCGCCTCCAGACATAAGCAGCACGACATAAACAGAAACAGCCGCGGCTATCGATGGGCGCAACTGCAACCTAGTCGCGGCCGCATTCATCATTCAAGCAATCGACGTGCCGTTTACGGAATCCCTGCCCGGTTTGCCAATGAGAGAAACAGACGTTTAGCAAACAGCCTGGACGCGAAGCTTCGGCTCCGATCGGTGCGGCCAGCGACTGGCCTCGATACGAGAGCCTCTTCACCCCACCTTTGAGCTAGCCCGTCGCCGTATTCGCCCGCAGTGCAGCAGCATCTCCTCGCGCTCCGGTGCTACGCCAGATTCAATGTTGGACGCACGACTCGCTCGCCAGTTGGCGCGCCATCGCCACATCTTTGTCATCACGCATACAAATGACTACTGATTCAATTGTCCAGTTTCTGACACCGTACGATAATCGTCGAGCGAGGTCGCCCACTTCCGGCGCGCCAATGTTCGGGCTCAGACGCTTAGTGTGCGTAGATGCTGCTGGCACGTTCATTGCCAATCAAATGCTATAACTGCCGGAGAGGAGCGCTGAGTGCATTCAGAAACGCAGCATTTGGATAACTTCAAAATGTCCGGCGGAAAACGGACTCTGAGATCTCTCTTCGAACCGCAGGGAGTTGCCGTGATTGGTGCTTCGCCGAAGCCGAGCCTTGCCAAAAGCATCCTTAACAACGTTGTCTCCTTCGGATTCGACGGAAACATTGCTGCTGTGAACCCAAACTATACGAGCATTGATGACATCGATTGTTACAAGTCCATCGCAGACGTTCCGTTTCAGGTCGATCTGGCCGTGTTATGCGTTCGAGCCGAGAAAGTTCTCTCTGTGTTAGAGGAATGCAAGCGAAAGTCGGTGGGAGCCGCGCAGATCATCTCTAGCGGTTTCGCGGAACTCGACTCGGAGGAGGGTCGCGCAAGGCAACAACAAGTTCAGCGCTGGGCCGAAGAGTCGTCCACAACAATTGTTATCGGGCCCAACACATACGGGGTCATTAATCTGCACCGGCCAATAGTTGCCGTTGGCGACAGCAAGATCGCCAAGGTAGTCGCGGGATGCGTTAGTGGCGTCTTTCAGAGCGGTCAGATGGTTACCATGATGCACCCGTTGATGAGCAGAGGCATTGGGATTAGCAAGATCGTGACGACTGGCAACGAAGTCAGCGCAACAACAGCCGAACTAATCAACTTCTTCGCTGACGATCCCCAAACAGCTGTCATCGTCAGTTATTGCGAAGGCATTAACGATCCAGAATGCTTTGCCATTGCCTGTAAACGCGCGCGGAAACAAGGCAAGCCGATTATCATGTTGCGCGTCGGGGCACATCCCGAGGTGCAAGAGGGCATCAGTCGACATACGGCGACACGAGGCGCGGACAGCTACAGACAAGACATCCGTTTCCTGGAAGATCTGGGTGTGATTGCCGTTCATTCAGTCGAGGACTTAATCGAAACCGTCGTAGCTTTCAACGCCTGTCCTAAACCGCAGGGCAATCGCATCGCTTTTGTAAGTTTTTCTGGGGGAATGGGCAATATAGTGGCCGATTCGATCCTATCGACGCCGGGGCTGAAGCTCGCTTCCTTTTCCCATCGGTTGCGCGAAGAGCTGGCGGACGTGCTTCCGAGATTCGCGAACGCCTTTAATCCCCTAGATCTGAGTGCTCAGAGCGCATTTGATGCCAAGATTCTGACGAGTTGCATAGAAGTACTCGGACAGAGCGATGAGTTTGACATCCTTCTCTGGGGCAAGGACTTGCCGATGAGCATCGAGGACAATTCCGCGGTTGGTCTCGCACTGAGGAAGCTAATGGCACAACATCCTAGAATCGTTGTCATTCCCATGTCGCAGATGAATGGAATCTGTCAAGGCGGGGAGATCGATGGAAGCCCGCCCATGTTCGCTGGCCGAGCCCTCTTGCAAGGCACTGCCGGCTCGATTCGAGCTTTAGGCAAAGTAATCGGGTGGCATGGGGCAAGTTCGATAACTGCGTAAATGAAGATTACCTTGGAGGCGCCGCACCAAGCTTGAGTGACCTAACGCCCTATTCAGTCGCTCGAAAAGACCTGACTAGTCGTCGGTGAAGAACTCGGACTCCTGAGGTGAATTGCGATCGAGCGGCAAGCTGGATGAGGATTTGGAGCAGCAAGAGCACCAGCCACTGGATGAGGCGGCGGAAGTTCAGCCTGCGGCGCCGAGAACGGCGTTGTGGCATAGCCGCCAGAGATAGTTTCGGCCCATCCGATGTTCGGATTTGAGATGCCGATGACGGGTTCGACGGCCGGGCGACGGCGAAGATCACGCCCAATCTGTTGGGTTACGCGCCTGAATGAACACACTGAACTTGTATTCGGCTGGTGCATTGTGGCCGCGATAGCCTTTGTCGAGAACGAGACGCTCGATGATGTTGCCGGTGAGCGCCTCTATGGTAAGGCCGTATGTCCGCCTCTTCCGGTGAGGTGGCTCGCCCTACACTGCGCGTCCGAGGGTTGTCGGGCGTACCGAGCCGATCCTCATCACAGGAGGACGAGCCGTGGCAGATTATAGGGAAGCATTTGTCGGAATCGGCGTCGCGAAGCTAAAAAACGCCATCGCGATCGCGGAAACAGGCCGGGAAGGAGAGGTTCGCTTCTTCGAGGTCGACGCGTCGGCGACCGGCATGCGCCGGGTCGTTGAACGGATCGCCAGCCGGTTTGATGGTACGCGCCGGCGAGCTGACGGCGGTAATGAAGGCCACGAAGCGATGCGCGATCTCGTCCACGCCCGAGCGGCGGCGGTTGAGGCGCTGCGGGTCCACCGCCAACAGGTGAGCGCCTTCATGCTCAAGCACGGGCTCATCTATCCCCGCAAGAAGGGATGGACGATGCGCTATCTGCGCTGGCTTCAGGAACAGCAGTTCGATCATCCCGCGCATCAGATCGCGGTCCAGGAAATGGTCGAAGCGGTTCGCATCGCCAGGGAGCGGATCGAACGTCTGGAGCGCACGATCGAAGAGTTCGTCTCGGCCTGCTCTTTGGAGCCGCTCGTGCGGGCGCTTCAAACACTGCAAGGTATCGATCTAATTGTCGCAGTGACATTTGCCACCGAGGTTGGTGACGTGAGCCGTTTTGAGACCTCACGTCAGCTCATGGGCTATCTCGGCCTGGTGCCGGGCGAGCGATCGACCGGGGAGACGGTCAGGCGTGGCGGCATCACTAAGGCCCGTTGCGTTCGCCACATGCGGTCGAGAGCGCCTGGACGTATCGGCATCCGCCGAAGATCGGAAAGACAAAGCTATATCGGCTCGAGCAGGCATCGCCAGCGGCGCGAGAGATCGCATGGAAGGCGCAGACCCGCCTGACTGCTCGCTACCGAAAGCTCGCTTCACGACGGTAGTCTGCACTGCTATCGCCCGTGAACTGGTCGGCTTCATGCGGGCGGTCGCCAGGCAAGTACAATCAGCCTGATCAGGCCCTCTCATCATCGCGCATTTGCGGAGGCGGGACAACGGTAGAGGGAATGCCCGTCAGACGTGTCAATTGGCCCTCTAATTGCGGTTTGTTGTCAAGCTACCATTCTTCCTCTCTCCAGTGACATGCCGGTAGCGATTGCTCCGTCGGAGCTGGTCAGGTTGCGGAGACGGAGCGATCGCGGATGGCGAGACGATTGCCTAGTGGGATTGGCAATCGACGTCGTTGGCGGCTTCAACGGGGTGGGTTGATGTCGTAGCTGGGGTCATGGTCCTTTCCGAGGTCGCGAGCGCCTCATGATGATGTCCGGATCGGGCGCCTCAACGTTTGCAGCGGAGTGCGGTCGAACCGCCACCAGCCGAGTGACCGAGGTCACCACGACCACCGTCCCAGCGGGACATCGCCAGTCCGGCGGACCGGACCAGGAACTTGCGAGCAAATATCAGATTGGCTTCGGCTGGCCCCAGTCGAACGATGTGCCATCGACCCAGATGCAGTGGAGAATCACGGCGATCTTTCGGGCGATGGCGACCTTTGCCTTCTTCATGCCGATCCGCTTGGCGAGCTTGCTTCATGCCCCAGGGCTTTAGGGAAGACCACTTTTTGGTTCGATAAAGAAGGACAGTGGCAGCCTCGAACAAGTAAGTTCGGAGAAGCCGGTCGCCCCATCGAGATATCTTTCCGTTGGTGTCGGTTTCGCCGGATTGGCTGCGCCTCGGCGTAAGGCCTAGGTAGGCGCCGACCGCCGAAGCCGATCGGAAGCGCGAGGGGTCATCGATCGTGTGGCGGAACGTTAGGGCCGTCACGACACCGACCCCCGGGACCGTCATCAGGCGACGCGTCGTCTCGTCCAGCTTTGCCAACCGGCGGACCTCGTTGTCGAACTTACCTTGTTGTTGACAAACGTTCTCATGGATCGAGAGCAGCGGCGATATCACGCTGAGAAGCAAATGATTGACGCCCAAGAGTTCGCTGACCTGGTTGCGGAACTGTTGGCCGATCGCGCGAGGGAATAGCAATCCACATTCCTTGATCAAGCTGCGAACCAGGTTCTCGATGTCTCGGCGCATGGACACTAGCCGAGATCTGGCGACAAGGATCGCTCGGATCTTCTTGCTTTCCTCACTTTTGACTTTGACCTCTCGATACCATCCAACCCGCACCAGTTCGGCAAGGCCTCGCGCATCATTCTGATCGCTCTTATTCATTCGGACCGACAAAGCTGCGTGCGCATGCCGAGCGTCGACGCAGACCACCGGCAGCTCAACCCTGCGGAGTTCATGCCATAGCCAACTCGCCATCGCACCGGTCTCGAAGCCGATACGCTCGGCATGACGCGCATGTTTACTAAGCAGGTCAGTCAAGGCACCAGGATTAGACTTGGCTTTTCCTTCGAAGATTACTTGACCAGTCTCTTTGACAACGCACACAGCGGTTTCTCTCTGTGAGACATCCAGCCCGACGTACTGCTTCATGGTAGCTCCTTCGAATCATTTGATTGCGAGGGCTCAACGATATCGGAGCTTGTCTGCCACGAGCGCCGACCGCAATTACGTCATCGTTTGCAAATTTGACCCCGCATTGCCTCACTAAAAATGTTACCGGACAACTTCCCTGTCGAGTCTGGGGCGGAGCTGCCGAATCAGTTCGGTGGCGGCCATGGCAGGGAAGATCAGCATGCGCGCAAAGCGCGAGATCACATCCGCGCTGGCCGAGCGTTATCGGTCGAGCGGGCGGCTCGAGAAGGGACGGATCCTAGACGAGCTGTGCGCCGTTACGGGCTGGCATCGCAAGCATGCGGTACGTGCACTTCGGCCACGCGAGACAGTTGGGCCGGACAAGGTCGAGGCACCGCAAGAGCGCAGGCGTAGATATGGCGCGACGGTCAAGGACGCGATGACAGCGCTGTGGGAGGCGTCGGATCGGGTGTGCGGTAAGCGGCTCAAGGTGATGATCCCGACCTTGCTGCCTGCTGCTCTCGAGCAACATGGCCGATTGCAGCTTGGCCAGTCGGACCGTGATCGTGTTCTGGCCATCAGCGCCGCCACCATCGATCGCCTGCTCGTCGATGTGAAGATCGCAGCGAGCGGCGGCAGGCGGCGCCGTGCCGGATTCTATTCGGCAATCCGGCGCGAGGTCCCGATCCGCACGTTCAATGACTGGAACAGCCCGGTGCCCGGCTTCTGCGAGGTCGATATGGTCGCCCGTGGCGGCACGTCGGTGGCTGGCTCGTTCATCCAAACCCTGACGATGGTCAATGTCGCCACCGGCTGGACGGAGTGTCTACCGCTGCTGACGCGGGAAGGTTCGCTGGTCGTCGAGGCGATCAGCCGCGCACAGAGCCTGTTCCCGTGGCTGTTGCGCGACGTGGACTTCGACAACGACAGCGCCTTCATGAACGATGTCGTCGTGCCATGGTGTCGCGAACAGAAGCTCGAAGTGACGCGCTCGCGCGCGTACGAGAAGAACGATCAGGCGTTCGTCGAGCAGAAGAATGGTGCCGTCGTCCGCCGCCTCATGGGCTATGGCCGCTTCGATGGTGTCGAGACGGCGCGTATGATGGGGCGGCTCTATGCGGCGGCACGCCTCTAGTCGCCGGAAGACTCTCCTCCGGTCCTCAACCCGTCACGGCCAACGCCGCTCCACTCTTACTCTCTTGCATCGTCGAGCGCCGGCGCCACGAAATTTCGCTCCCACCGCAGCTTCCGTCAGGGATGAAAGCCCGAAGGGTGAAAACCCGGCAGACCGCCGGGGTTTCAGCGAAGCCGACAGCCCGGTCCCGAAGGGAGACGCCCCTACAGGAGATGTCGGGTCCTGCCGCGCCTATAGCAAGCTCTCCTCATCAGCGCGTGAGCAACATCAGGATCATCAGTTCTGGCTCCGTTCGGCGATTAGATGAAGGACCTGTTCGCGATCACGACTGCTGGCGCGAGCGCATCGAAACCCGCGCAAAGGCCGGTCCCTACTTTGACCTGAGAACGAAAGTGAGGCGGCTCAAGACCGCCGAAGAATATGATCGGATGGCCGAACGATCGAAGCATTTGGGAAACGACGGACGCTGAAAGAGTAAGGCCGGAAATGACAGCGACGAAGTAAACGACTGCGAGACGAATAGCAGCGGTTTGCTGATCGATCATGACGTTTAGTGGTCGGACTACTCGTCAGCCCCGGTTGACCTGACGTCCGGAACTCGAGCAAAATCCCCGTTACGGCCCTCATCGACTTGGCAACTTCGTCGGGATGCGCTTCTGCCAAGTGCGTGGCGGACGCGGTCACATCGATCGTTGCTGCAGGACCGGCTCCATGGCACCTCAGTGACAAGATCATACTTCGCGAGGCGAGCGCTATCGGGTCTATGGGCATATCGGGCTGACCTTCCGCCGCCATCCGGCCGCCGTCTCGCGTGCGGAGGTCATCAAGCGCAGGGCGGTTCGGTGTTGTGGCAGTTGGGGCGGCAGAGGGGATTGGTCCATGATTTCGTCCGACTTCTGTTGACGGGCGTTATTCTCTCGGCCTCCAACCCGTCGCGAAAAACTGCCGCCACCCTCTCACTCTCATTTTCGAGGCGACCGGCGAGGGCTTCACGCTGCCTCCTGCTCCGTTCTCTCGGTCGTCATGTCGACGACCACTTCCGGCAAGTGTTCGAGAGCCATACCAACAAGAGCCTGTCGCATGGAATCGAGATGCTTTTTTAACATCGCTGCGCGGCCAATCCGGCGGCATCGACCTCAAGGTTCATCCGAAGCTCGAAGATCTGAGCCGGCCTTTGCTTCGGTCAAAGCCGCGGTGTCGACACAAAGGATGCACCGCTACCTAGAAACAAAAACTCCAAGGCCAGGCGGCCCATTAGAGCGCAGGAAGCGTTAGCCGCGGCTCAGGTAGTCGAAGGCTGAGAGCGCATGCGTGCGCACGACGTGCAGAAATTCTTCGATCTCACAGTACTCGTCGTGTGACCCCATCCCGTGTGGCCGCGGCCCATAGACATAGGCTGGGATTCCCCGATGGCGCCAAAGCCTGGCATCGGTGCCTCCCAAGCCGACAGTTGGGGTGGGACGGGGATGACCGAGCGCTTCGACGTTCGCCTGGATAATGCCCACCATTTCATGCCCCGGATCGCACCAAGATGGTTCCGAGCCGCCGATCTCGCGCCATGTCGCCTCGGGAAACCGTTCCGCAATTTCCGCGATGCGCGGCAGCAAATCGGTCTTGCTCATGCCTATCGGCAGACGGAAATCCGCTTCGAAGGCACAGCTCGACGGAATCATATTCACCTTCACGCCACCCCGGATGGTGCCGATATTCAGAGTCACATTGGCGACCAGATCGCCAGCGCCCAAGCCTAACATGCGGTCCATAGTGGGGCGCCCGAGGTCGACAGCGCGCCGAATGTTATCTGAGAGCTGTCCGCGAAGCTCCGTCAGCGCCTCGAGCTCCGCAGCGATTTGCATGGCAATTTTGGTGGCGCTCTTCGTCATGTGAACATAGGCGGCGTGGGCCCCGAGAGTCCGCACAGTGAACTCGATCCAGAGTGGCCCACGCTCGCCGAAGCGGATGGACTCTGGACCGCTTGGCTCCCCGTTGAGCAGACAGTCTCCACGCACTTCGGGATGATGCTCCAGGAGATGGCGCGCGCCCCATGGCCCGAACGTCTCCTCGTCCGAGACGATGGTGAGGGTCAGACGTCCGGCAATCTTGCCACGCAACTGCGAGAGTAAAGCATACGTCGCGATCAAAGCCGTACTGCCGGCCTTCATGTCGGCAGCACTGCGTCCGTATACGCGGCCATCAATTCGTTGGCCTCCCCAAGGATCTCGACTCCACCCCGCGCCATCATCAGCGACCGGAAACACATCCATATGGCCATTAAGCACCAGATGGCGTCCGGCGCGGGCCCCTTCGAAGCTCGCGACGAGATTCGGCATCTCCGGATGTGGCGAGATCTCCCGATAACTCAACCCCAGTTCATCCAGATAGCGCTTAACATAAGCGCAGGTCGAACGGGTGTCGCCGGGCGGGTTAGGACCTCGTTCTAGAATGAAGCCTTGAAGGAAGGTGACGTAATGGTCGCGGTTTTCGTCGATCCAAGCGAGGATCTGCCTGTGTATGTCGGTCACGTTGGCCTGAGCCTTCGAATGAGTTGCTGGAAACAACGAGGTAGGCGCATGAAAATGGAGGGTAAAGTGTCCGGTGCATTTCTCTTAGTGCGCTAGTTCAACAAACCGGCGTGGACCGTCGTGTTATGTACCCCGCCTTCGCGCGGTCCGTTAGCGATAGGATCGGCGGGAGTGCCCTATCCGCAGGCTTGCCGAGCAATGATAGCGCATATTTGGTCGGCGCTGGGCTTGCCTCGGCGAATGGGCCAATATGAGCGGCTTCAGCCTGTCATTATAGCTCAGTGCGGCAGCATAATCGCCACGTAGACATGCGGTCTGAAATGCCGCGCAAAGTCGAGGTGCCACATTTGATGACACCGAGATGCAGCCACGTTGGGCGGATCGGTGCGGAAGACTTTGGCGATCAAAGCTGAGGAGAGATGCCTCAATGGGACAGGACCGCGCGAAGGAATTGCCGAGTTCTTTCGTTCTGCGGATCCGTGAAGATCTGCTCTGGAGATCCTGTCTCCACAATCCGCCCGTCGGCCATGAACATCACACGGTCCGCGACATCGCGAGCGAAGTTCATTTCATGCGTGACGATCAGCATCGTCATTCCAGTGTCCCGGGCGAGTTGCCGGACGACGTTCAGTACCTCCCCGATGAGCTCCGGGTCCAGCGCAGAAGTGATTTCATCAAAGAGCATGATCCGCGGTCGCAGCGCAAGAGCACGCGCGATCGCGACCCGCTGCTGTTGACCTCCAGATAGCTGGCGCGGGAAGGAACTCGCCTTTTCCGCGAGGCCGACGGCTTGGAGAAGCTGCATCGCCTGCGCCTCTGCTTCCGTTCGCTCCATCCCAAGCACTTGCACAGGCGCCTCGATGATGTTCGCCATGACCGTCATATGAGGAAAGAGATTGAACTGCTGGAACACCATTCCAATCTGCCGCCGCACCTCTCTGATGTGCGCTGGACGATCAGGCACGAGCTTTCCCCCAACCCGCCGCAGCCCAAGCAGTTCGCCGTTGACCTCGATCGTCCCACTGGTCGGCGTCTCGAGCGTCATGAGAAGGCGAAGGATCGTCGTCTTCCCCGAGCCGCTTGGTCCGATGAGCGCCAGCTTCTCCCCCGCGGCGACGTCGAAGCTCACATCCTGCAGCACTTTGATCTCGCCGAAACTCTTCGAGATCGAGGTGAAACGGACCGACGGAGGATCAGCTATCTTGGCGTTCGCGGTCACGAGGAGGGTGTCCTGGAGCTGAGATTCGTTTTCCGACACGTCAGACAGCGGCATAGCGCCTCTCCACAAAGCGGACGAGCTCAGCCGCTATCAGGCTCATCACCAGGTACAGGGCACCTACCAGCGCAATAGGCTCGTAATAGCGGAACGAGAGGCTTGCCTCATTGAGCGCCGTGCCCAGCATGTCCTGGACCGAGATCACGGCGAGATAGGGGACCGACTTGATGGTGCCGATGAGATAGTTCCCGAGCGGAGGGACGACCTTGCGCGCAGCCTGGGGCAGGATGATCCTCATCCACGTCCTGCGCGGATCCAGACCGATAGCGATCGCCGCCTCCCACTGTGTTCGTGGTACCGCTTCGATGCCGGCTCGATAGACTTCAGAGGTGAATGTCGCGAGATGCAGGCCGAGAACGGCTACGCCGGTGACCTCGGCGCTGAGAACGATCCCATACTGCGGCAGGATGAAGAACGGCACATAGAGCTGGATCAACGGAGGCGTCGTTCGAATGAAACTCGTAAATTGGTCGACCGCGTGTGCCAGCGCCGGTGTCAGTGCCAGCCGCACGACCGCCAAGATGAGACCGCCGACAAGAGCGACGGCATAGATGGCGAGCCCCAGCTTGATGGTCACGACAGCGCCACGCAGGATGGCGGGCAGGATCTCCCATGCATAGCCCCAGTCGAAGGTCATATGGGCCGCTCCGTTGCGAGGTCGCTCAGACCTCCCGCGATCAGACGCGTCCTCCGTTCGAGATGCCGCGTCAAACTCCGGAGCGGCAGAGCAAGGATGAAGTACGTGAACAGGAGCGCCGTGTAGACGTCCAGCGCGTGTCCGCGCTGTTCGACGAACAGATTCCCCGCGAAGGTCAGGTCTGTCAGGGCGATCAGTGACACGAGGGAGGTGGCCTTCAACATCTCGATAAGCTCGTTGCCGAAGGGCGGGAGCATCAGCGGAATCGCCTGCGGGAGCACGATCCGTCTCAGCGTCTGCCAACCCGTCAGGCCGAGCGCGACCGCGGCGTCGCGCTGCCCGCGATCGATGGCGACGATGCCCGCTCGAACAACCTGCGATCCGTACGCCCCCAGGTTCAGCCCGAGCCCGACCACGCCGACCATGAGAGGACTCAGGCGGAGGCCGAGCAGCGGCAGCACGTAGAACATCACGAAGAGCTGGACGAGGGCGGAGGTCCCGCGGAACGTCTCGATGTAGACCCGCGCGAGCCATCTCACCGGCCGCCACGGAGCAAGCTGTGCCGTGCCTGCCACGAACGCGACGCACAGCGCCACGAGCGAGGCCAGCACCGTGACCTCGATCGTGATGAAGAGGCTTTTCGACAGCGCGGATGCGATGTCACGCCACAGGCCGAGATCCTCTAGTTGCACAGGGCGGCAGCCGTGGTCTTCGGCACCTCGTTTTCACCCAAGCCGTATCTTCCCAAGAGGACTAGGAGCTGGCCGGACGATTTCAGCTTCGCCAATTCTTTGTTGTACGCATCCCGAAAGTCGGTGTCTTGCGGCCTGAACGCCACCGCGGAGTGGTACTTGATCGTGTTGCCCGACGCGTCGACGGGATCGGCGTCGACAATCTCGAGGTTGGGGTTCGGGTTGTTCTTGAGGTACTCGACCTGCACCAGCTTGCCCGCCGACGTGAAGTCGGCACGACCGGCAGCCACGGCGGCGTTGCTGCCGAACTGCTGGAACTGGAGGATCCGCGAGTCGGGTATGCCGAGGGCCTTTGCCATATTGATGTCGGAAGACCCCGTTCCGGTGGCGAAGATGGCCTCGGTCCGGACCACGTCGGCCCAGCTATGGAGCTTCTTCGGATTGCCCTTTCTCACGATGAAGGCGCCGCCGGTCCACGCGGCGGGGTCGCCGAAGGCAACTTGTGAGCAGCGCTGTTTGGTAATGACTAACCCCGCCGCCACCGCGTCGAACTGACCTGCGTTAAGACCCGGGATCAGAGACCCGAAAGCCGTCTGCACGGGTTCGAGATTCGTAATGCCCAGCGATTGCATACAGGCTCGTAACACATCGACGTCAATACCGGTCGGCTTTCCGTCCGCGCCAAGGTACCCAAATCCAGCCAGACCGGCGATGCCGACCTTGATGCTTTTCGAGGCGATGGCCTTGCCCAGCGTGGTGTTGGGATTAGCCGGGACCGCTCCTTCGGCTGAAGCAATCTTTGATCGCGCGACTGCCGTAATAGCCATAGCTGCAGCGGCACCCCGCAAAATGCCCCGGCGATTAAACTGGCCAACCAAATCTATGCACTGCGGCCTCTCTTGAGGCGCTGGACGCTCGTTGTCCATGACGATCTCCTTCCCCGCTAGCCCGTCGAACGCGAGCGTAAAACTGAGGCATCATAAAAAAAGTCAGAGATGAATAACTGCATTGACCTGCGCTAAATGCTTGAAATCTGCCTCTCGCAGCTCCTTATTGAAGGATTTGAACGAGATTGTGCTCGCCGGACCAATCGGACGCGCAAAGCTGTAGCTTGCGCGCGTTGATCCTCATGAGGACGGTTCTCGTTGCGAAAGGCACTAGGTGATCGTTGCAGTCGTGCTCTAATCTAGTCTAGGCGCTGTTGCCTCTGGCGCGCGCCGCAGTCAGCCCTTTTGGCTCTCCCCAAAGCCGATTGGAGGGTCATGAATTGCCAGCACCTGCTCCTTTGACCGCTTCTAAATTCGCCGCGAGCGTTCAGGATCGATCCGTTTTCTAGGTCTTTTTGGCTTCGTTGCTATCCTCAGACTCATACCAATTCGCGGTTTGCGGCACGGCCATTCGCTGCATGACGGGATCGCGATCCATTCGTTGTGTAAAACGGCCGGCACATTGCTTACCGCAGAGTATCCAGGGTTTCCGAATTGCGCTGCGCCGGACTAATCGATCTCCACGAGACCGACAGCCGTGCCCCGCTTGAATATGCCCATGAACAATTACGGAGGCAAAGAAGGACGCTGCTTTCTGTTGCGCTCGGATCTGGCGGCATTTGTGCGGTTCAGGAACCGCCACGCAAAGTGCGAGACGACGTCGCTCAAAAAACGGTGCGCCGAATGAGTTTGTTCAGCTCGCAGTATCGCTCCGAAGCGCGCAGCAATCCGGCGCCAGGAAGCCCCTCGTCAGTGAAATTCTGCTGCGGGTAACCGGTAGCATCAATGATGACGTTAGAACCGGTCGGGCCTCGAACGGGGGCCTCCAAGGCAGATGGCTTCGTGTGTTCAGATCCTTCGCTTCGGTCATTGAATCGTCCCGCCCCGGCGCCGGTTGATCCGATAGAACGGCGAAAGATGGAGTGCGCAGAGCCGAGCGCGCTAGACCTTGCGAAGCCCCTCGACCCAGGCAGGGCAGATCACATTACCGCGCCCTTGCGCCACCGCACCTTCCGGCGCATCTGGATTACGAGTCTGGTCTCAAATCTAGGCAGTCTGGTGCAAGGGGTCGGCGTGGCGTGGGCGATGACCGAAATGTCATCATCGGCGGACAAGGTAGCCCTCGTCCAAACTGCCCTCGGATTGCCAGTGATGCTGATCGCAATTCCGGCGGGTGCGATAGCGGATCTGCATGATCGACGCATCGTGGCATTCATTTCACTCGGTATTGCCTTGTCTGCAACGACCACGTTGACGGTGCTCGCTTCGCTGGGGCTGCTCACACCGGACCTCTTGCTCGCGCTCTGCTTTGCAGCGGGCTGTGGCACCGCGATGTTGGGGCCCGCGTGGCAAGCGGCGGTCAGCGAACAGGTGCCCGAGCAAGCTCTGCCGGCCGCCGTCGCGCTTAATGGAATCAGCTACAACATCGCGCGAAGCGTAGGCCCGGCAATCGGGGGCATCATTGTGGCGACTGCAGGGACCGTTGCAGCGTTCGCACTCAATGCGGTGTCCTTTCTGCCGCTGATCGCCGCTCTCTATTTATGGAAGCGCGTGGCCGAACGGTCGCGCTTGCCGCCGGAACGGCTCGGCCATGCCATTGTTTTAGGCGTCCGGTACATCGCCAATTCGCCCTCCATCACGATCGTGTTGATCCGCACGGTCATCGTGGGCTTGATCAACATACGGTCTGATGCTAGGAGCCTTTGGGTTGGGTGCTGTTATCGGAGCGTCAAATATCGCGCTGGTGCGCAAGCACTTGAGCAGTGAGGCAGCCATCCGATCCTGCGCGGTCTCGATGGCGACGGGTATTGCGGTTATGGCACTCAGCCACAATCCGGTGATTGCTGCACTGGGATTGGTTGTGGCTGGCGCTGGCTGGACGCTATCCTGGACGCTGTTGAATATTGGCGTACAACTTTCGGCGCCACGATGGGTCGCAGCGCGATCTCTCGCTGCCTATCAGGCGGCCGCATCCGGGCCTCGCGCTCGGCAGCTGGGGTTGGGGCCATTTAACGGACATCACCGGTGTTCAAACAGCCCTCCTGATCGCAGCCGCGCTGATTCTGGCATCGCCACTGGTTGGCCTCCGGCTGCGAATGCCTCCCGTGAGCGCCCGTGCGGAAGAGGGAGGCCTCCTTGAGGATCCTGAGGTACGGGTGCAGATCACAGGGCGCGAGTGGCCTATTGTGATCGAGATCGAATATCGCGTGCTTCAGAGCAACTCGCGTGGGTTTCGGGACATCATGCAGGGACTGCAGCTGGTCCGGCAGCGTAACGGCGCCTACGGTTGGTCGATCGCGCGAGATATGGCGGATCCAGACATGTGGATCGAGCGCTATCACTTCCACACATGGCACGACTACCTGCGTCAGCGCAACCGTCCTACTCAGGTTGAGCGAGCACTGGAAGGCCGCGTCATAAAAGAGTTCCACGAAGGACCAGGCAAGGTGCGCGTGCGCCGTACGGTCGAGAGCTCGTTCCGGTAAACTCAGTGGCTCACTAGACAAAGCCGCGCGACGCGAGCATGGGCTCAGTCAAAGAAGGCAGGCCGGTTTTGTCGCTTGCGAGGATGAACGCAGCCACATCTTTCTCAATCGCGCCGCCGCGCGATAGCTGCCGGCAAATGGCCTCTCGAGAAAAATCCTACCTAGCGTTTCAACCTCGCTGCGGGCAAGCCGGCCGCGAGGGAAGAGCATCTTGAAGAAATCGCGAACGTCAGGAAATGTGATGCGCTCGCCTGATGCCGCAGCCCGTAGAGACGGCTAGCAGATACTACTTTCAAGCCTGCCTCTTCTGCAGCTTCTTTCAACATTTCTGAGCCGCGGAGAGTCCGAGTCTGCACAAGCCGCCTGGATAAGCGCTTGCGGGCGAGCAGGTGGTTTCGCCATCGACGACCGCGTACGTCAACGCGTGGTGTTGCCGAGCCAAGCGGCGCCTGCCGACTGGAAATAGTCGGCAATGATGGACAACATCGAGCAAGTGAAACGAGAAGAAAATAATCAGAAAGGCCCCCGGCGGGCATGCCGGAGGCCTTCTTGGAGATTAAACCTAGATCGAAAGAGCCTTTATCTTTCTCCTTCCGTTACATTTACAGAGCGTCAGAAGTTGCGTTGAGCGCGGAGCAGCAACTGAAGGCTGCCTTGGTCCTTGAGCTCATAGGCAGCAGCGGGTTTGGCGATACTCGCCTGCAACGGAAGGGTCACAGTGCTTCCGCCTGCATACTTCTGATCGAGCATCATGTACGCAAGCTCGCCCGTGAACGTGAAACCCTTGACCGGGGTCCAGGACGTCTTCGTACCAACAACTGCGTAGTTGAAGTCGGGATTGCATCCGGCAACGCCGGTCGAGAGCGCGAGGGTCGTGACGAAGGCCCCGCAGATATAGCCCTTGGCCGTATTGTTATATCGTACAGCTGCCCACGCGCCGAAAACGGAGGAATTCCAGTATGGGTTCCAGTTGTGCGTGTAGCCGCCATTGAAACCATAGGTGGTGGTCAGCTGCTGCCCGGCACCTGTGACGAACACAGAGTCAGAAACACCGGCGAGACCGAGGCTTTGATAGGCACCCGCGGCGCTCGCACCTCCGTAGATCGCGAAGGCGTTGCCCATATAGTCGTGAAAGTTGTAGCGACTTGCGCCGTTGGTATACACGCCGGTTAGGTTGATTGTGTCACCTGCTCCAGTCGGCAGGTTCTTGATCGACAGGGCCAACTGTCCGGCCCAGCCCCACTTGTCTCCGGGATGGCCGGTTGTCTCGTCGGCGCCGTAGTAAGCGGCATGGTTGTCATGGGCAGCAATCGACGCCTGGAAAAGACCCCAAGCCTGATCGACGCGAACCCGCGCGACGAGATCGGGAGCGCGCGAACCGCCGATGTCGTTAGCTCCGTAAGTGCCAGTCGCAAGACCTGCAGCTGTTGCGCCGCTGACATTCCAGACATTGCTTTGATAGTTCGGAACCTGGTCCTGGGCCGAGAACGAAGCCGTGATGCCCTGACCAAAGTCTGCAGTATACGAGATCTGATTTACAGGGTCCCAGCCCGCGCTACCCGGCAACTCGAAGTTGTTCGCCGGATATTCGGCCCATGGCGTTCGGAACTGTGATTCCGCTTTACCGAATGTAAATCCGCCGAACTGAATGAAGGCGTAGTAGATACCGAGTGAGCCCCCAGCGACCTGGGACGTGAGCGACGTAGTGTAGGCAGTCGCGCCGTTTACGCCCGTCGTGCCAGTCCCGCTATAAGTACCGGTTCTCCACGTGAAGGCCAACTCAGCGAACGTGCGAACCATGCCATATTCGGTCGCGGTGCGCGTATCGATTTGCAGATCTTGACGAGTCTGGGTTTGCAAGTGGTTGCTGAGGCGGTTACGCGCGCCACCCACACCGCTGCTTGCTGCATCAAAATCGGCGTTCGTTGCCAGCATGGTGTCTGCACGCAGATAACCACCTAGCCTGATGCAAGTGTCGGTTCCGGGGATATAGTAGAATCCCGCACCATACAGCGAGCAAATCTTCACATACTCGATCGCCTTCGCCTTGATGGGTAGATCTGCTGCCTGCGCCCCGGCGCCTGCGAACATTGCCGCAGAACCGAGGATGAGACCCTTTGTCAGTTTCATTGATGAAGCTCCAAGTTGAAATATCGTTTCCGTCGTCCAGATCCGCCGCTACTAGCCTCACCCCAGTGGGCCGGCCTGGACGGAACGACTTCGAGGCGCCCCCTCTCCGTCCATTATCGTATAGTTTGCAAAAACAATTGCTACAATTAATTAATAGAGAGCGCTGTTGTTTCGCGAAGGCGCGTTGCAATCGAGCAACACAATTGACGCGGGAAGGAGACCAAATGGACCGAGAAGGCAAAAAGAACCCCCAGGGGGCATCCCAGAGGTTCTCCTTGGAGATTTCACATGACCGTCAGCCAAAGGGCCTCATGGTCTGACCCCGCAATAGCGCATATAGATTGTTTTTGTCAATTAATTTTCTGCATGACCGCTATGTCGCGTCATTTCGTATCGAGACGGCAGGACGGATTCTCGCTATTGATCAAGAGCGTTCCTTTCGAGGGCACCACTATGTGGCGGAAAGACAAAAATGGGCGAAAAAGATCAACTGGATAAAGCCGTAACGGACTTCATCTGGAACATCGTCGAGATCCACTCGCAGCTCGAAGAAATACACAAGGGGTGGGCCGAAATGATGGGAATAAGCGAGCCACAATGGTTGATTATGATGGCTATCGACGAAATCGATGAAGGCCGCGGGGTTTCCGGGATTGCGGTGGCAAATAAGCTTCGGATCCACCCCGCCTTCGTCACGAACCAAACGAAGAAGCTCGAAGAAAATGGACTCTTATCCCGCGTAACGTCCCCAGAGGACGCAAGATACCTGCAGATCTCACTAACTGAAAAGGCGCGGGCGGAAATTGCTGGCCTATCAAACAAGAGGCAGGCTCTCAATTTGACGATGTTCGCCGGGCTGGATGAGGCGTCTCTTGACTATCTTAATAAACGACTGGCTTCGATCGCCAAGAACAGCCGATTGGCCTCTCAAAAACTGAGCATCGGCGTATTATAGGGTCTATGCGACGCCGAGCTTGGCCGCCAGTCCAAGCCGGTTGTGGGATTGCGATTGCTGCAGAGACGGAATTGGCCAGCCGAAACATAAGCCACGAAGATGATTTCGTGCCCCGAGCTTCCTAATGGTTTGATTCTGAAGGGGTCGCTTCTATCGAATTGGAGGCGATGACGAAGACCGAACGTCAACGAGATGGCTGAAATGTTCACGTTCGGCGATGTCATATGCTGCGATGGCATCCATCTGCGCGTCGCGCCGATTGCGCCACCAGATCAGAACTGACATTGCTGCTGGCAAGCGGGCGTGAGTTGTCGAAGGCCGCCAATGTGTCGTGTTGTCAACGAGCGGGCCTACGCAAAAGTTCGGGTCCAAAGATCGGGTGCAGCCGAGGGCACACTCTGGTGCGCGAGCGGGGCACAAAGACACCTCGGCTTACCGAGGGCTCGATGTCCCCTGCTTTCCGTGTTCACCAACAGGATCACTAGGTGGACGCAGCCGAAGATTGAAATCCCACCGCAGATTGGATCGCCTAGTTGATGCCTCCAACTCGAGGCTGAAAACGTTAAGCAATGAGCCGGGCCTCCGGTTCAGCTTCACTCTGCTTCGTGCGCATAGACTAGAAGCCGATAACCGGATCATGGTGGCCGGGGCATCGGCGAGCTTCCTTTAAGTGACGCCGACCGCAGAGAAGCTCCGCCTTTGTCGAATTCGACGAGGGACTTCTGCAAACTGAGCCCTTTTTATGAGGAAATTCAACATCAATGGCGGCATATTCTGCGCGAGATGCAAATCCATGCTGCCGCACGCTGCAAATGTCTCCGCAGTTGCCCTCTTGATGTGTGTCGCCGTCATCTCGCAATCACTGTTGCGGGAGTTTCAGTTGGGTATCGGAGACCAGAAAACCGCAACAGAGTGAATGCTCTGGGCTCACCATGAGATTTGTCGAATGATGATCGCATCCGTTTGACGAGCCAATAAGCAGGAGAGAAACGAATGGCAAAGTTCGGTAGTGAGAGCCACCAACAGCAGTTCCGTCCGCATGGATGGTCGCTCGAGGGCCGAGTCGCGCTCGTAACTGGAGCGACTGGAGGACTTGGGAAGGCCATCGTGGCTGAACTGTCCGAACGCGGAGCGAACGTTCATGGGGTTGACGTCGTTGGCGACGGTGTCTTCCACGCGGACCTAACCACTGCGAGCGGAAACAGGGACATGATCGCCCACGTACTCGAGACTGCTGGGCATCTCGACATCCTGGTGTTGAATGCTGGACTGCAATTCATGGCCCCCTTCGATCAATTTCCCGACGCCGAATGGGATCGTCTTAATGGGCTAATGCTGGACGGGCCATTCCACGCGCTGAAGGCCGCATGGCCGGCTCTGACGAGAGCGCCAGGCGGTCGGGTTGTCGTCACGGCATCAGTCGCTAGCTACGGCGGTGCACGGCAGAAGGTTGCGTACTGCGCCGCTAAACACGGTGTTCTTGGCGTGGTCCGTACCGCCGCGCTGGAAGGCGGTGCGCACGGTCTCACTGTTAACGCCGTCGCGCCAGGCTGGATGGATACCCCGCTTATGCGCGGTCAGCTGGAAGCTCAGGCGAAAAATCGCGGCATGAGCACAGACGAGGTAGTGGCGGCCTTCCGCGCGTCGCAACCCGGCAACCGGTTTGTTGACGTGCGTGAGGTTGCGGCGACGATTGGCTTTCTCGCGAGCCCTTCTGCTTCAGGGATCAGCGGTGAGTGCATCACGATTGACCTCGGTGCAAGTGCCTAGCCACGACCTGCCAACTCGATTTTGCTCGCGCTTGGGAAGGTGTCGCGCACCGGCGACTCCTTCCCTGCGTCAATAACGAACAGAGGCCAGAATAATTGCGTGAGACGAGGAGCACGAAACGGTCAGCGGCGGACCTATAGGAGGGCTTCACAAGCAAGTCCCTGCGATACACTTTCGCTTAGAATCTCGTGCCCCGACCTGAGACGACGCAGTCGCCACTGGCATGATCTTGCCAGGCTACCCAGTTGAAAGCCACTATTGGGCTTGGCACGTAAGTCGAACCGAATGCTGGTTGAAGCGGAACTAGTGGCACCCCGGGCTTTGCACGAATCTTTAATGGAAGCTGCTGGGAAGAGCATCGGAAAGTGCGGCAGCATGCGTCTGAGAAAAGATGCATGGGTTGGATACAGACGAACTGCGTTGAGTCGTGAGGACGAATGATCGCGCTCGTGCCAGGCTCAAAGACCATCGCTTGGCATTGACGGTCCGTGACCGGCCCAGGCGGCACGCGCCTAAACGCGCAGCACTGTCTTGCCATTCTTGATTACGGTAGCGCCGCGCTCAGTCACACGGGCCTCGAACGAGATCACATTTCCTTCCTGCCAGAGGTCGACGGTGATGGTTTCCCCGGGGAACACCGGCGCCGAAAAGCGCGCTTGGTGGCTCAGGATCTTGGTGGGATCGTAACCGCAGAACGCCTGTAGCACAGCCCAGCAGGTGATACCGAATGTGCACTGGCCATGCAGGATCGGGCGTGGAAAGCCGGCCAGATTGGCGGCTCCGGGATCGGAGTGCAGAGGATTAAGGTCGCCGTTCAAGCGATAGAGCAGCGCCTGGTCCGGCCGGGTATCCAACGGCATCACCAGGTCTGGCTTGCGGGATGGGACAAGGTGCGGCTTGGGGCCCTGCGACGGCCCACCGAAGCCGCCATCGCCGCGTGCGAAGTTTGAGCCGGTGAGCGTGGCGACCTTCTCGCCTTTCTCGTCGATCCACACCGTCTCGTCGACGACGACGGCGCCCTTGTCCTTGCCCTTGTCGTAGACGCCGATCGTGCGGCTGGCGGCCGTGAACGTGCCGAAGGAAGGCAGCGGCTTGTGCAGTTCGACCTTCTGCTCACCATGCACCAGCATCAGCCAATTCAAGTGGCTGATCCGGAGACCTGCCTTCTGGTGCGGCGCCGGCTCGGGGCTCCCTCCTTTGCCCGACGACAGCACTGTGACAGCGGTCGGCAAGACCTTGATATCCTTCTCATAGACGAACGGTAGCTCGCGCTCGTCCATTGGATCGCGCCCCATGCCGATTCCAAGCGCGTACAACACCACGTCCTTGTGGCCATAGGTAAAGGTGCGAGGCTCGCTCTCTTGCTCTAGGATGTCAGGGTAATAAATTGGCATGAAATATCCTCAGGAAGTTGGGCGCAATATAGATTTAGGTTCTCTTGCACTGCGTGAAGAGTTCATGCCCCTTCTAGCGGCATACGCAGCAATTGATTTCACGGGAGCGAAGAGGACTTCATGGCCGCAGGACCGTTGGACGTGCCACGGGAGGTGACGTCTCTCGGGCCTCCGGCAGCCCCCCCTCAAGCCTTCGCTGGGAGCTACTGCAAGTCTGCTGGAAAGAACACCGAAGTCGCGTGTGCCGCCACATCTTGCGCGGTGTAGTGCCCTTTGGGATGAAACCCCTCGGTCGTCAGCATCTTAACTTCTGTGATCTTTTCCCCCGACACAGCGAGAACCTTGCCCGAATGATCCGCTGCCAACTCCGAGGCCATGAAGAGCACACCTGGAGCGACGTTTCCGGGACTAAGGATGGGATCGGGGTCGCCGTCTCGGAGACCTGGAATGTCTGCCCACATCCGCGTAATTGCGTTTGGCGCCACGCCCATGACGCGAATGCCGTACTTGCGGCCCTCAATGGAGAGAACTCGTATCAAGCCATAGATTCCGGCTTTGGCCGCCCCGTAGTTAGCTTGGCCGAAATTCCCGAACAGTCCTGACGTTGAGGACGTCATGATTATGACGCCCGGCCGACCGTTGTCTCTAAGCCACCTCCAAACTGGTAGCGTGCAGCAGTAGGTTCCCTTCAGATGAACCTTTACGACGAGATCCCAGTCGTCTTCCGTGATCTTGGAAAATGTCCTATCGCGCAAGATGCCTGCATTACAGATCAAGATGTCAACTTGGCCGAAAGCATCGATCGCGGTCCGGAGAATATTCTCCCCGCCGGCCGGCGTAGATACGTCGTCACCATTGGCCACGGCGCGCCCGCCTGCCGCTATGATGTCGGCCACTACTTTTTCAGCAGCGGCGCTCGTGCCGGAGCCATCCAGCGTGCTGCCAAGATCGTTGACGACAACGGCCGCACCCTCTTTGGCGAATAGCTTTGCATAAGCCTCACCGAGCCCACCGCCGGCTCCGGTAACAATCGCCACCTTGCCTTCCAAAAGTCCCATCCCATCCTCCTCAAATCTCTGCATCGTGAGCACTGCGGGGTTGCCAAAGCACGGTTGGTTCGGACCAAACAACGGCGACTGCGAGCTAGTGAGCCTTTGCTGGGCAACGAAACTGTCGCGGTCGATCGATCTGCAAATGCCGATCGGTGCACTTCTCCCTCCTCAGTGCTGAAACACCCGAACCGGTCAGTCAGCAAGGCGGATTTCGATTTCCTCCGGGAGCCTAAGCGGCAACGACATCTTACGTGTCGCGCGGACACAAACCGCGTCAAGGTTTAGCCGGGTTCTGCAGCTATCTTTCGAAAGAAACGGCTCCGATTACGTTTGCTTCTCGAGCGGCTTCATGCGGGCGATACGCTCGTCGCGCAACTGGGTCCGGCGCACCTTACCTGCCTCGTCGCGCAAAGGCTGCTCAACGAACTCGATGCTGCGGGGCCGCTTATACGTCACCAGCCTCTCAGCGAGATGTGCGAGCAGCGCATCGGCGGTTAATGCGGGTCGCGCCTGAACAATGGCGTGAATGGACGAGCCCAGGTCCTCATGTGGCAGGCCAATCACAGCGCTCGACATCACCAGCGGGTGCTCATCGATCGCCGCCTCGACCTCAGCTGGATAGACGTTGGCGCCGCCGACCAGGATCATATCGGTACGCCGGTCAGCGAGGTACAGGTATCCATCCGCGTCGAAATAGCCGATGTCGCCGAGGCTCTCCCAACCGCCAGGTAGGGTGCGGGCCGTCGCGCCACGGTAGTGGTAGGAAGGCTGGGAGCCTTGCCCGCGGCGCATGTAGACCTCGCCAACTTCTCCCGATGGCAGCACATTTCCGTCGGCGTCAAAAACCTTCATTTCACCCACGGCTACGCGGCCAACCGAGCCGCGATGGTCAAGCCACTCGCGTCCGGTAATGATAGTCCAAGCTTGGCTCTCGGTGCCGGCATAGAGCTCCATGATCACATCGGGCCCCAACCAGCCAATAAAAGCCTCTTTGAGCCAAGGCGGACAAGGCGCAGCCAAGTGCCAGAGAGTCTTCAGCGAGGAGACGTCATAGCGGCCTCGCACCTCCGCGGGCAGTCGCCAAATCCGGCTCATCATAGTGGGAACCAGATAGATCCAACTCACCCTGCGTCGCTCGATCTCAGCGAGCACACCTTCTGGGTCGAACCGCGGCATAAGCACCAAATGGCCATCCTGAGTGATCGCATCCAAGGCGCACCCGAAGGGGCCGTTGTGGTAGAGCGGCGCCGGAATCAGAGCGGCTTCGCCTGGACGAAAGCGCCAGCCGCCGGGATCATTAGTCGGCTCGGGCGACGTGAGGCCGGCCAAACCGGAGAGAATGAGCTTCGGCCTGCCTGTCGAGCCGCCAGAAGTCGCCGCCTGTTTCACTGGAGCCACACGCGGCTCCAGCGGTCGATCGTCATCTGACAGCGCGAGCAGATCGCCGACCGTGACGCGTCGCCGGGCAGTCTCCATACCGGGCAAGGTGATCACCACCGGCGGATCGGCCAGGTCAACAATGGCTTGCAGTTCGGGACTCGGCAATCGGAAGGACACAGGCTGAGGCGAAGCGCCCAGCTTCCAGACCGCCCAGCAGGCTTCGATGAAGTCGACGCCGTTGGGCAGACCTATGGTGACCAGGTCGCCGAGCTTGACGCCCAGCTTCTGCAGCGCGCGCGCGATTCGGTTCGCTCTCGCTTCCAACTGCCTGCACGTCAGGCTGACCTCGCCACAACTAACCGCCGGCGCGTCTGGCGTCGCTTGGGCTCGGCGAGTCAATTTCTCACCCAAGGAGATCATATCTTCAGCCATTTCCGCCCGACCTCGCCTTCACTCAACCGAACTCCTGCCATAGCATTCGCCCTGCTGCCAAACCCCCGACGCTCAGATAGCGTTAGCTCGGGCCCACAGAAGAAAAACGCCAACTTCCGGCCGTGTAGCGCTCAGATCAGGCGGGTTTTGCTGTTTGACGCAGAAGCTCACCATCAGCATCAAGTTAGGTCGCGTTTGGCCGCAACCCACGATCGGCAGTTGTATAGCTTCAGAACGATCATATCGGGCTTTAAACGACGTGAGTCGGCTCCAAGCGGACGAGTCCCCTCCTGCATTTCGGTCAATATGAAACGTTCTCCTGGCGCGGGCGCGTCCTGAACATCGTCGACGCGTACGCAGGTGCCGGTCACGAAGTCGGATGACGGCGAGACCAGGAACAGCAAAGTGCTGTCGAGTTGCGCCGGGTTGCCGATGCGCACCCGTGGAAATCCCTTTTGATGTCACCCACGCGTTGCAGCATGCCATCCATCATTTCAGACGAAAAAGCGCCCGGCGCGATCGCGTTGACATTGATGTTGAATTTCGCCATTCGACCGCGAGCAGAAAATCCAATCGGCATATTGCGCGCGCGTCGTCCAACTCTTCTGGCCGTTGGCGATGTAGTGACGGCCATCCTGCACAGCCCATGTCTTGAGTGAGGCGAGGTCGGAGCCCGCACCGGGCTTTGAGAAGCTCTGACACCACCAATTATCGGCATTTAAAATGCGCGGCAGCTAAGACTTCTTTTGCACCTCGTTGCCGAACGTATAAATCACCGCACCTACGAGGGACATACCGAATTTCGCTGTCGATTCCTCTGGCTATTGGTATTCTCGGTTCGCCATCATCCACAGCAAGCCTACTTGCCCCTCAAATGCGGCGAGGAGAACACAAGTCCTCCCGCCGATCTCTATTCGTCGGTGTTACTTAGCTAGCCAGGCCGTAAAGCGTTGGCGCATCTCATCACTTTTCTCACTCCAAAAACCTGCGTCCACCAGCAGAACACCATCATTGTGGTCCGGCGCATTGGGAATGTTGGGTAGGATCGCCGGATCAAGGAGCGCGATCGCGTCCTTGCTGCCTAACCCATAGGTGGTGCGGTTTGCGATCTCGGCTTGCACCTGGGGCGAAGCAGCGAAGGCGATGAACTTGTAGGCCTCTTCTAATCTGGACGTGCCCTTCGGAATCACCCACGCTACACCGTTCAGTAAGGCGGCGTCCCACATGATCTCAAAATGCTTGGCTGAATTTCTATTGGCGCCATAGATTCGGCCGTTCCAGGCGTCGCTCATGACGACCTCACCATCGGCGAGAAGCTACAGAGGCTGGGCACCCGCCGTCCACCAAACGACATCCTTCTTGATCGTGTCGAGTTTCTTGAAGGCACGATCAACGCCGTCTGACGTGCGAAGAATCCTGTAGACGTCCTTGATGGGCACTCCGTCGGCAATCAGAGCCCATTCCAGAGGGGGACTCTTATAGAGGCCCCTCTTACCGGGGAATTTCTTTAGATCGAAGAAATCGGCGATGGTCTTCGGGCCGTTCGGTAGCCTGTCTCTGTCATAAGCAACGACGGTGGCTGAGGCGCTGACTGGCACCCCACAATCTGTGTTGGTGCCCTCGAACTTGGTTCGGTCAAAACCCAGCTTTTTCCAATCGATTCTCTCGATTGTACCTTCTGCGCACAATTGCTCGACCTGCGACTCGCTGGCCCAGACCACGTCCCAGTTCACGGTCTTGGTGTCAACCATGGCGCGGATTTTCGCATTAGTATAATCGTACTCAGCTTCAGTGATCTTTATTCCGGTCGTCTTCGAGAAGGGCTCGAAAACGACTTTGCGTAGGACCTGTTGGAAGCCCCCGCCCCCAGCGGTGACCGTGAGTTGATCACCTGCAAAGGCTGGATTCGCTAGCGGCGCGAGCACGACCGCTGTCAAGCCTATTACGATCAAGGCGCTTGCAGTCGTCGATGACGTCCTCATGGTCTACTCTCTCCCTTCTAGCCACCACCACAATGGAGGCGGCGCAGCCAAAGACCACACCCAAGCTGCTCGACCGGAGTTTCAGCAGGCGGGTCGAGCGCCCCCTTCCATGGTCATGTGCGGAAAGAGAGCGTAGTTCTGGAACAGCATGCCGATGTCGCGCTTGTGCGGCGGCACGTTCCCAATCGAGCGCCCGGCTAGCAGGATCAAGCCATGGGTGGGTGCCTCAAAGCCGGCCATCATCATGAGGGGCGTCATCTTGCCGGAGCGGAAGGCCTCAGCATCGTCAGAAACTCGCCCCGCGAGATCTCAAAGTTGAGATTCTTAACGACGAACGTCTTGCCGTCATAAGTCTTCTGATGAACATTGGAAAACTTGATGAAGGCATCGTTCGTGCCTGGCATGGCCCGTCCCCCCGTCCTGGCGCTCCCACTGCTACCAGCGCGTCGACACGCGTACCACCAGCCATCTGACAGCATTTGTGGAGGACGAGGACGCACTCTGAGACGGCTACGGTTCGCCAAGCGATTCATCGGTCCTCTCGCCCGCGCTGTGACCGATAGACGGCTCTTATCTTTTGCAAAATGCTAGTGCATTAATCGAGCTGATTTCCGTCGAAGTGGCGACTTCAGAAGTCGAACTTCTGCGGCAATCTGACAAACTCGAAGGTTTATCCCAGTTTCATCCGTTGGACGAAGTGCTGGGCGAGGAGATACGAAGGACGAGGCCTTTCTGGAGCAGGGACTTGCACTTGCCGTCGACCCTTTTCGTGCGCGCGAATTTTTCGGTTTGGCGCTTGTTTGTGCAACGCGCGGTATCGACCGTCAACGGTAGAAAGATTCTATGAGAACATGCGCAGTCGCTCCGCGACTCAAGCACTCATTCTGCAGACTGGCTCGATACCAACGCGCCGCGGACCACGCTGGACAACCTCAAGAAGCTGACTCCTGTCTTCAAGTGCGACGGCTAGCTGAAGGACGGAAATACATCGCTGCCGCTCACGCGCACATGAGGATCACCACCACGGGCGCTGGAAACCGGACCCCGCTCAGTTGATCCATTAAGAACAGAGAGGGTCCTGGGGCCGCGCCAAAGCCGTGAGGACACACTATCCGGCTTGCGATGGCAGGAGAGGAAGGTGACTGCATGCCGTGCGGGGGGCAACGCTTTCTCGGCTATCAGATCGCAGTCGCTTGGATGTGTATCCGGTTCTCATAGAAAAAAAGGCGGCACCGCTGGCATCCTCTCGTTCTGCGCTCATCTTAAGGGCCCGGCAGGGCAACCGTCGATACGGGCGCGACTTTCGCGCGCGACGAGTTTGTCGCTCTCCACCAATCTGAAGGAGCCTCCTGTTAGCGCCCTTTGAAACGGGGCTTTCTTTTTTCTCGAAACGCTGCAATCCCCTCCTTGTAGTCCTCAGTCATGCTGGTCAGCACCAACTGATCTACATCCATATGGCTCGTGAGATCATCAAGCGCGCCGGAAAGACGATTGACGGTTTGCTTGGTCATAGCGACCGGAATTGGTGGCTGCGCGGCAATCTTCTCGGCGAGTTGCGTGGCCGCGTGAAAACTCGCACCGGGCTCCGTTACCTGCTCCACGATCCCCCAGTCGTACGCCTCATCCGCGGAGATGCGCCGGTCGGCGAGAATGATCGCCTGCTTTGTGCGGGACGGACCGATTAATTGCAGCATCCGCGGGATGGTCTGCCAACTCATGTTCATGCCTAGCCCGATCTCAGGCACGCGCATGTGGGCGTCTCGCGCCATGATACGGAAGTCGAGAGCGACAGCAAGCGCGAGGGCTCCTCCGATACAAAATCCTTCGATCGCGGCGATCGTCACCTGCTCCATTTCGTACCAAGCGCGGGTGAGTCGAGGTCCGGTCCGGAGCTGACGCCGCAGCGCAGCTACGTCCGGAACTCCACGCGAACCACCGCTTTTCATATCTGCGCCAGCACTGAAGGACTTCCCGCCGGTCAAAATTACGACTGAGGTTTCCGGGTCGTCATCAAACGTTCGAGCAGCTTTCGTCAGCTCTCGAATTGCGTCCTCGGAAAGCGCGTTGATGCGATCACCACGGTCGAACCGTACGACTGCTATACGTCCCTGCGGACCGAGCCCTTTCTCGATCTTTACGAAATCCGCCGAGTCTTCATCCTTGGAGCTTTCCGGCATCTGCTTCTCCCTTAAGGGCCGACTGCGGTCATGTTTCCAAAGAGGACCGGCCTCGATCAGGCTTGGCCTTCGGTCAGCTTCATACGGGCAATTCGCTCGTCGCGGAGTTGTGTCCGGCGAACTTTGCCAGCCTCGTTGCGCAGGGGCTCTGCGACAAACTCTATGGTGCGCGGGCGCTTATAGGTCACCAGTCGCTTGGCCAGATGCGCCAACAAGGCATCGGCCGTTAGGCCTGGGCGAGCCTGGACGATCGCGTGGATGGCCGAGCCCATGTCCTCGTGCGGAAGGCCGACAACGGCGCTGGACATCACCAGGGGGTGCTCGTCGATTGCGGCCTCGACCTCTGCCGGATAGACGTTAGCGCCGCCGACCAGAATCATGTCAGTGCGCCTGTCAGCCAAGTAGAGATAGCCTTCTTCGTCGAAGTGCCCGATGTCGCCGAGGCTTTCCCAGCCGCCGGGAAGCGTGCGGGCTGTAGCGCCGCGGTACTGGTATGTGGGCGGCGCCCCCTCGGGCGGGCGCATGTAGATCTCGCCCACCTCTCTTGGCGGCAACATGTTTCCATCATCGTCGAATGCCTTCATTTCACCTTCGCTTACACGCCCTACAGAGCCGCGGTGAGCGAGCCATTCGCGTCCGGTGATGGCGGTCCAAGCCTGGGCCTCCGAGCCGCCATAGAGCTCCATGATCACGTCAGGCCCAAGCCAACCGATGAAGGCTTCCTTGAGCCACGGCGGGCAGGGCGCAGCGAAGTGCCAGAGCGTTTTGAGTGATGATAGATCGTAGCGGGTCCGCCTCTCTTCCGGCAGTCGCCAGATTCGACTCATCATCGTGGGCACTAGATAGACCCAGGTTGCTCTGCGCCGCTCGATCTCGGCCAACACACCTTCCGCGTCGAAGCGCGGCATCAACACCAATTCGGAGCCGTAAACTAACGCCGTCAGGGCGCACCCAAGCGGCCCACCATGATAAAGGGGCGCAGGTATCAGCACCGTCTCGCTCCGCCCGAAACGCCAGAAGTCAGGAATCTCCGGCTCAACCCGGGCCAGACCAGGCGAGCCGGACAGGACCAGCTTCGGCCGGCCGGTCGAGCCGCCCGAGGTCAACGCAATCTTGACCGGCGCCACCCGTGGCACCAGTGGCCGGTCATCATCAGAAAGCGCGAGAAGGTCCTCCACCGTCACGCGCCGCCGGTCGGTCTCCAGGTCCGCCAATGCGATCACCACCGGCGAGTCAGCCAAGTCGACTATCGCCTTCAATTCAGCGGCGGGCAATCGGAAGGAAACCGGTTGCGGCGTCGCGCCCAGCTTCCAGATACCCCAGCAGGCCTCGATGAAGTTGATCCCGTTCGGAAGGCCAATTGTGACCAGATCACCGTGCTTGACGCCTAGTTGCTCCAAGGCGCGGGCGATGCGGTTCGCCCTCGCTTCCAACTGGCCCCACGTGAGAGTTGCTTCGCCACAACTGACTGCCGAGACGTACGGCGTCGCCTGGGCGCGGCGGGACAGCTTCTCGCCCAACGGGATCATGTCTTCAGTCATTGTCAAAGCGTCTTCCGTATAAACGTCTGTTCAATTCAGCCACCTTCGTGTGAGCAATTCGCCTGCCCCCCGTGGCTTCAAAACAAATTAGCTCGTCTAGCAGACGAAAATCGCCAATTGCGCCAGACCGGTGCAGGTATCAGGCGCCATTTCCTGATTCGGCGCAGGAGGTCATCGTAGAGAGAAATCAGAGGTGCGCGAGCATTGACGGTACAAAGGACATTGGAAGTTCGCATACATCAACTGAGCGCAAACACGCGCTGGTACACTCATCCCGACATGCGCTTTGACGCCATGATGGATCTGTCGATATCAGACCACGGTCGATCGACCAGACTGGCTCTCTTGGCGCGCGCGCGCCGCGCGTTGCGCGGCCCAGTGCAAAGCACGCGAGCACCCGGATGCCGCGCAGGCGCTCCGAGCGTCGTCGCAGCAGTTCGATTGTGCTAAGCAGTGATTGTGGGGCTGATCTCCTCCCGGATGCCGGAAAACATTTTGGCAAAGTGCGCTGCTCGGCGCTAGCCACCGAAAAGAGCCACGACCACCGAGGACGTGGGGAAAGCAAAGAGCAACAGGAGATCATACCGGGAAGTATGAGCGGCAGGGTGAACTTGAAGAAAGCCTTGATTGGCGTGGCCCCAAGGCCGGCGGCCGCAAGCGTCAGCGAGTGGTCGAACCCAGTCAATCTTGCGGTCACGGTAATCACGAGGGTAGCCAGTGTGGTGTGCGCCCGGATCAGCCCTGTATAGGTGTTTACCCCGACCTCAGGGTAGAAGAAATACACTACCGCGGTAATCACGACCGGCACGACCATAGGCGAGATCAACAGTCATCAAGAGATTGGTCGATCTGGTGGCAGGGTCGCAAGAAGATGAGCCACCGGGAAGTCCAGCAGAAGCGTCGCGATAGTCATATCGATGCTAATGCCGAGCGTTCGCCAAAACCATCACGGAATATCGCGTTCTCGTGCGGCGAGGCAACAACCTGACCGTTGGGGCCATACTGGAAGTCCACCGAGCGCAGGAGGTAGTAGGCGCTCTGTTCCGAGGTCCCACGCTTGAGGAGGCTCCATATGTCGTGCTGCATGGTCACCGTTGAAACCATATGTGGTGGTCAGTTCCTGGCCCGGCGCCCGTGACGAATACGGAGTCGACACACCAGCAACGCTTAGGCTTTGGTAGGCTCCGGCCAAGCTTGCCCCTCCGGACATCGCGATTTCAGAATCAAGTTAGGTGGCGTTTGGGTGCAACCCCACGATCGGCAGCTGTATAGCTTCAGAACCATCGTATCGGGCTTTGAACGACGTGGGTCGGCTCCAAGCGGACGAGTCCCCTTCTGCATTTCGGGCAATATGAAACGTTTTCCTTTCGCGGGCGTCTACCTACCTGCCGTCCTGAACATCGTCGACGCGGACGCAGGTGCCGGTCACGAAGTCGGATGACGGCGAGACCAGGAACAGCAAAGTGCTGTCGAGTTGCGCCGGGTTGCCGATGCGCGGCCGTGGAAATCCCTTCGTGATGTCACCCACGCGTTGCAGCATGCCATCCATCATTTCAGATGAAAACGCACCCGGCGCGATCGCGTTGACATTGATGTTGAATTTCGCCCATTCGACCGCGAGCGCCTCGCTCATTCGCACGACGGCGGCCTTGCTGATCGAATAAAGCGCAGCCCCGTTGCCGCCATAAGCATAGGCCGACGACGACGCGATGTTGACAATGCGGCCCGGAAGTTTTGCGGCGATCAATCGCCGTGCGACCTCGCAGGACAATACGTAGGGCGCTCGAACATTCGTGTCTAGCACGCGATCAATCAAGTCTATCGACATCTTGGTCGCGCGCTGCGCGTCTGGAATACCCGCATTGTTAACAAGGATTGTCACTGGACCGAGTTGGCGCTCTGCTTCCGCGACAACCTTGGTCAGCTGATCGGCATCCGTCACATCGAGTTGCAGCGGTATGGCCTTGCCACCAGCCACGCTAATCTCGGCCGCGATGCTCTCGAGTCTCTCGAGCCGCCGTGCCGTCAATGCCACTTGTGCCCCGCATCGTGCGAGCGCCTTGGCAAACCTCACACCAAGCCCCGACGATGCTCCGGTCACCAGCGCGGTCTGCCCCTTCAAATCGATGGAAAAATTCGGCAGCGGGAAATCCATGGTGCTCACTTTCTTTTATGACGTCGGGTAATTGGGATCGTATGCACTCAGACTTGAATCGATGGCCTCACCAAGCGTAACGCAAATGTACAGCACCATCGAGTAGACAACCGTCGGGCGACATTAATCCGCGAACATCTTGATCGGTGACTATTGTGGAGTTTGGGCGGAGAAGCTCTGTGCAAACTCCTGACATCGCCTTCATGCCGCTGGAGACTTCTCACTCATTCTCCGAGGGAGACGGCGAGGATAACGAAAGTCCCCGCCACCACCATCTCTTCGTTGAGCCTTACTTCGAGAGCCAGGCCGTAAAGCGCTGACGGAGTTCATCGCCCTTCTCACTCCAAAAACTTGAGCCGATCCGCAGAGCATTACCCATATGGTTATTCGGAAGGTGAGGCTGAACCGCCGGATCAACGAGCGCGATCGTATCCTTGTTGGTCGGGCCATAAGCGGTATTGTTTACCACGTCGGCTTGCGCCTGAGGCGAACTTGCAAAGGCGATGAACCTGTACGCGTTATCCAATCTCGGCGTGCCTTTGGGAATTATCCAACCGTTCCCATTCAATACCGCGGCGTCCCACATGATCTCAAAGTGCTTGCCGGAGTTCTTGACCGCATCATAGACTCGGCCGTGCCAGGCGTCAGTCATGACGACCTGACCATCGGCGAGAAGCTGCATCGGCTGTGCGCCAGCCGTCCACCAGACGATGTCCTTCTTGATCGTGTCGAGCTTTTTGAAAGCGCGATCAATTCCCTCTGGCGTGTTGAGCACCTTATAGACATCTTTGGGGGGCACGCCGTCGGCGATCAATGCCCATTCGACGGGGGCACTCTTGTATAAACCCCTCTTGCCGGGGAATTTCTTCAGATCGAAAAAATCGGCAATCGTTTTTGGGCCATTCGGAAGCTTATCCCTATCATAGACAACGATCGTGGTAGAGTCGACGATTGGGACCCCACACTCTGTGTAGTCGCCCTCGAACTTGGTCCGATCAAGGCCGAGCCTCTTCCAGTCGATCGTCTCAATGGTCCCCTCAGCACACAATTGCTGGACTTGCGCTTCGCTGGCGTAGACCACGTCCCAGCTCACGGTCTTGGTTTCGACCATGGCGCGAATCTTGGCGTTGCTGTAGTCGTACTCGGCTTCCGTGATCTTGATCCCGCTCGTCTTCGAGAATGGATCGAAGATGACTTTGCGCAGGACCTGCTGGAAGGACCCGCCCCCAGCGGTGACCGTGAGCTGTTCGTCTGCAAGGGCGGGCGTTGTTGCTGCGAACACGCCCGCCGTCAGGCCGATGACGGCCACGCCGCTCGCGATCATCAGTGACGTTCTCATCGTCTACTCTCTCCCTCTATGCCACCCCCTGGATGAAGGCAGCGCTGCCGAAGTCCCAGCCGAGCCCTATTCAGGCAAAGCCCTGGTCGTCCCTCATGACGCATCGAGCGCCCGACAATCCTCAGTTTTCCAGCCGATGGTGATCAGCGCGCCGGGCTCGACCTGCACCGTTCCTTCCGAATTCGGCAGCTTCACCACAAAGTCGTCATGGCCGCAGACCGAAACCCGGCTGCGCACGTGGTCGCCCAGATAGATCACTTCCGCCACCTGTGCGCTGAAGACATTGGGCAGCGAGCCTGGCGCCGGGTTCAACTTCACCCGCTCCGGCCGCAACGACAGCACCGTCGACCGGCCAACCGCGTCGACATTGACAGCCAGCGCATGCACATTGCCGGCGCCCGGAATCTCTACCTGGCAACTCGCGCCATTCATTGCCACGACCTTGCCGTGCAGCCGGTTGTTCTCACCGATGAACTGGGCGACGAAAGCGTTCTGCGGCCGCTCGTAGAGTTCAGCTGGCGCGGCGAGCTGCTGGATGACCCCATCGTTGAACACCGCGATCCGGTCCGACATGGTCAACGCCTCGCCCTGATCATGCGTGACATAGACCACGGTGACGCCAAGATCCTCGTGGATATGCTTGATCTCGAGTTGCATGTGCTCGCGCAATTGCTTGTCCAGCGCGCCGAGCGGCTCGTCCATCAGGACGAGCTTGGGATCGAATACGAGCGCGCGGGCCAGCGCGACGCGCTGCTGCTGGCCGCCGGAAAGCTGGCCAGGCCGGCGCCCGCCATAGGCTCCGAGACGAACCATGTCGAGCGCCCGCTTGATCTTCGCCTCTCTCTCCAGCTTCCCAAGCTTGCGAACCTTAAGTGGGAAGGCGAGGTTCTCCTCGACGGTCATATGCGGAAACAGCGCGTAGTTCTGAAACACCATGCCGATGTCGCGCTTGTGCGGCGGCATATTTTCGATCGAGCGCCCCCCCAGCAGGATCGAGCCATGGGTGGGCGCCTCGAAGCCGGCAAGCATCATGAGGGTTGTGGTTTTGCCGGAGCCCGACGGCCCCAGCATCGTCAGAAACTCACCCCTGGCGATGTCCAGGTTGAGATTCTTAACGACCAGCGTGTCGCCGTCGTAGGTCTTCTGAACGCCAGAAAACTCCACAAAGGCATTGTTCGTGCCCGGCATCGACTCTCGTCCCTCCCCCGCGGGCGTTAGCGCCCCCGCTCGTGCGGCGTCCGTCGAAGACCAGACCGCGATCTTCTTGACCGACTGCATCAGTTGCGTGCCCGGCCAGGATCGCAGCGATACAGGCGCCTGCGGTTGGCTCACTGTTTCCCCACCTTCCTATTTTGACTCCGCCGCCGTATGCCAGCAGAGGCTTTCTCACAAAAACATGTATCCACTCTCAGCGCTGGTTTTCATCGATATGGGCGGCCGGACGGTCGAAATTCTTCAAAATTCCATCGACCCAGAGGTTTATGTCGCTACACTTTAGAACTAAGCGCGCGCAACTGCTCGCGCAGATCATCACGTTGTTGACAAAGCAGTGGTACTTCCAGCTGACACAGTGGGCGATCGGTGTTGGCGGACGAGCTTCAAACCTGAGCACCTCAGGCGCGCAAGTCTCGTTGGCCGCCATAACGGCTCCTTGAGCCTTCTGTCTCATGTCCGTTGTGGCGGAGTAAGGACGCAACGCGGTCATCGTCTGCATGTTTGATCGATATG
This sequence comes from Bradyrhizobium xenonodulans, assembly GCF_027594865.1. Classification (NCBI taxonomy): domain Bacteria; kingdom Pseudomonadati; phylum Pseudomonadota; class Alphaproteobacteria; order Hyphomicrobiales; family Nitrobacteraceae; genus Bradyrhizobium; species Bradyrhizobium xenonodulans. The sequence continues at coordinate 7,121,372 of NZ_CP089391.1, forward strand.
GTATTGTTTCGATAGACCAGATTTCATCCACGCGCCTTCTCTTGGCCGTGACGTCGTTCCAGTTTGAAGTGACATCGGCGACAATCGAGCCGTGCTAACCAGCTGCATGGTTCGTTGTGCGCGTTTTGAAGGGTGACACGCTGCAGGCACCCCGCCGGACCTGTGACAGAGCATCTTCTATCTGCTCCACGCAACAAAGATGGTGCGTTTTGCAGTCGGTGGCCGGCGAGGACAGGATCGGAACTTCAATCGCGAACCCTTGAAAACTAGGACCAAGAATTCACAGAGGGGCCAGGCGATTCGCTATCGATTGTGGAGCGCTGGATCAAAGTTCATTGCGTTCCGCTCTGAAGCAAGCTCGTGTGGCCCTGCTGCCAGCTGCAAACCAGCGAAGCTTACGGAGGTCTGGCGACTCCTCGGTTACGACGCCGGTTGACTATGAGTAGGATCATTGCTCGAGCTTGCGGGTCCGGCTTGGCGCCAAGGGATACTTCCGCATGGGTCAGCTGTAGTCGACCCATTGTCTCAGGGCTTTTGGACTTAGCTCAGCGACCTGCAGCCGGCCGAGGAAGATGAGGGGATATCCGGCCGAACTGGATCGACCCGTACCAACGTAGGACAAAGAGGGGAATGGGGGCTTGCGGAGCGATGTCCTTGAGTACCACCTTGACCCTCGTGCCTATCGACACTATGGCCGGATCTGCATCGACCACATTGGTCAACATGATCGGCCCTACGGTGAGGGCTACATAGGGCGAGCACATAGGGTGCGTTCCCCATGCGGTTTACAGAAAAGGAATAAATAAGAGATTGACACTGCTGTCTTCAACGCGTCCGGAGCCGTCCGTTTCGCAACTGCGGTTTGGTGCAATGACGTAATAGTTACAAGTTTGCCGAGTGCCGACTCTGGGAGGTACTTCATCGTCCACGACTCGGCTTCACGTCTGCCGCACGTAAAGACATTTGAGACCCCTCTGTGGTCACTCAGCTGTCTTCCGGAGAACTTCAAGGCGCGACCTTCTATGCGATCGATTTCCCTGAGAGACTTCTGCGGAACGCCATAGAACATCGCAGGTTTCCGGCGTGATATGCCGAAATACGGTCGTTTCCTCTGCCCCCGGGGCGGTAAATCTTCGCGGACACCTCATTGACGGACGCGGAATGAACCGCGGGGAGCGCCGCATGACCAATGATTTGACGCAGCAAACAGCGGCGGGACTTTCCGAACTCTATCGCAACGGAAAGGCCTCCCCGGTCGAGGCGTTAGAGGCCGTGCTCACACGGACCACGCGGCTCAATCCTACTATCAACTGTTTTAGCCATGTAGACGAGGACGGCGCACTGAAGGCTGCGCGAGCATCAGAGCTAAGATGGAAAAAGGGCGCTCCGCTTTCGGAGTTGGACGGTGTTCCGGTCTCGGTCAAGGAACTCGTGCGCGTGAAGGGCTGGGCCGCAAGAATGGGCAGCAAGCTCACCGATACGGCGCCGGTCGAGGAAGATGCTCCGGCAGTCGCTCGGTTGCGGGAAGCTGGGGCGGTCGTGTTCGCTCATAACACCAGCCCGGAATACGGACACAAGGGAGTCACAGACTCGCTCCTGAATGGCATCACGCGCAATCCGTGGAGGCTCGATCGAACGCCGGGCGGCTCGTCTGGCGGCGCCGGTGCTGCGGTCGCCGCTGGGCTTGGTCCGATCGCCATCGGTACTGACGGCGGCGGCTCAGTGCGTTGCCCATCGAGCTTCAGTGGGCTTGTCGGGCTCAAGCCGACGTTCGGCCGGGTGCCCGCTTGGCCCCCCTCGATGACCGGCGATCTCGCCAACACTGGACCGATGACCCGCACCGCGCAAGATTGTGCGTTGACGATGAACGTGATCGTCCAGCCCGATCAGCGCGACGCATATGCGCTGCCCGATGACGGAATGGACTACGTTCGTGCGCTCACGGGTGATTTGAAGGCGCTCAAGATCGGTTTTGTGCTACGCTTCGGCGATCATCCGCTCGATCCCGAGGTCGCTGCCTCCGTCGCCCGCGCGGCTAAGGAATTCGCAAGACTCGGCTGTGAGGTCGAGGAAGTGCAGGCTCCCTTTCCGTATGCCGAGGCCGGGCGCGCCTTCACGGTGCACTGGTGCTCTGCCCTGCAGCGCCTCTTACAACTGTTTCCACAAGCGCGACACGGAGAGTTCGATCCCAACCTGCTCACCTGGGCCGAGGAGGGCAAGCGCTTCACTGTTCAGGACGTTGTCGACGCGCAAGTCACGCGGCGCGAGCTTGCGATCGCATGGAACTTGTTTTTTGCAAAGTATGATCTGCTACTGTCGCCGACGGTGGCAGTGGCGCCGTTTGCGGCAGGCCAGAACGATCCGCCTGGCGAGGATGGCAAGCCCAATACGAGGTGGGCACCCTATACGGCGCAGTTCAACATGAGCCGTCACCCCGCCGTGTCGGTGCCATGCGGACTGAACAGCGAGGGCCTTCCCATCGGCCTGCAGATTGCGTCTGGCCACTATCGCGACGCGCTCGTCCTGCGCGCCACAGCGAGCTACGCCGAAATTAATCCGATTGTCTTCCCGTCGCTGTCAGCCTGAACCGCTAAACTATCACGAGCGGTTGCGCGACGCAGTCGGCCGCTTTTCCTGCAGCCGTGGCAACGCACCGCTTGCTTTAGCGAATGCGGCGCGAGGTCGTGGATCACGCTAGCCGGGTGCGCATCATGCACTCAGCGTCGGTACATGCAACTAAATTTACCCCTGCGCGCCGCCTTATCGCGTTCGGTCGCCATTCTGAGATGTGGCCCTAGGTATTGGGGGCCGAGGGTCGGCGACGATGGAGTTACGACGAGCAGGTTCGTCTGGTCAAGGAGACCTTGCAAGCTGGTGAGACAGTCGGTGTCCTTGCACGCTGGTGGACCGCCCCCGCCCGAGCCGTTGAGGGGCAGCGGGCACGCGACGGCGACTAGACTAGTGGATCCGCGAAAAATTGTGAAAGCGTCTGTTCTCGTAAGTGATCCGCTTGTCGTCTGACGGCGGTGCCCCTCCATCCTAATTTTCGCGGGTTTGACGTGGAGCCGTCGAAATACAGTTCGAGTGTGCTTATCCATCGTCCCCATGGCCATTCTGGTTCGTATCGGCAGCGGACCGAGAGTTCGCCGCGCGGCGAAGTCGGACGTCTGCGTGATGTACTTGCGCATCGTTGGCTCTCGCGGCAGCCCTGTGCTGACTTTAAGTGGTTGCGAGAACCACTTTAGCTGCCATCACTTGAAAAGATGGCATGCGACCATACCGCGCCCCTCGGAACGCAGTTCCGGGACCATTTCGCTGCAGATCGGCATTGCGTGCGGACAGCGCGGATGGAAGCGACAGCCCGGCGGTGGACGCTGGGCGCTCGGCACCTCGCCCTGGATCGTCTGGTGGCTACGCCTCGCCTCAATGACAGGGTTTGGCACCGGAATAGCCGCCATCAGCGCCTTGGTATAGGGATGCTTCGGGTTCGCATAGAGCTCGTCACGTGTTGATATCTCGACGATTGTCCCGAGATACATCACGGCAATGCGCTGACTAACATGCCGCACTACCGCGAGATCGTGCGCGATGAAGATCGTGGAGATGCCGAGCTTCTCCTGCAATTCCTGAAACAGGTTGACTACCTGGGCCTGGATCGACACGTCGAGCGCCGACACCGGCTCGTCGCAAATTAACAGACGCGGCTCAACTGCGAGCGCGCGGGCGATGCTGATGCGCTGCCGCTGACCACCGGAGAACTGATGCGGATAGCGGTCGATCATGTCACGCCGTAGCCCTACCATCTCGAGCAGTTCGGTCACGCGCGCGCGGCGCTCGACCCGGTTGCCATGTAGCTTATGGATCTCTAACGGCTCACCAATGATGTCGCCGATTGTCATGCGTGGATTGAGCGATCCGAACGGGTCCTGGTAGACCATTTGGATACGCCGGCGAATCGGTAGCATTTGGCGGCGGTTGTAGTTGGTGATATCGATGCTTTCGAATACGATCTTCCCAGAGGTGATTTGTAGCATCCGTAGGATAGCAAGGCCCGTGGTCGACTTCCCGCACCCGCTCTCGCCGACGAGCCCGAGCGTCTCGCTTCCATGCAACTGGAACGACACACCATCGACCGCCTTGACTGAACCGATCTCGCGCTGGAGCAGCCCGCCATAGACTGGGAAGTGAACCTTGAGATCGCGCACGTCGAGAATGAGGTCGGATTTAACCGCACTACTCGGTTGCTCACATGTCGACACATCAGACATGGGGCGCCACCCAACATGCATGCATATGCTTATCGTCAGCCGTCATCAACTTCGGCACGTCGCGCCGGCAACGATCGACCACCTCTCCGCAGCGCGGATTGAATGCGCAACCGGGCGGCAGTTCAGCGAGGTTTGGCGGCTGCCCTTTTATTGGGACTAGGCGCCGTCCGGCCTCCTGGTCCAGACGTGGGATCGACGCCATCAGGCCGCGCGTATAGGGATGCATCGGCCTGTCGTAGAGATCGAGCGCGCTCGCGGTCTCAATAATCTTGCCACCATACATCACGCAGACGCGGTCGGCGTAGCGCGCGACTGCGCCGAGGTCATGGGTTATCAACATCAGTGCCGATCCCGTTTCACGAGTTAGTTCCTTCAATAGCTCAAGGATCTGTGCCTGCACGGTCACGTCGAGTGCAGTAGTCGGCTCGTCCGCAATGATCAGCTTCGGCTGACACGAAAGCGCCATCGCGATCATGATACGCTGACGCATGCCACCGGAGAACTGATGCGGATGGTTATGGAGCCGACTGTGCGAATCGGGCATCCGCACCCGATCGAGCAGTTCCTTCGCCTTATGGTAGGCCTTTTGCCACGGAACGTGCCTGTGAAGATTAATCGGCTCGGCGAGCTGCAGACCGATAGTTAGCGAGGGGTTGAGCGACGTCATCGGTTCCTGAAAAATCATTGCGATCCGATTACCGCGGATTTCCCGCATCTCGTTCTCGCTCAGCTTTGTCAGGTCGATGCCGTCGAATAGAATTTCGCCGCCGGTGATCCGGCCGGGCGGCTCGGGCACAAGCCTCAGGATCGATAGTGCGGTCAAGCTTTTGCCCGAGCCGCTCTCACCGACCATGGCGAGCGTCTCGCCGGGGTTGATGTCAAAGGAGACATCGTTGACGGCGGTGATCGCGCCGGGTCCGTCGCCAAACTTAGTGGTCAGGCGGCGAACTTGCAGAAGTGGCTTACTCACCGAAAGGCCTACTCCGAAAGTCTGTTGTGAGAGCTTCGCCGCGGAACGGCGGAATGTCACCAAGTCACAGCGGCGCCATCGCGCCGCCGCTACTTTGCTTAAATGTGACCGGGCCTTAGCTCAGTATCCCATCTTCTTCTTCAGATCCTGATCGATCCAGATGCGCGCATAGATAGGGCCCGGTCGCACGGCCCCGGCGCGTAGCTCGCCTGCATACCCCTTCACCCACGGCCACCAAGCCGTGTAGACGTAAGGCGTCGGCAACCAGATGTACGGCGCCTTGTCTAGTATCTCGGTGGTGATCGCCCGTAGCGCAGCCTGACGCTTGGATTCGTCCCGTTCCTGGTAGGCAGCTTCCATGCGTTCATCGAGCTTTGGGTCGCTCCATTGCGACGGATTCCAAGTCTGCCCGGTCATGAAGCTCTTTCGGATCGTCGTGGTCGGGCTGACGTGGCCGCTACTCATGAAATAGCCAGCTGTAACCGTCCTTGTCGTCATCGCCGACAAGAAGGCCGCATATTCCATTGGTTGGATCTCCAACTTCACCCCGACCTGCTCAAGGTAGGCAGCAACGAGTGACAGAAGATCCAATTGATCCTGAGAGGCTGAGGTGACCTGGGTCTTGAAAGCGAAGCCGTTCGGATATCCGGCTTCGGCTAGCAGCTTCTTGGCCGTAACTGGATCGTATTCGAACAGTTCCCGTACACTGGCCGGCTGCTCCTCCAGGGACTGGAAGTAGCCGGTGTAGTCGGGATGCTGCGGATAGGCGAACAGCTCCGCATTGCCGTTGTAGAACGACTTGATGATCTCTTGCTTGTTGACCGCCATATTCAGGGCGCGTCGCACGCGGACATCGTCGAACGGCTTACGGTCGACGCGCATCGAAAGAAATATGCCCTCTGAGAGCCAGCGGTTCCATTTCAGGGACGGCGTGCTCTTCTTGAGCTGCTCGGCGTCCTGCCAGTTCATCCACTCCACAATGTCCAACTTGCCGGTGCGGAGTGCGGTCGCGCGAGTCGCCGCGTCCTTGATGATGCGATATTCAACCTTGTCGACGTACGGAAGCTTGAACTCATTTCCGCTGATCGTTTCTTTATCCCAATAATCGGCGTTCTTCTCGTACGTTTGGGAGTTGCCCTGCACGTAATCCGTCAGCTTGAATGGGCCGGTGCCGTTGAGGTTCTTCCAGTCCCCAGCGCCCGCAGCCACGACCTCCTTCGGTGTGATGCCGGAGTAAAACCCGTAGCCGAAGCGGTAATCCCACTCGGCGTTGAACTTCGACATCTCGAACACAACCGTGTATTTGCCTTCCGCGCGCACATCCTTGATATGGTCGAAGTAACCGCTCTGCGCCTTCGGGCTACTCGCGAGACGCTTAAAGCTGAACACCACGTCGTCGGCGACCAGCTCACGCTTCGCCATCACGCCTGTTTTTTCGGGAAACATCACGCGCTGGCGCAGCGTGATCTTCACGCGCAGCGGATTCTCCAGCCACTCCCATTTCTCCGCGAGCTCGCCGCGAATGAGATTCGAGGGGATGTAGGTATCGGATGTGAAGCCGTTCGGACCACCGCGCGACTTGGCCTTGGACAGATCCGCGGTGAACAACTGCTCGTAGACTTGCCCGGTGTCGTGATTGTGCTTCCAATTCCAGTCGTAGCTGTCGAAGGACAGAGCGGAGAGGCTGCCATAGACGGTAGAGATCTCTAGAGTTCCGCCGTATTTCGGCGTCTCCATGTTGGTCTGAGCCGACGCGGAGCCTGCCGCGAGCAGGAGACCGAGCGCGCCGGTACAGGCGAGACTGCGTAGTGACTTAGTGTGCATAAGTGTCCTCCTCTAGAAACTTAATTCCTTGCTCAACGATGGCCGCGCATTCGCGGATCAAGCAGATCGCGCAGCGCATCGCCGAAGACGTTGATGCTGAACACCACTAAAGTCAGGCAGATGCCCGGAGCGAGCGCCATCCAGGGAGCGAGATACATGTAGTCGCGCGCGGAGCCGGTGAGCATGCCGCCCCAAGACGGGGCGGGCGGTGGGATACCAAGCCCCAGGAAGGACAACGATGCTTCGGCCAGAATGGCCGCGCCAACGCGTGTGGTGAACAGTACGATCAGGGGTGGCATGACATTCGGCAGGATGTGCCGCCACAGTATGCGGTTGGTGCCCGCGCCAATCGACTGAGCGGCGTGGATGTAAGTTTGCTCGGATACCGACAGCACCGCGCTACGGACGATACGGGATCCGGCAATTCCGAAGAAGCACCCGAGCGTAACAATGACCGAGGGCATGCCGGGGCCGGCTACCGCAACGACCACGATCAGGACCACGAGATCGGGAAAGCTCATCCAAGCATCGACGAAACGCTGCACCAGCATGTCGAATCGCCCGCCGAGGTAGCCCGTGGTAATGCCGAGAGCGACCGAAATGATCGTTGCAAGAGTGGCTGCCGAAAAACCGATGATGATAGAGAGGCGCGCACCATAAAGGATGCGAGAAAAAATATCCCGGCCGAGATTGTCGGTACCGAACCAGAATTGCCAACTCGGCGGCTTCAAGCGGTGGATCGGCACGATCTGGTTGTAGCCGTAGGGCGCCACCAAATCCGCAAAGACGCCAGCAAACAGGAAAATCAGACAGATCACCGCACCGGCGGCGCCAAGCGGCTTTTCGCGGAGCAGTCGGTAGAAGAACTTGGCGACAATGTTCAGACCCTTGACCGACGGCCGACGGATCGCGAGCGAGGTCTCTGTGATCTCGACCATCAGCGATTCCTCACTTTCGGGTCAAGGAAGCCGTAGCTCAAGTCGACCAGCAGATTGACCAACACAATCGCAATACCGAAGACAAGGAAGACCCCGGCGATGGTTGGGTAGTCTCGCGAAGTCACCGCCTCCAACAGCAGCAGCCCCATACCGGGGATGACGAATATCTGTTCGAGGATGACCGCCCCACCGAACAGAGCACCAGCTTGCAGACCGACCAAGGTGATGACCGGGATTAACGCATTGCGCAGTGCGTGGCGCATGACGATTGCGGTGGTGGAAAGCCCTTTTGCCCTTGCTGTGCGGATGTAGTCCTGTCGCAGCACCTCCAGCATTAGTGTTCGGGTCAATCGCATGGTAGTGGCCGAGAATGCAGTACCGAGGATCAGCGCCGGAATGAGCAACTGCTGGAAATTGGCCCAAGGGTTGTCCGAGAATGGAACAAACCTTACTGATGGCGACCAACCCCACCAGATCGACGGAAATACCATCACCAAAGTGCCCACCCAGAAGCCCGGAATTGCGAGCGCGAGAAGCGAGAACGTGCGAAGAATGTAGTCGCCGATGGTATCCTGTTTCAGGGCAGCATAGACGCCAATCGGTATACCGAAGACGAGCGATACAGAGAGGGCAAGCACACCCAACTCGACGGTAATCGGCAGGCGGTACAGGATTTCGCCCATCACCGGCGCGTTGGTCCATAGAGAATTGCCGAGACTTCCCTTGAACAGCAGCGCGCCGATCCACTTGAAATACTGGACGTAGATCGGCGCATCGAGCCCTAGCGCGACTTCAAGTTGCTCTCGGGTTTGCTTGGCCGCACCCACGTCGTTCTGCGAGAGCATCAGGTCAATGATGTTGCCGGGTATCAGGCGAATCGCGATGAAGACAATAAGAGAGGTAAAGATCAGCGTCGGGATCAACGCAAGCAAACGACGTGTGGCGTACCCTATCATGACCCTCCCCCGCGCGTATCGGCAACGCGCTCTGCGATCGACGGACACTTTGTCTCTTACGAAGATCTTATCCCTTGGTAGAATCGAATTTCTGCAAAGCGACCCATCAATGAGCCGCATTTCTGCGCCAAAGATGGAAAATTCGAAGGTTATTCTCGGCGGCGTTTTCGGCCACAAGACTCCTGATAACTGGCCCGGAACGTCTGGACACTTCTTCCAAGCGAGAACCGAGCAAAAGAGAGCCGACCTAGAAGCTGCATCCCCTTTAGTGAACTCTGACGGATTTAGGTGCGAGGTTGAGGCGACGAGATAGTCGAGCCATGCACCACTACAAGTCTCTAGTATTCAGTACATAAACTGCGCTGCGGAATGCAGTCAAAGAGCGCCTCTTCGAAGTAGCGAGCGCGGCCATCATGTCAACGACTGCAAGTGCGTCTCGGCGTATCGCGCTGGCGCGCAATGAAACGTACGGGCCACCATCGGGGTTCGCAAGCTTGTCGCGTCCTCTGCTGCTGGTGACTTAGCGAAGAGCTTTCGCGGCGAACCGGAGCAAGCAGGAACGCTCCTGCGCATCGGCGCGTCGGGACCTTACGAGCAAGGAGGTGGGGCGAAGAAGCGAAAGGCGAGCTTCAAAGAGATGGACTCGCCGCCCGGCCAGACGATCCCCGGCTGATGACGAACGGAGCGTCAACCGTCTGGCCGGCGTCCTTGACGATATCGTAAGCCAAATGGATCTCGATCGGTTTGACCCGACGACTAAACGGATCGCGCCCCCCGCGAGAAGCGCAAGCCGTTTTAACGAACGCTGGCAGCGAATACCGAAACACAAAGAGCTCTACAAAGGGCCGGCTCATATAGCTGGTTGCAGAACGTTGCGCTACAGCGGTCCTACCACACTGGCTCAGCAGCATACCACGATCAGCGCGCTCGAGCGGTCTCGGCGACGAAGGCCCAAATCGGCCAGCAGCGAGAGCAATCGGCGACCATCGACCCGGTTCGTCAGCATGACGATGGAATACACCGTTGGCCATTATTCCAAGCGCGTCACAATGATCGACACCTTGCTGAGGCCCATCCGGCGTTCAGGTCAAGATTGCGCGCTGGGACTTGCGCATGGAATAATCTGGTTGACGGGCATTCGCCGCAGCAGCGCCACCCTCATCATGCTGGGATGCGGCTGCTCCCGGTTCGTACTACTGCTATGCCGGCAATGACATAGAACAAATTGGTATCCAAGAGGTATCTGCCCGTATTGCCTGTCGATGGCTCTCGATTGGAGGAGTCTCCAGGCGAAGGCGAAATTCAATCATCTTCTGTATATCGCATGGGGGACCCAACCTACGTCCTAACCTATGTAGCGCGCACCAGGACCGATCATGCTGACCAATGTGATAGATGCTGATCCGGCCACACTGCCGATCGGCATGAATCTTCTTTTACGTTGATGCGGTTGGAGTGGAGCCGCTTGGCCGCAAGCCTCATCACGTCGCCTCCGCAGAGCTGCGGAGCCAAAGACAGGGGGGCCGATCGGTGCAGCGACGGCAGCCGCCTGAGGCTTGCGTCCCGCTACAGCTTCGCAGCGCACAGCAATTGCCGCGACCCAAGGAGAGGATCCTGGTCTGTCGTCAACGAGGCAGGAGCGCAGCGTCAGGTCTCGGACAGCCGATCTGATCAAATCGGCTAAAAGCATTTGCGAAGCATTGATCGCCCGCGACATCATGCAGCTTACACTTGCTCCAAGTTCTATATTGTTTTGTGTGTAAGTGGCCACGCGCGATGCTGATCGACTATGGCTCGCCCTCCGGGGGCATCTTGACCGGACGGTCGACCGCGATGGCATGCAGCCGCTGCGGTTCTTGACCCTTCTGGGCCCGAATGCTCCCATTTCGTTCAGAAGTCCTTGGCAACAGCGAGGTCACCTACACGGTCAATATTCGCAACAACTTCGGGCGTGCCTTTGTCTGCGGTGCTCGCCTCCTGCCGGCATTTGGTTAGGCATCAGATGGGAACGGATTGGCAAGAGCTCGGAATTGCGAGCTCGAGAAGCGAGAACTTGCGAAGAATGTACTCGCCGATGGTATCGTGTTTCACGGCAGCATAAACGCCAACCGGTATACCGACGACGAGCGATACAGAGAGGGCAAGCAGGCCCAACTCGACCGTAATCGTCAAGCGGTACGGGATTTCGCCTATCACCGGCGTGTTGGTCCATAGCGAATTGCTGAAACTTCCCTTGGAATCGGAGCACGCAGATCCATTTGAAATACTGGACGTCGGCGCATCGAATCCAAGTGCCGCTTCCAGTTGCTCTCGGGTCTGCTTGGCCCGCACTCTCGTCGTTCTGCGAGAGCATCAGGTCAATGATGTCGCCGGGTATCAGACGAATCGCGATGAAAACAATAAGAGAGGTAAAGATCAGCATCGGGATAAAACGCGAGGGATCGGCGTATGACTCCCCGCCTATCACGACTCCGCCGTCTTCCCATTCCACGCGGATCGGCGCAACACGATTCTGCGATCCATGGATACACTTGTCTCTCCCGAAGATCTTTACTCGAAATTTCATCAAAGTGATGCCTCGATGAGCAGCATTTCTGCGCCAAACTGGAGAAACTCGGAGGCTTATGTCGACAGCGTTCTCAGCCAAGAACATAGTGATACCTGGCACGCGATTTGTCTCAAGCGAGAACCATGCGAGAGAGCGGTGCCTAGAAGCAGAGACACGAGATCGTCGGAGGTACCCGTCAGACATTTCCGTCTGCGCAGGTGAGCATCAACGCCGCTCGCGCCACTGAGTTATTGCTTGGCGATGGAGGCCACGAGCGTGCGCCAAGCAGCCAGACTCCGGGCGGAGCGAAAGGTGAGTCCATATTGCGGTCCTTTGGTAGCGCCGGGTGGGCTCGCGATGCAGATATTTGGAGACGTCTCAGGAGCGGCGAGCCCCGCGTGACACGATGCAGGCGCATCTTGTCGAGGGGGCTAGGATACCTCCATTGGCAATTCTCAAGCACGACACGAGAGGCGACCGACAGTGTCCCATGACGCCATCCATGTTCGATTGAATACCTTGATGTTGAAAAGCCGACAAAAGCGGCGATGCCGTTAGGTGGAACGTGTGCGCTAATTTTTGTCGCTAAGCAAGACGGCCACTCGGTACCGCTAGTGCGGCACAGGATTGCTGGCGTGAGTGACTCATCGCGAAACTGCGCGGATCGTTCGAATACTTTCCGATGACCCTCGCCCGGCTGATTCTCGCAGCAATACATTGAAGTGGATCTTCAAAAGACACACCTAAGGCGTCGCGGCGACACGCCCTACCACGTGGACGCCGTCTCGTTTCCCTAAAGATGAGGAAAAGAGGATAAACCGACCTCCAAGAGTCATGCCCTTGAACGGGCCCAGCATAATCGTACTGGTCGCCGCGGAGAGGTAACGCTAGATCAGGCCACAAACGTCGGTAAGCGAGGCATTGAAGCAGATTACCCGGTGCAGGAGCGAAAGTTGCCGGCGCTACGCGGCCCTCAACATCTACAGATTTCGCAGAGAGTGGTCTGGTTTTCGTAGTCGGATCGCGCGTCTTGACGCTGCAGCGCAGGTCGGCATCAAGCCGGCCTTGTCAGAATTTCGCGCTCGCGTGTTTGGTGAGCAGTTAACTCCAGTTGAGGAGCGTGATGCACGTCCGCGGCAAGCAACTTGCATTGAGTATCGCACCAGCCACGTTTCTCGGAGGTTGGCCTAAACTGAGGAGGTCGTCTATGAATGCAATCGAGAACCCAGCGCGCGACAGGCTGGATAAGGAACGTCGCTTTTCAGTCGTAATGGCCGATCGTCTCACCCGCATCTGTGCGGCGCTACTGCAAGCTGCGGGCGCCTCGCAGGAGGAGGCGCAATCGGTCGCCGCCGGCTGCGTCAGCGCCAACCTAACCGGCCACGACTCCCATGGAGTCATCGCCATTCCGACCTATATCGACTGGATCAAGAGGGGGAATATCGTGCCGGGCGCGGAGTGGACCATCGTAAAGGAATCCTCCACCACTGCCGTCATCGACGGGCATTGGGGCTTCGGCTTTCACGTTAACGCCAAAGCGATGGCGCTTACGATAGAAAAGGCAAAGACCGCGAATGTCGCGGCATGCGCCGTGTTCCAGCAAAGCCATGTCGGGCGGCTAGCCGCATATCCCTTGATGGCAGCAAGCGCGGGTATGATCGGCCTCGCGGCCGCTAATTCTGGCCCTTCGCCCAAGTTTGTCGCGCCCTTCGGCGGACGCGAAGCGCGGCTCGGTACCAACCCAATTTCGATCGCGGTGCCCTCCGATCTCGAGGCCCCATTCCTACTCGACATGGCGACCTCCGCAGCCGCCCTCGGCAAGATCGAACTGGCGATCGCGCGCGGGGAGGAAATTCCCAAGGGATGGATCATCGATGCCGAGGGACGGCCCACCACAGATCCCCGCGATTACCGCAAAGGTGGAACGCTTCTGCCGCTCGGCGGCAGCGAGGGGTACAAAGGGAGTGGGCTCGCCGCGATGGTGGAAGTGATGTGCAGGCTGCTGACCGGCCCTGGCTTCGGAGCCGAGCCCGACAGCCCGCACAACAACAGTTGCTTCATGGCCGCATTCAATGTGGCTGCGTTCCGCCCACTTGAGAAATTCAAAAAAGATGTCGCCGAGTTTGCGTTTTACCTGAAATCGACACCGTCGTCCGAAGGTTCATCCGGCGTATTCTACCCTGGTGAAATCGGGCATTTGCGCGAGCAGGAACGTACGGCAAACGGTATCGAAATTGAGGAAGCTACCTGGGAGAAACTGCGCGCGCTTGCGCGTGATTATGGGCTTGCCGGCGCACTTGATCTCGCTTGAACAGCATGACACTGCAAACGTCGATGGTCGCACTCTGCAGACGCAGAATTCCAGTTACTTAGCCGGATCGTGGCGACGTCCGCACGCGGCATATTCGACTGCTGAAGGATCAGCGGTTTCGTAGCCGCGAAGCGCCAAAGTTGACATTCCTTCTGCGGTACTAGGTGCCAATGCCCGACCTGTGCGGAAGTGATGACCGTCGATCGTCGAATACGAATCAGCGAGCGTGAAGCCGCAGGAATTTCGCCATGCGTTACGCCTCCCGAATCCGCCAGATGACCAGTAAGGCGTCGAAAGCCTGGGACATACATTTCATCGCTCTCGAAAAACGCGCCCGTGGCGAGCGAGCGATTCTGCTGACGGTTGGCAATACGGATTTTGCCAGTCCCGAGCCGGCTGTCGCTGCTGTGCATAAAAGCCTCGCAGCGGGACGGACCCATTACAGCACCAGTGCGGACAGCCGCCCCCTCCGTGAAGTGATCGCGCGGTGTCATGCCCACAAGACTGGCCAGATGCTAGATGCTGACCAGGTAGTTATTACGGTCGGCGCACAAAACGCGCTGCTCAGTGCGGCCCTCTGCCTTGTGGAGCCGGGGGACGAGGTGTTGGTGCCAGAACCCATGTATGTCACCTACCCCGACACCATCGCCGTGGCTGGCGGTGAGATCATCGCTATCCACTCGCCAGCAGGAAACCGCTTCCACCCACTGGTCGACGATTTGGAAGCGGCTGTCGGCCCGCGCACCCGCGCGATCTTTTTGGCGACACCCAATAACCCGACTGGCGCGGTGTATACGCGAGAGGAACTGTCCGCCATAGCGGCCTTGTGCCACAATCGCGATCTCTGGCTCGTTTCGGACGAGGTTTACGGCGAGTTTGTCTACGAGGGCCGACATTTCTCGCCCTCTATCCTGCCTGGCATGGCGGAGCGTACAATCACCATCGGCAGTCTTTCCAAATCTCATGCGATGCCCGGCTGGCGGCTCGGTTGGATGATCGGTCCGCAGGAATTTGCAAATCATGCCAATCAAATAGCCTTCTGCTCGACCTACGGCGTTCCGACCTTTCTGCAGGACGCAGCAATCGCAGCGCTGGAACGGTTTCCGCACGGCGTCCCCGAATTACAAGCGGCCTATCGTCGCCGCCGCGATCGGCTATGCGATCGGATGAAATCCGCTCCCCTTCTGTGCTGCCACCGGCCGGAAGGCGGCATGTTTGTGATGCTGGATGTGCGCGCCACCGGTCTATCAGCCTATGACTTCGCCAGCGGCCTAGTACTCGAAGAGGGAGTGGCGATCTTACCCGCGGATGACTTTGGCCACAGCGCGACTGGCTGCTTGCGCATCAATCTCGGCGTCGCCGACGCAGAGATCGACGAGGCGGCCCTGCGCCTATCGCGCTACGCCGAGCGAATATGCCAGCATAAGGCGGTCACCTGAAGGAAAGCACTCCTCAGCCTCCTCGTAAGCGTGTGTGATTGCCGTTCCGCGCGGCTCCCAATACAGGTTTGCACCAGGAAATGCTTTTCGCACCAGAAATGCGTTGCAACCTTCTTGCCAGGCCAAACGGCTCATTGATGTTGCTCTTGCGATCAACGATATGAATGCATCATCTTGGGGCAACGAGATGCCGTAAATTCTCCGGTCAGCGGATACTCTCCTTCTGCTCTATGAGAAGCCCATGTCAGGTTGATCTTTCGCTTCAGCGCCGTCATCCCCTTGAACCTTTTTGCGCTCCAGAACTTGATTGCCGCCAATCCGAGCGGAAACGCCTCGGTCGTCACGGCGAGGCTCGAATACATCAGGATGCCGCACTGCGTGCGTACTGCCGTCTTGCCCGCAAAAGCCAATCAAATGCGGCTTTTCGCGCTTCCGTCGTGTCATTGAGGACAACGATCGGGTCCCTCCGTCGCTGTTACACGCCCGCGCGTCGTCTCGACCCGGCGCGTCGTTCAAATCCGACGTCAAATGTGGGTAATTTGAAAGATAGATGCCCCTGCGTAGCGGATGATGTTCGATTGTCAGAGAAACTCCTGATGATTTCTTTGGCAGGAACTCATGTGAGCGAACATGCTTCAGACACCAAGATTTCGAAGTTAAGACGGTCACATCCGAGCAACTTGCGGTCAGTCTAGGGCGAAGCTATCGGTCTTGGTAGCGGCAAGCGAATGAACGGATCGTCCGCGGACCTTTTTGCCGGGGGCGAACCTCTCGGTGATCGCGCTGTCTCACGGGCTTGATCCATCGCAGTCGTTTGCGTGGCGACGCAAGGTGCTGGCGTCAGGGCTAGTCGCATCGGTTTCTGGACGCGAACCCAAGCGGTCAAGTTCGCACGGTCTGATGCGGTGACGAGCGACATGATGGAAATCGTGTTCGGCGACGTTCTGGCGCGTGTCGGCGGCGACGTGGAGCCTGAACGGCTTGCTGCCGTAATCCGGCGTTCGATACATGATCCCGGCAGGCATTCATGTTTACGCGGCCAACACTCCGGTCGACTTCCGCAAGGGAGCGACCGGCTTGATAGCGCTGGCGCGAGATGGTGCGGCCGACCCATTCCACGGCACGCCTTGTACGTATTCTATTCGAAAAGAGCGGATCGGATTAAGGCGGGACGGCAGTTGAATATGCCTGTTTGTAGAGACGACTGAGGAAAGAAGGTTCCGCTGACCGAAAATTGCGCCGATCCGGGTACGGCTGATCCATCTGCGCGATCGAGCTTCGATCTCTAGGACAAGGATCTGTCGCGCCTATTTGGAAAATCCAAACTCGCCGAGGTGATCCGCTATGCCAGACGCATCGGCCTCAATCGCTTTCTCAGCGACGACCTATCGAGATCAACTCCATCATCATCGATTGGGCAATCCAGCCGCAAACCATTAGAAGAAATGCTCGTTTGCGGGCACCATGGCGGCAGCCAGCCCCGGCGACCATCGCCTCGCTTCTGCCGCGAAGATCACGATGTCGATCCGCACGCCCGACTCACGCAAACTCTCAAACGACCCGGGCTATCCCATCGAAAACGCCTTCGCAAAACTAAAAGCGCTCCTGCGCAAAGCAGCCGCGCGGCTCTATCGACAGCCATGAACAGCGATCGGACGCCTCACCGATCTCTTTACCCCGAGCGAACGAGTCAACTACTTTAAGGTCGCAGGTTACGAGCCAAACTGATCGGTACATGCTCTAGTTCGCGCATTGCCTATTTGCCAGCGCGGTTGCAGCAGAGATCGCCGAATAGCCTGAGCCCATGGCCATCTACCTCAGGTCACAGGATTGTCCTCGCTCGCTTAAACGCTCAGAGCGCTTAAGCGCGTCTTCCACTAGCCTATGTACCAAGTCATTGTATGGCATACCGGATGCCTCCATCATCCTCGAGAACAAGCTGGAAGGACCAAGATCAGGAGCATTACCCACCTCATTAATCAGTAGTTCTCCATTGGGCCGCATAAAAAAATCCACCCGTGCTAACGCCTCACAGCCGATCGCTCTAAAGGCTTCGCAAGATAACGCTCGCACTCGATCAGCCTCAGCTTCCTCAAGCTCTGCCTTTGTTTTGAGCACTACTCCCCTCTCATCAAGTTTAGCCTGAGCCGTAAAGAAGAGGTGCTCAACAGCAATGATCTCGCTTGGCCATGAACAAAATAATTTGCTTGGTCGCTGGACGTCCGCTAGCACCGCACACTCGAGTTCGCGCGCCTGCACGTACTCCTCAATTAAGACTTTTCCGTCATAACTAAACGCGAGATCGACAGCAGCCTGAAAATCTGATTCGCAAGCTACCTTGCTGACGCCGATGGAATTGTAAAGGCTTGCCGGCTTTACAAACAGTGAGCGGCTGCAGAGCGCCTCTTGGGCAATCTGAAACTTCACCTCTTCCCGACCTGTCACAGTTAAAGACCGTGCGACGGGAAGGCCTGCGTCGCGCAATATTCGTTTGGTGATCTGCTTATCATTGCATATCGCGGGCGCAGGTCCCCGCGATCCTACAAAGGGGACCTGTAGTGTTTCCAGCAGGCTCGAGCAGGCATAGGGTGGGATTGGAAACGCTACATCAACGTGACATATTCTATCATTCGAGTTCGACAGGTGGACAATCGCTTTACCGCCTCCTCCCGGGAGAAATGCAAATTGAGCACCTGAAGATTCTACGTGTAAGGGACATTCCTTCGTATTTTCCTGTAGCCACCACTTGCCATCCCGTGCGACACCGACCAGTATTGGGTTGTAACGTTTCTTGTCTAAAGTTTCGTAGACAGATCGAGCGACACGCACTGAAAAATCGTGCCCCAGAGATCCGCCCCCAAACAATAGTGCCACGTTTATCATGTTCATGGCCAGGTTCCTATGTGGTCGAACGGGCCTATCAACGCGCCGAGGGTGAATAGGCCATAGCGCTAATAGACCCTCGGCAACGATGATCGGCAACTACTAAGAAACAGGGGTTACACCGCGCGATTTTAGCGACAATAAGCAGGATCAATGCGCTGGTGTCTCGGGCGGACATTTGGCTTGGTTACGCAGACTTCTCCATTCAGCACCAACGAATACGTTTAGAACGGTTCAACTGACTGTATGCACCAAAGCACGGCGTACTAGTCCATGCTGCGGGGTTCGCAATCACCTCAGCGACACAATCAAGAGCCCAGCACCGCGTACCGAATCGTTTTTGGAGAAACGGTATTCCGCAGACGTGGTCGTCGTGGATGTGCGTTGGAACCGCGAGTTCGATTTGCCGCACTCAATGGTCGTCGCGCAACTGGTCGAGATGATGCTCAATGAACCGCAGCGGCTGCAGGCCATCGCGGTCGACCGTCCAGTGAAGACGTCCCGCGGAGGCCAAGCCGTAACCGATCAGCATCGCCTGGCTACTTCCGCTCAGAACAATATAGAAATTGGAGCACGTGTAGGGTCCCGCCCATAGCAGATGTTCTGAAATCTGCTCCAGACGACTCTCGCGAATGGTCTGGATGTCCTTGAAAGGCATACCTCGGCTAGACGTGAAGAGCCCGCCTATACTGGCGAGTTTCTCAAGCCTCGATTCAAGTTTTTCAATATCCGCCTTCACTTCAGTGATTGGCACCCCATGCGACGGATAGGCCGCCTCGACGGACTCCTTCTTTAAGGAAAGGATCGACTGCATTGTGAATTCAACGCCGAGAAGATCACCGTAAGCATATTCCATGGCATGAAGCTGATAGAGCTTCCCGCCGCGGGTCATCACATCGCCTGTAAAGGCCACTTTCTTGCCATCCACTTCTGTGATCAAGCTGACCATGCCATGGGTGTGACCTTTGGCGGGAAGGACGCGAAACTTGTACTGCATCCAGACAAACGTGCCGTAGTCTTCGAGGACTGCATCGACGGGTAGGGCTATCGCATATGGGCGAGGGTGGAGAGAAGGAAGTCATTATTCCATCTGGCTTGGAGCATTTTATGGCTGATGCGCGCAGGACCGGGCGTTGCCTGCAGCGTATTGATGGCGAGCTTGCGGATGAGGGCGAGATTTTCCGCAGCGTGATCCTTGCGGCTGCGGCAGGCATCCTCATCGAACAGAACGTCGAGGACCCAGTGCAGGTTGTTCTCGATGCTCCAGTGGGCACGCACGACCTCGAGCAGCTTTTTGGGCGACAGCAGGCGCGAGTCCAGGAAGTATCGGACCGTATGCTTGGCGGCCTTGCCAGAGTTGGCGCGCCAACTGTCGATGCGACCGACGGCGGCGATCGCGGGGAAGTCGTATTGCTTCGCCAGCTGTGGCGCCGGCGCGACGATGGCCTGCCGGCGCTCGGCGCGACCGTGGGCGGCGGCCTTTCGTTGACTCGCTCGTGCGGGCTTTCGGGCTGTGTCGACCAGCGTCCTGGCGGCCTTGAGCCGGCCACGGTTGCTCTTGATGGCCAACACGTAGTGCCCCTTCCGATCGCGGATGGCCTGCGCGGTGACGGGCCGGCAATGCAAGGCGTCGGCGGTGACAAGAGCCCCGTCCAGATCGAGCAGCGCGAGGACTTCGAGAGCCCCGGCAACCTCCTTGCGGTTGGGGGCCTCCGCTGAGCCAACGCCATGCGAGTGCCGGCCGCCCAAACATTGACCATATGCCGCGGCGTGGCCTGCCGGCCGCGCGTGAAGGCTCCGCGCAGAGCCTTGCCGTCGATGCTGATCACCCCCTTGATGCCGAAGCTCTTGCTGAACTTGCGCAAAACCGCTTCCAGACCCTTCGGGTCCAGCGCACGGAAGACGTTGCTGAACGTATCGTGGCTCGGAATGCCGTGCCTGAGCTCCAGAAATCGCCGCAACAGCTCTTCGCGACCTTGGCCAAAGAACTCGAACTCGGTGCAGGTTTTAGCGCCAGCCAACGTGGCCGCCAATGCAATGACAAGGACGTCCACCAGATTGTGTCGGGTGTTGCTGGCGCGCGGATCCTTGAGCGGTCGAAACAGGCGCTTGAGCTTGCGCATTCAGGGCTCCCTCGAGAAGCGAGAGACACCCTAAGAATCCAGTTCCAACCCCTTTGCAACACCCTCCAGCGCCATATGCGATTCCCCTACATCGACGGGGAGGTCGTCACCTAACGAGAAGAACGTGCTGGTGCCATTGTAGTTGTCATAGATGCGGCGCGCTTGCCAGCATGCTTCTGCGTTGTCGAATAGATAGCGCTCGTATTCCGGCTCAGCAATTTTCGCGCCCGCCTTCTGAATGATAGGCGGATCGCGATGGTGATGAATATGTTGAATCCAGTCTACTCATTCGATCCCGAGAGCAGCGAGATGCTGCATTATCGCGCCGGATCCTGAATCGATCAGCAAGCATTCGGTGCCGCTTTTCAAAACATAAACATTACAAGCGTCCTGAAATTCCCAGAGGTTTGCGGAGCGCTGGATTGAGGTAATCTTGATTTCTTTCTGAATGCCAAGCTCGTGTGGCGTCGTTGGCACTCAATACTTCGCAAAACATATCCGCCGATTTGTTGAGAGGCTGTCGCCAGCTTAGGGCGGTACATCCGCGGCGCCGTTGATGTCAGGATTCACCGCGGCAATTGCGTGAACTGCAAAGCCATAGGGTACGCAACGCCTGAGCCGGCTGCCGTCGCCCCAGGTGTCGGTGACCGCTGTCCTTGCCTCCGCGAGCCTGCGATCGGCGGGGGCAAGGTAATGAGTCGTATGGCCAAACGACTGCGAACTCATCTGAGTTAGCGCAAAACGAAGAGCGGCACCGGGGCTTGCTCAGGGGAGGGCTTGAATACTACCTTGACTTTCGCGCCGATCGACAATGTGTCCGGATCAGCATCTACTATATTAGTCAGCATGATCGGCCCCTTGGTGAGCGCTACATAGGCTAGCACATAGGGCTGGTCCCCCATGCGGTTTACAGAGAACGAGTGAATTTCGCCTTCGCCTGGAGACTCCTGCCAATCGAGTGCCTTCGACAGACAGTGCGGGCAGATTCCTCGTGGATACCAATGGGTTCTGTCGCATTGCCGGCATCGCGGCAGTACGAAACGTCCACGAGCAGCTGCATCCCAGAACGGTTTTGTCTCTGGACTGTGTGCGATGAAGTCTGTGCCGTTCATTGGACTACTCCCGTTCCATGATGAGGGTGGCACTGCTGTGGCGAGTGCCCATCAACCAGCCCGTTCCATGCGCAAGCGCCAGCGCACAATCCTTGACCTGAACGGCCGGATGGGCCTCCCCTCGCAACTGGCGGACGGCCTCGATCACCTTCGTGATTCCGCCCCGCATCGCGGGATGGTTGCTGCACAGACCGCCACCATCTGTGTTGAAGGGCAACCGACCGACGCCCGATATCAGGTTTCCATCAGCAACAAACCGCCCGCCCTGTCCCTTTTCGCAGAAGCCCAGATCCTCCAAGGCGATCAGGACGGTGATGGTGAAGCTGTCGTAAATCGAAGCGTAGCGGATGTCGTCCGGGTTCACACCGGCCTCAGCAAATGCAATGGCACCTGACTGCCTGGCCGCCGAAGCAGTAAGTTCGACCCCACCGGCCGACTGTCCCTGAATGCCCTCGCCCGCCCCGATCACCTTGACCCGCGGTCGATTGAGGCTCTTGGCGATCTCTGGGCGTGTCACCACAACGGCTCCGCCGCCATCCGAAATGACACAACAGTCAAGTCGGTGCAGAGGGTCAGACACCATTGGAGACGCTAGCACATCTTGAGTGGTGACCACTTTGCGGAGCATAGCATGCGGATTGTGCTGCGCATGGTGAGAAGCGGCGACTTTGATCCACGCCAACTGCTCGCTGGTGGTTCCGTACTCATGCATGTGACGGCGCGCACAGAGGGCGTAGATATCCAGCAGGCTTTGCCGAAGTGGGCGTTCCCACAACAAATCCGGCTGAGTGACGTCCGGGTGGAAATTGATCGGTGCGCTTCGAGGCCGTCCGGCCAACGTGACCAGGGCCACTTTGCATTTGCCAGCCGCAATAGCTTGGGCCGCGTGAGAAATGTGCTGCAAAGGTGCGGAACCACCAATATCGGTGAAGTCACAATGGCGCACCTTGAGATTTAAATAGTCGACCATTGAGACGGGGCGGAATCCGGGTTCATCGCCGGCCGAAAAGTAGCCGTCGACGTCGTCTTTGGTCAACCCAGCGTCGGCCAGTGCGCCAGCGGCACATTCGGCGTGAAGCTGCACGACTGACTTGTCGGGCGCTTTACGCGTAGGATGTTCATACGCACCGACGATATAGGCTTGTTCATCGCGAATCATCGCGTTGCTATTCCTTGGTTTAGTGACTGGCCACGTTGTCGATATCGCATCCTCGTCGCTCGCGCGTCGCTACGCGAGCGAGGCGAAGAGTTTGCCTTCCACGACCAACCGCTTGAGGAGCGATGCCGGTTCAAGTGAGGGATCGTTGGTCTGCTTTGCATGGAACACGAGGCGGTCGGCGATATGCTTCAGACCGACTTGGTCGGCCCAATACATTGGGCCGCCCCGATAAACCGGCCAGCCAAAGCCGTAGAGCCACACCACGTCGATGTCGCTCGGCCTGGCTGCAATCCCTTCTTCAAGGATGCGCGCGCCCTCATTGACGATCGAGTACAGCATGCGCTCGAGGATTTCTTCGTCGCTGATGGCTCGGCGCTTGCGACTGAGGCGGGCGAGCGTCTCGTCGATCAGTCTCTCGACGTCCGGGTCCGGAATTGGCGCGCGAGAGCCGGCCTCATACTTGTACCAGCCCTTGCCGGCCTTCAGCCCAAAGCGGCCTGCCTCGCAGAGGGCATCGGAGATCTCGGATTTGACGCCCCGATCTTTGCGCGAAAGCCAGCCAATATCCAAGCCGGCCATATCGCCCATCACGAACGGCCCCATCGGCATGCCGAATTTGGTCAGAACCGCATCGATCTGATCCGGCAACGCACCCTCGAACAATAGTCCATCTGCCTGCTTGAAAGCGGGATCGTACATGCGATTGGCGACGAACCCATGGCAAAGGCCGACGACGACCGGCGCCTTGCCGATCTGGCGGGCAATCGAAACCGCGGTCATCATCGCGTCCGGTGCGGTTCGTGGTCCGCGCACGATCTCGCACAACTTCATCACATTGGCAGGCGAGAAGAAGTGCATGCCAAGTACGTCCTGCGGCCGGTTGGTGACCGATGCGATCTCGTCGATGTCCAGGTAGCTGGTGTTAGAGGCGAGGACCGCGCCCTTTTTGGCGCATTTGTCGAGTTGGGCGAACACCTCTTTCTTGACGGCCATCGTCTCGAAGACCGCTTCGATGACAAGGTCTGCATCCTTCACATTGCTGAGGCCTACCGCCGCGTTGATCAGGGCCATGCGTTTGGCGGGAGCGTCCGCGGGGATGCTGCCACGCGCGGCCGACGTTTCCCACGTCCTCCGAATCGTGCTCAAGCCACGCTTGAGTTGTTCTTCCGTGCTCTCAATCAGGGTCACAGGAACGCCGGCATTTGCGAAGGACATCGCGATGCCGCCTCCCATGGTGCCAGCCCCGACGACCGCCACACGTTCAATCTGTCGTGGCCCCGTCCCTTCGGGAAGCCCTTCAAGTTTGTTGGCAGCGCGCTCGGCGAAGAACGCGTAGCGTTGCGCCCTGGACTGATCGCTTCCGAGCAGCTTGTTGAAGCCTTCGAGTTCTTTTTTGAGCCCGTCTTCGAACGGTAGGTCGATCGCGGCGCCAACGGCCTCGGCCGCCGCGAACGGCGCTTCCAGCCCGCGCGCCCGCCTCGTCATTGAGGCAACTGCATTGGTGAAAATCGAGCGGTCGGCCTTTACCGCGGCGAGCTTTGAATCGTCGTCGCGGAGTTTGCCTACTGGCAGCCGCTCGGTCAGAACCTTGCGGGCGAAGACTTGCCCGCCAGCCGGCGCACTTTCCACGATGTCCGCGATCAAGCCACTTTTCAGTGCATCTCGCGCAGTGATCGGATCACCCCCCACGATCATCTTTACCGCAAGCTCTGGCCCAACGGCGCGAGGGAGACGTTGCGTTCCGCCACCGCCAGGCAGAAGGCCCAGCTTGACCTCGGGTAAACCGAGTTTGGCGTTCTTGGTCGCGACGCGGAAGTGGCAAGCCAACGCGACTTCCAACCCTCCCCCGAGGGCATTGCCGTGGATGGCAGCGACAACGGGCTTCGGTGAGTCCTCAATGACCGCCATGAACTCGTCCCATGTCGGTGGCTGTGGCGGCTTGCCAAATTCGGTGATATCCGCTCCCGCGATGAATGTGCGGCCGGCGCAGGTCAGAACGATCGCCTTCACCTCCGGATCGGCGATCGCTACGTTCATGCATCTCAAGATACCGCCGCGGACCGCAGCACTCAGCGCATTCACGGGAGGATAGTCGACCGTGATGGTGGCGACGACATCATGACGTTCGAGTTTCACAACCTCAGCCATGCGACACCACCTCGCTTTGTGTTCCATTATCTTGGCCACTAATCACTCCTCCGAGCGATGCGAGCCGTCGGAGGTGATGGTCGACATTTCCAAACAACGTGCCGATCATCGTGACACGCTTGAAATAGTGGCCAACGCTGTATTCCATTGTCATGCCGACGCCGCCATGCAACTGAATCGACTGCTGGCCGATCGCTTTCGCTGACTGGCCGATTTGGACTTTCGCCGCCGAGACCGATCGAGCGCGCTCCGTCGCATCATCTTCGGCTACCATCATCGTGGCGTACATCGCCATGGAGCGCGACTGTTCCAGTTCGACGAACATATCGACGGCCCGGTGCTGAAGCACTTGGAACGAGCCAATGGTCTTGCCAAATTGCTGGCGCGTCTTCAGATAGTCGAGCGTGATCGATTGCATCTTTGCAAAGCAGCCGACGGCTTCGGCGCAAAGAGCCGCGACCGCCTCGTCCGCAACCCGCAGAATGACGGGAAATGCGCCCGCGGGATCTCCAATCACATCGGCGGCCTCAACGCGCACATTCTCAAGAGTGACTTCGGCCGCGTGCAGACCGTCCTGGGTTCGATAACCGCGGCGTATGAGGCCCGGCGCCTCGCCGTCGACGAGGAAAAGGCCGATTCCGTCCTTTTCCCGCGGCTCTCCAGCGGTTCTCGCCGACACAATGATCTTGTCGGCCTTATCACCATGGAGGACGAGGCCTTTGGCTCCGCTCAGCAACCACCCGTCGCCGTCTTCCTTCGCATGCGTCTCTACGTGAAATAGATCGTAGCGCGAATGTGGCTCAGCGTATGCAAAGGCAAGCTTCGTCCGCCCGTCCGCAACTGCCGGAATGAGTTTAGCTTTCTGCGCTGCGCTTGCGCCGTGGCGCAGGATGCCTCCAGCAAGCACTATCGTTGCAAAGTAGGGCTCGAGGATCAGCGCCTGGCCCAAGCCCTCCATTACGATCATCATCTCGACCGCGCCGCCGCCGAAGCCGCCATCCGCCTCAGAAAATGGCAGCGCGAGAAGTCCAAGTTCGGCATAGCGCGTCCACATGGTCTCGCTAAAGCCTGCCTTCTCGGTCTGGTACTTACGCCGATGTTCGAAAGTGTAACCTTCGAGCATCAGGCGCTCAACGCTGTTCTTGAGAAGCCGCTGCTCCTCGGAAAGATCAAAGTCCACTGGTAAAGTCTCCTGAATCGGGGCGGTGACAGTCCCCTTAAGCCCCTGCGAACAGGGTTGCGCGCCCTCGTCACATCAGAGGTTGAGAATCGCCTTGGCGATGATGTTCTTTTGGATTTCGTCAGAGCCGCC
Organism: Bradyrhizobium xenonodulans; assembly: GCF_027594865.1. NCBI lineage: Bacteria > Pseudomonadati > Pseudomonadota > Alphaproteobacteria > Hyphomicrobiales > Nitrobacteraceae > Bradyrhizobium > Bradyrhizobium xenonodulans. The sequence continues at coordinate 7,147,363 of NZ_CP089391.1, forward strand.
GTAAATTGAGACCTTTCGGACATTGAAATAGGCGGGCGCGATAAGTGCGGCCCAATCCGGACCAATCGACGGGCCGTTATGGGTTTGGATATCCTCATCCGACAAGTAGGGCTGTGCATAGGGGCCGACGACGTCCATCAGAAGCTCCGCTGTCGTCTGCTGGACCTCCGAGGCCTTAATTTTCAGGATAGCGCTCGCAGGGTCTTGGGTGACACTCTGACGTTTGGATGCGTTAGCGACCGCCCGAAGCTGCGTCATCTCCAATGCCTTTAGGCGAACCTCAAGGGCCGCGACCTTTTCCCGGAAGGCGATCTGGTCAATCAACCGCTCGTCTCCGACACGGCACAGCGCGGCAAGCGTCTTGATGCGCCGGACACGCTCTTTGGAAGAACCGATGGTGGCGATGTTGAAACGTTCATTGCCGAGAAGGAACTTGGCGTAGTCCCAGCCCTTGTTTTCCTCGCCAACGAGGTTCTCGGCGGGGACGCGCACGTTGTCGAAAAAGACTTCGTTCACTTCGTAGCTGCCATCGATCAACTGGATTGGGCGCACGGTAATTCCGGGCGACTTCATGTCGATCAGCAGGAAGGAGATACCCAACTGTTTCTTGACATCCGGATTGGTCCTGACCAGGCAGAAAATCCAGTCGGCATGCTGGGCGAGAGACGTCCATATCTTCTGGCCGTTAACGATGTAGTGATCGCCATCCCGCACAGCCCGCGTCTTGAGCGAGGCTAGGTCAGACCCCGCACCAGGCTCTGAGAAGCCCTGGCACCACCAATCGTCTCCTCTTGCAATACGCGGTAGGTAATACTTCTTTTGCGACTCTGTGCCGAAGCTATGGATCACGGGACCCACCAAGGACGTACCGAACTCGGGCAACCCCTTCACTGGATACATTTGCAACTCTTCACCGAAGATATACAGCTGGGCCGGCGTCCAGCCGGTTCCGCCATATTCTCTAGGCCAGTCAGGCACGGCCCAACCCTTCTTGTGCAGAATACGGGTCCAAGTGACCATCTCGTCTCTGGACAGACCACGGCCCTCGATAACTTTGCGGCGCGTCTCGGGGGGGACGCTGTCGCGCAGAAATTGACGCACTTCGTCGCGGAACGCCCGCTCTTCCTTCGTGAACGCGATATCCATTCGATGTGTCCTGAGTGAGTATTCTGCTTAAGCCGTAGTTCCGGGGTATTTACTTGAGCGCTAAAGGATGAGCGGCCATAGACATAGCGATCGATGAGAGCGGCGTGCAGCTCCCTACTCGTTTCGGGGTCCGGTATCCACCCAACGAAGTTTCTGCTGCCAACTCGACAGTTCGTGATGCGAAAGGAGAGGTAAACCGGACCGATGCACAAAGGCTGCAAAAGGCCGCCTGCCATCGGAGAAATTCTGCAAAAGGAGCGTTTGAGTGACCTCGAGCCGACACCCAACCGCAGACTGAGCCCGAACCAACCAAGGGGTCGTCTTCGGCTCATCATCACCACGCAAACAACAACAGCGGTGAACCTGCTGCCAACGGGAGAAAACGCGAGGCGTGCTGAGAAGGACAACCGGTCATCCAGCCCATGGCCTTCTTCAATCCAAAAGCGGTTGGTCTCACGCGCCATATGATCGGGCGAATTCGGAATGTTGCGGAAGCATTGCCGGATCTATGCGCCATCGCATCCGGCTTTAGTGATACTGATCTGATCCTTTGTGCTCAGAGGTCGCGAATCCCGCGCAGACGCTCAGAGCGCCGCCGCAACAACTCGACAGTAATCAGCACGGCGATAGAGAACAGGATCAGTACCGTGGCGGCAGCAATGATGGTCGGACTGATCTCCTCGCGGATGCCGGAAAACATGACCCTCGGCAAGGTGCGCTGTTCAGGACTGGCGACGAAAAGAGCGACCACCACCTCGTCGAAGGAGGTGAGAAAGGCGAAGAGCGCTCCAGAGATCATGCCTGGAAGTATGAGAGGCAGTGTAACTTTGAAGAACGCGGTCACCGGCGGCGCACCGAGCCCTGCGGCTGCGCGGGTCAGAGAGTGGTCGAAGCCCGCTAGCGTTGCTGTCACGGTGATGATGACGAAGGGCGTAGCCAGCGTGGTGTGGGCAAGGATCAGCGCGGCAAAAGTGTTGAGCAATCCGACATCGGCATAGAAAAAATACACGCCGACCGCGGTAATCACAACCGGGACTATAATGGGCGAGATCAGCACACTCATCACCGCCGTGCGCCAGGGGAAGCTCGGCCGGCTGAGCCCGAGCGCGGCTAGCGTACCCAGCACCGTCGATAGAACGGTGACGCAGACGGCGACAAAAATCGAGTTGTGAAGTGCGCCCTGCCACCGGTCGGTCAGGAAGAACTCCTCATACCATCGCAGGGACAACCCTGCCATTGGATAGGTGAAGAAGGGAACGGAATTGAATGAGAGTGGGACGACCACGAGGATCGGCGCGATTAGAAACAGCAGCACTGCCCCGCAGAGCAGTCGGTGCAGGTAGTACCAGCCCTTTTCTAATGGTGAGGTATAGACGGAGGCGGCCATTGTTCTCATCCCATCTTGACCCGGTCTACGCCGACCAGCTTGCTGAAAGAATAGTAGAGTAGCAAGGTCACAGTGAGCAGGATGGCGCCAAGCGCCGAGGCCATGCCCCAATTAAGTTCCTCATTCGTGTAGTGGGCTACAAAGGAGCTGATCATTTGGTCAGCCGGGCCCCCGACTAGCGCCGGGGTTATGTAGTAACCGAGGCACAGAATGAAGGTCATGAGGCAGCCGGCGGCGATGCCCGGCAGGGTTAGCGGCCAGTAGACCTTCCAAAAAGCGTAGAACGGTCCAGCGCCGAGCGAGCGAGCGGCGCGTACATAGCTTGGTGAGATCGTTCGCATAACGCTGTAGATCGGCAAGAGAGTTATGGGCAGCTGAATATGAGTCATTGCCACGATAGTCCCTATCCTATTGTAGATGAGTTCGGCCGGTTGCGAGATGACATGCAGCGCCATCAACGTGTCATTGACGACGCCGTGCTGTTGCAGCAGCACGACCCAGGCGGTGGTCCGTATCAGCACTGATGTCCAGAACGGCAGCACGACCAAGATCATCAGAAGATTGCTGGACTTTCGTGGCAATGTCGCCAGAAGATAAGCCACAGGAAAACCGAGCAGCAGCGTTATGGCGGTTACGCCGATGCTGATGCCAAGCGTGCGCAAGAAAACGTCCCGAAAGATTCTGTTTTCCGGCGGTGAGGCGACAATCTGGCTGTCCGGGCCATACTCGTAATCGACAGAACGCAGGAGGTAATAGCCCGTATAGGCCGACGTTCCACGCTTTAGGAGGCTCCAAACGTCGTGCCGGCCCCAGAGCGGACTGATTTTGATCAGTGCCTCTTTGTAGGGCCCGGCGGGAAGCACGCTCGCTTTGCGCGCGCTCGATATCACCTCGCTAAGAGATCCGGGCAATTCATAGTTTATGCGCTTGCCGATAGAGGCCGCCGTCTTCTGGGCCCAAGATTTTTTGAGGTCCCCCGCCAGGGCGGCATACACGGCCTCGCCCGGCAGGTCCTTGCCATCCCAACCTCTTAGCGCCGTCATTGTGTGGGGCGCCAGAGTCAAGAGTGTATCGTCGTGGATGGCGTTGAAGAGCATCCGCCCAATCGGAAGAACGAAGGCGACCAGTATGAACAGCAGCAGCGGAAGGACGAGAATGAGAGCCTTGAACTTCTGCCGTCGCTCGATCCGTTTGAGCTTGAGACGCAGAGGCATGCCTTCGAAGGTACTGCCAATTTGGATGGCCGTTGTCGACATTGGCTATTCCTTGACTTGTGCGCGTGATGCCGCGAGGAGAGGGAAACGCTTCTCGCGGCAGTGTTTATTTTCTTGAATTTACTTCGCGAGCCAGGCGTTAAACCGCTGGCGCAACTCATCACCCTTCTCACTCCAAAAGCTTAAGTCGCTCGGCAGAGCACTACCCGAATGATTATTCGGAATGTTGGGACGAACGGCCGGATCGATGAGTGCGAGGGCTTCCCTGTTGCCCGGTCCTTGGCTGGTATAGGTAGCTAGGTCAGCTTGCGTCTGCGACGAACCAGCTAAAGCCACAAATTTATAAGCGTTGTCCAATCGCGGCGTGCCTTTGGGAATCACCCAAGCGTTCCCATTCGTTACCGCGCCGTCCCACACCATTTCAAAATGCTTGCCGGAGTTCTTGACCGCATCATAGATTCGGGTGTTCCAAGCATCGGTCATGACCACCTGGCCATCGGCGAGAAGCTGTATAGGCTGAGCGCCGGACGTCCACCAGACGATGTCCTTCTTGATCGTGTCGAGCTTTTTGAAAGCGCGATCAATTCCCTCTGGCGTATTGAGCACCTTGTAGACGTCCCTGATAGGCACGCCGTCGGCGATCAATGCCCATTCGACAGTAACCTGAGGTGTCTTAGGTAGTCCCCTCTTGCCGGGGAATTTCTTCAGATCGAAAAAATCGGCGATCGTTTTTGGGCCATTCGGAAGCTTCTCTTTGTCATAGGTAACGACGGAGGCGGCGATGCCGGCCGGCACCCCGCAGTCGCTGTATTCGGCCCCCTCGAACTTGGTCCGGTCAAGGCCGAGCTTCTTCCAGTCGATGGTCTCGATTAGACCCTCCGCGCACATTTGCCGGGTGCCTGAGTCGCCAGCGTAGACCACGTCCCAGCTCACGGTCTTGGTTTCGACCATGGCGCGAATCTTGGCGTTGCTGTAGTCGTACTCGGCTTCCGTGATCTTGATCCCGCTCGTTTTCGAGAATGGGTCGAAGATAAGTTTGCGCAGGACCTGCTGGAAGGACCCGCCCCCAGCGGTGACCGTGAGCTGGTCGTCTGCAAGGGCCGGCGTTGTTGCTGCGAACACGCCCGCCGTCAGGCCGATGACGGCCACGCTGCTCGCGATCATCAGTGACGTTCTCATCGTCTACTCTCTCCCTCTATGCCACCCCCTGGATGAAGGCAGCGCTGCCGAAGTCCCAGCCGAGCCCTATTCAGGCAAAGCCCTGGTCGTCCCTCATGACGCATCGAGCGCCCGACAATCCTCAGTTTTCCAGCCGATGGTGATCAGCGCGCCGGGCTCGACCTGCACCGTTCCTTCCGAATTCGGCAGCTTCACCACAAAGTCGTCATGGCCGCAGACCGAAACCCGGCTGCGCACGTGGTCGCCCAGATAGATCACTTCCGCCACCTGTGCGCTGAAGACATTGGGCAGCGAGCCTGGCGCCGGGTTCAACTTCACCCGCTCCGGCCGCAACGACAGCACCGTCGACCGGCCAACCGCGTCGACATTGACAGCCAGCGCATGCACATTGCCGGCGCCCGGAATCTCTACCTGGCAACTCGCGCCATTCATTGCCACGACCTTGCCGTGCAGCCGGTTATTCTCACCGATGAACTGGGCGACGAAAGCGTTCTGCGGCCGCTCGTAGAGTTCGGCCGGCGCGGCGAGTTGCTGGATGACCCCATCGTTGAACACCGCGATCCGGTCCGACATGGTCAACGCCTCGCCCTGATCATGCGTGACATAGACCACGGTGACGCCAAGATCCTCGTGGATATGCTTGATCTCGAGTTGCATGTGCTCGCGCAATTGCTTGTCCAGCGCGCCGAGCGGCTCGTCCATCAGGACGAGCTTGGGATCGAAGACGAGCGCGCGGGCCAGCGCGACGCGCTGCTGCTGGCCGCCGGAAAGCTGGCCAGGCCGGCGCCCGCCATAGGCTCCGAGACGAACCATGTCGAGCGCCCGCTTGATCTTCGCCTCTCTCTCCAGCTTCCCAAGCTTGCGAACCTTAAGTGGGAAGGCGAGGTTCTCCTCGACGGCCATATGCGGAAACAGCGCGTAGTTCTGAAACACCATGCCGATGTCGCGCTTGTGCGGCGGCATATTTTCGATCGAGCGCCCCCCCAGCAGGATCGAGCCATGGGTGGGCGCCTCGAAGCCGGCAAGCATCATGAGGGTTGTGGTTTTGCCGGAGCCCGACGGCCCCAGCATCGTCAGAAACTCACCCCTGGCGATGTCCAGGTTGAGATTCTTAACGACCAGCGTGTCCCCGTCGTAGGTCTTCTGAACGCCAGAAAACTCCACAAAGGCATTGTTCGTGCCCGGCATCGACTCTCGTCCCTCCCCCGCGGGCGCTAGCGCCCCCGCTCGTGCGGCGTCCGTCGAAGACCAGACCGCGATCTTCTTGACCGACTGCATCAGTTGCGTGCCCGGCCAGGATCGCAGCGATACAGGCGCCTGCGGTTGGCCCACTGTTTCCCCACCTTCCTATTTTGACTCCGCCGCCGTATGCCAGCAGAGGCTTTCTCACAAAAATATGTATCCACTGACAGCGCTGGTTTTCATCGATATCTCCCGTCGGACAACCGATATTGTGCGCCGAATCGAAGGAATCTGACTCTTTAGAGCGCGACTCTTGAAGGGCAAGTTTTGAACCGCCGGAATCGCCGTGATACCAAGCGCGAACGCTCATCATCGCAGGCCGTCCAACTCATAAGCGACGTCTTGCGCCGAAAAGGTAATCTTAGCTCGCATAGAGTTTCTTCGTCCGATCTACCGAGCGCTTTCATGTCAGTCTGCGCGTGAGGAGCGCTCCGCTTCGGATTTCGCTCTAAAGCAATCACCCGCTGGCCCAAGTTGAGCGGCCAAAACCCTGGTCGCCTAAGTCGAGACCAGGCGCTAGCATTCGTTCGCCAAACAACGTGCTGCCATAGCGGGCGATCATACCCTTCGACGACCAATCGAAAGACGGGTTATTGACAAAAGTTTCTCTAGAGGTGCTATCGCGCACCGTCCATAGGGACCTGTCGGACACCTCAAGCCCCCGATCTCTTGCAAGTGACCGCGATTTTGCGCGCACTCGGATGGGTGTTTAATCGTGCAGCACCCGCTGGCACCGTAGTTAATTGGGCCGCGATCCAGATGCTAACCTTCAGCCGCAACTTCTTTTCGCGCAAATTTTAGCCTCGTTGGCGCGATGCAGTGGTGCAGCTGATCACAGACTGAATCAGACATTCGAAGTTGCTGCATCATTCCGATGTAGTTGGGCGTTGCACGACTAAAGCGCGCTCCGATCAAAGCTAGCTTTGTTCGTCCGTCATTTGCGCTTACGCATAAGGTGGGCTGTGGCGAGCAGCAACGTTGTCAGAATTATCATGAGCGTCGATACGGCCGCGATCGTGGGATTGAGCTGGAAACGCAAATCATCCCACATGCGTCGCGGCAGCGTGACGGCACCAGATCCAGACAGGAAAAGTGCTACGATTACCTCGTCGAATGAGGTGATGAACGCGAACAGAGCGCCGACCAGGACGCCCGGCCGGATCAGCGGTAACGTTACTTGCCATAGGGTGGCCCCAGGTGTCGCGCCTAAGCTCAAGGCCGCATGCTCAAGCCTGGGATCAATTCCAGCGAGGCTGGCGCTGACGCTAGTAACGACGAACGGCACGGCCAAACAGGTATGCGCAAGCACGATTCCGACGGGCGCGCCGACCAGCCCGTAGCGTGAGAAGGCGTAGTATACGCCGATCGCCACGACTATTCCCGGCACGACCAGCGGCGAAAGAACGAGCGCGGTCGTGACAATGCGTATAGCTCGAGGAAGGCGAACAATGCCGATCGCTGCAAGCGTTCCGAGCGCGGTCGAAAGCGCCACGACAGCTGCCGCCACCCATAGACTAAGCCAGGTTGCGTCCAGCCAATTAGAATCGCCAAAATAGGCCTTATACCATCTGAAGCCAAAGGCCGGTGGTGGGAACGTAAGATACGCCGCCGAAGAGAAGGAGAGCACGAACACCACAACAATCGGAAGAGCAAGGAATAGCAGGATGAGCCCAACGATCAACGACGGCACGAGGCGAACAACACTCATCACTTGCTTGTCCTAAAGGCGTTGCCCACGCCAGGCAGGATCTGCGCAATGGCCACCAGGCCCAACGCGATCGCCAGCAACAATGTGGAAAGAGTGGCGGCATAACCCCAGTGGAGTTGATCGACTTCCTGAGCAATTAACATCGAGAGCGTAATATCGCGCGAGCCGCCCACCATGGCTGGTGTAATGTAGAACCCAAGCGCCAACACGAAAACCAGCAGCATGCCGGCCGTCACACTTGGCATCGACAAGGGAAACGTCACTTGCCGGAAGGTGCCCCAGGGCGTGGCGCCTAGACCGGAGGAAGCCAGCGCCAGGGAGGGATCAATCTGCCGCAGCGCATTGGCGATCGGCAGGATCATATAGGGTAACAGGATGTGGATCATTGCGATCTCCGTCGCAAGCGTCGTGTTGAGCAGCTGGAGCGGCTGTTCAATCACACCGAGCGCCATCAGTCCCTCGTTGATCATGCCGTGACGACCGAGCAACACCATCCAGGCGTAGGTGCGCACCAGCACCGACGTCCAAAAGGGCAGCAGGACCACAATCAGGATAAAGGGCGCGGTTGATCGGGCGCGAGAGAGAGCTAGCGCCACCGGATACCCCAGTATCAGGGTGCTGAGCGTCACTACGAATGACGTGCTGAGCGTGATCCAGAGAACCTTGAGAAAAACGACGTCGCCTGGCAAAGCAGCGTAGTGGTCCAGTGACCAACTCGGATCGTTGAGGCTGCGCAGCAGCATCGACCCGACCGGAATGGCGTAGAACACGACCATGTAGAGAATTAGTGGCGCAGCGAGCAGCAGCGGAGTGAACGATGGCATCTCGTGCTTCCATCGGCACCACTCCGATCGACCCCGGAGGAAGCGCAGGTATGAGGTCATGGTCGTCTCAGACATTGCGCTCCCTACACGATAATCGTGTCCGCGACCGACCAGGCGATCTCCGTGCGATCACCAACGTCGCGGCGGCGGACAGTGGCACTCGAAGGTTCCTTGAGCACCATAGGGGTTCCGTTATCGGCCTTCAGCAGATAGCGGCAACGCTCACCGGCAAAGACCGTCTCAGTCACCGTAACGGCGATGCGGTTGACCGCAAGTTCGGACTCGGCAAGCCCTTCGGCGAAGCGCAACCGTTCCGGGCGAATTGCCAACGTGACCTCCGCGCCGATTGCGGGACGTAGTGAGGTCGCGGCTCGCAGCAGCACGCCCCCGCAGTCTGCAACGACCATTTCATTTTCCAGGCCCCGCACGACCGAAGGCAAAAAATTGGACTCACCGATGAAGCTAGCCACGAAACGATTGCAGGGCCGGTCGTAGAGGTCCACCGGCCGGCCGACCTGCGCGACCTTTCCGTCGTTCATGACGACGATGCGGTCTGACATGGTGAGCGCCTCTTCCTGATCGTGAGTCACATAGATGAAAGTGATGCCGAGTTCTGCGTGCAGCCGACGCATCTCAAGCTGAAGATTTTCCCGCAACTGCTTGTCGAGCGCGCCCAGTGGCTCGTCCATCAACAGTAGACGCGGCTTGAAGACCAGCGCACGCGCCACTGCCACGCGTTGCTGCTGTCCGCCGGAAAGCTGGCGCGGGTAGCGCCAGCCGTATCCCGGAAGATGCATCAGTTCGAGCGCCTCGCCCACCAGCCTCGCCCGCTCGACCTTCGGGACGCGACGCTGTCTCAGCGGGAAGGCGATGTTTTCGGCCACCGTCAGGTGTGGAAAGAGGGCGTAGCTCTGGAACACCATGCCGATATTGCGTCGATAAGGCGGGGTGGCAACCACCGACACACCATCAATGGCAATGTCGCCCTTGCTGGGAGCCTGGAAACCCGCGATCATCATCAGCGTCGTCGTCTTGCCTGAGCCGCTCGGCCCCAACAAGGTGAGGAATTCACCCGATTGAATATCAAGCGATACTCCGGCCACAGCCGCGAAGCCGCCGTAACTCCTCTCCAAATTGCTGAGCGACACCGACGCCCCGCGAATGCAACCATTGCCCTCAGGCAGGGCCGAGTGGCCCGACGCTTGGTCCATAAGCTCTCTCTGCGGTGGCCCTAGAGCACTGGTTGACGAGGACAACGACCTTGCCCAAGAGCTACTCATTGAACGTCACGGGCGGCTGCCTTACGATTGTCCCGGCACTATTCATAATCATTGGGCACCATCTGCTTTTCGATCTCAGGCGCGGTCGGCAATATCGCTACGCGTTCCGGCGGGAGGTCACTCGCAGGGCCTTAGCGGCAAATGCTGCGGTATGGCTGTCGGCATTGCAGCGTTTATGATAGCAATGGGTCGTGTGGGCTACTGACCTGGTCAGTCCAACAACTCGCGTTGAAGGTCGATGCGGCGCATGCATCGCAAGGACAATAGACGGATTAGCCCAATAGCCATTTGTTGAACTTGGCGACAGCCATATCTTGATTGGCAATCCACCAGTCGTAATCGTAGGGCACGAGTTTTTTCTTGATCTCGGGCGCGCTTGGCAGCATCGCCGTTCGCTCTGGCGGGATATACTTGAAGGCGCCTTCATTAACCGGGCCATATGGTATAGAGAGCGCGAAACGCGCTTGCGGAATTGCCATAGTCGAATAGGCGATGAACTTCATGGCATTGACCTTGTTCTTGGCTCCCTTAGGGACGCCCCAGCCGTCGCGCCTAGCCACCCCCTGATTCCAGCAAATCGCCGCCGGCACACCTTGCTCCTGCAATGCCGCCATCCGGCCGTTCCAGACCGTGGTCATGACGACCTCGCGATCGGTCAACATCTGTGGCGGCTGAGCACCGGTGGTCCACCACTTCGTCACGCTCTTCCTGATCTTTTCGTAGCTCGCCAGTGCCTTGTCGACGTCGAGCGGATATAGCTTGTCGGCGGGTACGCCGGCCGCCATTAGGGCGAACTCCAATTCCGGATGCTCAGAGCCGATGCCATACAAGGCGCGGCCACCGGGAAACTTGCTGATGTCCCAGAAATCGGCCCAGCTTGCAGGCGCGGCGCCGTTGAATGCATCGGTGCGGTAGGCCATCACGCTGGCCCAAACCAACATTTCCAGCCCATACTCGGACCGGTATTCCTTGCCGACCCCATCGTCGACGAGTGAGTAGTCGATCCTCTCAAAATAATCACCGGACTTCATCAGGTTCATGATGGAGCCGTTGCTGAGTTGTACGATGTCCCACTCGACGTTACCGGTTTCGACCATAGCCTTGACCTTCGCCTGGTCGGCGCCCGGGAGGGCGCGCACCTTTATGCCGGTCAGCTTCTCGAACGGCTCGAAATATGCCTTCTGCTCGGCGTCCTGCAATGCACCACCCCAAGTGGCGATGCGGACCTCGCCCGAACCTTTCAGGAGGTCGGGGACGGCGGTCTGCTCTGGCCAAGCCGATTGTGCGCTTGCCCAACGGCTGACGAAAGGGGCAGCGAGCCCGACCGTGATTAGACCGACAGCACGGCGGCGACTAATAATCCGCGTCGGACATTGACCCATATCGGGCCTCCTTCTCTTACAGCGCACCTTCCGTAGAAACGCCTAGAGAGCCATTGGCACAGATCTCCCTCCGCAGGGAGTGGGCTCAAGCACTGTGATCAGTGCGGTCGCGGAGGACGCTTCTTCACGTTAGGCAGAACCAGATAATTCCGGATCGTAGAGGCGCCCGATGCATAAATGCTGTAAAAATCGGCCACGAAAGCGGAAAATCCTGCGAATGAGACGCCTTCCTGCGTTTTCGACGCCGAGAGGCCCATCGTTCTCTTCGATTATCGGAGAACGACGCATCGCCACTCGGGCACGTCGTCGCTCTCCCGCGGAAGTCAGGATTTTCGATCGACGGACGTCCCGGCGAACAGAACGAATAATTGGCTGCATTGGTTTGGGAATCAGTCTGGCGGCGGATCGGCTTCAACTCCCAGCGCCTCTCGGGGTCTAAGCCACTCTTCGTGGTCGGAGTTCGCCGCCATCTCCGTCGGGAGCAAGGGGTGGGATGACCAGGACCGTCACCCTTGGCCACTCTTGAGGCAATCACTAGGGCAGAATCCAGCCATAGGCGGATGGCCTGACTGACCCGGTCGAAGAGATCCGGTCTGCCGCCCATCCTTCTCGAAATCAAATTGATAAGCCACGCCTGTCAGTCATTGGTGTGTGCTGCCGGTCTCAGGACGTGGGTCGAAAATGTGAGGAGCCTCGCGTCGAGAGTGCGGCACCAAACATCAAGCTGCAGCGGCACGCGAAAGCGATCGCTCCAGGAACTGCAATATCGGCAACTCAGCCGATGACTGACGGCTGGGCCTGCCGCGTGCAACAATCCATCCTTAATGCTGGACCTTGCTGGATGGATGTGTTCGCCACGGTAGTCCAGCGTGATCGGCCGCGACGAGAACGCGCGGCCGATCCGTCCAGCTATCCCACCCCGATAACTCCAATCGAAGCGGGAGTTCTCATCACGCCTTCTTCCGGTAAGCCCAGCAATCGATCTCGACGAGAGCACCATTCCACAACTCATGCACGGCCATTGTCATCCGAGCCGGCGGATTATCGTCGGATGAGGAGGGGAACACTCTTGTGTATTCCGCGTGCATTGCCTCGTAGTCGCTCCACTTCACCAGATAGACGGTCGCCTTGACAATGTCTGCGGCGGTGAGCCCGTTGGCCTCAACGATTTCCAGGAGATTCTTGAGCACCTGCCGGGTCTGTGCGGCAACTTGCGCCGCCCGGTCACCGTCGACTTTGACGAGCCCTCCCGGTGCGGTACCTAATTGGCCCGCCACATTCAACAAATCGCCAGCCCAACGGGCTGGGCTGCAAGGAATCTGCTTACTCATTTTGTGTTCGTACCTTTCCTGAGTGGTCAACATTGCGAAAAACTGTGAGAGCTGATCAACTTCCAGGAATGCTATTCTGAACATCGCGCAGATTTTCACCGAGGTTTAATCGCTATCGTGTCATTTCGAACTCACATACGTTTTCTGAGCAGCTTTACGACGCAGTGTTGCGGAAAATCGCTCTGACACGACGTCACCCTGCTTCGCGGCGGCAACGGTCAGCGGTGCGGCCCCAACTCTACAGATGCACTGTTTTCTTGGCCGAATTGCTCGTCAACCGCGACGCGCAACGAAGGGCAGAACTCGCGATCATGCAGGAGGCAGGAGATTTCAAACGCAATGACTACTGAGACGATCGAGGCGGCCGCGCCCGGCTTGGGCCGATTGCGCTTGTCGGCAGTGATTTACCATCGGAGAAAAGCAGGACCGCCGGAATGCGCGGCGTGTACGCATGGATTCCGCTTCATCTGCTCACAGGTCCAAACAAGCGAACCGCATGGGCCGAGGTCGGATCGTCTAACTATCAGGACATCTGCCAAATTTTCGAAAAGTCCCGCTGGCACCGCTACCATGCCTCCATAAGGCGCACGATAGTTTTTAAGTTCGCCCCAGGAATGATGTCCGGCTGCCTAAGCCGGTCATCGAGGGCATCAAGGCAGCGCGGCGTTGAGTTCGAGCGTGCCGTATCACGCGCAATAAAGATAGCGCCTGTCATGCACCGCGGCCCGAGTCTGGCCGCGGCCCGAACTATAGGAGATTGCCAGGTTAGTGTGCCCCCGCCACCTGCTCCCAGACGCGGAAGAAGTTGCCGCCCATCACCTTTCCGACTTCCTCAACCGAGTAGCCCTCAGCCAACAAACCATCAGCGATGGCGCGGAAGTTCGCGTCTACACCGAATTCGGCCATGTATTCGTAATATGACGCACTCCCCACGCCGCGGACAAGGTCGCTGCCGATGCCGAGGTGATCGATGCCGACGAGGCGCCTGATGTGGTTGCAGTGGCGCATGAGGTCGCTCAAGTGAGGCATCCATTCGCGGACGAGGATCATGCCGATGACGCCGCCCTTCGCCGCGATGGCCCGGATCTCTTCGTCCGTGAGGAAGCGATCGAAGCCAGTCTGTTCTTGCCCATTGTAGAGGCTTTGAACGCCAGTGTGGCTGCAGATCACGGGGTGCGAAGAGAGCGCGAGGGTGTCCATGATGGTCTCGGTGTTGGCATGCGCCAGGTCGATGACGATCCCAAGCTCATTGCACTCGCGCACGACCTCACGCCCAAAAGGAGTCAGGCCCCCAGGGGAGTAAGGAAATGTCTGGACGTGCCCAACTTCGTTCGCACGCATGTGGACCAACTGGAGGAGCCGCAAGCCGCGCCGGTGGAGTTCGTGAAGGTTGTCGATGAGCCCTTCCAGACTGTCCGCCCCCTCGAGAGCCGGCATCAGCGCGAGCTTTCCTTCGCGCTTGGCCGCTCGCACAGCCGCCGGGCTGTCCGCCAGCGCAGCGTCGCCGTCCTCGATGGTCTTCAGGATCGCCGACAAGCGATCGAGGTCGAACGCGAAAGCCTCCCCCGGCTTGGGGCGGTACCGGCCGCGAAAGTTCGCCCCGGATCCTGGGGTATATCGGCCGGATTCGTCGCGCTTGACGCAGCTATACGTCGCGTCGCCGATGAGGCTACAGACGACAAGGTCCATGAGGCTGCGGCGATATCGATCGAGCTCGTCAGACCCGATGCGCGGCACGCCGGGCCAGCAAAAGCCGCTCGGGTGGGCGTGCACGTCGACGAATACTGTCTGCTGATGGATCTGCTCGAGTCGATCCGGGCGACTTGCGTCATCCATGTTTGTCTCCGTCATGCGCGCCAGCGCGCTGTTGTAGAATTGTATCGAAGCTCGCGCACGCCCACTTTGTCATCCCAGGCGGAAACACCAGGAGGCATGCGAACGAAAAGAGAAAGTGTACCGCTAGGAAGATGCTGCCCGGCAGCAGAGCCTAAGCCGAGGGCCCCGCCGAGCGCCAGGCGGCCGAGACTCCCGTCGTCAGCTTTGCCTTTCGGCGACATCACTGTACCCGCCATGCGAGCCAGCGATCTCCGATGTGCTCGAGATTCGACTTGCCATCAGGGCGCTTGGCGGCAAGCCACGCCGAATCTTCGTGCACCACCTTCGAGGCATTCTCCGGATTGATGCTGAGCAGCGGAACGAGATCAGAAGGCAAATGCTTTAGCTGATTTGTGTTTGGTCCAGGGTACCCGGTTCCCTGCGTAAAACCCGCCGCAATCGCCGCTCTGTTCAGGAAAGCAATCAGCTTCTGCGCGTTTTCTGTGTTCGGGCCACCCTTCAACACAACCCCGTACGTGTAACTCACGTATGCGCCATCCCAAGCCATCTGAACGGGCGCCCCTTGACGAATTGAGCTGATCGTTCGACCGTCGAAGCAACTTGTCATCACGACTTCCCGGTTGATCAGCAACTGATTTGGCTCGCTGCCCGCTGTCCACCACTTCGCGACGTGCGGTTTGATTTCGTCGAGCTTCTTTAGCGCCCTATCGATCTTGTCATCGGTCAGCGGCCAGACGTCTGATCTCGCCACCCCATCGGCCAGCAAGGCAATCACCATGTCGACTCTTGCGGTTGCTGCCAGGCCCGTGAGACCACGCGGACCAGGGAAGGCTTTGACATTCCAGAAGTCGGCCCAGTTTTTCGGCCCGTGATCCCCAAACGCCCGCTTGTCGGAAACGAGCAATTGCGCCGAGGCGAACACCGGAACCGCAGTCTTGAGACGGACCGATTTGGGTGTCCCCTCCATGGATTCAGAGTCCCATAAGCTGTAGTCAATGGGTACGAACATGTCAGCGTCGTCCATGGGCGGAAACACGGCCGCTTGCAAGAAAGCCGCATCCCAATCGACCCGCCCCGCCTGGTTCATCGCCTTGACCTGCGGGTCGGAGACATCGCCAATCACGTCGATCACTTTGATTCCGGTAGCTTCCGTAAACGGGTCGTAGACGTATTTACGAATTCCCTGAGTAAACAGACCGCCATATGAGAATGCGACGACTTGGCCGGAACCGGCGAGCTTATCTTTGGCAAAGGCGGTCGTGGACCGTGCGATCACTGGAACGGCCATAGACGCGGCTGCGGCCCGCAAAATGTCCCGGCGATTCAATTTAGATTTCTCATTGAGAGCCGAATTTATGCTCTTCGACTGCCCTTGCGACAGTGAGCGTTTGTTGCCCATGACGATGTACTCCCCTAACAGCCGAAACCCTGAGCATAAAACTGAGGCACATTAAGCGAAATACTAGATGAATAACTGCATCCATTCGGCTTTTCCGCTGGAATTCTGCGCGCTCGCGGTTTCCCTTGCCGGAATTAAGAGGAGGCCGCTCCGGGCCGATTGAATGCGACATTCAGTTGCGGGGACACGACTTTAGGGGCTTACCAAGTACGCCCGTCGGTGGAGATTGCCGCGAAAGTCAAGTCGATCGTGTGAATCCGCCGATCCGACGCGCGTGCGGTAGCGCATGGCAGTATCGACGCCAATCTTCGAGCCGAAGGTCCCTGGTGGTAGCCGGGCAGCCTGACCGGTATCCGAGCGGATGGATTGTGTTCTTGCTCGATCTGACGCGATCCAATCGTCACGTGATGCGCTTGGCACCAGTGTACAACAGAGATCACCCGGAGATTTCCGGAGTCCGCGCGCGACTGCTCATTAGCCAACGCGCATTGCCCTGGTTTGACACCCTCCACAATCTCTCGGTTATTTATAGCGATCGCCATGTGCCACCAATCCAGACGCCGAGCACCTAGGCTAATGCGATGGCTACGGCTGAATCGCTGGGACTGGAGCATGTGGCCGGTCCCGCGAAGATTCCGACGGATGACACGCGGTGTGTCCAGCGGCCGAGGATCCGGCATGACGTTAGCCATGCCGGATCCTCGTGCGTTTACCCGCGCTTCTTGAGACCAAGAATTGCCCGCGCCTCGGCGGGTGTGGCGACGCTGGCGCCCATGCGCTCGATGATCCCAACCGCATTTTCGACGAGTTCGGCGTTGGAGGCGAGCACGCCACGTCGAAGATAAATGTTATCCTCTAGTCCTACTCTAACGTGGCCACCCATGTTGACCAGCTGTCCGACCATTCGCATTTCGTCTGGACCGCAGCCGAATCCACCCCAGACGGCGCCCGGGGGTAGAATCTCTCGCATCGCCTGGAGAGCGATTGGAACGCCGGGAGCGCCATAGCCGGTGCTGAGACAGAATTGGAAAAGAGGCGGCGCCTCGATCAGCTGTTCAGATATGAGCCTCTTGGCAGTTTCAATATGGCCTAGATCGAAGCATTCAAGCTCGGGCTTGACGCCCGCTTCTCGCATGAGCTTAGCGAGTTCTCGTAGATCCGACATGCGTGCGACGAATATGCGTTCCCCGAACGCCATCGTGCCGCAATCCAAGCTGCTGATCTCTGGCTGAAGTTTGACGGCGTGAAGACAGCGCCCCAAAGGCTTTTTAAGTGTACTTGTTTCGCCAATCTTCGCCGGTTCGATGGAATCGAGCACGAGTTCGCCGTCCATTCCACTCGTCAAATTGATGATGACGTCAGTGGATGCGTCCCGAAGCTTCTTGACGACCTGTTCATAGAGGTCGAACCGGTTCGATGGTGCTCCGGTCTCTGGGTCGCGGACATGAATGTGGACGACCGCGGCTCCCGCCTTCGCGGCGTCCAGAGCCGCATCCGCGATTTGCGAAGGCGTGATGGGAATCTTTGGATGTTTCGCAACAACGGCAGAATTCCCACCGGTCAGTGCACATGTGATGATGACTTTCTCTGACATTAAGAGCTCCTATGTTGATACTTTTTCATGCGATCAGCAGCGACGAAGGCACACTATGTGGAGTGCTTTCGCCGCCCTACCGGTAGTGCCACCGTGGCAGCGCCTGCCACACTTTTGCTTCGGCAAGAAGCGTCCATCGTTGCCTGTGATCGGTTCAGACCCCGTGGTTCGATAGTCCCGCCCGGCGCTGCGCCAGGAGTACCTCGATCACCATCCTGTCGCGGGCCGCCGCAAGTTCGCCCCTGCTGCGCTCGGCAGACATCGCGCGGCACCCCTCTTCCATGGCCCGAATGAATTCAGGCGTGAACTCTGGCGGTTTCACGTGAGAGAGAGACGGTTCGCTACCCTGATAAAAGCGCTCGAAATAAGCGCCAATACCAGAGGGGTTGCCCATGTTGCGCACCATACAGGGGCCAATTGCGCTCCAGCGTGGAGCGAGACCATTCACTACTGCGGCATCGATCTGCTGGGGCGTTGCGTGGCCCTCAGCAACCAGATGCATTGCCTCCCGCTCCAGCGCCGCCTGGAGATGGTTGGCGATGAAGCCAGGGATCTCATGATCCATGCGAATGACGACTTTCCCAATCGACTGATAAAACGCCTCTGCAGCGGTGAGTGCTTCCTTGCTGGTGTGGGCTGCACCGGCGACCTCGACCAGGGGAATCAGATAAGGCGGGTTGAACGGGTGTCCGATGACGACGCGCGGCGATCGCGAGCCCTCTGCCTGTAGATCGGCGATAGTGAACCCGGAGGTGGATGTGGCGATGACCGCATCGGCAGGCACCAGCGGTTCGATCTCGGCATAGAGTTTTCGCTTTAGCTCCAACCGTTCGGGAGCACTCTCTTGCACGAAATCTGCGGCAGTCACTGCCTCCGCCGCTGTCTTCACCCAGGTCAGGCTGCCGCGATCCTCGGCACGGGCGCCAAGGCGCTCCTGCGTCGGCCACGCCGTCTTGAGGAGTTCATCGAGGCGATCTTTAGCGTCCGCCGCCGGATCCCACACGACCGCATCGAGCCCACGCGCCAGGAAGTGCGCGACGAACCCGCCGCCAATGATTCCCGTGCCGATGCACGCTACACGGCGGATCCGATCTGGCCCACGAAAAGCGCTCATAGCTTGGCCTCGTCTAGGTTGCGTTTGCCAAGTTGATAAATTGCCATTTGATTGACCCTTCTCTCGCATCGGGAGTTTACGTAGACCCTGTCGGCTTATGCTTCGGCTGGGCCGCGCCGACGGATGAAATCCATTCGACTTTCACGTCACTAAATCTGCTTTCAAACCATCGCGGTGGTCGACCCCGCGCTATCTACCCTTCCAAACAGGGGAGCGCTTTTCCGCAAAGGCCCTAGCTCCTTCAAGGCTGTCCTCCGATCCGTAGAGTACGTCGACGGTCGCGAGCTGACGGCGTGTCAACCGGTTCATGGCGTCCTGAAATGACAGCGCTTCAGATACGCGCGCCGTTTCCTTGATAGCCGCAAAAACCAAGGGCGGGCCGTTAGCGAGCAGGCGTGCGACCTCCCAGACCCGCGCCTCGAGTTTTTCCTTTAGCAGCACTTCGTTCACCAGGCCCCAGCGATGCGCCTCAGCAACATCCATCCAGCGCCCCGTGAAGAGAAGCTCCATTGCAATGTGATAGGGCATGCGTTTCGGCAGCCTGACCGATGCCGCATCCGCCAGCGTTCCTGCGCGAATCTCTGGCAGCGCAAAGGAGGAATGATCGGAGGCATAGATCAGGTCGCAGGCAAGCGCCAACTCGAAGCCACCGCCCACCGCCATGCCGTTGACGCAGGCGATCACAGGTTTGTTGAGGCCGCGCAATTCCTGCACTCCGCCGAAGCCGCCGATGCCCCAGCCACCATCCGCCGTCTCGCCCTCCGCCCTCGCTTTGAGGTCCATCCCGGCACAAAAGAATTTGTCACCGGCTGTCTTGAGAACAGCGACGCGCAAATCCGGATCGTCACGAAACGCCTTGAAGGTTTCGCCCATCAACCACGACGTCTTGGGATTGATGGCGTTAGCCTTGGGCCGGTCCAGGGTGACTTCGAGAATTGCCCCTTCGCGATGGGTCCTGATTGCATCAGACATTTTTGTTTTCTCCGTATACGAGCAATGCATCCGCAATCCAGGCACCTTTGCCTTCGGCACAAACGATCAGCGGGTTGATGTCGAGTTCCTCGATCTTGGCATTCTGCTGCACGAAGGCAGCGATGCCCGCTATGGCCTCGATTGCTGCCGTCACGTCGGCCTTCGGCCGGCCACGGTACCCTTCGAGCAAAGGGTAAAGCTTAAGGCCGCGCAACGCTGCCTCGATGTCACTGTGTGTTGCGGGCAACATCAGCGTGGCAGTATCGCGCAAAAGCTCGACTAACACACCGCCTGAGCCTAACGTCATGACCGCGCCAAAGATGGGATCACGAGTGAATCCGACGATAAGCTCGGCGATACCATCGCGCACCATGCGCTCAACATATAGCTCACTGGCGAGAGGCAGCAGATCGCGTGCCGCGCTGTTGATGCTTTCAACGTCCCTGAGGTTGAGCCGCACCGCCCCGACCTCAGATTTGTGGCTGACGCCGAGCGCCTTCAGTGCGACTGGGAGTCCAAGCGCCTGGGATGAGTTCACCGCCTGGGCCGCACTACCAACGCGCAAGCCTCTGGGAACTGGCAGCCCGGCCTCGATCAGCCGCGCCTTCGCTTCTGCTTCATCAAGCGTAGTACGGCCGACTGCGCGTGTGCCCGAACTCGCCGTGTTAACCGGTTGGGCCTCTGGCTCACGCCAAGCAGAACCAATGAAAGCGGCCGCTTGGGCGGCATCCAACGCTTCCGGAACGCCGAACAATGGTGTGATGCCCCGCGTCATCAGTTCGGCAGCATAGTCCTCAGGCATGTTCTCGTGCAGCGACGTGACGATTGCTCCATTCGCCTTGTTGGTCTTCAGCGCGGCTTCGAATGCGCGCACGATCGTCCAATAGGGACCAGCGTTCGAACAGCGGTCGGGACGCTGGAAGTCGAGAACCGCCATGTTGAGATCAAAACCGCCCGACACCATTGCGGTGAAGGTCGTGGTCAACGCCGGCTCGTTGTTCCAGGTGAATGTGTTGTAGTCGAGAGGGTTGGCCACCGCCACCAGGGGCCCGAGCGTTGATCGAACACGTGCGCGGTGCTCGTCAGTGAGGCCAGGGAAACGCACCAGGCGATCTTCCGCGGTGTCGGCCATTATTGAAGCTTCGCCACCGGAGTAGCTCATCGACGACAGGCGGTATCCCGACAACGGTCCGGTGACGTGCAACAGTTTCAGCGTCTCAATAAAAGTTGGAAGGGAATCGACCCGGGCGACTCCGAGCCGCTTCAGAAACGCACCGGATGCGGCGTCCGAGCCAGCAAGCGAAGCCGTATGCGAGATTGTCGCCAATCGCGCCTGCTCCGAACGGCCCGCCTTCATGGCGATAATTGGCTTTCTCAACTCTCGCGCCCGTGCCGCCAGTCTTTCGAAACCGGCCACTGAGTCGAAGCCTTCGATGTGCAGGCCGAGCGCGGTTACGCGCGTGTCTTCGATGAGGCCGAGCACAATTTCAGAAAGGCCGGTCTGCGCCTGATTTCCAGCAGTCATTAGAAACGCAATAGGTAAACCGCGCTTTTGCATCGTCATGCTGATGGCGATGCTGGAGGACTGCGTAATGATGCCGACGCCACGTCCCCCCTCGGCAAGTCTGATACCGCCGTGCTGATCGGGCCATAAAAGCGCGCCGTCGGCGTAATTGATCAAGCCGTAGCAGTTTGGACCGATGATCGGCATTTTGCCGGCCGCGGCGACGAGTTCGGCCTGCAGTCTCTCGCCGTCCGCATCATCGGCTTTGGCCTCAAGGAAGCCGGCGGCAAAGCACACAACACCTCCGGCATTACGCTCAGCCAGCGCCCTGACCACCTCGATGGTGAGGTGTCGGTTGACGCCGACCCAAGCAGCGTCTGGCGAGCCGGGCAACTCGGCAACGGAACGATAGGCTTTGCGGCCGGCAACCTCGTCTTTGGTGGGGTGGACGGGCCAGATCTCGCCAGCAAAACCTATCTTGATTGATTGCGCGACGACAGTGGCCGCCTGCTTGCCGCCGAATACGGCGACCGATTTGGGCCGCAGAAGACGCTCAAGCTTGTTCATTGATCAGCCCCCTTTGCGCGGCATCGCGAGCCTGCGAAACGAGATAGAGGCAGTTTCGATGCTGCTCCCGATTGTTCTCGATGCGGCGCATGCGCCCGGCCGGAAGGTGTGATAGCGCAGACGGAAGGGCTAAACACGACATTCGCATTCAACAGGTTACCGGAGTTGTTCTTCAATTGACTTGCTCGGCGCTGAGGCCTCCCAGGCTGGCAAGTCGCGTCAGATGATGATCGGCATCGCCAAAAAGCATGTCGAGCATGGTCACATGCTTGAAATAGTGGCCGATGCTGTACTCCATGGTCATTCCAATGCCGCCATGGAGCTGGATCGATTGATGGCCGATGGCCTTCGCAGATCGGCCGACCTGCACCTTTGCGGCCGAAGTTGCACGCTCGCGTTCCGTCGCCTCGTCCTCGCCCACCATCATCGCGGCATACATGGCCATCGAGCGCGACTGCTCCAATTCGACAAACATGTCGACCGCACGATGCTGCAGCACCTGGAAAGTACCAATCTTCTTGCCGAACTGCTCGCGCGCTTTCAGATAGTCGAGCGTGATCTGCTGCATTCTTTCAAAACAGCCGACAGCTTCCGCGCAGAGCGCTGCAACCGCCTCGTCGACTACCCGGGAGATGATTGGAAAAGCCTTTTCCGGATCGCCTATGACGTCAACATTCTTAACGCGTACATTCTCAAGTGTGATCTCGGCCGCACGCAGAGCATCCTGGGTCGGATAGCCACGGCGGCTAAGGCCAGGCGCATCGGCGTCGACAAGGAAGAGACCGATCCCATTCTTCTGTCGTGTATC
This sequence comes from Bradyrhizobium xenonodulans, assembly GCF_027594865.1. Classification (NCBI taxonomy): domain Bacteria; kingdom Pseudomonadati; phylum Pseudomonadota; class Alphaproteobacteria; order Hyphomicrobiales; family Nitrobacteraceae; genus Bradyrhizobium; species Bradyrhizobium xenonodulans. Next base: position 7,169,850 of record NZ_CP089391.1, read on the forward strand.
TCCGGACGACCGCGCAGAGACGACAATCTTATCGGCAGTATCGCCGTGAAGGACGAGGCACTTGGTGCCGTTCAGTATCCATTCGTCGCCGTCTTTCTTCGCCTGCGTTTCGACGTCGAAAAGATCGTAGCGCGACTGCGGCTCGGCATAGCCGAAGGCGAGCTTCAATCGACCTTCCGCGATACCGGGGATCAGGTCCGCCTTCTGCGCTTCGCTCGCTCCAAGCCGAAGTAGCCCCCCGGCAAGGACAACCGTCGCCAAGTAGGGCTCGAGGATCAGCGACTTCCCGAACGCCTCCATCGCAATCATGGTCTCGACGGCGCCGCCGCCGAAGCCGCCATGCTTTTCCGAAAATGGCAATGCAAGCAGCCCGATTTCGGCGTACCGCGCCCACATTGCGTCGCTATAGCCTTTCGGATCCGTCTGATAGATGCGGCGCTTCTCAAAGCCGTAGCTGTCCGCCAACAGGCGCTCGATGCTGTTTTTGAGGAGTTGTTGTTCCTCCGATAGATCAAAATTCACGGTCGAAATTCTCCTGAATGAGAGGCGCCTGGCCGGTCTCCGTCGAGCATCAGAGGCCGAGGATTGCTTTGGCGATGATATTCTTCTGAATTTCTCTCGACCCCGAATAGATTGACGCCGCGCGGCTGTAGAAATAACCGGGCGCGATCGTCGCGGCCCAATCGGGGCCGATCGGCGGCTCGTTACCTTCGATTTGGTCTTCCGAACGATACGGAAGGGCGTAAGGACCGACCACATCCATCAGAAGCTCCGCAATCGTCTGCTCGATTTCGGCGCCCTTGAGCTTTAGGATGGAGCTTGCGGGATCCTGTGCACCCTTCTGCTCCTTCGAGGCGTTCGCTAATACGCGAAGCTGCGTCATTTCGAGGGCCTTCAGCTGGACTTCAACAGCGGCGATCTTCTCCCGAAACGAGGCTTGGTCTATTAATGGCGCCCCGCCGGCGCAAGATCGCGCGGCAAGGTCCTTGATGCGACGGATGCTTTCCTTGGAAGAAGTTACCCCGGCATCGGAAAACCGCTCGTTGGCGAGAAGAAACTTTGCGTAGCCCCAGCCCTTGTTCTCCTCGCCGACCAAATTATCGACCGGAACACGAACGTTGTCGAAGAAGATCTCGTTGACTTCGTGACCACCGCTGATCAACTCGATCGGGCGCACTGTAACGCCAGGTGTCTTCACGTCGACCAGGAGGAAAGAAATTCCCTGCTGCTTCTTCGCTTCGGCATTTGTCCTCACCAAGCAGAAGATCCAATCAGCGTATTGCGCCCAGGTCGTCCAGGTCTTCTGACCATTGACGATATAGTGGTCGCCCTCACGCACGGCTCGCGTTCTGAGCGAGGCGAGGTCGGAGCCGGCACCCGGCTCTGAGAAGCCTTGGCACCACCAATCCTCAGCATTGGCGATACGTGGTAGATAGTACTTTTTCTGCGCCTCGTTGCCGAAGGTGTAGATTACGGGGCCGACCAGAGACTCGCCGTAGCCAAACTGCGTCCAGGCGGGAAACGCTCGCACCTCCTCTGTAAAAATGTAGTATTGCACAGGGGTCCAGCCTGCTCCTCCGTATTCTTTTGGCCAGGTGGGGACGCCCTTCCTGTAGAGGATGCGCACTCCGGCGGCCTTTTCGTGTTTCGAAAGCTTACGCCCTTCAGCCAGCTTGCGCCGTAGCTCCGGCGGCATGTTAACCCGCAAAAGCTGGCGCACTTCTTCGCGGAACGCCCGCTCTTCTGCTGTGAACGCGATATCCATTGATCTTTCCGGTGAGCAGATTAGCTTTGATTTCAGCGCTGCCGGATGCTGGCGCCCACGCGCTCCGGACGAGGCAACTTGGCGTGCCGCTCGGCAAGCTCCAACAATCGCTCGCGCACAACAGCCCGCACCGGCGCGCTACGTCGCCTGGTGGCATCGACATGAATGAGCATTTGCTCGGCCATGGCGACCGGCTTGTCGTCATGCTCGCGAATGACAACATGAAAGACATGAAGGCGCTTGTCTTGGGCGCCGAGCACCTGCGTGAGCACCTGAGCGCAGTCACCAGCACGCAGTTCCCCGAGATGGAAGAGGTGCGTCTCGACTGTATAAAAGGCTCCGCACTTGGACCGATACTCGCTATCCACCCCGACGTAACGTTCTAGGATACCGGTGGCCTCGCTGCAGAGCTGGAGGTAGCGACTTTCATTGACATGTCCGTTGCTGTCGAGCCAATCAGAGGGCATCTGAACGGGCGGCATCCGCAGTGGTCCTGAGCCGCTGTCGATCTGGACATTGTGATCGCGTAGTCCATGCTCCCAAAGCGCAAGTGTCTTTCCAGCACCCTGTCCCTGTGTACGCAAGCCCTGCAGTATGGCCACATAGCAATCGTCGCGTTTCTGTTCGAACTCGAGACTAGCAAGCTTCTCGCCTCTCGCGTCCGCTTGCTCAGCGAGCTTATCAAGGAGGGCGTTTGTGAGCTCTGGTACGTCAGTGAGCTTCGACCACGGGCACTTCAGCGTACCCCCCCATTGCTCCATAAAGCGGCGCATGCCGCCCCCCCCGCCGGCAATGCTGAAGGGACCCGTAATCGCTCGGCGTAGCCCGAAGGAGTAGCGGACGGCGTCATCGACCTCCTGCAGAGTGGCCAGATCATCGTTCACCAGCCACATCGCCTCGCGCCACATTGCTTCCTGGAGCCTGTTTGCGATAAACCCGTCCACCTCCTTGCGCACGACGAGCGGGTGCATTCCGAGCCCGCGGTAAATCTCCGCGGCCCGCGTCAGCGCGTCAGGTGGCGTGCGCTGTCCGGCGCACAACTCGACCAGCGGCAGCAAGTACACTGGGTTGAAAGGGTGCGCGACGAGGAAGCGCTCCGGCCGATCCATCTCGACCTGCAGCAAGGACGGACGCAGACCTGACGTCGACGAGCAGATCAGGGTCTCCGGTGCAGCGGCTCGGCTGGCAGCCGCGAGTAGCTGCCGCTTCAGCTCCAGCCGTTCCGGCGCAGACTCCTGTACGAGTTCGACGTCACGCACCGCGTCCGCAACCGAATCCACAACCGACAGAACACCTTCCGGCGGCAGCGGGAGGCGCGTCAATCGCCGATATGCACGCCGCGCATTGGATATCTGCTGCTGCACTTTTTCAACAGCGCCAGGCGCAGGGTCATGCAGGCGCACGCTCACTCCATTAAGGATAAAGCGTGCGGCCCACCCGCCCCCGATCACTCCGCCGCCCAACAACCCCACAGTTCGCGGCCGCTTTTCAAACATGGTTCCTGGCCTCATCAAAGATGGACTTTGAGCACGAGCTTCGCGCGCACAAGCGCGCCCGCCATGTCCGTCCGCCTGGCGTCCGCGAACTGGGGGAATTCAGGCCCACCCAGCACGACGTCTCCGCCTAATCGTCTCGTTAGGTTGATCTCGGGATCTAAATCCGACCCTCCGATGCGCCGCACCACCTCGCGATGGAGCGCCGGATTGCGGGTGCCTGGGCGGGTTTTGTGATCACCGACATGAATGTGCACTACAGCTGCCTGTTCGAGCGGCGCCTCGATCGCCGAGTCCGCTATCTGCTTAGGGACCGCCGTCACATGCGGGCGATGCTCCACCGCCTCCCCAGCCCCCACAACAGCGCAGGTGATGAACACCTCGGAAGTCATTCCCGCCCTCTCCCGTCGCTGCAGACCTGGGCTGCCCAAAGCCCGGCGGCGATAGGGTTTTATCGAAAGAAAACGTACTCCGGCCCTCGATCTGGATTTGACTAATAAAGCCGCGCGCCAAGCAGAAATTCTGCGCTCTATCGACAAAGGATGAAGTTTTGTCGCGCAGGTCCCGAGGCCGATGCAAGGAAGCAACCGCCTATCGATCGGACTTGGCCGATGTAAGATCAAAGGACAGTGGAGATCTCTGCGATGGGTCTCTCGAGCCGAAGCGGGTGCTCGCCCATCTTAAGCACCAAACAGCACTGGCAGGGAGCACGCAATGATCTGTCGACGCGAGAGGCAGTTTGCGTATGTCCAGATTTGAGGCCTCCCGTGCCTCATCGAAGCAGTAGCGCGTCAACGCCAGCGCCAAACACCGAGCCAGCGTGAATAAGTCCAGCGTCATCTTCGCATGACGATGCACTGCATCCATTTGTGCGAACTGCCCTGTCCGATGAAACTCATCGGCTAGCGACTTGGCGACGGAAGAATCGACCGGGTCGAAGAAAAGGGGCCACTCCCGAAGGAGTGGCCCGCAAGTTTGGGAGGAACGCCCCCACGCGAGAACCGCTGAAATCAGGCCGCAGCCTGGTCAAACGGCGAGATGCAGAGCGAGCACTCGCCTTGAATCTCTATAGTCAGTACCCTCGCGTCAGATCGATCACATTCTGCAATGGCTTCTTCTCGATGAACCGTTGCAGATTAGCGGCGAATATCTCGAACAGGCGCGCGGAGTAGTCGCTCGGATACCCTGAAACGTGGGGAGCGACGAGAACATTAGGCATTGTCCAGAGCGGACTGTCGGCCGGGAGCGGTTCTTGCTCAAATACATCGAGAAGGGCCCCTGCTATGGTCCCTGCTTGCAGTTCCTTCACAAGCTCGCTCTCCGCAACGACAGACCCGCGAGCAATGTTAACCAGAAATGAACTGCGCCGCATAAGACGAAGCTGTTCACGGCCGATTAGCTTGGTCGTTTCGGGAACGAGGGGAACGGCAAGCACAACGAAGTCGGAGAGTTGCAAAAGCTCTGCAAGGCCATCGGGCGGGAGGAGCCGGTCGACGCCCTCCACTGGCGTGCTGACGTCGCGCTTCGTGCCGAGCACTGTCATCCCCGCGCCTTTGCCGCGGCGGGCGATGGCGGCCCCGATCGAGCCCAGCCCGACCACGCCGAGCGTCTTCTGCGAAATCGGCGGCACCGGTCGCGTGTGCCATTCCTTGCGAGACTGCTCCTGCATGAACCGCGGGAAGTCCCAGTGCATCATGCCAATGCCCGTCATTACAAAATCGGCGATGGAATCACCATGGACGCCCCGAGCATTGGTGACCATGAGATCGCGGATACGGTTGCAAGTCGGCAAGATCGCGTCGATGCCTGCAGAGGTCGACTGGAACCAGCGCAGCCGACGGGCCTTGTCCAAGACCTGGGGAGGAAAATCGATGCCGGAGCCCACAATGACATCCGCATCCGCCACTTGGGATTCTAACGACGCAGTATCCTTGGCGCTCAAGACGCGCAACGCGGGAAAGCGTTCACGGGCGAGGCGAGCAACCTCGGAACCATGGACCAAGACAGTGACGGCATCGCTGGCCGAAGATGTGGAGGATGTCATCACCAATTCGTCCTTGTTACTCGAGTAAACCGAAACGATTCTTGAGCACTATCGTGCCCTGCTCTTCCCTCAGCTGCACAGGTGATGAACACCTCGGAAATCAATGCACCTTCTCCTGTCGTTGGAAGCCCGACCTGTTCCCGATCCGGGCTCGGCGATAAAATTTGTCCGGAAAGTTTTAGTCTGCTGAGGGATCGGAAATTGACCAATGTGGTCGGTTACAAGCCGAAATTCTGCGCATTATCTGCAGAAAATGAAGCTTTTATCGCCTCGGGCGATAAGCTAGCGCAAACAAGCGTTATGAAGGCTTAGCCGCATCCATTTCCAGATAGCCACCGCATCCATCACCAAGCGCGCCAGGGCCATGCCGGCCGGCCAGATGAGCAGCGCACGTCATCCGGCGCACCAGGTGCGCGCCTTGAGGATAAAGCAGGTACCGCATTTGCGCAGCCGGGAAGACGTCGCTTGTCCAGACATCGACATCAGTTGAACCCGAGCCGTGGAAGGGGGCGAGGTCGGGAGATCATCTCAGCCGCTTTGCTCTTCTCGATGCACGCCAACCACTCTCGTTTCTGCTGCTCTCCATCGCGCCAGAAGGCATGAGCGAGCAAGGCCCCGCAGCGCGGCCTAGATCCGCGTGGCCAGCAAAAGCAGCAGCCGCGGTCCATGCCGGCACCAACCAATAGCGTCAGACAGGACGAAGGCTGGTGAGGGCATTAAGGATCATCGCATTTCACCGCTGATCGCTCTCTTTACTACTCCTGCTTGTATAACGTACAAGTCTGCCGGTTCGGGGAGAACGGAGACCTCGAGCCATTGGGTTTGGGGGCCTGAGATCAATGCAAAGCTCAACCGGCCGCTTCGAAGAGGTGCAAAGTCAATGCTCTGGCGGCCTACGACTTACGGCGAGCGCGCATTTCTACATATCTACGAGGCGCTAGGTCGCCATGTGAGCGTCGATGCATCATTCGGCGCAACGCTGGACTTTCTGGTGAACGAGCGATCGTTCCAGGAATTCGCGAAGCTTCATGCGACGATTGAAACATTCATCAGATGCATGCGGGCGGCGGTCTATCTCCAGCCGGAAATCGGCCACCTTGCGCCAACCGACTACGGCAAACAACTGGGCAAGCGCGACTACGTACCTCGCAGGCTTTCGTCCGACCGCCGATTTTGTGAATTGCTCAAGCAGACCGCAATAGTCAGCTTCGAGGCAAAAGACGCTCCGCCTGCCGTCGCCAGGGATATCAAACATGAGACCTCACGATGCTATCTATGCGGAATCAAGCTGGCGAAGACCGGGCCACAGCATTCCAAACCAACCGTGGAGCACTTGTGGCCTTTGAGCCTGGGCGGCGAGTCGATTGAGGAAAACCTCATAGCCGCCTGCCACGATTGCAACACCAAGCGCGCGAATTCCATAACCTGGGCTTGGGGGCCGGTACAGTCCACCGACTATCGACATGATCCGAAAATCAATCCGGACGTTCAACTACGCATCTCATTGGCCATGGCCAAACTGATGCTGGAAGCCTCCGGAGAGCGTCGGGGGGGTCGTTGTTCGCTGAAGGAAGCGGCGCTGCGGCTCGCTCCGCTATTTCCCAATCTCGACATCAAAGATGGCCGGCATCGGGTCTATTTCGAATTATTAGATGAAGTGAGGAAAGCCGGATGAAAAGTCCGTCAAAGACCAAGACATTTGATTATTTCGCTCTCAGCTACTCGCAACGAGGAACAAAGAACTCTCCAAAGTTCATCATGTTTCACGCGCCAGCGGCTGAGATTATCGAATGGGCTGATGTTGATCGGCTAAAGCCAGACAACCTCACCGGAGCGCAGCGCCCTCTTCGAGATCTGAAAGTTAAGAAGGTCGCAAAATTTCTCGACGCAGACCCACGTAACACCATTCCGACCGCTGTTGTGGTCGCTCTCGATGCTGATGCGGTCAGCTTTACTGGAAATGCAGACAAGAAGGATCGCGGGCAATGCGGTAAACTCGTCATTTCACTCAAGGGTACGGAGAAGCCGGGCCTCATCATTGATGGTCAGCACCGCGCCTTTGGCGTGGCAAAGCACAGCGCGATGCTTCAACTGAACGTGATTGCATTCATCGGCGGAGATGATGCCGAACGCGCATTCCAGTTTGTCGTGATCAACAATAGCGCAACGCGCGTTTCCAGAGATCACATCAGGGCACTCAATCTCGCGTTCGATAAGGACACGCTGAACGATCGACTGGTGCAGAGTGCTGGCGTAACGTTGGGAATGAAGGATGCTAAATTCGAAGATTACACGTTCGTAGATAGCATCCCGCCGTTCAAGGGGCTTTTGGACTGGCCGACCAACAAGCATGGCTATATCGCGCCGAACGCGATCGAGAGTGCCTTGGCCGAGACACGGGACCGAGCGACGTTGCTAGGTATCGAAGACCTGGAGCGCGACTTCTTTCTCGCGATCTGGATGCGAATAAAAGAGCGGTTCGGCCCCGCCTGGCGGGCGAACACGCCGGACAAGCCCAGTCACCTTTTGCAAAAAGTCTCCATTATTGTCCTGACCATATATGTCTTAGACAGCCTTGAGGCAGCACAGCGGATGTCCGATCAACCGCTGGACTTCGCCAACGAGGAGATTTTTGCGAGTTCGGTCGATCGCGTTCTGAAGCGCATTCCACTCGAGTTCTGGACAGTCGAATGGCAGCAGAAAGAACTCGACACCGGCGCCGGGCGCGATGTCTTGCTGGAAGCATTGAAGACCATCGATTCAAACGCTCGTTATGGCCGTCCGTGGTACGACCGTGTCGCACTCGTTGATCCCGGAGACCTAACAGACCAATATGATCGGCCACACGCCCCGAAGAAGAAGGTCAAGAAGGCGACCAAGAAGCGGGCGTAGGACGAGATGTAAAGAGAGGCCGGGCCCACCGGCTTCTCATTTTTTGGTACAAGGCAGGCGCCTACGTCTGGACCATCGCACAGCAGGCCCGACGGCGCCGACCTGGTGTCCTCGCCCTCCGGATCAAGCGGAGGCCGAAGCTTCCAATGCTGTAGTATTTGCCTGCATTTCTCGACATGGAATGCATTGTCCTTCGTACTTTATCGAGGGGACGCGAATTCAGCCAACGTTGGACGACCGGCGATCTGCTGCGAAGACTGCGGATTAAATTCAGTTGCTCAGCCGGCAAGTGCGAGTTCACCTGTGATCCGCTGCTGGCGAGCGAGCCGCAGTTGGTATTAGCCCCCTTGAGGTCCGGTCCACCGACCTCCTCCAGGCTCAGTTCGCGACGACCTCTGCAACGATTTCGTCGAAGCGAGCAATCTGCCGTGTGCTGCTTGCATCAATTCCCGTCACCCAATAAGGCTCAAAGTCCCGGGAAAATAGAATGCCAAAAAACCGGCCGCCATTGCCGACTGCACGTCGCGGTCAAACTGGTCCCCGACCATGAAGCATCGCTCACGCATCCAGCTTTTCGCTTCAAGTCGAGGTAGACCTCCACGCTCTTGCGTACCGAAATCACCTCAGTGATCAGGCTATCGAGCCCATGCTCTGCGAGGAGCGATGACATCGCTCGGGTCGCTCCTGCGTCACGATGGTTATAGGAACAAGAACTGCCGAAATGGCCTGTAGCCCCGCGCGCCTCCCCTCGCGAAGAGACGGTATTCGCTTCACCGAGTCTAGAAATTGTGCTTGCACCCGCGCGAATTCCCCAGCGATCTTGGCATCTGGACGGGTGACAAGTTCCACCACCTCCGCGATATCCTTCCCCGCAAGCACCAGGGCCAAGCCTTGCGCCAACAGACCCGGAGGATATCGCAAATGGTCCGGATGAACCGCAGCGATTCGTTGATCGACGATACGCAGGAATGCAAGCCCTCGATCTTCGTCGTCTGGCGCGTCGTAGCCCGTGACTCCGTTCCATTTCTCGCAACATCTCCAATTGAGCAGTCGCAAACACGGCGTCGGTATCCCAAAGCGTGTTATCGGCATCGGTAAAGAGATGAGCGCGGTTTGCCACAGGGCTCACTTTTTTAGAGTTGGTGGGGCTGCCGGCTCGGCCGGAGACTCCGGCGGCAAACCAAAGTGACGTAGGCTTGGCTTAGCCCGCCTACCAGATAAGCTTTCAAGGACATTCACAGACGCCTAAAAAGTAAACGAAGCCATTCTATGAACTTTGCGACGCCCGATAGTGCGGCCGAGCGCTGTTCCACAACTCGTTTCTCGACAAAAGTCCAGGAGAGATACGCGGCTGCACCTGAAGAGACGACGCCATAGGCGATGTTCGAAAGCCAGAAAGTCCCGCCTGGAAGCAATTGAAAGGCTGCCTGTTGGAACGGGAAGGCATAGATGTAGATACCGTATGAGTAATCGGCGCCGCGCACCAGAAGTATTCGCCTTGGATTCAGTAAACCCAGGTACGTTGTTGAGTAGGCGACGAAGGGCGCCTCGAGGTAAGATATCGCTCTGGAGTAGAAGAGCACTAAGGAAAGTGTGAAGCTCAGAACGAATAGCGGAAACGAGAACGGCAGCATGTTCCGGAGTAGATAGATTGCAACTCCGAACATGAACGGGAGAACCATCTCTCCGTGGCTAACGCCGTAACTGGGGGAAGTGATTCCCTTCGCTGAAAAAGAGAGCATCGCCAGGATGGCTACGCTCGTGAAAAGGATCGGCCTCTTGGGGAGCCCAGCTATTCCCAAAACTGCAATTGCTACATAGCATTCTAGTTCAAAGGGAATAGTCCAAATTGATCCGTTCACATAGTTCGGAGGAGATCGGTTCTCGAACACGCCGGGAAGGTAGATGTGCACCCAGCCTACTATACTGCCCATGTAGCGCCAGAATTCTGCATGGGAAAAATAGTCGGTTAGAGAGAGCGACGTTAAGAACGCGCCCAACAAGAGTGCGGAAATTAGCGTCGAAACGGAAAGGGGTGGAACAATTCGCAAAAACCTGAGGGTCAGAAATGCAGGGATTGTGTTGCGTTCCAGACTTCCCGCGACCAGGAATCCGCTCATGGCAAAGAAGCTTGGAACGACAAATTTCAACACCGGGTGCAACGGACCATCCCACATCCGCAAATGAATCTGCATCCCGTAGCATATTGATATGCTGTGGACCGCGATGACGATGATCGACAGAAAAAGCCGAAGATAATCGAAACCGGATGGCCGATTCTCTGCTCGGGTCAATTGATCCGAGATCGTCTTGTCGCGCAAGGAAAACGGTGACCATCTATTCATAACTTTCCGATCCCCGTCGTACTTCTAACCTTGTTCGTCTTTGTGAAGTGGCGCATATGCCATGGCGAATGGACATCGGAAAGCCGGCGCGACGCGCGAATTCCGCGTCGCGACGAAACGGATTTCGCCCCGGTAGACAATAGATCAGTGCCTGGTGGGTCAGATCGACATATCGACTAACCTGTCCGGCGCGCGTGGTGGGTACTTCGTTCGGCTCGGGCAATCCCTCTGATGGTCCGCCAAGCACACCCTCGGCTCACGCAAAGGTCGAGGAACCGGTGCTGACATTCTTATCAACTCGCCATTCTCTTTCTCTTTGCCCTTGTCGTACACACCGCGCTCGCGCATCCTGGTCACGCTGATCGCGACAGGCACCAGCTTATGAAATGTGATGTCGCGTTTGCCATCAAGAAGGATAACGCCGTTGAGTTCGATGACTGCGGGTCTACATTTAACAACACTCGACCTCAGTCAGTGTTGATACTCTCAGAAGCAACGGTCATGCCAACGCCGTTTAAGCGAATTTGATACGTATTTCGAGGGCCGCAAACGGCGGCGGGTGTCTTGAAGCCGACAGCCGTCGCAGCGCTGTCAGGAACCCGACAATGATCATGGGCCTCCTCCGAATTGATGAACACCTCCTCGCTCAACTGTCCATCAATTCATTGGAGTTGGTTCAGTGGTCACACCACACCAAGCGACGGCGTAATGCGGCATGAGGGAATATCCCACCCAAAAGTTGCGCACGGAGTTCAAACTGGTCGGCTTCGTCTCGGTGATACCATCGTCGCAGATTGCGAAAGCTGTTTCAGGAAAGCCGGAAACGGGAAGGCTGTACGTTCAGTTTGTGTGGCGGGCGGAGGAAGCCTCTTCAAACGGCGCCTCCTCTGGGCCTGACAGTGATCAAACCGGGTATTTCAGCAGGAAGAAACGGTCCCTAGCTTCAAGTACGCTTTTGAACATGGCGAGGGAATGGATCGATTGATCATGAGCCCAAAACACTCGATAACATCAAGAGCCTTCAGAGGAAGCTTCATAAGACGAAGGCGGAGCCGCCTTCCGCCTTTATGTGCTGCACGACAAACTCTGCCGTGAGGATATCTTGGGCCTGCCCAAGAACTAGCTCGCGCCAACGCAGGTACCCGAGCGTGGATGGAGCAACTTTCGAGCAGATCGAAGCGTCAGGACTCGAACCATAGTTGAACGCGCCTCCCCTCGACTCTACCCAAGCGGACAAGACGGATGCCGTAGGTGCAGAAGCAATTTGTGAGGCTGTTAGCCCACGACAGCGCAGTTCAGCTGCCATTATTGTGCGAACGCGAGAGGTGCTGGAGAGGCGGCGCAGCCAGCGTTCATATGGCCGAATAGGAACCTGTGGCTAGCGCCGGCATGGCAATCATCGCCAAGCTCCCAGCAGTTCATCGGGACGAGAGAGACAATATAATTTCCATGTGCCGCCCGCTTTGCTTCGTCCAATTCGCCAAACAGATTGAGCTGCGCACAAGCGGCTTAGAACCAGCCGATGTGCAAAAGGGGCGGATCGCATTCGCACGCACCGCAAGTCGTTGATGGGTAGATGCCGCTGACGTCTGGAACACGCCAAACTGTTTGAACCGCGCGACGTGACTCATAAAGAGCCTTCCGGCTGCCGCGCGCGACGCTGGCCCAAATCCTGCTTTGTCTTCGGTGAGACAAACCAGGAGGACGCTATGCCACGCGACAACCTTCTTCTCATTGTCTTCGACAACGTGAGAATGCGCGTGTCCTTTTACCGCGACCTCCACTGCGCACGCTGCCATATTCCCGAAGTATATCGAGATCAATTCAAGAGGCTCATGGGGCTATCGCAATTTTCTCTAGAGGAGATGACGGCTCTTACCTGCAGGTCTTGCCTGAGAAACGTCCCAGTGACCGGTGATGACCAGCCCTTCAACATCGTATTTCTACGTGTAGTCGCAATAGCACATGCCAACAAGCAAGGCCTTCAGGTCCAAAACCCAGGCGGGCTCGGTCCGCTGCCGATTGCGGATGTCACCTCGATCTTCGACGATCGCGAGAGGCTCACATTCCTACTCAGCTTTGATCGTGCAGAGGGGGAGACTCTGGACCGCTTCCGCGGCGGGCCGAGCGTTTGGGCCTTGGTACTCCGCCGGAAGGCGGGGGCAGTCAACGGCCTGGCGTCGGTGCAGGCCAGGATGACGGTCAATCGGCGCAACCTCAGTGAGGCTCCGGATGCCTATCTGGGGCTCTCATCAATTGGCATCGACCCCTTCGGCATCAAGCCGATGTTTGCCACCAGGCGTCACACTCAACAAGCCGGATACGCTTTTGTCGCACTACCTTCATTGCAGTCAGCTCTGCCGCGCCCCCGATCTTCCTGCAGCAGCCGCCTGCCAGACCGACGTGCGTTTGCTGGGCAAGGTACAAGCTGCGAATCAGCGGGTCTTTGGCAAGTCCTTCCCAACAGCATCACATGTAATGCACAGCAGCCTCACGTTTCTTTGGCAGATGCAGCCTGAGCGGTTTCGGGGATCAAATGCCAATGCAGTACGAACCCCTCACAGTGCGGCGCCGCGATCTGCTCTCACTGATCGGTACCGTGGCCGGCAGCGCCGCGATGTACCACACGATGACGGCGCTCGGCTTTGCCTCTGAATCTCGTTACACGGGGCCGATCCGGCTGGATGGTGATGCCAAAGGCGCTTTCGTGCTCATTCTTGGTGCGGGCCTCGCCGGCATGACGGCGGCGCTGGAGTTACGCAAGGCCGGCTACAAGGTGCTGGTGCTGGAGTTCAATGACCGCCCCGGAGGGCGAAACTGGACACTGCGCGGTGGCGATATTTTTGTTGAACTCGGCGGCTTCAAGCAGACCTGCGCCTTCGAGGACGGACTTCATCTCGATCCGGGGCCGTGGCGGATTCCCTATCATCATCGCGCGCTGTTGGATTATTGCAAACGGCTTGGCGTTGCGCTCGAGCCCTTCATTCAGGTCAATCACAACGCGTATCTACACGCTTCGCGCGCTTTCGGAGGCACGCCGCAGCGGATCCGTGCGGTAAAGGCCGACTTCCAAGGCCAGATTTCGGAACTGCTTGCGAAAGTCGCAAACCAGGGCGAATTGGATCAGGGCCTCTCCAGGGAGGACAAGGAAATACTGCTGCTTGCACTGAAATCCTGGGGCGCGCTTGATCACAACTACAAATACAAAGAGGGCCTGATTGCCTCCGGATATCGCGGCTATGCCAAGCCGCCCGGCGGTGGGCTATCCGCGGCTCCTCTGCCGAGCGAGCCGCTAGCGCTCTCGGATATCCTGAAGTCGCAATTGTGGCGCTACTTTTGGAATTTCGCCAGGTACGAATTGCAGACCACGATGTTCCAGCCGGTCGGCGGCATGGATATGATCGGCAAGGCCTTCGGGCGCGAACTCGGCGGGCTCATCCGCTATAACTCAAAGGTCACCGAAATTTGGCAGAATGATAGCGGCGTTACCGTGACCTATGTGGACGCCAAAGATCCCGGGCAGTCGCAAAAGGTCACTGCCGATTGGTGCCTGTGCACCATCCCTTTATCGATCCTGAGCCAGTTGCCGATCAATGTCGGCGCCGCAATGAAGGCGGCGATAGATGGCGTGCCTTATACGGCGTCGGTGAAAGTCGGGCTGCAGTTCAAACGCCGCTTCTGGGAGGAGGACGACGCAATCTATGGCGGCATCAGCTTCACGGATCTGCCGATCAGCGAGATCGGCTATCCCAATACCGACTACAACAAGAGCGGACGCGGCATCCTGCTGGGCGCTTATCTGTTCGAGGGCCCCAATTCCTTCGAGTTCACCGCAATGCCGCCGGATGAGCGCGTGGCGCGCGCGGTAGAGTTTGGCGCAGCCATCCATCCTCAGTACAGGACGGAGTTTGAGAACGGCATCGCGGTCGCTTGGCACCGGGTACCGTTCGCGCTTGGCTGTAGCGGCCACTGGGCTGACGAGGCTCGTAAGCTGCACTATCGCAATCTATGTGGGATCGACGGGCGCATTTTGCTCGCCGGCGAGCATGCGTCGGCACTGCCGGCCTGGCAGGAGGGCGCAATCCTCTCTTCACTGGATGCCATCGCGCGGCTGCATGAGCGGGTGATCAAGACATGAGGCGAAGATGGATCGGCGGTATCAAGTACGTCACCTTCGCAGCTATAGCGACGCTGTTGTTGCGGTCGTCGTATCCCGTGCTCGGGCAGAACAATCCGAAGGCGCTAAAGAGCCGCCATTTTTCCTCCAACTTTCGCTTTGTCGAGACGAGTGGCGACCTCCTGTATATCAATGTATGCCGCGGTTGCCACATGGACGATGCGATGGGGACACGCGCCGTACCCAGCTATCCATCGTTAGTCGCCAATCGCAATCTCGAAGCGAGTTCTTATGTGATCGATGTCGTCCTCAACGGCCGCCGCGGCATGCCCTCCTTCGGCGACATGATGAGCGACGACCAGATCGCTGCAGTCGTGAACTACCTGCGCACGCATTTCGGAAACAGCTACCCAGATGCAGTCATGGCGAGTGACGTGCAAGCGGCGCGAAGGTGAAGGTGCAAGATAACGATAACCAAAACGAGGTTCTCCCTGCCCCACTTTGGGCGGGTTGTCGGAAGGCTGCCAACTGGCGTTCTTCGGGAAGTGGTTGACCAGTTATCCGAGCGGATTGTGGATGGCATCGTTTGTTGCATACTGTTCATGCCGCTCATAGAGGCCTCCTTCGGAAACTTCGACAAGATCCAACGTGCCACTTTCGCGTACAACCGTACAACCCAACTCGGGGAAAGCCGTTCAGGATCGTCCGGCGACCTCGGCAGTTACGATTTGAGCTTGGACTTCGAGCATCTTTACCGCGGGGTGGCGGCCCAACTTTGCGGCGGCTAGTGACCTGGCCTGCTTCCGGAATCTTAAGCCAGTCTGAGTGAAAAGCTTTCCGACTATGATCGCCGTGGAAAGTGATGTTAGACGATGAAAAAGCCGAAACTCACAAATCTGCAGGTCGCCTTCGCCTTGCCGACGGAGATGTTATGCCGGCTCGAGCAGAAGAACAGCAAGCTGAGAAAGCTGGGAGGAATTCGCTCGACAAGGAGTGCCGCAGGACGTGATCGGCCAAAATGTACGGGCCTCCATTCCCACCAGTGCTCGAAACGCTCTTTCCAAGACGGCAGCAGCGTCTTTGTCAAAAAATTTCCGCACGCTGAACGATTTCCGGCAGAGCCATATGCGGAAAAGGTACTTTCTCATATCTAATTCCGAAGACTGCGCTCGCGGTTTGTTCCGGCATGAACAGGCCCTCTCCCAGCCTCAGGAGAGATAGGGCGGACTATCCCAGTAGTTATCAGCCCTGGCCGAAGCGCAAGCTGGTCGACGACGACCGCCGCGAGCTGCACGGTCGAGAGAGACCAACCTCTTCGGATGCGTTCGCTACCGGAACGGTGATCACGACACATGCTGCGAAGACCCCATCAATCGTTGCAGTCGTGGGAAACTCGTTGCAAGGAACGCAACGCCGTCAGCCTACCGCAGCACGGTGATTTCAGGTGGCTCCAAACCGACTTACCGCATCGAATGATCAATTCCGCAACCCTAGCCCGTGCAGCGCAGCCGCGGTGTCACCGTACAGCAGCAGCAGGCCCTGCTGCTTTCAACGAATTCCTTTCCGTGCCACCAGAATCGAGCGTGGTTCACGGTGCTCCGAACTGGTGGCAACATCTTGTTCCTTCCGTGCTGATGAACTTGCGTTGCGACGAAGGGAGCCAGCAGATCCTTGACGCTCCAAACCTGGCCGTTCTTGACCACAAGGTCGACATTTGCGGCATCCTCGATACGCAGCAGCGGGTTTCCCTCGACGAGAACGACGTCGGCAAGCGCCCCCTCGGTAATCGTCCCTAACGGGGCGCCGAGAAATTCGCCGGGATACCGCGTTGCCGTCAACAGCGCTTCATATGGAGTCACACCATAGCGAACCATCGCCCGCAGATTGAGATGTAAGCTGATGGCTGGGAAATCTATCGGTGCGTCTGTGCCAGTGATGATGCGGCCCCCAACGCGCAACAACTCTTTGACTTGCGCGACATTACGTTCGAGTTCGGCCAGCGTGACCAACCGATTCGGCCCAGCCATCAGTCTGGCGCGTTCTTCGAGTCGTGCATACTCCCACGCGGGATAGAATGTTTTTATCCGGATGTCGTCCATCCACGAACGATCCTCGCCCAGCAATGCATTAGCGGTGAAGATGGTGGGCGTACACGTGATGCCGCTTTGGACGAACACCTCGAGGACATCCTGATAGGCGGCGCCGAGTCGACTCATGGTTCGCGAGTAACCGAGCCGATTGGTGCCGCCGAGATGCTCCATCGCGTCCACCCCGAACGCCACGGCCGGATATTGATAATGTGACGTGACGTGGAGACCGCGGGCATGCGCCCAAGCAATGACATCGCGTTGCGTCTCGGGCGCCAGTCGGACATAGGTCTTGACGAGGTCGTACGACAGGGCTTCCGCGCGTTGCAACTCGAGCGCCAACTGTCCTTGCTCGGTGACGGGACGCATGAAATTATAGAATATCCTAGCCCCGTCGATGGCTTCCCCTGTCGCGAAATGACGGGGGCCCACCCGTGCCCCGGACTCGATGGATTCCCTGTCCTCCACCATGTGATATGCGGGTGAGCCGACCGAGCGGGTCGTCGTGATCCCCAGCGAGAGCCACAATCGGCCTTGCCGGTCGCCATATGAATATCCCTGCATTTGGCGATGGGTGTGCATGTCCATCAATCCCGGCATGGCTGTCGACTGAGGAGCATCGACGATTTTGGCGTCGCCATAAGCATTGCCGTCTTGGGACACGATACCGGCGATCTTATTGGAGTCGATGAGAATATCGACATTCTCGCGAAGGTCCGGACTGCGGCCATCCCATAAGCGCCCAACGCGGAGCACAGTTCGGCCCGTGGGTTTGGCCATTGCCCAATGCAACGAAAGCGGCACGTTTTGCGACTCTCCCCCGTCGGCCGCAAGCAACCGCAAACTTCCATTACAAAGATAAAGCAACGTTTTGGAGTCACCGCTCCAACTCGGCGCGTCCGTAACCTCCGCATTGATCACACGTGCCGGGCCGGTCAGCCTGCATCGGTCATCGACCGGAGCGACCCATAGCAGACTGGCCAGCACGAAAGCGATCTTCGTCCCGTCAGGTGACCACACAGGGCCGTCGTCGCCGCGTGTGCTGAGCGATCGATCGGGAAGAGGAGATTGATATTCGACGTTGCCGGTCGTCCGATCGACGGTAAGGATTTCACTCAGCCCCTCGCGATAGCTAGCCGAGTAAGGTTTGAATGCTGCCAGGGCTATCGTCCGTCCATCAGGCCCCCAACTCGGCCTGCCTGGTTCCCATAAAGGACCATAGACTTTCTGAACAGTACCACTCTCGATCTCAATCGTGTAAAGACTGCCGGACTGATCCAAAAAAGCGATCATTCTGCCGTCCTGCGACCATGAACCGGAGAGCGCAGCATCGGACAAGTGCGTGAGTTGGCGATCCTCGCCCGTGCGCAGGTCGCGCAACCAGATATCTAGCTTACCGCCGCGGTCACTTGAGTAAGATAGCCAGTGCCCGTCAGGCGACCATGCCGGGTCCGATTTATAAAACCCGTCGCGGCAGACCCGGCGCGGCAGCTCTCCGATGGTCATCGTCCAGATATCGTTGAGAGCGCGGAAAGCGATATTGCAGCCATCGGGCGACAAGGCCGGGCTGCCGATACCGAGGACCGGACGTGGCACGACCGAATTGAAATCTCGGCGCACTTTCTTGTACTTCGGCTTGATGATTGGAAGTCGCGCAGAGAATTCAACAATGGAGGACTGCGTCGTTTCCAGGCCGCGCCGCTGGATCTTACCGCCCGATGTGTATACGAACTCGCCGGTCGGCAACCAAGATGCCCGAAACGGAAAGATGTCTTCGCCTTGCACGATAATGCCGCGGGGCCCATGCAACTGTGCCGCCCCGTTGTTCAGGATGACGTAAGTGAGATCCCCGTCGGGAGACCAAGACGGCCCGTGAATCTCCTTCTCATTAGCGATGTTTCTTGAGTTGTGAACAGAAGCGACGGTGGTCCGGTTACCCAACTCGTCCACCACATCGAGCGACGACCTGTTGGTCACGAACGCAATCTTTCGTCCGTCTGGCGACCAGGCCGGCTGGGTCTCGTCGGCCGTGGTATCTACCAACGATTCCACGGCGCCCGTGTTCCGGTCAAAAGCGTAGATGCCGTAACCCATGCCGCGGTCCGACGAGAATGCGATGCGTCGACCATCTGGAGAGTAGCTTGGTTCGCGATGATCGTGAGGACCGCGCGTCAGTTGCATCAACCCGGTGCCATCAGCAGAGATTGTCCAAAGATGAAAATTTCCGTCCCGATAGCATTGGAAAACGATCTCCTTCCCGTCTGGACACCAGTGCGGTTGCGCGACGTCGCCGAATTCGTCAGTCAGCCGTCGCGCAACTCCGCCGCCGATGCCCACAAGCCACAGGCTCCCGGCCAGGTCGAATGCCACCGTTCGCCCGTCCGGCGAAACGGCAACAGAGATGCTGGTTCCCTCGGCAACGGTCGCGTAGCCTTGTTCGTCCATGGAAGGGGACGCGGGGGACAGGGAAGCGCCGTAGGGTGCCAATATGGCGCCGCCGCCCATCGAAAGCAGTTTGCGGCGACTGATACCGCGTCGTGAAGTTGCCGTCATTTTACAACAGCTTTTTCGATTGTTTTACCGTGGCCCTGATGGACTGTCGGCCCCAAGAACTACGCAGTCCAACCTAGACATCCGGAATCGATTTCGAGCGAAGCCACATCTCTCGGGGCTTTCGACGCCGATAACATTGGGTGGCTTCTCGAAAGATAATTGCGACGGCTCCAAGTATGCTCCTGTAGCTCTTGCTCGGTTGAACGTGGTGGGACGCCGGCACCCGAGTGGCGTAGACCTACTGCTTGGTTTGTTGCGCCGAAGCCCAAACAGATATCCGGCCAATCCGTTTCCCAATGACGCTACCTTACTTTCGAGAGGCTCACTCCTGCGGAGAGACACTTCGGCTAGGTCTCGATATGTGATGAATTTCCGGACGCACGTAGCTGTCCCCGCACTAATGATCGATTCATGAGGCCCGACACCTCCCCGAGAAACATGACGATAGTCATTTCGGGTAGAAGAGCGTGCGCAAGCGCTGACCCAACTTCTTCGACGAGACGATCCTTGAACATGGAGCGACATTTCCGCTGTCTGCCGCACCCCCTCATTGACATGGTGCCGAGTAAGTGCGGTCCACCCGATCACGTCACCTTTTCTGATACACGTGTGCGACACAAATGAGGGACGAAGTGCGAAGAGAAACTCATTTATTTCCGCGCTCCTCCAAGCACGTATTCCTTGCGTCGCTTCCCTATGCCGACATGCGGCGTTATAGATGTCTGTTACTTCGGGTAGGTCACCTGTTTGCAGCCGGCGCAGTTCGTACCGCATTTGATGTCCTTCAATCTCGCGCAATATCGGGATCCGGCATGACGCGGCGATACACCAGATTTGCCATCTAAAGAGAACGCGATTCGCACTATGACCGCCGAATTCTCCTTGACCGACGAGCTACCTGATCAATAGCGTTTTCACGCGGTTAGGTGACCCGACCAACGCCACCTGAGTTCTCTTCGGGTCGCAATCGTCGTTTTTCGCCCACAAATCGTGAGAGACGAGTCCCCCGGGGTCGGCGCTTTATGCGCGTTCGTAGCAGATCTGTTGTGCGGTGAACTGAGGCAACGTACTGCTGTTGAAGTTCAGAATGCGACGGCAATGTTGAAACGCCCCGAGTCCCTCAAGAATAGATGCGAACGCTAACGCACGAGCGACCTTCCGAAAACTACCCGAACTTATAGCTTGTACAGACAGTGTTGAACTTACGTGTGCATTACTGTTATGAGGTCTGTCCGCCCGGGCAACCTCGGACGCGCAATGTAGGGCGAGCCACCCCACCGGAAGAGGCGGACATACGGCCTTACTCTGCACCTGCTTCGTCTGCTCGACATTGTGCAGGGCGTGACGAGTTCAAAACCGCGTTCGCTGCGTTTGCCACATCGAGGCTGCGGCCGCGGCGCGCGCATCGCCATCATTTCGAGAAGCAGCCCCACTTGGACCTTTCGGCCGCTTCCGGGCGACGTCTTGCAAAAGGTCTGCCACCCTACAGTTCCGGTTGGGGTCACCGATGGCACAAGTCGGTCTGCCGCAGAAAAGCAACTGATCGGACGGATCGTCGCGCACATTCCTGCAAATAACTGCGCCCCTTCTTTTTGCAGTTGATCACTTCCTCTTTCCACAAATCGCAGTTTGCAATTTCTAGGGTGGCGGGCTAGCTAAGTTGCGACGAAGCTAATATGTTGCGAATCATGCGGCCGTTCGACGCTTTTATCCTGTGCCGCAAGAGTCCGCCGGTTTCGTCAGCCACTCGAAACCGGGCCATTCACGGGGTTAGTGGGGCGCAGTTAATCATGCCAATGAGAGCAAAACGCCGCTCGGAAGGCGACGGTTCCATAATACCTACCGATGTCGTGGTTACGACTTGCTCCCATCGGAAGTCAGCGAAGCCCACCCGCGCTGCGACGCCATCTTCACTGTCACGCGGAAATCAGTCGACCGTCGCTGCACATTGGATCGCCAAGGTCGACGGCCTCCCAAGGTGCAAGTCAGCAGACACTTTTTACGTGGGCCGCGCCTTCGGGGTGGCTAAAGAAGCCGCTAATTTCTCTGCCGCGCGCTTCTACATTCTTTCGGCTGGCCTTGGCATCGTGCCGGCCTCCCGGTCGATTCCGGCGTACGGATTGACGGTTTCGCCGCGGCACGAACAGTCGGTCCTTCCAAAAATCCTCGGAGACTTCGATGCCGCGGAGTGGTTTTCGAGTCTTTTGACCACGGCTCATTCCGACGAATGGAGCGATGTCGCTGGCGGGAAGTCGGGGCGCATTCTCATGGCGCTTTCACGGCCCTACGCGGAGATGGTCGGGGCCAGTCTCGCCGATGCGCCACGGAGAATGCTCGAAAGGCTTAGGATTTTTGGCACTTCGCTTGAGACCGCATTGCCGGCAAATTTGCACGCGGCCATCGCTCCCTATGATGACCGCCTCAACGCAATCTTTCCCGGCACGCGTACGGACTTCGCGCAACGAGCGATGCTCCATTTCGCCAGGTCGGTAGCGACAAGGCCGAGCAAGGGGCGCGAAGACGACTTCGCAGCCGTGAGATCCTCGCTTAAGAGTCTGAAGTTGCCGCGCAAGGTCCAGCGTCCGCGATTGACGGACGAGGAGATTGTCGCAGTGATCAAGAGACGGTTGCGGACGCAATCGGGCGCTGCGCGGATGCTGGTGGCTCTCCGGCACGAAGAGGGGGTTGCCTGCGAGCAGTCCCGGTTCGGGCGACTGTACCGCATCGCCGCCGCAAAGAAGGGGATGTGATGACGCGCCCGAAGAAGAGTGACGATCCAGTGCTTGCGGTACGCGCGGTTAGGACCCGGCAAGCCGACAAGCCGGTGTATGCCTTCTTCATGGCGGGTGCGGACCTCTTGAAGATCGCGGAGATCAGCCGCGTGCATCGCGACAGCGAGGGTTCGTTACACGGCTTTCAACGCAGGGGAATCAGGAGCCACGTGCAGGCCATCACAGATTTTCTGGATCAGGGCCCGGTCCTCTTTCCGAACGCGATCATCCTGGCCATAGCGCCGTCCGCACGTTTCATCCAGTCCCGTGGAGAGCGTCCAGACGGCGACACCCGGATTTGCGAGTCAGGTACGCTGAGAATTCCGATGCCGCGCGATGGCACCAAGTGCGCTTGGATTGTCGATGGTCAGCAGCGCTCGATTGCCCTGTCCCAGGCCCAGAACAAAGCCTTCCCGGTGCCGGTCGTCGCGTTCGTCTCGGAAGAACTGTCTGTGCATCGCGAACAGTTCATTCTGGTGAACAAGGCGAGACCGCTCGATCCTCGGCTGATTAACGAACTGCTGCCAGAACTGGACGTCGTGTTTCCGCGCGACCTGTCGGCGCGAAAGATCCCGAGCGAACTGGTACATCTGCTGCAGACCTCGCAGAACTCGCCGTTCAAAGGTCTCATCAAGCGGATATCCGAAGACTCGTCCGAAGCCGTGGTAACAGACACCGCTCTGGTGAAAGCGATCCGCAATAGCATCAACGGGGCGCTTGGCACCTTGGCGCCCTATAAGGCCTCCGGCGGCACTCCGGCGGATGTCGATGCTATGTTCCGTCTCCTCGTCGGATTTTGGTGCGCCGTGCGAGATGTATTCCCTAACGCCTGGGGACGGCCGGCAACCGAGAGCCGGTTGATGCATTCTGCAGGCATCGCCGCCATGAGCGTACTGATGGATCGTGTGATGTCCCGCGCGGCCCCCGGCGCGGATCTGCGTCGGCATGCTGCCGAGGCGCTTGCGCGGCTTGCTCCGCAGTGCCGCTGGACCTCGGGTCGCTGGAATGAGCTTCAACGCGACTGGAATGAGATCCAGAACATCAGCAAGGATATCCGCATGCTGGCGGGGTATTTGGTCCGTCTCGATCACGCTCACGCATTCTCTAAGGTGGCGTGATGCGCTTCGTATTTGCCGATAGTATCGATACCATCGATCCCCTGTACGACTTCGTTGCCGATCGCAATGGCCTCGGCCGCCTGGTACATCGCGACGACCAATACCCGCACGAATTCCTGGAGAAGGCTCCGTACGACGGAATTCTGATCTCGCGCGCGATTGTGGGCGACGCGGCGTTTCCCGGAAAATATTCGGAAGCCCAGATGATGCGCTTCCGGCGGGAGGGGGCGAGAAAATTCCTGCGGTATCCGCTCGCCAAGTTTCCCGACAGCATGCTGGTGGGCGATTGCGGAGCGTTCAATTACAGAAATCTCCCGGAACCGCCCTACCACGCGGACGATACCGTCGAGTTCTACGCCGACGCCGGCTTTACTCACGGCTGCTCTCCGGACCACGTCATCTTCGATTTCGACGAGGTCGGCCTCGTTCGCCGGTTCCGCGACGTGCCGGTCGACGTACGGCGACGGTTCGAGATCACGCAGCAGAACGCCGTCGAATTTCTGAAGGTAGCCAAGAAGATCGGCAAGGGCTTTACACCGATGGGGGTTATCCAGGGCTGGTCGGCGGAGAGCATGGCCGACGCAGCGCTGAACCTCGTCAAGATGGGGTATCGCTATCTGGCGATCGGGGGCACCGTGCCCCTCAAGATCGACCAGATCCAACGGGTTCTTTCCACCTTGAGGAGTGCGATCCCCTCACGCATACATCTCCATCTGCTTGGTTTCGGCAAGATCGAGGATCTCGCGGTCCTCGAACAGAACAGAGTGAGCAGCTTCGACACAACGTCACCGCTGTTGCGCGCGTTCAAGGATGCGAAGAAGAATTACTGGGTCCGCAACTCTTCCGGTGAGCTTTCCTACTACACCGCAATACGCATCCCGCAGGCGACCGAGAATAACAAGCTCAAGCGGAAGGCCTGCGAAGGCAGCCTCAATCAGGAACTGGCCAGGCGTCTGGAAAGCGCGGCGCTCGAAGGCGTCCGTGACTACGCCGCACGCAAGGCAGGTCTCGAGGAATGTCTCGACGCGGTGATGGAGTATTGGGTAACCCTCAACTGGGATGCGGATCCGTCAATGACGAGACGGTCTCAGGCCGCCCTGCGGCAGCGCGAGGTCTATTCGCGCACTCTTTCCGAGCGACCATGGGAGAGTTGCGGCTGCCGCGTCTGCCGCGAAGCAGGTGTCGAGGCCGTGATCTTCCGAACTTCGAACCGCAACAAGCGCCGCGGTATCCACAACCTCCACGTATTCCACACCCATCTGAACCAATTCCGCGAGGAACTCGCATGAGCAAGCAGAGATATCTCCACTTCGACGCCCTCGCGCCGATCCAGAGCCCGAACTTCAAAGTCTTCACCTTCGTAGCGCGAGCCGATGAAATATCCAGAATCGCGCGTATCGAGCGTGCCGGTCGAGACGAAGGCGGAGCTCTTCAAGGCTTCCAGCGACCACAGATCGCCGGGCATATTCGTGAGATCCGCGACTATCTGGAGAAGCCGAGCGCCATTCTTCCTAACCCCATCGTTGTCGCCTTCATGGGAAACGCCAAGCTCAAAGGCGGATCAGCCGGCGACCGTCGTCGCGAACTCGTCGTCGATACCGCCAACGGACCGCCGGGCTGGATCGTCGACGGTCAGCAGCGCTTCACTGCGCTCTCAGAACTCCGCGGCCGTGATTTCGAAGTCTTGGTGTCCGGCTTTCTTTGCGAAACGGAAGAGGAGCTTCAGAAGCAATTCATTCTGGTCAACAACACCCGTCCTCTGCCGAAGGCGTTGGTCTACGAGCTTCTTCCGAAGGTGGGCGATCTGCCGCCCCGCATGTCCGGTCGTTCGCAAGCTGCGCTCGTCACAGAGGCGCTGAACTATCGCTCTGGCTCGTCGCTCAAAGGCCTGATCAAGCAGCAGACCAATCCCAAGGGCTCTATCCGCGACACCATTCTTCAGCGCGTGATCATGAATTCCCTGAGCGACGGCGCGCTGCGGCTTTACGCCAGCGACGATCAAATGCTGCTCAAGCACGGCGTCACCATGATGAGCGAATTCTACCATGCCGTGCAGCACGTTTTCGCAGACGACTGGATCGGCAAGACGCCCAAGACTTCGCGCCTGGTTCACGGTACGGGCATCATCGCGCTGGGCTACGTGATGGACTACCTGAGCGGCGCGACGGGGGCCGAATCGCGCGACGAATTCGCCCGCGGTCTGAAGTTGCTCAGGGGAAAGACCGCTTGGAGTTCGGGCGAATGGGATTTCGGCAGCGAGCGCCGCAGATGGAACGGGCTGCAAAACGTACCGGCAGACGTGCGTCAACTTACCCTGTATCTCACGCAGGTGTTGAAGCGGCGCCTTGCGGGGTCGGTCAGGGCGGCGTGACGACATGAGTTACGCCGTCAAGGAGATATTCTATTCACTCCAAGGCGAGGGACGCCATGCGGGGCGGCCCGCGGTGTTCTGCCGGTTTGCAGGCTGCAACCTGTGGAACGGACGCGAACATGACCGCGGGAGTGCCGCATGCAACTTCTGCGACACGGACTTCGTCGGAACGGACGGTTTGGGCGGCGGCCGCTTCGATGGGGCCGCCGCTCTGGCTGACGCAATCGAGCGCATGTGGGCGGGGGTCGGCGGCAAGCGCTTCGTCGTTTTGACGGGTGGAGAACCACTCCTCCAGGTCGACGACGCTCTCGTGTCCGCTTTGCACGAGGCCGATTTCGAGATCGCGATCGAGACCAACGGGACGCTTCCAGTGCAGTCGCCCATCGATTGGATCACTGTAAGCCCGAAGGGCACGACGAAACTCGCTCAGAAGTCCGGGAACGAGCTCAAACTTGTGTTTCCGCAACAGAACGTCGATCCCGCCTCTTTCGAAAGCCTCGCATTTGAGCACTTCCTGTTGCAACCGATGGACGGTCCTCACCGTGACTCCAACATGGCGAGAGCCATCGCCTACTGCCTCGAACGTCCGAAGTGGAAACTGTCGCTCCAAACGCATAAATATATGAGCATCAGATGATCTACGAACTCAGCAAGGAATTCCGGTTCGACTCAGCGCACACGTTGCATCGCACCGTCGATGTGGAGCCTAGCCTTAGGATCCACGGACACTCCTATCGGGCCGAGGTCGTTTTGCGCGGACTACCCGACGCGAGCACAGGAATGCTGATGGATCTTTCTCTGTTCGAGCGAAGTCTTGAGGAAGCACGCAATGGCTTGGATCACCGGTTCCTGGACGAGATCAACGATCTTGGGCCTGCCACCATGGAGAATCTGGCCGCCTGGATCTGGCGTAAGGTGAAGCCCATTTGTCCCAACCTTTGGCGTGTCACCGTCCGACGGGACAGCGATGCCGGCGCCTGTAGCGTGTTCGAGCGGGAGGCCGCCTGATGCCCGACAAAACTGCCTTGGTCCTCTTTTCGGGGGGACAGGACTCTGCGACTTGCCTGGCTTGGGCTCTCGACCGTTTCGATCATGTAGAGACGATCGGCTTCGACTACCGCCAGCGCCATCGCGCCGAACTAGACGCGAGAGACGATTTCCGCCACGAGTTGGAAGCGAAGTTTCCCTCCTGGGCTACGAAACTTGGCACCGACCGCGTTTTGGATCTTTCCGTGCTCGGGGAGATTAGCGAGACCGCACTGACGCGAGACGTCGAGATCGTCGCGGAAGCATCCGGACTTCCGAACACTTTTGTTCCCGGCCGAAACATCTTATTCCTCACATTGGCTGCGGCCGTCGCCTACCGAAGAGGGCTAAAGCACATTGTGACCGGTGTGTGCGAAACCGACTTCTCCGGCTATCCAGACTGTCGCGACGACACGGTCAAAGCCCTGCAAGTTGCGCTCAACCTTGGAATGGAGACCCGTTTTGTTCTCGAGACGCCGCTAATGTGGATAAACAAGGCGCAGACTTGGATGCTTGCCCATGAATTGGGAGGCTCCCCCCTTGTCGATCTCATTCGCAAGAGCACCGTGACCTGCTATCACGGAGACATCGCGACGGTGCATGAATGGGGACGCGGATGTGGCGAATGCCCGGCCTGCAAGCTACGAGAACGTGGATATAAAGAGTTTGCCGATTCGCCGGTTCATTAGCACTCCGGTGCGCGAGCCAAAACCGAACTTTCGGTCCATCCTAATCTAGGAGCACTGCGGATGACAACACATGTCAAGCCTGCTCATCTCGAGTCGAGCACGCCGGCCAGCACTGAACCAACATCGCAGGCTTCCAAATCGGTCACCCGCATTGGCCGTACCTATCGTTTCGAGTCAGCCCATCACCTCCCGCTCCTGCCGGAGGGGCACAAATGCAAGAACGTTCACGGCCACAACTATCGCGTTGAAGTGATCGTATCTGGCGCTTTGGACGCACGCGGTTTCGTGATGGATTTCGCTGAAATCGACGCCGAGATTTTGCCACTCATAAGAAAGGTCGATCACCGGTTGTTGAACGACGTCGAAGGCCTTGAAAATCCGACCGCTGAGATCATTGCAACTTGGTTTTTGCAGCGCATCACAGGCTGCCAAAGCGTCAGAGTTTATGAGAACGACGACTGTTGGGCTGAGGTCAAGATCGCCTAACTACTCTAGATTATCCAACACTGCTCTTAAGATGCTGGCAGTTCCTTTGCCCACAGCCCAGATCGGCTCACCCTCAGGTAAGGCGTCCTTCACGCAATAGAACGCTTGGTGACTGCTGCTTTTCCAAGCGAACACGAACATGTCCGAGGCTTTCGCTAGATTCGCAAGCCTTGGGGTGCAAACCAAGTCTGAGTTGACTTCAACTCTGCAGCCAGGGAACATTCGTTCGAGCGCATCCTTTGCGCGGCTGCCTGCACTCTCAGAAAGGGTGTAGATGCCAAGCGTCTTGCCCGCGAGATCGGGCGGTCGAGAGGCGACTTCTTGAGTTTCGCTGGAGCGCCGAAGGGCATCAAGCGTTGCTGTCTCGATACCATAATCTTTGGCGAGGAACTCCATCGGCAGTAAATCCTGCGGACGAAGTCTATGGGAGAAACCGCGCGCCTGTGCAAGAATCTGGACAAAGAAGCGGAGCCTCGCCTCGCGTGCGGATGCCGATGGGCTCGGCGCTATCGCCAATGCCTCGCAAATATCAAGGCTCCAAGGGAGATGTGCATACGAGCCGACACGTCGTTGCACATCCTCCAAGTCGCTGATGAGTGACTGATAGTCGGCGTCAGATAGGCCCATTTCGAGAAGCCGGCCGAACAATTGAGCGAGCAAGTCCAGATCTGTGCGACTGAGGACCTCCTCCATGGCGATAAAAAGAAACAAAATGTTGGCGATCGAACGCAAAGCAGGCGTTGGCGTACTTTCCTCAGAAAAGAATGCAGCCATGAGATCCGGCACAGACCGGCGGACCAGCGCGGCCGCATCCCCACTAGCACCGCCTATCAATTCCGCAAACGAGTTCGAGAGCTTTTCGTTTTCGCGAAATGGCGCTATGTCCCAACCGCTCACGGCATCACGGGCCTGGAGTTCAGCCGCCTCCAGATCACGGCCGGCGGCGACGTGTTTCGCCCAGCGCATCCAAGCAATCGGATGTTCATCGGCCGCTGCGGTCTGCGATTTTCTCGAGCGAAGGGCCTCTAGCTTGGCCTGAACGGCAGGAGCGAGATTGCTGACAATGGCTGGAGCAGCGTCGATGACGCCCAGTAATCGGCTCTTTGCCTCTTCAGTATCTATGAAAGAGACACAGAAGAGAAGCCGGCTCACCGATTTTCGACTGAGAGGCAGGGCGAGAAAGAACTCGAAAGCTCGGTCATACTGCGCGTCATCGAATGCCTCCTCAGCATCGGCCTCGCTGATCCCAGTATCCGCAGGTGCCTCTGATGCTGACGACAACGCCTGCGCCCAGACACCTTCTCGCTCGATGTCAGGGAGAAGAGATGAGAGATTGTGGAGGATGTTGATGTCGGATCGGGTTTGCAGGCGCTCGTACAGTAGAAAGGCCTTGATAACCCGCGGCGTCCGGATGCCGCGGCGGGACGCGAACAGTCGCGGATAGCGACAAGCGATGTGCAGTTCGAACGCCTGGAGTACCTGCACCAGCGAGCCACCCGCCTCCACTTCCTCAATATAGGTGCGGTAAAGCGCCTCAATAATATCAGCGAGAACCTGAGGCGGCAAAGCGAGGTCCGACATCGTCGAAACCAGCCAGTGATCACGCGCGATCTGTGGCCAATACCCAAGACCTGCCTTGAGCCGGACATCGAGATAGCGCATATTTTCTTCGTTGAGCCGCCCGGTTCCCCGAAGTTCGGCGATCATCAACTCCGCCCGCGATTCATCCTGTGCAAGCAGAGCACGGTCGAACTCTGCGCGGATGCTGCCGATTGGGCGAACGGTCTGGCTTACCGTCTGCGGGCGCAACTTTAGCGTTTCGTTATAATCGGCGATCCGTGCTGCAATTCTCTCGTTGCTCTCAGGATCGGCCCCGGCAAACCTATAGACCATGCCGCCGGATCGACTTCGCATCGCTTTCGCCATTGCGTCGTTCGATTTGACCGGTACGACATCGAAGGTGCTTAAAAACGTCGGCCCGAGCCAAGCTTTTAGTTCCGCCCCCAATTCGAGGCCACCTTCTGCTGTTTGGGTTGTCGCGTACCAACCAGCAATTCTACCATCACGAATGAAGGGCAGGAGAATCGGCGCGCGCTGATCATGACTTGCGAGTTTTTGAAGCCATGGTCGAATGTGATTGGCAATGGCTACCGCAACAACGCCGGTCCGAAGAGCCTCCCAATCAAGCCCATTCGGTGAGGTGAAAAACGTGCGGAGCCATCCGAGATCGCTTGTAGACAACCCATCGATCATGCGCCGCCCTCGGCATACGATTCAAAGTTCAGCCGCGCTTCAGCTAGTGTCTTCAAACTGGTGTCGTAGATGACCATCTCGTCATTTAGTTCAAGTCCGTTGTAGGTCAAATTCATCGAGCCCGACAACAGACCGCGCTTGAGAAGCACACCCTTCGTATGCAGATGCTGACGGCGCACAATCGTGAGCTTGTCCCTCAGGCCTGCTTCAGCCGCGGCATCGGAGATCGCGGCGATTAGTGCGTCATTATGCTGGTCGAAACTCGTTGCAATGCCTAAACGTGACCCGCGCGCCATCAAGTCCACAGCAATTTCGACAAGTCGGATTTCACGGCTACCCCAATCGGGATTGACTGCGTCAAAGCCCCCGGCGCGATTATCAAACAGCACAACGTTGCTGATCCAGGGACTGACCAGCCATGCCCTATCGCGATGCGGTGCGAGCAATTCGCCGAGAAACATCAGTTGTAACAGCTCGCGGATAAGGTTCTGACTGGTCACCGCACTCTTGAAGATGCGGCGGGTCTCGAAACTCATTGAAGCGCCTCCGCGACATCGAGGTCGACCTGAAGGCTATCCGCCACGCGTCGAACCGCCTGGACGCGCGCGAAGACTGATAGATAGTTGGCCTGAACCGGATTGGTTGCAATGAAGCTCAAGGCGTCAGCGAGAAGGACTGAAGACGCCATGGGGCAAGATAAGGTCACGGCACCGACATCGGCGAGTCGTTCGAGGCATTTTTCTTTCCAATCGACCTCGCTAACATCGATCGAATACAGACCTTCTTCAAAGTAGGATCTTAGCAACAACGGTTCGGGTAATGGGAGGTCTACGTAGGGGGAGTAGAGCCTAAGGCCTGATTGCCGAATCTGCGCTCCGCGAGGCCAAAGCAATCCGTATATGACGCCGAAGCGCCATTGGTCAGGGTTTATGGTCGGTGCATCTATACCTGCAAAGGCGAGCGCGGCATCGATATCACCCCGTCGAGCAAGTCGGTACGCGATGACACGCGCGTCCAGTTCGACGCCCAGGCGTTGCTCCTGCGCATTCCACTGCCGTATGGCTTCAAGAAAGAACGCGTCACTCTCAGAACTCGACCCCGGCCGGAGCACTCTGTTGGCAAGCGCCACGATGAACGCATGAAAAGTCGCAAAGCCTTCCTCAGCGAGAGACTGACGTAGCACGGAGAAGGCGCTGTAGCTTTCGTACGCGCCGTAGGCACTGCGAAAGGCCTGCGCGGCCAACGACACCCCGCCGTCAGTATCATTTTCGACAACAGTCTCCAGGTACCGCTGAAGTTGAAAGTCGCTTAGCGAGAAGTCGTTATCGCGCAGAGCCGCGGTCATCAAGTTGAAGAACCGGCGCGGATCCTCAGCATATTGACGAAGAGCCTCCTCGATGTGCCCGTTGCCTCCCGGCGCCAACTCGGTGATCCACACTTCCGCGCTTGGCTCGCCCGCGAAGACGTCATCCTCCTCCCGAGGCCCCGCGTCGATGTCGACGACCAGAGCATCACCGTCAATCTCTGGGCACAAGCTTAGGACCGCGCTAAAGGCGGCCGCTCCCGCCGTGGCAGTGAAACGCTCGCGGAGCCACGGCTCCCAATCGGCGGTGATCGGAGTCCATAGAATCGCGGCTAGATCAAATAGGCCTGCATGGACCCTTGGGTCGGCAAGAAGGGCTGCAAGATCCTGCCGCAATCGGTCCTGAACATTGGCTTGCGCATTGATGTCGTCGACCACGGCCGACTGAAAGAGTACATCGAGCGTTTGCTGTAAGCTCAGGTCAGCAGTGCCTCCCGCCAGATTAGCCGCAGCCCCTTGCAGGCTGATCGACCTGGCGATTGCCTCGTTGCTCAGTGAGGCCAGCAGCAGGTGCGCCAGCCATTCTCGGGCGAACGGACTGTCCACCATTACGAGGTATTCGCCGCGCAAGGCTTGGTCGTGAAAACGAGCCGTGCGCATTGCTCGGTAGCGAATATCCGATTCGTCACCGAGATCAGACCACATGGCTTGTGGAAAGCGCAGTCTGATGGTCATGGCATCAACCGCCAAGCTAAAGCCCAGTGCAGCCGGAGACTCCCCCATTTCGAAGCTGAATTCTTTTACAAGGGCGGTCCCGTCTTGAAAGTTGATTGTGGCGTCGCTAACGAGCGCCATGCGCCTTAGTTCGACCGGACTGAGGCCCTGGTGCGTATGGAATCGCACGTCCGCAACATGGCGAGCCCAATGGCTGCTCTGCGGCGGCTCAAGCACAAGTCCTGATTGACGTGCGACGATCTGGGTACGCCACCGCAGTCTGGCGTTGGAAGTATCGACAATATTGGGAGGAGGCAACTGCACCGTGATGACCCGCGGCCGGTACACCGGAACACGTCGTGGGCCCGCAAATGATTGAATTAACCAATCGCCGAGTGGATCCGCCTGCACGCAAGAATCGAGCGCAAATTTTTGGGCACGATTCTGATCTGGTTGCGGGCACAGCCAGTGACGTTCGCGTCCATGGCTAAGCCCGAACCGGCGAGACACGCGGCCTGCCGCAAACTCACGCATCGCCTGTGCGATGGGCATTGTAACAGGATCCGGGGGCACACCTCCTGCTCGGGGCAAGACGATCTCGACCTCGGGAAGATTCAATTCGCTAAAGAGATTGGCCGGCACAAACTCGGGAAGCGGTGAATTTCGGATCTGGTAGTCGCCGCCGGCCTGGCCGTTGGCGCGCCACCCGGTCTCGAGCCGACGAAGCGCCGTTGGTAGCACTTGCGTTAGCAGCGGCCGTGGATGTTCCCATAGCAATGATTGCACCTCGTCCGTGCCGAGACGCAACGCGTTAGATATGAAGGTCGCATATCGGTCCTGCTCGGAAGCGTCGATCAGCAAACGCCGCATTATGCTCGCCAGGCGCGCCTGCCGCTCGCGTTGGTTCGGTGCTGACGCCGGCCCGACCAGATTTGTCCAAACACTCCCCCTTGTGCCTGGACCGATCATCTGACTGAGATAGTCAAGCGTTACGTAGACACCTTGGATTCGCTCGACATAGCGATTACCAATCGGAAGCGACCGAACAGGCACTTGGGGATCAAATAGAAGGTCATAGCCTTGGTATGCAATACGGTCGCGACCGTAATCGGAAAGAACCGCGACAGTCCACGGCCGCATGCGCCGCGATCGGCCAGCGCGACCTTTTCGTTGCAGAAACTGAGCGACGTCGACAGGCGCCTTGTGCTGGATGACGCCGCCGACGCGAGGATCGTTGAAGCCGACTTCCAGGGACGCGGTGGCGACGATAATGTCGAGATTGTTGCCCACCCCTGGATCCATCGCCATGACCCGTCCAACGGACTTGCGATCGTTCGACTGAAGGCTATGGCCGATTTCGACTGGCACTTCCCAGTCCTGCCCATGAAGCTTGCGCTGTTGGCTCGACATTGGTCTTCTCAGAACAGCAAGTCCGCCATTGGGGTGGCGCCTCATGTCAACCGCACCAGTGCTCCGCCGGCCTTCTGCGTCGAGCATCGCGAAATACATTCGATTGATGACGTCGATGTTGTCGGCAAACAGGAACAGGCGTTCGCCGAAAATACCCTCGCTCTTAAGCACGTCGGGTGCATCGAGTATACGCGAAAGCAGCATCGCGGCTTGGATCGTGGTCGACAGGAGCGCTGTGCGCGAAACCGGATCGCCGCGCAGCGCGATCAGGTATTCGGCACCTTCGGCGATCATATCGCCAACGCTCGGCGCGACCTCAATGGAGGCATGTTCGTTTAAACCTGTCAGCCGTCCAAAGAAGCGCGCGCCATCGGTAAGCGTCGCTGAAAGGCCAACAAAGCTCACCGGTTTGCCGAGCAGGTGACGCCAACGGCGAAGTAAGAAGGCAACCTGCGCGCCAGAGCCTCCGGAATATGTATGAACTTCGTCGAGGAGCATCATCTCGACCGGTCGTCGGCAAAGGTCGCCCAGCCCAAATAGATGACGAACCCGGTCGTCTCCCATGCGCTGGTTAAGCATCTCCGTCGTCGTGAACAGAATGTCGGGGCTTTCCCGCTCAAGCCTGCTACGCGTCAGGATGATTTCGTCGCTCTCAATTCGCTTTCCGCATTCGAGACAAGATAGCCGCTCGGTTCCCATGCGACGGTCGGCTTCGCCCCAAACCATTTCGCCGTCGCAACCGTCGCGGGGACAACGCAGATACTCACAGACAATACCATCTGCGTGCGACCGCCATCCCTTTGCCTCATGGGCGGTGGCGGCGCTGTAGGGCGTTGGTCCGAAGAATGTACCGATCAGAATTTTGCGAAGTCCGCGCCCGGAGAGAGAGACATCAAGCCGCCTGGCCTGCGCATAAACCTCCGCAAACTGATCCTTCAGCAATTCGTTGCGCGGATAGAGCGCAAGGATTTTGACCCAACGACTAGTCGCCGCGTCTCGCAGGATATGCGAAGCGATGCGAGCGAGCCCAGGCAGATAGAACGCGAGTGTCTTTCCGCTGCCCGTTCCCGCACTCACCAGCGTCGCGATCGAGCGAGAACTTTCGAAACCTCCAAGGATGCGTGCAGCAGCCGCGACCTGAAACCGAGCAAGCGTAAATTTGACCCCGTAGCTCTCAATAAGTGAAGCGATCGCCTGGCGGGCGTAGCCATCGGACGTGACCGCACTGATCGCAGCTAAAGCCTCGAGGGCATTGATCGAGCGTTTTGGATACCGACGGCGGCGCCAGATAAAGCGAAAATCTGCTACCAGCGTGGGTGCGTTTTGCCATCCGATCAACCCACTGTGCTTTGGGAAGAGCTGTCGCAAGCGAAAAAACAGTCGTACAGCCTCTGCCATACGCGAGCGGTATCGCGTGCCGGGCGCCTCACCAATATCGAATAGCAATGCTCGGGCTTTGAGCACGTCGATCACTTGAGAGGCGCGAACCAAGCTCGACCCGTCAGCGTATCGAGGATCGTCGAGCAGGGAATCTATGAGGTCGGCGATTTCCTCAGACGTTAAGAATCCGTCGACCAGCCCCCAGGTGAGGAGGCGCGCCTCTCGCTGTTCTATCTGATCGAGCGCCGCGAGGATGATGGTCTCATCGCTCATCAGCCGCGCCCCTTCGCACTTACGCGATAATTGTCGAAACTATCGTTTTCCTTGAGCCAGTTCACAACTTCAGGGGTGAGCAGCGCAAGCGGTGCTCCGCTGACCGAAAGTACAGCCTCGAGAAACTGCTTTACCGCGGCGGGCACCGCAAAATCAAAGTTTTGCGCAACTGCTTCAAGATCCGCGGCCAATTCTTTGACGCGGTCGATAGCTGCTCGATCAGCAGGCAGTGTTTCGAAAGCTGCCTTAAGCCGATCAAAAAGTCTCTGATACTCGTTGAAAGCGGCGTCGTTCGCCTTTGTCCGGGCAAGACGCGACCTGATGACTGCCGGGGCGTCGCCGGCGAAAACATGCTGACGGTATGCCCGCCAAGCGGCCATGACTGCCGAAGCGAGATCGCGCGATGCGGTATCAATTTCGTCCAGCATCGACCTCCACGCCTGCGCTCTCTTCAGCGTTGAAGCCTTGGGCTGCGCGCGAAATCTCTCAAGGATGCCTCCGGCGCGTTTACGGGCGGCGAGCAACGAAGCCGGCGGCGGCACTGCAATAGCCGCATCGACTAGCCTGACCTGGTTCGTTAAGTGAGTACCCAGCTTCTCAGCTCGTCCAGCGAGATCGCCGCGCAGACCCTCAAGATCACCGGCTTCGGCTACGCTTGAACCCAACTTATCAAGGCGAGCAAGTCGCTCGCGGAGCGCTGTTGCCCGCGCCGGTAGCGTAGTTGTCATTGGGCGGCCTCCGCAGTCTGAACAGAACCGCCGACAATTTCGAGCAGGGTTGTAATTTCACCGCAAAGCGTCTCGGGGTCAGCCTGACTACGATCGGCCTCCTCGCGAGCGACGCTTTTTTCGGCGGCGGCAATGAGCGTGTTGGTGGAAGCGAGAAATTCCATGGTGCGGCCGATAAGCCCGAGATCGAGCGAGCCAAGCGCGTTCAGCAATTTAGGAATTTGCTCGCGATCGGCCTCGTCAACAATTGTGGCGGCCTTGGTAACGAGATCAACGATCGGGCTCGCCTGAAACTCGACGAGGCGCCGTTCGAAATCACGCAAGTTAGTCCGCCAGTCGGACGGGAAGCTTCCTGTCGCGCTGAGCAATCGGATAATTTCCTGAAGGTCCGAAACGAAACCTGTTTTGTCAAACTTTTCGTCGAGGAACTCGTTAATGTGAGTTCGAAAGTCGCGCAACTTTGCAACGATTTGGGTCAATTGTCCCCAAAGCCGAGCCTCACCAAGTGGTCGGATGAAGGCCTTGACTTCATCAGGTAGACGATCGACAGCCTCCGGAACTGCGTCTTCGGCAATGACGTCGAGAAGACGCGCGATATCAACCGCAAAGGCCTTGCCGCCGGAACCCTGGAAGGTTGCGACGCGCTCCAGCAACTCGGATTGAAGGACATCGCGGGCAGACTTTGTACCGATATAGCCGAGTGCCGTGTCACGCATCTTGTCCCAATTGTCTTCGAAGGCTTGCCTTTCCTTTGGCTCCGGCTTTGCAAACAGAGCCGCGAGCGTGGCATCGGCGCCTGAAGGACGAATAGGTGGTGCGAGCCCAGCGATGCGCGATTGAGTAACAAGTGATCGCGCAAGGGCAGCGGCTTCCGCTTTGGCGTCCTCAACGATTAGCGGCGTCATTTGTGCGAGGAGATGATCCACGAGAGCCGCACTTGCGACATAGTCGTCATCAGCTCCTTGATAAGTCCAACGCTTCTCCTTGGCGAACCGGACAGCTCCAAGAATTCCCGCACGAACCGTGCCATTCTCGTCGAGATGATCGTCGCACAGCTTGAGTTGGCGACCGGATTGCGGGTTACCCCGGGCATTGGGAATTGTGATCCAGCTTACCCGCAGATGCGGCTCGCGCATGCGCAGACTGGGCCAGTTCAGCGCGTCCTTCATCATCGCGAAGAGAGCGCTACGAACATCATTAGCCTCCTTCTGCGGGAGTTGTGTACCCACGGCCCAAGCCTCGAGCCTAGTCCGCCATTTCTCCATTTCGGGATCGACGGTTGGGACAACCGGACTTGTCCAATCGTCACGTTCCGTTTCCAAGGGTTTAATCGGATTGGACCCCGGCACCTTGACTCGAGGTGGCTCGGGTACAAACGGAATATTGGCAATTTCGGCCGGTGTTGGCAGTCTGAAAGTCGTAAAGACTGCCGGCGGAATATGACCGATCGCCGCGACGTCTACAGGATTTCCACCCCAGACCGCCAGCAAGGTAGCAAGGCGCCGGCTGGTCTGCTCGGCTTGGTGGCTCTGGCGAATCCAGTTAGCAATGGTGGCATTAGGACGGCAATCTTGGAAGTCCGAGGGCGGAAACTGACCTGCCTCATAGGACTGACGCATCAACAGCGTGTGCCGTAGAATCTCGTTGATGACACGCCGCGGATTGAAGATCAGCCTGGCGCCTTCAGACAAATGTCGCTCTGCGAGTTGTTCTATGGCATTCCTATTGAAAGGAAACAGGGAAACGCCTTTGGCGTCGAAGCCGAATGCGGGGACAGCCTCGCTGCCCTCCTCGCCTAGGTCTTCATCACGCCATACGGGAATCCAATCGGCCATCGATTGTTCGGAGTCGCGTTGCTTGAATAGCCGCCGCAACTCCTGTTCGCCCCAGCGCGCGGCATTCAAGTAAGCGCCGATCATTTCGATCACGCCAGCTTTGATTTGCTCATCGCTCTGCGCGTGACTGCCGATGACCCATTCTCTCTGAGCGCGGGTTAAAATCGTGTCCCGGAAAGCAAGGTAGCCATCCGTGAGAGCGATTGCAGTTCGCATCGTCGCACGCACCTTCTTTCCTTCATATTCACCTTCCTGAATGCAGACTTTAAGAAGAACATCCTGAATGCCTGCGAGCGCTTGAAAATCCTCAATCAGCAACACGAGATCTTTGCCGTCCTCGAACAGGATCTTTCGAACCGCCAGGATGATGTCCTGAAGCGTCATCCCCCCGGTGCTCTGCTCGAGTTGGAACACATTGGCAATCGCTGGGTCCACCGCATCGTTCAGGAGGTCAACGATTGGCTTCAGGCGCTCGGCCGGCGCAATCGCGATTTGCACCTGATAGTATTCTCGAACCTGCCTCGCTGCTTGGTTGAGATCGATCTCCCGTGGCAGCATCAGATCTTCGGCGGCGAATTGAGACAACGTCTCATCGTCGCTCTCGGAGCGACCGCCAATCGCCCGAGCTACAACGCGAGTTAGAACGTTGGTTATGAAATGTTGATCGAGGGCCGCATCGGAGAAGAGACGGGGCAGTTTTTCCGCATGACCGATCAGCGCCTTGAGATGCGTACGGTTCGGGTGTTCCCGAAGTTCGGCGATCATTCGTTCGCGCCGCGCGCTGAGCGCGTTCTCGAGATGCGCGCGGAAAGTGATGACCGCGTCCTTAACGTTGACCTCAGCTACCGCGCGGTTCAGGTCCGCACTCGGTTTGGCATAACGAGGATCGTTGGCAAGCGGTGCTAGGATCAGCTCAACTACGGTACGCAGACTAGCGCTCTTCGGAATCCGGATGATATGCAACTGCCTGCTTTTGGGGGAGCGATGCAACTGGGCGTCAAGCCAGCGGATGATATGCGACTTACCGACACCGGAGGGTCCGGTTATCGGCACTATCAGGGCGCCCCCAGGCACATCATTCGTCAGAAAGGCGTCGAGCAGGTCTTTCTCGGTTGCCGGAGTCGTGAGATTGGTGCCAGCATTGCGTTGGACTAGCGGTGAGGGTTGATGGACCGCTAGCAATACCGAGATGTCTGCGGTCTCAGCCTCATTCTTGATGCAAGCATTGACTGCGGCAGCTTGAGGCCAATAGTTCTTGAGCATCATTTGCCCTTTTTTGCTTGAATCCGGCGGATATGCGTCATGCCGCGCCAGGGCCGCTGATCTACACCTGTCAGCATGATGCCCTCCTCGCTGTCGCTCTTCTTCTCAGCTGCAATGAGACCTTCCCGGTCCAAGCGCTGGATGGCGCGTGAGAATGCAGTCGACAGATGACCCTCGCTCGGGCGCGTCCAGTTCGAGTCCTTTAGTACCTCTTCGATCTTTAACCGGTATGCACCGCCGTCCAATACAGGCAGCGCAGTTGCGGCGCGCTCAACAAAAATAGGCGCTGGCAACGATTCGTCTCGTCCGAATATGCTAGGAAGCATGTCACGGACAGCATCCGTCGGATCGATCGTAACCTGTGCTCCGCCGCGGGCGAAACCCAGATAAAGCATCCAGGTGCGAAGCCCGTTCCAGCGCGTGTCGTTCTGCAGCATGCGCTTGGCGTCATCAGCAACTTGCGTGCTCTCGAGCGTAGCAACCCTTTGGTGAGAACTCGTGTCCAGCGCGTAGACGTCTTGTGCCAAAATCCAGGAAAGGCCACGACTGAAATCCGCGCTCCTATTTTCTTCGGCCTCCCAGAAGCGAGCGTTGTTGTCGGGCGCAAGAGCTATTTCGCGCGCGACTTTTGGAAGCCGCGCCTCTGCGATATCGGCGTTCCTGCCGAGCAACGATCGATACGGTTCACGTAGCGCAATGACGCCGTCGTCGACAGCAAACAGCCCAAGTTCGGTCCACCTCGTTAGCGACTGGCTTAGGTGCTTGGGATCCACCCCATCCAGTTCGGCCCCGCACGCATTGAGGAGCTCGCTTCGAGATTTGGGGCCGAGTCGCACCAGCGCGCGCGTCAGAACAATCAAGACGTTGAACAGTCCGTCGCTCGGCATATTAAGTATGCTCACGTTCGCGCCCCTAGCTTGAATTGGTCCAAAGAAATGACATTGGTGCCGGTCTCAGCAAGTTTGCGACTGGCGTGTAAGGGATCTGGCGTAGACGCGGGCGCCAATATGACATGCAATGGCCGATCAAGGAGAAGGATGTGCGGCGGAACTGAGCCGCCGCACAAGAGGGTTGCGCGTGGAACCCCATACGAGGATGGGCGAGAGGCTTCCTCCTCGATCGACTGCATGAACAGCATTCCATCGCTGGCTCTTGTGTGGAGCGATCCAAGTTCAGGGGTGCCTGTTCTGAAAGCGTCGGGTGCGGCGATCTCGCGGACTCCGAAAGTCGCAACGAGATCGCCGAGGATTTTGACCATCGACGATGAATCCATAGGTTCTGGGACCGTCAGAATAACAGGCGCAGCAATATTGAGGTGTGGGAATTGCTCGCGGAAAAAACCGATGTCGCAAGGCCCGACTCTTTCGATGCCATAAGCCAACGGCTCCGTGTAATTTAGATCCTTTCTTCCCACTTCGCGGTGCACTGGGCATCCACCACAAGCCGTAGAAACGATCAGAGTTCGCCCCGGCGTATGGTTGCGATAAAGCTGGTCGAGCAGATGCGATATTTCGATCTTGCCGCCAAGCAGATCGTCGAGAAGTTTGCGGTTCAGAGCGGCTGCATCGAATGAGCGAGAGCGTTCATCACGAATTTGCTGATCAAAGACCGACTTGTTGCGGTGACCCGACTTTAGCACGCTCACGACTGTTTGCCTGAAGTATCGCGCCCAATGTTCCTCATTGCGGAGGTCAAAGGCGGCCTCGGTCTCATCTTCAGCGCGGGATATCATCTCGGGCGGGCGCGATTCCAACTCGATCATCTTAGCCCTCGCCATCATGATCAAGGTTCGCATATTCCAGGAGGCATTGTAGTCCGATTGCTGGCGCAGTTTTGGAGGCACGACATCGAGATCAAGCTCCAGGAGACTGCCCATGGCGTCGAGGCGTTTGGCGTGAGCGAACATCGTCGACCATCGTTCGAATGCCAACTCCTCACTGATCAGAGCGGGAGCGCTCAAATGGTCTGCTATCTCCCGGTCAGCTTCTGAACAAAGCAGGATGGATGCCGATGGCCGGCCGTCGCGCCCACCGCGGCCCACTTCTTGGTAAAAACGGTCGACGGTTTCGGGCACGGCGGCATGGATGATCGTGCGCACGTCGCGCTTGTCGATGCCCACGCCAAATGCAGAAGTAGCGACGATCCCGTCGATTGCGTTGCGTGACCACTGATCGATGATTTGCCGGCGGTCGGTGTCGCCGGTCTCGCCATGAAAGCATTCGGTCCGCGAAAAACCTTCACGTCGCAGAATCGTCAGCCACCGACGCGCATCGTCGCGCTTGGTCACGTAGAGAATGAAAGGACGTGGTGCGTGACGGATTGCCTCAAGGACCTTGCGGTCCTTGATCGCATCGACATTCTCGCGGTGGACCCAATATTGCGGCTCGGGACGCAAATGAATGGAGGCCACCATCTGGATCGTGTGAGACGGGCCGAACAGCGCGTCAATGGTCTCAACGGTGTCGGGGGTCAGCGTAGCCGACATGAGGATAGTTCGGAAGCCGGGACCCTCGCAGGCACTCAGCAAGCCGCGCCGGACGCCTGCAAGCATCTGGAAGGCGGGCCGGAAGCCGTCGCCCCACTGGCTCACGAGATGAGCTTCGTCCAAGACGAGGTAGGAAAGCAGTCCGTCTCTCGCGGCATCGTAGAGCGCAGGAAGCAGCGCGCCTGTCATAGCCTCTGGTGAGCAATAAAGAATGCCCTGCCGACCCTCGCGGATTGCCGATTTGATGCTCAAACGCGCGTCGGGAGTGAGATTGGCATGCCAAGCAAGCGCGGGAATCTCACCTCGGGGATGGCGCGCCCTAAGCAGTTCGGCCATCTGACGCGCTTGATCGAGAACAAGCGCTGTGGTCGGCACGACGCAAATGGTCAGGCCGCCTTCAAGGCCGCGAACGAGCACTGGGGCCTGTGCAACTAAGCTTTTTCCCGATCCTGTCGGCAGTGAGACGATGAGCGTCTCGCCAGAAGGCAGCAGGAAGGCGCTACGCACCGCTTCGCGCTGACCTGGTGAGACGTATGTTCCAAATCCACTCGCTTCGGCGAGAAACGGGTCGATCGGCCTTCGCCAATCGAGCCGCACGTCGCCCTCGCCGAAAGCGTCCTCGAACAATGGGGTGTCAGTCTCAGCCATCCAAGCGGGTGACCAAGGCAGCGCTTCGATTAAGAACTGGCCGGTTGCGACGGCTTGCGCACGAATTCCGAATTCTGCCCAGCGATCGCGGCTCGGCCATTCGCCAGTCGAAGGGACGCGTAGCCTAGCCATGGTCATCGTCTGGATCGAGTGGCGGCGCAGCACATGCCGGAGCAGCGGCATGAGGTCCCCCATCTGAATTCGCTCGCCGTCAGAGATCGCACGCACGAGTATCTGGCGAATGCGATCGAACACCCCGTCCGAACCTACGGCGGGCATGGCTCGGGATGGCCAAGCGGCGAGGATATCGTAGAGCGTATCAAAGGTGAGCATTGGACTCACGTGCGGCATCAAGGACGGCGCTGGCTGCCCTGTCACCTGAAAGGAAACAGGCAAGAATTGCATCGACGCGAATACTTGGTTCGCGGATGCCGCCGATCAGGCTTTGCGAAAGCGATCGTTCGAGCGTCCATTCGAAGCTGTCCGCGGTGCTGTCGCCTCGTTCGGCACGGACGCGCAGTTGACCGAGGCGGCCCCGGTCGACCTCCATGGCATTGCCAACGGCGATGTCGAGACTCTCGGTAAGAGACGGAAGGCCCCGCAAATAGGCCTCCGCGCATACGCGAGCCTTGGCGCATAGGTCGGCCCAGTGCTCCAGTTGCGGTACGTCGAGCTTGCCCATCTGTCGCCAACGCGTGGAATTAAGGTTGAAGTCGCGTTCGCCCTTTTTATCGACCTCGGGGCGATAGGCTAAACCAAGTCGCTCAAGCGTCGCCACATCCTGAACGGGGTTAAGCTCTTGATCAAGCCAGACGGTTTGAAAGAAGGGTGGGAGAAGCATGTCTCCGCGACGAACGATGGAAGCAGTGGAGGCATCCGTCAGCCGATCTGCATCAGCGAGAACATTGCATGATCCTTCAACATCGGCCTCCACAATGAAGTCGAACCGAAAGAAGAGGTCGGCGATTCCGGAGCTCCGGTAGTCCGACATCTGCCGCCAAAGGCCAGTCGAGCGGCCACGATCGTCCGCTTGCGCCACCTCCCACATCCCAGTGAAGAAAGGGTCCCCATAGCGCAGCAGGCGCGTGGCGACCGCACGACCCTGCCGACTAAGCGCCGTTCTCCTGCGATAGGTAAATGGTACCGTCCGCACCATGCGGGCGAGATGCGCAGCTGGCGAGACATCTATGGAAGACTGACAGCTTTCATAGAACGTCTCGAGCGGAACGAGTGTGTGGCGATTCGACGTAAGGTACCGATAGCGGAAGAGCTCGACACCTTTGCCCTCTGTAGGTTCTGGTATTCGAGCAAACTGCAGCGTCCCCTCAATCCAAGACGAGGCATCACCCTCGATCGCCTGCCAATTATCGTCGACGTCGGTCAGCGTTTCCAACATGCCACTTGGTGGAGTACCAAGCGCATCCAGAGCGTCTTGTTCATCGATATTGCGAATCTCGCGCTCGATGACACCGTCTTTGCCAGCACTTTGCGCCGTGAGATCCACGAGTGTTTCTGTACCTTCGGCGAAAAGCGATCCCGCGAGGCAACGAGTCGTGTCTTCGATAAGATATTGCAGGCTCGCGACAGAGCGGTCGAAGACGTGCAGGCCGGCATTGAGATAGTCAATCCAGGCCCCCTCGATTGGATTGTCACAGCAGTTCAGAACGATCGACATGACCGCATCACCTGAACCGTAGCGATCGGCGCGGCCAAGCCGTTGCTCGATCCGGTTAGGATTCAGAGGCAAATCGTAATGAACGACGATCTTGCGACCACCTTGGAGGTTGAGCCCCTCTTCAGCGCGATGATCGGCGACTAGAATTGGACGGCTCGGATCAAGATTGAAGGCCAGCCAGTTATCGTCTCCCGGATCGTGGCGATCGACCACGACTTTCAACCGATTTGCCAATGCCAGAGCGAGTGCATCAGCGGTGCTTGCGTCCGAACAGAAAATGACAAATTGCTGTCTCGGCGCGAGAAGCGCTTGCAACTTCTCCACCAGTGCCGAGGTGCGCGCCTCAAAATAGTCGTCGCTTCCTAAGCGCAACAGGACTCGTCCAAAGAGATCGGGTCGGGAGGTGATGTGCGCGTCTCCCCTAAGCGATTCGACTGCGCCCCTGCTGTTCTGGGCATACTCAAGTATTTGATTGAGGATTCCACTGAAGACGCGCACCCGATTCCCGCTGACCAAATCGTTCTCGGCGCCGTCTGCGCTCCTCACTTCTCCGATGCGCCAGTCTTCGAATGCTTCGAACAACCGATTCACTTCGGAAGACGCATAGTTCACGATCGTCAAACCCGAGCGATCAGGCGTTAACCCGGCAACGCTGCGGCGCCTATGCCGCAGAATTCGTCGATGAAGGCGATACGCCTCGCTGAGATGAGCCCTGACCCGGCCTATGGCCTCGATCAAGGCGGGATCATCCTCGGCAGGCATCTTATCGCTGATCGCGCGGAGAACTCGCGATTGCTCCTGCAGCAACGTGTCCTCGGGAAACATCTCCGCCAAACAATCGAGCGGGTGATCAAGATAAAGCACGTTCTCGGGTGTGAGACCCGCGACGATGCCGGCGAGCGCCTGCCGA
Organism: Bradyrhizobium xenonodulans; assembly: GCF_027594865.1. Taxonomy (NCBI): domain Bacteria; kingdom Pseudomonadati; phylum Pseudomonadota; class Alphaproteobacteria; order Hyphomicrobiales; family Nitrobacteraceae; genus Bradyrhizobium; species Bradyrhizobium xenonodulans. The sequence goes on from NZ_CP089391.1 coordinate 7,214,484, forward strand.
TTTTCGACCCGAAGCCGAAATCCCCCCTGATCGGTTAGCTTGTAAGTGTCGGGATCCAGGAGATGAAGCATCTCAAGAAAGCCGCGCTCATTATGGAGCGCTGGTGTGGCCGAGAGCAGGAGAACACGTTCGATCTTCGGGGCCGCGGCAGCAATGTCGTCATACAGGCCACCCAGATCAATCGTTGGACGATGGCCGGTCAGGTGATGAGCCTCATCGATGACTAGCATGGCGGCCTTGCCAAGAAGAGGCTGTATTCTGTCCCTCTCGTTGAACCCCAAGACATGTATTGTTCTGCCGAGAAAGCCCCCTAGGAAGAACTTCGACTGGAGTTCTGATCGCCATTGCGGAACGAGCGCTTCGGGCACGATCACCAGAACCAGCGTGAGGTCGCCTGAATCTAGGATGCACTGACGGATCAAAATCCCCGCTTCGACCGTCTTGCCGAGGCCGACCTCGTCAGCAAGTAGGTATCGCTGTACCGGATCTTGCAAAATGCGCCGGACCACTTCGATCTGATGTGCTTCAAGCTCCACGGAGGACGAGGCCAGCGCCGACATCCCCATAGCAGTTGCGCGCTGAGCGATCGCGGTCCGGACAAACCTTCTCCGGCCTTCGACAAACCTCGGCGTTTCGCTGATCTTGGCGCCGAGAAATGCCGTCGGGTCCTCGATCGCACGGCGACACCGCACGAAGACGTCCGAGACCTTGAGATATCTGGAAACGCCATTGGGGAATCGGATAAATTGCTTGTCGCCATGATCGTCGAGAAGGCGGCCGATCTCCCAAGCACCCAACACGTCATTGAAATGGTAAATGCGAGTCTGCTCGGGTAGGGTCACGGCTTCAATAGCGCCGACCTCCAAGTCGAGGACGATCGGCTTAGAGACTGGAGCATCAAAATACTCGACGGAGCAACGTTGCCCGTTGGTACTAAGCTTTTTTCCGATGCCGAGAGATGCCCCCTCGCCCTCCCTAACACGTACGAACACAATTCCTCCGTGCGCTGCGTATCCTTTTGTTTCTTATACGCGAGTCGAAGGCCTAAGCCAGTCCAGCAAAAGTCGTAAGTCTGCCAATATAGGTCCGGATTTGGCAGCCAGTTGCAAGCAACTGGGCAAAGTCCCGGCGTCCCGGTGGCGACGCACCGATCTGGGAGCACGCGGATCCGCCGACATGTCTCAACGGGGCACGTGGACGAGTTGAGTGACCTTCACCCGATAGACGCCCCGATGCTTTGCGGCTGGACAGACCTGTTCCGGCCGAGTGCTGCTTATGCGCGAACGGTCCTGCTCGTCTTAAAGCGCACGCCCACTTCCGTGCCTGCTAACCGGACCAACTCACACCGGCGGAAGACCGGTCCCGTCATTGAAAACAACAAGAAAAACTCTCGCGTCTTGAGGACGTCTGGCGATTCCTCCATGCTGAGGCGTGCCCCTGTTTCAGAAATGTCGAGGATAATGCAGTCCCGCCGCCACGCGCCATCAGAGCCCACCAGTGTCGCCCTGTATTCACGTTCAAAGCGAACGCGCTTAGCTTTTCTCTTGTCCCAACTCATCGGCCGAACGCCGATCAGCGGCGCCTTCAAAATGCAATCTAAGAAATTGGGCAATTTATCAGAGCAAAATGGCTCTCAAGTACAAGCACACGAACCAACGGTGTCGAAACCTCGCCGGAAATAAACGGCACGGTCAAAACGTTACTGCGATCATACCGGCCGTAGCTAACGCTTTTCCGTCGAATTATCGCACTTCGCCGAAGATTTTCTGCATCCCGTCGCATGGAAACGCGATGATCTTGACATGCCGTCATTCATCTCTGAGGACAACAGCGTCACTGCCATGTCCATTGATGATCACAAATGAGATGGCTTCCAAGCCAGAGTCCCGACGCCGAAACTGCGTCGTCCGATCCCAGGTCAGACTGAAGATCGGACTGTTCGGCGAGCGGGACTTCAAAAATTTTGCCTTCTGGGTTGCCGAGATACCGGCCGGCCTGTAAACGCTCCACGCACACCGTCAGCCGCCTTCTAGCGGTGGCCCGCGGCGGGGGCCTGTAGCTCAATGGTTAGAGCAGGCCGCTCATAAGCTCATAACGGTCTGGTTGCAGGTTCGAGTCCTGCCGGGCCCACCAATGAAATGGGTTATTATTTATTACTTTCACAATATCTGCGTTGTCGCGTCGGACTACCGCCACCGCTACCGCCTCAGGTACGCGTCGTATTTGTTCGCATCTCGTTCGTGCAACCTGGAGCCGTAAGGTCGTAACCGGAATGCCCTGTATGACTGCGCGAGAACAAAGGGGCCGTCAACTTCTTTGCGGATATCCCTGCGCGAGTCCGGCTCCCGCCGCGACCAGGGCGCCATTCCAACCGGCGCGATCCTGCTTAAACGAGATAGACGGCGGATACTGGCCGCGCGGCAATCAGGATGGAAGCGGCTTCCCACCCAGATTGTCGCGCTATAGGATACGCCGATTAGGATCAAACTAACGACCGACGCGGCATTCGATCGCCGTAGCAGGGGTTGTCGTCGACCCGTCCTCAAGCTCCGTCGCGGCGCATCTTCGGTACCGGGTGATCAAACCCATTCTCATGGTGCTGAAGAGCCGACTTGGCGTCGGGATAGACCTTGTTCATGAATGACTCACCTGATGGCCGACCGGAATTGATTATCAATGATAGCTGCAGACCCGATCGAGGTAGTACAGCGCTCAGGCGACCACACTGCCATCGAAGTCCTGGCTGTCCCTGGTGCAAAACACATCAAGCGTGTTGTGGCGCTCCAAGGTCGATCCGCATCCGTAGATACGCCATGGGTCAGCGCGTCGGCGTCAAATGAAGGCCAAGGCGAGCAGGCTCGAGCAGAGCACCGCGAGACCGGCCGCCATCAACGCCAGAAGGCTACCGCTCACAAGATCACAATGGGGCATGAGGCATCCTCCATTGGACCGGCATCCTGAAGAAAGCAACTACTCACCGCCTCGGGCCGCCGATCAACGGATGAATGATTTAGTCAAATTGGACGCATTATTCCTGCTGTTTCCGCCCAACACCGCACATTTCAAGCAGATTTAGCGTCGGAGCCGACGTATTGCTGCGACATGGCCTGCTGGTAGGCGTTTTGGCGAGCGACTCTGGCTTAAGCTGCTCGAGCCTTGTCTGCCTGCGGCTTTTGCGTCTTGGCGTCGGGGCGGGCGAGGCCGAGCAAATCGCGGTCGCCCACCATGCGATGATCATTGGCCGACTGCGTGAGGCGTTTATCCCAGATCGCAACGTCGCCTTCCCTCCACCTCCAGCGCACCGTATTGTGTGGCGCCGTGATGTAAGATTGGAACAAATCGAGCAACTTTTGACCGGTATGTTTCTGTAGGCCAATAAAGCGCTGCACGTTGCCAAGCATGAGCGTGCGCTCGCCCGTTTCGGGATGAGTCCGAACCACCGGAAGCTTGGTTTCGTAGATCGTTCCGGTGATCCCCTCCTCAAACTGCATCTCGTTCGCCTCGGTCGATTGCTCGTTCACGGTGTAAGGATTGGAATTGGTATGAACCGCCCAGAGCTCGTCAGCGAGCATGCGCAGCGATAACGGAAGATCAAGATACGCAGCCGCCGTATTCGACCAAACGGTGTCACCGCCATAAGGCGTAATCATCACGGCGCGCAGCACGGAGATATTTCGGAAGTCGTCAAATATGACATCCGCACGCCCCTGGTCGGTGCCACCGCTGCGGCCCGAAGATGGCTCCAGGATGGAGAACGTCCGATCGGTCACACCGACTTGAGGAGACGGGATCAACCCACCTAGCCGAACAGCAAAGCGCTGCTGTTCGGCATCATCCAAATGTTGTTGGTCACGGAAGAAGATTACCTTGTGCTCGAGTAGCAGTCGGCTGATCGCTCGCAGGGCATCGTCGGACAAGTCTCCCGACAGCCTAATGTTGCGGACCTCGGCACCAAGTCGGACCGCGCGCTTAATGACGTCTGCGCTTGATATGACATTGTCCATGTTCGTCGTACTGCTCATGATTTCTTTCGGAAGCGCGATCCCTTGAACGAAATTCCGTCGTGCGCTGGTCGCGAGAGCGACGGCGGAAACTATGCAAGATCATTCCGGTCAGCAGCGGATGCTCGACCGCAACTTGATGATGAATGGCCTCGCGTTGACGTCCCAAAATGTAAGCGCGAACGATGCACAGTCAATGAAACGAAATTCGCTTTTATTTTCGGCTGTGAGCAATGATTGCATCGCGTCCGAGGGATGTTCTGGAATATGTGCACGAACGTTCAGCCGATCGTTTCACACGCCCGCAACGCGTAGCGGACAAGCAATCAACACACGACACCGTTTGACGCTTGTGTTTGCCAATCGATGCGAGTGCATATCCTTCATCGACGATTAGCCTATAAGATTTTTGCTGACTTCCCGCGCGACGCCGCTTGCTTCTCTCCTCACTACCGTATGGCGCCTGACGCAAGCTAGCTGATCGCATAGTGGTGGCTGCCTCAGAGAACGGCTTTCTCAAACTTCACTATCGATGAAGTTCTACGACTTCATGACGAGCGCGCAAAAGCTTGGGTGGATCACTAGAAGTTTATGGCGGAAGGAAAGAACCAGCCGGCAGAATTTCGGCACTTGCTTGGACGTTCAACAGAGGTCGCGCACGTCGTCTAATCCGCGTCGGCAAGATTGCGAGCCGCAACAGATATTCAGTTGCTAGCCCTAAAGCTCTGGTTCACGTGGACGGACGACTTGAGCAGTCGATCGGTCCAGCAAGCAGCCGGCAACAAGAGACAGCGAGCAAATGAGTGTTGTCTTTTCGCGCTGGAGTGCCGTTGCGCCGAATTGCGCTGGTCAGTTGATGCCTTGGCCAGAGGGCAAATCGGCCGCTCCTGAAATAACCCCAACTGCATATTGGCGATGTATCGAAGTTGATTGATGCAATCTGTTGCGCTTCAGAGCTTTTTTCCGCGTTCGATTGCTTCTATTTGATGGATTTCATTGCGTCGATCTAGGCTGACGGAAGGCGGCAGAATTGCTGCTACGGCGGGCCCGCCAAGCCGATTTAAGCGTTGCCTTCTTCAGTTGCGAAATCGAACGATCGCACAAGTTCCCCGCAGGCAGCCCACCTGTCCACTTTCTAGCTAGCGGTCAAGGCGTTGGCCTTCGCCCTTATAACCAGCCCAGCCGTTGAAATCCGTCGACGACGGCCTCCGAGTGCGGGATTTAAGCGTGAGCGGGGAAGTGATTGCACTATATGGTATCGAGACATCGTTACTGTCCAAAATGACAACGAGAATTTCGTTTTGACGCGCTTCATCAAAGGGCGCAAATGGCAGCAGGATAGGCGACAAGCGGCCAGAGCCACATGCACCACGATTGGTCCGCGTACAGTCCTTTGAAGCGATCCGGGCCTCCCCTCGATCCGTTCCAGATGGGCCTCGCGCTGAAGCTCTCGAGGATGCAAAACTGCCGCTTTCCGCCCAAGGGCGTTTTAATCAATGGCCGTTCAGACATGATCGGCGGCAATGTCTTAGTAGAAAAAGGAACTATGTTATGAGCCCGACTGGAGACGGAATACCATTCGAAAAACCGGAATTTTCTCGCCGCTTGGCCTTGGTCAAGAAGGAAATGGAACGGCGGGAGATGGATACGCTGCTCATCAGCGAGCCATCAAACATCTACTATCTCACAGGATACGAGGCCTACTCCTATTACGTCTTTCAAATGCTGGTTGTCCACCGCGACCTTGATGAACCCGTCTGGATAGGCCGGTTCATGGATGCAGCGTCGGTGCGGCGAATGACACATCTTTCAGAGAAGGCCATCCGCCCCTATACGGACGAATATGTGCAATCCTCAGAACGGGATCCAGTTGATTTCCTCGTTGCACAACTCAGAGAGATTTGTCCAAGCCTTAAAGCTATCGGCACTGAGACGGGCTCGTTCTATTACACGGCAAGGGCCCATACCAAGCTCCTTGGCTCTCTCCCGAACGTGCGCTTCGTTGACGCCGAACTCCTCATCAATTGGATCCGCATTCGCAAGAGTCCAGCCGAACTCGCAATCATGCGGGAGGCGGGCAAGATTTCAAACGCGATGATTAGCGACGCTATCGAGGCAGCAAAGCCTGGCATGCGCGAGTGCGACCTTGCGTCAGTGATTTACCAGCGCATGATCGCCGGCACGCCGGAATACGGCGGTGTTCTACCCTCGAGCCCGACCTACTTGCTCACGGGCTCGCGATCAGGCGAACCGCATGCGCCTTGGTCGGACCGCCTAATCGGCAAAAACGTTCCGGTGAACGTGGAAACGTCTGGATGTCGTCGACGCTATCACGCCCCCATCAGTCGCACGATATTCCTCGGTTCGCCACCGGACTCGTATCTTCGTCTTTCCAACGCGGTAGTCGAAGGAATCGAGGCGGCATTGACGGAGGTGAAACCAGGCGTCACTTGCGCCGATATCGAACGCACCTGGCAAGGTACGATTGCTCGGCACGGCTTTCACAAGGAAGCTAGGCTCGGTTACTCGATAGGAATCGGCTTCTCGCCGACTTGGGGGGAACGCACCGCGAGTCTCCGAAGCAGTGACCTCACTGTGCTAGAGCCCGGAATGGCATTTCACATGATGCCGGGGCTATGGCTCGGCGAGAACGGCGTCACGATTACTCAGTCTTTCATTGTGACTGAAACAGGCCGGGAAGATCTGACAACATTCCCGCGACAATTGGTCATAAAATAGAAGGACACAGTTTCGAGAGTGCTGATCAAGGGCTCGCGCAAGGTCGGTCGCTACGCTCACTTGGCACGACTGTCCAAGCGCGGTCCCCGGCAATTTGCAGAACTGGTAAATCCGCGGATGCTGGTCGTCTCCAGTTCAGCTTTCTCGTCGCGCCGCGGATGCGCCGCATGCGAGGCCGAAAGCCCGCGTCCAGCGCGAACTGGCGCCTCGCAGCACAGCGGACGGCATTCTAATCGCTCTGGTCGTGTCACGAGGCGAGGTCCAGAACGTCAGGGGCGAGTTCGCCATTTTTGGATATCGCGCGTCAGGCCCAAGAAATTCCCTACCCTATTGCGAACGATGTAGCGAGCTCGCCCGGGGGAGGGGCGCTCTATGTGCAAACGCCGCAAATCATGCATTCGCCTGCCTGCGGCATCGGCGGCGGGCTGAGACGGCCGAGCAGAGTTCTGGGGCAGCGTGGCGGGCTTAACGGCCCCCTGCATGTCCCGTTTGCTTGGTTAATCTCCCGATAGTTGCGGCGCGGTCAACAACTGCGTCAATCCGAACTCACGCTCGCAGAGTTTGCGGATGGCTCGTTCTTCTTCTAGCTCGCTCTCGCGTGCGAAACGGAGGGGAGTTCTGCAATTGTGTCTATTCGGCACGGCTCGTAAAATTACAGGTCAAACGGTCCGCACGGGTTACATTTTGCCCGGCCAAAATCGGTCGGCCGTCCGCCGCGGTCGGAAAGTAGCGCATGACCAAGAGTGGATACCCTGACACCACATCCAGCATCTGCGCCTGAACTTCCGTCGCGGTCGTCGCCTCTATTTGGTATTTGCTATGGTCGACAATGATGCCGTATTGCGGCAGCAACGGAATAATGAATTCGCCGTGCAAATGGTCCTTCAGCTTATCCGCCAGCGCCCTCGGAAGCCAAAGCGTGTCGAGTCCCACCACCTTGCCGTCTGCGAGCAATAAACGCTCCAGCCGATAAAGGGACGCATGAGTCGAACCGTCGCCGCGGGTCCTACTGCCGCCGACCACCGAATTCCACGGCCTTGTATATGGACGCTCCTCTTAGAATGCGACAGGCCCCTTCTAAGCATGCTGTTCCTGCATCGGAATCAAGCGGAGGTTGTCCGTGCTGATAGTAATGCCAAGGACGTCGCCGGGCTTTGGATGACGTCCAAATGAAAAACGCTCCTGCATTGTGAGTTGCTCTCCATTGACATCAAGCACAACCCGTGTTGCACCCCCACAATAGCGCGAATGGAGGACGCGCGCCTGCTGGCTTTGGCCAGCAGCGCCATCGGTCGACAACTTAACTTGTTCCGGCCGGATTACCACTGTAGCAGGTCCAGCACTCCAGTTTCCCTTGATCCGAAGGCCAGCAGTGGACGTGAAAGCGCCAGTATTGTCCACGGCCCCCTTTAACAACGAACACCAGCCGATAAACTTTGCGACGAAAGGTGTTGCGGGAGCTTCGTAGATTTCGCCAGGAGTTCCAATCTGCTCAACCTTGCCGGCGTTCATGACCATGATCCGATCTGACATTGTCAACGCCTCCTCTTGGTCGTGTGTTACGAACAACGTGGTAACGTTGACGGATCTGACCACCTCCTGGAGTTCTTCCCGCATACGGACTCGCAACTGTGCGTCTAAATTCGAAAATGGCTCATCGAGAAGCAGTACTGCAGGTTTGATTGCGAGCGCGCGAGCGAGCGCAATGCGTTGCTGTTGACCGCCGGAGAGCTGGCTCGGCAGGCGCTGAGCTAAATGAGGCAACTCGACAAGCTTGAGCATTTCCTCAACGCGCTTCTCACGCTTCTGGCGCGGCCACCTCAAATTTTCCAGACCGAACGCGATGTTTTCAGCAACGGTCATATGCGGAAAGAGCGCGTAACTCTGGAACACCATGCCGGTATCGCGCCGATAAGGCGGCTGATGCGTCATATCAATGTTATTTATGCATATGCTGCCAGAAGAGGGCTCCACAAATCCCGCTACCATGCGCAGGGTCGTTGTCTTGCCGCATCCCGATGGACCAAGCAGGCAAAGAAGTTCCCCACGCCGCGCCTTGAGCGAAATGTCGGCGACTGCGGCCGTATCGCCATAGAGCTTGGAAATAGAGCGCAACTCCACGACAAGGTCGTTGCTTTCCCGAACGACGTTTTCATCCTTCTCAGACAAGACGAGCATCTCTCCTCCTATTACGCGAACCGTTCCGCGCCGATCAAACGCTCGACCATTAGGATGACGACCAACGTTACCAGGATCATTAAGCTCGATACGGCGGCAACCAGCGGGTCATAGCTAGTGTCGACATAAGTGAATATCTGTACTGGTAACGTGACCTTGCCCCCGTAAGTCAAAAACGCGGAAACCGTAACGTTTCCGAAAGATGTAACAAAGGCGAAGATCGCAGCGGACAAAAGACCAGGCAGCATGAGAGGCAGGGTGATGCGCCGAATGACTTTCAAAGGCGGGGCACGCAGATTCATCGCCGCTTCCTCGATCACTCGATTGTGCAAGCTAAGGCTCGCTAGAATGGTGCGCATCACGTATGGGATGGCAAGTACCAGATGACCCAAGAGCAAGGGATAGATCGTTTGGGTAAGGTTCAGCGCGGCGAAGAGTTGCAACAGCCCGATCCCGAGAACAACCGCTGGAATTATCAGTGGCGAGAAGGCGAGTGCTTGCAGGAACCCCTTGCCCGGGAATGAGAAACGATCTACTGCAAATGCGGCAGTGAAGCCTATCGCTAGCGCCATCGCGGCAACGAGCACGGCAACGTAAGTACTCGTCCAGAGCGCAGTCATGAACAGTTCGTTCTGCCACGCCTCTCGATACCAGCGCACGGAAAAGCCTGCGGGCGGAAAATTCAACGTGTCCCCGCTGGTGAACGACGAAACAATCACCAGAAGCGCTGGTAGCGCAAGCATCACGTACACGATTGCGCGGATGACCGCGCCCGACGCGGCCATTGCACGGTCAATAAGATCAACGTGCATAGCGCCGCCCTTTCGAAATGAGACGCGACGCAGCGAGGGCATTCAGCGCCGCTGTAACACCGAGACCGCTCACGAACAGGATGAATGCCATTGCCGCGCCGGAGGGCCAATTCAGTTCGGCCATGATGCGCTCATAGATCAGGCTACCGAGCATGGCGACGCGACTTCCGCCGATGAGACGGGGAGTGATAAACGCCGAGATCGAGAGCACGAATACGAGGTTGAAGCCGGCAAGTATCCCCGGAATCGCGAGCGGAATGACAACTTTGCGAAAGGTGGCGAACCGATTTGCACGAAGATTTGCAGCCGCGTGTTCAAGTACTGGATCAATTTGAGCGACCACACCCATGACCGATAGAATCATGAATGGAAGGAACTGCTGCACCAGGACAGTTAACACCGCTGGCCGACTAAAGAGAAGTTGTTTCGGCGACGAAGAAACGCCTAAACTTACAAGGAGTGAATTGACTACTCCATTGCGTCCAAGAATGATCAACCAGCCAAATACAATGACCACAAGACTGAGTGTCAGCGGCATAATCACGATGATGGTGCGCCACCGTCTTGCGAGAGGCGGGAGCCGCGCTAGCGAGTAACCGGTTGGGAATCCAATTCCCAAGCAAATCAAGCTGACAATGATCCCGTCGACAAAGGTCTCGAACAGCACTGAAGAATAATAGGAATCCGAAAAGAACCGGATGTATTGGTTCAGGCTAAAGCCGCCTCCATCAAGAAGGTGACTGCCAGGTAGAAAGCTCGCCCTCAGCAATCCAAGGGTGGGCATGATCAAGAATATCACGAGAAGCAAGATCATTGGCGCCAACAGAAGCGCAATGGTTACGACCCTGCGGTTGGCAAGAGGCTCTTCCATACCAGATCCTTCGCGATTGGTAGCGACTCAGTCATGACGCTGCGCGTTGCCGGATCCGCCGCTCATCACAGCGATAGCAACCAGCTACGTTCGAATTATCTTGTTCAACTCTTCGATCCACGCACTGCGGTTCGCTATAAGTTTTTCCCAATCGACCTTCTTTTTCAGGGCAATACGCTCCGGCGAGTTGAACAAGAGGTCATTGCGAAGCTCCTCTGGCAAAATGACGTCAGTTGTTACTCCGTACCGGAGCGCCTGAGGTACACCGAGGACGCCCTGATCGGAGAGCAACTGCTCAGCATACGCGTATGCGGCTTCTGGATATTTAATGCCCTTGACGACGTTGATGTAGCTAATGACCGAGTAGACGCCCTTAGGCGGGACAACGGTCACAATAGGAAGGCCCTTGGTCCTTAGTTCGTGAGCGCGACCATCCCAGAATATGCCAGCAAACACCTCTTCGTTTTGAAACATCTGTATCTCGGCGACATTTGTCTGCGCGAGTGCAACAATATTCGGCTTCGCGGCGCTCATCACTTTGAACGCGGGCTCCACGTTTGAGATCGAGCCTCCGTTTTCGTCGGCCAAGCCGAGAAGGGTGAGAAGGCTGCCGTATGTGGCGGAAGCCATAATAACCGCCCGCCCTGCCAGATCAGTTCGCGCAATATCCGAATACGAGGTAATCGGCTGCTTGATGTACTTTGAATTGTAGACTGGGATAACGGAGGCGACGCTGAATGGCACTCCATAATCGCCAAATTCGCGAAATCCTGGGAGGATCCGTTTGACGTTCGGAACCTGCGACGCCTTGATCTCCTCGATCATGCCTGCCTTGGTGAGCTCGACCATGTTTGGGCTATCACCCATGAACAGGTCGTAAGGTGGATTGTCTTTATTGGCGATCAGTTTGACAAAGTCCGCTGATGTCGTACCGGGGATGAACTGAATCTTGAGCCCGTACTTCTCCTCAAGCGGCGCGGCCACGCCCTTTTTGAGGGCCTCGTCGTAAAGGCCGCCATAGCCGTTTACGCGCAATGTGATGCCGGAAAATTTCTTTGACTGCGCATGGACGTAGGGCGCAGCTAGCGCGCCGGCTGCAGCCGTTGCTGCGGCTTTCAGGAATGTTCGTCTTTTCATTTTATCTACCTCTCCCGCTTCATGTGAAGACGACGACTATTCTGGTTGCCAGCCCATAAAGTGAAGCTTAAGGTAGATCTACAGCATGCATTGCAAGCCTGCAATCTAGACAGCCATCCAGTTGTCGAGCGGCGGCTCAGCGAGGCGTCGCTCTCATAGGCGCCACCCGGAGGCGTCGCCAATCAGTTACGACGACATACGGACACCGGGCTCGTGAAAACGCACTTGAGAACGCAACCAAGCGCAATGCTCTCTCGCCGTCCTCAGCCAGGCGCTTGGATCGGCAATCCGATTCCTCGCCGCACGGCGAGGCGACGACATAAGTGCATAGGTTGGGGAGGCAATTCTCATGTGGCGACAGCTGGACCGATCCTGCTGATGGATCTTCCCCCATCAGCACTTTTCCTCGCCACAGATGGCTGGCAAGTATCAGACTTGAGGAACGGCTCTAGGTGAAAGCAGTCAAGAACTCGCGTCGCTGAACGGCGGGCGAGATCGCTGCACTGCAAATTTCGGCGCCCTTGCAACGTATCATCCCCTAGCATTCGACACGCGCTTCCGATTCCTTGCCTGAAGATTATGAAGTTCTCGATCGGTATTTCACCAATGATGGGCTTCTCGCAGCAGAAAATCTGCGCGTGAAGGCAGAACGTGGCGCTTTCGCGCGATCGTTGGAGCAACCCAGCAGTGATAGAAAATCGACACTTCCGACGGAAGCCCTGCACGGCAGCTCAAAAGAGGAAAGGTGATACAGACTGGGCAAATCGCGCAATGATCACGCGATCGATGCAGCGACGCCACGCTATGGTCGATTAGGCATGCCGCGACCACGTTCAGGTCAACTCACCGACCGCAACCAGAATGCCGGAATAGCATCAAGGTCCGACTCTGTAACGCAGTATGGCGGCATCACGTAGATTGTGTTGCCGAGCGGTCGAACCAACAGGTCTCGATTGTTGAAGAATGTCTGAAGTTTGACACCGATATTCGACAGTTGCTCGACAGAATCCCCCATGCACGTCGGCTCGAGGTTGCTCGCAATCTCAAAACCGACCAACTGGATCCACCCGAGACTATATAGGTGCTGAACGGATCACAGCTCACATATGAGTAGCGAGGCGTTTTGCCTCGGCGTTCGGTGCGACCGATCTCAGGTGTTCAGCAAATCGAGGATGTATTTGACGGCAAGTTCCGTCGCCGGAATGATGAGCTCATCCGAAGCTCCGAAAGTCGGCGTATGCACGGGCGATTCGTTGGCGGCCGCGCGACTACCGAACCAGAAATAGATCGAGGGCACACATGCCGCGTAGAAGCCGAAATCGTCGCTACCCGTTACCTCCTTGCTGGCATTGAAGCCGTCGGGGCCGACCGTGTCCTCAACGAGTTGGCGGAAGCGCCTCACCAACTCGGCATCGTTGACGACAGGGGGCTCACCCGAGCGGATGATGCAATCGGCTTGCCCACGGTGCATCACGGCGGCGCCTTCGGCCACCTCCCGCACACGCTGGCACAGCTGCCCCCTACGTTCTGGGCTGCGAGTTCTGATCGTCCCCTCCATAACCACGGAAGGGCAAATGATGTTGGTCGCCTCCCCTCCGTGAATGGTACCGATTGTGACGACTGCCCCGTCATCGGCTGGCATTTCGCGCGAGACCACCTTCTGCACCTCGTTGACGAAGGCGGCGGCGATCGCGATCGCGTCGACGCCCTTATGGGGCGCCGCGCCATGGGCCATCTTACCCGTGATGGTAAGTCTGAACTGGTCGGCGGACTTAGTTACTGCGCCCTCGCGCGCACCAAACTTGCCAGTGGGAATCTCCGGAGCGACGTGGAATCCGACGGCATGGTCGAAGCCGTCCAGGAGTTTCTCGTCCTGCACACTGCGCCCCCCGAGCGGCTCGGCCTCCTCGGCTGGCTGGAAGAAGACGCGCACCTTACCCGCGAAGTTGTTGCGCATTCGATGGAAGGCGAGTGCAGCGCCGAGCGCGATCGAGCCGTGCATGTCATGGCCGCAGGCATGCATAACACCCTTGACCTGTGACTGATAGGAGAGGTCGTCGCGTGTCTCCTGGATCGGCAGTGCGTCGATATCGCCGCGTACTGCGATGGAGCGTTTTGGGCCGGAGGCCGTACCTTCAATATCGATATACAGGCCGGTCTTGTGGAAGGTATTGGTCTGGTTGAGACCAAATTGCTGGAGCACGTTGCGAATCCGCTCCTGCGTTTTCCATTCGGCATTCGAGAGTTCGGGCTCACGATGCATCGCATGCCGTAGTTCGATCACTGCATCGCGCTCGGAATCCGATAAAAAGCTGTTGGTGCGCGCTATCATTTCGCTCTGCTCTCTTATTCGCGCCTTCGGGCCCGTAAATTCACGGAGGAAAAACCTAGCCTGTCGTGACGAAGGAAATCGACCAGTTTTGGCTCAATCACGCATGTTTCGACCAATTTCGTGGGCTTAGCGTATAATTTCACACTGCAAAGCCGGCGAACCAGCCGTTAGGCATGATGCACCTCGTTCCGGGATGTCGACCATAGAAACTCTTTTAGCCAGCTACGCCTCAAGGAACAGACGCCATCATCTGCCGGCAGAGCCCCACGATGTCGTAGACCGGCAGCCTCGCGATACGACGAATTGCTGGAGCAACGATCGGGAATGCAGCACATTCGAATAGAATGACTGCGATCTGCGGGTGTGCATCTCGAAGTCGCGCAAGGCAACTGGCTACATCTGCCTCGACGGCAGCCACATCGGTTGGGGGCGCCGGACGCTTTAGCTCGTCATGCCAAAACTTGCCGCCTTCAATGCCACCAATCACAACTCTCGCCCGCTCGTTCGGGTCGTCGAGTCCGAGCAGGTCTTCGCCGCAGAAGTTGGAGTCGTAGGTTAGAACAGCAAGCTTGGCCAGCGGCGGCAACTGCCGGAGCAAAGCCGGCAGCAACAGCAGGCTAGACATTCCCACAGGCACATTCACGGAGGCCGCCACTGCTGCCTGATGACGGATAGAGAAGCCGCAAGTCGAGCTTATCGCGACCGCTCCCCGCTCAACCAAACGCCGTGCGGCAGCTATGAAAGCCGACTCGAGCGCTGGATCACCGCGCACGACGTTCTCGACCCAAGCACCCTCGACTGTTTCATAAACCACGGGAAAGTCGAAGCTAGCTGGATTCAGCATCGAGCCACGCGGCGGAGTCGGCGGCGTCGCGCCGAGTGGGACCCCTCGCTCGAGTTTAAGAATTCCCAAGGCGTGTGGAGTTTCTAAAGTCATGGATTAAACCTACCTCGGTTCTGAACCCAAATTCAAATCTGAGCCCCTCCCGCAGCCGAAATTCTGCGAAAATGCGGCAAACGCGATCCTTCCCTGCGATTTGGGGCAACGCGTCTCACTCGAACCTTGAGCGAATTTAATTTCGTTCGTGCCGAGGTGGCCAGTTCGATTTGGACGATTAGGCCGCATTCAGACCATGTCACATTTTTAGGTGGGCGCTCGCTCCTCACCACGGTTCTCTCATCACCCAGTCCATTTCGAATAGCTCGGAGATGCACACGCCCGGTGGATGGATTGGTAGTAGCCACCAGCAGAAAGCATCGCCACCAAGCCTTGCTTCTCGGCCGAGTTCAGTTTGGCCGCGAACTGCACTTGCAAGGCGGCGAAATCGATCCAAATTGACATAAAACAATGGCCTCCCGTTCCGAGTACCCTTGTCCTATAAACAGGACCGCGGCAGGCTATCTTGCATCTGTGGTCAGCTTTCATGTGATCGATCGCGAACACAATTCGAGCCCGCCTCAGCTATTTTATCTTTCTTGCGAATTCGCCGGCTCGCGCTCCGCGTTCACCTTGTTCGCAGCGCGACAAGGTCCGCATCTACAACCGGGCTGGTCGTCCTCTCAACCAGCGCCGCGACAATTCCACCCAGTATGTGGATCCCAGCGCGAGTATTTCGTCATTGAAATCGTAACTGGTATTGTGAAGAGCGCAGGGGCCCGGCCCGTGGCCCTGCTCGCGGTGCTCCCCATCTCCAGCTCCCAAAAATGCGAAGGCGCCGGGGCGCGCCTGTAGCATATACGCGAAATCCTCGGAACCCATTGTCGGTACAACGTCTGCGTCTACCTTCGCTTCGTCGTCAACGATCGATTTCATCACTTCCGCCGCAAAGCGTGTTTCGGCCGACGTGTTCACCGTGGGTGGATAGCGCTTGATCACTAGCTCGGCCCTGCATTCCTGCGCCGCGGCAATATTTTGGACGATCGTATGCATCCTGGACTCAATTAGGTCCAAGGTCTTCTCGTTGAATGCTCTTATGGTGCCGGCAAGCGTAGCTGTATCTGGAACTATGTTTCTGGCCTCGCCCCCATTGAACTGAGTGACAGACAGTACCGCCGTATCCATCGGATTCTTGTTGCGGGTGATGATGCCCTGGAGCGCCGCGACGATCTGTGAACCCGTCAAGATGGGGTCCTTTCCGTCATGCGGAAAGGCGGCGTGTGCGCCGACACCAATGATCCGAATGTCAAAGTTGGTGCATCCCGCTAAAATCGGACCTGGCCTAAGGCCGAAGCTGTTCACGGGTAGGCCTGGCCAATTATGCAAACCGAATACTGCGTCGACCGGAAATTGCCTGAAGACGCCCTCATCCACCATCACCTTCGCGCCCGACCCATTTTCCTCTGCCGGAGAGAAGATGAACACGATTGTGCCATCGATATCTCGCGTACGTGCCAAATGGCGGGCGGCGCCCAGCAACATCGCCATGTGCCCGTCATGACCGCAAGCATGCATTTTTCCCGGATACTGCGATCGGTGCGCGAATGTGTTGAGTTCTTGCATAGGCAGGGCATCCATATCCGCACGCAGTCCGATCGAGCGTTTTCCGTCACCGGCCCGTAACACTCCAACCACACCCGTGCGACCGAGTCCGCGGTGCACCTCGATGCCATATCCTCTCAATGTCTTGGCAATGAGATCCGAGGTTTCTGTCTCCTCGAAAGCGAGCTCCGGATGAGCATGGAACCAGCGTCGCAATGCCCTCGTTTCCCCTTCCGCAGCCTTTATCTCTGGTATGGTTTGCATTGTAGGCTCCGGTGGAAGAGGTCTTCGCTTATCGTCCGGGCAGGCGTTGTTTCCGCTATGATGGTCAATTTCGAGCAGCGGACGCGACACGCGCCGAATTCGGCTGAGAAACAGCTGTGTTTACGTGTACGGTAGAGAAGTCGTGGCTAAATGTAGTGGCGCTAGAAGACTGATTCATGCGATAAAACGCATGCTGACGCTCTAATCCAGCCTCAAGGCGCACTTCTTCAGCGGATTCACGCCCATCTGTGTCTGATCAGCCGATCGGATGATCGCTCCACACCAAGTATCGGCAAATATGAAGCCGCATTACCAAGCAAGACTGGGTCCGCTCATGCGAATGGATGCAATCGCCAACGCGGCGAAGGAAATCCGCCATACGGTGCGTACCACCTAATTCAGCAGCTCAATTCCTCATGCCTCTTAGGGTTTTGTTGTAGTGAGGCGATCACTATACCCGAGGTAAATTGAGCTCAGAACAGCAAACGCGCCGCTGTTACGTCATCGTCCGCGGTGACTCGGGATTTCTATCACCTGCTGATTCTTCTCGCCTTGGATCGGGAGTTGTCGTTGTCGCTTTACGATCCGCGACCATGGCGTCACCACACCAGTTCGACGTCGCTGTCCGCAGTCGAACGATAGAGACGAGACGGGATCGTTCACAGCACTTTTCCGGGGTTCATGATGCCGAGCGGGTCAAGCATCGCCTTGACCTGCCGCATCAGTTCGATCGCAGTCTTGTCTTTCACGTCAGGCAATTCAGCGCGTTTGAGCGCGCCGATGCCGTGCTCGGCCGAGATCGAGCCGCCCATCCGCAGCACGATCTCGAACACGACCGCATTGATGTCGTGCCAGCGGGCGAGGAAGTCGGCGGCGTCAGCGCCGACTGGCTGGCTGACATTATAATGCAGGTTGCCGTCGCCGAGATGGCCGAATGGCACCGGCCGTGCGCCCGGGATTAGCTTGATCACTTCAGCGTCAGCCTCCGCGATGAAGGCCGGCACCGCGGCAACTGGCACGGAGATGTCGTGCTTGATCGAGCCGCCCTCCGGCTTCTGCGCCGACGATATCTCGTCGCGCAGCTTCCAGAAGCCCGCGCGCTGGGTGAGGTTCGCGGCGATCACGGCGTCGTCGATGATCTCCTCCTCCATCGCGCGGGTGAGGATCGCTTCCAGCGTGGCGCGCGCATCGTCGCGCGGCGAGGACAGTTCCAGCAGCACGTACCAGGGATGCTTCTCTTGAAGGGGATCGCGAACGTCGATGCCGTGGCTTATCGAGAAATCGACCGCGATCTCGCTCAGTATCTCGAAGCTCGTCAGCGTGCCCCCGGCCTCGCCTTGCGCGATCGTCAGCAGCTTTAGCGCTTCCGCCGGCGACTTCAGCCCGACGAACGCGGTCTCCATCGCCCGCGGCTTTGGAAACAGTTTCAAGGTCGCTGCCGTGATGATACCAAGGGTGCCCTCGGCGCCGATGAAGAGATTATGCAAATTGTAGCCGGTGTTGTCCTTCTTCAGCTTCGACAGCACGTTGAACACGCGCCCGTCGGCCAGAACCACCTCGAGCCCCAGCGCCATCTCTCGCGCGACGCCATAGGCGAGTGCGGCGGTGCCGCCGGCATTGGTCGAGAGATTGCCACCGATGGTGCAACTTCCTTCAGCCCCCAAAGAGAGCGGAAACAACCGGTCAACCTCGGCTGCCTTCTGCTGCGCGACTTGCAGCACAACGCCGGCCTCGCAGGTCATGGTGTTCGAGGCGGTGTCGACCTCGCGGATCTTGTCCAGCCGGCGCAGCGACACGACCACCTCGCCAATGTGCGGCGTCTGGCCGCCGACGAGGCCGGTGTTGCCGCCCTGCGGCACCAGCGCGATGCGATGCTCAGAGGCGAGCTCGCAGATCGCGGCGACCTCCGCGGTCGAGCCCGGCCGCAGCACCAGGGGCGAGCGGCCGTGGAACAGATTGCGCTCCTCGGTAAGGTAAGGCTCGATGTCGGCCGGATCGGTCAGCGCGTACTTGGCGCCGACGATGGCGCGGAATTTCTTGATCAACTCTGGCAAAAGCGGCGCTGCGGGAGACCTGCTGATAGTCACGACTGTTTCCTTCGAAGCGGCACCGACACGTACAGGTGTCGGCAACAGCGCAAATTGCCGAAATGCGGCGTTTGACGAATGAGTGGGAATGGATTCGGCCGGCAAGTTGTCCGCCTGTGCCACTGCACCGATGAAGTAGAGCACAAGGAAATTCTAACCTGGGAGGGGCGACGGAGGTTAGAAGCCTTTGGTTCTAGCCTCTTTCCGCTTAAGCGCTTTTCCGCCCACGCCGGCCGCGCGGCACTCCCCGTCGCCTCAATGTTGGGGACGAGCCGGCTTAGCGCCATCAGCGGACGCTTGTCGAAAAACCCGCACACAGCCGGTGAAATCGCGCACAAATTCAGCGACCGCCCGAACGGCACAGTAATAGTCGCATTAGGCCGCTTCTCGGCATCCAGCGTCCCTCAATAGCCGCGCCCCATGTCCACGGCGTTCCTCATCGGCTCGTTCTTCAGGAAGTGGCCGATGTTGTCGCCAAAGATGGAGAACACCCGCTCCGTATAGTTCGTTGGACTTCCCGCCACGTGAGGTGTCGCAATCACGTTAGGCATGTCCCATAGCGGGCTGTCCTGGGACAGCGGTTCCTGCTCGAAGACGTCGAGCATCGCTCCGGCGATTGCTCGCGTCTGCAGGGCTTGGATCAGTTCTGCCTCCACCACGACGTTACCCCGCGCGATATTAATCAAAAAGGCATCACGCCGCATGCGCGCGAGCTCCGCTGCGCCGATGAGACCAATCGTGTCTGCGGTCGCCGGCACAGCCAGAACCACAAAGTCGCATAGCGGAAGTAACTCTGCGAGCGCGTCGGAAGCGAACAGATGGTCGACACCCTCAACTGGTACGGAAATATCTCGTTTCGAGCCTACGACCGTCATCCCAGCACTCTTGGCGCGGCGTGCAATGGTCGCTCCAATGGAGCCCAGTCCGACCACTCCGAGCGTCTTATCGGCCAGCGGCGCCACATACCGCGGGTTCCACTTTCGCTCGGCCTGCTCTTGCAAGAACCTCCGGAAATCCCAATGCAGCATCGTTACGCCGGCCATGACGAAGTCCGTGATGATCTCACCGTGAATTCCGCGCGCATTGGTGACCGTGATATGACCTGCCCTATCGCGGATCGGCAACATAGAATCGACACCGGCATTAGTGCATTGAAACCAGCGCAATTTCTTCGCCTTGTCGAACAACTCGACAGGGAAGCGAGACGCAAGCAGTGCATCTGCTTCACCGATATGCCGCTCCAGCCGTTCGGGATCGGGAGCGTTGATTGCGCGAACCTGCGGGAAACGCTCTCCTATCAGTCGTGCGTAGGTTTCCGCGGCAGGATGGTTGAGCAGGATGGTAAGTGCTGGACCTGTGTCGGCCATATTGATCTCCGAAACTCGACGATTGGGGGCTGATGCGCAGTTATTGCCAAGCGACACGCAGTAGTCGGCGTGTTTAGGCCGGCGCCACGCACTTTTCGTCAACGTCGCAAAGCGATATCGACAAGCTACTCCTTCAGAACGCTTGCGTCGCTCGCGGTCCAGGAGGCGGCACACGCATCGCCGATGCGGGGCAGTGCTTCAGCCGAAACGTTGAGAACTTTCGACGTCAGTTGCAACCCATAGTCAGTGCGGAACTCGACGATGGTCGCATCACCAACGAACGTCATGTCGACGATGCGCCCCTGCACTCCGCTTGCACTCCCAACGGCTTTGTCGAGGCGCAAATGTTCAGGTCGTACACAAAGCGTCGCATCCGTATCCGCATCAGGCCGCTGCGCGGCAGCCAAGTTCTCACCGCCAGGACCGCGAAGGACGCCGGACTTGAGCTTGACGGGGATGAGATTCACCTCACCCACAAAACTGGCCACAAATAAATCAGCTGGTCTGCGATAGATATCCTGCGGTGCGGAAACTTGCCTTATCCGCCCCTCATGCATTACCGCGATCCGATCGGACATGGCGAGCGCCTCATCCTGATCATGAGTGACGTAAATCATCGTCTTGCCGACTTCCTTATGCAAGGTCTTGATCTCATTCCTGAGATGCTGGCGCAGCTTTCTATCCAGCGCACCGAGGGGTTCGTCGAGAAGCAGGACGGGTGGCTCGAAAACCATTGCTCTGGCAATCGCCACTCTCTGCTGTTGACCGCCGGACATTTGGTGTGGGTATCGCGAGGCCAAGGCACTTAGGTGCACCTGGTCAAGCACGCGGTGCACGCGGGTCTCGATCTCCGCCTTGGGCATACGTCGCATACGAAGCGGATATGCGATATTCTCGGCGACCGTCATATGGGGGAAGAGAGCGTAGTTCTGGAAGATCACGCCGAGTTCGCGACGGTGGGGCGGCAGTCGCGTGATATCCTTGTCATCCAACAAAATCTGACCGCTGTCCGGCGTCTCGAAACCGGCGATCATCATCAGAGTTGTCGTCTTTCCCGATCCGCTCGGGCCCAGCAACGAGATGAACTCTCCAGGCGATATCGAAAGGCTGACACTATCAACAGCTGTTGCGCGACCGTACCGTTTGTGCAGGCTACGCAGCACAATGCCTCCGGTCTTCACATCAGTGCTGGTCGACCCGGCTCTCATCAGCATTTGGGCTCCAATTTGTGCTCTGTTCGCTGTTGACGTGCTCTCTTAGCCTCAGACGCTCTTTTTGCGTCGTAGCAGGGCGCTGACGATGATGACAGTCGCGGCCAATAATACCTGCAGCGTGGCCACCGCCGAAATGGTGGGATCGACGCCCTGCGAGATGCTTTGCCACATAAGCATAGGCAAAGTGGTAATCACTCCGATGCCCAGGAACAGCACGTACACGACATCGTCGAAAGAGTGTAGAAAAGCAAAGAATGCAGCCACGATGAAGGCTGGCGTTGTCAGTGGAATGATGATCGTGCGGAATGTGGCCGCGGGTCCTGCGCCAAGGCTACGAGCCGCCCGCTCGTAGGCAGGGTTGAGGTCACGAAGATTAGCGACAATAAGGACCACCACGTAGGGAATCGAGTAGACTGCTTCGCCAAGAGCCAGTCCGAACTCGGTGCCCTGAAGTCCTACCCGAGCGAGCAGGAAATAGGTGGCAATCGCCACCACGATGGTCGGCAAAATGATAGGGGAAAGCACGAGAGTGACCATTACTCCGCGACCCGGTATGCGGCCGCGCGCAAGACCGAAAGCAAGTGTCGCCCCGAGGACAATTGCCATGGAGGTCGCCATCAGCGCGACGCGTATGCTTGTAAATGTTGCATTTATCCATCCAGCATCGGAGATAAACGCTTGATAATTGTGGAGCGAATAACCTGGCGCGGGGAACTCAAAAAAGGCGGACGAGCTGAACGAGAGATATACCACGACCAGTATCGGTAACAGAAGAAGCGCTCCTAGTAGGGTCGAAACGATGGATACACCACAGCCTCCCAGAGAGGGCAGCCAGCGGTCGAGAACATTAGCCGCGGAGCCAATATGCATCAGCCACTGCTTTCGCATGCGGGGATTGGCAACGGTAACCTGACCGTCTTTGTCGTCGGACAATCCTAAAAGCTGATTGACTGGAAAGAAGCGGGATCCGACCCACAGTGTCGCCAGCACCGAGACGAGAAGTACGATTGATAGCGCGGATCCGGAGCCCCAATTAAGATGATCAACCACCTCGCTATAGATTTGCATCGTGATCGTGAAATCAGACAAGCTACCGAGCAGTGCCGGCGTGATGTAAAAGCCAAGGCAGTTGACAAACACGAGCAGTACTGCGGCCATCACGCCCGGTAAGCTGAGCGGCAGGAAAACCGTGAGGAAAGCAGCGATCGGGCTCGCACCGTTCGATCTGGCGGCGCGCAGCAGCTTTTGGTCAATGCTCGACATGACAGTGTACATAGGAAGGATCATCAGCGGCATGACTATTTGGGTCATACCAATGATCACGCTTGCGCGGTTGTAGAGCATTGAAATTGGTTGGGAGATTAGACCGAACTTGAGCAGGAGATCGTTGACAATCCCGCCGCGCCCCAAGAGAACGATCCACGCGAAAGTCCGAACCAAAACGCTGGTGAAGTACGGCAACACAACCGCGATGAGAAGGAATGTGCGTAGGCTCGATGATCTGCTCGTGGTCAACGAGTATGCGATCGGGTAGCCAAGCACCAAGGCCAGCGCGGTGACGGATAGGCTTATCTGTAACGTGGTGCGCAATACGGCCAGGTAAACCGGATCCCCACCGATTCGTACAAAGCGCGCGAGGGTCCAGTTGGGCATTCCGAGCGAAAGCATCAGGAGCCCGGCGAGCGGCACGAGAAAGAGCAGCGCAAGGAAGATGCCGCCCGGCAGCAGGAGCCAAGCCCATGGCGTGGGCCCGGCCGAGTGCGCAGTCGCCGAGGACTCTGGCGTGACCTTGCCTGTCGGGAGGATCACTGTACGCGCCATGCCAGCCACCGATCTCCGATGTGCTCAAGATTGGTTTTGCCGTCGGGACGCTTGGCCGCAAGCCAAGCAGAATCCTCATGCAACACTTTGGAGGAATTTTCAGGATTGATGCTGAGCAACGGAACCTGATCAGAGGGCAAATGGTCGAGCTGATTTATGTTCGGGCCAGGATACCCTGTTCCTATCGTGAAGTCGGCAGCGACTGCAGCTCGATTTACGAATGCAATCAGCTTCTGCGCGTTCTCACTGTTCGGGCCACCTTTCAGAACTGTCCAAAACGTGTAGTTCACGTACGCCCCATCCCAAATCATCTGAATGGGGGCGCCTTGACGAATTGCGCTGATCGCACGGCCGTCGAAGCAACTGGACATTGCGATCTCGCGGTTGAGAAGCAATTGAGGCGCTTCGCTGCCCGCACTCCACCATTTGCTGATGTGCGGCCTGATTTCGTCGAACTTCTTAAGGGCTCTATCGATCTTGTCGTCGGTCAGCGGCCAAATATCAGATCGCGGCATCCCATCGGCGAGCAACGCGAACACGATGTTGTTTTTTGCATTTGCTGGCAACTGAGTGAGGCCGCGGGGGCCAGGAAAGGCCTTGACGTTCCAGAAGTCGCTCCAGTTTTTTGGGCCATTGTTTCCAAACGCCCGCTTATCGTAGGCCAGCGTCATGGCAGATGCGATCACCGGGACTGAGCTTTTGAGACGAACTGATTGCTGTGTCCCCTTTATGGCTTCAGCGTCCCAAAGGCTATAATTGATCGGGAGAAACATGCCAGCTTCGTCCATCGATGGAAGGGTCGATGCCTGTATGAAGGCCGTATCCCAATCGACACGTCCGGCCTGGTTCATCGCCTTGACCTGAGGCTCGGCAACATCGGCAACGACGTCGACCACTTTGATCCCGGTTGCTTCGGTAAAGGGCTCATAGACATATCTTCGAATGCCTTTGGTAAACAGACCGCCCCACGAGAACGCGATGACTTGGCCACTACCGGCGAGCTTGTCCTGCGCAAAGGCAACCGTCGATCGCGCGAGTGCGGGAATAGCCATTGCGGCGGCGGCAGCACGAAGCATGCTCCGTCGGCTAAAGCCGGACGGTTGATGTTTGAATAAGTGGCTCATAGCTTCCCCTTCCTAGTTACGTTCTGGGAATGCGCTACGAGGGAACAGATCCGCCTTCGGGAGCGAACCTCTGCCTTCGGTCAAAGTAGGCTACGAGAGCGCTTGCTTGCCCACCCCCCGAAGCGAATGGGATGCCGGCGCGCACTTCGCAAATGAGCGCGGTATCGGGTTCTGGAAGGCGCGCAAAGCGCTGCATTTGCCGCGTCCTTGATGCCCACCTCATATCCGCCGCTCCATGCAAGCATATGCCAAAGTTCTATTGAGCATACGGAAGTTTTGGTATGAAAATCTGCGAATCGACGCGCGGACGCGCACAGATTCTGCAATAATCCCGCTCCACGCGATGTTTTCATGCGCAATTATGCCCCCTGTGACGCAATCCGCTGCGTGTGCGGACTGAATTAAGTATTTCCTGGGCGGCCAAGCTCGGTCGAAAAGAATGCCCAGCGGGGCACATAGCGAACTAAATGATTTCGGACGCACAATGCATACCGAGGGGCCCCAACACAACGGATCGCTCGGACGCTGCCGATCAGGGACCAAGAACCTGCGCATTTATATCCGGCAGATCTGTTTGTTGTGATGACGGAGCTGCATTGAACGCGAGCTTCTGCTTCAACCAACCGAGGATGCAATCGTCGGAAGTCACGAAATTTTCGATGGATCCGCCAGAGCTTTTGATCATCCGTGGCATGGCCAGATCCAGATCTATGCGCTCCTCAATACACTCGGTCTGCAGCTTCATCGCCTCCGACACACTAACAACGCCCCGCCCGCCCGTGACCACGAGAACTGGGCATCTCAAGCGTCGCATCAATTGTGAGCGATGTGCCGAGACCATTCCATCCTCCGGTTCGTCTGCAATTCTAGACATCCAGACGACAGACGCTCGCATGCGGGTCCAATGCCAAAGGCCACCATCGCAAACCGCCGCAGCAAGACGGCGGTCAGAGGCGGCGAAGTCGGTAGCCAGAGCAGCGGACATTCCTTCTCCATAGACGCCGATCCGAGCGGCGTCGACGTCGGGCCGAGCAGAGAGGTAGTCTAAGCAGGACGACAACAAAGCCTGCGAAAGACCTCGCGCGGGATTTGAGACATCCCGGTGAGATACGACGAGGAGCGACATGTCACGATTAGTTGCCGCGGGCAGAAGCCTTGCAAGCAGAGTGGCTTCTGATTCGTCTTCCATGCTGATGCAAATGACTGCGGGGGTCGGCAGATCATGATTACCCGCAGGAACATAATAGGCTAGAAGTTCGGTGCAATCGCAGCTTGCAATCTTTACTCGCTCTATGTTTGCCGGGGCCACTTCAAGGCATTGGATTCCAGCTTCAATCCTGGCTGCCACTTCCTCGCATTGAGGATCGTTCTCATCAAGCAGTCGCCTAGCCACTTCAAAAGCAGTTAGCGCACATAGTCGCGCCTCGGCCGCCTCGTTGCTGTCGCCTTTCCTTGCCTTAAAATCACCGACGAGACATTGTTCATCGCCGATGTTTGTCCACTTGGTGATCGAGTTCTGGCGAGCTATAGTTCCCGGGTTTTCTTCTCCCGTTAAATTGTCTAGAAACGCTGCGGCGCGTCGCCTTACTGACGAGAGGCCGCCCCCTTTATGACTGCAAGCAGCGTACTCCATGCAATTGGTCCCCCTCGGCGCTGCCCCCCACATTCGCGCGAGGTTCGTCAGCTAATTCATTCCCAGATGGAGAGACTGGAGCCACAACGACTGTATCGGCACAGAGGCGGCTTTGCTCATCCCAATTTTTCGAAAATATTACGGGACGACTAAAGTCGAAGTTCCTCAATGTCGCCCGTTGCAAATTTGAAATACTGCGCCCGATGGCGAGAACTTGCATTTTTTCGTAGGGCTCTTTTGCGCGAGACACCGTTTGAGCTAAGAGCTAACAGAAGTGCGGTGGCGAGCGGGACACACTTCGTGTCGCAAACGAGAACCGCGTGAGTTCCCACGCCAAGGCAATATGACCGTCTATCGCGCATCGCTATGTGGGCGCGGGACCGACCGGCCTGTCTAAGAGCAAACAGACCTTCGGGGCGCCACATAGGAGCACGTTTTCTAGTTGCGCGCCGGCTTACTTTGCGAGCTCATCCATCACTTGCTTGGTAGCCTTGTAAGCCAGATCAACAATCTCATCGATTTCAGCTTCGGATACGACAAGTGGAGGAGCAAATCCAAGGATGTCTCCGTGCGGCATAGCTCGTGCAATGAGCCCCCGATCGCGAGCGGCCTTAGAAATCCGCGCTCCCACCTTGAGTTCTGGATCAAATCGGCGCTTCGTCTGACGATCGGCGACAAACTCGATCGCGCCGAGCAAGCCCACACCTCGGACTTCGCCGACAATCTCCAGCTGTGCAAATTTTTCCTTGAGCCGCTTTTGGAAATGCGCGCCGACAGTCTTGGCGCGGTCGCTGAGACGCTCCCGCTCGACAATATCGAGGACCGCATTGGCAGCAGCTGCCGCGATCGGATGGCCGGAATAAGTGTAGCCATGAGAAAATGCTCCCACCCGATCCGCCGCCTCCTCCATCACGGCATATACCTTCTCGCCAACAATGGCAGCCGAGAGCGGAACGTAGCCGGATGTTAGGCCTTTCGCGACCGTGACCAGATCCGGCTCCATCTCGTAAAGCGTGCTGCCGAAATCAGCGCCGGTTCGACCGAATCCGCAAATGACCTCATCTGCGATCAGAAGAACGTCATAGCGCCTCAGCACGGCCTGAATTTCGCGCCAGTAGCCGACAGGCGGGGGCGTGATCCCGCCTGTACCAAGCACTGGCTCGGCAATAAACGCCCCGATCGTTTCTGGCCCCTCCTTAACGATTAGCTCTTCAAGCTCCGCCGCCCGCCGACGAGAAAACGACTCTTCCGTCTCGCCCGGCTCGGCTCCCCAGTAGTGGTGGGGCGCGCCTGTGTGCAGAATACCAGGAAAGGGAAGATCCATATGATCGTGGTAAAACGACATGCCAGTCATTGAGCCGGAAATGACCGAGCAACCGTGATAGCCCCGCTCGCGTGAGATGATCTTTTTCTTCTTTGGTTGGCCACGAAGATTGTTGTAGTACCAGACAAGCTTCGCCTGCGTTTCGTTCGCATCCGATCCGGACAGTCCGTAGAATACCTTGCTTGGCTTACCGGGGGCCATCCGCACAAGACGGTGCGACAAAGTGGCGAGCTCCTCGGTCGTATGCGCCGCATATGTGTGGTAGTAGGCCAATTGGTAAGCCTGCCGTGCAATGGCTTCAGCCACTTCGGTCCGGCCGTATCCGATGTTTACGCAGTAGAGTCCCGCAAAGCCATCGATATAGCTGTGCCCCTGCGCATCTTCGATGCGGATGCCTTTTCCTCCAGTGACGATTGTAGGATCGCCAATCTTACCGGTTGCGAAGTCCTTGAGTTGGGTGAAAGGATGGAGAACGGTCAAGCGATCTTGTTCAGCGATAGTCTTTATATCAGTCATTCATTTTCTCCTAAGCCGCCAAGTCGCCGAAGCACACGTACTTCAGTTCCATGTATTCCGATAAACCGTGCCGAGAGCCTTCGCGTCCCAGTCCTGATTGCTTCCATCCACCGAACGGAATAGGCGGCCCCGTAAAGGAGGCGGTATTGATACCGAGCATGCCACACTCGATTCTCTCAGAAAGCCGGAGCGCTCGACGTAGGTTGTCCGTGTACACGTACCCGGCCAACCCCATTTCGCTCGAGTTGGCTCGAGTGACGACCTCTTCTTCAGAGTCGAATGGAAGTACCGCAGCTACAGGCCCAAATGTTTCTTCATGCGCGATGAGCATGTCGTCGGTGACTTGACTGAGCAGAGTCGGAATAACGAAGTTCGCGCCCAGGCTTTCATCTTTCTTCGCGGTGATGACTCGCGCACCCCTTTCGACCGCGTCGACGATTTGCGCTCTGCACTTGTCGGCCACGGATAGTTTCGTCATTGGCCCGATATCCGTAGCAGGATTCAAGCCGTGGCCGACCTTGAGCTTAGCCATTGCTGCGCTAAACGCTTCAACGAAAGTATCGTGGATACCCCTTTGTACGTAAATGCGATTCGCTGCGAGACAATCCTGACCCGAGGTAGCAAACTTTGCGGCCATCACGCCTTTGACAGCCTTATCAAGGTCGACGTCATCAAAGATCAGGAAGGGAGCATGTCCTCCCAGTTCGAGCGAGACCTTCTTTACGGTCTGGGCCGAGCCCCCCAGAAGCAGGCGGCCAACCTGGGTCGATCCCGTGAACGAGAGAGCTCGTATTCTGGTGTCGCGCAACAGGGGCGCTGATAGGTCGATGGGGTCACCCACGAGTGTCTGAAACACGCCGGCGGGAACGCCGGCCTCCTCAGCCAACCTGGCCAGAGCAAGAGCAGAGAGCGGCGTCTCCGGCGCCGGCTTCACAATGATCGGGCAGCCTGCCGCAAGAGCCGCTCCTGCCTTTCGTGTGATCATTGCGATGGGGAAATTCCATGGAGTTACGGCTGCCGCGACGCCGATTGGCTGCATCCGCACCTGAAGTAAACTATCAACCTTATGGCTGGGAATCGTCTCTCCGTATGCTCGCTCCCCTTCCGCGGCGAACCACTCGACAAAAGCGGCACCGTATTCAATCTCGTACCGCGCTTCTGCCAGCGGCTTGCCCTGTTCGCTCGTCACCAAGATGGCAAGGTCTTCGGAATGGTCGCGCATCAATGATGCCCACCCCCTGAGAATAGCTCCGCGCCTTGTCGGCAATAAGCCTCGCCAAGCGGGAAAGGCTCGCTCAGCCGCCTCTATTGCGAGCGTCACGTCCGCGGCACTGCAGCGAGCCACGTCCGCAATTTCTTCCCCCGTAGCCGGATCCACCACTACGTCTCTTTGGCTACTCGCAATCCAGCGACCATCGATGAACGCGGCCCCGGCAATAAAATCACGACGGCGCAGCGCCCGAAGGTGTGTTGCAGCGATCCCGACCATATCCGGACTTTTGGTTCGGGCAGTTTGAAAGGGCATTTGAAAGTCCCGCGCGGTCGCTTGTTGAAATCCACCAAGCATTCAGGATACTAATGTTGCCAACCGATTTGCGTCGCATTTTGCCGCGGCTCGTTGTGTTTCCTGCACCACCGCGGCATTCTATGACGAAATTCATCCGGAGCCGCGATATGCAATACGACCGAACGGACGCCCGCATCCTTGAGATCGTCCAAAAGAACAATCGCCTGACTTCCGAGGTGATCGGCGAAATGGCCGGCCTTTCTGCAACAGCGTGTCAACGACGACTGAAGAGACTTCGTTCGGAAGGCATCATCGAGGCCGATGTATCGATCGTTTCGGCGAAAGCGGTGGGAAGGCCCATACAGATGCTGGTCATGGTGACTCTGGAACGCGAGCGTTCGGACATCATCGACAAGTTCAAAAAGGCCATCAAAGGTTCAGCTGAAGTCGTCAATGGTTTCTACATTACAGGCGACGCGGACTTTGTCCTATACGTCACTGCGCGCACGATGGAAGACTACGAGCAGTTCACCCGCCGCTTCTTCTATGAGAACTCGGATATCAAGGGGTTCAAGACAATGGTGGTGATAGACCGCGTCAAGTCGGGTTTTGCGATTCCAGTCGAAATTCCCGACGAGGAGTGACAGGACAGGCTCTGCCACCTCTCGACGCGATCATCCGCATTTGCGCTCATTTTCTTAGTTCACTCGCATCGACAGATCCGCATTCTCACTCCAGTTCTCTTTCATGACGTTGTTTGGAGCTCCAAGAAACAGTTAAATCACCGAGCCGCTTTGCGGACTGCTCGACGATACGACAGAGTCACGCCGTACTCCCGGCTGGGCAGCAGTATCGCACCGAGTCTCTGGCTGAGTGGGACATATCGCACCTGACGGCAATGAAGTCCGCTTAGATGGTCGATCTATTGCACGTCATCCGAGCGTAAAGTGTGCCTGCGTTAGTCCTTCGGCTTTAGACCGCAGACAAGGCCGCTAACCTTGTGCGGCTAACATGTTCCGCTGGCGAAGCGCAACTCGCCTCCTCGAGGGTTAGGGCCTCGCATCTAAAATGCACTAGACGGAACGGGCTGGCTGCACCTTCCAAATCGCCAGAGATCAAGCTTCGATAACCGTCGGGCTGAACGACGATTCGATCGTCGCAGGCAATGCGGGATCGATATGACCAAGCCGTCCAGGTCGGAGAACTCAGCATCGACAATCGCCGCTGCGCTATTCCACGTTCTAGCGCATGTGGCTGGTAGGCATATTGTCCAACCCTGGAATATTGGTCCCAAGTGTTGGTACGGCCTGGGCTATGACACTCGATCCCTTATTCGTGGGCCGCTCCGCTCGGTTCCACCACGGCACGGCCGAACACAGGGACACGTTTCCGGATACGATATCGGGCGCTCCACTCCAATCCAGATGCCGACCTCCTGAGGTCAAGAGGATGACCGATGGAACGGTTGGAGATCGCCTTTGTGGTCCCAAGGAGAGGCGCCGGCCGAACAGTGATCCCGTGCTCACTCTCCAAATCTGCGTTCGCGCGGTTTTTCATCGCTCACTCGCAGATAACGCGCAAAATCGGCGCTTCATCTCGTTACTCTGCGGTGCTGTCCATACTTGAGGCGTTAAACGACGTCTATCCGAGCATTCGTCGAAAGAGCGTTGCGACAACGAACATTCTATTGCTCGATCGTGCGAATGTTCCTTTCTGACGAGACGAGCCGATGTGCGGTAACGCCGGTCTCAAGAGGTTCACCTGAGGGTTGGCTGATGAATTCCACCTCGTCTGATTATCATTCAATGTTGACGCAGTACGTGACCGGTTTTAGTCGCTGAATTATCGCCACTGAGCGAGTTATGTCAGATTTCACAGCGGCGAATTCTATTCATTTAATTCGAGCCCTCGCGTCCGATCGACTGGGCAACGCATTTACCTTTATCAAGTTAGTGAGGCGCGGCGCATCGCCGCTCGTTGGTCGCTGGTCCGAGAAGCGGCGGTTCGCGCACGAGCTAGGAATAGCCAATTTCCGGGCACATTACGAAATACCAGCATCGACGATCTGGACTGTGCGCGGGGCAGACGCGTTCGAACTCCACAGGCTGCCAACGCCAGAAGATGGCGATTCATCTTGGCCTGGACACTTGGGAGGTAAGGCAAAAACGATATGACGGACATGCCCAAGCCGCAGACGTTCAACGCTGACGGTATCACCGCGCCATTCCGACATGCCACCTTCCGTCGTATCTGGCTGGCAAGCTTGCTGTCCAATCTTGGCGCCTTGATCCGCGGAGTCGGTGCAGCTTGGGCGATGACGCAGATGACATCGTCGGCGGACATGGTGGCACTTGTGCAGACCGCGCTGATGCTGCCGGTTATGCTGATCTCGATGCCGGCCGGAGCGATTGCCGACATGTACGACCGGCGCAGGATTATCCTGTTTTCGCTTGGTATCTCGTTGACAGGCGCGACCGCGTTGACAACGCTCGCCTGGCTCGATCTGGTTACACCAAATCTCTTGCTGGTACTGTGCTTTCTGGTGGGTAGCGGTGTGGCGCTATTGGACCCCGCCTGGCAGTCCTCCGTGAGCGAGCAAGTGCCCTCTGAAGCTCTGCCCGCGGCGGTAGCGTTAAACGGCATCAGCTACAACCTCGCGCGAAGCGTAGGGCCGGCGCTCGGTGGGATCGTCGTCGCAGCCGCTGGCGTAGTGGCTGCGTTCGCAATTAACGCTCTGTTGTATCTGCCATTGATGCTCGCTCTGTTTTCGTGGAAGCGCGCCGCTGAGCCATCGCGTTTGCCGCCCGAAAGCCTCCATCGCGCTATTGTTTCGGGCGTTCGCTACATCATGAATGCGCCATCGATTAGGATTGTGTTGGCTCGCGCCATGGCCATGGGCGTGTTCGGGGGCGCAATCATTGCGCTGATGCCGCTAGTCGCCCGCGATCTCCTGCACGGAGGCGCCGAAACCTACGGCATCATTCTCAGCGCCTTTGGTCTGGGCGCGGTGATAGGCGCGCTCAACATCACAGAGGTACGCAAGCGCATGACGGGGGAGGCTGCGATTCGGGCCTGCGCCCTTTCGATGGGCGGTGCTCTTGTGGCGGTAGCGATGAGTCGCGAGCCACTTCTGACCGCCGTCGCGCTGGTCCTGGCTGGGGCGGTATGGATGATGGCGTGGGTACTTTTCAGCATTGGTGTGCAACTGTCGGCGCCACGCTGGGTGACGGGGCGAGCGCTTGCGGCCTACCAGGCGGCCAGTTCCGGCGGGATCGCTGTCGGAAGCTGGGCCTGGGGCCATGTGACTGACGTCGCCGGAGTAAATGTTGCGCTCCTATTGGCCGCCGTCTTGCTGATTGCCTCCCCGCTGCTCGGGTTTTGGCTGCCCATGCCACGCATCAGCGGGCGGGGCGAAGAACCTGAGATGCTTGAGGATCCCGAAGTGCAACTGGCACTCACCGGACGCAGCGGTCCGCTTGTCGTAGAGATCGAATATCGAGTCGCCCAGGAGAACGCACGCGCATTCCATAATTTGATGCAGGACGTGCAACTCTTCCGCCAGCGGAACGGAGCCTATGGTTGGTCGATTGCCCGGGACATTGCGGACCCGAAACTGTGGACAGAGCGTTATCACTGTCCAACGTGGCTCGACTATTTGCGCCAGCGCAACCGCGCGACGCAATTGGAGCGCGCGCTGGATCGGCAAGCATCGGCCTTCCACATTGGACCGGAGCCTGTGCGTGTCCGGCGCATGCTCGAGCGCCCGTTTGGATCCGTACGCTGGAAGGAAGACGCGCCCGATCGTGCTGCGGACCACGAGTTGCGCAGCAAGTAAGCACGGGCAGCGCGAAGGCGCCGCCGCCGAGAGGGAGATTTCCGAGAGAAAGGATCGGCGGCGCTCTAGCCAGTCAGTTGGTGCACTCCAGCTTTTTTCAGCCATAGTACTGCCGGTGGAGGGAGGCGATAAGGCTATTGAAAAACATGCGAAGTCGTTCCGATACTACGAATGCGTCGCGGATGGCGACCGATTTCCTCAGAGAGAATGCCTCGATTCCCTTTGCCATGATCTCACAATGCCCCGATCTAACGGAGGACCAAAAATGCACCACTCCCGAAGAAGTGGCCCACCAAATCAGGTCGCATTCAGCATTTGAAATTTGGCCGCCACTGCAAACATATCCACGAAATCAGCGGTGACAGGTCGGGGCGTGCTGATCTCGGCTGCGGAGCCCGATCAGCACTCTCTGCCGTTCTCTAATCTCCTCAGATGAACCCAAGAACACGTCCCCATTGCCGAGGAGTACACCTGAGGCGAACATCGGCTTGACTCCGAAGGAGTCGACGCCAATCAGCGACAGTAGCCGATAGGCATCAAACGCCTCATCGATGTTGCGCCGGTTGGCGGTCATCTTGGCCTGCACCAGGACCCCGCAACCGACCGCCTCCGTTTCTAGTGGGGATTCATAAACACCCGCTTTGCCCGGATGCGGTCCACGGTGTCCTTGCACCGTCAAAAAGCTGAATTGGAGCGCCAGTTTCTCGAGACTGTCAAAGATTGAGACCACATCGGGAATTGGCAACTGACCGAGTCCCCTGTGTTCAATTGGACGTGAAAGCCCGCTTGTTCGCGCGGGTCATCACGACTGGGGAGCGCAGAGGCGGCTCGCCTCCTGTCAATTACACCTTTCTCAGGGAGAATACATGTCGACGAAAGGTCGACGATATTTGTCATCTCCGCGACAGATCGTTGTGATGGCTTCAAGAGCCGCGTTGGATTGATCTCGATATTCCTCGGGAACGTAGCAGTGCTCGCAACAAAGTTTGCAGGAAAACGATACGTTGATTCGCTTGGCTGAAGACAATGGGAAGCGGACTTTTGACTGGCATGGGGTCCTTCTGGCTTTCTCCAGCGAGGTTGGAGCAGGATCTCTCTTAGCACGTCGGGGCGAGACCTCCGCGTTTTTCGAGAGCGCAATGTCGTGCTCCAAACAGCCTCGTAGATTCTGGACAAAAGTCCGTTTGGCTTCAGACAGACGAGCGCACGCCCTTCGGTGCCAAGCCGGTCTGCGCGCTCCCGACCGGCCATCCAGCTCACATCGGGCGTTATCAGCCACGGCATGGCCAGCGATGAGCATTCATTTCCCTTACGAGAGTGTGCGTTGTCGAGCAGCAACCCTGGGTGTCCTCGTACTCCAGTAGTCCTATATGCTTGACGCGAGACGCACATTCCATTGCTCTCGGACTTCGTGCAATCGTTGACCTTGTCGGTGCGTTTACCGAGACGGTGTCAAACGCGCGAATTTTCTTCGTCAGGCGAGACGCGACAGATTCCGCGAGTGGCACGCCGATTGCTGAAGGGTGAAAGGAGGAGCCGCTGCCAATACGGCGCCTTCATTTCGGAGCCGCTAATGGAATTCGCTCTAACTATCCTGGTCGTGATCGCTTGCAAACGGTAAAGGCCAAGCGGACTGCGAGAGGCAGATGTTCGAGCGCCTGTGTGACCCAACGATCCTGCGCCAACGACCTTTGAGCGGTATGGATTGGCAGAGGTCGACTGAGGCGCCCCCATTCGAGCTTAGCGAAGGATCGTGGTCATGAAGCTCGTCGAACCTTCTTCGTGCAGCCCCACAGCACCAACTGTATTGATTGGCAGGAATCGTCGCGGTCACTGGGTTGCCTGCGAACAGAACGGCATTTTTGGCGGCCTGTTCGTGAACCGCGCCCAAGCATTCAAGTACGCGCTGTGCGAGAATGGCCATCATCCAGAATTCATCGTCGAGATGTCGCATGAAATCGAGCTCAATATTTGTGCCAATCCGGGGGGCGCAGGTACGAAGCGCATGGCCGGATAGATCAGCGCAGAATTGACCGGCGCGATTGTTGCGCGTCGGCGAGGAGAATTGGCCGATATCACGATTGCGCTCCGCCAGCGCACCTCTCCGCCGGCGAGCGGCAGCGCGTCGCCATCGGCCGCGCCCCATTGTCTCAGCCAAGAGTTCTTCTGATGGACGAACCACTTGCAACCTTGGATCGCGCCAAGCGTGAGATTTTGCCATGTCTTAAACGCTTGAATGATAAGCTCGCCGTGCCGATGATCTACATCAGTCATGACATTGCTGAGATTGAACATCTCGCCGATCACCTCGTAATGGACGGGCTGAGGCTCCGGGAATTTCATGAAGGAGGATGGGTCATCGAGCAGCGTCAGATGGTCGTAGGGGGCAGACGTACACGTCAGTTGAACTGAACGGGTGGCACACAGGCCTCCTCCCGATCCGCCGGCCTAACCACGACAGAGGTCGGCTTCAGCCAACACTAAGGTTTTCAGCCGACATCTTGCCGGAGCGGCCGGGGACGAGTTCGTAGTTCACGCGCGAGCCCTCAGCCAAAGTTTTATACCCCGCTTTTTCGACCGCCGATATATGAACGAAGACGTCAGCGCTGCCGTCCTCAGGCCTGATAAATCCGTACCCCTTTTCAGGATTGAACCACTTCACAAAGCCGATCGCCACTTTCACAATCTCCAACAGTACTCAGACTCGAACTTGCATGAACGGCAGACGGCCGACGCCGTGACCGGCGGGACTGAGCGCCAAGCGCCCCTACCATGTCTCCTGCTTCGTCTCACCTATTGCAAGCTTTGAGCCAGACTAGTGATTTCCACTGGCGCGCCCCGACAACCAGATCGGAGGAAAGGCGGGCCAAGCCGTCTTCTGTGTGGACGAGGCCATTCTTCAATAAAAGCCGCCCCCGATTGAGGACAGCATGTAGTTGCTCCGAGCTACTGAACACCGCCACGGCGATTATCGACGCACTGGGGTGCCGTCGCCCGCCTAATGCGCATTGCGGGTACGGCACTGGCCGATCTGATCGACTCGCTGCTGCGCCTGCAGATCATGAGCCGCGAAGATATCAGACTGGTCACGCACGCACCTCAATCCGTGGACTTCATCGTCGAACCGGGAATGCGAGGGGCTCACAACTCATATATATATTTACGTTTCGCCTAGATTGCTTCAGGTCACCCTGGGGTTCTGGAAGACACAATGACGAGTTCGGCAATTCACGGATCCGCAAGATCTGGACCGTTCTCAAGAAAAACGGTCAGCTGGCGGACCCCTCGGGATTCTGGCGGCTAATCAGCAAGTCATTCCGCTTAAAGGTACGGCGGTGAGCACGGCGACGAGAAGAGTAACCCCATAGTCGTTGGCGCCACAGGGCTTCCGGTAACCTCCCTTTCCCTACAGTGCTTCACAACAGCCGGCGCCAGCGCCAGTGTCCATCGAGCGTTGTCAGCCGCCCGCAGCGGCAGGTTATACTCCCTTGCGGCCAAGTCTTTGTTACGACTCCGAACATGGTGAGTTGCGGGTCGGCCACATCGTTGATAGCCGAACGATAGCCAATGTGATCTCGGCTTCGATCGGCCTAGTACCGCACGTGCGCTGCCGTTCGTTCGCGGTGGAACTCGCGGACTATCGCGCGGCTATAAAGAGTGATTTACCCACATCAAACGGGCTTTCTTCGATCGCTTTCTCCTGAAGAACTTGTCGCGCCTCAAAAGGAACCGCCGTCAACAGGTGGGTCAATACGTCTTTCTCTGCTGTTCTCTGGCAGTGTGCACTGTACGGGCAAACAACCTGGCGGCAGATCGAGCGCCTGTCGCCCATAGCGTCAACCAGCCGCGCTGGGCGCCGGAGCGCGCCATTCTAGCCAAGGCTGCTCACCAGTGTTTCATGAGAAGCGTATCGGCGTGAGCCTGACAGCGCGGCAATGATTGGGCGGCTTGGTGCTGCCTTAGGTTCCGACATGGCCGTCATCACCGACAGCGACCCTCATGTGATCGATGGCACTCTGGATGTCGCCGCTAGCTTCGCGCCGGGAATGCGCTGCATTGTTCTTACCAACCCCGGTCTCGGTCAAGGAGGACGACCTGCCTTCGAGCTTACTCTGTTCTTTGTCGAGAGACTGACTTCGCACTTGGACCGATTCAAGTGACCGAATTAGTTCGCGGACTCTTTCCATCCTGGCCTTGATCATCTGGTCTCCTGATTCCTATGCTGCTCACTGCGCGGCATTGGGTTTGGGCTGGGATATGGGCAGGCTCATCGGATCCAGGCTAAGTGCATTGCCCAGCGAGAATGATGAATGAGATACAATGCGCCCTCATCCCAGTGGACTCGACGCGTATCGCTCATCGTCAATAGCAAACGGTATGCCTATTGGCCTGAGCTTAGTCGGTAGCACTTCCATGTTCCCACAGGAACGGAATCATCCTCCGGTATGCTCAGGTTTCCGCCCAGACAGTCCGGAGGAAAGGCTCATTGAAAAATCGCTTGGTGGTGATTTGCAGGCCAAGCAGACGAAGATGGCACCGCTTCATTCAACCGCGCAACTTGAGGATGTCGTTGCAGCCAAAAACCGCAGGTGCCCAGCGTCGAGAGACCTCGACCGCGCCGCGGATTATTTGCGGTCACAACTCCCTGCCCTGGGCTGCAACTCGAGCCGTAGTGCTTGCTGCCGACAAGCTCAGGGCCTTGCCTCTAGCCTCATTCTGTTTCTCGCCGTGGACATCTTCGCGGGCCTGCTCACGGATCGGGGCCGGGCGCCTGTCCTGTTGGTCGCGTTCTGTCGACGGAGCTCGCGATAGATCTTCGTTCTTCGGATCTCCCGGTCCAGGACAGTTTGAATTCGGGAGGCACAGTCTTTGATGTCACAGCATGGCTTGAACCCGTCATAAGCACGAAGGGAATGTTGTAGTCGCGACAGTTAAGCCGAACGATCTCATGGCACATCGCTTGCTTCGCTGATGCAGTTCACTGGGTTCGCCCTAAGCACACGAGTGGGGACAAAATGCTTGGAATTGGAAGTAAGTTGCCGTCGTTCCAAATCATCGGGGTAAAGCCCGGCTTTCACTTGCACGAAGAGAAGGGACAGAGCGCCTTCGAGGCGCTGACCGAAAAGAGCTTTCCTGGGAAATGGAAAATCATCTTCTTCTACCCTAAGGATTTCACCTTTGTCTGCCCGACCGAGATCGCCGAATTCGCCCGCCTGGCCAAGGATTTCGCAGACCGCGATGCGGTCGTGCTAGGCGGCTCGACTGACAACGAGTTCTGCAAGCTTGCCTGGCGGCGCGAGCACAAGGACCTGCACCATCTGCCGATTTGGCAGTTTGCCGACACGGACGGCGCGCTCGTCGACGGTCTTGGTGGCCGCTCGGCCGATGGCGTTGCCCATCGCACGACCTTCATTGTCGATCCTGAGAATACAATCCAGCATGTCTATGCCACGAATCCCAATGTCGGCCGCAGCCCGAAGGACACGCTGCGCGTCTTGGACGCCCTGCAAACTGACGAGCTCTGCCCCTGCAACCGCGAGGTCGGCGGGGAGACACTGAAAGTCGCTTGAGGGGATATGTCGATCGATCAGTTGAAAGACCGGATTCCGGATTTCGCCAAGGACGTCAGGCTCAACCTTGCGTCGATGATGGCGGACGAAACACTGTCATCACAAAGCAAATACGGGCTGTTGCTGGCGAGCGCGATCGCGTCCCGCAATCCGATCGTGACGGCCGCAATGGAAACCGCCGCAAGCGTGGTGATGACGCCAGCGGCGGTCGAGGCGGCGAAATCCGCAGCATCCGTCATGGCGATGAACAACGTCTACTACCGCTTCGTTCATCTCGCCTCAAACCCGGAATACAAGACAATGCCCGCTCGGCTGCGGATGAATTGGCTTGGAAATCCGCGCGTGGACAGAGCCGATTTTGAGTTGTGGGCACTCGCAGTCAGCGCGATCAACGGGTGCGGTGCCTGCATGGACGCCCATGAGAAGGCGCTGCGGCAGGCCGGCGTCAGCTCGGATGCAATTCAAACGGCCGTGCGCTTTGCCGCGATCGTGCAGTCAGTTGCGGTTGCGATCGAGGCGGCAGGGCGTTGCACGCCACAAGCGGCGGAGTAATCCGCCCTCCCCGCACCCTTCGCCTCGCCCCTCCCGGGGCAGGCTCGGGGTGGACGCCTATTATTCACGAGTTGAGTTCGCCGAGTGTGCCCTTGCATCCGAATATTTGAGCCTCGGTCGATTTTCGGCCTGTTGCACGCACCTAAGGTACGGCGAAATGACTCCGCCGTGAGATCTTCTCCGCCTCACCGATAGCGCGGAGGCAATCGTAGTCCGCTCACCCGAATTTGAATAACACCCCATATCCGCCCCGCGGATAGCTCCATTCGATGTCGCCCGTGGGCTCGCCGATGACGCGGCAGGTGCCGCACTCCATGCAGCCGTCGACGGTGACCTCGACCTGGCCCTTGTCATTGAGGTCATAGCAACGCGCTGGACAGGCTTTCAAAAGCGCAAGGAGCTGCGGCGAGGGCTTGGTGTGTGCGCGCACCTTGATGTGGGGCCGTCCGGCGTCCACAAGGTAGCGGTTGCAAAACAACTTGTCTTCGACACGCACTGATCTCTCGACCATAGTCAGCCTCATTGGTTTCGGGTGCGCGTTTCGAATTAGCGCCAAGCGCGGGCGAAGCGGAATGCATCGCCGAACAGCCCTATCCAGGACCGCGCATTAACGAAGGATTTCAGCGTCGACTTCTGCTTCTCAGACTTCGGCGTACCGTCAACCCGAAGGTAGGTCTGCATCGCCTTGGAGATGAGCTGGGGGTAGGTGAGGAAGAAGTTTTGCGAGTTGGTATGCATCAGCCTCGGCATGTCCTTGTACTTCTTCATGTCCTTCAAGACGAAGGAGCGATCCAGCATCCTCTTGTAGAGCGCGAGATTTTCCGCGGTCATGCCAAGCCGGCGCGATTTCATCTGGAAGATTGCTTCGGCCGCGATCCGTCCGGACGTCATCGCAAGATTGGACCCCTCGCGATGAATGGCGTTGTTGAGCTGCGCCGCGTCACCGACCACGACCCAACCGTCTCCGTAGAGCTGCGGGATGGCTTTGTAGCCGCCCTCGGGGATGAGGTGCGCGGAATATTCCTTGACCTCAGACCCCTCTATCAGAGGCGCGACCGACGGGTGGCGCTTGAAGTGGTCGAGCAGCTCGTAGGGCGTCCGACCAGTGCGCTGGAAGTCTGCGACAAGACACCCGATGCCGAGCGAAATGCACTCCTTATTGGCGTAGATGAAGCCCATTCCCGTCATGCCGCCGGAAATCGTGCCCGCAGCTTCGATGACAACGCCTTCGTCGCCGCTCAGATTGAAACGCGCTTCGATGGTCTCGCGCGGCAAAAAGTGCATTTCCTTCACCGCGAGGGCCACCTTGTTCGGCTTGGGGCGCTCGCGCAGGCGCGCCCGCGTGCCAAGCAGTCCGTTCACGCCCTCGGCCAGCACCACGACATCTGCATGGATTTCGCCGTCCTGCCGATCTGTACGAACACCGATGACTCTGCCATAGGCATCCTGCGCAAGATCGGTGACGGTGGTCTCGCACAGCACGGTCGCGCCTGCCTCGCGCACTTTTGAGGAGAACCATCGATCGAACTGGGCCCGGATAATCGTGTACCGGTTAGCCCGCTCCTCATTGAAGTCCTCTGAGCGGTAATGCAGCCCGACATGGGAGCGATCATCCATGATCCAGAACCGTTGTTCGACCAAATGTCGCTCAAGCGGTGCGTCCTCCCGGAACTCTGGGATCAGCTTTTCCAGCATGTCGGCATAGAGTATTGCGCCCTGAACGTTTTTTGATCCGGCATACTCGCCGCGCTCGAGCTGTAGCACCTTCATGCCTTTCCTGGCCATGGTCAACGCCGCCGCGTTGCCCGCCATACCGGCGCCGACAACGATTGCATCGAATCTTTCCTCGATCATGATAACCTCCTTTAGCTCGCTATCCGGTCGCGCGAGTGCGGCGAGAGCCGCGCCCGAAATGCGTCCGTCAGCGCCGGTAAAAGATGCATGGCGTCGCTGACAATCGCGATGTGGGCAAAGTCGAAGATCGGCGCGTTCTTGTCGGTATTGATGGCGACGATCAGATCGGCGCCCTCGACGCCAACCCGATGCTGGATCGCGCCGGAAACGCCCGCGGCGATATAGAGCTTTGGCCGGATCGTCTTACCCGTCTGGCCGATCTGTCGGTCGTAGGTGACCCATCCCTTTTGCACGAGCGGACGGGAACAGCCATATTCGGCGCCGAGCACGCCAGCGAGCTGGCGCACAAGCTGAAAGTTTTCTTGAGAACCGAGCCCAAGCCCGCCGGCGACCACGACGTCGGCATAGGCGAGATTGGATTTGGCAGAATCACGGTCGGGGATGAACGACAGCACCTTGGTCACGATATCGTCTTCCACCAGGCCGAGCGGATGGACGATGATGCGGCCGGGATCGCGCGCGACACGCTCCGGCATCGCCATCACGCGCGGGCGGACGGTTGCCATCTGTGGCCGGTAATTCAGCGTGTAGATCGTGCAGAGCAGCGAGCCGCCAAAGGTCGGACGGGTGGCTGCAAGCGATCCATCCGCGTCAACGTCGAGGTCGGTGCAGTCGGCGGTGAGCCCTGTGAGGACAGTCGTGGCGACGGAGCCGGCAAGATCGCGGCCGAGCGTTGTTGCCCCTAACAGCAGGATCTCGGGCTTGTAGATCTCAACGAGATCGGACAACGCCTTGGTGTAGGACTCGTTACGATAATCCGAGAGCACATTGTCGGCCACGAGATAAGTCAAATCGGCGCCGTAACAGAAAGCTTCGAGCGCGGCGTTGCGTGTGGCCTCGCCCTCAGGGCCGACGACAACAGCCGCAAGCTTAACCTTCAGCCTGTCGGCAAGCTTGCGGCCCGCCCCCATAAGCTCCCATGAGACGGGATGGACCTGCCCGCGCTCCTGCTCGACGAACACCCAGACATGTTTGTAGGCTTTGAATCGGTCCGGCAACTGCTTCTTGGTTGCTGCGCGGCCCGCTGCGGCTGATGTGGGAGCCTTGATGACGTTGCTCATGGTTTTGCATTCTCCTTCCGATCCACGCGCCTGCGCGACACGGGCTCTGGCTTCGACTGTCGGTTGAACATGGTCCTGATGAGCGCGTTCGCCGGTTGCTCGCGGTTCACAGCAAGGGCCTTCTTCGCGGAGGACGGTACCCTCGGTGCTCCGCATCAGAAGCGTCGGACGCGGAGATCGAGACCGACGGTTCTGGCGAGGTGGTTGAGCTTGCAATAAACAGGACTACGTTGCGATCCAGGGGTCGACCTGGGCCGGATCGCTGTCAATGGCCGACTTGCCAATGAATACGACAGCGGTCCCACCAGATAGCTCCCTGGTCTTCGAGATCGCGGTCGTGCGCGCGTACGTCGTGGGTAGCGTCGCGTCATCAACAAAGGAGCATTCGGTAAACAGCACCGCAGCTTCGGCACCCAAGGTGCGCACCTTCCGCAGTCAGGGCTCAGGTGAATACGGTTCCATAGCGTGCACGTCGGTCTCGCCGGCCGTCTGGTCACGGAACTAACGGCTATCTCCGCGGTTGCGGGTGCGTGACAGTTGGTCGGCACACCCCGCTGCACGATCGTGTTTGACAGGAACCGCGCACGGATTTTCGCTGGCGCGGCGGGGACCTGTTTGATGCGGACGACGCTATGCATGCGCTTCTCCAGGACAAGCTCGATTCGTTGTTGCGCGGACCTAGGTGCAGAGCAGCAAGTGTCATACCAACTGAGAACACCGCGAGGTCATGCACCAAAGAAATGTATTGGGCGCAGTTGCTAACTTGGTTCTTGGCAACGGGGACAACAGGGCCGCGACATACGTCGGAAACGCGACAGGGCGTCTCCCGCGTCGCTCCACAGACTCGACCGAACGAAGAGGCGCGCCGCAGCTATCTGCGGCAGACGGCATTCAAGAGAACGCTATTTCAACGTATTGAGCGGCACGAAGGCGGCTGGCTTTTTGGGTTCCGCGACCGCATCCTTCAAGACTTTGAAGACCCGCTGGTCGATTGGCGAAGACGCCACGAAATCGGCATAGGCCTGCTCCAGCATCGCCTTGCAGCGCGCAACGACCTCCCCTTCCGCGACACCGGCGAATTGCTCCTTGGCGAGATGTTGTCCCATGCGCTTTAGGATATGCAGGCGCGCGACATTGACGATCTTGGGATCGTAGTCGACGCCAAGCAGCGCAAAAATCTCCTCAGCCGAGGAGGCCTTGTTGAGCCGGTCGAGGACGCCGGTCTGCTGAAATTTATTGCTCATCGAAATTTTCCCTGGATTGGCTCACCCGTCTCGGTCGAGATCCGGCAGCTCCTGGTTAGTTCGCAGAAGCGGCCGTTTCACGTGTGTACTGTTGGAGATGGCCACACAGCCCATGTCCTCGGACTTCGACGCGATCTGCGAGCGCTTCGGTCGAGTTCCGATCGATTTCGTGGCCGGCCAAGTAGAACTCGAAAGCTCACTCACGTGCGGTCGGACGAGCATTCGCAAACATCGCGCCAGATCGCCGCCACCGTCTCGCGCGCGACCAGCCGCTTGTGCTCGATGGCGTATTTTCGCACCCGGAACAGGATATGTCTGCTCTGCTCGGTGGTGGCGGCGAGTTGCAATTCCCCGAGCAGCTTGGTGATGGCCGAAAGCCCGGAATGCTTACCGATCACGATCCGATTGGAGCGACCCAGCAAGTGCGGGTCGAGCGCTTGATAGGTGCGTTCGTCCTTCAACAGTCCATCGACGTGAATGCCGGATTCGTGCGTGAACACATGCTCCCCGACGATCGCCTTGTTGAGAGGAATCGCACGTGTGGCCGCGGCCGCGACGAGTGCGGCGACCTCTATGAGCTCCGGCAGCACGATGCCGGTGTCACGCCCGTAGAGCTGTTTGAGTGCGACCGCAACTTCCTCGAGCGGCGCATTGCCGGCCCGTTCGCCGAGCCCGATGACAGTGACGGAAGCGTGGCTCGCGCCGCCCCTGATGGCAGCGAGCGTGTTGGCGGTCGCGAGCCCAAGATCGTCATGGCCGTGAAATTCGAGCTCGAGATCGCTACTGGCGCGCAGGCGCGCGATCAGCGCATAGGCGGAGTCGGGATCGAGGACGCTGAGCGTGTCGGCGACACGAAACCGGCGCGCGCCCGCGGCTTCCGCAGCCGCGATGAGACTGATGAGAAAGTCGACATCGGCGCGGGAGGAGTCCTCGCCTCCGACGGCGACATCGAGCCCTCGCTCGCGGGCGTAGCCCACTACCCGCTTCACCTGCTGCAAGGCCTGGTCGCGATTCCCGCCCAGCTTGGCCGCGATCTGTACGTCTGAAGCCGGGATCGAAACATTGACCATCGACACCTTGGCCTCGATCGCCGCGTCGACATCGGGCTCACGCATGCGGCACCACGCAATAGGGGTGAGCGGCAGCCCCTCCTCGACAATGGCACGGATGGCCGCGATCTCATCATCGCCCATGGCGGGGGTCCCCGCCTCGATCTCCGTGATGCCGGCCCGC
Source organism: Bradyrhizobium xenonodulans (assembly GCF_027594865.1). Lineage (NCBI taxonomy): Bacteria > Pseudomonadati > Pseudomonadota > Alphaproteobacteria > Hyphomicrobiales > Nitrobacteraceae > Bradyrhizobium > Bradyrhizobium xenonodulans. The sequence goes on from NZ_CP089391.1 coordinate 7,259,299, forward strand.
GCCAGCGCATGCGCGATGGCCACCTTTTCAGCTGTGGTGAACGCAACACCAGGCGCCTGCTCGCCATCGCGCAGCGTGGTGTCATTGAGCACGGTCCGCTGGTTCCACAGCGAATCGGACCATGCCGGCTTGGCAGCGATGGCTTTGGCGTCAATCAACGAAGCCTCCTGATTGTGCTTGGCAAGGACTGCTTTGGCAAACCGCATGCCACGCCCGCAGGATCCCACACTATTGAAGATCCATCATTTTTCGCCCGCAGTCGGATGTCACCAGAACGACGGTGTCGCAAAACAGACGCGCCAGTTGAGCTCTCACCATTCTGCCTGATCAGTTCGGGTTACGGCGCGGATCGACTGTCAGACCGACGCGTCAGGGTTCATCGGTTCGCTAACCCGAGCACATCGCATCAGGAGATTTGCTTCGGTTATAGTGACCAGGACGACGCCGCCGTAAACAACGTGACGGATGCGGGCTGGTATCGGTGTCGAAAACGGTCGTGAGAGATCAGGCATCAACCAAACGCAACAGGACCGCTTGCGCGACTGATCCACGGTCTTATGGACGCCGGCCGACCGGCCCCGCAACGAGGGAGTTTAGCAGCCTCTCCTGAACACATCGCCGCAGCCGCATTCTGTGTCAGCGCCGGCAAAGCACAGTTCCCTTCGGACCACAGGGCTTGCGGCGTAGGCGCAAGCTGGCCTGAGCAGAAGAGCGTCCCGCTGGTTGGCGCCGTAATCCGCTGCACCAGATTTGGCCGCGTCACCTGCACCTCGTCGGCCAGCTGCGCGACCGTCGGGCGGCAGTTGCGCCAAAGAACTACCTATCGGGAGGCGGGAATACGGGTCAGTTGCCGCCCGCGACCGGAGCGGCCGGCGCCAACAGAACGTCACGCCGGCGCTCGGCCATGCGGCTCTCACCGCTTTCATCGCCAAAGCAGTAGTTGAAGTCCTTGCACTCTGTGCACACCGGCGTCGTACACAAGATGAGCCCCTCGTCCTCGCATAGCCTGCGATAAAAGAAGCGCTTCCAGCGCATGTTGTTGACGTTGCGCCTGGCGAGCGGCCCGAAATGGCGGTTGAGGAGACGCAACAGTTCACCACGATTGCGCAATCCGAGATCTGCCCACAGATGATTCGGCTCCATGACGCGGCGCGCGATCATCGCGGCCAGCCAACGGCTGGTGTCCCCTTCCGTCGATCGTTGCGCCAGCAAGAGATCACGTACCATTGTGACCTCGTCGTTGTCGACGTGCTCGAAATCCCGCGGCAACTCCTCCTCTTTGATCCGAACCGATGGAAAGCGTTGCTTGAGCAACGCCGCCAACTGATCGCTGGACAGGCCGACCTTCTCGGACAAAAGACCACCATCCATCGCACCGGCAGCCAGAATGGACGCCAGCACGTGGCGGTCGAAACTGATGTCATTGCTTGTGTCGGCATCTGCGGGGAGCATCCCGGTCAGAAGGCGATAGCTGGCAATTGCGCCACGTCCCTGGACGCTCCCATCATTCGTCTCGACAACCATAACGGGATAGAACTGCTCTTCGAACATGGGCGTCCGCTACCCTTTCCACATTGGTCAAGTTGGCATCACCGCGTCGGCCCTTGGGAGCCACCCTTTCGCCCGACTGCCGGCCCTCCGTTTTGGATTGGGAGGGCCGGTGCTGTCGCGCTGCGTCCTTTTACGATGCTGCAAGTTCGGCAGCGCTTTTCCCGACGATGGACTCATCAACGGCCTTCATGATGCCGTGCTCCATCAGCATGTCCTCGAGCTCGTCCATGGTGATCGGAGTCGGGATGATGCCCTTGCCGCCATTGTTGTGGATCCTGCCCGCGAGGTTGCGATAGTGATCCGCCTGCTTGGAGTCCGGCGCGTATTCCAACACGGTCATGCGCCGCAGCTCCGCATGCTGCACGATGTTGTCGCGCGGCACGAAATAAATCAGCTCAGTGCCGAGCTTTTTGGCGAGCGCTTCCGCGAGCTCCAGCTCCTTGTCGGTCTGCCGCTCGTTGCAGATGAGGCCACCGAGCCGCACGCCGCCGGAGCTCGCATATTTCAGAATGCCCTTGGAGATGTTGTTGGCGGCATACATGGCCATCATCTCGCCGGACATCACGATGTAGATTTCCTGCGCCTTGTTCTCGCGGATCGGCATCGCAAAGCCGCCGCAGACGACGTCGCCGAGCACGTCATAGGAAACGTAGTCGCGCTCCTCATAGGCGCCGTTCTCCTCCAGGAAGTTGATCGAGGTGATGACGCCGCGGCCTGCGCAGCCGACCCCGGGCTCCGGGCCACCCGACTCGACGCAGCGGATGTCCTTATAGCCGATCTTCATCACGTCCTCGAGTTCGAGGTCCTCGACGCTGCCGGCATTGGCGGCCAGGCTCAGGATCGTGTCCTGCGCCTTGGCGTGCAGAATAAGGCGAGTGGAGTCCGCTTTGGGATCGCAGCCCACGATCAGGATCTTGTGACCCATCTCCGCCAGCGCCGCCAGGGTGTTCTGGGACGTGGTCGACTTTCCGATACCACCCTTGCCGTAGAACGCGATTTGTCTCAGTGAAGCCATGTTGCTCTCTCCATCAACCGATTTGCCAAAGATTGCGTGCTGTTTTGCACGCGAGCTTGTTTCTCTTTCGAGAAACGGGGCACACGGGTCCAAGGGTAGGAGAGCATCGCTCGTCTTGCGCGTCGGCGTGCACTCAGCCCTTACTCAGTGTTGCTGCATCGCAGTAGCAACTGCCGTGCCAACGCCGGCGGCCTGTTTAAGCTTCTGATGATGCACTACAACTTCGCGAGATTTCTCATCGCGCTGGATGTTTCGAACCTGACAGCAGCTGTGCGGCTGTGTGTAATCTGACAGCGCTCACAATTTTTGACGAAACATAAGATTGATTGCGGCGCATTCGTGCGCCAGACGGAACTGCGGATGGTTTGAAATGCAACTGCGGTCGAGCCTCTCGGTACGCTTTTCAGAAATGATGCTCCGACCAGCGTCGAAACTTGAGCGCTGCAGACCAAAGACAGGTGCTCGCGCTTGATGAAGATGTGATGACCGGTTGGTCTTCCCGTTCGCGCAGCATCACGACATCGAAACCGAGACGCTTCCGAGTGCCAGCGCGCAGGGATGATGTCGATTGGCTCGAATTCTACTGTGCTGGCGGGGGTCCTCACGAGCGCGACGACGCATGAGCGGGCGCTGATCGATCATCGAGAGCCTGACTCAGGCCGCTCGCATGCGGCTTCTTCACGACAATCGACGGGGAGATCGCGATCGAGACATCAACGGCTGACCCAAATGGCCGCCCCCGGATCGGCTGCCTTCGATCAAGTTCCAGAGGTTCCTCGCAGAGAACTGCGCGCGCCCATGTTGATGGACGCGCCAGTCATCGTTTCCGCGAATTCGATCCTCATCGGTGCGAAAGCGGCAGCGCACCCCAACATCGGCGATCTTTTCCACGTCCCGGAACTCGTCACGGCGGCAACGGTGATGCGCTATGACCGCACCCGCGAAAGGGCCGTGAACGTCTGCGAATGCAACCCCAGTCACCCCGAAGGGTCCCTTGCCGCCAAAACAATGCCAATCGCCAGCAGCGGATCGGCTGTGATCTGGACGCAGTGTTCGGACCGGTCGATCAAGTGCAGGTCATAATGAGGAAAGCTGCGAAAGGGCGGCTCGGTGACATCAGACGCATCGCATCGCACCAGGGCGAGATGGGGAAAACGCCGCCGCAGCTCGGTCAAGGGGCTCGCGCGCCCTTCTGCCGCCGTGATCAGTTGTTCAAGTTCGATCAGTTCGTTTTCGTCCAGTGCCATGACCAACTTTATCGTTTGTGTGTGTAAACAGTAGCGTTACCGCCAGAACACTCGGTCGAGATCGGCATTTAGCTCATCTGTCGCTGCGCTCAGCCGCTGATGGACGCTGTGGAATTGCCAAATTCCTCGCGCATGGTCTTTCCAAAACATCTTCCACAGTCCGCACACGGCGTCATGATGGATCAACGCGACCTCGATCACGCCGCCATCCTTGTCGATGTCGCGTGAGCAGCAAGGGCTCTCGATGAGATATCCCCCCTTAACCGGCTTCACACTGGGTGAGACATAACGATAGCGTCTGCGGGAGCCCAATGCGCATTCGATCCGCTTGCGATCGACCTCGTTCGGGTGAGCGTTCAGGCCGATGACTGCCCTTTTCATGACCGCTGCATTCATTGCGAAAGCCCCTTAAAGCCGCGTTCTTTGCGCTTCAGGACAGCCGACCGGCCGCCCGGCAAAACTAAGGTCCCTATGTTCGCTTGCGTGCTCGCTCTCAAGCGCACGATCTCACCGATGCGGCCAGTGCCTACAAGAGCCGTCAAGGGCGCGCAGGCGTGAAACAAGCCGCCGTTGATGAGATCGCCGACGGATTTGAGCCGCGGGCGCCATTCGGATGTCGAATGAAGGGGCGCGATCATGATGGGGGCCCTTCCCGCAATGGCCGACTGTCGAGCTCAGAGTCCGCGTCCACCGAATCAAGTTCCTTGCATTTCATTCCGACGCGGTTGCCGGTTTCAAGAAACTCGACACCGTAGACGTAGAATTGCTGCAGGAACGTCCCGATGGAAACGACGTAACCGACCTCGCCTTTCTTGGCCAGCATGTCCCCGATCTCTTTGCCGGCGTAGGTCCCGTCATTGCGAACGGTGCGATTGGCCTTCACCTTTTCACCAAGGTTGAAGACCGGCGGTCCATCCAGCTCTATGACGTCACTGTCGCGGACGATGTTGCTCATGCATCACTGCGTCGTGAACTTGATCGGGCCGCATTCTGCGAGCTCGCTGGCCGCCGTGGCCGCGATTGCCGGGATGAAGCGGGCGATGTTCTCTGCAGCGACCGTCAACGTGAACTCCATGACGCTTACGCTCGTTCAGGCCGGCGGCTGGTATCGCGGCAATGAGGTGTCGATGACGCAGGTCTTGTCGACCGGGCAGACCGCAACACATTGCGGCTCCTCGAAGTGACCGATGCATTCGGTACATTTTTTCGGGTCAATCACGAACGTTCCGCCCTTCTCGAAGATCGCCACGTTGGGACATTCGGTCTCACAAGCGGAGCAGCCTGTGCATTGCGAAGAAATGATCTTGAACGGCATCCGATGTCCTCTTCACGCCACCGACATCATCGGGTCCTGCCGGATCGCTCCGTCACCCCGGTCGACATGCTGGATCTCGCCGCTCTTCACCTTCTCAAGATAAGAGCTGAACCATGCGATCGCGGACGTCTCGATGAACTCGTGCGCGTATTTATCGACCGGCTCGATGCCATCCTTGTGGAGTTCGCTTGTCGGCCGACCACCGATCCTGGCGACGAACACGGCATGGCAGTCATTGATGGAGCGGATGATGGCCGCAAGGTCATCCGGCGCGCCATGACCGCCCTGGCAGTAGTGATCGACGCGGCGGTGACCGACGAATTTGGCGCCGGATTGCGATACTTCATACACCTGGAACTCGTTGGCATGCCCAAAATGCTCATTGATCAGGCCAGCACCCTTGGTTGCGACCGCGATCAGCACTTTGATATCGCTTGTCCCGCCTGCATGCTCCTGCACTTCCTCCTGCCTTGGCATTATCCTGGCGCGGCGTTCCGCCTCGATTCCAGCCTGGGTGGCCTTGCGCGCCTCAGGGTCATAGTTGACGGTCATGGTCACAATCTTCTCCTTCGTAAACTCCGCGCTTCGATCCTCGCCGAGCAGTCCGACCGCGTCGGCGCGGCATTGGCAGCAATGGCGCATCATGTTCATCTCGCCTTCGCATGCGTCCTGCAGTGCCTTCAATTCGCTTGTCCTCGGCGCGCGCTGGCCCTTGAGACCGAACATGGTGCCGTGCTCGGGGGCTGCGATCAGCGGCATGATGTTGTGCAGGAAAGCGCCACGCGACTTCACGGCTTTGTTGACCTCAACCAGGTGCCGCTCGTTGATGCCCGGGATCATGACTGAATTGACCTTGCAGAGAATGCCTCGCGCGGAGAGCATTTCGAGACCACTGAGCTGACGCCTGGTCAGGATTTTCGCTGCCTCGAGCCCGCTGTAGCGTTTGTGATTATAGAAGATCCACGGATAGATCCGGGCGCCGATCTCGGGATCGATCATATTGATTGTGATGGTGACATGCTCGATGTTCAATCGGGCGATGGTATCGACGTGATCGGGCAAGGCGAGCCCGTTGGTCGATAGACACAGTTTGATGTCGGGCGCAGCTTTGGCTACGAGCTCGAAAGTTCTGAAGGTCTTGTCTGGATTGGCCAGGGGATCGCCGGGACCGGCAATGCCAAGCACAGTCATCTGCGGAATGCGGGAGGCGACCGCGAGCACCTTTTTGGCCGCCTGCTCGGGCGTGAGCTTCTCGCTGGTCACGCCCGGGCGCGATTCATTGGCGCAGTCATATTTACGATTGCAGTAGTTGCATTGCATGTTGCAAGCTGGCGCAACCGCAACATGCATGCGCGCGTAGTGGTGATGCGCCTCGACACTGTAGCAGGGGTGCTTCTTCACCTTGTCCCAGATCGCCGGCGGCAGATCGCCTTGGCCGCTGTGTGCCCCGCAGCGCGCTTTGCTGCCGCCGACCGAGATGCCGCAGCTCTTGGGCTCGGCGGCCAGCATGGTCCCGCCGCCTTCTCGTGCATTTCTAGCGCTGCTGCCGCGCTCCACTGCGTCCATGTCCAGTTCTTTCTCCAAGCCAAACAGGCTTCCCGGAGCCACTCCTGAGCGAGCCTTTGAACGTGGGTTAGCAACTCACATGCCATCGCGGCAGGCGACGGATTTTCTCATCTCCGCCAATTAGTTAGACAGAGCGATCCGCGCTGTTGTGCAGCCGACAGCGAGCCTGCGGCGTGTTGGAAATGCGACAGACGGTGGGATCCGGGGAGCGATCACGGCACCTGTCCGTCGACGCTCCCGCTCAGCGGCACCGGCACATTTCACTGTGATCGGATGGCTGCCGCGGCTGGACCGAGGTGGGCGGACTTCGCTTTGCCAGCGCCTCTAATTGGCCAGCAAGATCTCCACGGCGCGCGGGATCGCAATCGCCAGCGGGGTCAAGCCCTGGTCGAGCAGGAACCGCAGCTCATTGCGCGAGAGCGCATCCGGCTCGACAATGGCATAATGAACGTCTGCCGAGCGCTTCGTGATCTGCCGCGCATAAATGCGTAGCAGTTGATCGTCGAACCGACAGCCGATGAAAAGAAAGCTCCGCCCAAGCCGCCGCTGCTTGACGATCTCCGGAATCGGCGTCTGGATATCGATCTCGGTCAGGACCTCGACATAGTCGGCGTCGGAGATCAGGAAGTTTCTTGCCGGCAGCACGCCGCCATGCGGCTTGTAGAGGACCGTGGTCCAGGCGCCGGCAGCCGGGGACTCGACCTCTACGCCATCGGCATCATAGAAACGGTACCAGCGAACCTCGCCGATGCCAGCGCGGGTAATCCCTTGCACTTCGCCCCATCCCTCACGCTTGCCAAGTGCTGCGCGCATCGCGCCATCATACCAGCTATCGACGATCATCGGTAAGCGTAACGCAGCAAGATGACGATGCAAGGCTGTCGGCTCGACCGGTGCGGCGAACGCCTGAGCCATCAACCCTGTCACGGTAGACCGATGCTTGTTGCTCTCGATATGCTGTGCTGCAGCCCAGGCATTGCCGCGGGCCCGGCGCGGCAGCGCGACCTTGGTGCCGAAGAAGATCGCCAGCGCATCAGGTGTCACTGGCACGTCAGGCTTGGACAACTCGGCGAACCCGGGCCCGAGATAGGGAACAATGCTGCCGGCATGCAGTCTGGTCGCAACGTTGGCGAGCAGCGCCTCTGCATCCGTCCCTTTGAGACAGTTGATTTGCGGCATTGCGCTCATCGTTCATCGCCGTCCCCGCCAATCCTTTTGGCATTGACCGTGATCGGCAGCGGCGTATCGCTCGCCATCTCGGGCAGGTCGAGCACCCATCCATTCGTTAATCTGATCCAACCGCCCCACAGTGTCTCGTGCTCGGATTCGACGATCCGCTCTTCAAGATCCTTCTTGGGCACATAAATCGACAGGCCCGCCTCGGGAGAGCGGCGGATCATGACTTTCATGCGATCAACTCCAGGAATTACGGATTGCTAGCGGGGCGAGCTCTCGGGACATGCCACGCAGACGAACCAGGATGTCGGACAGTGCACGCACGACCTGATCGATTTCTTCAGCGGTGGTTTCATGGGACAGCGAAAAGCGAACCGCGCCGGGCAGGCTGCTCGCCGGCACATGCATGGCGCGTAGTACATGCGATGGCTCCATCGCGCCTGAGCTACAGGCCGACCCGAGCGACGCGGCAATGCCGGCGCGATTGAGGTGATGGACGATCGCTTCGCCTTCGAGATCCTCGAAGGCGATATTGGTTGTATTCGGCAGCCGGTTACAGTGGTCGCCAAGAACCGTGCAGCGGCCGTTCTGTAAGATCGACTGCTCCAGACGATCGCGCAGCACAGCAACACGAACGCGCGCTCGGTCGAGCCGCTCTGCAGCAAGCTCTGCCGCTTTTCCGAGACCGACGATGCCGGGGATGTTCTCGGTTCCCCCGCGGCGCCGGCGTTCTTGTCCTCCGCCCCGGATCAGCGGCCTGAATGTCGAGCCTTTGCGTAAGTAAAGCGCGCCGATCCCCTTGGGTCCATGCAGCTTGTGCCCGGACAGCGACAGCATGTCGATAACGCTGGCCTTCAGGTCAATGGGTACCCTGCCGACCGCCTGCACGGCATCGGTATGAAACAGCGCGCCGGAGGCGCGCGCCCATCCAGCCAGACGTTCCACCGGGAAGATGGTGCCGGTCTCGTTGTTGGCCCACATCACCGATGCAATCGCCGTACGTGGTCCAAGCGCCGATCGAAACGCCTCAAGGTCGAGCCGGCCGCGCGAATCCACCGCGATCAGATGAACCTTGGCCCCGCTTTGGGCCACCTGTTCGACCAGCGCCAGGATCGCCTGATGCTCGACCGAGGTGGTGACGATCTCGTCCCGGCCCTCCTGCGTCGCCAGCGCTGAGAGAATGGCGGCATTGTTGGATTCCGTCCCGCCGGAAGTAAAGACGATCTCGTCATCATGGGCAGCCCCTACGAGCGCCTGCACGCTGCGGCGTGCCTGCCGCATGGCGCCCGCGACCTGCCTGCCAAAGGCATGGGCTGAGGAGGCATTGCCGAACCGCTCGGCGAAAAACGGCAACATGGCCTGCACGACCGACGGATCCGTTCGGGTCGTCGCATTGTTGTCGAGATAAATAGCCACTGAAACCCTGCTCAATATGGCGCCGTCGGCGCGCCGGCAACCGGGATCAGGCGAACGAATTCGCCGAGCTTTTCGATCAGCCGCGCCTGAATGCCCTCCAGCGTCGCAGCTGACAGCTTGCAGAGCACGCAGGCCCCCGTCAGCTTGACCATGATCTTGGTCCCGTCGATCGCAACCAGCTGACAGTCACCACCGTCGCGCTTCAGATTGGGGCGGACCTCCTCGAGCACGGCGCAAATCACTTGCTCCCGGTCCATCTCGGCGGCCGTCGTTTGCTTCAGTTGCTTGGATTCGGCCAGCATGCTTGCGACCTCGTTCATCAGCTGAAGGATTTACCGCACGAGCAGCCCGCGTTGGCGTTCGGGTTGTCGAAAGTGAATCCGGAGCCCTCCTGCGCCAACACGAAATCGATGGTGGTGCCGGCGAGATATTTGTGGCTGTCGTTGTCGACGAACAACTTGACCCCGTCGCGCTCGATCACCTTATCGTCCGACGTCGTCTCATTGGCCAAGCCCATGATGTATTTGAACCCGGCACAGCCGCCGGACTCAACCGTAATGCGCAAGCCGCTTGCTCCCGATGTTGAAATCACCCCCCTGACCGCATTCAGTGCGTTATCTGTCAATTTGATCATGCTCACTCTTTCACCTCGCGTGGCTCGGCTGACTGCAAGTTGGCAATTCGCATGCCAGCGCACGCGCGCCTGATAAGGCTTCCGTTTTTCAACTCTCGCCTGTTGGCTTTGCGACTCGTGTCGGCTTCCCGACGCGGCGATTTCGGGATTTAAGCGCGCTTGCGAGTTTCTTCAGGCGTTTACACAGATGAAATGCGGTGCATGGGTCGGCAAGCAATTTGCATTTCCGTGCTGCGCCGGTCGTGGGCCGGCGATGAGCTTAGATCGAGGACGATTTTCATGACTGCAATCGAGAACACCGCGCTCGGCGGGCTGGACAAGGAGGGGCGACTTCTCAATGCCGTTCTCAAGGGCGAGACGACCAGGCCGGGCCGATTCGGTTTTCGTGGCGATATCGCGTTGAAGTTCCAGGCCCAGCTCGCGGACGAGAAGCGGCCGCCGGATTATTCAATCGAGCAGGTCCTGACGGTCGCGCAGGAGGGCGAAAGCACAATCCCGGTGCTGGCCGGTTATCTGCATTCATTGGCCTATCTGACCGACGTCAGCAGCGTTCTGGACGGCGCGCTGAGGCCCGACGGGCGCTACTTCATGTTCTGCAACAATATAGATCTGTTGGCGAAATACCGGACCAAGGTCGGCGACATCACCTTTCACATCCTCCCGTGCGATGAATCGACGGTCTGGAAAGAGATGATGGACCTGGCCGGGCTCGATAAGAACGACTTCAAGAAATTCGATGCAGGCGGCAAGCTGGACTACCTGCTCGACGCAGCCACAGCTCTCGATGCCTCCTATGAGGAAATCCCTTACGAAGACGGGCTGAAGCGGATGGGGCCCGTGAAAAACCGCAACCAGAATCGCCCGGTCTGAGCGCTGACTTTGGATCTCGTCGAAGCGGCCTCCAGGTCGCGCCGTCAGCAGATGTCGCGGTCCATTTCCATCGGAGTGATGAGCGCGAGCCGCTCGCGTTGCGACGCGATCAACGCGGCGGCCGCTCGACGCGCGGAGCCGATCCGCGGCGACTCGATCGGACAGATGCCGGTGCGGCCAGGAACTTCTTGCGCTGGAATTCAAATTGACGGCGATCCCACCCTTGCGGTGCAACGAACAGAGTCCCCGGCACCCTACAAGGCAACCAATGGCCCGCGGCTGTCGTCCTCGTCAACGATCGCGAGATGAAACCCACGGGGCTAGCGCACTGAACGCTTTCGGACCCAGAACCGACGTGGATGCTCTGGCTTTCTGCGCGATGTGGGTTTCCAAACAGGTTCGCGATTCTTCAACAAGCCGTTCGTTGCTTTGGGACAGAACTCATGCTGAACGGTCCTGCAATCGTTCGCGGCAAGAGAACCAAGGCATCTGTCAATTGGCGCGGCTCTTGCTCAGGTGTTCGACGCAATCATCCAGCGCAGCTGCTTTGTCGGCAGCGTTTGCAGAAGCGAGGACACTTCGATTTGAGGTCTGAATGTCTTTAGAAACTGATCGTCAGGATCGACTGTTCGTGATTATCCTCGGCACCAATGAGATTGCGTCTGCGATCGCCGTCCATCTTGCGCGCGGCGGAACTTGCGTGGTGCTGTCGCACGATCCCGATCCGCCTGTGATGCGGCGCAGGATGGCGTTCCATGACGCGCTGTTCGCCGGGACGGCACAGGTCGAAGATATTGTGGGTGAACGCCTCGACGACGCCATGCAGGTGCTCAGGGCGATCCGCGGGGACGCCAGCCGACGAAGACGGGTCATCGTCTCCAGTCTCGGTCTTGTCGACCTCCTTCCGATCCGCCGCATTGATGTGCTGATCGACGCGCGTCTGCAGAAGCGCCAGATCAGGCCCGACCTGCGGCGGCTCGCGGGACTGACCATAGGTCTGGGCCCAGGCTTCTCCAAGAGCTCGAATTGCGATGTCGCGATCGAAACCCGGCCCGGCAGAATCGGCCTGGTCCAGCGAGACGGCTGGACGGATGCGGCTGACGGAGTTGCGAGCCGACTCGGTGATCTCGGCGCCGAACGTTTCGTTTATTCCGGCCTTGATGGCACCTGGCGAGCGTCAGTCGCAATTGGAACGCATGTCGAGAAGGATCTCGTGCTCGGCCATCTTTCCGGCGCGCCCGTCATGGCGCCGCGCGATGGCGTCTTGCGCGGCATCATCCGTGACGGGACCGAGGTTCCTTCCGGCGTCAAACTGCTCGAGATCGACCCGCGCGGCGTACTGGCGCAATGGACCGGTATCGACGACCGCGGCCGGGCAATCGCCAACGCGGCGCTAAGTGCGGTCCTTCGAGGTGCGGCGCAGCGGTTCGGCCTGGTCGTTCAACCTGAGATGTCGGGACACGCGTGACGCGCCGCCGCACCAGGCGCCTGGAGCGCGTCACTTTGCCTTTTGGACAGATCGACAAACCCGCCCCGCAGCGGGCGGGCCGAGCCAGCATGGGACAGTAACGTTGCAGACCTCAATCCTCAAAAGGCATTACGATGCCCGCCTGCCTTGGTACACCATCTATCCAACAGTGCCGGAGTTCTCGGCAGCGGTCGGCCCCAAGGATTGTGAGGAATGGCTGAGGCGCCTGCCGACCGACGACGCCGTGTCGCTCTATATCCACGTTCCATTTTGCCGGTCGATCTGCTGGTATTGCGGCTTTCCGAGGACCAGCACTGGCCGGGATGCGCCGATCCTCGACTATCTGGCGGTCCTGCATGAGGAAACCCGTCTGGTCGCGGCGCAAGCGCCGCCTGCGCTGCCCGTGAGCGATGTGCATTTCGGCGGCGGAACCCCGACCCTCATCCCGCCATCCGAGTTCCCGGCCCTGATGGACGTCCTGCGCCGCCGCTTCACCTTCAGGGAAGGGGCTGCGGTCGCCGTCGAGATCGACCCGCGCACCTTCACGGTCGAAATGGCCGAAACTCTCGGAGCGGCCGGCGTCAACCGCGCAAGCCTGGGTGTGCAGAGCTTCGATCCCGTCGTTCAAAAGGCCGTCAACCGGATCCAGAGTGAAGCGGAGACGGCGGGTGCCGTCGAAAATCTTCGCAGGAATGGAATAACCCGCATCAACTTCGACCTCATCTATGGTCTGCCAAATCAGACAGTGCAGTCCTGCGTCCGGACCGCGGAGACGGTGGTGGCGATGCGCCCCGACCGCCTTGCTGTGTCCGGTTACGCGCATGTTCCCTCCTACAAGAAAAATCAGCGTCTGATCGATGAGGCCCTGCTGCCGGACACGGTTGCCCGTGCCGAACAGGCTGCGGCGGTGGGCGACACGCTGGTTGCTGCCGGGTACTGCCAAATCGGGCTGGACCATTTCGCCTTGCCGGACGACGAACTCGCGCTGGCGCAGAAGACCGGTCGCTTGCGACGTAACTCGTTGGGGTACTCGGCTGATACGTGTCAAACCGTTATCGGCCTCGGTGCCTCGGCCATCGGCCGTGTCGGCCACGGCTATGTCCTGAACGAGGTTGCAACGGGTTCCTACACGCAACACATCCGCGCTGGCCGTCTGGCGACGTCAAAGGGCTATCCTCTCTGCGACGTAGACCGCGTCCGGGCCGCGATCATCGAGCGGCTGATGTGCGACCTGGAGGCTGATGTTCCGGCAATCTGTGCGGCCTTTGATTTTGATCCGGTTCCCCTGCTCGATTCAGCTGAACGCTTGGCGATGCTCGCCGAGGACGGGGTCGTGGATATCGAAAGCGGCTTCATCCGCGTGAGGCGGGAGTACCGCTTCTTGCTCCGCACTGTCGCTGGCGCATTCGACGCCTATCTCGACCGCTCGCCCTACTAGTCCGATGCGGATGACGTTTGTGGAAGGCAACCGCCGGGAAGGGTCGGCGTGATGGGTTGCCTGATGCAAGTGGGCTGCCTTGAAATTCGGCTGTGTCATCAATCCGGCGAGACCAGCGATCACCGCCCCGAGCTCTGGCGGCTGGACTTCGCCTTGCTCCCGCTCGCGCGTTTGCCAGTGACTTACACGCGCCGCGCTGACGCCAAAACGCTCCGTCACCTCCCGACCTGAAACACCACTCCAGATATAGACAAGCACCCGTTCGCGAAGATCCATCGACAGCAGTTTCGCCATGCCCGCATGCTTCCCATTCCGGCGACGAGCTTTCATCATCAAACCGCGATCTGGACATCCCCAGCAACTCAGCCAGATGGACTAACGCTCACAACCAGCGCAAAAGCTGTCTCTCTGGCGAAATGCGCGAGCTGCGCAAAGCTCAATTTGAACAGACAATCCCAACAGCATCGCGGCGTTTGAGGTTCCGCTGAGCGAACCAGCGATCTCGTCTCAAACGACCGAGAGATCTCAAATGCAATGATGCCGACGGCTAGCCTGCCGCCGAAATATGGCCGAAGTCGGTGACCTGCCTCTCGAACAGCCCGCGATAGATGCCGCCGGGCCGCTTGGTCAGGGCAACATGTGTGCCCTGCTCGACGATACCGCCGTGATCAAACACCAGGATGCGATCGAGGCTGCGCACCGTCGACAGGCGGTGTGCGATCACGATCGAGGTGCGCCCCTTCATCAGCCGCTCCATCGCCTGCTGGATCAGCGCCTCCGATTCCGAATCCAGGCTCGAGGTCGCCTCGTCCAGGATCAGCACCGGTGCGTCCGCCAGGAAGGCACGCGCCAGCGCCACGCGCTGCCGTTCGCCGCCCGAGAGCTTGACGCCGCGCTCGCCAACCAGCGTGTCGTAGCCCCTCGGCAGCCGCAGGATGAAGTCGTGCGCGTTTGCGAACCGCGCCGCCTGCTCGATCGCCTCCCGGCTGGCCCCTGGCCGGCCATAGGCGATGTTCTCGGTAAGCGAGCGGTGGAACAGGATCGGATCCTGCTGCACGATCGCGATCTGGCTGCGCAGCGATTGCTGCGTGGCCAGCGCGATGTCCTGGCCGTCGATCAGAACGCGACCATCGGAGACGTCGTAGAGCCGCTGCACCAGCTTGACGAAGGTCGTCTTGCCAGCGCCGGAGCGGCCGACGAGACCGACCCGCTCGCCGGCGCGGATCGTCACCGACAGCCCGTCGTAGAGCGGCGCGATATGGCCGCCATAGTGGAACGTGACATCGTCGAACACGATCTCGCCGCCCTCGATCGCGATGGGTCGCGCGCCAGCAGCATCGGCGATGCCGATCGGCTCGTCGTGGATGGCGACCAACTCGTCCATGTCGTTGACCGAGCGCTGGAGGTTGTTGATGTGGAAGCCAACGTCACGCAAATAGGCGTGGATGACGTAGTAGCTGGTCAGCACATAGGTGACGTCGCCGGGCGTGGCGTTCCCCGCCATCCACAGCAGCACCGAGCCGCCGATCACCGAGCCGCGCAGGCACAACAGCAGCAACAGCTGCGACAGGGCGGCGCAATTGTGGCGCAGCCAGGTCCGTTGTACCCGCACACGCCAGCGCTTGATGACGCGCGCGAGCCGCGCTTCCTCACGTATTTCGGCGCCGAACGATTTTACCAACGCGTTGCAGGTTACCGCATCCGCCAGCGCGCCTCCGACCTTGGTATCCCAAGCATTGGAGATGCGCGCGGCCGGCGCGATGTAGCGCGTCGAGAACAGCACCGTCATCGTGACATAGGCAGCCGCACCGAGCGCGACCACGAGGCTGAGCGAGGCCCAATACACACCGAGCAGGATTGTCGATCCGATCAGCACCAGCACTGAAGGCGCCAGCGCCGTCAGGATGGTATGGTTCAACAGGTCGAGCGCCCACATGCCGCGGGTGATCTTGCGCACCGTCGAGCCCGCAAAGGAGTTGGCGTGCCAATCGGTCGAGAAGCGCTGCACGCGCATGAAGGCGTCCTGCGCGACATCGGACATCGTCCTGAGCGTGAACGGCACGATCGCCTGCAGGCCTGCGAGCCGCAGCACCATCGACGCTGCGCCCAGCGCAACGATGGCGCCGAATGCGACCAATGTCGCATGGCGCGCGTCGGGATCTGACGGGCCGCGCGTCAGCCCATCGATCAGGTGCCCCGAGAACACCGGCATGAAAAGATCGGCGATGGTCGCACCGAGCAGTCCGCCGGCCACGACAAGGGTATGCCCCGGCTGCTTCAGCCAGTGCCGGAACACGAAGGGCAACACGACCCGCATCGCGGTAGAAGGTTTATCAGCTGGAGGGATCATGGCGCAATCAGCCACGCTCATCGGGCAAGCCGGCTCTAACTGACTCAAACCGCAGCGTCGCAAAGGCGCGAGAGATCTCCGGTCCTCGATCGGCCCCCTCCGCCGAGCGAGACGCTCGACGCCAACGGCCCAAGTTGGTCGGACCTGGAAGCCTGGCATTCTGAGACGACCGGGAACGCCCCGCCTCTTCCACCATACGTCTTCGGCCTTTTCTCTTCCATAGCATCCCGCTCGCGAGAAGACTTCTCCTTTGAGGGATTGCAGTCATCGGAAAGCAGGGCGTCGCGCACCTGCCCGGCGGCCGCGACCAAACGTCCATCATGGCTTTCCGTGAGAAAGAAGAGATAGCGCTTGGAGTACCCCTTGTCGTTGCAGACGACCAGTCGACATGTCCATCAGGCTCGTTCGCGCGCACAGACATCAATTGCATTCCGATTTCCTCGACGCATGACATGCGCAGCGCCATGCCCCCACGATTGCCATGTGTGCGCCGAAACCATCAATTGCCAAGGTTAGTAGTTGACTGGTGCGCAAGGCGTTCCTGCGGGTGCACGTAACGCGGTTGTTACAAGCTCTGGGTGAGCACGTCTTAGCGTCCGAACCCTGGGCATCCTGATTGGCACGGAGTCGGCGGTGGCGAATTGCGGACGGTCGTCTCCTCGATCAAGCGTCGGAGGACGCTGAGAGCCATCGGAACGCCTCTTGTCTGAGGGTTAAGTCTAAAAGTCATAACCCCTCTCAGACAAGAGGCGGCCGTGCAAACTCTCCTCGCATGTCGCAATGCGTACGCTTCTCAGTCTCGCCTCGGTTACCCCAGGGTACGCTGCAGAGTTGCTGACGGAGGGCTTGTGGGGCGTTGCGACACCCTGCCACCCTTTTTGGATTCGCCGCTCAAGCACCGCATAGCCTTCGGCAAGCGATTTGCATTGCGTATCGCGCCACCGAAGTGACAGGCGCGTGTCTAGCTTGAGGGAGTATTCACATGACGACGGTCAAGAACATCGCGGCGACACCGTTAGAGCACGGAGCGCTCGGCCAAACGCCCCATCCGAACGCGGAACCACAAGGCCAAGCGCTTCGAGGCACACGGCAGGTGACGATCGACTGTAGGTCGCGAACGAGACGCCGCCGCCGAAGTGCTCGGTCAAGCAAACACCGACCATCGAGACGGAGGCCCCGTTTGCGATGCTGGGGCGCTCTCTTCTCACTTATCCGTTCGATCTGCGCCTGTCATGGGAGCCCATTCATCTCCTTCATCCCATACGACTCATAACCTAGACATGCATTGTCAGGCGGCCGGCTAAATCGCCGCCCGTCCTCAGCTACTCTCTCGGTTTCAAGCACAGAAAACCGTTGAACTCCCAAGCCGCTTGCAAACTTCCAGCTTTGCGAGCCTTACATGGTAGCGAGCTTGGATCGGTCTAGACTGGCGGAGGTAACCAGATTGACCGATTCCAGGAAGGCCCGCACGGGGGCTCCGCCGTGCGGGCCTTTTATCCTCAGGTGTGGCCGGCGTCATTCGCGAGCGGCGGTATGGGCCACGTCGCCCAATAGAAATCACATCGCAATTCGATTTCGCTCACACAAGCGGCCGGTTACGGCGGTCCACGACCGGTTTGTCGCAAGTCGCGCCCGTGACGTTCCAAACCGCCCTAACTTTGGCTGGTGTTGAACATCATCCAACGCAGGGGCCAGAAGGACATAACGCAGGCAGAAGAACATTCGGACCGCCAAGAGCTGGATCTGCCGTTCTTTGTAGCGTCTCCATGATCCGGCTCACCGCCGCATAGATTTGACCTTCTCGCCCACGAATAGCACGCGATCGGGAAACAGCCCGGCGTCGGCAATGCTTGCGCGGGGCACCCGCGCCACACGCGCGCAATGAAGCCATAGTCGCTAACGAATGGCGCGCTGTATCGCCGCTTGCGCCAATGGCACATCGTCAAACACCTGCGGCCACGCAATACAACGAGATCATCAGCTCTTCTACTGCCCCGCCTGCTGAGTCGTGGCCATAGAGATACAAAGAACCTGACGGCAGCACTCCCTCGTCGATCCCGCATGAACGTGGATAGGCTTGGGTCTCGGTCAACTACCAATCTTCGCAATTGTTCGAGGTGACCCGGCATGTCAAACGACCGGAAAATGAGTGTCGTGCAGGTCAACCGTGATCTCGTTGATATCGCGAAAAACGCGCAGCAATCGGTCCATCGCAGCGGAATTTGATGCCGCCTGCATGGGCCGTCCGATTCTGCGACTTACTCATTCGCGTCCAGCCCAAAAGGTTCGTTTTGCGAACAGACGCGTTTTCAGGAGAATGACAGCATGACCAAGAGATCCTCGATCGACAGTATCATTCCGCAAGCCGATATCGCAAAGCGCGCGGCGCGGATCGGCGCTGAAATCAGGAATATCAAGCTGTCGGGGGATTTGCCGGCGGAGACGATTACCGCGATCAACAGCCTGCTGCTCGAGCACAAGGTTCTCTTCTTTCGCGATCAGGGCCATCTCGACAACGCAGAGCAGGAGCGCGTTGCCCTTCGCTTCGGAACGCTTATGGCGTATCCGATACTCGCTGTCATCGAGGGAACGGTATCGATGATCGAGCTTGATTCCGCGCGCCCCCCTCGCCGAGCCGACCTCTGGCACAGCGACGGGACCTTCTTCGAGGCTTATCCTAAAATCGCGGTCCTGCGAGGCGTTGTGATCCCACAATTTGGCGGCGATACGATCTGGTCAAACACCGCGACCGCCTATCTGGACCTCTCCGCGCCGCTGCAACGGCTTGCCGACGAACTCTGGGCGGTTCACAGCAATGCGTTCGACTACTCCGTCATGGCCAACAGCGAGGCTGACAAAAAGCATCTCGACGAGGTGTTCGCCAGGACGGTCTATGAGACCGAGCATCCCGTCGTGCGTGTCCATCCCGAAACCGGAGAACGCGCGCTGGTGCTCGGCGACGTGGTGCAAGGCTTGGTTGGCATCCCGAAATACGACGGCCAGAGGCTATTCACCCTTTTCCAGTCCCATATCACCGCGCCCGAAAACACCGTGCGGTGGAGTTGGAAGGTGGGTGATGTGGCGATCTGGGACAACCGCGCCACGCAACATTATGCGGTCAGGGATTACGGCGACCAGCGTCGTGTCGTTCGCCGTGCCACCGTCGCTGGCGAGGTGCCCGTCAGCACCGATGGTCGATTGAGCTCGATGCGCATAAAGGCCGCCAAGGAGCCGCCCG
This sequence comes from Bradyrhizobium xenonodulans, assembly GCF_027594865.1. NCBI lineage: Bacteria > Pseudomonadati > Pseudomonadota > Alphaproteobacteria > Hyphomicrobiales > Nitrobacteraceae > Bradyrhizobium > Bradyrhizobium xenonodulans. The sequence goes on from NZ_CP089391.1 coordinate 7,278,583, forward strand.
CGTAGGTCGCTTAAGGCTCCCCAGAGACGTCAAAGATCCCGCCGACGCAGTCTCTTCCGCTCGTTTCCTCTTACAGCATCCACGAGCGTGGTCCGCTGTCGGCATCGAACAATGTCCAGTCCCGGCGCCTTGAGCGATGATATCTCCTCCGACCGCGATCTCCCCTTGCTCATGGACGTCCATGACGCGCTTACTGACGCAGCAGCTTCCGGACGTTGCGAGTAAGCTCCGGGCCGATCTGGTCGGCGCACAATCTATCAAGGCTAGCAACAAGGAGGGGAAACTCACGCCGCATGCGAGCGTTGCTATGTCGGTTCGCACTCGCTCGACTGCGGCTCCGGTCTTCAGCGCTCGATCTACTCTGACGCAAACCGGGTTTGCCATCGCCGTATCCTTTGCGGCGAGCCTCGTCTGCAGTCCAGCGTTGGCGGGAGCTGAGAAAGCATCAGACACCACGAACGAGACGCCGGATGAGGCTCCTGGACCAACAATTCAAAAGCAGAGCGGCGCGGCCGTCAGTGTCCGACGCCGTCAGCTCAAGCGAACAGCGCCTCTCGCCGCCCGCTCGGCGCCGGCACAAGCGACCAATGCCCCCGACTCGAGGCACGATCGTCCAGACAAAGTTGCTGAGACCAAGCCCCCAGAGAAAATCGACCCGTTCGCGAAGTTCGATAACCTGCGTGAAAAAGGCACTTGGCTCAATATACCTGGGCCTGCGGATACGATCGATCAGGACAAGGGCGGAGTTAGATCTGCGCTGGCGGATTTAGGGATCGGCTATGTGGGGTGGACGCAAAACACCTTGATCGACAACCGGCTGCCGCATGCATCCAAAAGCACCATCTTCAATCAGCGGTATGTTGGCGAGAGTCCGACATTCGGTACCGTCAATTTCATGATCGTGACCTACGATCTCAGCCGATTTGGAATTCCGGATGGTCAGATAAGCGTGGGAGCCGAGCAACAATATTGGACCTGGAAGCCCGCCGGGCCCGATCGGGTGGGAATCAATACATTTGCCTATTACCAGACGTTCTTCGACAGGACGCTCGAACTCAAAATGGGTTACCTCAGAAATCATGACGAGTTCTTGGGAATGAATCCATTTGGGCCGACGCCGGTCATCTTGTCCCAAGCTGGAATGAGCAACAATTCCGCGCCGACGCCGGCTCTCAACGTGAAGTACAATTTTGATGATCGCCTCTACACCAAGTTTTCGATCCAGCGCTCAGTCAGTCCGGATGGACAATTGGTGCACATAACCGAAAATCCCAGCGGCTTGGACTGGCGCACGGCCGACGCCAGCATTCTATTGCTTGATGAAACTGGATTTAAGAACAAGGCGGCTCCAGGATTGCCCGAGACCTGGCTGCGGGCCGGAATCGGTTTCAATGACAGCCGCTATCCGCACTTGGCGTATCCGCTCCAACCGAGAGCCAACGCGAACAGCGCCTACTACGTGGCCGCGGACCGGCAGTTTTGGCAAGCCGACCCACAAGGTTCGCCAGCTCGGGGTATCTATGGTGGGTTCTCCGCAATGTACGCTCCGTCTGACGTCAACAAGGTCAGCCGCTATCTCGAGCTTCGTCTTTATGCGAAAGGACTATTTAGCAGCCGGCCGGGTGATCGGATTGCCATTGCTGCCACCAATATCGCTTGGAGCCACTTTGCAGTCGACGCGGCCTTGGCCAAAGGCGATCTCGTCCATCGCGATAGTACGGCGATCTGGGGAAGATACACTGCGCGGCTCGCGCCAGGGGTTTATGCAACCCTGGGCCTGCTATACATCAATCACCCGTCAACCATTACATACACACGCCAAACCGGACATGCCCTGAACGTCTTGGTCTCGACGTCAGTATTCTTCTAAGTCCGTGGGTGGATTCTGCCGCGAGTACCACGCGAGAGGCAGCTGCCGTGTCCTGAGCGCGAGCTGCGCAAGAACTCTGCCGTTGCACGGCCACCGCGAGGTTCAGCCCGAACATCGGGGGAATCCGCTACTCTACGAGGCGAGATGGCGACCACGGCGGCAATGCCGTTCACGCCGCGCGCGGAGACAATCTCCATTGTCCCATTCGCTTAGTAAGCCCTTCGTTGAGGTCAGTCCTCGCCGGTCTTTTTCGCCCGCCCATTGATCGCTCCAACCTGAAGTGAGCGTACCTTTGCGGACCGGGCATCAGGTCTCCGTTAGAGGAGACGGGCATGTTCGCGAATTCGGATGCTCGTCGTCGCGGCCCAGCTATCGTCCGCGGCTGGCGCTAAGTTGCGCCACCGAACAGGCAGCGTGAAGTTGCGACCGCTGGAATTCTCTCAACCGCGCCCTCGCACCAAGTCTCCTTCCTGCACAGACGACGGAGGCGGGCCTCAAGCCCCTTCTGCCACGGCGGGCGCGTGGGTCTGGCAGTTGGCCGGACAGACCCGGGCGCAGGCGCCGCAACCGATACAGGCGCCCTCATCATTTATCACCATGATCTTTTTCTCGATCTCATCGTCCTCGTCGCTGCCAAGGTCGACAAGATCGCCCTCCTCGTTGATGCCTTTTAATGTCATAACCTTTCGACCACAGACCTTGAAGCAGCGCCCGCAGCCGATGCATTTGCCGGGATCGATCGATGCGAGATAATCGGGCACCCAGTCGCGGCCGTCGCGCGTTGCAAATGACATGCTTGTATACCTTTACGCCCTTTCCTGCGCCTTGAGATCCTCGCGCTTTTTCTCGAGTTCGGCAAACGCCTCATGCGCTCTTTGCGCCACCGCCATGATCGAACGCCAGTTGAGCGGCAGCTCCTCTGACAGGTCGTGCAGGTCCATCTTGGCCTGCGTCGCCTTGGCCGACAGCTTTTTGATGTCTGCCTTCAGCGTTTCAAGTTCGCTCATGTCCCGCCCTCAATAGTTCGCCGCGTCTGGGAATTTCCGGATCATGCCGATCCCGTCCGCGACATACTTTTCGCCCTCGGTGGCGAGCTTCGCAAGACCGTCGAACCCGAAGCGATGCACATCGCGCAGCTGCTTATTGACGACGATCAGGCGGCCTGCGATCAGCACCATGCGGCCAAAGCCTTCATGATGCATCTTCAGCATCGGCTGAACCATCACGCCGGTCGCCTTCTCGATCGAGAGCGCGACCGCATTGAAGAACAACTCCAGGCGCCACACCGTGTCCGGATCAGGATCACCCACGATCGGCAGCGCGTGCCGCTTCTCCTTGTCCAAGATATAGGGTTCGAGCAAGTCGAGATCGCTCTTGCCCTCCCACGTCCCATGGCTGTCCTCAGCACGCCAGATCGTGACCAGCTGCTTGAGGAACGGCGCATCAAGCGCAGTATCGGTTTGCCCCACTTCTGCGGCCTCAGACATGTGATCCTCATTCCTCCAAATCAAGCGTCCGCTCCTTGGCTTTGGCCAGGGCTTTGCGGATCCAGGGGGGCGGCGTTCCCCTCAGCATCCTTTGGAGCTTTTGCAGCAGCTCCAGGATGTTCTCGGGTTTGTCCACTTTGATGGGGTGGATTTTATTCGCCACCACCCGCGCCGCACCGGAGCCGCCGATCGCAACGACATAGAGGATGGCGCAATCCCTGATCGCCTCGATCTTGGGCGCGAGCTTATCCTCGTTGCCGTCTTCCCTGAGATCGCCGTCAAACTGCACCGCCTTCAGAAAGACGTGCCCGTCCGGCCCGACGTCATAGATGACAATGTTCTTGGCCCAGCCGAAATGAGCATCGACGCGGCTTAAATCCTGGGTAGCGAATGCGACCTTCATGGAATCGAACTCTCTGTTGCGTCGATGAAGCTGCGGCCGGAGTTTAGAGGCGGCATCGAGGTCCACCAGCTATCGGGCTGAGGCTGATGATTTTCCTCGCGGTCGGCGATGAGGAGGTTGGCGATATGGAAGATCAGATCCCGCGTGCCGCGATAGCCAACGGACACCTGGTGTCCTGCGCCAACCCGGTCGAACATCGGAAATCCCGCGCGATGAAACGGGATCTTTAACCGTTCCGCCGCTTGGCGGCCGTGCGAATGCGTGATCAATAGATCGCAATTCTGTCTCCGAGCTCGCTCTTCGAGATCCTCGAGATCACCGATCAGCACCTCGTCGGTGCTTATCCGCTCCAGCACCGGCGAGGGCGTGGTCGTCACGGCCGCCGCGACCTGCGCGCCCATGTCATGCAGCATGCTAGACAGGTCGAACAGGAGGTCAGGCTCTGCACCGATCGCGAGCTTACGGCCGCCGATCTGGAAATGGGCATCCAGCATCGCATCGGCGAGCTGCCCGCGCTGGCGCCGGTATTTGGTTGGCACGGGGCGGCCGGAGATCTCGCTCAAGAACGCGATGAATTCATCGTTGGGGATGAGGCCACACAATCGCTCAAACAGGCGAAATGGCACCCCGGTCCTGGTCTGCATGGCTTCTGCCGCCCGCCGCATCTGCGCACCGATAGCAATGGTCCAGGCGGACTGGCCCATGCTGGCAATTTCCTCAATGCCGATGCCGCCGATGGTCGTCGACGTAAACTCCTCAGGGATATGCCCGTCCAGCGATCCCGCAAGGTCAGGCAGGAAGCTTGGCTTTAGCCCGAAATCCTCCAGAATCGTCCTGATCTCATCGAGGTCAGCTGGCGTCATGTGACATCCGGAAAGGACGTTCACCCGCGTGGGATCGCGCTCTGCCTCGATCGTCGGCCCCTTTACGAGCACCTCGACCATGCGCACCACTGCCTTTTCCCAGCCGTCCTGAAACGCATCCTTGAAATCGGGCGTCGAGACATGGACCAGAGGAAAATTGGCGAGTTGCGGATGCTTCTTGCGGATCAGCTTGATGTAGCCGTCGATGTCGTCGCCATTGGTTTCGGTCACCCCGGTCGAGCAGATCCCGATGATCTCCGGCTTGGTTCGACTGTGAATGTTGAGGATGGCTTGCTCGATATTTTCATAGCCGCCGAGCACGGTTGTCACCTCGCTCATCGCGGTAGTCTGCAGCGGGACCGCCTCCTTGAAATGCCGCACGAACAGCGTGAGCCCAAAGGATGTGCAGCCTTGCGAGCCGTGGAGAACCGGCATCGCTCCGCGCAGGCCCATGAACGCGAATGCCGCGCCGATGGGCTGGCTCATCTTCAGCGGGTTGACCGTGCAGGCCTTGCTCGGTGTGCTGACGATAGCCATGGCGCCGTCCTATTCTGCGGCCTGCCGCATGGCAGGCGGCAGGCAGACCGACATCGCTGTCAGGATGTCCTGGATGCGGCGCCTGCAGCATCCCCCGTATGCGTCGGTGTGCTCTCTGACAGCCTCGACGCTGGTCAGACCGTGCAAGCGGATCGCATCCTCGATCGTCCCGCGATCCACTCTCTTACAGACGCAAACCTCTGTCGCGCGGCGGCTCGCCTCCAAAAGCGCAGGGGTCTTGGCGGCCTGCCCGTCCGTCCGCGCAAGGGCCATGGGGTGGCCATCCCTGGCGGTATCGTCCCATGGGGCCGGCCGGCGCAGCTGCTCCCACATCGGGTTGTACAGCGCCTTGTCGATCTCCTCGACCAGCTTCACGATCCCCAAATAGCCCATATAGGCATGAGAGCGCTCCTGGTTGATGTCGAGCCAGGGCATCGCCGCCTTCAGCGCGACGAATTGCGACTTGCCGCCGGAGAGCATGACGTCCGCTTTTGCGCCCTTCAGCATCTTGTACATGTCGCGTGGCGCCATGTCGTCGATCATGTGGACGTCCTGCCCCATCCGCTGCTTGATGCGCTCCTTGTCTTCGTCCGTGGATTTTTTGACGCTGGTGCCGACCAGCTCAAGGCCGGCCTCCTGCAACGCGGCCGGCACGGACCAGGATTTCACGCCACCTGTGATGAGAAGGACCCTCTTTCCGGCCAGGCGGGACCTGTAGGATCCGATTTTCGCCCACGCACGCGCCTCCTCCCGCGCTATCACCGCCTCGGTCCGGCCGATCAGGTCTTCCGGGGCCCCGCGCCCGACCAAAACGCGCGCAACGTTGCGCAGCGCGTCGCTGGAATCCTGGATGCCGTAGAACGAGCCTTCGAAGAACGGGATGCCGTAGCGCTCTTTCATTTTGCGCGCGACATGGATCATCGACTTCGAGCACACCAGCATGGCGGCGCGCGCGCGATGCGATGAGGCCACTTCACGATATTTCCCATCCCCGGAAATGCAGGACAGGATGCGGATGCCGAGTTCGTCAAACAGCGGCTTGACCTGCCACAATTCGCCCGACAGGTTGTATTCGCCGATCAGGTTGATGTCGCACGGCGTGGTGTGGTCCGGCTCTTCGGTGCCGATGACATGATCAAGCAACGCTTGCCCGGCCAGCTTGTTGCCGAGGTTTTTCGAACCCACGAAGCCGGGCGAATTGACCGGAATCACCGGCTTACCGAATTTCTGAGAAGCCGCCTTGCAGACGGCATTGATGTCGTCGCCGATCATGGCCGGAATGCAGGTCTGATAGACAAAGATCGCCGCCGGATTGTATTTCTCCAAGATCTCCCTGATCGCCTTGTAAAGACGCTTCTCGCCGCCGAACACGATGTCGGTTTCGTTCATGTCAGTCGTGAAACCGGTGCGCCAGATGCTGGCACCGGACGAAGCTGAACCGCGGTTGTCCCAGGAATTGCCCTCACAAGCGATCGGGCCGTGCACCAGGTGGGCCACATCGGTGAAGGGCTGCAGCGCGATCTTGGCGCCGTCGAAGGCGCACCCGCCCGCCGCACTGCCCGGCTTAGGTTGCTTGGTGCAGCCCTTTTTGCGGTCAGCCTCCGATTTGTTGGCGTTTTTGGCGCAGCCCGGCTCGTTGAAGACATCCAGGATTCTGGCCGAAAGCGAACTCATCGGTTTCTCCTCTCAATCGCGATTAATGAGATCAGCCATCGCGCGTTTAGCCATCGCCGATGTTTTCCTGCGATGACTTAAGCGTCTTTCGTCATCAACGAATGATGTCAAAGCTATAGTCGGTACCTGCGACGCTGGTCTTCCTGTCGATCTCGTCAAAGATCTTGTCGAGGATCTTCACCAAAACGTTCATGCCGCCTTGATAGCCCCACACCGGAGAGCGGTGATGGTGATGCCGATCAAAAATGGGGAAACCGATGCGGATCAGCGGGGTGCCGGTATCGCGCTCCAGATATTTGCCATGCGTATTGCCGATCAGGAAGTCGACCGGCTCCGTGAAGAGCAGCGAGCGCATGTGCCAGAGGTCTCGCCCTGGATAGGCATGGCAGTTCTGGCCGAACGGCGAGCTCGCAAACAAGGCCTGCATTTTATCGTGCCAGGCCTTGTTGCCATTCGTGGACAGCACATGGACCGGTTCGGCGCCCAATTCGAGCAGGAAGTCAGTCAGACCATAACATAGGTCTGGGTCGCCGTAGATCGCAAATTTCTTGCCATGGATATGCGCGCTGGAGTCAGCCATCGCGTCGACCAGGCGGCCGCGCTCTCGCGCCAGCGCCTCGGGGATGTCCTTGCCGCTGATGCGCGATAACGCCATGAGCAGCTCGTCGGTCGCGGAGACGCCGACCGGATGGTTGAAAGCCAGGACCTCCTGGCCATGGCCGGCGATGAACGCAAGCGTTTTTTCCGTGCACCATTGCTGCGCAGATATCGTCGCCTTCGCGTGAACCGCGTTCGCGGCGTCTTCCAGCGTGGTGCCGCCGTCATACATCCTGAACTCGCCGTCGGTCGGCGTATCGAACACATCGGAATTGTCGGCGAGGATGGTGTACTGAACGTCCATCAAGTCGAAGATGCGCTTGATTTCGCGGGTATTGCCAACAGTGTAGCCGTCAAAGCCGCCGATAAAGTTGATCTTCTCGTTGGGGATGCGCTCGAGCTTCGGTGCTGTCCCGGCTTTTCCGTCCCAGAAATGCTCGAGGATACCCTTCAGCGCATTGTCATAGCCGGTGATGTGGCTGCCGACGAAGGCTGGCGTGTGCGCGAACGGCACGTCGAAATGCTCTGGGACAGACCCTCTCTCCTTGGAGGTCTTGATAAAGGCGTTGAGGTCATCCCCGATCACCTCCGCCATACAGGTCGTGGAGACCGCGATCATCTTGGGCTTATACATGTTATAGCTATTGGCGAGCCCATCGGCCATGTTGTTCAGGCCGCCGAAGACTGCAGCATCTTCCGTCATCGACGAGGAGACACAGGAACTCGGCTCCTTGAAGTGCCGCGACAGATGGCTGCGGTAATAAGCGACGCATCCCTGGGAACCGTGCACGAAGGGTAGCGTGCCCTCGAATCCAACGGAGGCGAAGACCGCACCGAGCGGCTGGCAAGCCTTGGCAGGGTTTATCGTCAGCGCTTCCCGGGCAAAGTTCTTTTCGCGATATTCGGACGTCTTCGACCATTCCCTGATGCGTTCGACCTCCGCGGGATCTCGAGCATTCTCGAACATCTTCTTGTTGGCCAGCATCTGCTGGTATTCCGGACCGCGGAACAGCTCGACATGATCGAGCACGTGTTCTGCATTCTGCGCCATTTCGTGGGAATCCTCTTGAAAATCGTGGTCAATGTCGGCTCGACGCCTCGGACGAGAGGCGAAAAGGCCGCTTATTCCGCAGCCAGAAGCCTCGGTTCTGCAACAGCCTTCCAGGGCGCTTTGGTCTTTCCCCAGATTGGCGAGTTGATAGCCATGTCCATGTCGCGCGCGAAGATCGGAAAGCCGTCATAGCCGTGGTACGGACCCGAATAATCCCAGGAGTGCATCTGCCGGAATGGCACACCCATCTTCTGAAACACATATTTTTCCTTGATGCCCGAGCCGACCAAGTCTGGCTGCATCTTCTCAACGAAGCGCTCGAACTCATAGCCATTGACATCATCGTAGATAAGCGTGCCGTCTTTGACGTAATGCTGGGCGGTTCGCTGATAGTCATCGTTGTGGCCGAACTCATAGCCAGTGCCGATGACTTCCATGCCGAGGTCCTCGTAGGCTCCAATCACATGGCGTGGACGCAATCCGCCGACGAACAGCATCACGGTCTTGCCTTCCAGGCGGGGGCGGTATTTTGCGACCACCGCATCAACAAGCGGCTGATATTTCGCGATCACCCGTTCGGCTCCCTCCTTGATCCCGTCGTCGAAATAGCCCGCGATCTTGCGCAGTGACTCCGCGATTTTTGAGGGACCGAAGAAATTGTATTCGCACCACGGAATCCCGAACTTCTCCTCCATGTGACGGGAGATGTAGTTCATCGAGCGGTAGCAATGCAGGATGTTGAGCTTCGCCTTCGGCGTGGCCTCCAGCTCGGCCAGCGACCCGTCTCCGGACCACTGGGCGATCACGCGCAGCCCCATTTCTTCCAGCAGGATTCGAGACGACCAGGCATCACCGCCGATATTGTAGTCTCCGATGATCGCAACGTCGTAGGGCGTTGACTCGAAGCGGGACTTCTCGGGCGTGAGCCTGTCGAAGACCCAGTCGCGCACGGCATCGTTAGCAATATGGTGCCCGAGCGACTGCGAGACGCCGCGGAAGCCCTCGCAGCGAACCGGCACGATCGTCTTGCCGTCATATTCCTTCGACTTGGCTTTCGATACCGCCTCGATGTCGTCGCCGATCAGGCCGATCGGGCATTCCGACTGGATGGTGATGCCGTTGTTGAGTGGAAACAGCTCCTGCAGCTCATCAATGAGTTTGACGAGTTTCTTGTCGCCGCCAAACACGATATCCTTTTCCTGGAAGTCGGACGTGAACTGCAAGGTCACGAACGTATCGATACCGGTCGTACCGGCGTAGTAGTTGCGCCGCGACCCCCAGGAGTACTGGCCACACCCGACCGGACCATGGCTGATATGGATCATGTCCTTGATCGGTCCCCAGACCACGCCCTTGGAGCCCGCATAGGCGCAGCCGCGGATCGTCATCACGCCGGGAATGGATTTGAGATTGGACTTAACTCCGCAATCCGCCTTCCCGGCCTCATGAACGTTCAGGTGCTTGGCGCGCCGTTTCGCGGTCTTGTCGGGATAGACCGTCAACACTTCCTGGATGAGTTCCTTATTGCGGGCCTTGATCTCCTCAATGCTTTCGGTCGTAGCGAAGCTCATGCTGATATCCTTTGAGAGTTAGCGAGACGGCGCTCAGCGAAGAGTTTAGCAACGACCGTGCCAGCCACGTGCAAATGCAAAAACGAGCGGAGTTGGAAGAACATAGCGTTGTCGGCGAGCCCGGCCGGACTGTGTTGCAAAGCCGACATCGGGACTTCTCCATGGACAGACTCGCTTGCGCCTGTTCGATAGAAAACAACGAGCAGCGGGCGTGGCATTGCACCGCTGATATTCGGCTGCAAAACGGTAGCCTTGGGGTGGGCTTGGCGCGCCCGCTGGCGACTGCGTCATAGCCCGGCGGCCAACCGCTCAAACCGGGTCGCACCAGCCGATGCGCTGAGGTGCGCCAGAGAAGCGCACGTGGATGTATCCGCCATGCCGATGCGTTCTATCAAAACAATGAATTATTCCAATTGGCCGATGAGCAATATGAACGGGCCAGGTGGCGTGGCGGGGCTGTCTAACAAGGAGTATTCGCGATGGACAAACCAATTCTTGGCGGTCCGGGCAGCAATAGTCTCTTTGGCGGCGACGGTGACGATATAATCACCGACCCCAAGGGCGATGACTGGATCGACGGTCGTGCCGGAAACGACGTCATCTCGGCCGGCGAGGGCAATGACCGAGTCTTCGGTGGCGCGGGCAATGACAACGTCTTCGGCGAGGAGGGTAACGACTTCCTCTATGGCGACAACGGCCCCGACAAACCGCGAATCGTCAATGAGGGCAATGATAAACTCTACGGCGGTCCCGGCGACGACGTCCTCTTCGCCGGTGACGGCAGGGATTCCCTGACGGGAGGCACCGGCAACGACACCTTTGCGTTCCAGTTCCACAACCCGATCCCCGGATCCGACCCACGGTACGGGTCGGACCCCGACCACACCACTATCGTGGATTTCGACCCGGCACAGGACACCTTCGCATTCGACGCGGTCGGCTTTGGCAGCGACGGTCTTAACGCGAACTTCATCAATCACGTCAGCATGCGGTCTGGCAATCAGGTGGACACCTTCTACAGTGGCCCAGCCTCAGGTGCTCATGGGGAACATGTCGTGGTGATCACCGATCGGGGTTTCTCCAACGGCTCTGACGCAGCCAGTGCCATTTCCGCGGCCCCCGGCGACATGATCGTCTACTTTGGATACAAGAGCATGACTGCGAATCTGGCCTACGTCACCTCCGCGAACCACGTTGACGAGCTCGCCCACCTGAGCAATGTGCACAGCGTGGACGGCTTGGCCAGCTTGGGCCTGACCGCAGGAAACTTCACATTTCACTGACTCCAAAACCCGTGCTGAACCCTGCGCCCGCCCCCACCGGCGGGCGCTTTCCCTTTCCGCTGCTTGCCAGGGCAGTGGCAGGCACAGCGTGTTCAGCTTGATGAAGCTGTGCCTCGCGCGCTGGCCGCAGACCCGATCCTCCTGAAGCGCGTCGGGAAAACACCCCAATTCCAATCAACGAGTTTGCTGTCGTCAGTTGACCTTTTCGCCTCTGTCCGAGATCAGGATGATTTCACCGAAGCCGAAGTACACTTCACGTCGAAGGGCACGAAAGCGCAGTCCGGGATTCCGGTTCGGTCGGTTGTGGTGGCAAAATAGCGGCCACCTCTTCACCCCGACAGCAGCAAGGGCGAAAGCCGGTCTTGATCCCGCGCATCGTATAGTCCTTCAAGGTGTGGCAATCCGGATCGGTGAAGAGGAATAGTTCTCTGCCTCGTGGTTCACGACCGCCCTCTGCAGCGCCGCGATGACCTTCTTGCCCTTCCCGGATCTCAATCATCCATTCCACCCTCTTGAAAACAGTTTTATGCGGTGAAATCAAATCGTTATGGCATCAACTAAGGGGGCCCAAAATCTCCCTTGCCGGGCCAAGACCCACCATGTCGATAGCCAGCGCGCATGACCGCGAGCACGGCCTGCGGATTGAAACGTGACTTGGCAGGGATGATTGTGAAGCTGAACCTCTACCGCCGGATTTCGATTTCGCTCGCATCGGCCAATGCCGCGCCATTGTCCACCAGCACGCTTGCCCTCGTTTCTTGTCGCGCCAAAGAACCGCCTCACCCGCGCCGGCAGAGGCCACACGCTATGAGGATTTCACGTATCGGAGCGGCGATGCGACGGAGCCATCCCTTATCGCTTGGGGCGGCGTCGCCTGTTCATGCGAGCAATTCATCGGCCGCAATAACGGCCTGCGCGAGTGCATCAACGTCTGCATGCGTGTTGTAGAGCGCCAATGACGCACGGCACGTTGCTGGCACACCGAACCGCTTGATCAACGGCATCGCGCAATGCGTGCCGGCGCGCACTGCAATCCCCTGCCGATCGATGATCGTCGCGACATCGTGGGGATGGACGCCCTTCAGCTCGAAGGAGATCAGCGGCCCTTTGTCCTTCGCCATGCCGATCAGCCGCAGCGACTTGATTTCACCCAAGCGCTCGTGCGCGTACTCGGCAAGATCCTGCTCATGGGCGGCGATGCGCGCCTTACCGATCGAGTTGACATAGTCGATGGCGGCCCCCAGTCCGATCGCCTGGACCATCGGCGGCGTGCCGGCCTCGAACTTGTGCGGAGGATCACCATACGTGACCCGGTCCTGCGCCACATCACGTATCATCTCGCCCCCGCCATTGAAGGGCCGCATCGCAGCAAGCAGCTCATGCCTGCCGTAGAGCACACCGATCCCGGTCGGCCCGTAGAGCTTGTGACCGGTAAGGACGTAGAAATCGCAACCGATGTCCTGCACGTCCGCCGGCAGGTGCACGGCGCCCTGCGCACCGTCGACCAGCACTTTGATGCCGCGGGCGTGCGCCAGCTTGACCACATCCTTGACCGGCACGATGGTCCCAAGCGCGTTCGACATGTGCGTGATCGCGACCAGCTTGGTGCGGGGGGTGAGGAGCTTTTCGAAGTCCTCGATCAGAAAATCGCCATCGTCGTCAACCGGGGTCCATTTGATCACGGCGCCGTGACGTTCCCGCAGAAAATGCCAAGGCACGATGTTGGAGTGGTGCTCCATGATCGAGAGCACGATATCTCGTCGCCAGTGCCGATATTCAGCTGCCCATAGGAAGAGGCCACGAGGTTGATCGCCTCGGTGGCATTGCGGGTGAAGATAATCTCTTCCGAACGGCGGGCGTTGACGAACTGCGCCACCTTGGTCCGCGCCCCCTCATAGGCTTCGGTCGCGACATTGGCGAGGTAATGCAGGCCGCGATGCACATTGGCATATTCACTTGTATAGGCCCACATGAGGCGGTCGAGCACCGCCCTGGGTTTCTGGGCCGAGGCAGCATTGTCGAGATAGACGAGCGGCTTGCCGTACACCCGAATGGCAAGCGCCGGAAACTCCTCACGAACGCGCATCACGTCATAAGTGGAACCGCGAACGGCCGGATGCGTGCTCATCGCCGCGTCTCCAGCCAGCGCGCGACCCGCGCGCTCACGAACTCCCGCAGAGCACAGTCTGCGATCTCCTCGATCGCCTCGCCGAGAAACGCCTGGATCAAAAGCGCCTGCGCCTCCTTCTCGGGCAGGCCGCGCGCACGCAGATAGAACAAGAGGCTGTCGTCGAGCGCGCCTGATGTCGCGGCATGGCCGCAGGTGACATCATCCGCGAAGATTTGCAGGTCCGGCTTGTTATCGGCCTTGGCTTCGTCAGACAGGAGCAGCGCCCGCGTCATCATCGTGCCCTGCGATTTCTGCGCGTTGAGGATGATGCGTCCCTGGAACACGGAATGGCCGCGATCGTCCACCACGCAGCGGAAATTCTCTTCGCTCGTGCAACGAGGTGCGGCATGATCAATCACCAGCGTGGTGTCCCCGTGCTGGGTATCCTTGAGCAGGTTGACGCAGTTGAGGGAGAGATCGGACCGCGCACCCGCCAATGTAATGAAGCCTTGGTAGCGAGTGACAGTTCCGCCATAGGTCATGTTGAAGGAATTGACCGTCGCTTTCTCATGGACTGTGATCATGCTTGACGAGATGTTCGTGGCGCCAGCTGCATCAGCCACCACGCGCAAATGCGAAAGATTCGCTCCTTCCCCACTCTGGGCGATCACCGCGTCGTGAACCTGATAGGCGCTCGCGCCATCGGCAGCAACAAAGCTTTCGACCAGGGGCGCCTGTGCGCTCTTGCCAAGTTTCAGATGCGAGCGTGTGAACGCAGACGATAAAGCCTGAGTCGCGACGTGAATGATCTGGATCGGACGGCTCAGCGCGACACCATCGCCAAGCGTGACCACGACACCGTCAGTCACCATCGCGGCATTCAGTGAGATCATCGGATCCGTCGTGAAGGTTATCAGCAGATCGGCCCCGGCGGATACTCCAGAAACTCAGGCACCGTCTTGACATCGACGCCCTCGCCGAACGCCGCCAGGTCCGACAGGTCAGGCGCGAACACTCCGTCGACCAGCACCAGCTTAGCCGCGCCTTCGAGTGCCGTCTGTGCAACTGCCGCTTTTGCGCGCACCAGCGCGGCAACGTCCGGTAACGGCGCTAGCGGCAGGACCGCGCGCATCAGCACGCGAAGGTCAGTGTATGTCCACTCCTCAAGGCGCTGGTGCGGCAGGCCAGCGCGCTCGAATGCGTCGAAAGCGCGGGCGCGAGCATCGGCAACAGCTCCCGCCAGGTAACCGTCCGCGCGCGGCGTTAAAAACGTCTCTCGCCGGGCATTCGGGATTGGTATTCGCCAGAGCCAGGGTCATCGGAATATCCGCAACACGGCCAAGCCGCGTCTTCGGAAATTCGCATAGCCGGACGCTTCCAGCTCCAGCGCCAGTTCCTTGCCGCCGCTCTTCACGACACGGCCCTTCGACATCACGTGCACGACGTCAGGCACGATGTAATTGAGGAGCCGCTGATAATGGGTGATGACGACCATGGCGCGCCCCGGCGAACGCAGCGCGTTGACGCAGTCGGCCGCAATGCGCAGCGCGTCGATATCGAGGCCGGAATCCATCTCGTCGAGGATGCACAGGCTCGGCTCGAACAGCGCCATCTGCAGCACCTCGTTGCGCTTCTTCTCGCCGCCGGAGAAGCCGACATTGACGCCGCGCTTGAGCATGTCCTGCGGGATGTTCAGCGACTTGGAGACCTCGCGAACCTTCTTGAGAAAGTCCGGAGTCGTAAATTCGCTCTCGCCGCGCGCTTTACGCTGCGCGTTCAGCGCGGTGCGCAGGAAGGTCATGATGGCAACGCCGGGGATTTCGACCGGATACTGGAAAGCCAGGAACACCCCCTTCGCGACGCGCTCTTCCGGAGGTCCTCGCCCTTGAACACGATCTGGCCGTCGGTGACCTCATAACCGGGCTTGCCGGCGATCACATGGGAGAGCGTCGATTTGCCGGAGCCGTTCGGCCCCATGATCGCGTGAATCTCGCCCTCGTTCACGGTCAGGGTCAGCCCGTGGAGGATCTCACGCTCCTTGACACGAACCTTCAGGCCTTTCACTTCAAGCAATGCCATTGTGTTGTTCCGTCTCCTCCTGAGGGGTACCGAAGGCGCGTCTCGAAGGATGAGGCCAACAATCAATCCGGTATCCATCCTTCGAGACGGCGGCTTGCGCGGCCTCCTCAGGATGGGGCCAGAGCTAGCCGACCGCCCCTTCCAGCAGGATCGAGATCAGCTTCTGCGCCGCCACTGCGAATTCCATCGGCAGCTGCTGGAGCCGTCCTTGACCAAGCCGTTGACGACGGGGCCGACTGCCTCCTCCTGGGTGAGGCCGCGCTGGAGCGCGCCCAGGTCGGCGCGATCATGGTCAGCCGGCGGCGACAGGCTTCGAGCCGCCACAGGAGCATCCAGGCCGGTTCGTTCTGTCTTCTGCGAGATGAATTTGACGGTATCTTCCGACAACCTCTTTGGAGCCTTTCGGAGTCGATCAAGGTCTCAAACCCATAACGATACTGGTCGACGTCGATGCGCTTCACGCACGCGATCGTCTCTTGTACGGCTACCATTGGCGCCTCCGCACGCGCAGAGACCATTCCGGCCACGTCCGGCAACGGTTATGGCGTCCCCCCTCGACCGTATAGGCCAGCGACTCAATCTGGCCTAACGCGGAACGGACCGTCACTCTAACCAGGTCACCAACAAGGAAGGCCGCAGGGCTCAACTGTGTCTCGACCGTGCTGCTGGTGCCGACCATGCGCATCGCCGCTCCGCTAAGCCGGGACACACGTGTTGGGAACCGGGCAGACAGCAGCGCATTGCGGCGTGCCGAAATGCCCCTCGCATTCGGTGCACGTCTTCGGATCGATCACATATACGTCGCGCTTGAGGTTGACTGCCCCGTTGGGGCAATCAAACTCACATGCGCCACAGGCGGTGCACTGGGACGCGACTATCTTGTACGCCATAATGGTGATTTCCTGAAAATGCGATGCCGGACGCCTTCTCCCCTTCAAGGCTCGTGCCAATGCCAACGCGCCATGGTTGGCGTATCTTTGGGTCTAGCGGGGTGTATGCGGCCGAGCAGTGTGTCCCAACCCCGACACTCGAGGCACGGGCTTGATCTCGAATGGCAGCACGCTCCGACGCTTTCGGAAGGCCCGCCCCTAACGAGGCATCTTGACTGTCTTTTTGATTTGCTCCTGCTGAAGCGCAACCTCGAAGCCCGTTATCCTGATAACCGACGGAGAGGCGATATCTGGGCGCTCCAAGCCAATTCTGCCGACGCTCGACGCCTTGCGCCGGTCAATATCCTGCTCTCGCTGCTTAAGCGGGCCTTCGAATGTCAGGAAATTTCTGACCCGGGCCCGCGGATGGACTTGAATCGTACGTAGCGTCAGATTGTAGGTTTTCCGACACGGGCTGCGAGACTCTCTCGGCCGCGCCAAACCATCCTGACAGCGAGCAAGAATTGCGAATGTCTGAAGCTCTTAAGGTTGCGCTGCAAACTCATCACGCGTCTTGCGGCGGCACGTTGTTGAAATGGCCGATGCGCCAGGCGGGAGAACCATCGCCGCCCGCCTTCGCCGGGAGCAAGTCGGTCACTCGGAGAGCAGGGATGGCCGTCTTCGCCTCGCCCCTGCCGGATGGGAGAACCATCAGAATTCAGGTTCCACATCCGAGGCTACGCCGGTATTCGTTAGGCGAGGTGAATGCAGACCACGCTGGCTCGCACCACATGCGTGACTGGTGCCAATGCCGGGATGCACCGGCCAATGTTCACGGTCTCTCGATAGGCTGCAGCGTCGGGAGCGCACGTGACTCGGTTTTGGGGATCGCCAGGGTTCGGCATGTGTTTTCGAAAGACGTATATTGTCGCGTTGGGAGCGTTGGCGGGCAAATGCGCGAGGGTATCGTCACGGCCCTCGATCCCTTCAATGATTCGGACCCTACCTGCTGACGCCAAGATCACCACGAGCGTCCGCAGCGGACGGCCGAAGGTACCAATAGGCCGATGGACGGATCGGATAGATTGGTCGTTGACGACTGTTGTTCTGCGTCAGTTCCGGCTTCCGGCGTTTACTCCAAAGGGAGAGCTTTACAAGAACCGCGTGGCCTCACGGTCGACGATGAGCCGCTCAATCATCCCGTCGTAGATTGGCGAAAGACGATGAAATGCGAACGCTACTTGTTGATCATCAAACCGCCTTTGCGCGCGCTGTCCAAGGAGCACTCGTGGAGTGTGGGTTCGCCGTCGATGTGACACGCACTCTGGACGAAGCGGCGGCAGCTCTTGATTGCGCATGCTATGACATTCTTCTTCTCGAACTGGCTCTACCGGATGGAGACGGCTTGGACTGGCTGAAGCAATTGAGGCGGAACGGAAAATCGATGCCCGCGATGGTGATAAGCGGGCTCAACGATCTCGATCTCCGAATTGCAAGCTTCAACGGTGGGGCGGACGATTTCCTGCCAAAGCCGCTGTCTACTGTTGAGCTCATCGCCCGGATGCGAGCCATTCTGCGGCGATCGAAGCAAATGACGGCCCCGCTCATCATATTTGGGAATGTCGAATTCGACCCGATTGCCCGGCAAGCCTGGGTGGACGGACGGCCGCTCCGCATCGCGCATCGTGAACTGTGCGTTCTTGAGTATCTGCTCAGCCATGCTGGGCGCACGGTGCCGCGCGCCTCACTGGAGGATAGCATCTATTCATTCGACCGTGAGGTCTCGACCAATGCGCTTGAGGCGGCAATCTATCGCTTGCGCGGACATTTGAGGCGATCCGCCGCGACGCTACGGATCAGGTCCGCGCGCAGCATCGGCTACTCTCTTGAATTAAATAGCGCGCATCCACCGCGCCATGGGTAGAACTTGAAAGCAAGACTTCCATCGTTTGTGACCATGATTCCCACGAAGATCGATGGTCAATCACCTTTGGCGCTCCTGGTGTTCCCCCTGCTCAATCCTTCTTCCCCTTTACGGCCCTTCTGCAAGGTTCACTTACTGCCGCAGCCCGGATCAAGCGGGACGCTCGACTGGCGTAGCCGACCGGCAGCGTGTTCCATCAAGACCTAGATGGACTGCTCTTCCGGAACTCTCCCCTCGTCGTCTGTCTCCTCTGGCGAACTGGGCCCAAACTTAAACCTGACTCCGTTTCAGCAGTAGCAGGTCACCTTATTTGTCCGAACGGCGGCGGCCATGCGGGAGGCGATTCATGTCGAGGCGATGCTTTTTCTACATCCGCCTTCGCGGAACCGTCTCGGTGGATGACGAACGCACTGAACTCGCGAGGGCGTTGGAAGCGGATGACTAGGGACCTCGGATCGCGAGTGAGATCAGCATGAATGATTGGCACTACCGCGAAGCCGACGTACTGGCGTGGATGCGGACGGCCGCATGATGGCGCGCCATCCGTTCATCGCAACCTGCAAAGCAAGGTCGCCAACCGGTCGCCCCTCAGAGCTAGACAATCAAACTCTGTACCACTCGCTGAGTGCCAGCTTACGGTCGAAACAGAGGTTTACAACAGCACCGCTCGATCGCAACTCTATCGAATCAGCATCCGAACTGGCCTACGAACCGTGCCCGGATGAACCGACAACGGTTATCGATCCGATTATAGAGTTCCGCCTGGCCGACCAACGTTCCACTCAGCAGACGTCGCGGCGACTTGGTTGCTTGACCTGCACCTGAACTGAGCGCTCCACGTTACGCCGAGATCTTGATCAAGAAGTCGCTGACCTGCCCCTGCAATGAAACGATATTGCTGCTCAAATTCTCCATCTTCCCAACGGCCTGCCCCGCCGATGAGCCAGAGGCACGCGAGGCATCGTTGAGTTGGTCAATATCTCGGGACGCTTCGCGCATATCTGCACTGATGTTGGTAATGCTTCGCGAGATGTCGTTCGTTACGATCGACTGCTCCTCGATCGCCGCCGATATGCTGTTGGATATCTCCTGCAACTTGTCGATGATGCCGGCGATGTCACTCATCGACGCAGTCGCCAGTTCCGTCCTTTGTTGAATGGCAAGAATTTGAGCATCAACCTCGCTCGTCGCTTTTGCAGCCTGCGCGGCAAGGTTCTTCACTTCCCCAGCCACCACTGCAAAGCCTCGCCCCGCTTCGCCGGCTCGCGCTGCCTCGATGGTTGCGTTGAGCGCCAGCAAATTGGTTTGCGAGGCTATGCCCTCGATCATTTGGACGACGCTGCTGATCTTCGCCACCGAAGCAACGAGCTCACCTAACGTTGCTTCAGCGTGTCCGGTCTTGTCGCGCGCGGTTTGCGAAATGTTCGCGGCCGTCGAAACTTGTCGGCTGATTTCCGCAATCGAAGCCGAGAACTCCTGAGCGGCCGAAGCAACGGCGGTCGAGTTTCCTTCGGTCTTTTTCACCATCTCTGTCATGGCTTCAGTGCGAAGACAGACATCGCCCGTTGAAGCTGTAATTTCCGATGCGACCGCGTGCATGTCCTGCATTGAGCTCGCCACAACGTTGACGACCCGCGACACATCGCTATCAAATCTCTTCGCAAGACTCAGCCTCTCTTCCCGCATCCGAACCAGGTCGGTTATATCCTGCCATACACACACGACTACCGGACGGCCGGTGAATTCCGAAACAACAAGACTTATCCTGACCGGAATGGAGGATTGATCTTTGCGCTGAAGCCACCATTCGATCGCCACGTGTCCCGACCGCGTCACAACCTCATTGGTCTGCTCGAACATCTGCGCAACAGTCTTGCCGTTCGGTTGAGGATCCAGCGAAAGCGAGGCGATACTCAACCCTTTCAACTCTTCTCCACTGGAACACCCGAGCATGTTGGCTGCAGCGTCGTTGGCGAGCACACACTTGTCCGCATCATAGACCGTGATACCATCCTTGATCGTTTCGAAAGCCTTGATCGCCATCGCTTCGTCCAAGGTCACTGCGGGCGCCTCTCCTCTCCTCGACGTCACGACGGAAAGGACCAACATAAATCCGCCAAGAACGAGCGCGCCCCAGAAGTGCGGTGATAGCAAGTCTGCATTAGCCGCAACCGTCGCTGCCGGGACAGACAATGCCAGAGCGAGACTTGATATCCGACTGTGCCACATATTTCTAATTCCCCAATTGAATCCGGCGCAAGTGGTCGTATCGAACCTCAATTAAGACTTCTCTTACGTGACTGTCCTGTCGGCAACGCTGCGTGCATTTTTACATATATCACCTTCTAAACAACGAGACCGACCTCGATCCAACCCACATGGGACGCAGCAAGATTTGATCAAACGACAGAAGCAACGGCGACTACAAACCTGATGAGTAAGCCCAGCTCGAACTCAGCTATGGCTGCACGTCCCAGAATGAGCGCGGCGATCTGCCTTCGGTTAGCAGCGGTTCGCATTTCTTCCGGTAGTGCGGCAACTGCATCATCAAAGATTCGTGCCAAAACCGATAGCTGTTCTGGTTCGCATACGCTGCGGTAGTCCTGTATGACTCGCCCAGCTCCACTACTTATGACCGCGCCGCCGGCTCGCTCGTCGCGGTTTACCCATAGACCGAGCGCTGCGGTTATGAGCTCGATTGTGAGCTCATTCAGCAGTTGGGTCGCCTCTTGCCCGTTTTTGCCGTCATTTATTAGCCCTGCCAGCTCTTCGATTTGGAGCTCGATGCTCCGCTTAAGGTCCTGGACACGCGAGTTGCAACGAGGACTATGCACGATGCGTTCTACAGCGCGCGGCTCTACTGGACTTGTCCTCACCGGGACGACGAAAAACCTTTGACGCGTCTGCGCAGGTGAAACGAGAGAAGTCGAAGGGGTAGCGCACAAAGCACCGTCGCTCGATACGCTCGTTTCAGGCGCCCGACTGGCCGCTTCGGTAGACCCGTCCCCACTCATACTCATGACTGCCTCATGCACCCTTCTGGCACGCGAATTAAAAGATAGAGACTAGCCGACCAGCCGATTGCGTAGGGCTGCCCGACTGCCTCATCAATCGACAATCGACCTAGACGACCTGCGGCGTCTCAGCTCGAAATTCACCGGCGCGATGAGTATCCAGCGTTTAAGTCGATCGGTAAAATCGATTGTTATGATCGAATGTATCCACGGCATCGATATAAAGGCGGATCGCTATACGAAGCCATAGATAGTCTGGTCTTGGCTTGAATGGCCAGATGCGTCCCAAGGGCACGCCGAAAGGCGTTGAGCTCGCTTGCGAGCCCTGCCCCACTGAGGGCTAGATGGATCCGGCCGCACTAAAAAGGGCCCGACCCTTTTGGGGCCGGGCGAAGTTTAGTCTGGGAGGAGCGATGTACAAGACATCGCACCAGCTTCCGTCGGCAGAGGGAGGACACCGGCGGTTCATTTACGGCGAGGGCATTCGCCGTTAACCTTGGCCACGAGCAGGCTGATATCCATGACGAACACAACGTGCTGTCGCGGCTGACTGCTCTATGGAAAATGCGCTTCAAGCAATTCGGCCCAACACTTGCGCGTAGGCAAGTCGACAGCGGCGTCTATATTTCTTCACGAAGCCTTCTGCAAAACGTCAAATGAATGCCGTTCGCCGGATGACGTTCGTCGAAAAGCGGCGCGATGACAGGCGCGTCAAGAACCGACGACCGCTATCTGAGACGGCGCTCACATGGATACGAGGCAAACCGGCCTGATGGTCTATTTCTCCGACTGAGCGTTTGTTATCCGCCATTTCGTACGACTGGTAAAATCGATTGTGTCGATGGAGGACATCCAGAATTTGAATAGAGACAACCGCTTCAGGTGTTGATCTTGATCTCCTCATCTCATAACCAATGGCTTCGAGCACTCAGGTCAGATGCTTCGTTCCTGGTGCCACCTATTCTACTTTTCCGTTCTCGATCGTTCGGCGTGGCACGGAAACGAAAGCTACACGTAAGCAAGACACTTGATCCGGATGAGTTTCGAAAGCTCGCGGATAATCGGCGTGATTGCTGTTCAACGTTACGGACCCTGAGAGCGGCCCCATGAGCTATGGCAAGTTAGATTATCGAAACGGCGACTTGCCGCGCGGGGAACCGCAGATGCTCAGAATGAACGCACAAAATATCACTGAACCACAGACGCGCACGCTGCCGCGGCATCTGCGGCGGCTGGAGGCCGAGTCCATCGAGATCATGCGCGAAGTCGTTGCCGAATTTAGTAAGCCCGTAATGCTCTATTCGATCGGCAAGGATTCGAGCGTCATGCTGCACCTGGCGCAGAAGGCGTTCTATCCGGCGAAGGTCCCGTTTCCGCTGTTGCATGTCGACACGACCTGGAAGTTTCGCGAGATGATCAGCTTTCGCGACGGGACGGCCCAGCGTCTCGGCATCAACCTGATCGTTCATGTGAACCAGGACGGGATCGAGCGCGGCATTAACCCAATAGAGTCCGGATCGACGCTGCACACGCAGGTGATGAAGACAGATGCGCTCAAGCAGGCGCTCGACCTTTACGGCTTTGACGCGGCGTTCGGGGGCGCCCGGCGCGATGAGGAAAAAAGCCGGGCGAAGGAGCGCATCTTCTCCTTCCGTTCGCAGGGACATGTCTGGGACCCGCGCAACCAGAGGCCGGAGCTGTGGAATCTCTTCAACACTCGCAGCCGGAACGGCGAGACAATGCGCGTGTTTGCCATTTCGAATTGGACGGAACTCGACGTATGGGAATACATCATGCTGGAGAACATTCCGGTTGTTCCGCTTTATTTCGCAAAACAGCGGTGGGTGGTCCATCGCAATGGCACGCTGATCATGGTGGATGATGAGCGCCTGCCCTTGGCTCCTGACGAGACGCCCGAGCTCAAGATGATGCGTTTCCGCACGCTTGGTTGCTATCCGCTGAGCGGCGCCATCGAGTCTGACGCCGCCACCATCAAGGACATCGTCGCGGAAATGCAGGTTGCGACGCTCTCCGAGCGTCAGGGACGGCTGATCGATACCGATGAGGTGGCATCGATGGAGAAAAAGAAGCGGGAAGGCTACTTCTGAATGGATACTGATGCGCTGCGAGAGCTCACCTTCACCGACAGCAAGGATCAGCTTCGCTTCATCACCTGCGGCTCGGTGGACGATGGAAAGTCGACGCTAATCGGCCGGTTTCTGCACGACAGCAAGGCGATCTATGAGGATCAGCTGCAGGCGCTTGCGCGCGACAGCGTCAAGCACGGCACAACCGGAGATGATATCGACTTTGCCCTGCTGGTCGATGGACTCGAGGCCGAACGCGAACAGGGCATCACCATCGATGTCGCCTATCGCTTCTTCACCACGCCGCGCCGATCGTTCATGGTGGCCGATACGCCCGGTCACGAACAGTATACGCGTAACATGGCGACCGGCGCCTCCAATGCCCAGCTCGCGGTCATCCTGATCGATGCGCGCAAAAGCGTCCTAGTGCAGACCAAGCGCCACTCCTACATTTGCTCGCTCCTGGGCATCCGGCACGTGGTCGTGGCCCTGAACAAGATGGATCTGGTCGATTACCGCAAGGAAGTGTTTGATCGCATCGTGGACGACTATGTCGATTTCGCTTCGAACCTCGGCTTCACGTCGATCGCGGCTATCCCGATCTCCGCACGATACGGCGACAACATCATCCGCCTGTCCCGCAATACCGACTGGTTTCACGGCCCTTGCCTATTGGACTATCTCGAGAATATCGACATCCAGTCCGAGACGGCCGGCTTGCCCTTCCGTTTCCCGGTACAATGGGTGAACCGGCCGAATTTGGATTTCCGCGGCTACGCTGGAACGGTGGTCTCCGGCAGCATTGCGGTCGGCGACGAAATCGTTATTCCGGCATCGGGACGCAATTCGCGCGTCAAGCAGATCGTGACGTACGATGGCGACCTTGTGCGCGCCGAAGCCGGTGATGCGGTGACCATTACGCTGACCGACGAGATCGACATCGGCCGCGGAGATATCATCGCTAAGCCGACGGAACGACCGGAGGTCGCTGATCAGTTTGCCGCCCACCTGATCTGGATGGACCAGGAGCCCATGGTCCCGGGCCGGTCCTATGCCCTCCGGATCGGCACGCAATCGATTGCGTCCGGCAGCATCACGGCGATGAAATACCGGATCGACGTCAACACCGGCGCGCACGTGGCAGCCCGCACTTTGAGCCTCAATGAAATCGGCTTCTGCAATATTGCAACCGTACAGCCGGCAGCCTTCGATGCCTATGAAGCGAATCGGCGCACCGGTTCCTTCATCGTGATCGACCGCGACACCAACCGGACCGTCGGCGCTGGCATGATTGCCTTCCCCTTGCGGCGTGCCGCCAACATAGCCTGGCAGCCGCTCTCACTCGGCAAGAAGGAGCGCGCCGCTCTCAAGCACCAAAGACCCTGCATCATCTGGTTTACCGGGTTTTCCGGCGCGGGCAAATCGACCATCGCCAACCTCGTCGACCAGAAGCTATTTGCGATGTCGTATCACACCATGCTCTTGGACGGCGACAATCTCAGGCACGGTCTCAATCGAGATCTCGGCTTCACCGAATCCGATCGGGTTGAAAACATCCGCCGCGTCGGCGAGGTGGCCAAACTGATGGCCGATAGCGGCTTGCTCGTGATCTGCTCGTTCATCTCACCCTACAAGGCCGAGCGAGACATGGTTCGCGATCTCGTGGACGACGGCGAATTCATCGAGGTCTTTGTGGACACGCCGATCGGCGAATGCGTGCGGCGCGATCCGAAGGGGCTCTACGCCAAGGCGAAATCAGGCACGATCAGGAATTTTACCGGCATCGATGCGCCGTACGAGGCGCCGAGCGCGCCGGAGATCCATTTGACAACACTGAACCAGCAGCCGGAGCGCTTGGCCGATACGGTGCTAAACTGCCTGGCCACACGAGGGATCATCGTGCCGGCCAACCGGACGGAGAACTAGCCGGCTGGGCTGTCGGAGCTGTTTGCCGAGGGACTGGCATTTCTCACCTCCAACCTGATCTGGCGGATCGGACCAAATGCCACGCCGTCACATGATGCCGAACTCCTGCACCATCCGGCGACGTCCAGTTTTGCGGGCCCTAAGTCGCAGCGAGCTCGGATCGGTCTAGACTGGCCCGACGTTCTCAATCGTGAAAGGCTCGGTCGAACGCGGCGCGCGCTTGGTTTGGCTTCTGTGGGTAATGTCATCCGTTCCTGCGTCAGTCGGGGCATCGACGAGCAGCTGACTACGGTCACTCTTGTGAAGGACCCCTTTGTGGTGTGGTCGAGTTCGTCTCCGGCATTACCTTTACCCACACAGGCTCGTATCTGGTTCAGACGGCGTTGTCGAAAAACGGGCGGCCTGCCGGCCCGGCGCGCCGCATCGCGCCACGTGGGATAGGTACGCCCTGGCCTTTGCTGCTCCAGTCGACAAGGTTCTGAGCAGTTCTTGGGAAACGACTCTGCTGCCGAATAAGCGCCCGCATGATGTCGCCCTTACCCAAACGAGCTGCTTGCATTCGACGTTACTCGGCCGGTTCGGATAATTTACGCAGAAAAATGTCGCCGCAGGGAGATTCATTGATCACCTCTACCACGTGCTCTTGAACGGAGCTGCAGGCCGCACGATCTGCTGGGATTCGGTCGGTCGTTACACAACTCCCTCGCGACTTCGTTCTGGACAAAGCAAACCCAACAAAGAATTTGCATTCCAAGCTTCAGTGTCACCTCCGCTAAACATGTTTCTTGTATGTGTCGGGTGTGACGGCAACCAAGCCGACGGCACCAATCACTAGACGACACGGGACTATCGAACGGTGGGCTTCGACGAATCTTCGGAACACTGGCTGAGAGCCGAAGCCAACCCGCACAGATTTTATCCGTTGGATTAGCCCAATGACAGCTGCAAATTCAGATGCTCACCTGCGTGCCGTGTTGAGACGCGTCCTGGACGATGCTGTCCAAATGGTGCCGGAACCGGCGCGGACGTCTTCCTTAAAAGCATGCCTCGCCGAAAAGATTCTGAATCTAGCCGCGGGCGGCGAAACAAATCCAAAAACTCTAAAACGGCTTGCCGTTCGGCTGATTCATGACTCATGTCCGAGCTGTTCGGGATGTGAAGGTTGGCGGCCGGCCGTTACAGCGACGGAGCGAACCGATCACCCACATGCAGCACATCCAGTCTCGTCAGACTAGCGCGACCCGAGGCGAACGACGGTATGCACGCTGTGGTCTTCATAGATGGCGCCATCTTTCCTGAGCAGTAAGCTGAAAGATTGCGCAGCAACGTCAGACACAGGCGGTAGCTGGCAGAATGGATGCCCAGCGGTGATCAACCAGCCCGCCGCGCAACAAGGAGTGAAGCTCCCAGCGTGCACATAGCTGCACCAGATAGCTGTCGCATTTTGGCGAGGGCCGATGGTCGCTTGGCGAGTCCCGCTTTTGCTTTGGCGGCCCAATGGGTCACGACCACATCGGCAGCAGTGTTGAGCGCAACTGAAATTGTCCCAAGGACGACGAACTGCCGGGCGACATCGGCGGTTGGGTCGATAAATTGCGGGATGAAGGCGAGAAAAAATGCAGCCGTCTTCGGATTCAGCGCCTCAACAATGATGCCTTGCCGAAATGCCCGTCCGACACCGACTGTCTCCAGCCCGACCGGGTCGACGATCTCGGCTTCCGTGTCTTGAAGCCAAGCCAGATCAGATAGAAGGCTCCGGCGAGCTTGAGCATAGTGAAGGCTTCCGCACTCGCCATCACGAGCGCAGAAATGCCGACCGCCCCGGCATTAAAATGCACAAGACCGCCAACACCGGTACCAAAGCTCGATGCCAGACCACGCGGACGGCCACCTGCGAACGTTCGTGCCGCAACGTAGAATATCCCGGGTCCTGATGTGATCGCCACCAGGAGCGCAGCTCCCAAGAACAGCAAGAACGGTTGAAAATCGACTATCATTCACCTCGTCCCGGCAGGGCCCAGCGTCATCCTCTAGGTATCAGCGCGGCCACAATATGGTCTTCAGGGCGATCGCTCCTCGACAATCCATCGATGACGCCGGCGCGATCCGCTGCGTTGCGGTTCTGACTCATCTTCCGCTTGGCGTCGCACCTTGTGATCGGCATGCGCAGGCCGATGATCGCCTTGAGCTGCGCTTGGATGAAATCAGCCGGAGCATCCGCGACTGCCCAGGGGTCCTTTTGCGATTGCTCGTGCAGGTCCGTCAGTCGTCTCACGAGGTCGAGTAACCGATCCGCATCATCGAAAAACTCGATCGTACCGTAGGCATGTACCGCAACGTAGTTCCACGTTGGCACGACCTTGTGCGTCTCCTGCTTCGTCACGTACCAGGACGGAGTGACATAGGCTTCAGGCCCCCCAAAGATGGCCATCGCCTCACAGGAAGGCTGCGGCTTCCACTGTGGATTAGACCTTGCCACGTGCGCGTAAAGCGTGCCATTCGGACCCTCCGTCTCGTCGAGAAGCATCGGAGCTAGCGTTCCGATCAGCCCCTCTTCGGTTGCAGTGACAAGGGTTGCCGAGCGGGCCTCACGCATGGTCCGATGAATCTCGGCGATGTCCTCGACGCGAAAGGCTGGCGGCATATACATTGCTAGAACTCCTCCGCATCCGAACACCTCGATCGGATCTTGAGGCCCGATGATCTAGGCCGCACACAGGCCGCTTTGAAGGGCCAGTTTGGAGCGATATTGGTGGGCCAGTCCGAGACAGGAAAGCGGTGCCATAAGCCAAATGGGGCGCGGCAAATTTATGAAGCATTGAAGGCGCAGATCGAGGATGGCGTCTACAGACCGCGCGACCAGCTTCCTTCGACCCGCGCCCTCGCGGCCGAATTTGGAGTCTCTCGAACCACGATTACGGCCGCCTACGAGCAGCTTCTCGCGGAAGGCTTCATCGAGACGCGGCAGGGTCGCCGGGCCTGCGTTGCGCCTGCGCTTCGATCGGGGAGCCTGTCGCAGGCAGGCGGCAAGCGGGCGCCAAGAACCGCTCGTCTATCGGCGTTCGGGCGACGGCTCTTCGAATTGTCCGGCCCGCCGATCGCGACCGAGCCCCTGCGGATCGACTTTCGCTATGGCGATGTTGCGACTGCCGATTTCCCGAGTCTGGCCTGGCGCCGCGCTCTGACGAAAGTCCTGACGACGCCTGGTCCGCGCAGTCTGCGCTATCAGGACCCGCAGGGATCAATGGAGCTGCGAACAGCGCTGCAAGCTTATCCGTGGCGTGCGCGCAGCCTGCGCTGCGGCGTCGACCAGATCATTGTCGTCAACGGATCACAGCAGGGTCTCGATCTGTGCTCGCGGATATTGCTCGATCCCGGCGATCGCTTCGTGATTGAGACGCCGTGCTATTGGGCCGCCCGGCATGTTTTTGAGAGTGCGGGGGCTACGCCTCAATTCGTCCCGGTCGATGAAGAAGGCTTGCAGACACAAGCCCTTAAGGATGTCAAAAAGGCTCGGCTTTGCTACGTGACGCCTTCACATCAATTTCCGTTAGGTCACGTTCTCTCAGCACAGCGTCGTGCTCAATTGCTGCAGTGGGCCGACAAGGTGGGAGCCTATGTCATCGAGGACGACTATGACGGCGAGTACCGATACGATATTGGTCCCATTCAGCCCTTGCATGTCCTCGATGAGGCGGCTCACGTCATCTATCTCGGAACGCTCTCAAAGACGCTCTCGCCCTTGCTGCGTCTAGGGTATGTCGTGGTTCCGCCAGAGCTCATCCACGCTTTCCGCACGGCCAAGCGCCTTACCGATCGGCACTCGCCGGCGCTTGAGCAAGCGGCGCTGGCCAACTTCCTACACTCGGGCGCCTACGAGCGGCACGTGAGAAAGCTGCGGCGAAAGAACGCGCAGCGCCGCTCAGCCTTGCTTGAGGCATTCGTTGAACATTTTGGAGACGCTATCGAAGTGCAGGGTTCCGAGGCCGGGCTCCATGTGGTGGCCTGGTTCAAGAAACTCGATGCGGCGCAGGAGGACGCAACCGCACGAAACGCCCGGCACAGAGGCGTCGGCATTTATCCTGTTTCCGGACTATACGAAAATGGGCCGGGAAGCGCGAAACGGCGAGCTGGGTTTGTTTTCGGCTACGCCGCACTTGAAGCACGAGAGATCCGACACGGTGTTGACCGCCTCGCCAGTGCACTGAGGGCACGATAGCACTTCCGCATCTGGCCCCATGCCGCTCCAAACGTTCCCTGACACGCGAGGAAACCTCGGCGCAGAGCGCCGACTATGGTCGCGGATTATTATGTTACGTTCTCATCTGCCGCCGCGTGTGTCCCGTCTCGGAACATGTATTTTGGCACAGGTTATGCTAGTTTAGTGGCGACCGGGATTTTGCATCATCCTCCCGGGGCTGGAGCGACGCCGCTCGCACTCATTTCAAGCGAGCGGCGTTGTTGTTTCCTGAGGGGCTCAACTGTCCGAAATAGTCCGGAGGAAAGCTCGGCCCCCTCCTTCTGGCCGTTGCATCAGAGCGTCGAAACATGCTCAGCTAGGCAAATGGCTGTGTTCCAATTTGAATTGCGCGTGTCCTAATTGAGGACGGCGCCTGGCAGGTGCGACTGGCGATTATCGGGGTGCGATGGGTGATTTCGAGGGCGGCTAGTGCGAAGAGATCGCCTCTTTGCAGGCGGACGCAGCCGCACTCTACGTAGTCCGCGGTTCCGGAGCGGAACTCAGAGCCGCTCGCGTACCATCAATGAGCTCCGTCGGCGCGCGTCTGGGCCGAGGCAGCAGCCGGCACTAAGTGTACGATCCGATAGCCATTGTCGTGCAGGTAGCGCAGAAACGCGGGCATCATAGCTGCCGTCCACGCCTGCGGATCGTGCAACAGAATGATCCCCTTTTTGGTGATCTCGAGTTGCTCGATCAGCTTCTTCAATTCCTGCTCCGGGGTCATGTTTTCCCAGTCGGCCGCCCAAAGATCGGCGCTAAAGACGAGGATGCCACGTGACTGCAGAAGATCGAGCGTCGCAGGCGTCGAGTCGAAATAGGGAAAGCGAAAAAACGGCGTCGAGGGCACTTGGGTCGACACGCCGTTGAGCGCCATCTCATCGGCCGCGATTCCTCGCTCGATGTCTTCCTTCGCCTGCTCGAAGCTGATCTGAGACATCATCGGATGCGACCAACTATGGTGCGCGACGGTGTGACCCTCAGCGGCGATCCGCCGGACAAGTTCGGGAAGTTCGGCGGAGGACTTGCCGACGAGAAAGAAGGTGGCTCGTACGCACTCTTGCGCGAGCGCGGCCAGCACCTTCTGCGTGTTTGGGGGCCTCGGCCCGTCATCGAACGTGAGCACGACCTCATGATCGGCTAACGGCAAGGTCTGCGGAAAGCTCTTCAAGCCGACGCGGGGATAGGTTTTTGCATCGACAGCGAGCACACGCGAAGTGCCAAGCGCATCCTTGCGTGAGCAATCGGCCGCGTTTGCCACGGCAATCCCAGTGAGCAGCGCCGTCGTAGCGCCGACGAGCCGTGAAGCCGCCTTGTGCAGGCGCAACTTTGCCATTGCGCTCGGCCCAAGTGCTTCAAGGCTGAATGCGCTCACTGGAGCATACCGGCGAAGTCCATCATTTCTTGCGATTGTAGGGGTTTTGGTTTGTGGGACTGAGGGAGATGCCCTCGGATGACGCCTTCCCGTAGATTGCGGTCTCGGTCGGGCCGAGCTTGAGCCCGATAACGCGCGTGGGTGCGTTGCCTTTTGCCAGCTCTTTGAGCTGCCGGATGGTCCTGGCGCCGCCAAGGCTTGCCGGTGTTACGCGATGACTTGGCCATCGCGGCGACTTTCGTCAGTAGCGCGCCGAGCGATGGCCAAATGTGCCAGTGTTCGGATTATAGTTGCCCCTGGTGCCGTAGTTGTCGCGCTGAGTGCTTTCGGATTTGTCGCCGTGTATGGCTGCACATAAGTCCCATTGCTGCGAGTGTAACCTGAGACGCCGTGGCTGTTTGGGTTAGAACCCGTACCGAGGTATTGCGCTTGCGCCGCACCAACGGACCACGTCAACAAACACGCAGCGAATACTGATCTGATCATTTTTCCTCCGCCGTATACATTCAACGAACTTGTTGTCTCGTTATAACCTTAGTCATTCGCAGCTGACCGGCCGAGTTCACCAACAGATTCGCATCGAAAGACGTCCGATCACGACGCCGCATGCGCAAAGGCACGAAACCAAAGCCGGCGCACTGGCTTTAGATCAAGACCAAGGCAAGCAGGCTCGAGCAGAGCAGCGCAACGCCGGCCGCGGTCAGTGCTAGGAGGCTACCCGAGACGAAGTCGTGATTGGGCATACATCGCTTTCAGTTGCGGCGAAGACCATGAGCCCCATTGCTGCCTTCGCGGTTTGACCGGCGAACGCATAAATGATTATGCGAATCGCGTGCACTATTCCTGCTGTTGTCAGGAAGACATGCTTTTTTCCAGCGCGCTGAGGTGATCGCGCGCCGTTTTGCAACAAGAAGGCGTTGAGAATCCGGAAGGTCGAGCCTAAGCCGGTCTGTCACTGCGGCCCGACATGCTCGTCTGATTTAGAGGTCACGGGGTTTGCACGCCGATCCTCAAGCATCCCGGAGTGCGAGGTGTTTCATAAATCCGATACTGCTACCAGAGTAAGCTTTTTGCCATGCGTGGGCTCATCATTCTCCTTGTGACCTTTGCAATTGCGCTCGCGGTCCATGGCCGACACCAGGATGGTTTCGTGCCGGGGCCGACCACGCCCATGCCAGCCGTCAACGTCCCCTAGCCTGCGAAATGGCACGGGCGCAGATTGGACTGCCGGCATACTTGAGATCTGAGGCTCGTC
Organism: Bradyrhizobium xenonodulans; assembly: GCF_027594865.1. Classification (NCBI taxonomy): domain Bacteria; kingdom Pseudomonadati; phylum Pseudomonadota; class Alphaproteobacteria; order Hyphomicrobiales; family Nitrobacteraceae; genus Bradyrhizobium; species Bradyrhizobium xenonodulans. The sequence goes on from NZ_CP089391.1 coordinate 7,310,795, forward strand.
CGAGTCCGGGCATAAGTGCCGTTGGGCCAACCCAGCAGCGTGCGGCATGATTGAGTGTAGATCGGTCAAGTGACGATGACAGAGCGGGAATTATCGCGATTGGAGAAGCAAGCTGCGGATGCTCTTCGTCGGGCACGACGACTGCCCGTTGGTGCGAGCCGAAACGATCTCCGTCAGCTCGCAAGAGCGCTTCTTTGGCTGCATCGAAACGGTATGGAAGCTCTGCAGCAGGAGCGATCAAACATGGAACATGGACCACGATGAGAGGAGCTACGGGTCATCTCCTGCGCAGGCGGTTATCGAAGGACACGACGTGCGACGGCTTTGGCCGCGCACGTGACGACGCTTTCGCTCGCGCCATTGCCTTAAGCAACTGAAGCAATCTTCGAAACCGCATCGATGTTCCGGCTCCGGCGGCTCGTGATGCCAGCTTAAGCCGCCTGGACCCTCCCGAGGAAACTGCCGAGCTCGCGCCTCAGCCGCGCGCTTTCCCCAGACAACAGTTCGGCAGACATCAGCACCTGCATCGAAGCCCCTCCTGTCTCCTTTGCGCCGTTGGTCACTTCAATGGCGCTCGCCGCCACCTGGCTGGTTCTGGCTGCCGCTTCCTGCAAATTGGACGCGATATTCCTGCTCGTCGCCCCTTGCTCTGCGATGGAGTTGACCACGGTCACGGCGATGTTCGAAATGCGACCGATAATGACGCCGATGTCGGCAATTGCGCCGACCGAGTCAGTTGTTGCCGCCTGAATGCCGTGAATGTGCTCGCTGATCTCGACAGTCGCGTGCGCCGTTTGCGTTGCGAGAGACTTCACTTCATCAGCGACAACCGCGAAACCTCTGCCGAGATCGCCGGCGCGCGCCGCTTCAATTGTCGCGTTCAGCGCGAGCAATTTGGTCTGCCGCGCAATCGTGGCGATCAGTGGACCACGCTGCCGATCCGCTCCGCCGCAGCCGCCAGACCGACCATGCGCTGGTCGCTGAGTTCGGCCCTGCGAACCGCTTCGCGCGCGATATCGGCGGCCTCTTCGACCTGCCGGCCGATGTTGGCGATCGTTGCCGCCATTTCGTCCGTCGCTGTCGCGACAAGCTGAACATTGCCAGATGCTTGTTCCGATGAGCTGGCGACTTCGACCGAGAGCTGCCGGCTGTGATCAGCCGTGCAGGTAAGGCTACGGGCGGAGGCTTCAAGGTCTGAGGAGGCAGAGGAGACCGTATCGATAACCTTGCCCACTGCGGTTTCGAATTCGCCGGCGATCCGAGCGACATCGGCCTTCCGCTGCTCGGCGGCGGCACGATCCTGTTCGGTCTTTGCATCGATTTCGGCTTGCGCCTTCTCGCGCGCCTTCAGCTTGAACAGTTCGACCGCTTCGGCCATCTCGCCAAGTTCATCCTTACGGCCAAGGCCTGGGAGAACGACGTCGAACCGGCCGTCGCCGAGCTGGCGCATGGCCGCCGTCATCGAAGTGACTGTCTTTGCGACCCGCCGGCCGAACAGCAACGCGAGCAGGCCAACGAGCAACGTTGCAAACCCGATCAGCCAAATCAGCCTCCGCTGAATTTGTTCAGCTTGCATTTCCGCAGCCCGCGAGCGCATGTCAGCGGCGGCCATAATCTTCGCGAGCGCCGGGCTGATGCGGTCGTAAATTTGTCCGAGATCGTCGGCCTGATCGCTCAGCGCCTGCTGCGTCACCATGAAGGACACAAAGCTCGACTTATATGCGCGGATCAGTTCGAGGATCTGGGATTTTATCTCCGCGGGTAGGCTCGCCTGCGCAAGCGCGGTCTCGAATCCCGCCTCCCGTTCGGCCAGTTGATCGCCATATTTGTCTTCGCCACGGAGAATGAAGTCTTTCTCGTGCCGGCGCATCGTCAGCATCAAGATCGTGAGGCGTGGCTGGTTCAGGTCGGCTAGAAGTTCCTCGACGGCGTGCACGGCCTTGCGCAGCTTGCCCTGGAATCCATCATCTTCGTTGAAGCCGAGGTTGCGTTGCGCCGCGACCACGTTTCGAAAGCGCGTCGCATAGAGATTGATCACAGATCGCAACGCGGTCGCTTCCTTCCGTGGGTCGTCGTCGGGCAGAGCCGACACAAAAGCTTCGACCCAGCTCAGGTCTGCTAGCTGCTCCTCATGACTCTTCGCATACTTCGCGATCGCCATTTCGCCGGGCTTGCGCAGAAAGTCGCTCGTAAATTGTCGTGACTCCAGGAAGCTTTGTGACAACGATGCGACATGAGCTTTGAACGTATTGCTGTCATTCGCATCGCTCTGGACCAGGCTCGCGTACTTCAGGGCGGCAGCGCAGAGTGCACCCGTGACAAGAACTCCCGAAATCCCGAGCAGTGCCATTTGGCCGCGCAACCCAATGCGGAAGCCCCGGCAACTCCTCAACTGCCCGATAAGTCTGCTCGCTGCTCCGGTCATTGTACCCCGTGATGAGTTTTATGCGCCCGGTAGGGTGCTTGGTTGCCGCTGATCCGATGAGCGATTATTCAGTATCGAGCAGAATTAGAGCTGGCGTGCTCTGCTCGTCGATGAGTGGCTTGCTAATTTAGATTGATTTCGGAATTCTGAATTCGCGTTTATAGACACACACTTTTCTTCCAGCAGCACGGGCACGACGCAGCCGGTCGCGTTACAACTCTCTGCATGATCGGTTTGTGTCGGAGAACATGAAGACGTTGGAGTTTGGCCCAGTGGACCGCTCATCAGGATGTTCAGAGAACGACAACTTGCTATCGTTCACGCCTGCCGCCATATGGTCGGCGCTTCGGGAAGCGCTTCGCGGCCGATTTGTTTGAGGTCGTCGAGGGTCGTCTCACCTCTACGGGCGATTTTGGCCGCGCCCTGTTCATGCCGAACTGGCTGCTCCGCCGCGATGGACCAGTGCTCGGATCGCACGACTTCACTCCCGAGCCGCATCAAGCTGTACATCATTTGTTGCTTCTCGCGCTTGCTGCGCTGAAACAATGTCTCGGCATACGCGCCCATGCGGAACCGGTAGAAATGGCTTGCCATGTCCTGCTCCTATGCCGCGTCACCGGAATTGAGAGGGATTTGACCACGTCATTGTTGCCGGCCCGCCAAACGTCGGCTCGTAAAACGGGGTTGCGCCTAACCCTGCATGGTAAGGACATCTGGATGCTGATTAATGCAACTTATCTCGACTCGGCGCTTAAATTCCGCGTTCGCGCGAATTTACCGACGGATTTCAGCGCACCTAATCCGCTCTGCTGGTGCTAGGAGGTCGGTCACGCCAGTATCACATTGTCGATCAGCCGCGTCGAGCCTACATAGGCTGCGGCGCATAGTGCCGCCGGGCGGAGTAGCGGACTTTCGGCGGCCTTGAGCGTGTCATAGTCGACAAGCTCAAGGTATTGTAGCCGATCGATCTCATTCAAATGCCCTTTTGCGATTGCAAGCAGCTTTTCGACGTCGCGTTCTCCTGAGCGACACTTGTCCGCTGCGGCGAACAGTCCACGGCTGATGGCACGAGCCCGCCGACGTTCTTCCTCGCTGAGATAGCGGTTGCGACTGCTCATCGCGAGCCCGTCCGCTTCCCGGACCGTCGGCACGGTAACGATCGCGATCGGAAGATCGAGATCGCGTGCCATGTGACGCACGACCGCGCATTGCTGAAAATCCTTCTGCCCGAAAAACGCGACATCCGGCTGCACCATGTTGAACAGTTTGCAGACGACCGTCGCGACACCGCGAAAGTGCCCAGGCCTGAACGCTCCGCAGAGTGGCTTTGCCAGGTCGCCCGGCTCGACGAAGGTCTCAAATTGGGGCGGATAGACTTCGCCGGCATCCGGCGCAAAGACGATGGCAACATCGGCATCGCGGCACAGCCTCTCATCGCGCGTGAAGTCCCGCGGATAGGTGCTGAGATCCTCGTTCGGTCCGAATTGAGTGGGATTCACGAAGATGCTGAGAACGGTGACGTCAGATTGCGCCCGGCTTGCCTCGACCAGCGCTAGATGGCCGTCGTGCAGATAGCCCATGGTCGGCACGAATCCGATGCGTTTACTGGCCCTGCGGGCGTTTGAAAGAGCGCGACGAAGTTCGGCGACTGTCGTGATTGTCTGCATTGCTTTGCTGCACATCAGGTTAGGTGGGAGCCCAGTTTGCGATGGTTTCGCCAAGACCTTGGGGAAGCCCGTAGGATTCCTGCGGTCCCGGGAACGCACCGCTGCGGACATCTGCGGCCCAGCGCGACAGCGCCTCCTGCAACAGCTGAAAGCCCTCTGTATAGGCGCGAACGAATTTAGGCCGATGACTTTCAGTCAATCCGAGCACATCATGGAACACGAGCACCTGGCCCGAGCAACTGGGACCCGCGCCAATTCCAATGGTCGGTATCGTCAGGAATTCCGTCGCGCGCGCGGCGAGCTCCGCCGGGACGCCCTCCAGAACCAGAGCGAAGCATCCGGCCTCTTGCAGTCGGTGGGCGTCGTCGAGCAGGCGTAGAGCGTCGTCGGCCTTCCGGCCCTGCACCTTGAAACCACCCATGACATTGACGCTCTGCGGAGTGAGGCCCAGATGACCCATCACGGGAATTTCGCAATCGACCAGGGCACGGACCATTTCGATGCGCTTCGCTCCGCCTTCGAGCTTAACCGCTGCCGCGCCTCGCTGCAGAAAGCCCCCGGCGTTGCGTATCGTCTCCTCAATGCTGAGGTGAAAACTGAGAAAGGGCATATCGGCAACGAGCAAGGCACGAGCTCTCGTGCGCGCAACAGCATCCAGGTGATGGTTCATCATGGCCATACTGACCGGCAGCGTGTTGTCAAATCCGAGGCAGACGTTGCCAACACTGTCCCCGATGAGGATGACATCGACGATGGGATCGGCGATGCGCGCCGTAACCGCGTCGTAAGCGGTGGTCATGACGATACGGCGCCCCTCCTCCTTGCATCGCTGCAGAACTGGAATCGTGACACGTTCAACAGGCTGCTCTGAAATGTGGCTCATCTTTAGATCCCGATCGCTCCACCGCCCGCATCCCCGGACTCGGGGCTACCTACGGAAGCTGAGAGAACACTGTCAATGGTGGAGGCGAAACGGAAAAGCACATTTCCAAAGCTAGCGGCGGACAGATAGAAACGTCTAATGATTGCGCAATCATCAGAAGCGGAGGCTTTTCAACCACCACATTTATGCGGAGCGACTTTGCATCGCGCCGGCCCCCACCGCGACAGCGCGCTACCGACTCTTCTCACATCTGGCGAGTTGCTGCCGGGCCCAGCATTGGCATATCTGCGACAGCGGCTCGGATGCTTTGCCAAAGCTACCGGCAGGTTCAGGTTCGGCCAGCATATTCATCTTACGGCAGCAGCTGGGTTCCATTAGCTCGCGCTCGAGCCGCACTTTCAAGCCAGCGCATCGGCAGCATCCCTGACACCAGCGTAGATCTGATCAAGATCTACCGCCGTGACGCAATAAGGTGGCATCACGTAGATCGTGTTGCCGAGTGGTCGCAGCAGGAGATTTCGGCGCTCGAAGAAGGCCTGAAGCTTCGGACCGATGTTTGCCAGATACCCCGGATCGCTCGTTTTCAGATCAAGCGCTGTGATGGTGCCGGTCCGACGGACGTTCGCAAAGCGCGGGTCGGCGCGGAATGGCTCGATTGCATGCGCTTGCATCGTGGCGACAGCGGCGACGCGCCGGCGAGATTCCTGATCTTGCCACAGATCCAGATTCGCTTTCGCGGCGGCGCAGGCTACCGGATTCGCTGTATATGAACTCGAATGAAAGAACGTACGCGTACGATCTTTTGAGTAATGCGCATCGAATATATCCGCGCGGCAGAGCGTCACTGCCAGTGGGAGCGCCCCTCCGGTGAGGCCCTTCGAATAGCAGGCGATATCTGGAGTGATATTGGCTTGCTCGCAGGCGAATAGTGTTCCGGTACGGCCCCAGCCCGTCATGACCTCGTCGGCAATGAACAGGACCCGAGAGGCCTCGCAGATCCGCTTCATTTGTCTTAGCACCCAAGCGGGGTACATCAGCATCCCACCCGCCCCCAAGATCAAAGGCTCCACAATAAAGGCTGCGGGACTTTCGTTTCGGCATGCGGAGGCGAGCGCATCGAGGGTTGCCTGCTCACGGCTTTCCGCAGGGAACGGAATTGCGGTAACGTCGAACAGCAAGGGCCCGTATGCCTCATTAAACACGCCCCGGGCTCCCACCGACATCGCGCCAATTGTATCGCCGTGATAGGAATGTTGCATCACGACAACGCGTGTCCGCGGCTCGCCGATATTATTCCAATAGCCGATCGCCATTTTCAAGGCGACTTCCACGCTGGTAGAGCCGCTGTCGGAGAAGAAGACATGGTCGAGCCCAGGGGGTCCGAGCTTCAAGAGTAGCGCCGCAACCTCCTCAGCCGGATCGTGGGTATAGCCGGCGAAGATGATCTGGTTGAGCTTGCCCGCCTGTTCCTGAATCGCACTGACAATGTGCGGTTGGCAATGACCGTGGGTGACGACCCACCAGGACGAGATTGCATCGATGATACGGCGGCCATCCGCGGTGTAGAGATAAGCACCATCGCCACGCAGAATCTTTGTCATCTCGCCCTGAAGCGCATGTTGCGTGAACGGATGCCAGATCGCCGACCTCTTCTTTAGCGTCATGGCTTGAAATCATCAGCACGGAATGAGGCCTTGGACGCGGGCCTTGGTGTGTTTGCAATGAGAGGGGACAGCCCGGGCACTCGCCCTCGCCAACGCACACCCGATCGCTCTCGCAAATCGTGCTCATTCATCGCTTCCACCATGAAGGCATTGATCTGGTCGTCGTAGATGCGGCGCATTGTTGCTCCTCTACTTGCTTCCTACATATGCCTTGCGAAGCTAGCGCTGATAATCGACGTTCATCTTGCTGCCCCGAACCCATGCTCTCTTGCATCGTCGGAAAACCGGCCTAGCCGCTGAAGTGAAGATCAAAAAGAACTCATCCAGCGTTGGTGGAATATTCTCAAGGAGAGCGCCATCCTCGCCCGTGTTCAGAACGAGGCAGTTGCCTGCGAAGCAGTCGTCAACCGACATGTACCTTGCTTCGAGCGGCGGATTGAAGGGGACGCGACGAGCTTCACCATTTGCAGGGTCTATGACCATGAGCCGAGACTCAGACCAGCTTCTTTGAAACCAAGCTGTCATCCAGTACTGCGTGAACCGATGCCAGATCGACGACTTCTTGGGTTGAGGTCATGTTGATTGGCATCATGGCCTGAAATCGTCGGCCCGGAATGAGCTCTTGAACGCGTCCTGCAGCGTGTCTGGTGTGAGCGGCGAAAGCCAGGGCAGTCGCCCCAACCAACGCATCCGACCCATCTCGCGAATTGCACTCTGAGTTTCTGCATTTCTTTCGCCAATGAATGCTATCCCAAGAATATGGATCTGGCGTTTTCGCAGAGCCTCGATCGAGAGCAGCGAGTGATTGATCGTCCCTAGTCGCGTGCTGGCGCAAAGCAGGACAGGGAGCCGCCAATGCTCGAAGATGTCAATATAAAGTGTACTGCCGTTCAGTGGCACCATTAGCCCGCCGGCACCCTCGATCACAAGCGGTCGCTCGCCAGTCTGCGGCACATGGAGCGAATCTGTGTCGATGCGAACTCCGTCGATTTCGGCGGAATAGTGCGGAGAAGCCGGCGTCCGAAGGCGGTAAACCTCCGGCACGATGCGATCGGCTGAGATACTGCCCAGCCGGGTTACGACCTCCGTATCGGTCTCTCCCTCGAGGCCGGCCTGGATCGGCTTCCAGTAATTCGCGCCGAGGAGATTGGCGAGGCCCGCGGAAAAGACCGTCTTTCCGATGCCGGTATCTGTGCCTGTCACGACGATCTGCTGGCTCATCGGACTTCACCTCTCGTCTCCTCGAACAGCGCATCGAGCATTGCACGCACGTCATCCTCCCCGACGTTGAGTGTCAGTGAAATTCGCAAACGGGCCGTGCCCGCGGGAACGGTTGGCGGCCGGATTCCGCGGATATCGAAACCGCGCGCCTGCAGTCTCGATGCGAGCCGCATCGCCCGCGCGTTGTCGCCAACGATATAGGGCACGATCTGCGAGGCCGAAGGAATTTGCCCGCCGCGCACGCCGATCTCCCGATGCGTGAACGCGACAAGCTTGGCCAGACGCTGCTGCCGCTCGGGTTCCTGCTGCAGGATGAACAGGGCCTCCCGCACGGCAACGGCCATCAATGGTGAGGGCGCTGTGGCGAAGATAAACGGGCGGCAGCGATTGACCATGAAGTCGCGCATGGCCATTGAGGCAGTGACGAGCGCGCCTGCAGCGCCCAGCGCCTTGCCGCAGGTATGAACGACCAACAGATTTCCTCGCCCCTCATAGGAGGCGGCGAGTCCTCGTCCCAGCTCCCCGTAGACGCCTGTGGCATGGGCCTCATCGACCATCAGGAACCCGTCGTGCCGGTCCGCGATCGCGACGAGGTCTTCGAGCGGCGCAAAGTCGCCATCCATGCTGTAGAGACTTTCAACCACGATCCAGACACGGCCCATTCCGCCCTGGGTACGCCAGTCGCGGATTGTGCTTTCGACCGACTGAGGGTCGTTATGGGCACTTATGCGAAAGTCGGCCCGGCCAGCTCGCGCACCTTCATGGATGCTTGCGTGTACGAGAGCATCGAGAACGAGCAGATCGCCGCGCTGCGGCAACGTTGTCAAAACCGCAAAATTTGCGACATAACCGCCGCCAAAGAAGAGCGCCGTCTCCGCCCGAAAGAACCGAGCCGCTTCTGCTTCCAGACGTTCATGCTCCTCGCAATTGCCGCGCAGAAGCCGCGACCCACCCGCTCCGATCGGAGTGCCGGCCTCGATCGCCGCAAGAACTGCCTTTTTCATGCGCGGTGCGCTCGCAAGCGCAAGATAGTCGTTCGATACAAAATCGATGCCTTCGCGGGGCCTAAGGCGGCGCAGCCGGTCATCCTCTTTCAGGGCATGCAACGCCGCGACATAGTGGGCGACTTTGGCCGTATGGATTGAGCTCATTCACCCCTCCCAGGGTCGCCATAAATCATGCAAATTTCATCGGCCGCCAGGACAATGGCTCCGGCATCGGCCCGTCTCCTTTCAACCCGGTAAGATGCGGTTCTCCCGGTCAACCAGCACAACGCGTGGCCTGAACGTCTTTGCTTCCACCTCATCAAGGGAGGTATAGGCAACGATGATGACCTTATCTCCAGGCAACGCAAGTCGCGCGGCCGCACCATTGAGGCCTATCATGCCGGACCCCTTGGGTGCCTCGATCACATAGGTGGCAAAGCGTGCGCCGGTGTCGATGTTAAAGATCTCGACGCGCTCGTTGATCAGGAGTCCCGCAGCGTCCAACAGCGCGCGATCGATCGAAATCGATCCTTCATAGTGCAGATCGGCTTCAGTGACCGAGGCGCGATGGATTTTTCCTTTCATCAACGTAATCTGCATGCGTCTCACCTACATTTTAATTTTGCTCAGCCGCGCTCGCCGAACCGTTTCACTCAAGACAGCCCGGATGCAATGCCGAGCCGGCGCAGCAAATTGGCGTCGCGGTCGACTTTCGGATTCTTCGTGGTCAACAGCACGTCGCCGAGGAAGATTGAATTCGCGCCAGCCAAAAAGCACAGCGCCTGCAGTTCGTCCGTCATATACTGCCGTCCGGCCGACAGACGTATCACGCTCTTCGGCATCATGATGCGGGCCGTTGCGACCAGACGCACCAGCGCGATCGGATCGGGACGCTCTGCCATTTCATCGACCGGCACGCCCTTGACCTGGTTCCACAGGTTGATTGGCACGCTTTCCGGATGACGGGAGAGATTGGCGAGCAGGACGAGCATGGAAAGGCGGTCCTCGACGCCCTCGCCCATGCCGATAATGCCGCCGCAGCAGACCTTGATGCCAGCCTCGCGCACATGTGCAAGCGTGTCGATGCGGTCCTGCAAGGTGCGCGTGGTGATGATCTTGCCGTAGAAGTCCGGCGAGGTATCGACGTTGTGGTTGTAGAAGTCGAGCCCGGCCTCTGAGAGGCGCGTAGCCTGCTTCGGCGTCAGCATACCGAGCGTGACGCAGGTCTCCATGCCGAGCCCCTTGACCGCACTCACCATGTCGCAGACCTGATCAAGATCGCGGTCTTTTGGACTGCGCCAGGCCGCGGCCATGCAGAAGCGGGTCGCTCCGGCGTCCTTGGCACGCTGCGCGGTCGCGATCACATCCGCGCGGCTCATCAGGCGGGTGGCTTTCAGACCGGTGTCGTAGTGCGCGCTCTGCGAGCAGTAGCCGCAGTCCTCCGGACAGCCGCCGGTCTTGATGCTGAGCAGGCTTGCGGTTTCGACGTGGTTTGGATCGAAATTGGCGCGATGAACGCTCTGCGCCTCAAACATCAACTCGGCAAACGGCAGGCCATAGAGTGCTTCAGCCTCGGCCGGCTTCCAGTCTCGACGGACCTGTGCGCTATTGCCTCCGTCGCTTCGCTTCACGTCCACAGCAGCAACCATAAGAGCCGCGCCCCCATTTGCGATCAGTCATAGATAATGTGAGCGATTATCTATGATAACGAGCCTCGACGAATGCTAGAGGATGTTCTAAGTGAACGCATTCGTTTTTCTGGTAGATAATCTATGGTGATGGACGAGAACACGACGGTTGCCGGCCGCATCGCTGACTCGATCGGCGAACGCATTATCTCCGGCGTGCTGCAGCCAGACGCTCCACTCCGGCAGGATCATGTCGCGCGGCAGTTCAATTCCAGTCACGTTCCGGTCCGCGAGGCCTTTCGGCAACTGGAAGCCCAACACCTTGTCGTAGCTCGGCCCCGTCGCGGCGTACGGGTTGCTCCTCTCGACACCAAGGCGGTGAAGGAGATCGCCGAGATGCGCGCCGCGCTCGAAGTGGTCGCATTGCGCAATGCGGCTCCAAAGCTGACATCGGCTCATTTGGCACGGATCGAGCTCGCCCTTATTGAAGGAGACAATGCCGAGACAATTGAGGAGTTTGAAATGGCCAACCGCGCCTTTCACCACGCGCTGGTTTCGCCCTGCGCAATGCCGCGCCTGCTCGCTAGTCTCGATGGACTGCAGCTTGCAAATTCGCGGTTGGTGTTCGCAATGGCGCGAAGTGCCGGCTGGCGACCGCGGTCCAACCAGGATCACCGGCTGATTCTGCAGGCCCTGCGGGCCCGCAACGTCGATCAAGCCTGCAACCTGCTCGTGCGTCACATTCAAACCATTGAGCGCCTTGCCCTTCCCGCCTCTTGACTGGAAGAGGCTTCCGGTCCGTCGACGAAGTTGTCTACGTTGACGCCGATCGCCATCATCACCGTGAAGACGCGATCGCGTCCGGCGTAAGCATCGCGCACGCGCCATCGTCGACCCCAAGGGAGGGAGAGACCCACAGGCGCCCCTCACCTCAGTTTGCCATTTTCGGAAGATGAATTTTCCGGCCAAGTGCCTGCTCGACGAGATCAAAGGTGTCGACGAGCACACGCATGCTGATGAGGCCGCCGGCCTTGAACTGAGCGAACTGCGCCGCGCGCAGCGAGATGGACTTGTCGGATTTGCGCGCCGCCAGGGAACAGCGCAGCATGGAGGCTGCGGAATCGACGCCGAGCATAGTCCTCTCGCGGTCGAAACGGCGAATCTGGACATTGTCAGAGATCTCCCGGATGACGTCGAGCACGGCGTGCTTGCCATGCCGAGCGCCGAGAAATGGAAACATGTCGATCGGACCATAGAGCGCCCAGTCGACCTCCTCGTCGAGGAGGGCCTCGATGTCCTCAAAATGCCGGTCATTGATCGCGCGATGCAACGTTCGCGAGAAGCGCCAGAAGCTATGCTCCGCCATTTTTGGTATTCCTGAAACCAGCTTGCAATAACGGAGCTGCTTCTTGGTATCTGTGTCGACGCATCAAGCTCGGCGGACCTCATTGCGGTGGGCTGGGGCCACCTCCGTAGCCGCGCCACGGGGATGAACCAAACGTCCATGTTCCCTCGCGCACAGTGTTGGACACCTCTGCGGCCATCAGCTCCCCCACCCGCAAGGCTGCAAGTGACATCGAATACCAGTAGGATGCTGCGACAAACGACGTCATGAGTTCGAGCGGCGAAGCGTGGCGCTTCGAGGCATCCGCTTCGGCACATGACGTTTTCAGCCAGGGCATCAGCAGGCTCCTGGCTTCGTAGCGAAGGTAGCAATCGTAACCACAGTACGGCCTCTGCGTCGACACGTCCCGCAGGTATCCGGTGCGGAGAACGTCCGCGCATGCGGTGCAGACCGCCCTCTTGAGCGGGGCCCTGTGATTGACCAATACAAACTTCATGATGGAGATCCACGCCTTCCCTGCGGTCGGTGCGCAGTTTGCGAGATTGTCGCGCGCTGTTCGACGTCAACGATTTCGGCGCAGCAGTAAACTTGCGGCACTCCGGACCGCAGTAGGAGGCGTACTCCGAGTCGGGCGCCGTCTCAGCCGCCGATGACCGCTCAGGCGGCTGGTAATCGCCGTAACCAATTGCTGTCCGCTTCGCAACGCGACTTGAAGTGTTCAACGCACCTCTTTGAGCAGAGGGCGGTTCGCGAAGAGTAGTAACGAATAAGGCCAAACTTTCCGGCGCAAATGGCGCACCGTTTGACGGTGTTGCGCTGAAGTTTTTGATGGTCTTTGGACATGTCCGTCTCCAATTCCTGCATCTCCCATTGCGCGTTGGAGGGCTCAGGCTTGCGACGAGCGGCGGGGCGCGACGTAGCTCAATCCGCGTCGCGCTGCGGTATCCATTTCCGCCTGCACTCGTTGCTTTGACCTTGACCTGCCCACCGTTCGATCGGGCACCGTCGATAAGCGCGAAGTTTATCTCTTTGTTCTAGAAGAAATTCGCCAATCTCCTTCCTGCCAGCGCATACGTCATGCGACGTTTCTCTATTTAGCGCAGAAATTCATCGCAGAAATCGACTATTGGTCCGGCATAGCGGCCTTACCGCAGAGGGACGATCGGCTGACATCCGACCAGCTCAGCCCGATCGTAAATCGGTCGCCCAAAGGTGCTTCTGCACCCCCTAGAGAGGCTGCGCGTGACGGGCCTATTGAGGACGACGTCTTGAGCGTGTCGCCTAGGTCGTGGCCGGCCCGATCGCGACGCCGTCTCGACAAAGCTGGAGCGCTCACATGCCGCGACCATCAACCGCCTCAAAACGCCGATGTGAGTTGCACCACATGCCTCCCGGGAGAGCCGATTGTGCTGTTGACTACCGCTACGGGCATGGACGAACGACGAATTCACGGGGCACCTTCGTCTACGGAGATCCCGACAAAAAAACCTGCAACACCGATGACGTGTGGCTGGGTTTGAGGGCGGTTTCACCCTGACACCGAGGCAACGATGACCGCCCGAGTGCCGGCGCCTCACGTCGCGGGATCTGGCTTGCGCTGGGCCTGCCGCAAATGGCGCCCCGCTTGACCGCGGGCAGAAGCTCTAGCAGCAAGGCCGTTGCGGCGATTGCGCCCCGCTGCGGTAATGTTGCAGCGCGCTCAAGGCCAAGATAGTTATGCGCCTACTTCCCTATCACCCCAGGTCCATCATGATTCGTCACATCGTTTTATTTACCGCCAAGGATAAGGCCCAGATCGACGAAATGATCGAAGGCCTGTCAGTTCTCACCACAATCCCACATGCACGCCTGCTCGAGGTTGGTCGCAATCGCAAGACCGACCAGTTCGGCAACGATATCGACGTAGTGGTCTACGGTGAGTTCGACAATGAGAGGGAACTCGCAGCCTACAGGGCTCACGACCTATACCAGGAATCGATTAGCCGGGTGCGACCGCTCCGCGAGCTGCGGTTTGCGGCCGATTACACCGTATCGACGGATGCGCGCTTGGCCTCAACGGCTGCAACAGGTCAAGTTGCTCGGCGCCTCGAGCCGACTGGCGGGGGCTAACCTGACAGTCGGCCTCAAGGGTCCCCGGGTCCCAGACCAGCGCTCTCGGTCGACTCGGGATCACAATCTGAACACATCTCACAGCAGGCAAGTCATCGGTGACTGACAGCCCAGTGCACGTCCGCGAGCTGCCGTGGATCGAGCCCGTCATGGCGATGCGATGTCTGGCGCATCGCCCGCAGCTTACGTTTCTCGATAGCGCGGCCAAGCATGAATTGCTCGGCCGCTATTCATATCTGAGCTGCGATCCGTTCAGTACCTTTATGGTCGCGGACGGACAGGCAAGTTGGAACGGAGAGCCTCTTGAAGGCGACCCGTGGGAAGCTCTTCGCGCCCTTCTCGCCAACTATTCGCAAGAGCATCGCTCCGATCTCCCCCCGTTCCAGGGAGGCGCAGCCGGCTTCCTTGCTTACGATCTAAACAGGACGTTAGAGCACTTGCCGACGCCCGCAATTCCCGGTCAGGGATTGCCCCAATCGCTCCTGCATTTCTATGACGTAGTCGTGAGCTATGATCACCGGCACAACAAATGCTGGATTATTTCCACAGGATGGCCGGAGCAGGATCCTGTACGTCGCGTAGAGCGTGCACGCCGTCGAGCCGACGAATTTGCAGCACTGCTTGCCAACCCAGAGACGCCGCGGGATACATCCTCCGGCAACGTGGGCGCCTGGCATTCGAACTTCAGCCGCGAGGACTATGTTGCGGCGGTCAAGCGCGTCGTCGGCTTAATTCTGGCCGGAGACGTCTTCCAAGCCAACATTGCGCAGCGCTTCAGCGCCAGGGTGCCGACTTCCTTCGACCCCCTCACCTTCTACAGCCAGCTACGATCATCGAACCCCGCACCCTTTGGGGCGCTCCTGCGCTATGGCAAGCTGACCGTCGCATCGAGCTCGCCGGAGCGTTTCCTGAAGCTTGGTGGAGGTCGGATCGAAACACGCCCCATCAAGGGCACGATCGCGCGCTCCGCTGATTGGAAGGAAGACCAACGCCGGGCTGAAATCCTCGTTGCGTCTGAAAAGGACCGCGCAGAGAACGTAATGATCGTCGACCTCCTACGCAACGATCTGTCACGTGTCTGCACTGCGCGTTCGATCGAAGTTCCAGCACTGTGCAACCTCGAATCCTATGCCTCGGTGCACCACCTCGTGTCGGTCGTTACGGGTGAACTTGCAGGAGACCAGGACGCCGTTACCTTACTTCGCGCTTGCTTTCCCGGCGGGTCCATTACCGGAGCGCCAAAGGTGCGCTCGATGGAAATCATAGCGGAAATCGAGCGCGTGGCACGCGAGGTCTATTGCGGAGCGATCGGCTTCATCGGCTTTAACGGGCACATGGACACAAACATTGCGATTCGCACCGTAACGATCGCCAGCGATGTGGCTGTCTTTCATGCAGGCAGCGGGATAACGGCGATGTCGGACCCGGAGGCCGAATGCGAGGAGACGCTGGCCAAGGCGAAGCGCATCTTCGATGCGTTTCGTGCTGAACGATCCGGTGCTGTTTGATTGTCATCATCGACAACTACGATTCCTTCGTCTTCAACATTGCCCGCTATTTCCGCAACCTTGGTGAGGCAACGGAGGTAGTCCGGAACGACGAGATCAGCGTCAGGGACCTTGTTGGCTTGAAGCCGCGCGCAGTGGTCATCTCACCGGGTCCCTGCACTCCACTTGAGGCCGGAATATCCACGGCCGTCGTTCGCGAGCTTTCCGGTCGCGTACCACTTCTCGGCATTTGCCTCGGACATCAATGTATCGGAAGCGCTTTCGGCGGAGGCGTGGCGCGTGCACGTCGCCCTATGCATGGTCGGTCCTCGTATGTCACGCATGATGGTCGAGGGCTGTTCAAGGAGCTCCCATCCCCACTTCGCGTTGGGCGCTACCATTCTCTTGTTGTTGAGCTCGATGAGGCTCGCGCCCCGCATCTTGCGGTGACAGCGCGTTCGGACGAAGGCGAGGTCATGGCGCTTGCACATCGCTTCCAACCAACATTTGGCTTGCAGTTTCATCCGGAATCGATACTCACGGAACAAGGGCACGTGCTGCTCATGAACTTCTTGCGCCTGACGGAGGCTTCCTGGGCCAAGATCGAGCCACCTGCCGGACCGGTGTGACTGGCTCGGCAGCGGTTCGATCTCGTCGCAAGCAATGACGCTCGGGCGCGAACGGGTCCACCGCTTCTGGCCTGACGCCAACGCCCGGCGGCCCCATCAGCGATGATGGGTGTGTGAAATAGCAGCCTGGGGCAACCGCTCTATCCAGACGCCCGGCTTCGCTCGCTCGATCGGTCGCGACCATCAACTGCTTACGCAGCTTACGACCTTTTCTGAGCTACGCAATTCCTTCTATTGCTTAGTCTAGCTGTGACCAGGGTGTGACCCCCTGAGCCATGCTCGCCGCAACGCTACGGAGAGCGAATCCAAGGTTGGACCGAGCGTGCGATGGAAGGTAGGAAGGTAGGAAGGTAGCCGCTCCGTGCCCCTGAAATATTACTATCCATGAGCCGTTGCCGCTCACTGAGATGCCGTTCGCGCCTTGCGCGGTAAAATTCAATTCGAGACTCAGAATGTTGGTTCTTTGAATGCCTTCTTCTTGAGGGCGGAAAGATAGTTTCCTCTCGCTTTCGGCCGAGATTCACCCGCCAACCTCACTTCGAGTTTCACGACAAGATCCTCGAAGTTCGTGCGCATCATTCCAGCCAACGGTCGTTGCTGGTAGTAGCTATACATCCGTTGAGTGATAACGGCTGTTACCCATCTTGGCGTACCTGCCGACCATAGAACTCGGTAATCCTCGATATAGCCAGCGGCGCTTCAACTTCGAGCAGAATGAAGCAACATAGCAGTTTCCGTACTGCGGATGTCTTTTCGCTGCGTATCTGCTCATCGATAAAATCGACAAGCTTTTCGCCTCTAAGGCTCTGGTAGCCCAGTGGGAGCGTCTTATTCGTCTACAAGATGTTCCTGGCGAGGCTTCAAGTGCGGTCCTCGTCACTTTGGAAATGATCAACCTTCTCCAATAGCTGAAGAAGCGCTTCCCCTCGTGCGGTCAACTTGTAGCTCAGCAGTTGCTCTGATCGCTTTACTCTTTCCGCAAACTCCGGGACGGCCTTGAGCGCGCGGTTAGTATTGTACTTGCGAACCGGAGTTCCCAGTTCTGCTGCCTTCTCCGAGATTGCAGCGCACGTCGCGGCCGAGCCGATCGCTCTAAGCGCATTTAATGTGCGATGAAGTTCGCTCTTATGACCGCGCGACTGAGGGGGCGCCTCATCCTTATCAGTCATAGTCGCGATAAGCGAATCGATCCTCTCTTTATAGAGCTCAAGCGTGCCGTCGTTGCGAACGACATCGGTTGCTATTTCTGTAGGGACCCTCAGCACGCCAAAGCGCGCCTGTTGTTCGTCCTGCTTCTCAAAATCAACGAACGCTTTCACGTCCTTATCTCTCGCACGGCGGACGTGGCGCTCAAATCGAGTCCGAACGTCGGCATCAACAAATACAATGCGCGCGCGGGGAAAGCGCTCAACTAGCAGCGAGACTTCTTCGACTGTTCGCAGGCCGGTTACCACATTTAGAATTGCTGGACTGCGCTCAATGTATTTTGCGATCGTATGCGCGACACAATCCAAGCCGTGCGCACACAAGAACCTGTATGCGTCGTCAGCTGTTTCGACCTGTTCGTCCGCCTCACTCGCAAGGCTCCGCAACACAGAGCTCGCCTCAAAGACCATGACATCGTCTCTTGCGATAAGGTAATCACTCAGCGTGGTCTTTCCAGCGCACTTATTACCGATGACGACCAATACCTGGGAGGGCTTATCTTCTAACATCAGTAGCTCTTTGAACAACAATTGCTGCTCGGCAACGGGCGGCGATGCGGGCCGCCGAACGACGTAAAAGTTGGGCGCAATGTTCAGCGCCGAGTTAAGCTCCTCAAGACGAGAGACGAGAGCAGACAAGGATTTTGCTCTGAAATCGAAGGACAAAGATTCTTCAAATTCCATCTCTCCTAACCGCTTTGTGGCGCCTTGAGGAATGAACCATCCATTAAACGTATCGGGCGTCAACCAGGGATACTGAGCCGAGGGTGAAAATTCGGGCGGAGAGGTGGCGATTGCCCCTTCCGTTTCTCCATGAAAGAAAATCTTGCGAGAAAGAGCTGGCAAGTAGAGAGCGATATCGGATTTGACTACGACCCTTCTGTTATTGCCCTTTCCCCTAAGTTCACGATCCAGCGCTTCAAATGAAGCTGAGGAAAACCACTCTTTCACTGCCAACCCCGGATAATCAGCCGCGCCCTCGCTTAGAGCTTCAATCCTTAGAGAGGTGTCTTCAACGAAGAATATGGAGCGTACGCCGAACTCCGCATTTACTTGCTCTATGGCGCGGTCTAGCAGCTGTCTTGTTTCAAGCGAGTAGTCCTCATCATATGGCTCTCTACGACCGGTATAATGCCGGAGTGCATATCCATGCCGCATGAACATCAGCTTCGCCTGAAGCAGCTTGTCGGCGTTCGACGTGTAGAAATAGACGGTAAGCACGCGATCAAATCGCAAGGCGTTTCCGTATTGCGGCCTCATGACCATGTCCCTGCCCGTACCTCGTAACCAGTATTCCAGCCGGAAGCCACGCCTAGTATCGGAATGCCACAATCTGATCCAACTGATCGAACCTGATCCAGGCGCTCGCGGTCCGACGAGGGCAGGATGATGTACAGCAAAGGTCCAACGCTGCTCATCCCAGCCGCAAGGCCGCGATCAAAAAGTGCCATCAAGCAAGACCGAGTTCGCGCGCTACACCTCTGCAATTCCCGCATCTTGAAACCCACGTGATGGAGACTTCGCAATGCCGAGCCGAGCGCGTCGTAATCGATAAGCGTGAACGATGGGAGCACGCCGTGATAAAGTATAGCGCTGGGCAATTAAGAGCAATTAGGCGGTGTGGCTTAGCCCCATTCCCGGCGCGCCATCTCGAAGATGGAGCGTAACAGCCCCAACTCCCTGATCACGGTACCAGGCTGCAGTGTTTCAAACGCGTGTCGCGGTACCTGCTGAAGAGCGCTGCATCGATTTTTGCGAGCGGTAAGGCGCTCCATCGTTGACGAAGGAACACTTCGATCCGTTTGCGCTCAGGAATAAGCCCACGCTTCTTATGGGTGACGTTGTCGCGATTGCGCGTGAGAAGCTGTGCAACGGTGATTGTATTGAGAGATCGTACGTCGTTGGGGATCAACGTCCGGTCTAGCTCGGCTTCGATCTGCCGCGCCCAACATTGTGCATCGGATTTGGATTGGAAGGACTTGGCTTGTGGTGAGTGTCCGTGGCGTCTGACTTGGACCTGCCACTTGCCGTTTCTGAACCGTAGGCTCGCCATTCAAAAAGCTCCTCGTGTGTGACCAGCTTGTGACCGGCCGGTCTGAAGAGCGTTTGAGGAGCTACCACCAACGCTCTAAGACGTTGGTACATCGAGAGAAACGCTGGCGCACCCGACACGATTCGAACGTGTGACCTTTGCCTTCGGAGGACATGTCACACTGCTTTGCGTAGACTTGTGCCATTCCTCCCTCAAAAAAGGGCCACTCCGAAGGAGTGGCCCAAGTGAGGGAGGAAAACGCCCCCTAAGGAGCCTCTGGGGATCAGGCCGCGGCCTGTTCGATCGGTGAGAAGGGTAGGCCAAGACTCTCGGCCACGGCCTTATAAGTTAGCCGGCCCCGATAGACATTGAGGCCTGCGCGCAGATGCGGATTCTCGAGCACGGCTGCAAATCCCTTGTTGGCGAGAGCCAAACCAAAGGGCAGCGTGGCATTGTTTAATGCCTGGCTTGAGGTGAGCGGGACAGCTCCGGGCATATTGGCGACGCAGTAATGAATGACGCCGTCCACCTCGAAGGTTGGATCCGCATGCGTCGTCGGGCGCGAGGTCTCGAAGCATCCGCCCTGATCGATAGCGACGTCCACGATGACGGAGCCCTTGCGCATCGAGCTCAACATGCCGCGACTGACCAGCTTCGGCGCGCTGGCGCCGGGAACCAGCACCGCCCCAATGACAACGTCCGCTGCAAAGACTTCCTCCTCGACGGCTTCTATGGTCGAGAACCTGGTGCGAACGCGCCCCTCGAATAGTTCGTCCAGTTCGCGAAGCCGGGGAATCGAACGATCGAGGATCGTGACCTCGGCACCCAGTCCCGCCGCCATCCGTGCGGCATGTGCACCAACAACCCCGCCTCCGATCACAACGATACGGGCCGGCTGCACACCGGGCACGCCGCCGATCAACAGCCCCCGCCCGCCTGCGTACCGCCTCAGCGCCGCACCCGCGGCCTCGATCGCAAGCCTGCCCGCAACTTCGCTCATCGGCGCAAGCAGCGGAAGCCCGCCAGCCGGACCAGTCACGGTCTCGTAGGCAATGGCGGTACATCCGGACTTTATGAGGCCCTTAGCCTGCTCCGGGTCCGGCGCCAGATGCAGATATGTGAAGAGGATCTGGTTCTCTCGCAGCTGGGTCCATTCCGAAGGCTGGGGCTCCTTGACCTTGATGATCATCTCGCTCGATGCGAATACATCGTGAGCGGACCCGAGAATCGTCGCGCCAGCCTTGCGGTACTGGTCGTCTGTTGCGCCGATGCCAGCGCCAGCCGTGGTCTCGATCAGCACGCTGTGGCCTGCGGCCACATATTCGCGGACAGCCCCAGGAGTCAGGCCCACGCGGTATTCGTGCGTCTTGATCTCCTTGGGAACACCGACCTTCATTTGGAATCTCCTCTTGGACGGCCTCCCTTCTAGTGGGAATCGCGGTCCAAACTTGCGAAAGTGGAGCCAAGTCACGCTGAAATTCCGCGATTCTTTGTGCAATCACGCAGGATTTCAAAGAAGCGAACGAGACCGACATGGCAATCGTCGATGAGCCGGCGTAAGTGGCGAATGACCAGACCGAATTCTCGTGTCGAGCGGAAACTGTTTGCCACTGCGATCGCGCGGCTATGGGACGCCGCATCAAAACAATCACAAGATATCAAGCACGACTTGACCTTGTACGACTTGATCTCATCATTGGAGGCAAGCGCTCAGATTTCACCGCAATCGCGCATTATCCGGGTTGCATCCAGGCGTTGTCCGTGCGGCATGAAGCGATAAGGCGTAAGAGCCCTATGTCTGAGTTTACCGATTGAGGCGAAAGTCAAACGTGTGATTTTTCGAGTGCCTGCAGCGAGAAGGACAATGCGTTACGTTTTCCAAGCTTTCATCGATCAACTCATCGAAAGTACTGACGTCGACGACCTTAGGCTGGGGATGGCCGAAACTGCTGCCGCGCTCGATCTGTGTTGTTTCGCCTACCTCGCTTTACCTTCCAGACCAGACGCGCAGCCGCTTCTGATTTCGACCTATCCATCAAGTTGGACTTCGCATTACGTCCAGCAGCAGTATCATCGGTTCGACCCCGTGATTATCCAATCCCTTCGCCGGGACAAGGCCTTTGAGTGGGGCCTTGGTCTTGGACCAGAAGTACATTCGGAGCATGCCCGCCAGGTTTTCGAGGAGGCCGCCCGATTTGGCATTCGCTGCGGCTTCACCGTTCCGATTCACGAGAGCGGCGTCGCTGTTGCCACGGTCACATTTGCCGCCAGCGAACGAGCTGCGTCCTTCGGACGTTCCCTACGGCGGCATGCTCGTATACTTCCTTTTATGGCAACGGTTTTCCATGCACATGCACAACGTAAGCTGCGTGCTTGCGATCAGATTGATGGTGTCTCGCTTTCTCGGCGGGAGATCCAATGCCTGAATTGGGCCGCTCAGGGCAAGTCTTCCTGGGAAATTGGCCGCATCATGGGCATCTCTCACTATACGGTCGCATTTCACCTGGACAACGCCAGGACCAAGCTGGGCGTTCGATCGACGATCCAGGCCGTCGCGCGTTTTGTTGCCGCTGGCCGAAAGACCTAGATGCGGGCGGCCGGCGCGCCGCGGCCATCTACACCGTCATCGCTTCCGCCAAGCTCAACGACATCGATCCCCAGGCCTGGCTCGCACGCATGCTGGCCCGTCTGCCGGGTCATCCCCCCAAGCGCATCCAGCACTTCGACCTTGGAATTCGCGCCCTCAGAGCGTCGCCCATGCGGCTTGAGTCCATCAGCTCTTGAGCTCATCAGCTTGCCGACCAAGATGAGCTAACGAGGGTAAACGATGTTCCGGCATCACCCCCGAGCTGCAAACCGCGACTAATTCCCGGCGATTTGATCTTGGGCGGCAGCCAGACGTTCGGCTTCTTTTAATGCTGCAGCTTTTGTCCTGAATGGTCCGATGTCGTTCTCTTCAGTGTCAGGCAACCAGGCAGGAAGGAACCACCAGCCTCATGGTCGTCCGTAGCTGGCCGTGCTTCGGACTGATCCGATGCCCTCAGCGATGAACCAGCCAGGATCGACCCCATCCTGTCGCCATGAGATTTCTGACATGGTGTGTGTCATCCTCGATAGAGTGTCCCCTCAAAACTCTAGGTCTCGTTCCCGGTTCTAGCCACTCCATATAGGCCGGCAGGAAAAACTCGTCGATAGTGCTCTGAGGATGTTCGGCGGCGACACCACGGGCGAAGACCGAATAAATATGCTCGCGCGGCACCATCCTGCTATTCCGGGGTCGCCGGATGCGTGCGTCGGATTTCGGTATCGCACCCTCCTTAACTGAGGAGGCTGCACATCCCCAGCAATTCCCCTTCAATACCCGCCCTGCGGCTTGGAGGCACAATCAATGATGCAGATCATCACACAGGAGTTCTATGGAGCCTTTGCTGAAGACCTTTGTGAGATGCACCGACTTAGATACAGGGTTTTCAAGGAACGACTCGCATGGGACGTTCAGACCAGCGGGGACATGGAAATCGATGAATTTGATGCACTCGGTCCCGTCTACCTGATTCAGCGATCGAGCAACTATAGTGTTCAGGGCTGCGTACGACTGCTTCCATCTACCGGACCGACGATGTTGCGCGATACCTTCCCTGTGCTGCTCGATGGACAACCCTTTAAAGCGGCTCCTTCGGTCTGGGAAAGCAGCCGTTTTGCGCTGGATGTTGACGCTGGAGCGCGCGGAACGATGCGCGGGCTGACCAGCGCGACCTACGAGCTCTTCGCTGGCATGATCGAATTCGGCCTTTCGAGGCGGCTAACAGAAATTATTACGGTGACCGACGCCCGGATGGAGCGCATCTTGCGACGCGCTGGGTGGCCCTTGCGACGGGCGGGCCAGGCAAGGATATTGGGAAACACCCAAGCAGTCGCTGGTTATCTCGAGATTTCCGCGGCGGCACTGTCCCGGGTCCGCGACACCGGAACACTTCGCTCACCTGTGCTCTGGGAACCGGCGCTGAAAGCTGCGTAGAGATCTCGCATGTTCAACCCCTCAACCTCCCCAAAATTGGCGGCCTCGATCTCAAGAGACATGTCTCGCCCTGTTCAATCAACCAATATCAGTCTTCATCATTTGCGATCGGCGGTCGCTGCGGCGGACTGCGGAAGCTTTCGACAGGCGGCCGAATCGCTGGCTGTGCAGCATTCGGTGCTCAGTCGCTCGATCAGTCAGTTTGAGCACCTGGTCGGAGTGGCTCTCTTTGACCGTTCGACCGGCGGAGTCGCGCCAACGCCCGCCGGACGAACGATCCTGCAAATGTCGCGAATGATCCTTGAGCAGGTCGACACACTGGTCGCAACGGGCCGCTCCAGCGGCCGCGGCGAGGCAGGCCACCTTTCCGTGGGTTTCTGCACCTCAATATCTGCAGGCAATCTACGTGCCACCCTCGCGGAGTTCAGGAAGCGAACTCCCATGGTCGCACTCACCACAGCCGAACAGTCGCGCACACGTCTGATGGATTCTGTTCGCAGTGGCACGACCGATGTCGCCGTCGTGCCTGGAGGACGTACGCTATCTGGTCAGAAGAGTCTGCCGGTTTGGAGCGAACGCATTCTCATTGTGCTTCCAAAGGATCATCCTCTGCTCAGCCGCAACGCTATCCACTGGACCGACCTTCACAACGAGACAGTTCTGCTAAGCCAACGTGATCCTGGAAGCGATTTAAAGGAGCTGCTGGTTTCAAAGCTGGTTGCCAATGAGAGGCGGCCAAAGATCGAGCGGCATGATGTCAGCCGAGGCATCATCAAGAGCCTCGTCAGTTTGGGGCTTGGAATAAGTCTGGTCCTTGAAGCTGACGTGGGAGCCAACTTCACCGGCGTGGTCTATCGGGAAATCCAGGACGGTTCTGGACCAAGCCGTATGGGCTTTAACGCGTACTGGCGTAAGGACAATGAGAACCCGGCGCTGACGCGCTTCCTTGATCTCTTGGCCGAACGCTATCCTTCACCGCCTTCAACAGCAGAGGGATGACTTGAACGCCTAAGCTTTCTGAAACCGCGATCGGTGGCCATAAACCGTGCCAGCATCGGCGCAATCAGCTTGGCGGGATCTACAGATTGGCTCGATTCACGCGAAAGGGTCTCGGCATAGGCGACAAGATCGCGATGCACGGACGCCGGCAGATCAAGACTGATCTTGACGGGTTTTTCATCTGGTATCGCTCCGATTTTGAGTTTTGACATGTGTAATCACCCTTTATATGGCTCCAGAACGAGGTCACGATTGATGTTGACGCGGATCGGAAACCCTGGCCGGACAGTGAGTGTGGGCTGGATGTTGAGACTGCGCCGAACCACTTGCTGTCCAGTTTGGTTGAGCGAATCCGATGCGCCATGTCGCAACGCCTGAATGATCGCACTATCGTTGCTGTTTGTGTCGGAGCCAGCTCCCAGTTCTGTGCCGACGGCCAGCAAGGTTGAGAGTGCGGCTGCCTTGAAGAGTTCGCCCCAGTGGTTGTCGACATCGTCTTCAAGCCCTGCATACCCCGATGGATCCGCACCGGGTTGCCGCTCGAGGACAATGGAGCGCCCGTTGGGCATGATCAGCCGCGTCCAGACAAGCAACACGCGTGACTGGCCGAAGCTGATCTGGCTGTCATAGACCCCTATGAGACGCGCACCCTGCGGAATTAGCAGGAAGCGCCCCGTCGGCGAGTCATACACGTGCTCGGTGACTTGAGCCGTGATCTGTCCCGGCAGGTCGGAGCGGATGCCCGTGATCAGAGCTCCGGGAATGACCGTTCCTGCCTGCACCACATAAGGTGAAGCAGCTTTCGTGATCCGATCCGGACTCGTGGTGCGCCTGTCCACGGCAGCATTCACGAACGCAAGCTTCCGGTCCTGCGCATTCTGCGCAGTTCCCTCATCGTTGTTGACCCCCGGCGCAGCCATGTTCGCGCGATCAACTGCTTGCCCGGCGCCTATCCGATTTGAGGCCTCTCGCGTATTCGTGGAGGCAAACAGACGGCTGATACGCGCCGCCTCAGCCTCCTGGCTCTCGCGTTGCCGCTCCTGATCGGCCGAACCTGTCGCGGGACCGGCCGGCTGCCCCTGAGCAGCGAGGATCGGGCGACCAAGATCGCCTGGAAGCGGCGGCCCCAACTGCGGCACCTGGCGTGGCACCATCGTGTAATCCTGCGGAAGCGCAGTGATACTCTCCGCAACATTGTGGTGATCCGTGCTGTAGAGCTCTTCTGGCCGTGGACCGCGTGCCTGATTTTTCTGCAGCGCCCAGAAGGTCGCACCAGCAACAAGGAATACTGCCAGCGAGCTTCCGGTCAACAGGACCTTGCGCGAAAGGCGAGTCACGCGCGGGTATTCTGGGCGGAGCCGAAACGGCTCTGTCTGCTCCTGAGGCGGTCGCTGCGTGCCGGCCGGTTGTTCTTCATCCTGACGATCGGTCATGTCGAGCTCCCGTCGGTCCGGACAATTCTGACCTTCTGCTGGTGCTCTCCGCCCAGGCGGAGTTCGGCGGCTGCGAACAGCCGATCGACAATCAGCAGATTGCCATAGGCCCGATAGTTGACGATCTCGGTCTTGCCGTCAGCACCGAGGGCAAACAGGGGCGGCATTTCCCCCTGTACGATGCCTTGCGGGAATTCGATGTAGACCTTGCGACCATCATCATAGACCGCAATGGGACGCCAGGGAGCGTTGTCACCTTCGATTCGGTAACGGAACCTGCGCTGCGTGATGTCCGGCAAAGCAGGTGTCAAAGGTGCCGATTGTCTTTTCCCCTGCCGATCTTGCGGGTAGTACCACGCAACCAACGGCATGTAGGGCTTTTCGCGCGCGCGAAGCTCAATCAGATAGGTGCGCCGATCCGTGTTGATGACGAGGTTCGTCTCGATCGACGCGCGCGTCGGCTTCACCAGGACATGGACGCGGCGGGTGTCGCCGCTTCCGTTCTCGGTATCCCCTACGACCCAACGCACCGTGTCGCCAGCCGCGATCGGGCCGGACCCGACCAGCTGTTCGCCCTCCTCCAGCGCGATGTCCGTGATTTGACCCGGCGCTGCATAGACCTGGTACAGGGCACCGGGACTGAAGCTGTAGATCTGCGCGGCGTTGAAATACCCGCGTTTGCGTGGCTGGACGCGAGCTGCGCTATTGGCCGCTTCGACCCTGTCGACCGGCTCGGCCTCCTCCTTTGCCCCCGATTTGCCGCCGAGCGCCGCCTTCCAGGCGGGCGGGACGTGGAGTGGACGGCTCCGATCATCGACATCGGCGGGTAGCGGCGGCAGTGGGGGCACGTCGGAGTCGTAGATGATTTGGGGCGGAATATAGGTCGAGCAGGCGCCAAGCATGCACGCGAGGACCGCGAGCACTGAAACGGCCGCCCTGCCCGATAACCCTGGAGAGATGCCGGTCACGCGTTGAGAGGATTGCGGCTTCATTGCCCGAGCTCCTTCGACCAGCTGATTGCATTGACGTAGACGCCGAGAGGATTCTTGCGCAACCGATCGGCATCGCGAGGGGCCTGGATGACGATCGTCAGAATGGCGGTCCAGCGCTCCGTTGAACCAAGCGATCCGTTCTCGTAGCCGCGCTCAACCCAGGCGACGCGGAAGCTTTCGGTTGAGGCGCGGATCACGCTCGAGACCTCGACTGAGACTTGCGTCTTTCCGAGCCTTGCGAAGGGATCATTGCTCCTGGCGTATTCGTTCAGAGCGGCGGCCCCGCGGTCAGTGGTGAAATCGTACGCCCTGAGCCAGTTCTGGCGCAGGACAATGCCATCTGCCGGCAGACCGCGGACGTCCTCGATAAAGCGAGCCAAGTGATAGGCAATCTGAGCATCGCTGGGTTCGAAATCGGAGGTCGCGGGAGCTATTCTTTGGGCCTGGCCGAGACGATCGACTTCGACGACCCACGGCGTGATTGTTCCTTGCGTTGATTGCCAGACCAGCCCTCCTGCGAGGCCGCACGAGAGCGTCAGGCAGCTGAATGCCATCAGCCGCCAATTTCTGGCCTGCACACGTGCTGAGCCGATGCGCTCGTCCCACGCTTGCGCCGCCTTCTGATAGGGCGTCACGGGCGCGGGCGTTCGCCCGTAGTGAACCGAAGACCTCTTGAACATCAGTCATTTCCCCAAGAAACCAAAATTGAGACTTGCATTTTGCTCGATGGCCAGGCGGCGAGTGCGGAGGGTTGCAATCACGTTGCTTGCTCGACGCGGACGAGGTGTCTGAACACGCAAAGGCAGCGCGAGACACGGCAGGCCCTGCATTGCCGTCTGCGAACGCTTGAGCTCAAACCCCGGAGGTCAGGCAGCAAATGCACGAGAGGCAGCGTAACGAAGGCGTCCGGCCGATCTTGCATGGCCGACATCTCGAACACTTGTTGGCTCTCGTGCAGTGGCGCTCTCAGCGACGCGGACGGGTCATGCGTGGCCTGCCAGAGAAGCGCGGGCGTAAGGCTCAACGAGAGGGCTTGAGAAACCAGCACCAGAGCTTGCCAAGCCGGACCATGCCAGGTGCGCCGACCAGGGCGCGCGCTTGAACTTGGCTGGTCAGTCCTGTGGGCGTATTCGCGCGGCTTCTCAGCGAACGGGCACTTTGACATCTAGCGCCCTCCGTCAGACAGATCGATCGAACTGCCACTTCCACCATGATCTCCCGACCGGACGGCATGAGTTGCCGCCGAAACTCCATGGCTGATTGTCTGCGCGCGCTTCATGCGCTGCGCCCAATCCGGCGGACCTTCGCCCGAGCTGGCAGAGGTCGTGCTGGTGGACCGGCTGCCGCTGTGGATCGCCGCGGAGGCTCTGCGGAGCGGACTGACAGAAGCTGAAGCAGCTGCCTCGGCAACACCACCTATGCCGCCGCTCCGGTACGCGGCCGCCGCGCCGCTTGCGATCGCGCTGCCGCCCCGCGCCGCACCTGCGATCGCTCCGCCGGCGAGGCCGACACCGCCGGCAGCCAGACCGGCTCCTGCTGCCGCCATCCCGCCGGCCGCAAGTCCCGTACCGACCGCGCTGCCCGCTCCGAGTTGCGGACCACCGGATACCAGACCGTTCGCGATTCCGGGTCCAAAGATTCCAAGACCCAGAAGCGACAATGCGGCCAAGACCAGAGTCATGGCATCTTCGATCGTCGGCTGACCGCCATTGAAGCCGGCGGTGAACTGGGAAAACAAGGTCGAGCCGATACCGACGATCACGGCCAGCACCAGCACCTTGATGCCGGACGACACGACATTGCCAAGGACGCGTTCGGCCGCAAACGCCGTCTTGCCGAACAGCCCGAACGGAAGCAGCACGAACCCTGCCAGCGTCGTCAGCTTGAACTCTATCAGTGTGACGAAGAGCTGGATCGCCAGAATGAAAAAGGCGAGCAGGACGACGGCCCAGGCGAACAGCAGGACCACGATCTGGACAAAGTTCTCAAAAAAGCTGATGTAGCCCATCAGGTTTGAGATCGAATCCAGGATCGGCCGGCCGGCATCGAGCCCGACTTGTGCAATTTTTCCAGGGTGAACGAAATCGCCTGCCGAAAGGCTCGTACCTGAGGCCTTCAATCCGAGACCGGCGAAGCTTTCGAAGACGATACGGGCGAGATTATTCCAATTGCCGATCAGGTAGGCGAAGACACCGACGAACAGGGTTTTCTTGACGAGCCGCGCGACGATGTCCTCATCCGTGCCCCAGCTCCAGAACAGGGCGGCCAGGGTGATATCGATCGCAGCCAGCGTTGTCGCAAGATAGCCCACCTCGCTGCCAAGAAGCCCAAAGCCATTGTCGATGTAGCGGGTGAAGGTCTCGAGGAACTGATCGATAATTCCCGTGCCGCTCATTGGTCACCTCCCTCGGGTGACGCGACGGAGGGATAGCCTTGAGGTATTCGGCTCTGATCTTTCGGCGCTGACATGAATGGTGAACTGCCTGGATCATTGACAGCGGGACTGGTCGAGCTCACCCCTTGGCCGAAGAACCGGCGCCGGTTCTCGGCCCAGATCCTTTGGCAATCCTGATACGCCGGAGAATGCTCTGACGTCACAGTACGGCAGCGGGTGAGATCGGATTCCATTGGGCTGCTGGCTGTTGCGCTCGATGGCTTCGGACCCGTGACTCTGTCCGGACCGCGTAGCTGGATCGTGCATGCGACGATGAGCGCCGTTCCGCCAATCGCCGTGATGGCGAGCGACAATGCTTGGAAAGCCTTTTGATTGCTCATCAATGAAACATCTGCACGTTGGAGGATTGATAGCCCTGACCACCCGTCAGAAAGCGGCGAAGCTGCTCGCGACCTTGGTCCTGAGCAGCGGCGCGTCGCGCAGATTCGAGCGATTGAGCCCTGCCTTGCGCCGCCACGGAAGCGGTCAAGTCGGCGAGCTGCTGCGCCTGGAGTGCGAGGATCTGGTTCCCGGCTTGCGTGGCCTGCAGGGCCCCGCTTGCACCCTGGCTTGAGCTCA
The DNA here is from genome assembly GCF_027594865.1 of Bradyrhizobium xenonodulans. Classification (NCBI taxonomy): domain Bacteria; kingdom Pseudomonadati; phylum Pseudomonadota; class Alphaproteobacteria; order Hyphomicrobiales; family Nitrobacteraceae; genus Bradyrhizobium; species Bradyrhizobium xenonodulans. The sequence goes on from NZ_CP089391.1 coordinate 7,340,531, forward strand.
CCAGTGCTGAGGTCTGAATGCGGTTTGTGTCGAGATTTCCGACAACGCCGGCTTGCACACGAAGCGCGTCCTGAAATCCCGCGACTGAGTCCTGCCAGCGCGATTGCGCACCTGCGATCAACGCTGAATCGGATTGGCTGGCGGTTGCCGGTCCGTAGCTGGTGGCGAAGGCCCGATCGATCTGCTGCACGTCATAGCCGATGCGCTGGGCCTGGCTGAGAAGCTGCTGGGTGCGTTGAATCGAGCTCTGAAGCTGCTGCAGCGAGGAATATGGCAAGCTTGCCAGGTTCTTCGCCTGGTTGATCAACATTTGCGCCTCGTTCTGCAACGAGGTGATCTGATTGTTGATCTGCTGCAGCTCTCGTGCCGCCGTCAGGACATTCTGGACGTAGTTGTTGGGATCAAAGACGATCCATTGCGCCCGGCTGGGCGCGGTTGCCAGAAGCGAGACAGCAACGATGCTGATCGCCAGACCGAGACGACGACGGCTCATTGCGACTTCTCCAGATTGCCAAGATTGGGAATGAGGTCCACGGCCCAACCGGCTCCGCGGTGCTGGAGCCAAGCAGGCACAAAGGCCTCGCGGCCGTGCTCTGTGACCAATCGGTCGATTGCGGCCTGGTCTGTCTTGGATGATGCAGCCGCAAAGGCGAGCGCGACTTCACCGAGCCCGAGCTCGAACATGCGGTTGCCGCGGCGGGATTGGCAGTAGTAGTCCCTTTTCGGCGTCGCGCGGCTCAAGAGCTCGATCTGGCGATCGTTGAGCCCAAAACGGCGATAGATCGCGGTGATCTGAGGCTCGATCGCCCGCTCGTTCGGAAGAAGCAATCGCGTCGGGCAACTCTCGATGATGGCAGGAGCGATGTCAGATCCATCGATGTCCGACAAAGACTGTGTGGCGAAAACCACAGACGCATTCTTCTTGCGCAGCGTCTTCAACCATTCGCGGAGCTGGCCGGCAAAATCCGCGTCATCAAGCGCAAGCCAGCCTTCGTCGACGATCATGAGCGTCGGCCTGCCATCGAGGCGGTCGCCAATGCGGTGGAACAGATAGGCCAGCACCGCGGGCGCCGCATCCGTTCCAATCAGTCCTTCGGTCTCGAACGCCTGGACCGCCCCCTCGCCAATTCGTTCGAATTCTGCATCGAGCAGCCGCCCATAGGGCCCACCGAGGCAATAGGGTTGCAACGCGCGTTTCAGGGTCGTCGACTGGAGCAGAACGGACAGCCCTGTCAGGGTCCGCTCCGGGAGGCGCGCTGAGGCAAGGGAGGTCAGCGCGGACCATAAATGATCCTTCACCTCCGGCGTGATCTCGATCTTCTCGCGGGCAAGGATCGAGGCAACCCAGTCGGTAGCCCAGGCCCGTTCCGCCGTGTCGTCGATCCAGGCCAATGGCTGCAACGCGACCGGTTCGGACGCGTCTTGCGAAAGCGCGCCGCCAAGATCGTGCCAATCGCCGCCCATCGCGAGGGCTGCCGCCCGGATTGAGCCTCCAAAATCAAAGGCGAAAACCTGAGACCGGGGATAGCGGCGGAACTGGAGCGCCATCAGCGCCAGCAACACCGACTTGCCCGCACCGGTCGGGCCAACCACAAGCGTGTGTCCGACGTCGCCGACGTGAAGCGCGAAACGGAAGGGGGTTGACCCTTCCGTCTTGCCAAAGAACAGGGGCGGAGCGTTGAAATGATGATCACGCGCCTCTCCGGACCATACCGCCGACAGCGGAATCATGTGAGCAAGGTTGAGGGTCGAGAGGGGCGGCTGCCGGATGTTGGCGTACACATGTCCAGGCAGGCTGCCGAGCCAAGCTTCGACGGCATTCACCGTCTCGATCATGCAGGTGAAGTCGCGCCCCTGAATGACCTTCTCGACGTGTCGCAATCTCTCGTCGGCCGAGCGCGCATCCCGGCCCCAAACGGTTACGCTCGCCGTCACGAAGGCCTCTCCGATCTGGTCCGAACCAAGCTCCTGAAGCGCCGCGTCCGCATCCATCGCCTTGTTGTGAGCGTCGGTATCGAGAAGCGTGGAGGCCTCGTTGGTCATCACTTCCTTCAGGATCGCGGCGATTGACTTCCGCTTGGCGAACCACTGCCGCCGGATTCTCGTCAGGAGCTTTGTCGCATCCGTTTTGTCGAGCATGATCGCCCGGGTCGACCAGCGGTACGGGAAAGCGAGACGATTGAGGTCATCGAGAATTCCGGGCGTGGTCGCTGTCGGAAATCCGACGACGGTCAGAACGCGCAGGTACGCTGTGCCCAACATCGGCTCGAGACCGCCGGTCAACGGCTGGTCAGCGAGCAGCGCGTCGAGATACATGGGGATCTCGGGCACACGAACCCGATGCCGTTTGGTCGAGATCGTCGAATGCAGGTAAGTCAGCGTCTCCTCGTCGTCGAGCCAGGCGCATTCAGGCATAAAGCCCTCGACAAGCTGCAGCACGCGGTCGGTTCGGTCGACAAAGCCGCTGAGCACCTCGCGCGCGTCGGCACTTGGCGTGCGACTGCTGCCTTCATAAAGAAGCCGCTCCGCCCTGGCCGCATCCTCGGCCGGCGGCAGGTAAGCGAAAGTCAGATAATAGCTCGAGTCGTAATGGGCGCCCTCTTCCTCGAACTGCGCCCGGCGCTCGGCATCAACCAGCGCGGATGCGACGTCCGGAAAAGCGTTGGGCGGATACGCTCCTGCGGAATGGCGCTGCGCCTCCACGAAGACGGCCCAGCCGGATCCCAGGCGGCGCAGAGCGTTGTTGAGACGACCGGCCACGGCCACGAGCTCGGCCGGAACGGCACTGTCGAGGTCTGGTCCGCGGAATCTGGCCGTTCGCTGGAATGAGCCGTCCTTGTTCAGGACGATGCCCGCGTCGACCAGGGCCACCCAAGGCAGGAAATCGGCAAGCCGCGTGCTCGATCGGCGGTATTCCGCGAGATTCATCATGGAAAGAGCTCTAGATGTTGAGATGGGCTGGGACGCGCAGGTGACGGCGCACCACTTCGACGAATGCGGGGTCTCGCTTGGCAGCCCATACAGCCGCCGCGTGCCCAATGGCCCAGAGCAGGAGACCGGCGATCCACAAGCGCAATCCCAGCCCAAGGGCTGCGGCGAGCGTCCCGTTAACGATGGCGACCGACCGGGGTGCTCCGCCCATCAGGATCGGCTCAGTCAGAGCCCGATGCACCGGCGCGATAAATCCTGCGACGGGCTCGTCCATCACACCACCACGCCGCCGCCGAACGAAAAGAACGACAGGAAGAAGCTCGAAGCTGCGAACGCGATCGAAAGCCCGAACACGATCTGGATCAGCCTGCGAAAGCCGCCCGAGGAATCGCCAAAGGCAAGCGTCAGGCCCGTGACGACGATGATGATGACGGCGATGATTTTGGCGACCGGTCCTTCAACCGACTGCAGGATCTGATTGAGCGGCTGCTCCCATGGCATGTTGGAGCCGGCGGCCCAGGCGGGCGGACTTATGAGCAGGACCGCACCCAGCGCGGCGAGGGAAACGCTCCAATGCGGAACTCGGTTTCGATTGCTCATGTTTCGATTGCTCATGTGAGGTCTCCTGCTGGTGAAAGGCTGTAATCCCCGGCCGCTCCGAGGCCGTTGACGCGCGCGAGTTCGGCAAGCCGGCGCTCGGCACCGCGCCCGGACAGGACCGCAACGACGTTGATGGTGTCGGCAATCAGGGCGCGCGGCACGGTCATCACGGCTTCCTGGATGAGCTGCTCCAGCCGGCGTAAAGCGCCGAGCGCAGTGCCCGCATGGATGGTGCCGATACCGCCGGGGTGACCGGTTCCCCAGGCCTTGAGCAGATCAAGCGCCTCAGTGCCCCGCACCTCGCCAATGGGAATGCGGTCTGGACGCAGTCGAAGTGAGGAGCGCACGAGATCCGAGAGCGAGACCACGCCATCCTTGGTGCGCAGCGCGACCAGATTCGGTGCTTTGCATTGCAACTCGCGGGTGTCCTCGATCAGCACGACCCGGTCACTGGTCTTCGCGACCTCGGCAAGCAATGCGTTTGTGAGCGTGGTCTTGCCCGTTGATGTGCCGCCAGCGACCAGGATGTTTTTGCGCGAGGCGACGGCCTGGCGCAGTGCCATGGCGTGATCGGCCGTCATGATGCCCGCCTTGGCATAGTCGTCGAGCGTGAAGACGGCGACGGCGGGCTTGCGAATGGCGAACGCTGGTGCCGCGACGACAGGAGGCAATAGGCCTTCGAAGCGCTCTCCGGTCTCGGGTAATTCAGCAGAAATACGGGGCGCGGCGGCGTGGACCTCGGCCCCCACATGATGTGCCACCAGGCGAATGATGCGCTCGCCATCGGCGGCGGAGAGTTGTTCACCTGTATCAGTCAGTCCGCTGGAGAGCCGGTCGATCCACAACCGGCCGTCAGGGTTCAGCATGACCTCGACGATCGCATCGTCTTCGAGGTAGCGCGCGATGGCGAGCCCCAGCGCGCTGCGGAGCATCCGCGCGCCACGCGAGATCGCCTCCGACTGAAGAGAATGGATTGCCACTGCCTGCCCCCCACCGATCGAGGGCTAAAGCAGCGCCCTCGGATGGGGATGATTAGAAAAACCACCAACGACCTTCCTGCAACCAGGCGATCATCTCCGTCGTAGTCTGGCGTAGAAAGAGAAAGGCCGGAGCAACCAGCAAGGCCGGCGCAATCATTTGGTGGAATCCTCGGGCGCTCCATGAACGACATCGTCCGGAATCTCCCGCAAGAAGCTTTGGCCCTTTTGCAGGCGGCGGCCCAATGTCTCGACGAAGCCTTCAAAGCGCTCACGTCCCTTGATCTGAGCGGCGGCCTGGGCTTCGTTCGGCAAGGGAGGCGTGATCGTCAGCCAAAACCGAACAAACAGGGCCAGGGTCTCGGCTGTCAGCCCGACATCCCGCTCAAGTCTCTGCACTTGCCGGGACAACCGGTCCAGCCGGCGGGCGAACGCCGCCTCTCTGCGATCGACTCCATCCGGTGACAGAAACGAGATGACGGCCGCCTCGACGATGGCCGATCGCGAGAGCTTTTTGCGATCGGCAAGGTCGGAAATCTGCTTCAGAAGCTCCGGGGGGAAATACACGTTCATGCGGTTGCGCATGGGACCTCAGAGATCAATGCCATCGTTCGGGTCAAGCGCCGCCTGGCGGGCCACGCCCCGCATCTGCTGGCGAAGAAGCCGGGCTTGACGCACGGCCTCATCGTCGTCGTCCAGGACGGCAAACTCTTCTGTCGGCGTCACATCGGTTGTCTCTTTGACGATGGCGACGTGGTCAGGAAGTTCGGGTTCCCGGCGCAGACCGCTGTTGGCGGCATCGGTTTCGGAGTCTTCGGTCTGGACGGTTGCGCCATTCCGCGCGGGGAGCTTGAGGCTGGACCAACTATCTTCCCGGGAAGACCGCCCCAGCCTGGCCGGCTCTGGCGGTGAGAGAATGCGCTCGGTAAGCCGTCTGTCTTCGTAGTAGCGCACCTTCCTGGCTCGGATCGGCGCCGTCCCGGCCACCATCACGATTTCGTCGGTGGGAGGAAGCTGCATCACCTCGCCGGGCGTGAGCAAGGCGCGTGCGGTCTCCTGCCGCGAGACCATCAGATGGCCAAGCCACGGGTTCAGCCGATGGCCGGCATAGTTCTTCATGGCTCGCATCTCGGTCGCAGTCCCAAGCGCGTCCGAAACGCGTCTTGCGGTCCGCTCGTCGTTTGTTGCGAAGCTCACGCGGACATGGCAATTGTCCAAAATCGCATTGTTGGGGCCGTAGGCCTTCTCGATCTGGTTCAACGACTGTGCAATCAGGAAGGCCTTGATCCCGTATCCGGCCATGAACGCGAGCGCCGACTCGAAAAAATCGAGACGTCCCAGTGCCGGGAACTCGTCCAGCATCATCAGGACGCGGTGGCGGCGGTTGTTGGCTTGCAGATCTTCGGTGATGCGACGGCCAATTTGATTGAGCACGAGACGTATGAGCGGCTTCGTCCGGGAGATGTCGGACGGAGGCACGACAAGATAGAGCGTCGTCGGACGAGCTTCGGCAATCAGGTCCGCGATCCGCCAGTCACATCGGCTTGTCACCTGCGCCACCACCGGATCCCGATAGAGTCCAAGGAACGACATCGCGGTCGAGAGCACGCCAGAGCGTTCGTTCTCAGACTTATTCAGCAGTTCTCGCGCGGTTGAGGCGACAACGGGATGTGGACCCTGCTCACCAAGGTGCGAGCTTGTCATCATTGCCTTCAGCGTGACTTCGATTGGGCGCTTCGGGTCCGACAAAAAGGCCGCGACCCCGGCGAGCGTCTTGTCAAGTTCTGCATAGAGGACGTGCAGGATGGCACCGACAAGCAGCGAATGGCTGGTCTTCTCCCAGTGGTTCCGCTTGTCGAGCGACCCTTCCGGATCGACCAGCACGTCCGCAACATTCTGGACGTCCCGAACCTCCCATTCGCCGCGGCGTACTTCGAGAAGTGGGTTGTAGGCAGACGATTTTGGATTGGTCGGATCGAACAGCAACACCCGGCCATGTCGGGACCGAAACCCGGCCGTGAGCTGCCAGTTCTCGCCCTTGATGTCGTGCACGATTGCCGAGTCTGGCCACGTGAGGAGGGAAGGAACAACAAGGCCAACGCCCTTGCCGGACCGGGTCGGCGCAAAGCAGAGCACATGCTCCGGTCCGTTGTGGCGGAGGTAATCCTCCGCCAGCCTGCCAAGCACGACCCCGTCCCCACCCAAAAGTCCGGCCGCCTGCACCTCCCGCGGATCGGCCCACCGCGCCGAGCCGTAGGTCTGGACATTCTTGGCCTCGCGCGCCCGCCAGACCGACATGCCGATCGCGACCGCGATCGAAACAAAGGTCCCCGAGGCCACGATGAATGCACCTTCGACAAAGACCTGAGGGGCATAGGCGTCGTAGACGAACCACCACCAGAAGAAGACGGGCGGGTAGTAGATCTTGAAGCCCGACAACTCGAACCACGGCTGCCCAAGCTCCGGCTGATAGGCGAGGCGCCAGGCTGTCCACTCGGTCGCACCCCATATGGCGAGCAAGACGATCAGGCCGACGACAATCACCTGTCCCCATAGGATTTTGGTTCCGGTCATCCCGAACACCTTTCGAGCAATTGACAAGATAGCTACAGGCTGAGGTCGCGCTTCCGGCCGAAGCTCCATTCGATCCCGCCGCCCTCCTTCGTGGTGCCGGCAACGTGCTGGCCCAACCTTTTCTCAAGCTCGCGCGACCAGGGCACCAGCTGAAATCCGAGCCCGTCGTCGATCATGGCGAAACGCCCCGAGGCGAGCGTCAACCGCTGACGATACGTGCCCGCTACGTGCTCGCCCGAGGCGCCCTTCACGTGAGGCAGGCCGGTCTGCGCCGAGATTCTTGCCGCCACCTCGTCCAGCTCGCGTCGGCGCAACGTGTTCAGGAGATCACGCTGGAATGTGATGCGCTGGCCCTGCCGTCGCGCCAGACCTTCCCGAACCAGATGCTCTGTGCGAGCTTCGAGAGCGTCGCGCGTCTGGCGACCGAAGCCGCCCATGGCGAGCGGCATGGGGTTGGATTCAACCAGCCGGTGGTCGAGCCAGGTGGCGCCTTTCGCGGCGACCTGCTCGCCAAGATCGAGATCAGAACGGGCCGCAAGGACCAATGTCGGGCGCGGATCATCGGCCGGACCGAAGCGCCGGACCTCGACCATACCGCCGACGGATGGCGCATGTTCGAAAGCTTCGATTCCTCGGAACCGGACGTGGTGCGCGCGCCCGTCTGTTCCGTCGATCAGGGCGTAGGCCTCGCCGGTGAGCTCGTCATGCAATCCATGATCGACCAGTCGTCCGATAATCTGGGAGCTTGGCTGTCCACCTTCGATGACGTAGTCGGACACGCCACGCGCTTCCCCACGCTCGCTGAAGGCGCGATGCATGGTCTTGATGATGTCGCCGCGCATGCCGAGGTCGCGGAGATTACGTTCAGCCTCGAGCCCGACCATCCACTCCCCTGGCGCAGCTGACGCAGCAAGGCCCATCTTCTCCAGGTGCTGAAGGCGGCCGACCATCAGGCGCCGGATTTCGGGATCGGAGCTGCCGGGATTGTCGGGGCGAAGATCGATATAGCCGGTTTCGTCGGCGACCTGCCAGATCTCCCGGTCGAGCCGCGTCCATCGCTCTGCCGTGACTTCTCTCTCCAGCGCATTGCGGATTTCATGCTCAGGTCTTGGACCCAGTTCGATGCCGACCAACTCCTCGGCGCGTGAGCGCAGGCCGCGGCTGACGTAGTCGCGGGAGATCACGAGGTCTGCGCCTGTCTCATCGACTCCCCGAACGAGAAGATGGATGTGAGGGTTGTCCGTATTCCAGTGATCGACGGCCACCCATTCGAGCTGCGTTCCGAGATCGATCTCCATCTGCTTGGCCAGATCACGGGTGAAGGCCTTGAGGTCAGTCATGTCGGCGGCATCCTCGGGCGAGACAATGAATCGAAAATGATGGCGGTCGCCCTCGCAGCGTTCTGCGAAGGCCGCACCGTCAGCTCGATCGCTGCCAGCATCAAACATCTCGGCCCGCTCGCCGTTCCGGGTTACTCCGTCGCGCTTGAGGTATGAAAGATGAGCCGTCAGCGGCGCCGAGCGGAACGAACGTCCCTTGTGACGCACGATGCGCGCCTTCACCACAACGCGCCGCGTCGGACTGAACAACCGGCTGCGACCAAAGGACAGCCGGCCGCGGCCAAACGTCGAGCGCCCATAGGCCGCAGAACGCCTGCCAAACCTGCCCTGACCCGACGTGTGTCCGGCTTTCTTCGCGGCACGTAGCACCTGGTTGATGAAGCTCTTCGGCTTGGGCGCGCGGGTGCTGCGGATGCGCCCGGGCCGAATGCGCAGATCGCTGTCACGCAGGGTCATTGCCGGACCTCGAAAGGCGCCAAGGCAGCTACAGTGCCGAAAATCTGCTTGATTGCGCTGTTCAAAATGTACGGCGCGGCACGCGCCCCGACCGACCGGCACGCCAGAACCCAAGCCATGTCAATGGCTTGCGGTTCGACCGGCGAGCCCCTTTTATCTCGCCGTCTTAATCGGTCGTGTCGTCTCTCTCGTCTCAGCCATTCTCGCTTCCTTTCTCGTTTGCGACAAGCCGCTCTGATCCACGCCATGACACGATGCGCCGCAATGGTCATGAGTCCTGATGCGCCGTGCAGTCTTCCGCGCTCATCGACGGCACAAGGTCGCTGCAGCAAGGCAGCGCGGACGCCGTCGCGGCGCATCTTTCCATCGGGATGACGGAGCCACATCACAGGCAATCCGGCGCGATCGGCCATCCGAAGATGCACCGTCGCAGGCAAGATAACGTGCGTTCCGTCGTCGTTGTGCTGCACCAGTCCTCATCCGCTCGCGCGGAGCTCCGTGTTCAATACGTGGCGATCATCGTGCCGCCGACGTGCAAATCCCTTGCGCTGGTCATGCCCAGGCTCCCAGCAGCCGGTGATCCTTGGCCGCGGCCCGCGCGCTGACGTCGGCCGCCGCGACGTCCGGATCGCCGCAGTAGAACGTGCCGCTGGTCCACATCGCGTGCATGATCACGGCGAGCTTGCGCGCCACCGCGACCGTCGCCTTGCGGTGCGAGGAGCGCCTGGCCAGCGCCAGCCCCCAGCTCTTGACCTTGTCTTTCTTCTTGTAGCGGGTCAGCAGCGCGCTCGCCGCCTCGTACAGCGCCCGCCGCACGTCGCCGTCGCCCGCCTTGCTGATCCGCCCCTTGACGTCGACCGAGGAGCCGGACTGCCAGCGCCGCGAGGTCAGGCCAAAATACGCCGCGACGTCGCGCGAGCGCTTGAAGCGCGACGGATCATCGACCGCGGTCATGAAGCTCAAGGCTGCGATCGGACCGACGCCTGGAATCTGCATGAAGCGCCGGCACAGCTCGTGCCCGGCAACCAGGCGCACCACCAGATCGTGCAGCCGGCCATACTCCTTCCACAGCGCCGCGCGCGCGTTCAGCATGGCGTCGATCAGCTCGCTGACCAGCGCATCGCTGGCCACCGCCTCGCGCACGGCTTGCGCAAAACCGCCGCGGCCGACCCGGTTCAGCCGGATGCCGAACACCTTCAGCGAATGCCGGATCGCGTTCTCGAGATCCAGGAACTTGCGCTTCAGATTGCGCCGGTGCGTCAACAACAGCCGCAGCCGGTAGCACGCCGCGCTCTTGATGTGGGCCTTTCGGAACCAGCCGGTGCGCATGATGTGGGCAATGCCGAGCGCGTCCGCCTTGTCGGTCTTGTTGCGCTGCGCCTTCAGCGCCGCGCGCACGTGCAGGGTCTCCAGGCAGACCGCCGGCAGACCGCGTTGCAACAGTTCCGGGTGCAGCCAGGGCGACAGCGAGCCCGCCTCGTGGCCGAGCCGCCGCAAGCGGCCAAGATACGGCGCAAGCGCCGCCTTGATCGCCTCCGGATCGGTCACCACCACCGTCTCCAGCATCACCTTGCCGGCGGCGTCCACCACACAGATCGCTGTCTCGTCCATGCCGACATCCAGACCACAGAAGAATTCCATCACACGCCTCCCGCGTTGCTGAGGCGGCGCAGTGTGCGGGTTATTCGGCCGGCCGGCCACGTCAGCAGCCGGAATTCCCGGCGCAGACCGATTACGGGCGGCCGTCCTGCCGTCATGCTCATGTTCTCCCGGTCCCTGATTCCCAGGGCCCAACTTCCAAGCCAACAGGCTGTCGGTGCTCGCGGCGGTTTGCGACAAAATGCAGTTCGGGTCGTTGCGGTGGATCCTCTAATAGCGCCTGCCCGAACACCTCGGCTGGTGGCCGATTCATTGCGAAAGAGCCGCCGCGACTTCGCAGTTGACTTGCGAAGCCCCCACTGTTTGCGAGCGTTTGCGATAGCGATCGTTACCCGAAGGGCCGAGACACCCGTAGGGTGGCTCGGTGAGGAGCGAAGCGACGAGTAGAGCGCGGGCCGAAGGCATCGCCCGTATGCCATCAGCACGTTATTATCGCACTCCTCAGCGAACTCTTGCCGCGTGAGCGAGGGTCCTTCAGTAGCAAACCCGAACGTCTTAGCGTCATGATCGTGTTGCGGCGTTTCGAATGTAAACCGAATGTCCGTCACGGGGCGCCCGCGACGTGGAAACTGACGACTGATATCACGAGCTGCCCGATGTGCAGCCGCCGAACGCTTACTCGTGTCTTCCGACCGTCCCCTCCTTTCCGCCCATTTCTCTCTACGGAACGCTAATGCATGCGCGCTTATGCATTCGCTCATCGCCGACCTCCCGCAACAAAGCTCGCGGAAAAAAGCCCGGTTGCTTGGGGTACGATGGCTGAAATGTCGTGTGCAACGCCCGCGATCGGAGTGTGATCCAGCATGAGGCCGCGCTGCGCCGACGTGGTGCTCTTGAGGCTTTCGGACCGCACAGCGAATAGCGTCGTTCCCGACGGCTGCAACCTGGCGACCGCCCCAGGAACGGAAATATCGCTGCCGATCGTTGGTGCAAGCTTCTGCAAATAAGCTCGGGTTTCAGCTGGCAATGCTCGACCAGCGAGATGTTCTTCGTAGCGACCAGGTCCCGCATTGTAGGCTGCGAGGAAGCCCGGCGAACCGTATCGGTCCTGCAGTTCCCGGAGATAGGCCGCACCAGCAAGGATGTTGTCGTGGGGATCGTAGGGATCGTTGCCAAGCTGGTATCGCAGGCGAAGCTCGGCCCAAGTCTGCGGCATGATCTGCATCAGCCCCATGGCACCTTTCGGGGATTTGGCGCACACGTCTCCAGCGCTCTCGACTTCCAAGACGGCGCGTATCCAGTACACTGGTAAGCCGAAGCGGCGCGAGGCCTCGTCAATGATCGGTGCAAACGCTTCGCTGGTTTGAGAGTTCGCTGTATGCTCTGCCGATCGTGTCTCGGCGAAAGCCGCAGCATCACTGATCGTCAGCGCAAGGAACAACGGCACGACGGAGCGAAGGCTTGTTTCGACTGAACGCCAGCATGCCCTTGTGTTCGTGCTCCTCCGGGCTAAGGTCGCCTGGCGCCGGCCCATCGGCCGCCCACGGACGAAGTCCGGGGCGGGCGCTGGACCGGCCCTGCGCGCGAGGGCTCCGCGATCGTTGGCCGGGACGGAGGAATGGGGCGACATTCGGTCGAACAGCGAAATAGCAGATCGGAATCCCAACACCCGCACGCTCAGTCCTCCCAGGTCCACACGGGGAGCGCACGCCCAAGGACGGCGGATGCCGGCAGAAAGCCGAAGTATCTTCCGTCCAGCGAGTCGGCGGATTGCCAGTTCATGACAAAGAGTTCGCCCTCGCCGACGACGCGGCAACCCTGCCATTTCGGGAGGGGACGGCCGCGGCCATCGCGATCCCTTGCCTCGCCCATTTCGATCGCGTCGACGGTAACTGCGAGCCCGGTTCTACAGACGGTCTGCCCCGGAAGCGCCAGCACGCGCTTGAGCATTGGTATCCCGGCCGGCAGATAGCCGCTCGCGTCAAGGAAGGTTGCAAGCGGCTCCGGCGGCTGAACGGCGAGCAACTCGGTCACGAACAGCTTTTCCGCAGGTTGCAAGCGATACAGGCCGATTGGCACGCTGTCAGATGCATTCCAGACGTAGAGTGGTGTCAGGTCGAGAACTATCGGTACGAGAAGAGCAGCAGCGCCGCCGAACATCGTGACCAAGGTCTTCCACCGACCTGTCATCGCATGGTCCTCTGCCGTTGAAGCCACGCCTGGTGTCTCGCTTTCGTGTAGGGGCGGGGGTTTTCATTGACCGACATGCGGTTATGAACATGATGCCAGTAATCGGGCGCAGCGTCCGCGGGATCGATGTCGAGTGCCTCGACAGCGTCGATCAACTGAAGCACCCGTTCGACCTTGGGCCAGCCGGATAGGCGCAGGAGAATGTCCCCGCCGGGCTTCACATAGGGCACCGTGGAGCATCGTTGTCCCGGTACCACCGCGCGCAGAATATCGATCCGTGAGATTGCCGTTCCGAAGTCGTTTGATGTCCAGCGTACGAACGCGAAGATGCTGCCGGGCGCAAAGGACAGCACGCGTCGGCGGCGATCGAGGATTCTCTCCTCGACGGAGTGGCCGAACCGGATGCGGTTCTCAATGCGCTTCTCGAGCCAAAGGAGTTCGACTTCAGTGAAATTGTTCATGGTGCGCTCCGAGTACAGAAAGGTTCTGGTTGCCTGGCGGGAGCGGAATTGCGACAGCGCGTCCTCGCTCTCGCCTTCACTGTGGCGAGGCAGAACAGGCGGACCGTGGTGGTTATCCTCATCAGGCCCGAAGGCGTGGTCCGTTAGAAGAAATCCGAAGGATTTCTGGTTAGCCGGGGTACTGACCGGTGCCCCCTCGCCTGCCGTGCTGCTGCGAAAATGCTTCACAGCGATTCGCGAACGGAGCGCGCGGTGCGCTCCGGCGATCGGCGGTGGAGGCGAACGATGGACTTCTATGCAGGGCTCGACGTGTCGCTGGAGGCGACGAACATTTGCGTGGTGGACAGCGAGGGCAAGGTGGTCCGGGAAGCGAAACTCGAGACCGATCCGGACGCGATCGAGCTGTTCCTGGCGGATTGGGGAATCCACCTCAAGCGCGTCGGGCTGGAAGCCTTCTCGTACAGCGCCTGGCTGTTCACGGCGCTCAGTGAAAAGGGCCTCCCCGTGACCTGCATCGAGACCCGGCACGCCAAGGCGGCGCTGAACGCGATGCTGAACAAGACCGATCGCAACGACGCCAAGGGCATCGCCCACATGATGCGGACCGGCTGGTTCCGTGCGGTCCATGTCAAATCGGAAGGCGCGCAAGCGCTGCGGGCGCTGCTGGTCGGACGCAAGGCCCTGCTCGGCAAGGTGCTCGACATGGAGAACATGATCCGCGGCCTGTTGCGCCCGTTTGGCCTTAAGGTCGGCGAAATCTCGGTCGGCCGCTTTGACGTGCGGGTGCGCGAGATCATGGCCGGAAAGAAGGAGCTGGAGGCGATCGTCACGCCGTTGCTGGACGCGAGAAGCGCGATGCGGTTGCAGCTGGCAAAACTGCAGCGCCTCGTTCTGGCGGCGGCGCGCAGCGACGACGCTGTGCGGCGGATGATGACAGTGCCCGGTGTTGGCGCACTCGTGGCGCTGACCTTCCGCGCCACCGTCGACGATCCGGCGCGATTCAGGAAGTCGAGCAATGTCGGCGCGCATTTCGGCCTGACGCCGCGGCGCTATCAATCCGGACAGACCGACCGCATCGGCAGCATCTCCAAATGCGGCGACGAGTTGACACGGGCGATGCTGTACGAGGCGGCGATCGCGATTCTCACCCGCATTCCGAAGAACTTCAAGCTGCGGCTGTGGGGCCTGCGGCTGGCCAGGAAGAAGGGCCTGAAGCGCGCGGCAACCGCAGTGGCGCGCGCGCTCGCCGTGCTGCTGCACAAGATCTGGGTCGATGGAACCACCTTCCGGTTTGGCGCCGGCGGCAAGCGCGGCCGGGTCGCTGCGGTGATGTAAGGGCCTCCGCGACCCGGCCGCTTCCACGCGCGCCTTTTCCTTCCGCCACGGCGGAGCAGCGTCTCCCGAGGAGACGGGGATTTGGGTGAGATCGCAACTTTTCTTGCCGGCGGCTTCATGACGGCGTTTGAAGCCATCAAGCACGGCGCTGGTTAGCCTGACCGCCCTTTCCTCAGATTCCGGCTTGTGGTGGCCGTCGTGCCAACCACGGATGTTAGCGAGTTCTCCTCGCCGAGCGAGTGGCTGCAAAAGGATGTGACGCGCATCAGGCGATGATGTTGACGTCAGTGATCGCGCAGATTTGCGCGCGATCGCGCCCGCGCGCGTGCAGTGGCGACAACAATCGTATTGCAGCGAAGCTTTGCGCGTGAGAGAGTGGATGCATGAGGCATCCTCGTTGCACGCGCGGCCGACTTGTTCACAACGTACTGATTCACAACAAGAAGTTAGTGTCAGTATGTTAGAAGAGTTACGGCGGCTGAAAAGCGCTAAAGAACAAGGACTTCGATCCGATTCCGGTCCCCGATAGCACGAGGGTCGGGTCCCTGATGGCACGAGGGTTGCGGTCCCCGATAGCACGAGCTGATTCACAGGTTGCCTCCCGATTTCGGAAGGAGACCGCGCTTGCGAAGTCTCTCGGTGAATGGATTGATGAGCGCGGGCGCGAACTTCAACCGCTCGGCGCCATCGCGATCGCGCGTGAGCACGAGTTGGTAGCCAGGCAATGCCTGGCGCTGGACAATCTGACGCACGTCGTATGCAAAATGCTTGAGAGGCGAGAGACTGCCGGACTTGGCATGGAGATGCACAAGATCGAAACTCCAGCCGCCCTGCTGCCGGCCGCCATGCTTGCGCACGAGCCGGTAAAGCCAGCGCTCAAGTCCGCCCGTCAGATCGAAATACGCGCGATCAATCGTGAGCACGAGCGCGTCATCGATCACGCCGGAATAGAACCAATCGGGCAGGATCAGTTCGAGCCCGAACGGGCGCCCGTTTGCGTCAGCCGTCTCCTTCCATTCGTTGATCCAGGAGAAGCGATGCCGCCGTCGTTCTGCAATCTGGCGAATTGACGTCAACACGGTCGTCGATTGCAACCTGTCGAGCCCCGCCTTCAGGCGGTCATAGTCGCGCGAGCTGGTGCCGCGGCCGACGAACGTCAGAATCTCGTAAGGCGTTGCAGCCATCAAGCGGGACGTCTTCAAGCCAGCGTCACGGGCCTCGACGATCTGGGAAGCGGCCCAGATCAAGACGTCCGCATCCCAAATGGTCGCCATGCCGTGTTCCGGCACCGCTTCGACGCGAATTGTGATCGCACCGGTACGAAAATCGATCGGCACAATGCGCTTTGTTTTCGCGAGCGAGAAGAATGGATAAGCCATCAGATCCTGCGCGTCGCGGGGCGCCAGATCACCGGGCAGTGCGCGGAAGAGCTCAAGCTGGTTGCGCTCGGAATGGTGTTTGCGTCGCATGACCATCGCTCTCAAACAGGGATCAGCGACGTTCCTGGCCCGCATAGGGGCGCAGCGTCGGGTGCTTCTTTGCGGGCAGCACAGTCCCTTTGCCGGGATCGGAGGTCGAGGTTTTGGCGCCGAGATCAGCCCATGCTTTCAGGTCATCTACGGCGTAGACGACACGCCCGCCAATCTTCCGATACGTCGGCCCGGTGCCGTACGTGCGGTGCTTCTCCAGCGTGCGACCGGAAAGGCCAAGATAACGCGCGGCCTCCGATGTACGCAGGAAGCGCGGGGGCAGACCGGCCATCGGATCGGGCATTTGAGAACTCCAAGAGGACAGCGAACTGCGGATGGCGGCACCGGCGTGTGTGCGGTCATCATGGAGAAGCAAGTTCTCGGAGGAGGATGCCGAATATCGGGGGGCGGATTTTCGGCACCCCCGGTGGCAGCGCTACTTGTCCCTGCGCCCGGGCCGCAGAAGTTTGCGATAGCCTCCGCGCACGAGCGCAAGGCCGCTTTGTACGAGGCGGATTGTTCGGCTGCGCAAATCGTGCGTTTTCCAGACGCGATCCGGCATGCGCTTTTCGCCGAACAGAGCCTCTGCGATGCTGCGATAGGTCGCGCCGGCGAAATACGCGGCGACTGCGCGAAGGGCTGCGCATATTCGTTCGCGCCGCTGTTTTGACAAGCGACGGAAGGCAGGTCCTGGCGCGCGTCCATTCATCGTGCGCCATAGCCGCGTGGCAGCGTGCGCGCGCGCTTCGAAATCGCGGTCAAGCGGCAACTCGGCCGCATAGTAAGTGCCTGCGGTCAGCGGCTGTTTTGACCAGATGCGATGCTCCACCGAGCCGATGTGCAGCACCGCGTGCCAACCGTCGGGGGCGCGGCACACCTGTCCGGCAGTGAAGTCGAGCAGTGCCGAAGACGCTGACCTGTGAGAAACCGCCGGCGCACTTGTCACGGGGACAACGGACGCCAGAACCTCAGGTGTCCAAAAGATTGCCTGCTGTTTGGAGGACTTTTGCGGGTCATGGGCGAAAGCAGATACCCCACCTCCTCCTGAATTCCTCGGTCACTTCGCCATCTGGGCTATTCGCAATCATCGCTTCGTAGTCGCGTTGATAGTCCACGTTCATACGAAGGCCTTCCCAGGCGATGTGAGTGATCTCAGCGTTCTCCAGGCTCTTAAACGAATCTGGCGATCGCCAGTCGAATTCAGGCATTGCTTCCATCCCATTGCACGCAGCCAACAATGATTGCGGCGCAATAGTTATGAATGAAGCGGTTGTAGGAAGCCTCTAGTTTGGCACAACGTGGTGCATGAGAATGACCACCGGTTCGCGGGAGAAAATCGTTTTAGCTGCAGGTCTCTAGTCGGCGATTTTCGTCTATTTTGAGCTGGCGCCGCGTAAGAGGCGCCCCTGCTCGGTCACCCATTTTGCGCGCGCAAGATGACTCTGGTATGCAGTCCGCGCACGGTCCGGCTCTCGATCCGGATCGATGTGCAAGACGATTCGAGCGACCTCCTGCCAGTCCGCTCCCTGACCCTCCGCCTGCAAAAGGCGAATGTACGTGACAACGTGCTCCTCGTCGTAGGACGTCAACACTGGCCCGCTGGGAGCAAGGTCAACCACGTTAGGATCGAGCGGCGGCATTTGCATGATCTCACGGTCGCGGAGTTTACTGTCTAACGGTTCATGGGCCGCACTTTGTTAAGTATATCGAGGTGCAATATACTGAACAAGCGGCATCTTTGCCCGCATGGATTTGCGGGAGACATTCGCCACTAACTTGCGTCGTCTACGCAATGCGAGGGGATGGTCTCAAGATGAACTTGCCTTGGAGGCTGAGATAAGCCGGAGCTATCTGAGCCAGCTCGAGAAGGGCGTGTACTACGTCAGCATAAAGGTCATTGGCCGCCTTGCCGACAAGCTCGAAGTCGAGCCTGATGAGTTCCTAAAACGGACGGCAAAGAAAGGTCGCGCCAAATAGCGCGGCACAATCCGCGAGCCGGGCCAATGGCCCGGCGAGCGCCGGACGCGGACCGCGCGTCGCTGCCGGCAAGCCGGATCGGCGGCGGCGCATGCGGCCCGGATTCAAGGCCGCGCAACCGGCGCCCCAGCTACGCGGCCCAAGTTCAGACAGTCCATCAAGCGCTTTGCTTTGCCTTCCAGGTCAAGGCGCGTGCCTTGCACGAAATCAAAACTGCTTTCCGGCTTGCGATGTGCTTCGCCCAAAACGGTTTCGACGATGTTCAAGGGTCAGATCGCCATCGCGATAGACCTGCATCAGTTTCGGGGAGACCGCGCCGAGCCGCATGACAACATGCGACGTCATGCCGAAGCGGGCGGCAATTCTTCCGCACCAAAACCGCGCTTTTCCGCTAGCTTCTTGAAGGCCTCGAACTGATCGGCGGGATCCACATTTTCCCGCGTGACATTCTCGTCTAGGCTGATTTCGTGCGGATCGTTCGCAGTATCGATGATGCTGCGGTTCGGCTCGGTCTTGTTGATCTCCTTCATTCTCAGAAGCCGGGCAGGCCGTCTGAAAACCCCGTGGCCGCCCTTCTCTGTCCAACTCCGGTTCGACCACCAGATTCTGTAAGATAACTTGGCGTCGACGCTCGCATAAGCTTCGATCGCCGCCTCACTGTGCGGGGTCTTGCGCGCATTCTTCGGGGACTCGGGTGAAGGCTTAGCCGTCCCCCATACTGAGGTACCGACCCTAATGTGCTAGAAAATTTGTAATCTTCGTGCTACATATTCGTCAAATATGTAGTATGAAGGCCACAAATGCCTACCCCCCACAATCCCCCTGCCGCTGTTCGGCGGGCCCTGCGCAAGCTCGGCGCGGACATCCACGATGCCCGTCGGCGTCGGCGGCTGCCGATGGCAGTCGTCGCCGAGCGCGCCTTCACGTCCCGCTCGACGCTGCAGAGAGTCGAAGCCGGCGACACCAACGTCAGCATCGGCATCTATGCCGGCGTCCTCCAGGCGCTCGGCCTGCTCGACGGCCTGATCAAGCTCGCCGACATCAGCAACGACAGCGTCGGCCAAGCGCTCGCCAGCGCCGAGCTGCCCAAACATATCCACCTCAAACGCAAGACCGGGGCCTCACGTGATGGCTGACTTCGAGGTGCATATCGATCTCGGCGGCCGCACGCGCCGCATCGGACTGGCGAGGAGCAACCGTGCTCGAGGCTCGGAGACCATCCTCTTCGAGTACGATGGCGCATGGCTTAATGACTCGGACCGGTTCTGGAACCCGCCCTCGCCCTGACGCGCGGCGCCTTTGCTCCTCCTGCCGGACTGGCGACTTTCGGTTCCATTGGCGACTCCGCGCCTGACACCTGGGGCCGCCGCCTCATGCAGCGCGCCGAACGCCGCCTCGCCGACCGCGAAGGCCGCGCTGTTCGCACGCTTGCAGAAAGCGACTATTTGCTGGGTGTTGCCGACGAAACGCGACTTGGCGCACTTCGCTTCCGCTGGGTCGGCGACGAAACTTTCCAGACGCCGACCCGCGCTGATGTACCGGCCCTCATCGAACTCGGGCGGCTGCTCCAGATCACCGAGCGCATTCTCCGCGACGAGGAAACGGACGAAGATCTTCAGCTCATCTTCGCGCCCGGCTCCTCCCTCGGTGGCGGGCGGCCGAAGGCCTCGGTCATCGATCAACACGGCAATCTCTCGATCGCCAAGTTTCCAAAGGAGACCGACGACTACAGCATGGAGACCTGGGAGGAGATTGCGCTGCGGCTCGCCAGCAAGGCCGGCATCGCCACCCCGCAACACGAACTGATCGAGGTGGCCGGCAAGGCCGTCATGCTGTCGCGCCGCTTCGATCGCAATGACGCCGTCCGCATCCCGTTCCTGTCCGCCATGGCGATGATGGGCGCCAAAGACGGCGAGCGCGGCAGCTACCCGGAGATTGTCGACGCTCTCTCGCAACATGGTGCGCAAGGAAAGACGGACGCCCATGCCCTCTACAGGCGCGTCGTCTTCAATGTGCTGATCTCCAATGTCGATGATCATCTGCGCAACCACGGTTTCCTGTGGTTGGGAAAGGCGGGATGGTCGCTCTCTCCGGCTTACGATCTCAATCCCGTGCCTACCGATGTGAAGGCGCGGGTGCTGACGACGAACATCGACCTCGACGAAGGCACCTGCTCGCTCGACCTGCTTGAGGCCGCGTCGGAATATTTTGGGCTTACGCTGCCGCAGGCCCGCGCGATCATTAAGGAAGTCGCGACAGCGACCGCGACCTGGCGCGACACGGCCAAAGCAGTCGGCACCCACGCGGCCGAGATCAATCGCATGGCCAGCGCTTTCGAGCACGATGATCTCAAACGAGCGCTGGCGCTTTGACACGGACATTCCTTCATAGCTTCGATCCTGCGGCGGAGAGCCCCATCGCCGGCCCGACCGTCGACCTTGAAGTCTCCGATATCGAGGATGCCGGCATTCGGGAGGTGCTGCAGACACCCGGCGCCGCCCATGGCGCGTGGTCTATTCTCGACGCGCTGCTGGCGCCGACCGGCGCGGGAACGCCTTTCATCTTCAGGGAGCCGCTTGGGCAGGCGCGCGAAGTCAAAGTCGCGCTCTCAGGCCTGTTTGGACGCTTCGTCGCCCGCGCCTATCTCGAGCGACACTTCAATCTTTCGATCTTTGCGCATCTCGGTAGCCGAACCATCGACCTGGACCGCCGCAGGCAGCTCAAGGTCAAGCGCCTTTTTCGCGGCGACCTGCCCGATTGGATCGCCTGCGCCTCTGACCTATCCTCCCTGACGGTCGCCGAGGCGAAAGGCTGCCATGATGTGGGAGGACCCGCGAAGGCCCTGGATCGCGCATGGACGCAAGCTGCACGGATCGATGTCACGGCCCAAGGCCGCAAAGTCACGTTGAAGCGCATCGCGATCGCAACGCGCTGGGGAATGGCTGTAGCTGGTCCAGCCGATGTCCATCTCTCGGTCCGCGATCCCGTCGATGAAGGCGAGCCCATCGCTTCCGAAGAGAAAAACGCGCTCTTCATCGGCCTTCTTCGGCTGCATGTCGCCAACTTGATCAAGCCGCTCGGACATGCCGAATTGGCGGGCGTTCTCCATCGTCTCACGCATCAACCTTTTGCCCGAAGGCTCTAGGACGATCTCGCACGCCCGCGAGCGCTGCTCGACGCCGCCGCGGTAAGGGAAGTGGAAAAGACAGGCGCCATCGGAGGGCTTGTCGGCGGCATCGTTACCCGCGCGGGACCAGTCACCGACGCCGATGTCACCCCCATCGACCAGGAAGCGCTCGCTCGCCTCAACCTCCGGCCGGTCTTTGTCGGGATCGAGCGCGATCTCATTCGCGCAGCCATCGACGAAGACCCAAACGCCGTGCGCAATCGCCTGGCTGCGGTACATCCTGATGAATTTGCCCGGTACGACCGCGCAGGCGGCTGGATCGTGCCGCTCGGCTTGGAACGACGCATCACTGGCGAAACATGAAACCCAGCCGCGGAAAGAAGGTACGCGAAAATGGTCCGCAATAGCCTTTTGATCAGATCACGACTCGTTGCGGAACACCTGCTTTGAAAAGTCAGTCCGCATGGATACGCGACCTGTTTCTTCGCCGGAGCTGTTAACGACTTGTTAACCAACGCAGCCTACCTTGCGGTTACTTTTCGGTTAACAGCCGATTGCCTCCCGGTTCGTTCTAGGAGAACAGTCGATGCCCATTGAGGCCCAGACATATGTCGCACTTGGTGCCCGGCCGAAAATCTCACCTGAGGCCGCCCGATCGGTTGCCAAGCGACTCAGATTGCCGCGCTCGCTTTCGGATAATAGCAAAGCGCTAGTGAGCGTTGATCTCGCTGAAGTCAGGCATACTCCCTGCCCACGAGGTGGTCGTCGCGCGGGCGACATTGTCCCATTAGTGGAAAACATTGAGGCGTCGCAGACGGAAATTGTGCAGCTCGACGCAAGGGCGGCCGGTTACGGCGCGGATTTCGAGCGCAAACGCGAGCGCGCCGAACGCCTGATGGTTGAAGTGCTGCAGGCGACCGCAAAGACCATGCCGCTAGAGAGGCGACAGCGCGGCTTGAGGACGAGGCAGCGGCTCTACGGACCGGTGACCGAGTTGGCGCCTCGATCGACAGCCACGGACAGGCCGCACGTCGACTAGGCTATCTAGCTGCGCTCCTGGTAGAGACAGACCACAAGGTTCGTCGGTAGCAATCCGGGTCCGCTATCCCAACGTGCCGAAGAAATCGTGAGGTAAAAGTGACCGACATCAGCGACATTCGCGAGATGAAAGCGCGTATTATTGTGTTTGGAGTCGGTGGCGCCGGAGGCAATGCCGTCAACAACATGATCGCGGCCGGGCTGGAAGGCGTCGACTTCGTCGTCGCCAATACCGACGCACAAGCACTCAGCATGTCCAAGGCCAAGCGCCTCATCCAGTTAGGCACAAAGGTGACCGAAGGCCTTGGCGCCGGCTCGAACTCCAAAGTAGGGTGCGCCGCGGCCGAAGAGGCAGTTCATGCGATCCAGGATCATTTGACCGGCGCAAACATGGTGTTCGTTACCGCTGGCATGGGCGGCGGTACGGGAACTGGGGCGGCGCCTGTTATAGCCAGGATCGCGCGTGAACTTGGCATTCTCACCATCGGCGTCGTCAGCAAGCCCTTCGACTTCGAGGGCCAGCGCCGTATGCGCGTTGCTGAAGCGGGCATTGCGGAACTGCTGAACGCGGTTGACACCCTGCTGATCATCCCAAACCAGAATCTGCTCCGAGTGGCCAATGAGAAGACCACATTTAGCGATGCCTTCGCCATCGCCGATCAAGTTCTCTATTCGGGTGTGGCCTGCATCAGCGACCTTATAGTCAAAGAAGGTTTGATCAATCTCGATTTTGCCGACGTTCTCTCCGTCATGCGCGAGAAGGGCAAAGCCATGATGGGCGGGGGTGAGGCTTCTGGCGAGAAGCGCGTGCTCACCGCCGCTATGGCCGCGATCTCCAATCCATTGATCGAGGCCCCCTCGATCAAGCGCGCCAGTGGCCTCATAATCTCGATCACCGGCGGCAAGGACCTGACGCTATTCGAGGTCGACGAAGCTGCTAGCCGCATTCGCGAAGGAGCCGACCCGGACGCTAACGTCATCGTCGGCGCCACTTTCGATGAACGGCTGCAGGGTCTCGTCCGTGTCTCGGTAGTGGCGACTGGCATCGATAATCTGGACTCGGCGAATAAGCCCATTGCTGGGACAAGCATCTCCCAACTACCAAATGATTCGAAGTCGCACTTCGATGCAGCAATGTTGAATCCAACGAGGATGCGGCAAGCGGTTCAGGCTTGAATGATTCTGACCGCGTTGTACTGCGTGAGTTTCTGCTCACCTCTACAACCGACTGCAGGAGAATTTCGGAATCAAGTTTCGATCCCATGCGGAATGGAATCGCAGGGATCCCCAGATGGACGTTGTATCGACAGCCGGCGTTGACGCTAAGCCAGAACGAAAATCGGAAACGTCCAGCTTTCCTCATGCACCTCAAATCGACAGACAACGAGTGCCGATCGCAGGGTCTTGTCCATCGCAACGTAGGCGCGCGTTCATGCGGGGTCCTTCTTCAAGATCGACCGTGACCAGAACATAGGGGGAGGTCTGGATTGAAAACTGGCAGGAAGGCAGGATGCGTTCGCGTCCAGCTATGGACGTTTCCCCGGATGCTTCGATCCAGTCGAATTGCGTTGAAAGGCAGACATCGCACACTGGGCGTGGCTACCCCTCCGGGCGCTGAATAGATTCCCGCTGGAGCCAACCGCGACGATAGCTAAAATCCCGACGACGTATGCCGGACGACGTTCACGGAAATGACCGCGAAAGGCGACCAGTGAGAGGCGCCGAAGCGCAGTGGCCTCAACAATGCTTTGATGCGCACCTGAGAGAAGCCCCGCCCGGCAGACCGGACGGGGCTTTTTGGCGACCTCAGTCGCCGTTCTTACGGGGCCGGGACCAGATCAGGCTGAAGCCGTCGCCGTCCTCGTCGTTGAACAGGTTCGCGTAGATCGGTGCGTTGAACGAGGGGTCGTCGAGCTTGAGCGAGAGATAGTCGCGGCCCTCCTCGGAGCGCTTCGACCAGGCGGCCCCGATCTCGGCCCGGCCGACGAAGACGCGGTGGCTCGGGGCGTTCTCGTTGGTGCGGTTGGCCTCGGGCACGATGCGGACGCCCTTGGTCTGGAGGCTGAGGGTGACGATCTCGCCCTGGAAGTCGCTGCCGATCTTCTTGAAAGAACCGATGGTAGCCATGTTACTTCTCCTTGCTGTTTCGAGCCGCGACCACCGCGGCCTCGATGGCGATCTACAGGCCGAAGACGATCGACGACGCACCCGCCCGCGGGCCGTAGCGCAGCGGAGGACGCCAGCGGGGCGACTTTCTTGCCGCGCGAGGAATGGGCGTAGCCCAGGGGAAGAAAGTCGAGCCGCTGGCGTTGCGTTCAGGCGATCGAGGCGCAGCCGCTCTTCGGCCAGATCGAGCCATCAAGAGGCCAGGTGGTCCGTGCGCTGAACAGCAACCCCAGAGAAGTTGTGGCGCCGCTCGGTTGGGCTGCACAAGAGGTCGCTGCGCTCAGGCGTAGAGTTGGAAGCAAAAGCGAAGAAAAGGGCCAACGCGACTGCCGTGAACCAGCCGCGATGAGACGCCCCCTGGCTGGCCTGCCTTCCGCCGGGAGGTCAGGTGCCGGGTGCCAAGCCTTCGAGAACGCCGCGACTATCTCTCGCTCAAGCTCATCGACCCAACCAACGCTTGGACCTGAGCGGCCTCAGCGTCGAGACCCAAGGATCATTCCTTTCGCGTCTCGGCCGAGAGGGGCTACTGATGTTCCTCCAGCAAAGCCTCGCCCAATGCCGGAGACTCGGCAAAGCTGGTTATCCGTCTCCACGCCATGCCGGCGATGGCAAAGGCGCCGGTCCAGCTGAAGATATCCTGCCAAAGTGAGGATGGCATCGCGATTTGCGACAGGCCATGGGCGAGGTGATAGCCCGCGACAGCCGCCGGGACGGTGAACGCTGCGGCAATCACCGCGCGCACGAAGCTGGATCGAGCCCAGATCAAGGCGGTTTGACCGATGAGAACGACCACGGCGCCGGCAAGAATTGCGACCAGAGCTGCCGAGGCAATGCTTGCCCCAGCGTGAACAGCCACCAATCCTGCGGAAAACGCAACGAAATATGGCCGCTTCAACCCATTCAATGTCGTCGAACGGCAACATCTTTCCGTGTCGTCGTTCGCCGACATTTCATATTGTCGCCGAACGCTGACATATGGTAATGTAGGCGAACGTCGACATTCTAGGCGCACTATGCTTGTACGCACATCCACCGATCTCGGGGCCATCATTCGAGACAGGCGCAAACGACTCAAGCTCGACCAGTCGAGCTTCGCCAAGCGTATTGGTGTCAGCCGTCAGTGGGTCATCGAAGTCGAACATGGCCACGCACGCGCCGAACTCGGCCTGGTGCTCCGCGCTCTTGACGCTCTCGGTATCAGCCTGGACGCAAACAGTGAACAATCCAACAGCCGCAGTTCAGAAAAGTCCGGCGTCGATATCAACGCAATCGTGGCCAAAGCCAAGAAGAGGAGGGCATGACAAACGAACTCGTGGCCCTCTTGGACGGGAAGGAAGTCGGCCGCGTGCATAACGACACGCGCAGCCGCCTTACCTTTGTCTATGACACCAATTGGCGCGAAGCGAGGGGCGCGTATCCGATTTCGCTCTCCATGCCACTCGCGGCCGAGGAGCACGGTCCCGCCGCTGTGCAAGCCTTTCTATGGGGACTTCTGCCGGACAACGAGCGCGTCCTCGATCGTTGGGCCAAGAAATTTCAGGTCTCGGCCCGCAACGTGTTTGCTCTGATTTCCCATGTCGGCGAGGATTGCGCCGGCGCCATTCAGTTCGTCACCCCCGATCGTTTGAAGGTATTACAAAGCGGTGCGGACGACAAAGTTGAATGGCTTGACGAAGCCGCGATTGCCAAACGTTTGCAAGCGTTGAGAGAGGATCACGCCGCATGGCGGTTGCCGCGCGATACGGGGCAATTCAGCCTCGCCGGGACTCAACCGAAAACTGCGCTGCTCCTGCAAAAAGACCGATGGGGAATTCCCTCTGGACGAATCCCGACAACTCATATCTTGAAACCCCCGACCGGCCATTTCGACGGCCATGCCGAGAACGAACATATCTGCCTCAATCTTGCACGCAATCTCGGCTTACCCGTCGCCGAAACTAAGGTCATGCGATTTGAGAAAGAAATCGCCATTGTCGTCGAACGCTATGACCGGCAATTCAGCGGCAATGACGTCGTTCGTGTCCATCAAGAGGACATCTGCCAAGCACGCGGCATCATGCCAACTAAGAAGTACCAAAGCGAGGGCGGACCAGCCCCCGCCGACATTATCGAACTCCTACGCACCTACTCCACCAATAGCGTGGATGACCTAGATACTTTCATCGATGCCCTCGGCTTCAACTGGCTCATCGGCGGTACCGATGCACACGCCAAGAATTACTCGCTGCTCCTCGCCAGCGGCCCTACAGTGCGACTTGCGCCGCTCTACGATATCGCCAGCATCCTTCCCTATAACGATGTCGAGTTTCAGAAAATGAAGCTCGCGATGAAGATCGGCGGCGAATACAAGCTTAGCCAGATTGGTGCGCGCGAATGGCAGAAGTTCGCCCGCGAAACCCGCCTCGACGCCGACAAAATGATTGCCGGATTGAATTCTCTGGCTGAGTTGCTTCCCGACAATGTAACCGATGTCTGCGCTACCGCGGAAGCGGAGGGGCTCGACAATACCATAATCAAGCGCTTGGCCACGAAGTTGATCGATCGAGCCAAGGAATGCCAACGCGTTCTGAGTGGCTCCTAGTAGAAGGCGTTCCTCATCCCTAATGCCAGCCACAAACCGTTCGGCGTTCTGCGCCCACGCGTCGCCGCCGGAAGCCGCCTCTAGCTGAAGGCGGCTATTTGTTCTTGTGCTTGGGGCGCAGCAATTCGCGATAGCCGCCTCGCATCAATGCGAGGCCGCTCTGCACGAGGCGAATTGTACGATTGCGCAGATCGTGCGTTTTCCAGGCACGATCGGGGATGCGCTTCTTGCCGAATAGAGCTTCGGCAATGATCCGATACGTGCCACCGGCGTCATGGGCATCGAGCGCCTGAATGGCGGCGCGCAGCCGTTCGCATCTCTGTTTTGACAATCCGTGAGAGGCGGGACCGACAGCGCGTTCATTCATCGCGCGCCACAGCCGCTGCGCTGCAAGGGCGCGCGCGTCGAAATCGCGGTCGAATTCCAATTGAACTGCGTAATTGGCGCTGGCGGCTGGCAGATCCTTCAGCCAGACTCGATGCTCTACGACGCCTATCCGTAGCACAGCGTGCCAGCCATCGGAGGCACGCCGCGCCCGGCCAGCAGCAAGATCGAGCAGTAGCTGAAGAGAGCTGTCCCCACTGACCGTCGACGCGATCGCCGCGATTGGAACGACCGTCGGCAGAACCTCAGGCGCCCAAATGACGACCTGTTCCTCGAAGGATATCTGCGGGTCATGGGCGAAAGCAGATGCCCCACCTCCTCCTGAACTCCGGAGATACTTCGCCGTCCGGGCTGTTCCTCACAGTCTCTTCGTAGTCGCGTTCGTAGTCTTTGTTTCGGCGAAGAAATTCCCAGGCGATGTCGGTTCTTTCAGCGTCCTGTAGGCTCTTGTACGAATCCGGCGACCGCCAGTCGAATGTCGGCATTGCTTACGCCCCTTTGTCCAGTCGGATAACAAGGATTGCGCCGCAATAATTCTGATCGATTGGGTTGTAGGAAGTCCTTACTTTGGCACCACGCGATGCTCTAAAGTGACCACCAACGAGGAGAAGAAGATCGTGTTCTTGAGAAACACTTCACCGGTGAGATTTTCCTAATTTGACCCGGCACCGCGCAAGAAACGTCCCTGTTCGGTAGCCCACTTAGCGCGCTTAAGATGAGACAGGTATGCATTTCGCGCGCGATCAGGTTCGCGCTCCGGATCGATATGCAACACTATTCGCGCGACCTCCCGCCAGTCGGCCCCTTCGCTTTCGGCTTGCAAAAGGCGCGTGTACGTCACGACGTGCTCCTCGTCATAAACCGTCAGAGCTTGATCGGTGGGGGCAGCGTCGGCGACGTCGGGATCGAGCGGCGGCTTCCTCATGAAACTCCACGCCTCAGATTTGACAAATTCTAACACGCCGGAAGGAGCAGAAGCGTAAAAATTTGGTCGTAGGCTTCCGCGCGAACGTTTTGTCGAGAATACTCCGTGGTGAAATACTCTTCAAGGACGTGCCGTCTCGCGTATGGATATACGCGGGATACTTGCAATCAATTTGCGCAAGCTACGACAAGCTCGCGGCTTGTCGCAGGAGGAATTGGCACATCGAGCAGAAATTGACCGCACCTATATCAGCGCACTCGAACGGAGCGTCTATGCGGCCGGCATCGACGTTGTCGACCGGCTGGCGCGCAGTTTGGGAGTCGAAGCAGCAGACCTGTTGACACGGCCGCCAGGCGCAGGCGCCAAGAAAAAGACGCGCGGACAGACTGAATAGCCCAATACCGGCCGAGCGGCTGGAATCAGTATTGACAGGTCCGCACGGCCGGAGGGGCGCTTAATTGAAAAGCCCCGCCCGGCGAACCGGGCGAGGCTTTTTGGCGACCTCAGTCGCCGTTCTTACGGGACCGGGACCAGATCAGGCTGAAGCCGTCGCCGTCCTCGTCGTTGAACAGGTTCGCGTAGATCGGTGCGTTGAACGAGGGGTCGTCGAGCTTGAGCGAGAGATAGTCGCGGCCCTCCTCGGAGCGCTTCGACCAGGCGGCCCCGATCTCGGCCCGGCCGACGAAGACGCGGTGGCTCGGGGCGTTCTCGTTGGTGCGGTTGGCCTCGGGCACGATGCGGACGCCCTTGGTCTGGAGGCTGAGGGTGACGATCTCGCCCTGGAAGTCGCTGCCGATCTTCTTGAAAGAACCGATGGTAGCCATGTTACTTCTCCTTGCTGTTTCGAGCCGCGACCACCGCGGCCTCGATGGCGATCTACAGGCCGAAGACGATCGACGACGCACCCGCCCGCGGGCCGTAGCGCAGCGGAGGACGCCAGCGGGGCGACTTTCTTGCCGCGCGAGGAATGGGCGTAGCCCAGGGGAAGAAAGTCGAGCCGCTGGCGTTGCGTTCAGGCGATCGAGGCGCAGCCGCTCTTCGGCCAGATCGAGCCATCAAGAGGCCAGGTGGTCCGTGCGCTGAACAGCAACCCCAGAGAAGTTGTGGCGCCGCTCGGTTGGGCTGCACAAGAGGTCGCTGCGCTCAGGCGTAGAGTTGGAAGCAAAAGCGAAGGAAAGGGCCAACGCGACTGCCGTGAACCAGCCGCGATGAGACGCCCCCTGGCTGGCCTGCCTTCCGCCGGGAGGTCAGGTGCCGGGTGCCAAGCCTTCGAGAACGCCGCGACTATCTCTCGCTCAAGCTCATCGACCCAACCAACGCTTGGACCTGAGCGGCCTCAGCGTCGAGACCCAAGGATCATTCCTTTCGCGTCTCGGCCGAGAGGGGCTACTGATGTTCCTCCAGCAAAGCCTCGCCCAATGCCGGAGGCTCGGCAAAGCTGGTTATCCGTCTCCACGCCATGCCGGCGATGGCAAAGGCGCCGGTCCAGCTGAAGATATCCTGCCAAAGTGAGGATGGCATCGCGATTTGCGACAGGCCATGGGCGAGGTGATAGCCCGCGACAGCCGCCGGGACGGTGAACGCTGCGGCAATCACCGCGCGCACGAAGCTGGATCGAGCCCAGATCAAGGCGGTTTGACCGATGAGAACGACCACGGCGCCGGCAAGAATTGCGACCAGAGCTGCCGAGGCAATGCTTGCCCCAGCGTGAACAGCCGCAAATCCTGCGGAAAACGCAACGAAATATGGCAGCGCGTAGACAGCAAGGATGAGACCCAGCCAGCAGAACAGGCCGATGCCAAGCATATTGAGGGCGAGTGCGATGATAAGCATGGTGGTGGCTCCGCGACAAAAGACATGACGCATCGCGCCTTCCACCACCACGGCGCGACAAGAATAATAGCGCAGAATGCAGCGCTGTGCGAGTGCGTGACCTCGTTCGTCGAATCGGACAAGAACCGAAGCTTTCTGCTCGAGCGCTATACGGTCGCATCAGAGAATTTGCACTGATCTGCGCTGGCGAACTTGGTCCTCGACGAAGATGCGCCGATGGGCGACGGCGCTTACGCGCCGCCGAACTTCCAGACGGGAATGCCGAGCTTCCTGGCCTTGTCGGCAAGGTTGTCCTGTATCCCGGTGCCCGGAAAGTGCATGAGACCGATCGGCAGCACTGCAAGCATGGCGTCGTTGCGCTTGAACGGAGCTGCCTTACCGTGCTTGGTCCAGTCCGGCTTGAAGGCGACCTGGGGAACCTTGCGGTTGGTGGCCCATTTTGCGGCGATCCGCTCGGCGCCCTTCGGCGAGCCACCGTGGAGCAGCACCATGTCCCGGTGCTTGGCATGGGCCTTGTCGAGGCGGTCCCAGATCAGGGCGACGTCGTTAAAATCGAGTCCACCGGTGAGCCCGATCTTGGGTCCCGACGGCAGCAACGCCTCGGTGTCCGCGCGACGTTTGGCAGCCAGGAAATCGCGGCTATCAATCATCGCAGAGGTGAGCGTGCGATGATTGACGAGTGACCCGGAACGGGGGCGCCAGGGCGAGCCGGTATGAAGCTCGAATTGCTCAGTCGCCAGATCGCGGAACAGCTCCATGGCGTTGCGGCGTTCGATCAATGTGACGCCTTCGGCCGTGAGCCTTTCCAGTTCGACCGATCGCACCTCCGATCCATTCTGCTCGCGCTGGCTCTTTTGCTGGGCTTTTTCGTTGTCATCGAGTTCGCGCTCGATGCGGCCCGTGGCGCGATGGAAGAGATTGACGGTCGACCAGAGGAGATCTTCGAGGTCGGGTTCAAGCCGTGTATCGCTCAGGGTCGCCACGAGCGCATCAAAGATGTCGGCGATCGCGCCTGTGATGGCCTTGGCTTCCGGGAGCGGCCTTGGGTCAGGCTCGTCGTGAAAGGGACGATGGCCATAGAGCTGAAGCTCGTTGAGGATATGATCGGTCGGTGATGAGCCGTGCGGCGGTTCGAACTGGCTATCGTCGTGTTCGGTCATCATGGCTTAGGGTCCTTTGCCGTTCGGCCGCGCCCATCGCGGCCTTCGTGGCGATCACCAGACGGCGGGCGGAACGGACCAGAACCCGGAGGCGTCAGCCGACGGGCCGGAGCGAAGCGGAGGATGGCAGAGGTGCGGCTATTTTGTTTCGCGATGCAAAGGCGCGTGAGCGCCGGCGGAAAATAGCCGCACCTCTGCCATTGCCGGGCCGGGCCGCTTGCCGTCCGATCGCCCGCTAGAAGGCCCTGGGCGCGGCGGTACCCCGCAAAGGCAGCCCACGCAATGACCGGTCAGACGATAGCAAATTCAAATTGCTTGGGCGCAAATCCCGTAGCGACCCTCGGAGGCGGCAGACAGCGGGCGATATCCTCGGGCACGAGTTGTGCGCGCAAGGCTGAGTTGGATTTCAACCACCAGGAGATTGACTTTGACGCAGCCGAGTGTCGCAAGCCGCTCAGGAGCAATGAGCGCCTGTCCTCCAGCTTTTCCGGTGAGACGTCAGCACGGCGATCCGAAAGATCCAGCCGCGATCTCCATCGTATCCAGCCATGACGGAACCAACGACCAGATTTCGTTGCTGTAATTCACGTCTCATCAAGGTTGGACGCATTCCAGCGCCGCTTGTTGGATCAGTCCGGCTTTTCCCGGGCCCGCTACGCCCTTGCAAAGCGCCTGGTTCAGCCAGTCAACGAAGGACCCTTTGTGAGGGCTGGCAGGAATGGTGTCACTTATCTGTTCGAGATAGGCGTAAAATTTGGCGGCTGCGCTATCCAACCCTTGGCTGCGAACGATATTGGGTCGATCCAGTTGCGTGTCCACGGCACGCAATTTGCCAAGCACCTCGGCGCGGCCGACCGTGTCTGCGATGTCGTCGGCGATCTGGTACGCATGCCCGAGCAGTTCCCCCACCTTCGCCCATGGGGCCGGGTCAGCACCACCTGTCAGGGCGCCGCACGTGGCCGCCGCCACAAAGAGGGAGCCGGTCTTGTAATGATGATAGCGGTCGATTGGGACGTGCGTCACAGCCTCCATCGACTGTCCGGCGATCAGCCCATGACTGGGGCCGACCGCCTCCGCGACCACCTCGATCATGCGCGCGACCAACTCAGGTGCCCGCGCAGCCTGCCGGCTTATGTATTTGAAAGCCGTCACGATCAAGGCATCGCCGGCCAGAACGGCGGTCGGCTCTCCGAACAGCCGGTGCACCGTCGGTTTGCCGCGGCGCAGCGCGGCGTTATCGAAGCAAGGCAGGTCGTCATGGACCAACGAGGCACAGTGCAGCAATTCGATTGCTGCCGCAGCTCGTGCAGCCAGCTCCGGATGGCTTGCGCCGGATGCATTGAAGACTTTCAAGCAGAGCTTGGGGCGCATCCGCGCGCCACCTGGAAACACTGCCGCTTCTAGCGCTTCCCGCAGGTGAGTCGGCGACTCCGGACTCAGAGCACTATCCATCGCGGCTCGCAGCGCCTGCTCGATGAGTTCGTCGCTACCGCCAACCACATCGACTGGGTGCCTCGAAATCATATCGTATCTCCACTCTTGAGACAAAAACCGGAATTGGGCGTGGTTCAACCGGTGCCGAATTAAAAGCCAATTTTGCGTCTCTTCAGGTTCTGGGCCACCGTCAAGTTAACGAATTGGAACGGCCAAGGGGTAGACGACCGGCATGCCGACCGCACGGGGCCTTATCGGCGCATCGCTTCGCATCGGAAGTGATCAGCTATGCCGTTTGGATGTATTTCCGGCTTTGCTTAAGCTTTCGCATGGTCGAGGAAACGCTGGCGGCGCATGGCATTGGCGTGACCTATGAAACCGTGCGCCAGTGGGGACGTAAATCCGGCAAGGCGTTCTCCCATCGGGATTCCCCGGCGCACTCCCACTCGCGGCGACATGGCATCTGGACGACTTCGTTATCTCGATCGCGCGAACAACATTGGCTCCGGCGCGTTGTCGACCAGAATGGCGTCGTTCTTCGACGTCTTTATCCAAAGCCGAAGAGACTCGCGCGCTGCGCAGCGGCTCATGACGAAGCTCTTTAAATCCGCCGGCACGCCGCCGCGCGTGATGATCGCTGACAAGCTCGGTTCGTACGGCGCGACGCGGCGACGCCAGCGGATCATGACGCTTTTCAATCGAGAAACCGTTGAGCCTGATGGGACGGCCGAATCTCGAACCTTTGATAATCGACTCCTTCTCAGCGGTCGATGAAGTTGACGATGCCTGTGCGCCTTACCCTTTGCGCGAAAGAGCTTGCGCAGATGGGCTGACATCTCAAGCTGTTGGTCATGGTTGATAGTCGCGACTGGAGCTTGGACCGCAACGACTGACCGGGCCGGGATCTGGGACCTAATTAGCAATTGGTGTGCCACCAGAGCATTCGCAGTGAATGCTTCAATGGCGACGAAGGGTGCGCCTCGCCGAGGCGAGCCCCGAGGTTCAAAGGTTGAGTTGCGGACAATGTGTCACCGGCCAGATACGGATGAACACCGTCAACTCTCTGAGCGAGCAGTCTGAAGGACAACCCAGCAATATGCGAGCTAATCAGGTCGAGCACCTTTCAAATGCAGCACGCGGCGCTCGCGTGATGCCGTTTCCATGACCTGCAAGCAGCCCGCGGTGTGCTGCCTCCGAGCCATCCCAACTGATCGAACTCGCCTGAGAATGTGCGCAATCGCACACGATTGTCAGCTTTGCGTCCATTGCCGTCGATTCGATGCTCATCCCTGATGCTCATCCTTGGAGTATCAGCATTTTCGCCCCGGCATGACAGTTGCTCTGTTCTCGGCAATCTCGACAGGCCATCGATCTGACGCGTGACCGCCGCCTTGAAAGTATTCGACGACATGCTCGCGCATGTTCCGCAAGAGCAGGCCTTTGCCGGGCACTTGCTGCGGCGGTTGTCGGCATTGAGACTCAATGCCGAAAACCTGACACTACGCGCCGCTACGAAGTGCCTGCTGGGCCTGCGAATTCACTTCGGCACGCGATTTGCTGTGTTCACGGCATCGTCACCAATCGCAGTGCGATGGTCTTCGGGACGGACACGGCGCGCGTCGCTGTTCGCGTCTGGTCCGTTCCGAGCGTTTGCTGTGGCTATGACTTGGCGCTCGCTTGTGGACCGAGAAGATGCAGGGAAGTGTTGGATGTGATCTGGAGTTCTTCTTTTGGGAGCCACAACAATTGTGCCCGTCGCGCGCGATGCAACCAAAGCGGCAGACCTTGAGCCAAGATTGAAATTGCCACCGGCGGCGTGGGACTGGTCAGGAGGCTATATTGGCGGACACGTCGGTGGCGGGTGCGGTCGAACCTCCTTCACCAATCCCTGCGGTCAGTCGATCTATTGCGATGCCGACAGGTTCGATGTCACCCGGCGGCACAACCCGCACCTGTCGTTCGGCTAGGGGGCGCATTTCTGCCTGGGCGCCGCGGCTAGCGCGCCTGGAATTGCGATGCGCCTTCCGCGCGCTGTTCGTGCGGCGGGAGCATCTGACGC
The DNA here is from genome assembly GCF_027594865.1 of Bradyrhizobium xenonodulans. Lineage (NCBI taxonomy): Bacteria > Pseudomonadati > Pseudomonadota > Alphaproteobacteria > Hyphomicrobiales > Nitrobacteraceae > Bradyrhizobium > Bradyrhizobium xenonodulans. The sequence continues at coordinate 7,375,147 of NZ_CP089391.1, forward strand.
TGACCACCGCCGCGGAGGACATCGTCGACATGCCGTCTTGCGTCATTCGCTGCCCGCAGCGCCTGCCGGTCACCTTCCGCCCTTCCATCGCTGAGAGAGTGAAGTGCCACCATGTCCGAACAACCCTTGATGTCCGAACAACCCTTGCCGACGCTGCCGATGTGGCGCGTCGATCACATCGAGCCCTCGCCCGAGATGTTGGCGCTACTCGCCAACGGTCCGATCCACCGCGTGCGCTTCCCGTCCGGGCACGAAGGCTGGTGGGTGACAGGCTACGACGAGGCCAAGGCGGTGCTGTCCGACGCGGCGTTCCGGCCCGCGGGAATGCCGCCGGCGGCATTCACCCCGGATTCGGTGATTCTCGGTTCGCCGGGATGGCTGGTCTCGCACGAGGGGGGCGAGCATGCCCGGTTACGCACGATCGTGGCGCCGGCCTTCGGCAACCGCAGGATGAAGCTGCTAACGCAGCAGGCCGAAGCGATCGCCGCGCACTTGTTCGAGACGCTGGCGGCCCAGCCCCAGCCCGCCGACCTGCGGCGCCACCTCTCCTTTCCGCTTCCGGCCATGGTCATCAGCGCGCTGATGGGCGTGCCCTACGAGGATCACGTCTTTTTCGCCGGGCTGTCCGACGAGGTGATGACGCACCAGCATGAAAGCGGCCCGCGCAGCGCGTCGCGCCTGGCCTGGGACGAACTGCGCGCCTACATTCGCGGCAAGATGCGGGACAAGCGCCAGGATCCGGGCGACAACCTGCTGACGGATCTGCTCGCGGCGGTCGACCAGGGCAAGGCGACCGAGGAAGAGGCGATCGGCCTGGCGGCGGGCATGCTGGTGGCGGGGCACGAGAGCACCGTCGCGCAGATCGAATTCGGCCTGCTGGCCATGCTCCGCCATCCGCAACAGCGTGAACGCCTGGTCGGCGATCCATCCCTGCTGGATAAGGCGGTGGAGGAAATCCTGCGCATGTACCCGCCGGGCGCGGGCTGGGACGGCATCATGCGCTATCCGAGGACCGACGTGACCATCGCGGGCGTGCATATTCCCGCGGAGAGCAAGGTGCTGGTCGGCCTGCCGGCGACGTCGTTCGATCCGCGCCATTTCGACGACCCGGAAATCTTCGACATCGGACGCGGCGGGAAGCCGCACCTGGCGTTCTCCCACGGGCCGCACCAGTGCATCGGCGTGGCGCTGGCGAGGCTCGAACTCAAATTGGTGTTCGGTTCGATCTTCCAGCGCTTTCCCGCGCTGCGCCTGGCTGTGGCGCCCGAAGAACTGAAGTTGCGCAAGGAGATCATCACTGGCGGGTTCGAGGAGTTCCCGGTGCTCTGGTGATGCGCGGACGCCGCCGCGGATCGCGATCTTCTCCGCAATTTTCCAGCGCGCCTGGCGCGCGCCGGTCAGATCAGCCAGCCAACAGGTAACCGAGATGGACGTGCCAGACACCACGGCAGCATGCCGGGACGCCTTCGCCGAACTGGCGTCGCCGGCGTGCATCCACGACCCGTATCCGTTCATGCGGTGGTTGCGCGAGCACGATCCGGTGCATCGCGCGGCGTCGGGCCTCTTTCTGTTGAGCCGCCACGCCGACATCTACTGGGCGCTCGAGGCCACGGGCGATGCGTTTCGGGGACCGGCGCCGGGCGAACTGGCGCGCTATTTCCCGCGTGCGGCGACCAGCCTGTCGCTCAATCTGCTGGCGTCCACGCTAGGGATGGAGAACCAACCGACGCATACGCGTCTGCGCCGGTTGATCTCGCGCGATTTCACCATACGCCAGATCGACAACCTGCGGCCGAGCATCGCGCGCATCGCCGCAGCGCGACTGGACGGCATGGCGCCCGCGCTGGAGCGCGGGGATGCGGTGGACCTGCATCGGGAATTCGCGCTGGCCTTGCCCATGCTGGTCTTCGCCGAACTGTTCGGCATGCCCCAGGAGGACATGTTCGGGCTCGCCGCCGGCATCGGCGCCATTCTGGAAGGCCTGAGCCCGCACGCCAGCGATCCCCAGCTCGCCGCGGCGGACGCGGCGAGCGCCAGGGTAAAGGCCTACTTCGGCGACCTCATACAGCGCAAGCGCACCGATCCCCGCCACGACATCGTGTCGATGCTGGTCGGCGCACACGACGACGATGCCGACACGCTGTCGGATGCGGAGTTGATCAGCATGCTGTGGGGCATGCTGCTGGGCGGCTTCGCCACCACGGCTGCGACCATCGACCATGCGGTCCTGGCGATGCTGGCGTATCCCGAACAGCGGCACTGGCTGCAGGGAGACGCCGTGGGGGTGAAGGCATTCGTCGAAGAAGTCCTGCGCTGCGACGCGCCCGCCATGTTCAGCTCCATTCCGCGTATCGCCCAGCGCGACATCGAACTGGGCGGCGTGGTGATCCCGAAGAACGCGGACGTGCGCGTGCTGATCGCGGCCGGCAATCGCGACCCGGACGCCTTCGCCGATCCCGACCGCTTCGATCCCGCGCGGTTCTACGGCACCAGTCCTGGCATGTCGACCGACGGGAAGATCATGCTGAGCTTCGGCCACGGCATCCACTTCTGCCTCGGTGCGCAACTGGCCCGGGTGCAGTTGGCCGAGAGCCTGCCGCGGATCGAGGCGCGCTTCCCCACACTGGCATTGGCCGAGCAGCCGACCCGGGAGCCCTCCGCGTTCCTTAGGACGTTCCGCGCGCTGCCGGTGCGGCTGCATGCGCGGGGAGGCTGAGATGCACGTCGTGGTCGACCAGGATCTGTGCGGAACCACCGGGCAGTGCGTGCTGACGCTGCCGGGCACCTTTCGCCAGCGCGAGCCGGACGGCGTGGCCGAAGTGTGCGTGGCGACGGTCCCGCGGGCGCTGCTCGCCGCCGTGCGACTCGCGGCCAGCCAGTGCCCGGTCGCCGCCATTCGGGTCATCGAAAACGACGCTGGCGATGACGAGCGCGCCATCGCCGACCCTGCGCCTTCTCCGGCGGAGGCCGAGCGGCATGCCGCGAAAGACCAACGCAATCCAGGAGGACACGATGGGACGGTTTGAAGGCAAGGTGGCCGTGGTGACCGGCGCCGGCGCCGGCATCGGCAAGGCATGTGCCCTCGCCATCGCGCGCGAGGACGGCAGAGTGGTGGTGGCCGACATTGATGGCTCGGCGGCCATCGCCTGCACCGCGCAGATCGCGGCCGAAGCGGGCCACGCGCTGGCCCTGGCCATGGACATCGCCGATGCGCAGGCGGTGGCAACGCTGTTCGAGACGGCGGAGCGCCACTTCGGCGGGGTCGACCTGCTGGTGAACAACGCGAGCGCCATGCATCTGACCCCGCGCGACCGCGCGATCCTCGACCTGGACCTGACGGTCTGGGATCAGACCATGGCGACCAATCTGCGCGGCACGCTGCTCTGCTGCCGGCAGGCCATCCCACGGATGATCGCCCGCGGCGGTGGCGCGATCGTCAATATGTCGTCGTGCCAGGGGCTCAGCGGTGACACCGCGCTGACGTCCTACGCCGCGTCGAAGGCGGCGATGAACATGCTGTCGGCCTCGCTCGCCACCCAGTACGGTCATGCGCAGATCCGCTGCAACGCGGTTGCGCCGGGTCTCATCATGACCGAGCGTCTCCTCGCCAAGCTGGACGAGCGCATGCAACGGCATCTGCGCCGGCACCAGCTCCTGCCGCGCGTCGGCCGCCCCGAGGACGTGGCCGCGCTGGTGACGTTCCTGCTCTCCGACGATGCTGCGTTCATCACCGGCCAGGTGGTGTGCATCGACGGCGGCATGCTGGCGCATGTGCCGACGTACGCCGACGGTGGCAACAGCCCCGCCGCGTGGCCTGCCGGCGACACCGCCGAAGCGGCCGCGGCGGCGCGCTGCTGATGGACATGCTGCTCAACCCGCTGGACCGTCGGCACCGGCTGCGGTGCGACATCCCGGTCGTGCCCGGCGCTTTCCCCCTGGTCGGGCATCTTCCCGCCATCGTCTGCGACCTGCCGCGCCTGCTGCGGCGCGCGGAGCGGACGCTGGGCAGCCACTTCTGGCTGAATTTCGGCCCTGCCGGACACCTGATGACCTGCGTGGATCCGGATGCGTTCGCACTGCTCCGGCACAAGGACGTGTCCTCGGCGCTGATCGAAGACATCGCGCCCGAATTGTTTAGCGGAACGTTGGTCACCCAGGACGGCGGCGCGCACCGGCAGGCCCGCGATGCGATCAAGGCGGCGTTCCTGCCCAAGGGGCTGACCCAGGCCGGCATCGGCGATCTGTTCGCGCCCGTCATCCGGGCGCGGGTGCAGGCGTGGCGCGACCGCGGCTACGTCACCATCCTGCGCGAAACCGGCGACCTGATGCTCAAGCTCATCTTCAGCCTCATGGGAATCCCCGCGCAGGACCTGCCGGGATGGCATCGCAAGTACCGGCAACTGCTGCAGTTGATCGTCGCGCCCCCGGTCGACCTGCCCGGACTGCCCTTGCGGCGCGGCCGCGCCGCCCGCGACTGGATCGACAGGCAGTTGCGCCAGTACGTCCGCGACGCGCGCGCGCATGCCGCGCGCACCGGGTTGATCAACGACATGGTGAGCGCCTTCGATCGCAGCGACGATGCGCTCTCCGATGACGTCCTGATCGCCAATATCCGCTTGCTGCTGCTTGGCGGTCACGACACCACCGCCTCGACGATGGCCTGGATGGTGATCGAGCTGGCGCGGCAGCCTATGCTGTGGGACGCCCTGGTCGAGGAGGCGCAACGTGTGGGCGCGGTGCCGACCCGGCACGCGGACCTGGCGCAGTGTCCGGTCGCCGAGGCGCTGTTCCGCGAGACGCTGCGCGTGCATCCGGCGACCACGGTCCTGCCGCGTCGCGCGCTGCAGGACTTGCAACTCGGCCAACGGCGCATTCCCGCGGGCACCGATCTGTGCATCCCGCTGCTGCATTTCTCGACCTCGGCGCAGCTGCACGAGGCGCCTGATCAGTTCCGCCTGGCGCGGTGGCTGCAACGCACGGAGCCGATCCGGCCGGTGGACATGCTGCAGTTCGGTACCGGCCCACACGTCTGCATCGGCTACCACCTGGTGTGGCTGGAACTGGTGCAGTTCTCTATCGCCTTGGCGCTGACCATGCACAAGGCAGGGGTGCGGCCGCGGTTGCTGAGCGGCGTCGAAAACGGCCAGCGCTATTACCCGACCGCACATCCGTCCATGACAATCCGCATCGGATTCTCATGAGCCGACATCGCACGCCCCGTGTGACGAGGCAGCGGTACCGGCGACGCGCGGCATTGCTGCACTCGGCGCGCGCGCTCGGTGCGACGCCGGCAACACCGCGGCGGCTCGCCGCTCGCCGTGGCCGTCTCCTGTCAGGTACGAGGACATGAACAACATGCAGACCGGTTCGACGCAACACGACGACCGAACTGGCGTTTCCGCGCTCGGCGGATTGCGCGCAGGCGCGCGGCGCATCCAGCAGGCTGCTGCCGGAGATCTGGATGAGGACGGCGCAAAGCGGGTTCGAGCAGCGCTGGCGCGTCTTCTCCGCGCCGAACATGCGCGGGGGCTTCGGCGACGTGCGCGGCGTCTGCCCGATCCTGGTTCTCGTCAACTGTCTGCAGAAGGAACATCTCGCGTGAACGCGCTGTCCGAACAGATCCTTTCCGAATTGCGCCACCTGCTGAGTGAGATGAGCGATGGCGGCAGCGTGGGTCCGTCCGTCTACGACACGGCGCGAGCTCTGCAGTTTCACGGCAACGTCACCGATCGGCAGGACGCATACGCGTGGCTCATCGCGCAGCAACGGGCTGATGGCGGATGGGGAAGCGCGGACTTCCCGCTGTTCCGCCATGCGCCCACGTGGGCGGCGTTGCTGGCATTGCAGCGTGCCGATCCTCTTCCCGGCGCTGCCGACGCAGTCCAGGCTGCAACCCGGTTTCTCCAGCGCCAGCCCGATCCCTACGCGCATGCGGTGCCGGAAGATGCGCCGATCGGCGCGGAGCTGATCCTGCCGCAGTTTTGCGGCGAGGCCGCATCCCTGCCGGGCGGCATGGCGTTTCCGCGCCACCCGGCGCTGTTGCCGTTGCGGCACGCGCGCCTGGTCAAGCTGGGGGCCGAGCTGGGGGCCATGGCGACGTTGCCGAGCGGCCATCCGTTGCTGCACTCCTGGGAAGCCTGGGGGACGTCGCCGGCCGCCGCGTGCCCGGATGACGACGGCAGCATCGGCATCAGTCCGGCGGCCACCGCCGCGTGGCGTGCGCACGCCGTGACACAAGGGAGCACGCCGCAGGTCGGGCGCGCCGACGCATATCTGCAGGCGGCATCGCGGGCGACGCGCAGCGGCATCGAAGGTGTCGTTCCCAATGTCTGGCCGATCAATGTGTTCGAGCCATGCTGGTCGCTGTACACCCTGCATCTGGCCGGGCTGTTCGCGCATCCCGCGCTCGCCGAGGCGGTGCGCGTGATCGTCGCGCAGCTCGACGCCCGCCTGGGCGTGCGCGGTCTGGGCCCGGCCTTGCACTTCGCGGCCGATGCGGACGACACCGCAATTGCGTTGTGCGTCCTGTGCCTTGCAGGCCGCGACCCGGCGGTCGATGCGTTGCGCCATTTCGAAATCGGCGAGCTGTTCGTCACCTTCCCCGGCGAGCGCAATGCCTCGGTGTCGACCAACATCCATGCCCTGCATGCGTTGCGACTGTTGGGAAAGCCCGCCGCCGGCACCAGCGCCTACGTCGAGGCCAATCGCAACCCGCACGGTCTATGGGACAACGAAAAATGGCACGCTTCGTGGCTGTATCCCACCGCGCATGCGGTCGCTGCGCTGGCGCAAGGCAAGCCCCAGTGGCGCGACGAGCGCGCGCTGGCGGCGCTGCTGCAGGCGCAGCGCGACGACGGCGGCTGGGGCGCCGGTCGCGCATCCACATTCGAGGAAACCGCTTATGCGCTGTTCGCGTTGCACGTGATGGACGGGAGCGAAGAGCCGACAGGGCGCCGGCGCATCGCGCAGGCGGTGGCGCGTGCGCTGGAGTGGATGCTCGCCCGCCATGCGGCGCATGCATTGCCGCAGACGCCGCTGTGGATCGGTAAAGAACTGTTTTGCCCCATCCGGGTCGTGCGTGTGGCCGAACTCGCCGGGTTGTGGCTGGCGCTTCGTTGGGGGCGGCGCGTCCTGGCCGCGGGAGCAGGAGCGGCGCCATGATCCAGACCGAACGCGCGCTGCAGCAGGTGCTGGACTGGGGGCGTTCCCTGACCGGGTTCGCCGACGAACATGCCGTGGAAGCGGTCAGGGGCGGCCAGTACATCCTGCAGCGCATCCACCCGAGCCTGCGCGACACCAGCGCCCGCACCGGCCGCGATCCGCAGGACGAAACGCTGATCGTGGCGTTCTATCGCGAACTGGCGCTGCTGTTCTGGCTCGACGATTGCAACGACCTTGGCCTGATCGCGCCGGAGCAGCTCGCCGCGGTGGAGCAGGCGCTGACGCAGGGCGTGCCGTGCGCGCTCCCCGGATTCGAGGGCTGCGCTGTGCTACGCGCCTCACTGGCCGCGCTCGCCTACGATCGTCGCGACTATGCTCAGCTTCTCGACGAGACCCTGCGCTACTGCGCGGCGCTGCGCGCCGGACACGCGCAGGCGGCAAGGGCGGAACGCTGGTCCTACGCCGAGTACCTGCACAACGGCATCGATTCGATCGCCTACGCGAACGTGTTCTGTTGCCTGTCGTTGCTGTGGGGGCTAGACATGGCGACCTTGCGCGCGCGTCCGGCGTTTCGCCAGGTCCTGCGGCTCATCTCCGCGATAGGGCGCCTGCAAAACGATCTGCATGGACGCGACAAGGACAGGTCGGCCGGCGAGGCCGACAACGCGGCGATCCTGCTGCTGCAGCGCTATCCGGCTATGCCTGTGGTGGAGTTCCTCAACGACGAGCTGGCCGGCCATACGCGCATGCTGCACCGGGTGATGGCGGAAGAACGCTTTCCCGCGCCGTGGGGACCGTTGATCGAGGCCATGGCGGCCATGCGCGCCCAGTACTACCAGACCTCGACCGGCCGCTACCGCAGCGACGCTGCGGGGGGAGGCCAGCGTGCGCCGGCCTGAACGCGCGGGAGGCGGCGGCGTGTGCGCGCTGCTGTCGGTCCGATCCGACGCAACGCCGTCGCCCGCTGCGACGGACGGAGCGAGCATGAGCGACACCGCCCTGAGCCGGCGCAAGGACGGCGGCTCATTGCCACAGCGCTGCAGGCCGATCTCTACTTTGCCGATCCAGACTCTGCTTGGCAACGCGGCAGCAACGAAAACGCAAATGGACTGAACGCCAGGACTTGCCACGGCACACCGACTTCAGCACCATCACCGAAGAGCGCCTGCGATGGATCGAGCAACGCCTCTACGACCGACCACGCAAGAGACTCGGATTCAGAACGTCCCTCGAAGATTTCTGAGAGGAACTCAGCAACAGCGTTGCAAATCAGAGTTGAATCCACCCTTCGAAGGCCAGCAGATCCGGCTGGAAGCCGGCCTTTTCCGGGATGTCTGCGGGCTGCGACATTTCAACTCTCGTCATCCGGAATGCGTTTCTCCATAGCGCATCAACTCCCGCAATGTGCGCGCTTCGATAACACATGACAGCCGCATTCGGTTCGCCATGGCTGATGATCCGATGCAAATACAGACTATTCCGAAAACAACTTGACGCCGACCAGACCGACAACAACCAACATGACCGAACAGAGGCGAGCAGGATTTGCGCTCTCGCCGAAAAACGCAACGCCCACAATTGCTGTCCCCACGGTCGCAATTCCGGCGAAGCCCGCGTAAACCGTCGAAGCGGGCAAGCACTTTACAGATTCACCCAACAGAAGAAAAATCGGAAGAGCGAAGACCACCGCCGAAAAAACTGTTGTCCATTTTGGAAGCCCGATCGAGCGCTTCAACATGAAAGGCCATGCGATCTCGAATATGTCCGCCAGAAGTATGTACACCCACGCCATCAGATACCCCTTTCCTCAGGCGTCGCGTAGCACAAACCGCATGTCGATTACGACCATCAACTGTTCTGCTTTGGCCAAAGGTGACCTACCAAATTCGGTAGCGCCACTGTCGCTGTAGCTCAGATCGCTGCCGAGCGATTGCGCCGCGCATCTCGGCAGAGGTTTGCAAGGCCGGTGTAGCGTTATTCCAAGCTCGACTGCGGTCCGCAACATGACCGACAACACGACATGATCTGCCCAATTGCCGGCGGGGCCGCAAGTTGATCAGTCACACCGTTCCGGCATCAGCGAACAGCATAAACCGAACGACATCCTGCGGCGCGAGTTGGATGCGCAGCGCCGCCCGCAGGGCGCCGACGCCGAATGCATGCAGGTCTTCGTTGAAGTCGCCCGTCCGCGGAGACAGGACAAGCGCCTCAATGCCCGCGGCTTCGGCGCATTGGGTCAATGCCGCGACCGCCGTGTCACCCGCGGCATCGGCGTCGCGGGCGACGTAGAGCCGACGCAACGTCGGCGGCAGCAGAAGGGCGGCAAGATGGTTGGCTGAGAGCGCGGCGGCCATCGGCATGGCGGGCAGCGCACAGCGCAGCGACAGCATCGTCTCGATACCTTCACCGGCAGCGAGGACGTCGTCGGTCGCGCCAAAGCGGACGGCATGGCCGAGGAGACCGCCCATGGCCCGTCGCGGCGTGTCGACCGGCGCCTTGTGAGAGCCGTCCGGCGCGAGCCAGGTGCGATGTGCGCCGGTGATGCGATCCGCAAGATCGGTCACGGCGGCGATCATCGCCGGCCAAGTCTCAGTCGGCGAACCGTCGTCCGGGCGATAGTAGCTGCGCGGATGAAACCGCAGCGCGCCCGCAGCGTGCACAGGCTTGATGCCGCGATGGCCGAGGTAAGTCTCGACGAGCGTGCGACGGATCGGCTGCGACATGGCGAAGAGCCGCCGTGCCGCCTCCGCCGATCCGGCGGGGACGGGTGTGCGAACCGGCTTTGGGCTGCGGCGCGGTTCAGCGGGCGGCAGACTCAGAAAGCGTCGTGCCTCCCCGGCGACATCGCGAAAATCGACGAAACCGCAGCTCTCGCGGATCACGTCGAGGAGATCGCCATGTTCGCCCGAGGCAGCATCTCGCCAATGCCCGGCGGCGCCGGGACCGGAGTCCGGTCCGCTGAGCCGGACGAACATCGAGCGGCCGGGCGTATTGCGGACGTCGCCGACGATCCAATAGCGGCCCTGGCGCCGTCCATTGGACAGGTAATGGCGGCAGACCGCCTCGGCATCACGGGCGAGCCGGCGCGCCAGCTCAGAAGCGTCGCGGGACATCACGCAACCTCCCGCACTGCGCTGGCAGTTGGTTGCGCAAGAGCTGTCAATCGTCTGTGAGACAGCACCCAGGCGCAAACGCGCAAGCAAATCCGCCGCGCACCCTGTTCGGTCCACTTGCCGGACGGTCCTTTGTGCGAGCAGTGGCGCCGTACAAACAAGGAGCGGCCAGGCCGGTTGTGAACATAGCCCCGCAGCCAGCAGCCTCCCTCGCCCTTGCGGGTGGAGAGAAAGTGGCGGCACACAGCCTCGGCCTCACGCGCGAGGCGGCATGCCCGGTCGGAAGCATCGCGCCGCATCATGCGGCCTCGCGTTCGCAGATGCGCTCGACCGGGTAGCTTTCGAGCACCTTGCCAAGCACGACGGCCCCGCTTGCATCGGTGGGCACGAACATGCGCAGCTTCCAGGAGATGATCTCACTGAACAGTCCATAGGTCCGCAAGCGGTCGCGCATGGTGTCGTTGAAGTCCGCGAGCTCAATGCGATGCGCACCCATGACGCGGACGCGCCGCAGTGTCAGGCCCTCGGCGAGCTCGACGAACGCGCGGCCGTCGCGCAAGGCGGCGAAGACGTCCTCGGGCTCGAGTATCGGTCGCTCACCCGAAAGCGCGTTGGCGACCCAGGCGGACGAGACCTTCCGCCCAATGATCCGCTCGCCGGCGTCGGTCTGGAGGCGGTAGACGCGGGTCGATTCCTTCGGCAGCCGTTTCCAGATCGGCAGGAGCAGCCCGGCGACGACGTGGATCGTGCTCTCGGTGAACTCTGGCACGTCTTTGAGCTCAGCTGTCCAGGCTGCACTGAAGTGCTCACGGTCTGTCTCGATCCAATGACTTTCGGCCATGGCCTTGGATGGGACATTGTGGCTTTCCATGGGCCGGACCAATTTGACGCGCTGCTCGATTTCGCCGTCGTCCAGCATCAGGCTTGGAGCCGGGACTTGCACCGCCGCGCGGCCGGAACGTTCGTTCACCAGCAGGACTGCGCGGCGATCCGGCAGAAGGCCGAGGGCATCATCCAGAGTGAGCGGCCGGTTGCGTTCGCGCTGGATGATCGTCAGAAGCCGTGTCTCGGCGCTGGTCGCAGGATGGGTGTAGATGGTGCGCCGATGCGTGACGACGAAGCTTTCGGCGCGAAGGGTCTCGAGGCCCGCATCATAGATTCCGGAGGCGATTGCGCCTTCGATCCGCGCCGTCAGCAACTGCTCGAAGGCGGTGAACAGCACGTTTTGCAGCTCGATGGTCAGCGCCAGCAGACGGTTGAGAAAGGTCGTGATCGGCGGCAGGTCATCCGTGATGCCATTGGAGTCGACGAGCTTCAGCCCGGTCGCATTCTCGAACATCTCAAGAGAGCAACCATCCACCTTGCCGCGAACCAGGAGCAGGTAGAGTTGGCGCAGAGCATCACGGCCGTAGATGCTTTCGAGATTATCCTTGGGCCGAAACAGCCCCTGCCCCCCGGTCTGACGCTGACCGCGGGTGATGGCGCCGAGCGTGTCGAGGCGGCGCGCAATCGTGCTGAGAAAGCGCTTCTCGGCCTTCACGTCGGTCGCAATCGGACGAAACAGCGGCGGCTGCGCCTGATTGGTCCGGTTGGTCCGGCCGAGCCCCTGGATTGCTGCATCGGCCTTCCAACCGGGTTCGAGCAGGTAGTGCACCCGCAGACGGCGATTCCGCGCCGACAGTTCGGCGTGGTAACTGCGACCCGTGCCGCCGGCATCCGAGAAAACGAGGATGCGCTTGAGGTCGTCCATGAAGGCTGCGGTTTCGGCGAGGTTCGCCGAACCGGCGCGGTTCTCGACCATCAGGCGGTCATGTTTCCGGATGATCCGGCGTGAGCGCCCGGTGACTTCGGCGACCCTATCGGTGCCGAAGCGCTGGACGATCTGGTCGAGGGCGCCGGGCACGGGCGCGAGCGAGGCAAGCTTCTCGATCAGCCGGTCGCGACGCGCAACCGCATCCCGGCTCTCGACGGGCTGACCATCACGGTACACAGGCCGGGAGGAGAGGTCGGAGTCGGTGAAAGGCTCGTAAAGCTGGACCGGGAAAGAATGAGCGAGATAGTCGAGCACATATTCGCGCGGTGTGATGTCGACCTGCACATCACCCCATTCCTCGGTCGGGATTTCCGCGAGCCGGCGCTCCATCAGCGCTTCGCCGGTCGAGACGATCTGGATGACCGCGGCATGCCCCTGCCCGAGATCGCGCTCGATGGCGCAGATCAAGGAAGGCGTCTTCATCGACGTCAGCAAATGGCCGAAGAAGCGCTGCTTTGCGGATTCGAAGGCCGACCGGGCCGCCGACTTCGCCTGGGCGTTCAAGGTCCCGGTCTCGCCGGTGATGTTGGCCGCTCGCATCGCGGCATCGAGATTGTTGTGAATGATGCTGAACGCGGCCGCATAGGCGTCATAGATGCGGATCTGTTCGGGGGTGAGCTCATGCTCGATCAGTTCATATTCGACGCCTTCATAGGAAAGGGAACGGGCCGCATACAGACCGAGCGCCTTGAGATCGCGTGCCAGCACCTCCATCGCCGCAACACCGCCCGCCTCGATCGCCTCGACGAACTCGGCGCGCGTGGCGAACGGAAAGTCCTCGCCGCCCCACAAGCCGAGCCGCTGGGCATAAGCGAGGTTGTGAACGGTCGTGGCGCCGGTCGCGGAAACGTAGACCACTCGTGCATTGGGCAGGGCGTGCTGCAGCCGCAGACCTGCGCGTCCCTGCTGCGAGGCGGCCTGCTCGCCGCGCTCCCCCTTGCCGCCCACGGCGTTCTGCATGGCGTGGCTCTCGTCGAAAACAACCACTCCGTCGAAATGGGAGCCCAACCATTCGACGATCTGCCGGACACGCGAAAGCTTTTCGCCGCGCTCATCGCTGCGCAGCGTAGCGTAGGTGGTAAATAGGATGCCTTCCGACAGCCGGATCGGGGTGCCCTGGCGGAAGCGTGAGAGCGGCGTGACCAGGAGCCGCTCCATGCCGAGCGCCGACCAGTCACGCTGTGCGTCCTCGATCAGCTTGTCGCTCTTGGAGATCCAAACCGCCCGGCGCCGGCCCTTCAGCCAGTTATCGAGCAGGATGCCGGCGACCTGCCGGCCCTTGCCCGCGCCGGTGCCGTCGCCCAGAAACCAGCCGCGGCGGAAGCGGACGGCATGTGGAGCGTCGTCGCGCGCAGCAGCCACACCGTCAAAGGTCGCATCGACCGTCCAGGCGCCGGCAAGGAAGGCCGAATGTGCTTCGCCGGCGTAGACCACGCTTTCAAGCTGGGCGTCCGACAACAGGCCGTCGATAGCGAGGTTGACCGGAAGATGGGGCCGGTATGACGGCTTCGGCGGGGCAACCGAGGCCATCGCGGCCGACTGCACCAGTTTGGTCGGATGCGGCTGCGATCGGTGAATGCGGATCGATTGCAAGGTGTAGTCCTCATAGAGCGCATCGGTCAGATGAGCTCCGTCCGGAGGGGTCCAGTCGACCGTCTGGTAGGTCAGCTCTACGCTGTCCGGTTCGCCGAGCCGCTGACCGGGCGAGGAACGCATCGTGAAGGCGGGAGCGGATCGCCGAACCGGCACGGTCGAGCTGACCGGAGCCAGAACAGATGAAGTGATCGGAAGCCGCGGCGGCACATGTTCGAGGACCCATGCCAGCAGCGTGGCTACGTCCGGCGCCACGCCTGGAGATGCTGGAAAGACGCTTCTGTCCGGCGCAGGCTGCTTGTCGATGACGGTGAGCCGCGTATCGATCGCCGTCCCGTGCCTGGCAAAAACCGCCCCTGCAATCGCAGCCGAGAATACCACGCGGCCGCGCTCCTGGAGACGGATGAAGGCGTCGGTCCAGCTTGGATTGTCGGGGGCGAGACTTGCGCCGGTCACCGCCACGAGGCGACCGCCGTCGCGAAGCCTGGCCAATGCCGAGGAGAGATGGCGCAGTGCTGCGTCCGCCATCCGCCGATCCACATTGGGCAGAGCCGAAAATGGCGGATTCATCAGCACGACGCTCGGGGCAACAGCCGCCTCGAGATGATCGTCGATCTGCGCCGCGTCGTAGCGCGTGACGGTCACGTTGGGAAACAACAGATCGAGCAGCCCGGCGCGCGTTTCGGCGAGCTCGTTCAGCGCAAGTGTGCCGCCGGAGATCTGAGCGAGGATGGCGAGAAGTCCGGTGCCCGCCGAGGGCTCCAGCACGAGATCTGTGGTGGTGATGCCGGCGGCGGTGCAGGCGACAAAGCCAAGCGGAATCGGCGTCGAGAATTGCTGAAACGCCTCGCTTTCTTCCGACCTGCGCGTATGGGTTGGAAGCAGGCCTGCGACCTTGGCCAGCATCGAGAGTTGCGCTGCCGGCGATCCCGCCTTGGTCCGCATGGCGGCGCCATGCTTGCGCAGGAAAAGAACGGTTGCCGCCTCACAGGCTTCATAGGCGGCCTTCCAATGCCAGGCGCCGGCGGCATCCGAGCCACCGAAGGCGCTTTCCATGGCGGAACGCAGAACACTTGCTGCATCGATTCGCCGGCCATGTTCGAGGTCACAGAGGATAAGCCGCGCGGCTTGGGCGATAGAGGACGCAGCCGCGGCGGTCGCGGAGCAGGACAGATTGATCATGGGGGTTGAGCTTTCGAGGAGAGCGGGAACGGTTCAAGCCGACGGGCGCTCTCTCGACCCGACCGGCTCAAACCTGTCCCGGCCGATCTCTCACTCTGCTCACCCCTTGCCGCCACCGCACGGGGGAGGACGCGGCTACGCCGCGCGCAAGGCTTGGGGCGCAGCAGCCGCATTCCAAACCGAGCAGCCCGGCACGATGCCGGGCTTCGGAAGCAACTTCGAAGGAAGCGCACGGCGGGATTGCCGTGCCACTCCGGCCACTCATTCGGCGGCAATGCCGTGTGGCTGAACGTCGTCTGCGGTCTCGCGACCCTCCTCATCGCCGACGAGGAACTCGGGAAGCGGGCCCGCGTCTGCGTCTTGGTCTGCCGATTGGATAGCGTCAGTGAGGCGCAGTGACTCCGGCAGCCATCCCGTGCCGTCAAGAAGGCGTTCGGCTTCGCTGGCCATATCGGCCTTCTTGAGATGGTCGATCAGCTCTGCGGATGCTTCGCCCTTGGCTTGCCTCACCGCCTCCAGAATACGTGGCTTGGGGACGCGGCCGAGATAATTATCGACGGTCGGCCTCCAGCCGGCCTGCACCATGTCGAGCCCGACCGCCCGCGCCAGAACGTCGGCCTGGCCGAGCCTGCGCGCGAGCCCATCAACCGATACCCGCCCCTGGGCGTAGCGATTCACGGGTTCATAGAGGGCATTGACCGAGAACGACGCACAATGGGCGAACAGGGCTGCTTGCGCATGGCCGTCCAATGCCGTGAGCGTATCCCAAAGCTCCTTCGCATCGTTCGGGAGCCGCGCTTTCCAGGCTTCGTGCCTGGTATCGATCGCCTTGGCCGGCGCGCTGTCCTTCAATCCCGGAGCCTGCGCCGGAAATGTCGGCGTGTGCACCGCGATCTCGAGGCAACTGGCGGACGCTGCGAACCTGTAGAAGGTTGCCAGCACGAAACTGTGCAGCACCGCTAGGAACGTGATCGAGGGATGCTCGGCAAGCGCGTCGCGCAACGCCAGCGTTCGATAGGCCGTCAGCTCGGTGATCAGACGGTCCGGCAGCGGTCTTGCAGCATCGTCCTCATCCTCTTCGGCCGGCTCGGTTGGTGCGCCACCGACGGTGATGGCGGTACGCTGCACCGGACCGACGGCATTCTCGCCCTCAATCGTTGTGCTGCCCTGTCGGGGCTCAGTATCGACGACCGCCTGTTCATCCTCCGGCCGGACGTAGCCGCGATCCACCGAGAGCTGTCCCTCGGAATCGATGCTGATGAAGACTCCGCCGCGGGCGATGTCGGCCGGATCGTAGATCATTGGCCGCTCCTCGAACGCGAGCAATGCCGCCTCGATCTCCCCAAGGCGGAGGTCAATCTCCTCGGGGAGTTCGTCAGCATCCTGGTACTCGGCTTCGAGCCTGTCACGCTCGGCATTGAGTGCATCGATCGTGCCCTGCTCCTCGATGCTGAGCGAGGCCGGCGTTCCCTCCAATTCCCGCAAGCCGCTGCTGTGGCCAAATGGAAAATCGACTGCCACCGAGATCCACTTCCACCCTTCGGCCGCGATCACCTCGGCGTCCTGCTTGAGCTTCTCCATGACAAGACGGTCGAGCAGTGCCACGTCCTGGAGCCAGCCACCGTCGTCATGCTCGAACAGATCATGCAGAACCGGACCTCCGGCGCGCTCGTAGGCGTCGATGCCGACATACTGCGCACGGCGATCGGACCCACGTACGGTGTTCTCGGTCAACATGCGGCGGATCTGGTACGGCTCGTCATAGCCGGACCGGCTGACATTGTCCCAGACCTGCTCCTGGCGCGCATGATCGCCGCTCACCGAGAACGCCACGAGCTGCTCCAGCGTCATGCCGTCGTCGGCATAGACCTCATGCAGCTTCGGCGAGACCGACGCCAGGCGCAGGCGCTGCTTGACGATTGCCACCGCCACGAAATGCCGCGCGGCAATGTCCTCTTCGCTCATGCCGAGGTCGCGGAGCGTCCGGAATGCGCGAAACTGATCGAGCGGATGCAGGCCGACGCGCTCATCGTTCTCTGCGATCGAATCGTCTTCCGCAATGCCTCCCTCGCGAACAACGCAGGGCACGGCTTGCGTCTTGGACATACGCTTCTGCTTGACCAGGAGCTCGAGAGCACGGTAGCGCCTGCCGCCGGCCGGCACCTCGAACATGCCTGTCTCGTTGCCCTCGGAATCGACGATGGCGCGGACATTGAGACTTTGTAGAAGCGTCCGCTGGGCGATGCTCTCCGCAAGCTGCTCAATCGAGACACCCGCCTTGACGCGCCGAACGTTGGACTGGCTCAGCACCAGCTTGTTGAAGGGAATGTCACGCGAAGGCGACAGCGTGATCTTTTGGACTGGCTTTGTCATTTCGGTTCTCCACAACGAGCAGCCGAAAGCCTCTCTCTCGACTTCCAACCCGTCGTGGCACTCCATGCTGCCCTCTTCCTCTCTCTCTTGCGGTTTGAATCCCGCTGCTGCGGCACCGGGCGTGCATTGGCCGAAACGGCCGCAGCGCCTGGCAGGAACCAAGGTGTGAGCTGCTGTCAGTTTCTGTCCCACTCGGCGGCCTTCAGCGTGGCGACCTCACGGCGGTCGACCTGATCCGCACTGCTATGCTAGGCGGAGCGTCTAGAGCCTTTTCCATTCCGATGGAATCGGAGCGGGTTCTAAATTGCCGGAATTACTCCGCAACAGGGTCACGGCGTCGACCTCAATTTGGGCGATGGCTCCATCTGTCTCGCTCTATGGCCGGGAGAGGCTTTTCGACATTTCTCAGGATCGCGACGCGGCATTTGTCGAGCAATTCCTTCGTGTATACGACGCCGAAATAGTCCAGCAGGAAGGTGCCAGCATAGCTCAGATCGTCAATGCCGCTGACTATCCTATTGAGCATTGCACCAATTTCTCCAACGCGGTCGCGATAGCGTGCGCGGATCACGTTAACGGCGTTCATCGAGTGAACCGCCTCGTCGGCAATCACCTCTCGCAGCCAATGATGGAAGATGTCGTTGCGAAGTTCGGTATAGAACGGCTTCTCGGCGGCATAGGCGTGGCAAGTGCACATCTCATCAAATGCGATCATAACCATCACAGAAAATTCGTCGGCGAGGTGGTCATTGATCGCACCGAAATCATGCGGTCGAGCCTCCAACCTCTCTCGGAGGTTCCTCTCGGATCCATTGGCGACAAGTTCAATGATGCGGATAAAGCCATCGGTGTGACGCTCTTCGTCTGCGGCCCAGACAGTAAAAAAAGCCCGAGCTTCATCGGTAGTGATCAGATTGCGGACGGATAGCTCGGTTTTCAAATGCCTGGCGTCATATTCCGTGTACAGGTCAGGCCACAATTTATTCCAACGTGCGCGCACAACCGACGGTTCGGCGCTGAACATCGCCGGCGTAAGAGCATTGAACATTTCTTTTGGACTCCAGTTCCGTCGAACCGGCGTAATCATCCGACTGCTCCTGAGCGTGAGCGCTGCGAGCGGCTCTGGTGGACGGATTGTCCCTTTCAAACATTGGCAAAGAAGTTTGCCACACACAAAACATGCCGTCGCCTCTCTGTTTTGGTGGGGTACAATTCCGGACGCTGCACCTTTCGGCTTGGCCTGACCTGTTGTCTTGAACGGTCCAGTGCGGAATCTTCGGGGGCGCCGCCGAGCCAACAATGCTCGCGATTCCGGGAAGTTTTGGGGATGACTTCATAAGCTCAGGCTGTCAGGCCTCAGGTCGTGGACCATTTCTATGAGGCGGGTTGATCACACTCGGAATCGCACGCACTGCTGACGGGACATGGCGAGGTCATGATCGCGCCGCGTACCATGGGTGCTCCACCAATGGCGTGGATCTGCGCTCCAACCGGGCTCTACGTCACCCAGTCCGACAGCGGCCAGGTGTGGGGCTTCGCGATCAAAGGCGTCGAGCCCAGCGATGCCAAGCCGGTCAGGACCTTCGAGCGGCCTACTCACTAAGGTCACCAGCAGGCTATTCGTCGCGCATCTCAAGACGTCCGATCGCCATCATGACGATTCCAGCCGCAGCTGCCTTTTTTGGTTCTGGTGTGGTTCATATAGAGATCATGAATCGCGCGCTGAACCCATGCGGCCGGCTCCCTTAGCAAACCCCACCTACGAGGTTGTGACGTCGGAATAGCCTTCACAACCACTTGCGCTCGCTTGCGATAGGCTGTTGTTGTCGCCAGCGCGACCGCGAACCCGCGGCAAGCGTCGGGAGCCGCGGCATGGCCATGAAGTCTCTTGAGTACGGATGCCCGGATCATGCGCTGCCTATGCCCAAAATTGCGCTCTTAAGCGTCGACCATTGGATGGAGATTGCAACTTCGAGCACCTTGCAATTCTGGTTGGAGTACATCGCGAGCAATGCGATGGCTTCGCAATGATAATGACTCTAGTTGTAAAAGGCAGCGCCAGATAAATTCCAATATTAGAAGGTACCTTTCACCTTGCTTTTGCATCAGGCGATGAGCTCAATATTGAAAATTGTGGCGGTGGGGGCGATTTTCTTTGGAGAAGCCCTTTCGATAGTCGCCGAGTTGATTGCCTCAAAGCAGTTTGGGAAAGCTGGCGGGCATTTCACAACGCTCCTGCCGATGTTCCTGTTGATATCGGCGGGCGGTATCCTGCTCGTCTGCGGATACGCACTCGGCTACATGTATCTCAAGAATATCTGGATCATCGTCGCAGTATCGGTGGGAGCAATTCTAGTTGTGGAACCGATTCTGGCGCTTCTGCTCTTTCGAGACGTGCCGACAGCCGGTTCGCTGATCGGGCTGGTGTTCGGCGCGCTTGGCACGCTAGCTGCGATAATTTTCTGAGACGCGTTCAGCTCTTTGCTCAGACCCCAGGTATGCATACGACGAAGACTGCCTGATTGACGCGGGCGCGCGGGCGCGGCGGGCTATGGTGCGGGTTGTCACGCCTCACCGATATCGCGCTGGGTGGATAATTGAAAGATTCTCGGTCAGCGTGCGGCGGATCTGGTACGGCTCATCAGAGCCGGACCGGCCGATATTGTCGCAGACCTGCTCCAGGCGCGCGTGATCGCCGCTCACCGAGAACGACATGCGGTTCTGCCGGACCAGGAGCTCGAGAGCACGGTAACGCCTGCCGCCGGCCGGCACCTCGAACATGCCTGTCTCGTTGCCCGCGGCATCCACGATGGCGCGGACATTGAGACTTTGCAAAAGCGTTCGGTGGGCGATGCTCTCGGCAAGCTGCTCGATTGAGACGCCCGCCTTGACGCGCCGAACGTTGGACTGGCTCAGCACCAGCTTGTTAAAGGGAATGTCACGCGAGGGCGACAGCGTGATCTTTTGGACTGCCTTGGTCATTTTTTGTCTCCACGACGGGCGGCCGAAAGCCTCTCTCTCGACTTCCAACCCGTCGTGGCGCTCGGCGGCACCCTCTTCCTCTGTTTGGCAGCTCAACTCCGCTCACGCCGCCTCCTGATCTGCCGCGGCACAATCGGCCGAAGCGGTTGGACTATCTGCTGGCAGGAAGCCAAGCAGATAATCCGCGGCTTTGCTCGCCTGTGAGGCCGCCCGCACGATCGCACGGTTGTCTTCACGCAGGACTTCCAGCCAGGAACCGATATAGTCGGCGTGCCGCACGGTCGGCACGATGCCGAGTGAAGCGCAGGAAAATGCTGCGCACAATTCGGCGATCAATTCCTCGAACGCGTATTTTTTTGTGCCGTAGGAACCGCCGAGATCGCGGTTGAGGCGCGAAGGATGACCGCTGGCGTGGCCGAGCTCATGCAGCGCGGTCCGGTGCCAATTGATCGGTTCGAAATAAGCCGCCGGCGGCGGCACCTGCACGTAATCTTCTGCCGGCATATAGAAGGCGCGATTGCCGCCGATGCGGAAGTCGATGCCGGTTGCCTTAATCAGGGACTCGACCTGCGGCTCGATCATGCCCGGCGGCGGCATTGGCGCGGTGGCCGCGATGTCGGCGGACAGTCCGTCGCATTGATCGGTGTTGAAGACGGTGAACCGCTTCAGGAATGGAACGGCCTGCGCCTCTTCGCCTGTCTCACGCGCACGGCGCCGTTCGTCGGCCGGCACGAAGCGGTCGGCATAGACCACGGCAATGCCGCGCTCGCCCTTGCGGACATGACCGCCGAGCGCAAGCGCCTGGCGGAAGGTCAGCCAGCTTTGGCCGGCAAAACCGCGCTCGATCACCGCCCCCCAGAGGATGAGAACGTTGATGCCGCTGTAGGGCCGGGTCGTCGCTGCGTTCCTTGGCATCGACAGCGGCGCCTTTGCAGCCTCCGTCCCCCAGGGTTGAACCCACGGCACGCGGCCGGCCTCGAGCTCGGCGATGATCTTGTCGGTGATTTCGTCATAAAGGGTGGCCCGGTCCTGGCCGGTGCGCGTGCGAGGATGTCTGGACATCGCGGATCTTTCGCGACGGGCGCTGCAAGCCTCTCTCGCAGCTCCAACCCGTCGCGGCCGAACCCGGCCAGCCCTCTCACTCTCAATGCTTGTTGCAGACGCGTTATGTCTGTTGCAGGAGCAACGTGCCGGTGCCAGATCCTCAGCTGAGCGCCGGCCTTCGCGTCAGGGATGGACGCCCGAATGGGTGAAAACCCGGCCAAAGCCGGGGTTTCAGCGCAGCCGACAGCCCGGTCCCCGCAGGGAGACGCACGGCAAATCCAATGCGGATGGAACGACCAGGCGCCTGGACCTAGACCTCTTCTCGAATCTTTGTCTGCGCGTCATAGATTCTGATTCGAAGCATGGGAAAGCGCTTCTTCAGCTCTTCGGCACCCGTTTTGGCTCCGTCCCTGGTCGCAAATTCGGCCTTGAGTCGGCCATCTACTTCGAGCGCATATCCTGAAGCTGGCAATTCACGGGCAGCTGCAACCATCTTATACCTTTTGCGCAGTGAGGAGATTGACGACAACGGCATACCGCGAGTCGCGCAAATCGCGCCAGCTCACTTAGATCTTGATTTGCTCCTAAACTGCAGAACTTCGATTCGCTGTCAGTTTGAAAATATCCTTTGAAATCAATCCAACTTTTATAAACCTGCAAAATTACAAACCAACCCACCTGGTTCGGGGGATGAGATCGGATTGGATACAGGCCCTTCAAAGGCGAAAGGGCTGGTCACAAAGCGCGAAAGGAGATTCGATTGTCAGGCATTGATCCGGCTCAGCGCCACGCGGTTGCGGAGGACGATGCGGCGCGAGGTTTCCAGGGCGATGGTTCCGGACTGCGCCAGCTGACTGAGCGTCCGCGACACCGTTTCGATCGTCAAGCCGAGATAGTCGGCGATGTCCTGACGCGTCATCGGCAGTTCGATCGACTGAGCGGCGGCATTGCGGCCCGCCATTTCCAGCAGAAACCCGGCCACCCGTTCTTCCGCGCTCTTCATCAGCACCATTGAATGCTCGTGCATACGCTGCAGCTCGCGAACCGCAAGCGTCCAGAGCTGTCTGGCAAAATTCTTTTCGTACTCGGCCCGGGCCATCACGGCGCTGCGTTTGGCGACCACGACATGCGCCTCCCTGATCGCTTCCGCCGAGGCAAGATGCACCTCGGTGGCTTCGACGTCAAAGATGTCGCCGGGCAGATAGAAGCTTCCGATCTGGCGACGGCCGTCATCCAGCGTGCGACAGGTTCGCACCGCGCCGGAGATGACCTGGTAGAGGTATTCAGCCGGATCGTCTTCGCCGTAAATTTCAGCATTGCGCGCAAACCGCGTCGAAGCGCCGATCAAGCCCAGCGGGCCTTCGGGCAGGGAGTTTGACCGAACCGCAGCGGCCGAACGCGCGTGGATTGAAGACCCCGGCAGTTGCGGCGGTGAGCATGGCAGAAACTCCGGTTTCGATCGTTGATGGGGGCAGTCTGCCCGCTTCTCCAGGTTTCGAAACTCGTGTCATTCCCCTAAGTATAAATCCGGAGGCAATCGCAATCTTTGGGTTGCGTGGCGGATCGAACGACCCTTGGGCAAAATCGACGGTTGCATCCCCCATCTTTAGCGAATGCCGGTGCAGTGGTCGCGGTGCAACTAAGAATCCGCCGCGCGCGGCACGAGAAATGCCCGACCAAAGTCTAGCCTTCGGTCTTTTTTGCTTGTGCACCCCCCTAAGTTGCGAAATGATCCGCCGCCTTGGGGGCGAGAGTGCAAAAATTCTTAGTAGCCATTTTGACAATCCTAAGCGTCGCCTTGAGCGTGACCCTTGGGGCCGTACTTCAAGAGCCCCAGGTCTCAACAATTGAAATCGATCGAGACAGGGCCGCTCTCACCTCACAGATATCGACCACGCAAGAGGAGAGCGAAAAGTATGGACCGGGACTTCTCAAATCTCTAATCGAGGTTCGGCTCGCAATCGCGCGAAATACGCTGGCCATGCTCGACCAAAAACGAGCTTCTTTTGTCAGACGTATCACGCTGGACTATCGGCTTGACGGTCGGCCGGTTCACGACGCATCCGACCAAGAACTAAATGTGATCCTTGAAGAGCTCTCGCAGGCAGAGAAGAAGGCTGCCGCCTCTAAGCTTGAGGCCGCGAGGTACTCCGGCGGGCTGGCTCAGGCGATGTCTCTTCTAAAGGCAGAAACTGACGAGTTGAGTGTATCTCAACTCCGATTGAAATTTTACTCCGCAAAGCATGGAATTCCACTGCCGTTTCCGACTCTCACCGAGAATTCGAGCAAGCCTACTCAACCACCTGGCAAAGTCGTAAAGGATCGTGACGCGTTATGAAGTATGCTCTTGGCCTGATTGCATTCGCAGCATCGTGCCTCGCCTTGCCTACGCACGCACAGTCGCCTGCAACAGATGGTCCGATCGGCCTTGTTTGGGGAAGTTCCTCCGCTGAGGTTCAAGCCAAAGGGGTCGAACTCAAAGAAATTGAAGGAACGGACTTCGGAAAGAGCTATCTCGCATCGAAGATGGAAAAGGCGCTGGCCGACCAAAGCGCGGCCTTACTGTCATTTGGGTTCAACGACAAGCTTTGGCGTGTCCTTATAACCAGCCGTCCGTTCAGCGAAGACCCTGCAGGTAGTGCGGCGGTGGCTCGCTACGACGAGCTAGCTAGTCTACTGTCAGACAAATACGGAAAAGGCACTCAAGTTCACAGGCTTGGTGAGTCGATATACGCTCAATCAGGCTACTTCGTTGCAGGTATACGCGGCGGTCAATCGAGGTGGTTTACGAATTTCGATACCTCCAACCTTTTCATTCAACTCGGTCTCACGGCCAGTGATAGCTCCACCGCGACGTGGCGCTTGATCTACGAGAACAAAATCTTTCGGCGAGACTTTGAGGCATCGAAGCGTTCACGCGAGAAGGGGACGTTATAGCCTCGTGAGACCCTATTTGACTGGGGTTTAAAATCGTTATCCAAGCTCGTCGAATGCTCGCGTCTTACGACGAGCACAACTAATCGAGAAACTTCGGAAACGATTGTGGAGAGGCTAGGCCATGCTCTTGAGGCCATGAGAATATCTTTCTCTGCAAAGAGGGGGGTGAGGTTGTAGTTTAAGTCGGGTTTGCGGGTCGTTTTGATTACGGTGTTACGCATCATCGATCTGACAAATTCACGATCTACCGCATGTTCACAGCTGAAGCCGACATCTTCTTGCGCCTTCCATAAGCTGACCAATTTCCCCAGCTGCTGTTGATAGGTGGGCGGCAATCGCTGAGCGGTGGCGACCGTCCGGTTTGCCGAACCCCGCTCGGTTCGCCGCGAAGGCGTCCTGATGGGCCCTGCTGATGATCTTCGCCAGGATTGCGATCGCGTTGCTGATGTTGGGCCATCGCTGGGCCCACCAAGGTGGAGGAATTTTCAGACGGCTCATCGTCGGCGATCGCCCGCCAGGCGGCGCCAGCGAGATCCTCATATTGACCGTTCTTGAGGGACCAGAGAAAGGCCGCAAGGCCGAGGGCACCGAGCATGATCGCAAGCGGAACCAGATAGACCAGGACTTCCATCAGATGGCTTCCCTCTGCCGGCGCGCGCGCAAGGCGTTGAGCATCACGAGCAGCGATGAGCCGGACATCGCTGCCGCCGCGATCAGCGGCGTCACCAGACCGGCCATGGCTACCGGCACGGCGAGCGCGTTGTAGATCACCGCGAGCCAGAGGTTCTGCCGCATCAGCCGCAGCGCCTGGCGTGAAATGGCGATTGCGGCTTGCGCGGGTGCAAGCCGCTCGCCGAGAAACACCGCATGCGCCACCGACTGACTGAGTTGCGTTGCGGTGACCGGCGACATCGAGGCGTGAGCGCCGGCCAGCGCCGGCGCATCGTTCAGACCGTCTCCGACCATCAGCACCTTGTGGCCATGGCGCGCGAGCTCGTCGATGCGGGCGATCTTGTCGACCGGGGTCACCTCGGCACGCCAATGATAAATGCCGAGCGTCTCGGCAGCGGCCCTGACGGCCGGCTCCCGGTCGCCGGACAGCATCTCGACAGTCAAGCCGACCCGCTGCAGCGCAGAGACGGTGTTCGCCGCATCAGGACGGATCCGCTGCCGGACTGCAAAGACATGGCGCATCAAACCATGTCGAAACGCGACGACAGATGCCTCGGGATCGTTCTGGAGAATCTGGTTAGCCGCCTCATCGGCGCCGCACCAGGACGGCCGCCCCAGCCTGATGTCGACACCATCGACCACGCCGGAAACGCCCTGCCCCGGTACCTCCGCGATGCCCGGCAGCGGCGCTTTTGCGCCTGCCGCGCGCGCAACCGCGGCGGCGACCGGGTGCCGGCTCGAGAGCGCCAGGCGGCCGGCCAAATCGAACACATCGGCAGGGATTGACCCGGCATTTGCGACGTCGAGTTCAGGCAGAGTCAGCGTGCCGGTCTTATCGAAGATCACCCGATCGACCTCAGCGATCCGCTCGATCGCGTCACCTGCATTGAGCAACACGCCCGAGCCGAACAGGGCGCCGGAGGCCACCGTCTGAACGGCCGGAATGGCGAGGCCGAGCGCGCAGGGACAGGTGATGATGAGGACAGCGATTGCAATCACGATTGAATCGTGGAGCGTGGCACCTGCGATAAGCCAGCCGATCATCGTCAGCAGTGCCGTGGCGTGAACGAGCGGGGCATAGAGCCGCGAGGCACGTTCGGCCAGACGCAGGTAGCGCGAGCGCGACTGCACGGCATTCTCGAGCAGGCGCGATATTTCAGACAGAAGCGTTGCTTCGGAGGCCGCCGATACGCGGACACGCAACGCGCCCGACCGCACCAGCGCCCCGGCGTAGACCGCGCTTCCCGCTACCGCCGTCGTTGGCAGTGTCTCGCCGGTGATCAGGCTCTGGTCGATCTCGGAGCGGCCGCTGATGACGTTGCCGTCGACGGCCGAACGCTCGCCAGGACGGAGCAGCACGATGTCGCCGGGGCGAATCGCGGCGACGGGGACCGTCCGGATCTCCTCTTCGCTGACGAACTTGGTCGCGGTCTCCGCCTTCAGCGCGGCAAGGTTGCCGGCAAAGGCGCGGGTGCGCCGTCGCATGTTCTGGTCGAGATAGCGGCCTGCCAGCAGGAACGCGATCAGCATGATCGCCGCGTCGAAATAGGCGTGCTCGGCATGCATGGCCGTTTCGAACAGCGACATCGCCAGCGCCAGGACGATGCCGACCGAGATCGGCACGTCCATGTTGACATTGCGGGCGCGGAGCGCCGCCCGGGCCGAGGAAAAGAACGGCTGGGCCGCATAGGCGGCGGCCGGCAGCACGATCAGCGCCGAGAGCCAATGAAAGAAGTCGCGCTGCTCGCGCAGCATGTCACTGAGATTGCCGGACCAGACCGGCACCGACAGCATCATCACGTTCATCGCCGCGAAGGCGGCGACGCCCAGGCGCCGCAGCAGCGCACTTGCGCGCTCGGCCTCCCTCGTCTCGGCGTCGGCGCGCTCGAACGGATAGGCCCTGTAGCCGAGCTCGGCGAGACGATCGACGAACAGCGCGGGATCGACCGCGCCCGCCTTCCACTCCAGCGCGAGCCGGCGGTCCGTTAGATTGACCCTGGCCGAGGTCACGTCCGGAATCTTCGACAGATTGCGCTCGATCTTGGCCATGCAACCCGCGCAATTGATGCCCTCGACTGCGAGATCGAGATGCAGGAGGCCCGGGCCCGTCTTCTTCAGATAATGTGAGAAATCGATCGTCGACTGCATTGCAGTGCTCCGTCAGTTCAGGACCACGATTGCGCGACAGGAACAGGCGCTTTCCGTCGCGGTCGGCCTCGATCACCAGCTCCCACTGTCCCGCTGCAACGCCGTGCGCGATGCCGCGGTAGCTGCCGCCGCCGCCCTCGATCATCTCGAGCACCTGGTCGGCTCTGCGATCAGTGGGACGCTCGAGCCGACCGAAGACAGACAATCCGGCAAGCGGCGCGCCGTCCTGCGCCTTTGCATCCAGGTTCAGCCGGGCCGTCCCGTCGGCCTGGCGCTCGATATGCGCAGCGACCTTCCAATCGCGCCTGTTCTGCTGATGCGCGGCCTGGATTTCCTTTTGATAGGCAAGGCTCGCACTATAGGCGCTGTCGACTTCGGTCCCCGGCAGCGTGGCGATGGCAAGCCGCATCATCACCGCGTTGACGCCGATCACGACGGCAAAGAAAGAAACCACGGCGATCAGGACGAAGCGCCCGGTGATCGGCCGTATGGCGGATGAAGACGTTGTCATGTCCGGTATCCTCAGCAATCAGGGCGTGACGAAATGATCGGTGGCGGAGGCAACCTCGCCAAGCCCGATGTCGGTGATGCGGAATTTCACCGGCTGGGTCTTCTCCACTTTTTCGTCGAAGGGTGCGGTCACCAGCACGCGCAGCTCGGTGGTGGCATCGCGTGCGAGGACGATCATCGGTCTGTCGGGCGTGACGGAATCGACGCCAACGATGTGGATTTGCCCATTTGCGGGGCCGTCGACATCGACGGCAATCACGCGATCAAAACCGCGCTTGTTGAGAAAGCGCAGCGTATAACCGTTGCGGATCGCGCCGTTGCTGAGCTTGACCGCCACGGGGTTGCGGTCGTGCAGCACGTTGACATCCAGCAGCGACCGCGTCAGCAGCGCATCCAGCATCACCGCGCAGACCACGGTGATCAGCGACGCATAGACCACCGTCCGGGCACGGATCGGCTTGTAGATCTCCGTCTTGCCGGCGGTCCGGCGCTGCATATTGATGTCGTTGTCGTAGCCGATCAGCCGCGCCGGCCGGCCGATCTTCCTCATCACGTTATCGCAGGCGTCGATGCAGAGACCGCACTGGATGCAGCCGAGCTGCGCGCCGTCGCGGATGTCAATGCTGGTCGGACAGACCGCCACGCACTGGTTGCAGTCGATGCAGTCACCGGCCCTCTCGCCCAGCGAGCGCAGGTGCAATCCCTTCTTCACCGAACAACGCGGCTCGCCGCGGTCGTACTTGTAGGTGACGTTGAGCGCCCACTCGTCGGTCAGTGCGGCCTGGATGCGCGGCCACGGGCACATGTAGAGACAGACCTGCTCCCGCGCGTGGCCGGCCAGGAGATAGGTCGAGGCCGTGAGGATGCCGATCCAGATGTAGGCGATTGCCGGCGCCTGGAAGGTGGCGAGGTCCTTCACCAGGCTCGGCGCGTCGGAAAAATAGAGCACCCAGGCGCCGCCGGTCCACCACGCGATCGTGATCCAGATCGCGTGCTTCAGCACGCGCCGCGCCAGGCGGTTGACCGTGATCGGACCGGCATCGGCCTTGATTCGCGCGCGGCGGTCGCCCTCGGTCCAGCGCTCCACCGCGTAGAGCAGGTCGGTCCACACCGTTTGGGGACAGAGGTAGCCACACCAGATGCGGCCGCCGAGCGCATTCATCAGGAACAACGTGAAGGCAGCGAGGATCAACAGCCCGGTGAGGTAGTAGATCTCCTGCGGCCACAGCTCGATGAAGAAGAAATAGAAGCGCTGGTTGGGAAAATCGATCAGCACGGCCTGATCGGGCGCGCCAAGGCCGCGATTCCAGCGCAGCAACGGCAGCAGGTAATAGAGGCCGAGGCAGAACGCCATCAACCCCCATTTGGCTCGCCGGAAGGTGCCGGAAACCCGCTGGGGATAGATTTTCTTCTGGGGCGCATAGAGCGGCAGATCATCATCGCCGCTCATCAGCTGCTTCGGTGTGACGTTCTTGGTCATCGGAAGGCCCATCAAAATCCCCCGATCAGGCTACATTCCCGCAAGGCGGTACGGCTCGAGGTGGGGCAACCGGCCAAACCTTGTCTGGGATTGCTATTTGCCGCCGCCCAGCGAATGGACGTAGACCGCCATCGCCTTGATGGTGGCGGGATCGAGCCGTCCTTCCCAGGCCGGCATCACGCCGGAGCGGCCCTGGCTGATGGTCTCGATCAGCGTCGCTTCGTCCGAGCCGTAGAGCCAGATCTTGTCGGTCAGGTTCGGTGCGCCCATCACCTGGTTGCCCTTGCCGCCGTCGCCGTGGCAGGCGACGCAATTCTCCGCAAAGATCTTCTCGCCCTTGGCGGCATCAAAACCGTTGCGGGTCGACAGGCCGGACAGCGACCGCACGTAATTGGCGACCGTGACGATCTCGTCCGGCTTCAGCACGCCGTCCTTGCCGAAGGCGAGCATCTGGCCCTCATGCGTCTTGGCGTGACCGGAACGCGCGCCGAACTGGATGGTCTGCATGATCTGGTCGAGCGAGCCGCCCCAGAGCCAGTCGTCGTCGTTCAGATTTGGATAGCCCTTCGCGCCGGCGGCGCCGCTACCGTGACAGGGCGCACAATTGTCGCCGAACACCGCCTTGCCCCGCGCCCGCGCCAAGGTCAGGAGGGCTGGGTCCTTCTCGATGTCGGCAAGAGACGCGGTGCCAAGCGCCTTCATCTTTTCGCCGCGCAAAGCTTCGAGTTGGGCGAGATTCGCGGTAACGGCGGCGCGATTGGTGGTGTGCAGGACGCCGGTCGTATAACCGCTCACCAGCGGCCACGCCGGATAGACCACCCAATAGCCGAAGGCCCAGATAATGGTGGCATAGAAAGTCAGCACCCACCAGCGGGGAAGCGGCGTGTTCAGCTCCTTGATGCCGTCCCATTCGTGGCCCGTGGTCAACCGGCCGGACACGCGGTCGATGTCGTTGTGCGCGCTCATCTGTCAATCCTCCCGCAGCGGCATTTTCGCCGCGGCATCGAACGGCGCCTTGTTGCGGGGACGCAGCGCGTGAAAGACGATGGCAAGGAAGATGCCGACGAAGATCGGCGTCCAGAAATTGAGCACAAACTGCGACACCAGGTTTTCAACGGAGACAATCGCCTTCATCACAAAACACCTTCAACGCAGATTGGCTTTTTCGTCATAGAGCTTGAAGTCGACCAGCGTCCCCAGCATCTGCAGGTAAGCGACCAGCGCATCGAGTTCGGTGGGTTCGCCCGCCTTGCCGTCGAAGTTGCGGACAACCGCATTTGGATAGCGCTTCTGGAACGCTTCGGCGTCCGCACCATCGGGATCGAGCTGAGCCTTGAGGTCGGCTTTGGCATTGGCGATCTGGTCGTCGGTATAGGGTACGCCGATCGCGCGGCTGGTCCGCAGATGCGCGGCGACGTCCTCGAGCTCGAGTTCGGTCGCAGCCAGCGATGGATACCCCGGCATCACCGACTGCGGCACGATCGCCCGCGGATTGATCAGGTGCCGGACATGCCAATCATCGGAATATTTGGCGCCGACGCGGGCGAGATCGGGACCCGTCCGCTTCGATCCCCACTGGAAGGGGTGATCGTACATGCTCTCGGCGGCCAGCGAGTAGTGGCCGTAGCGCTCCACTTCGTCGCGCAATGGGCGGATCATCTGCGAATGGCAGAGATAGCAACCCTCGCGGACATAGATGTTGCGCCCGGCAAGCTCGAGCGGCGTATAGGGACGGACACCGTCGACCACCTCGATCGTGCTCTTGAGATAGAACAGCGGCGTGATTTCGACGAGACCACCGATCGCGATGACCACGAGGATTCCACCGATCAGGATGGTCGCGTTCTTCTCGAAGATCTTGTGTCGATTCCAGAAGGACATGGGATGACCTACTCGGCAGGCTGGAGCCGTCCGGCGGCTCGTGCCACCTCGGCTTCGCCGGCCCTGACGGTCATCCAGAGATTGAAGGCCATGATCAGCGCGCCGATCAGGAACAACGCGCCGCCGGCTGCACGGATGATGTAGAAGGGATGCATGGCCTCGACGGTCTCGATAAAGGAATATTCAAGGAAGCCGAGCGAGGTGTAAGCGCGCCACATCAGGCCCTGCAGGATTCCCGACACCCACATGGCGGAAATGTAGAGCACGATGCCGAGGGTAGCGATCCAGAAGTGCCAGTTGACCAGCTTGAGGCTGTAGAGCCTGTTGCGATTCCACGCCCACGGCACCAGACAGTACAGCGCGCCGAAGGAGACGAAGCCAACCCAGCCGAGCGCGCCGGAATGCACGTGGCCGATGGTCCAGTCGGTGTAGTGGCTGAGCGAGTTGACGACCTTGATCGCCATCATCGGGCCTTCGAACGTCGACATGCCGTAAAAGGCGACGGAGACGACGAGCATGCGCAGCACCGGATCGGTGCGCAGCTTGTCCCAGGCGCCGGACAAGGTCATGAGCCCGTTAATCATGCCGCCCCAGGAGGGCATCCACAGCATGATCGAAAAGGTCATGCCCAGCGTCTGCGCCCAGTCAGGCAGCGCGGTATAGTGCAGATGGTGCGGGCCAGCCCAGATGTAGAGGAAGATCAGCGCCCAGAAATGGATGATGGAAAGCCGATAGGAATAGATCGGCCGCTCGGCGCGCTTCGGGATGAAGTAATACATGATGGCAAGGAAGCCGGCGGTCAGGAAGAAGCCGACCGCATTGTGGCCGTACCACCATTGGAACATGGCATCCTGAACACCACCCCAGGCAATGTAGGACTTCGAGCCGAACACAGAGACCGGCAGCGCGGGGTTGTTGCCGAGGTGCAGCACGGCGATCGTGACGATAAACGCGAGATAGAACCAGTTGGCGACGAAGATGTGCGGTTCCTTGCGCTTGACCAGCGTCATCAGGAACACCAGCAGATAAGTCACCCAAACGATTGTCAGCCACAGATCGGCGTACCACTCGGGCTCCGCATATTCCTTGGACTGGGTGACGCCGAGCAGATAGCCGGTGCCGGCGATCAGAATAAAGAAGTTGTAACCGAGCACGACGAACCAGGGCGCGAGATCGCCGGCAAGGCGCGTGCGGCAGGTCTTTTGCACGACGTAGAACGAGGTCGCGATCAGGACGTTGCCGCCGAACGCGAAGATCACGGCCGACGTGTGCAGCGGTCGCAGACGGCCGAAGGTGGTCCAGGGGAGATCGAGATTAAGCGCGGGCCATGCCAGTTGCGAGGCGATGATCAGCCCGACGGCAAAGCCGGCAATGCCCCAGAACATCGCCGCCACAGATGCGAACTTGATCGGTCCTAGGTTGTAGTTGGGACGCCCGTTGATCTCCTGCGGCGGCAGTTTGGCCGGACGATCATAGTAGCGGTTGAGGATCGAAAACGCAGCCGCGATGCTGGCGGCGCATCCAAGCGACGCGTGAAAGGCGAACGGGGCGTCATGCGCGAATCCCGCACCGATCAGGCACAGGAATGCGAGCACCGCAAACAGCGGCCACAACACCGTTTCTCCGATCGTCATCGATTTTGCGCCAGCGGAGACGTTCGTCATGGTGCGACATCCTCGAGGAGTGGATCAGGGAGGCACGCGCCGCGCCCGGGTTGATCGAGATCAATTGCGGGTGGCGGGGACCGGCAGAACCGGTGGGGCGCACCGCCGCACATCGTCCGCTAACGCGCGCAGCGTCTGCTCATTTGGGCAGTATTTTGCTGGGCTCGCTTGCCGCTCGTGATTCAAGTCCCGGGCGCAGCGCGCCTTGGACGAGCATTGGCAGCACACGCGTCGCAGATCGCGGAGCACGTCACCGCGAGATGCTTCCAGGTCGTCCTCGGCAAGGCCCGCATGGGAGAGGCGCCTGCTCAGGGACTGAAGCGAACCCGAAGGCTTCAAGATCAGCGCAGCGAGCTCCGTCCTGGAAAGATTCAGCTCGCGCGCGATAACCTCGATCTCCCGCGGGTCCAGGCGCTGCAACTCGTTCCTGCGATCCATGACGCCCTTCAAGCAGTCACGGAGATTGCCGAACAGTGTGCTGCCCGTCTTGCCGGCCGCTTCAATCAACATTTGACGATGTGTGCCCTTTTTTTCCGGTGACGTCTTAAATCCACCAAGGGGCTTTGTCGTTGATGCAGATCAAATTGCCTTGCTGAACTGTGCGGCGCGCGAGCAGCTGTAGGTATCGAAAGTTGCGGCGATGACGCGAACGACGGCCCGGCCAGCTTGCGTTATTGTCAATTTCGCGCCCTCGATCTCGACCAGCCCCTCCGATTGCATCGGTGTCATCCTCGCCATTTCATTGCGAAAATCGGCATTTGGCGCGACTTCATCGAGATCGACGGTGAAATCGCACATCAGCCGCTCGATGATTCGCGCGCGCTGCCGGTCGTTTTCATCGCGCCGGCATCCCCTGGCAGAGGCGAGTGAGCCCGCCTCGATGGCGCCGATGTATCTTGGAACATCCGCGACGTTCTGCACGAAGCCGTCCGCGAAAGTCGATATTGAGGAGGCGCCGAGCCCAAGAAGGA
This sequence comes from Bradyrhizobium xenonodulans, assembly GCF_027594865.1. NCBI lineage: Bacteria > Pseudomonadati > Pseudomonadota > Alphaproteobacteria > Hyphomicrobiales > Nitrobacteraceae > Bradyrhizobium > Bradyrhizobium xenonodulans. The sequence continues at coordinate 7,408,671 of NZ_CP089391.1, forward strand.
CGCCGCTGGCATCCTCGGTATAACCCTGGAAATTGCGATGCAGCTTCCCGCCTGCCGCAGCCCTTGCGAGCGCATCGCCAGGCCTGGCAAAATGATCCATGCCGATTCTCACATAGCCGGCGGAAATCAGCTCCTCGGACATGACCTCGGCCTGCTCGATGCGCTGATCCTGCGACGGCAGCCCGGCTTCGTCGATCCGCCGCTGGTTGGCCTTGAACCGCGGCAGATGCGCATAGCCGAAACAGGCGATGCGGTCCGGCCCCATCGCCGCAACCGAGGCGCAGGTCTTTCGAACCGAGTCGGCGGTCTGCAGCGGCAGCCCATACATCAGATCGACGTTCAAATTTCCGATTCCGGTTGACCGCAATCGCTCGACGGCCGCCTCGATGACAACGCGTGGCTGAAGGCGGCCGATCGCGGCCTGGACTAAAGGATTGACGTCCTGCACGCCCAGACTTGCACGGCTGACGCCGAGTTCCGCCAGAGCGTCCACGGAGGCGACAGCCACGTGACGTGGATCCAGTTCGATCGCGTGCTCGAGGCCGTTGGCGAACGGGAATTGACGGCGGAGTGCGGCGACGACCGATCGCAAGCCGCTAGGTCCGAGAATGCCGGGCGTGCCGCCGCCCCAGTGCAGCCTGGCAATTTCAGGCCTCGCCCCGACCAGGCTCGCAACAAGATCGATCTCGGCTTCAAGCGCGCGGCGATAGCCATCGATCACATCGTCACGTACCGCCATCTTGGTGTTGCAGCCGCAGTAGAGGCATATCTTTCGGCAATAAGGCACGTGAAGATAGACCGAGACGGCCTGACGCGCGTTGAGGCCGGCGAGCCAAGTCTCGTGGTCTTTCGCGCCAACCTCAGGCGAGAAATCGGCGGCGGTCGGATAAGACGTATAGCGCGGCACATTGTGTGCCCGCATAGCGGCGCACGACGGGGTTCAAGACGCATCGACCTTGCTAGGGGGCCCGGGCCCGCTCCAGCGCGGTCGGCGCCCGGAATTCGACGGCATCCGCGAAGATCGTCCAGTCGTGGACGTGCCTCTGCCTGCAGAAGTCCGCTTCCGATCGTCGCACCGCTTCCGTCAGGGACGGAGCTTCGATGGTGAACGCCGCCTGGCAAGCACGATGCTCGTGCCCAGTGTCGTCGCAGACGGTCTTGATGAAGCGCACCTCAAATAAGGGCATTATGTTCTCCTATTTGCCGACATGTCGCTCAGAACCGGAGCGAAGTCCTTGAGCAAGATCAATCAGACATCGCGCCCGATCGCCCATCCCACTGCAACAACGGCAAAGCCGATGATCAGGATGACAGCAACGAAACTCACAACGGGACCAAGACCCCAGCCGTCATTTGCAACTGATAACCCAACATCAAGCGTCGGGAACTGCCCGGAAAGCTCGCGGGTTAAACCATGGCTCCACCTCGCCTGTCGACTGCAGCCGGCTCCGGGTCCAACTCGTTCACTGTGTTGCATGACGGACGCGATCGGCCGAGACGCTGAAGGCGCGACGCGGCTTGTCTTCACTTCTCGGATGGCTCCGACCGAACCATCCAGCCGTCCATAAGTGGACAGCCCGAAGACGCCATAAGGCGAGCAAAAGAGAAAGGGCGCGGTCGCCAGCCGATTGGCGGCGATAAAGGCCGTAAGACATAGGCCTTCGAACGCAAGGTCCATTCTTAGGCGATCGCGGCAAAGCCGACGACGGCGTGGACCACTTCCAATATTTGGGGCATGTCCCGCCTCCCGGTTTCGCTAAGAGATCCTTAGCCCGGGGGAACGGTGCGCGCGTTGATCTCAATCAACTGTCGCTATCACTTGATCCAGTTCAAGGAGCGGTCGCGCCATCGCTGGATGATCGCGCAATCAAACCCGCGACCGCGAAGAGGTCTTGTACGAATGTCTCAAGGAGACGGTTCAGCATGGACGCGTGTTTCACCCAAGCCCTGTGCCGCGGCCGGCCGTTGTCGGCTGAGAGGCGAGGATTTCGCTGCAGCCGATGGCGAACGCATGTATCGTTTTGTCATGGCGATTCGTCCCGAAGCTCTCCCGACTGACGCAGCGGCTCTGACCGAGATGGTGCTCGCGCTCGACGCCGAGAATGAGATGCGGCGCGTGGCGATGCAGACGCTCAAGGAGATGATCTTCGGCAAGCGTTCGGAGCGGCTTGCGGCGATCGTCGCCGAGCAACTCGCGCTCGAGCTGGACGATCTCGCGACCGGCGCCACGCCGCCTCTGTCTGCGAACGACGATGCCCCTGCGACGAAGCCGCTCGGCAAGCCGCGCAAGAAGGCGAGGCGCAACATCGGCGCGCTGCCCAAGCACTTGCCGCGCTACGAGCAGGTGCTCGAGCCGGACGCGACGGCGTGCCCGTGCTGCGACGGCGGTCTGCACAAGATCGGCGAAGACGTGAGCGACGTGCTGGACGTGATCCCGGCGCTCTGCGGGTGCTGCGCACGATCCGTCCCAAATATGCCTGCCGCGGCTGCACCGACGGCGTGGTACAGGCGAAGGTGCTGCCGCGGCTGATCGAGGGCGGCATGGCCTCGACGGCGCTGGTGACCCACGTGGTGGTGTCGAAGTTCGCCTGGTATCTGCCGCTGTATCGGCAGGTGCAGATGCTGGCCGGCCAGGGCATTCATCTCGACCGCGCGACGCTCGCCGGCTGGGTGAAGCGTGCCGCATGGTGGCTCGAGAGCCTCTATCAGTTGCAACTCAAGACGATCCAGGCCTCGCCGCGGCTGTTCTGCGACGAGACGCCGATGCCCGGTGCTTGATCCTGGGCGACATCGCACCCGCATCTGCCAGTTCTGGGCGCATGCGATCGATGATCGCCCACGGGGCGGCCCCCGGCGGTCGCCTATGTGTTCGCCGACGGCCGCGGCACCGACAAGATTGCCGTGCAATTGACGGCTTTTCCGGCATTCTGCAGGTCGACGGCTATGCCGCCTACAAGGCGCTGGCGCGCAATCATGGCGGCGCGATCCAGCTGGCTTTTGTCTGGCGCACCGACGCAAGTTCGTCGAGGTGTACAAGACGATGCAGTCGCCATTCGCTCATGAAGTGATCGAACGCCTGCAGGCGGTCTAGCCGAACAGCGGCTTGCGGCCCGCCGCACGCAACTTGTCAAATGGTGCGCGGACCGAACGTTCCGACGTGACGAGCGGGACGAAGAAGTACTGTTTGCTGGGTCCATTTCACCAACTTACGAATCGCCCTCGGTCATCGATCCCGTGCACAATTTAGCATTGGCCAAACCATGCTTGGCACCTACGAGGAGTATGACTCCACGCTCCATGTCATTGATATTCTTTGATATTCTTTTGGACGATTAAGCCTCAGAATTCAGCCGCTGCGTCGGACGGACACCATCAACCAAGTTGCCGGGCGAAACGCTCCGCCCACAGAAAACGCACCAAGGCACTCGTCGCAGAAAATTCGCGCGTTGCTATTACCTTGTTCAGAAGCGTCATAACCGAATCTGGCGAAACCAAGCCTAAGTCCGCCAATGCGCAAGACTTTAGCTGGCATGCAAGTGAGTCCGCCCGCGCGGAAATCGCCCTTGGCAATACAAGCTCGAAACTCTCCTTCTTATAGTCTCGCGGAAACATCTCAAGGCCGTTACGGACACGCATGCAAAGACGGAGCATCTGCTTGTTTGCTCGAAGTTCGAGCGGTAGGGTCGCTGAAAAGTTGATCAATCGCGGATCGCCTAGCGGGGTCACTGGCCAAAGTCCTCGCATCGCGAGAGGTCGAGCATGACACAGTTTCCCTATAAGAGTCGTTGACGCGATGACGCCAGGAGGCGCGCTAAATAGGAAAGACGAACGCGCGGCATCAAGGCCGCGTCTCGTTAGCAAGGCTTCCGCATGTCCAACGGCGATATCGAAGCAACGTGACGACGGAGACCTTGCTTCACCATCCTCGCCAGAGTAGCGAAAGAAGAGCTCATCTCCTCCTATACCGGACCAGATTATCTCGCAACCCGCGTCACGAAACCTACCCCAAAGTGCGTCGAACGCCTCAAGGTAATATTCCGAAACAAGTGGCAGGTGGTGGATTAAGTCGAGATTCAGATCAATCGCCGGCATGTGGGCGTTCATTTCGATCGCGTAGTCGCGGCAATTCAGTGCGGCCACAATACTATTTCGTCTATCAGTCTGGTTGGGGCTACTCTCATCACCCAGTAGTATGCCCCCACATGTTAACGATCCGACGCCCTCGCCGACAGCGATCGCGACGGAAGCGGAATCCATTCCTCCGCTCAATTCCACCGCACTTGCACCACAGTTGGTTGGTCGAGAAACGACAACCTCATGCAGCAATTGATGAAACTCACGAATCGCATCGGTGGTCGTTAACCCAGCGTGCGCATCAGGTAGTGATCGTCTTGGGCCGCAATCAAACAGTGTGTCCGACGTGTCGACGTATAAGCTCGCGCCAACTGTTAGTAGGTTAACGCCGAGGCAGGCTTGCCGTGCAGAGTAGAACGTTCTCATCGCCAGATGATGCGCGATCACTTCGGTGTCAAGCGCGCGCGATTCACGCAAGAAATCAGCAAAGTCCCAGGAAAGCGTCACCGAGCGAATGCGTTCCTCAACGGTGAAATAGATCGGCAGGCTCCCCAATTGGCCAGCTCGCACACGGAGCCGGCCGCCGCTGCGGGCCGCCTCGACGATAATGAAGTCGAGAGGCCAATTCAGGCTCTCCTGATAGCACTGGCGAAAGTGATCGGCAGAGACGTTAGCGGCGACAGCAATCGGGGCGCTCAAGTGAGCTTCCGATCGCAGGCGCTCTCGCGTGACGACGAACCATTGTTCAGACGTCTTGAGGAGAAAGCTCTCGAGACTCTGATGATGGAAAGGGTGAATATAGCTGTCGCCAATTGATATTGAAGAGCCATTGGCCACAGGATCAAAGAGTTCAAGGTCGCGTATCCTCAGGCAGGCCTTGAGCATTGTTTTATAACTCGACCGCCCTCGTCTGAGGGGCGGCGCCAAGTAGGCATAATCCGATAGACTCAGGTGAGATAGCCGGCATAAGCGCTGTCATTCGGGAGAGAGCCCTTGGGCCACTTAATAGTCGGAGGTGCCACTGCTGGAAGTGGAAGGTCCGCTGGCATGGGCCGGGACCGCTCCTGAACGAGCGCTTTGGCGTTAGTCATGTGATACTCCCTTTAACAAGGATTTGAGACGCTAGTGCGCATGTCGTCTGGACACGTTCTGCGGAAGCAATGGCTTGATGTTGTGGCCGACCCTCGTCGGTGTGAACTCTCACATGTGACGCTCCGCGACACAACCTACCAAAATCGCCAGGTCCCCATTCGGACGTGCCGGCCGCCGTCCATCCGAGCTGATGCGCCTCCACGTGCGGCGCGACGATCAAAGTGACAGTGCGTATTGCCGCACATATCGATGCTCCCGGTGATGGGTTGCCTCATCTATTTTGCTCCCGCCTTGGGTTGAGGAGGAGGCTGGGTGCGGAGATGGCCGGGGTTTCGGAGCTGCCGGCCTCCTCCGCTGGCACCTGGCACATCGTCGGGTTGTCGTGAGCTCATGCCCCGGCGGCGTTTTCTCCGTAGGAATCGGACGACTTCTCCTCAGTTAATGCGCCTTTATAGAGGAGGCTAAGCAGGTACCGCGCCAAAGGAGAAATCGTTCTCTGTCAATATGCTAGCTCTAATACTGCTATTTCACTCGTCCGATATTGTCGGGCATCTAACGTACTTGCGTTATCCACTCCGATTGGATTCGCTAGCTCCGTTCGCAGCCACAAAAGACATCTCGACGAAGTCCTTATCTCGATTCCGGCGAACAACATTGGTTCTGGCGCGCTGTCGACCAGAATGGCCTCGTTCTCGACGTCGTGATCAAGCGCCGACGAGATTCGCGCGCGGCGCAGCGGCTCATGAAGAAGCTCTGCAGGGGCGAAAATCACCTTTTACGTCCGCAGCACAACTCTCTCAACAATCGGGGTCCGAGAATTCTCATCAGCCGGCCTGGCGACGCGATCGGATCATGACGCGTTCAAATCGCAGCGTCAGTCTCAACGGTTCCGTCAGTTCACGATCGGGTCGTGAACTTTCCCACATCCCCTGTCCTGGATCCGTCACTGTCGGTGAGTTTGACCTTCGCGCCTGCCAGCAGCTTGAGCGTCCAGCGCGCACGGCCCTTTGGGGGACTGGCACAGGCGGTCGCCACCAGCAAGGCTTCTTCCTTGCCGGTGAGTTTGCGCTTCGCTCCGGGGCACGGCTCTTCGCTCAGCGCCCGCTCCAGATTGCCTTCCACGAAGCGTCGCTTGGTCCGATATCCGGTCGAGCCGCTTACGCCAACGCTCCTTGCGACCTCCTCGTCGCTGGTCCCGGCATCGGCGGCCAGCAAAATCTGCGCTCGCTTGAGGTTGCGGGACGCCTGCTTGCCGCCGCTGAGCAGCACCCTCAGTTCGGTGCGCTCGATTTGGCTGAGTTCGACCCGATAGCGTACATTCATGGCGTGCCGATCTCGTTCGAGGCACGCACGAACAACTGAATCGGATGGCCGGCTTGAGTCCTTCGTCAAAACCCTTCACGCCCACGCAGGGGCAGTATCTGGCTTTTATCCACCTCTATACCCGGCTGCATCGCAGGCCCCCGGCCGAGACCGACATGCAGGAATATTTCCGCGTCAGCCCGCCTTCGGTTCACCAGATGGTGCTGACGCTGGAACGCGTCGGCCTCATCAGACGGCAGCCAAGGACGCCTCGCAGCATCGAGGTCCTCATTGATCCGAAACTCCTGCCGGAGCTAATCTGACCGCCGGACCCAACCTGTCAAAATCACTGTGCAGAGCCACTAGGCGGGATCGTCTCGAAAGCCGATGCATTGAAGGCTTTGTTCCCAGTCAAGCGGCATCCTGCCGCACGACGTGACATGATGGGTACGGCCATCGACGAGATCATGTTGCACCACATCATGAGGGTCCGAGGAGATTGCAGCGCGTGCTGCAGCTGATGGAAAAGCGGAATGATGTCGCTGTGTCACTGGCGGAGGCCGCCAACTGAGACGGCCCTACTTTTCCGTTCCGTTGTTCCGTTCGAGCATCGCCATCTCAACGTGTTCCGCAAGACCCGTCAGATGGCTCGCTAGCCGATCAAACAGATCGCTTGGCCTTGTCGGTCGCAAGGTCCCGGATCAGGGCGCACTCAGCGGCATCTCTGTGAAGCTATTGCGTGGTTGCCCAGCCCTCACAGACCCGCAGCGAGCGCGAGACGCATCAGTTCGGACATGCTGCGCGCCCCCGTCTTCGCCATGAGGTTGGCACGATAGACCTCAACGGTGCGCGGACTGATGCTGAGGTCATGCGCAATGACCTTATTGATTTTGCCTGCCACAAGCCCCTGCAGGACATCCCGCTCGCGCGGTGACAGATCGGCAAGCCGCGCTTCAGCCTCCTTCTTCGCCGAGCTCTCGCTTCCTGCCGCGGGCCGCGCCTCCAGCGCAGAGCGGATTGCCCCCAGCAGCGCGGCATCGTCGAACGGCTTTTCGATGAAATCCGCGGCACCCGCCTTCATCGCCTCCACGGCGAGCGCGACGTCGCCGTGACCCGTGATCAGGATGACCGCGCTGGATGTTCCTTGGCGTTTCAGCTTCCTCACCAGCTCGATGCCGCTTATGCCCGGCATGCGAATATCGGAGACGACGCAGCTCAACGTCCCGGCGCAGGCGCCAGCCAGAAAAGCGTCGGCCGTCTCGTAGACCTGCGACTTGTATCCATTGACGTCGAGCAGGAACGCCAGCGAATCCCGCATCGCAGCGTCATCGTCGATGACGTGAATGACCGTCTTATCGTTCATCGCCCGCCTCCGTTTCGGCGAAGGGCAGCGTAAACTCAAACATTGTGCCGCCGCCGTCATTGGGGCGCGCCGCGACGCGGCCGCCATGTGCTTCGATGATGGTTCGGCAGATTGAAAGACCGACACCCATGCCGTTTGCCTTGCTGGTGACGAAGGGTTGAAACAGCTTCTCGTCGATCTCCGGCGCGATGCCCATGCCGGTATCAGTGACGGAGAAGAATGCGAACCTGTTCTGGCGGATGACACCGATGGTCAGCTCGCGCCGGCTACTCGTCTCCATCGCCTCGATGCCGTTCCTGATGAGGTTGAGCGCGACTTGCTGAATCTGCACCTTGTCGACGACGATATCGGGAAGATTGTGGTCACAGCGCAGCGAAACGCGCACCCCCTGTTCCCTGGCGCCGACCAGGGCCAGCGCCGCCGCCTCCTCGAGCAGCGTCGCCGGGTTCTCGATGGTGTGCTCGGTCTCGCCTTTGGCGACGAACTCCCGCAGGCGCTTGATGATGTCGCCGGCGCGCAACGCCTGGTCGGCGCTGCGGTCCATGGCCTCGCGCACGCGCTCCTTGTCGACCTCACCTGCCTTCAGCAAGGTCGCGGCACCGCGCAGATAACTTGTGATCGCGGACAATGGCTGATTGAGTTCGTGCGCGAGCGAGGACGCCATCTCGCCCATGGCGGTCAGCCGCGACACGTGCACCAGCTCGGACTGCAATTCCTGCATCCGGCGCTCCTGGGTTCTCCGTTCGGTCAGGTCGCGGACAAAGCCGGTAAAGTATCGCTCGGCGCCGGCCTTGGCCTCGCCCACTGCGAGCTCCATCGGAAACGTCGAGCCATCCTTGCGCTCGCCGACCACGATCCGCCCGATCCCGATGATGCGACGCTCGCCCGTAGAGCGGTAGCGATCGAGATAGCTATCGTGCTCCTGCCGGTACGGCGCGGGCATGAGGATCGAGACATTCTTTCCGATCGCCTCCGCGGCCGACCAGCCGAAGAGGTGCTCGGCTGTGACGCTGAAGGATCGCATGATGCCCCGCTCATCGATCAGAACCATGGCTTCCGGGACGGTATCCAGGATCGACTGGAGCTGCGCCTGCCGATATCGGGCGTCTTCCGTCTCCCGCAACAGCCGGTCGCCCATCACGCCGAGGATGAGCCCCATGACTGCGAAGAACGAGACATCGATCAGGTTCGCCGGGTTGCTGTAAAGGCTCGGTCCCAGGAAGTAGCTGGCGCTCGCAAGACACAACAGAGTGGCGAAGATTGCAGGCCCGCGGCCGCCAGCAAATGCCGCAAAGACCACGACCGGAACATAGATCACGGTGAAGGTCCGATCCTCGAAATAATGATGCAAGGCAAGGCGCATGCAAAATATGGCAGCGACGGCAGCGGCCGCCGCCCCGTAGCGAAGCCAAAATCGGCCTTGTGCTGTCATTCAGTAGCCCGATGCAGAAACGAACGCGCCTTTGCGAGACTGGGACGGTGATCGCCTCATAGCACGACTGGCCGTCTCTTCGGCAAGAGGGGAGCTGGAGCAAACTAGTCTTTCGAAGGCCATGGACGCCAGTGCGTCGGATGGACGACAACCCGCTCACGGGTCGTATCATTGACCCAGCCGCTCGGAGTGCGACGGCAGGCGAAGATCAGCGGATGCACGCGATTGCCTTCGATCACAGCGAGCTCGAGCGCTCGCTCGTACGGGGCCGTCGAAATCCCTTCCCACATTGCTCGCTCGTCCATTGCTTCCATCTCGCAGGGTACCCTCGCCCGCCTGAGGAGCATGCAACGGTCGCGCATCCAGCGCCTTGGCGAGACTTCTACAAAGAGTGCACACTAGCAACGCTTGCCGCCGGGGCATTGACGCAGGTCAAGAACGACGCCCAGCCGTTGTCCGTCAATCCGGCGAAGCGGTCATCGCCGTGCTGCTTGCATTAACACAACAGGCGGCAACGCCAGACGCGCAGACCGGCACCATGATAGAGATCGCGTTCCCGACCATCGAGCTGATTGTCGACACAATCATACAGCGTTCGCCTTCGAGCATCCGAATCTCCCTCGATTTCAACATGCATTTCGCCGGCGGCCTGATCGCGACCTTCCACGCGGTCGACGAGGCCTACCGCGAACACGGGATCGATCTCGAGAAATTTCTGGAACGGCTGCGCGAGCCCGCGCAAATTACGTTGAGGTTGGCCGAAACCGCCTCGGCTGGCCTCGGCAAGCCCGAACGACTCATGAGGTTGCGCAGAACGATCCACTGGCGACCGCCTTCAACCAACTCCCGTTGCGCCATACACCGAGGATTTGGCTGACCGGATGCAGGATATCGATCCCCGGGTCGGTCTTGCCGCCGACCTGCTCGGAAAGGCGTAACAGCATGCGAAACCCGCTGCTCGACCGGCTCGCGCGACATTTCCAGCACCCGCGTCTGAGTGTCCTGCAGCCGGCGGCCGACGGTCTGTAGCGCATTCACCGCAAGCACCGCAAATTTCGCCGCCAGCCGTTGCCGCGCTACCGACGGACAGCACGGCGCCGTGTTGTCAACGCGCAAATGGCCGTGCAACAGCACGAGAAACAACTTCGCATCGGGCCCCGCTCGACGACAGCGGTGTCCTTCTCATAGCGGACGGAGCGCGCCGGACGCGAAGTTTCGAGTTCTCCAGGTGAAAGTCAGGAAAACAACGGGATCTCGACCGAACGGTCGATTGCCGGCATTTTCTCTCCGCGGCAGCTCCAGAGTGATCACAAAAGGGAGATTCTTCGGAAAGATTGCGTCAGCTCAAATCTCGACCGGCCTTCCAGCTCTAGTTAGTGGCCCGTCAACTCGCCACGACAGGAAATTGCAATGCACAAGGCGCTACTTCTGGCCGCCGCAGTGATGCTGACGATGACGAGCTTCGCTGCCGCGGCCGAAATCGAGATCAAGATGCTGAACAAGGGTTCTGACGGCAGCGTAATGGTGTTCGAGCCGGCGCTGGTGAAAATCGCGCCCGGCGACACCGTAAAATTCGTTGCCTCCGACAAGGGACACAATGCCGCGAGCATCAAGGGCATGCTGCCGGACGGCGCGGCTCCCTTCGTCGGCAAGAATGGCGAAGACATGAGCGTGAAATTCGATCAGGCCGGCGTCTATGGCGTGAAGTGCGTGCCGCATTACGCCTTGGGCATGGTGGCGATGATCGTGGTCGGCACGCCGACCAACATCGAGCAGGCCAAGGCGGTGCCGCAGGTCGGCAAAGCCAAGCAGATGTTTGCGACGCTGTTCGAGAAACTGGAAGCCGCCAAGACTCCCTCCAAGTAGGAGAGCTCCCGTATGTCGGTCGCGCGCCTTCGCGCAACTATCAGGGTCCCGTAGAACGACATCGCGTTCTGGAAGGGCGATCACTTGTCGCGCACGACATCTGACCGCCGCCGCACGCAACCGGTCAAAACACCGTGCAGAGCCACCTGGCTTGTCAGTCAAATTTGTAGGAGGCCTGGATGAACGTACCCCATCGTTCCATGCGGTATTTCGCAAGAGCAGGCCCTTGGACGCGGGTATTCTCTAAATTGGCGTTGTAGGTCACATCGCTGTCCTTCCTGGTCCACATTGACCAATACCGGCCACCAACTCCGATGCTGACATTCTTGGTGAGAAAGTAGGAAAGCACCCCTTCCACCTGAAGGCCTCCACCACCGTCTCCGCGCTGATCGTAGAAAGTTGTCGCTGGGCGGAGGAGATGGTTGTCGCGACCAGTGAAATCGGTCCATGGCAGGTAAGCTACGTCGGCGCTCACGCGCCAGCGTTCAAGCACCAAAGCCTCGGCGCTGAGGCCGATGCGCGGCGCATTCCAATTGGTGTCTTGACTGCCGATGATCTGCCGCTGCCCCGCGCATGCCCGGGCCGGCGAGGACGAGGCGATCCGCACGCAACCTATCGAATCAGACTTCTGGCCGTAGGAGGTCCATCCGATAAATGCGCCCAGCTTGTAGGTGCTGCCGCGCAGAAAATCGTAGCCGGCGTCCGCCGTGTAGTACACGAACCGTCCGTTCGCCTGACCTGATAACGTGTTGGAATAGGCACGGTTCAAGATGCTCGAATCCTCGTCGTTCATCTTTCCTTTGTTGAAGCGTCCGAGGCCGATATTGCCCTTCAGGAATATCCCAAAGGGGCTGTCAAGGCGTCCGAACAACTCGCCGGACACTCCGTCGAGCCCCTGATAGGTGAGCCTGGAACTGGGAACGCTCTCATCTCCTGGAAACCGGGGCGGAATTGTGTAGTCCCACTGGAAAGCTCCCCGGCTGAGCCAGACCCGTGAGCCGCCTTCGAGCGACCAGTCGCCTGTCGATAGAACAGGCTTGGCTTCGGCGGTCGCTGTTGCGGGGTGCAGCGGCGCATCGGCCCATTCCGCCCTCGGATCGACGCCAAAGTGATAATTCAAGCCGACTTTACCGACGTGATAATCGCTGGATAGACTGCTGGTGCTGGCAGGAATGATCGCAAGGGGCGGACGCTGCACGGTTGGAGGGGTCGCCACGCGAGGGCCGGCAAACCCCATATAGTCGTACTCAAATTTGACGGACCAGGCGGGTGTGAGCTGCTGCTCGATGCCGACGCCGACAGTCCCGCCGAAGCGACCGTCATCGAACTGCGTCGTATGCCGCGGGAAGCCGGCAAAGTTCCTGTCCCGGAATTCATTGTGATTGGCGATCGCACCGCGATTGTTTTGCCAAGCGGCGCCGCCTTTGACGTAGGCCAGCGTGTGGCCGTGCGGGCCGAAAGCGTAACCCACACGACCGGTTGCCGTGGCAACGACGCTTGGACCCGCGTTGCAGGTTGCGATCACAGCAACGCTGGAGAAGGCAAGACAGGTGTTTGTGCCGTCCGAGACAGCACGGCTCGCCTCCAGTTCGACGCCGAACACCCAGCGGTCCCTCTGCCAGTTGTAGCCGATCTGGCCGCCGGCCAGGAATGCAGGCGTATCAACGACGTCCCCGTAGATTGACCGGCCATAGGGATCACTGAACGACGTCCGGCCGTAGCCCCCGGCGACGTGTCCGCCGATATATCCTCCGCTCCAGCTCCACGGTCTCGGCGGGACTTTTGCTGACGGCCTAAGATCTGTTGAATTGACCACTCCGCTTGCAACGAGCGCAGCTGTTGCGGCACCCCAGGTAAGAACTTCAAATCGCATCATCACCCCATAATGTGCGTCATCATCGAACGAAGGCTGATCACGCACAGAAATTTGCACCCGTCCTTCGGTGGACCGGGTACGACATCTGTTTCACGCATGTCGCCGCAGCGCATGCATCAGCGACACACCGAGATGGAAATGCGTCGAAGCTCACCCTGCGACGGGCAGAGGGTCTGACCGCAGTCCAAAATCGTTGCGTTGCTGATGCTGTGACGCCGCTTTACACACGCAGCCTTCGCGATTGCAGGATTGAGGCCAGCGCCAAACCGGCCTTCATGGCCTCTGGCTTGTCGCGCCCAATGTCGCGTTCGCGGTAGCTTGGCGAGCTTCGGACAAGCCGTCCGTTTGCTTTCGGACATAAGCGGCTTGGAGGCGCCGCTACCCGCCTCCGACCGCACGCGTGCCTCTGCATAGCGATCATGACTCTTTGGAAGGGTCTGGGATCGGCTTCGACCGATTTTGGCGCGGGCCTTGTCAGTAGCGAACATCCATTTGATGCGGGAGCATCCCGGCATCCCTCGGCCGTTCTCAAGCGGTGATCGCGCGGCGCAATCGGTTAGATCATCGATCCAGCGATAGACGCATTTTCCCCGCAAGATGTTCGATCTCGATCTCAATCATGTTGAGCCAGCTCGCACCCTTGGAGGTGTCGTGGAAGTCCGAGCCGCCTGGCTTCGGCGGCGGGAATGTCTGATCAGGGGGCGCCGGCGATGTGGGTCGATCATTATCCTGCGCGATGCCAATAGATGTCGCCGGCGGCGTCTTGCTGGCGAGGATCGGACGGCAGCTTCGAGCGGTCATGGAAGAAGGCGCCCAAACGCGGGACAGTGATAGCGACGCCGGCATGCAATTGCCGCGGGCCGCCATCCAGCACGCAGAGCGCTTCCAGGATCTCGTCGATGGTCACCGGCGCCTTGAGCCCTTCGGGAGCCCTGAGCGGCGGGCACGACGCGATCGCGGTCGCATCCGGTGCTTCATAAGGCAGGATGGCGCGCTTCTCGGAAAAGCTGAGGCCTGGGCGTGAGACTACACCCCGCGGGTGCTCGAACGGGCGCCGGGATGAAGGAAAGAGTTGAAATCGACAATGTTGTCGTCAGGCGCGGTCGTCGGCCGCATGGTCGCCTCCTGATCCAGGACGAGTTGCAGCATCCGCCGCGCAGGTCCTCGCGGCGGCAATTTCGGATTTTTCAGATTTCGAGACCGATCAGGCGAACCGGGATCCGATCTGTGTGACGTTGCTCGCAGCGATGCCGTCGATCGCGATGCGGCGTGGCTTCATCGCCTCGGGGATCTCCCGCTGCAGGTCGACGATGAGCAGACCGTTCTCGAAGCGCGCGCCCTTGACCTCGACATGCTCGGCGAGCGTGAACTGGCGCTTGACATTGCGCGCCGAGATGCCGCGATGCAGGTAGGTCTTCTCTTCCTTCTCGCTCTTGCGGCCCTCGAGGGTCAGGACGTTCTGCTCGGCCGTCAACGCGACTTCGTCCGGAGTGAATCCGGCCAGCGCCACCGAGATCTGGAAACGGTTCTCGTCGAGACGTACGATGTTGTAAGGGGGATAGCTCTCTTCGGCGGTCCGCTGGACCTCGTCGAGAACGTCGAAAAGGCGGTCGAAGCCGATGGCGGACCTCCCGAGGGGAGTCCAATCATACCTCATCGCCAAATCCTCCCTGGAGCAAGATGGGTACGAGCAGGCTCCGGACATCGTCCGGCGCCCGACTCATTCGCGGGACCCCGAGAGCATCCCGATCGCCCCGGTGGCGACGCCGAAAAGACTAAGAAGGCCGGAAAAGGTTTCAAGGGGGCGCAGCGAATTAATGCCGGCAAGGACTGGCCTTGGTTAGCCCCCTCCATCCATGCTCCTCGGTCACTTTGACATCCTGGATATCGTCGAACTCCGTCAACGCGAGACGACAGGAGATCACAATGCACAATGCGCTGCTTCTGGATGCCGCAGCGATGCTGACCGTGACGAGCTTCGCTGCTGCGGCCGAAATCGAGGTCAAGATGCTGAACAAAGATTCAGATGGCGGCCTCATGGTGTTCGAGCCGGCGCCGGTGAAAATCGAACCCGGCGACACCGTCAAATTCGTTGCCGCCGACAGGGGACACAATGCCGCAAGCATCAGGGCATGCTGCCGGACGGCGCGGCTTCCTTCGTCGGCAAGAATGGCGAAGACATGAGTGTGAAATCCGATCAGGCCGGCGCCTATGGCGTGAAGTGGCTGCCGCATTACGCCATAGTCACGTGGCGATGATCGTGGTCGGCACGCCGACAAACATCAAGCAGGCCAATGCGGTGCCGCAGGCCGGCAAGGCCAAAGCAGATGTTTGCGACGCTGTTTGAGAAAATGGAAGCCGTCAAGCCCCCACTCCAAGTAGGGGAAGCCCCGTATGTCGGTCCCGCGCCTTTACAACGACCGGGGTCCCGCGACGTCCTACAGCTTCCGCGTTCTTCCTGCTGGGGTTAATCTATGCCGGCGCGGTGATCCCACTGTGGCTGGCGTATTTGCTGGAGACCCTTCGAAGAAATGCGGTTCGGCTGCCTCGCGGCGATGCTCGGCGGGTTTCTGCATACGGCCGTTCCGCACTGGACCGGCCGACTTCCGCTGCCGGGCACGCCGCGAGTGCCGGTCTCCACCCGGCTCGCTGGTCGGATCGCGGTGTTCTTATCGCCGTCAATCGGATGCGCGGCTCCCTGTCGATCGACGCGGCATTTTCTCGCTTCGTTGCGACGAGGATTGTCGCAGCCGCATCGGGGCCGACCTCGGTGACGAGATCGGGAAAGAGCTGATGCGCGGGCGAATGTCGGCGCCTTCAGCCGCAGAAAGAAGATCGCCTTCGAGAACGAGCCGTCGCCTCTTGATTGGCATGATGCCCGGAAGCCTGGCTGGAAAATCTGTGAGCGAGCGCATTCGGCAACATCCCTTATGCGATGGCAGGATCGGGGGATGTGCGCTTCAAGACCTGCCGACCTTAAAGGTCGAGGATGGCTGCCATTTCATCGACATGCGCATCGATCCGCTCGAGGACCTGCGCAGGCACAACATCGCGTTCCGGAAGAGCCGACCACTTGTCGCGCGCAACCGCCGCAGTCTCAGCGACTGCTGTCACCACGGCCCCTTCCGGAAGACGGCTGCGGTTTGCAAAATTGCGCCAGCGCTCCTGGGTCAGCGCCTTGAACGACTTTTCGCCGGCAAGGCTGAGCGCCATGCCGTCCTTTGGGATGTAAGGAATCGTTGAAAGCACGTCATAGACAGGCGACAGTGTTGGTGTCCGGCCATCTCCGGGATACAGCAGCGACCAGTTCTTCAGATGCATGTCACCGTTGCCGGTGAGCGCTGTGAGGGCGAGGCGTCGCACAAATTCGATAGCTGCATCGAAGGAGACGCCGCTGTTCAGCGCTGCCGCAATGTTGTGATAGGCTGCGCCGGTGTATTTCTCGGACGGATATCGGCCAAACACTTGCGCGAAATCCTCCATCTGCACGCGCGCGCCGCTAGCCTCGCGGTCGAAACGGCGGACAAGCAGAACCTTGCCCGTGGACATGGTGTTGAATTCTTCCGGGATGCCGGCAAACTCTGATCTGTCGACGAGTTCACGGGCGGGCACGTCCATCCCCAGCGCTTCCGCAAGGGCGAGGATTGCGAATTCGTTCTCCGATAGGCCGATGTGCGTGAGGGAGGGAAATTTCGCGATGTATTGCCCTTGTTCATCGTCCACCGCGAGCGTGATCCCGCCTTCCTTTCCCGTGTTTTTCATGACCGACAGTTTCATCTGCACGCCGGCGAGCGAAAAGCGCGCCTTCTTGTTGCCCTCCGCTTCCGGACCAATGGGAACGGGGATGCCGTCACTTGGCAGCGCGCGCACCGCGCCGGGCAGATTGGTTCCCAGAGCTGTGAGCAGATCGAAATCGTTGCCCGGCCTGACTGACGCCGCGTGGTGCTTTTCCATCGCCTCGCGCAGCTTCTCTTCGGGCAAAAGGTTTGCAAAGAACGGTGGAAGTGCGCCGCGGATCGGTTTCGGGTCCCTGCGAAGGCCGCCATCGATCGATCGAAGCGACAGGCTGAAGATCGGCGGGTTGTTCAAGCTCCGATAAGAAGGCAAGAGGTTGAACGCGTTGTAGTCGCCCGGCGTCCGGACGAGGGTGCCGACCGGAAGATTGTTCAACGAGATATCGAGCGACTGGATACGCTCCGCGGCGTGGGGTGTCGCGCTCATGATCCTTCCTCGTCTTCGACATCCGACGTGAACGCAGGACGATCATCATCACTATCCGCAGGCTGGAGCATCGACTGAACAGCGGGCACCATCGCCTGGGGGACCAGCATCATCTCCATGCCAAGTGCGCGTGCGACGTTGACAAGCGTGGTTGCACGGGCGGCGGCAGCCCCCGTTTCGATGTCCCGATAGCGAGGCCTGCTGATATTGGCCCGCTGGGCGATTTGTTGCTGCGACAAGCGAGCGGCCAAGCGCGCCTTGCGAAAGCGCAAGCCAAGGTCCTTGAGGAGCGGATCCGATGTAGAAGACATGATACGTTTTCAGATCATTAATGAGCTAAATGATACGTGCACAGATCATGACAGACTTGTCAATCTGATATGTTTCCGTATCTTTCGGATCGCCAATGAATCGTAAACGAGTCTTTTGCTGGCCGGGAGAGCCAATGCCCTCTGTTCCCTGGTGGCCCCCCGGGAAGGCTGATGGAAACGAGCTGGGCCTTGGTCCCCTTTCACGGCGCTACCTGCGGGGCTGGTGGGAAGACCCGAAGCGCCATTCACCCTTTGGCAATCGGCCAGGTTACCAGGCCCTGGCGCTCGGCCGATCTTCCGGCTGCGCCCGTAGCGGCCTGCATTTTCCAAGACCGTAACTCATGGAACTGAAGCGCCCTTCGTTGCCTCCGATCCCATGCATCAAGTTTGGTCTTCCGCAGTGAACCTGGTCTGCTGGATGATCTGATCCAGACAGTTCCTGCCCCCGCTCAGTAGGAGAGCGGGGACGGCTTTCCGTCTCGCTCGCTTTCGACAGCACGCTCGCCATCCAACAGGATGACGTGGCCGGCGAATTTTGCGAAACGAAGCCGATCAGGTGATGCAGGATATGCACGATGCTCTTGCCACCGGAGGAAACCGTGTGATCGCCTTCATCACCGCCAATTCTCGCTTGCCGGTGCTGTCGGCGCGAAAAGCGGCGCCCGGCGTCAGTCCCGAGTGCAATTGTTGGCGGAAAGCACCCGTTTCATCCCGGAAAGCTCGAGACTATCGCCGTCCAGGAGTGCCTTCATGACTCCCGCTTCCTTCTCGTCACGTGCGGCTGCGATTTTCACGACCGCGGCCCTGGTCGCCGTCGGCACGACCATCACGCCGTCATCATCCGCGCTGACGATGTCGCCCGGCTGGACGGCAACACGCCGATGACGATCGGCTGATTGATCGTCCCGAGCGTCTCCTTGACGGTGCGCTTCGTGAAGAGCCCATAGCTGAACACCTTGAAGCCGAGCTTGCAGATCGCCGGCCCGTTGCGCCGGAAGTCTCATGCCAAAAGAACAGGCCGCTGTTTTTGCAAAGATTTTATGTTGTTGAATTTATTTGATCGAGTGGGATGAAAACCTGCCGCAGGCTCGCCTACCCCAATGAGATTCAGCTGTTCGCCAACCCGATCGGCGGCGAGCATTAGAATGCCTCGATCAAGGCGGTGAAGGATGCAAAAACGACCGGACTGGGTGGACGACATCGATTGGGACGACCTCTATCCAAGAGTCCTCGCTGTCGCCTATCGGATGAGTGTCGGCCGAGCGAACAGGCGGCACGAAGCCGAACAACTTGCGCAAGAAGCCATTACGCGGAGCTTCACAACCAGGACGGTTGATTTAAAAAAATACGAACTCTTCGTCTATCTCGTCGGCATCATGCGAAGCATTCGCAGCGATCAGATGAGATCACCAGGCGCAAGGTTGTTCGATTTCGATGATGAAGCGGTGATCCGCTTCCCCGCGCGTCCCACTCAAGACGACGCGCTGTCGATCACGAGTCTTTCGCAACTCATCGAACGACAGGACCCAGGGGCCAACCAAGTGGCGATGCATATGCTCACAGGACTGAGAACCTCGCGTGAAATAGCCGAGGCCATGAGTGTTTCTCCTCAAAAAGTGGACGCGCTCAAGAAGAGTTTGCGCCGCATCATTCTGGAGCTTGGAGGGAACGACTTGCGCCTCAAGCGCAAGTCGCCGTCTGGCACCAAGATCGCTAATCTGGAGGAGTAAACATGGATAAATCGCTTATCGAAACGATCTTGGCTCGCCTCGACGCGAACCCGCCGGAAGATCATACCGATGTTCTCGATTATCCGGACGCCGTCATTCGAGAGGAACTGCGAGCCGCGGGACTGCGCCCCGAAATGCCGCAGGCCTTGCGCGAGCTGACGGGAAAGTCTCAGGGCGATCCGAAGCCTCGGGGAGAACTCCACTCGCATGGGCGGTTCGGCGCTGCTGCAGACTCGATTGCGCGCTTATTCACGACGCGATGGTGCTTGCGCCTAGGGTTTGGAATAGCTGGCTTCGCTCTCATTGTGAGTACGATTACGATGACCGTATTCTCGCTCCAGTTGCGAGCTGAAGTTGCCGAGATGCACTGGATCAACCAGTCCCTTAAGCCTGCGCGCTCAGAATCGCTAGCAGATGTCGTCGGCTCGGTTGTGAGGCAGCAAAGGGACGTCACAGCAGAGCTAAAGAACAGGCAAAATGAGATTTCCGAGATCGCCTTACAGATCAAGACTGCGCGGGCTTCCTTTGCCGATCGGGAAGGACAGATCATGTTCTCCCCTCTGGCAATCCAAGAGACTCAAGCCTCTGGAATGAAGGATCGGACATTGTCTTTGGCTCATGCCATGCCATCCACATCGAAGGCAATCGAGATGCCAAGATTGAATCGCGACGTTAGCTTGTCCATCGACCTCGAGAAACTCGGCTATATGGGCAGCGTTCGGTGCTCGCCATTGCCAACCAATACTGACAAAATCCGGCCCTGAGAGCCAGCAATCAAGCCGGCGAGTGCACTCTCACTCGCCCGCTTCTTCTAAATGCCCAGCGCATGAGCAATCGCCATCGCGAAGTAGATCAGTGAGATGGCGGCGTAACTCGCGCAGATGATCAGGGTCTCCTTGTTCATTTTCTGGCTCCCTGCTCATTCGATTCGTTCGCTGTTGATTGGCCGGTCGGGACGTGAGCTTTGTTTGAAGACCGCCAATGAACCCAGGCGACGACCAAATAGATGACCGAAATTGCGATATATCCTTGCGCCTCAAGCATCCAAAACGCCTCCATCCAGCCTGTCGTTACTCAGTAAGGCGGCCCAGGTTCTGGATTTCGGATCGCGCGACGCGCGATTGCTCAAGGAAAGCAAATCGCAGTTCAAATGAGATGTTCGCGCCGCGAGGGCAAGGCGCAGACGCTCCTTGACAATTGCGGGCGCGACGAAATCCGTGCGGTGATGTCCTCTTCGCTCGTGCCGACGTCACCGAGTGACTGGAATGCGCGAAAGTGGTCGAGTGGATACAGGCCGACGCGCTCCGCGATCGAACCCTCCTCCGCAATGCTTCCCTCTCCAACGACGCTGGAGACGGGAATCGCTTCAGGAAGCGAGATCGCCATCCTGATGACTCAGTTCATCTCAAGATTTTAGTTCAGCGTGCAGGCGAGCTTTTTCTAACCTATGCCTAACTCCCCTAAGGCAGCCAGCCAATCTCGCGAATTCCTGAATACCAAGATAGTCAAAAACAAACTGATCGAGCTCTTCCTGCTGGGCCGCGATGCTCGCAAGACGTTTGCGAGCGTTCTCTGTTAGAGACAAATGTACGAAACGGGCATCCTTCGCGCCTGGAGTGCGCCGCAGGAATCGTTTGTTCTCAAGCTCCTTCGAATGTTTCGTGATGAAGGACGAGCCGATCTTCATCAATTTTGCAACGACATTGACCGGAACGCCTTCATCGCGTTCCAAGTCGGTCAGAGCCATCAAAATCATCATTTGCGGTCCAGTGATACCGAGCGCATTCGCCTGGAAGCAGCGAAGGTCGTCCAGACACACATTGATAGATCTGATCTCCCACGCGAATTGCCTGAGTACACCCTGACCTCCGTCCCTTTTTGCGAGCCGCTTTGTTCGCTCGGGCAACTTCGGCGCCATCGGATCCAGGAGCTCCCATCCTTAAATTGTTCCGCGTTGGCGGAATTCAAGGAACTATTTCGGTTAGTCGGTTCCGCCGGCCAATCGCAGGATGTCAACTCGATAAGCTGCAATCCCCAACTCGCTCAGATGCTGACTTTCCATGTAGGAGGTCCGCCGTTGAAACTGCTAAGCGTACGGCGCAACTTGACACAATCGTTGTGGTGAAATCCGCTGAAAGGTTCCGTCTAACGCCGAATTTGAGCGTCGTGCTGGGGTCTCAGGCACATTTATCGCAGCGAGACTCAACGCCACGAACCGCTTTGATATACCTTTGTATCGATCGGGGTCATGCGCCCCCGCGAGACCAGGTGAACGACGCGATATGGCAATGGGTATTGCCGTCGAGCCCGGAGGTTTCAGATCCGTCGATCAGCAACAAATGGCGAGATGGCTGCGCGTTACCGCAGCGGCTATTCCGGTCCCGGCGGCGTGGAGCGCTCTCTGGCGCAGAAGCATTGGCGAGCGGTGAACGCCTTCATCTGGAACCATCCACCCCCCACTACTCATTTCTGCGCCTGACCGTAGACCGCGCTCAGCTTCCGGACCGACGGGACAATAGTGTTGCGCGCCGTGTCGCATTGATGACGCGCCCCGCTCCGCCTATTCCAAGAAATCCAGCACTTCTCCCCTTGGCACGTATGTTGCTGAGCGGACTCAAGCGGTGGCCGTGCCTGATGATCGGGCCATGTCGTCACAGCCAAACCGCAAAAAGCCCCGCCGCGCCAGGGAAAGGAGATGAGCGATGACTGAGGCACTCACACTCAACAAGATCACAAGCCAGAAGGGCATCAGTATCGGGGAGGCGACGCGCCTCATCGCCGACCTGGGCTGGACGCCGTCCTATGTGCAGGACGCGATGGCGTTCCCGACCGACTACAAGATCAGCAAGTCGCCGCGCGACCCGATGAAGCAGGTGCTGCGTTCCTATTTCCCCATGCAGGAAGAGAAGGACAATCGCGTCTATGGCGCGCTCGACGCAGCCTTGCGCGGCGACATGTTCCGCAACGTCGAGCCGCGCTGGATTGAATGGATGAAGCTGTTCCTGGCGATCATCCCCTTCCCCGAGATCTCGGCCGCCCGAGCAATGGCGCCGCTCGGGCAGCTCGCCCCCGGCGATCATCTGCGCACCGGCTTCACGATGCAGATGGTGGACGAGTTCCGGCACTCGACCATCCAGATGAACCTCAAGAAGTGGTACATGGAGAATTATATCGATCCGGCCGGGTTCGACATCACTGAGAAGGCGTTCGGCAAATGCGCTGCGACGACGATCGGGCGGCAGTTTGGCGAGGCCTTCCTGACCGGTGATGCGATCACCGCATCGAATATCTATCTCCAAGTCGCCGCCGAGACGGCGTTCACCAACACGCTGTTTGTGGCGATGCCGTCGGAGGCCGCACGCAACGGCGACTACGCGTTGCCGACCGTGTTCCTCTCGGTCCAAAGCGACGAAAGCCGCCATATCGGCAACGGCCATTCGATGCTGATGTCGGTCCTGAAGGAGCCAGATAATCATCTGCTGTTGGAACGCGATATTCGTTATTCCTTCTGGCAGAACCACATGTTCGTTGACGCGATGATCGGTACGATCATCGAATATGGCACCAAGAATCGCGACAAGAATAAGGAGAGCTACGCGGAGCTGTGGCACCGCTGGATCTTCGAGGACTATTATCGCACTTATATGCTGCCGCTCGAACAATACGGCATCAAGATCCACCACGACGACGTCCATGAGGCGTTCGATTCGATCGTCAAGAAGGGCTATGTCCACAAGGTCGCGCAGGCCATCTCGGCCGGCTGGTGGGCGAATTTCTGGCGAATCGAGGCGCAGACCGAGCGCGACTTCGAATGGTTCGAGGCCAAGTATCCGGGCTGGTACGACGAGTTCGGCGCCTGGTGGGAGAATTACGAGAAACTCTCCAAACCCGGCAGCGAGATCATCACCTTCGCCGACACCGGCTACGTTTATCCGCATCGCTGCTGGTCGAGCCTGGTGCCATGCGTCGTCCGCGAGGACTTCTGCGTCGACGAGGTGGACGGCGAGCTGTTCACCTATGCCAGCGAGGTCGACCGTTGGACCCACAAGGAAGCGTTCGCCGCCGAATATCAGGGCCGTCCGACCCCGGCGATGGGCCGCTTCTCGGGCCGCCGCCAGTGGGAAGAGGTCTATGACGGCTGGGATGTCGCCGACGCCATCGTTGACATGGGCTTCGTGCGTCCTGACGGCAAGACGCTAATCGCTCAGCCGCACATGTCGTTCGAGGAGAAGGACATGTGGACGCTTGACCATGTCCGAGGCCACACCATCCGCAGCCCGCTGCTCGCGCTGCGCGAACTGAAGCCCGAGGCGCGGGCCAAACATGTCGAGGACTATCGCAAGGGTTTCAAGATCCGCCGGATCTGACCCCCACCGGCGGCCGGGGAGGTGGTGTCGCCGCCTCCCCCGGCATCCGCTGCGACTGCCTCACGGAGAATGATCATGGGACAGGAAATGCCTCAGCGCAGGCCGGCGGTGCACAAGGTGCGCCTCGAGCCGGTAGGGGTCGAGATGGAAGTGGAGGAAGGTGAGACCGTCCTCGACGCAGCCTTCCGCCAGGGCGTCGCTCTGCCGCACGGCTGCAAGGAAGGGCAGTGCTCCGCCTGCAAATGCATCCTCAACGAAGGGGATGTGGAGATGCTCAAATATTCGACCTTCGCGCTCTCCGACCCGGAGAAGGAAACCGGTCAGGTCCTGCTGTGCCGGACGCTCGTCTATAGCGACGTCGAGGTCGAGCTGCTCAACTATGACGAGGACCTGCTGTCGCGCTCGATCGCAGTCAAGGCGTTCAACGGAAAGCTGGCGAGCGTCGAGCCGCTGACGCACGACATCGTTCGCATCGCGATCGACCTAGACGAACCGATGAAGTTCTGGGCCGGACAGTTTGCGGACCTGACGCTCCATGGCGCGGAGATCACGCGCTCCTATTCGATGGGCAATCCACCGAGTGAGCCCGATCGCCTGGCGTTCATCATCAAGCGGTATCCCGGCGGTGCCTTCTCGACCGCGATCGGCGAGACGAAGATCGGTGATCCGATCACGGTGAAGGGGCCTTATGGCTCTTGCTTCCGTCGCGAGCAGCGCGACGGGCCGATGATCCTGGTCGGCAGCGGATCTGGCATGGCACCGTTGCTGTCGATCCTGCTCGACCAGGCGGCAAGCGGCGAGACGCGCCCGGTTCGCTTCTTCTACGGCGCCCGGACAACGCAGGATCTGTTCGCGCTCGACGTCTTCGCCGACCTTGAAGCGCGGATGCCCGACTTCAAGTTCATTCCCGCCTTGTCACATGTCGAAGCGGATTCGGAGTGGAACGGCGAAACCGGATTCATCCACGACGTGCTGCGCCGCCACCTGCTCGACATGGAGAATATCGAGGAGGCGGACGCCTATAGCTGCGGTCCACCGCCGATGATCGATGCCGCACTGCCGATCCTGCAAATGGCCGATATCGACCCGGCCAGGATGTATTTCGACAAGTTCACGCAAGCCACCCAAGCATGAGGCCGAATGCCCAAGAGAGAGAGGGAGAAGACGATGTCTGGACGAGCGATGGAGCAGGAGCAGAGGTCCGCAGCGGCGGGCGCCAAGACCTTTCCGGGATCGGATAGCCGAGCCTATAATTATTTCGAGCCGAAGGGGCGTCGGGCGACGCATTACGAGGACGTCACCGTTGACGTCCAGCCGGACCCCGAACGCTACCTCCTCCAGAATTGGATCATTTCCTTCGGGGACGGCACGCCGACATACTCGAAGGAGTGGACCGCGCTGAAGAGCAGCGACTGGCACCTCTATCGCGCGCCCGACCAGGAATGGGAACGGACGCACTATCAACGCCAGTCGACCATCTGCGGCATGATCAAGAACGTAATCGACAACGCGCGGCGCGCCGGCGCACCGAGGCGCTTCGACAAGGCGTGGGTGAAAATACTGCAAGATCATCTGGGTGCCTTCAAGCATGCCGAATATGGCCTGGGCACCGCGCTGATGCGCGCGCAGCGCTACGGCTATACCCAAATGGTCAACAACGCGATCCTGACCAACTCGTCCTACAAGCTGCGGCTGGCGCAGGATCTAACGCTCTATCTCGCCGAGATCGCGCTCGACATCGAAGGCTTCGACGTCGACGCCGGCAAGCGAAATTGGCTGGAGAACTCGATCTGGCAGAAGGCTCGCGAACTCGTGGAATCTGCACGCGGCGCCGAGGATTTCCTGGAGCAGTATTTCATCGTCAACGTGCTATTCGAGCCACTGGTAGGCGAGTTGTTCCGCTCCGGTTTCGTCATGCAGGTCGCGGCGGCACAGAGCGACTATTCGTCGCCCGTCGTCATCTCAGCGGCGGAAGCGGATTACGAGCGCAACCTTGCCAATACGGTTGAGCTGTTTGCGACCCTCGTGCGCGATCCCGCGCATGGTGAGGACAATCGGCGCCTGATGCAGGACTGGTTCGACAAATATTCGCCGATCGCGACCCAGGCGGCGCTCGATCTGCAACCCATCTGGTCACAGCCGCGGGTGAAATCCGCGCAGTTCGCCGAATCTTATGCGTCGGCGATCAACCGCCTACAGGCGATCGTGTCGGAGATCGGCGTCTTCTCGACGCAAATTCCGATGCCGGAGCTGCAGGTCGCCGAGCCCGTCGAATAATCGCGCCACGAAAGGAACCGACACCATGGCCGTTACCACCGAGCAGCAGCTCTTCACGCCGCTCAAGGACATCACCCAGGAACGCACCATTTCGCATCAATGCGGGGTGACGATGAACGACAGCGTCGAGGCACGCTGCATCGCAGAGATCATGGAACAGCGTCCAGGAGTCAAGGTCACCTACCTGCCGGCGATGATCCGTGTGGACGGCGAGGGTAAGATCGTCTTCGACATGGCCGAGATCAGCGAGGCGCTCGGCCGCGAGATGACACCGCACATCTTCGAGATTTCCACCGCCACCCATTACGGCCGGATGGTGATGATCGACGAGAACACCGTGATCCTCTTCGGGGACATGGACGAGGCGCTCCAATACGAATGACACGATCACGCGCCGGCGGCCGCTCCGCCGGCGCGTGGCGATCCCCCAAGCCAGACCGGAATGACAAGGCTCCGCCCAACGGATGGCGGCGCACAGGAGACGATAGATGGCCAAGATCATGCTTTACGATGCTGAAGCTAGGGCGGCGCTTGCACGCGGCGTGGACCAGCTTGCCCGCGCTGTCGTCGGTACGCTCGGCCCCAAGGGAACCAACGTCATCATGGATCGCCCGATCGGGACGCCGTTGGTGTCGCGCGATGGTGTCAGCATCGCGGCCGAGATCGAGTTACCCTGCCGGTTCGAGAATCTGGGCGCGCAGGTTGTTCGCGAGGTGTCCGCCCAGACCAATGAGATCGCCGGTGACGGCACCACGACCGCGACAGCGCTCGCCAATGCGCTGGTGCAGGATGGCGTGAAACTGGTCGAGCACGAGCACAAGGCGGTCGACGTTATCGCCGGCATGGACCACGCCCGCGATCTGGTCACCAAAGCACTGCGAGAGGGCTCTCGGCCGCTGCGTCAGGGCGAATTGCGCATGGTTGCAAGCGTCGCGGCCACCGAGACGTCACTGGGAGAGCTTATAGCGGAAGCGCTCGAGCGGGTCGGCATCGAAGGCGTCGTCCATGTCGAATATGCGTTGCCGGGCTCACCGACGCGGCTGGAGGTAGACGAAGGGCTCGTGCTCGATCGCGGATTCGTATCGCACCATATGGCGACCGACAGTTCAAGCCTGGCCGCCGAACTCGACAATCCGGCGATCCTGCTGACCGACCACAAAGTGCCATCGGCCGAGCCGATCTTGCATATCCTCGACCAGCTCAAGGAAAGCGGGCGTCAGCTGCTGCTGGTAGCGGACGAGATCGCGCCTGAGGTCATCGCGGCGGTGATGCAGGCTCGGCTTCAGGGACGTGGCACCGTCGTCGCGATCAATCCGCCGGAATTCGGCCATTGGCGCAAGGCGATGATGGAGGATCTCGCGATCATGACGGGTGGCCGGGTGATCGCGCGCGACCTGGGTGCCCGGATCGAGGAGGTGACGATCGCCGATCTGGGCAATGCGACGCGCGCGAGGGTATCCGCATCCGCGACCGTGATCCTGGGCGGCAATGGCGACAAGGCGGCCATCGACGGGCGGCGGCAACTGGTCCAGAAGCTGTGGGACGAGGCACCGCAGAATATCCAGCGCGACAAGCTGGCCGATCGCCTTGCAAAGCTCACCCGCGGGACGGCACTCCTGCTCGCAGGCGGCGCCACGCCGGTCGAGCAAAAACGCACGGCGCAACTCCTCGAAGATGGCCTTAACGCAGCCCGGGCTGCCCGTGACGAAGGTGTGGTGGCCGGTGGCGGTACTGCCCTCGCGCAGGTCGCAGCGCGGCTCGATCCATTAGTGGATCAGGAGGTTGATGGCGCACAAGCTGGTGCGATGCTGGTCCGCGACGCGATCAAGCGCCCATTGGCGATCATCGCCGGCAATGCCGGACAGGATGGCGCTCTGATCGTGACACGGGTCGTCGCCGAGCAACCCGGCACGGGCTTCGATGCCAGGAGCGGCAGATTTACCGACATGTTCGAAGCCGGCGTCATTGATCCAGTCAAGGTGACCTGCGCCGCTCTCGAGAATGCGGTGTCGGTGGCCAAGCTGATCCTGACGACCCATTCGCTCGTCGTCGATCTTCCTGAAGGCGTCGATCCTACCGCCGGCCCTGCGCGCGGCGGCGGTGCCGAAGTTTACGGCCGGAGCTGATCGGCGCGGACCGACGATCGCCATCGCGTTCGTTCCGCTCCGAGCGGTGCTTTCCGAGAGCGGCACGGAAAGCACCCCATTGTGTTGGCTGCTATGGGGCCGGACAGGATATGACGTCTGCCCGGACCCTTTGCCAGAATCTCTTGAAGCATGTGGAGGCCCTGTCGGAGCAAATAGCAGAACTGGAGAAAGGACTACGCATGCGCGCCAGACGGGACGAGGTCGCTTCACGTTTAATGACCATTCCGGGGGTCGGAGCAATCTGCGCCACAGCGATAGAGGCCTTGGTGCCCTCAGCGGAGACCTTTTAAGGGTCGCGATCTGGAGGACGGTGATCCATCTGCGCTTCGTTCCGTGCGATACGTTCGCCCGTAACGGCACAGGAAACCAAGCCGTCAGAACCGCTGTGGGTAGCGAAGAAATTATCGCGGGCCTTGTAAAGATCGAAGCGCACCGTACGTCGAAGCGCTTGGGCGACCGCCTGCTTACGGCTGGGCGGTCTCTGGGAGATGCAGTGTGGATAGGAGAAATCCGTGGCGCTGCCATCCGTGCGGATGATCCGGAAGCATTACGTCCCATGCTCGGTCATCATGACTTGGAAATGGCTTACGCCACAGCCCACCTTGGCGACATATTCAGTGTCGCGCTCGAGAAGGGCCGCAACGTCGAGGCCATCCGCGTCACTCACCCGCTCACCGCGCCGGTAGCGGTTAAGCATGGCCTTGAAGAAAGCCGTGGCGTCGCTTTGCTTTTCGAAGCTGCGCGTCGCCAGCTCGACGGGTTTTGAACGCCCTGCCATTCAGCCCCCCTACCGCAAACTCGAACTGCGCCTCGCAACTATCATCCGCGCATACCGGCTTTTTGAGAGTAAAGGGCCGCTGGAACTTCGTCCGGCTGCACTTCTTGCAGGCGAACTGGCTGCGGAAAGTCTTGAACTCTTCCCAGCGCGCCTTCTCGTCGCCTATCGAGCCGTCGCCATAAGGTCCGTCCTGGAAGCGGCTGCCAAAATTCTCGATCACGCCCTTCACCAAGCTGTCGAGGAAGCGATTGTTGACGCCGGGCACCAGCGCAGGCGCGAGCTTGGCATCCTTGAGCAGGCCGGCAAGCGTCGAGGCCAACTCGCTGCGTTCGAAAGAATAGGGCCTCTCCAGCGACCGGATCCGCACGCTGACCACGAAATCCCGACAGATGCCGGGAAGCCATTCCTCCTCGGCTTGGCGCATCTCGTTGGCCGCCGACTGGCCCGCAGCCCAACGCGCCTCGATCATCTCGTCGCTCACTTTGTCGTCAGCGAAAACGCGGCCCGTAGGCTGGATCGAGGCCAATGATCCGAGTGAAGTGCCACGCCTTCGCCTCGAGCTGGTCCTTCAAATAGTTGAAAAACCGCTCGTCGTGGTAATCAGGATTTGGCTGCCACCGAACATTGTCCCGATGAGCCCGGCGATAGTGCGCCGATGATCGGCATCGTAGGAGGTGACGATGTCATCCAGCGCGATGATGGGCGCGCCGACATTAAACTGCTGGATCGTCGCCATTCTCAACGCCAGCGCCACCGAATGGATCTGTGAGTCGCTCAAATAGTCGCCCAGCAAAAGAGCAGACGTGCGGCTTCCGATTTGACGCGCGTTCGTCGTCGTACTGAAATCGAGCTTTCAGTGATGTTGCGGGGTGGCGTCGTGGAAGAGTTTTACAGGGCTTCGCGCAGCGTGCGCGCGATCTGCCGGAGCGGGCGGACCCTTCACGAGGAAACGGCTGCTCGAGCCCGCCGGGCGGTACGATGCCAGGAGCAAACCGCCGGTATCCGGAGGCGCGCGCCCTAGCGCCCACCCGAACGGCGTTAGCAGCCTCGATCTTCTCCGCAATCCGCCGAGGCATGGTCAAGGGCAGCCGCGCCGAAATCAAATGCGACGCCTGCGACGGCTCGGGATCGTTGCCCGTCCGAGAGCCGGAGCCCGGCCGCAAGATCTATCCGGGTCGCTGCACGAAATGCGCCGGCAAGGGCCGGATCCCCAAGCCCGAGTGAGTACGAGTGGGGCGAGCGTCCGTTCGCATTCGAGTCGGAAACGCCGGTCAAGATCGCAGCGGGTAGCCAACTGAAACTCGTGCTGGGCGGAAAAAAGGCGCCTAGGCACAGGTCAGCGGCCAACCCCGCAAGCGCCCGACGCCTATGCCGCGCCACCCCCTGCGCTATACTCATCGCTAACTCCGCCCATGCCGCGCGAAGGGGCGCTGCCACAGCGGGAAGCGGACGCGGGATTTTCGGAGGCCGAGGTCGTCTATCGAAAGGACACGTACCGAGCCATACCAGCACCGGATTGCACCAGCGATCTCGCTTCAGAGCTCACTCACTCCTAGAGGCACGCTATCAGCGGGGATGACGGAGTTTCTCAAGCGCCGTCCCAGAAAGGGAAGTGCCCCGCTAACTCCGACTTTCCATCTACGCGAATGGGCGAGCTACCACCTTGCGGCAACTTTGCTGACTCACTTTCATATTTTTCCCGAGCCGGCCTTGTGTTATTTTAGGTTACTTTCTTAGATTGCTAGAATGTAGCGACACTTCAATGATTTGGGGGAAGTAATGGCCAGGATCGCTGTTTCCCGCGAAGCATTCCGCGGTCTGTTCGCCTTTTATGCTGCCAAAGCGCACCACGATCAGAGGCACGACGGCGAGCATTGCCTCACGAAGCTGTTCAGATCCAGCGACGACATACCTGACGGTCTACTTGAGCTGTGGTCTGAGCGCGTCAACACACTCGATCCCGAGACTGTTGGCAATGTCCTATGTCCGCGCGCTCGCGCGGTTGCCGATGGCCGCGTCGAATACGATCATGCCAGCGACTTCCTACATGCCTTACTGAGAGAATTGAACGGGACGCAGCACTGAGCGCGACGAACAAGCCGGGCCTCTGCGCCGGGCTGATCGCCAATATGGTTCGGTTCTCAGCAACCACCAATTAGAGAAGAGTGCTCGCGCTCGGTCGGTTCGGATTCCGACATTGGGACGCTTGCTTCCGAGCTGCGCATGAATGCGTTGCCTTCCGCACGCTCCTGGACACGGGCGCCATGGTGGGAAGATGCGCTTAAACGCGCAACAAGACCCTAGTAAGCAGCATTGGAAACTGCCCGCAGAGGCAGAGTACCGGGAGCATCTGGCGGCTGCGGCTTTAGCTCATTGAGCTTCGACGCGACTTGTCGGCATTAGACCGGCATGGCTAATGTTCGAACTACCCGGCGGTGAGACCGGCCGTTTATGTAGGACGGAGCGGTCGCCTCGATTGTTCGTTCGACGTTTCACCTCGAAATACAGCAATGAGGCGATCACCTTCCCAAAGCTCAAGGTCGTGCTCGCCAGACATTTGTTCGGCTCGACGTCTCGCCGCCTGCTCGTCAATGCAGTCGAGTTGCGGCGCAAATCACGTGCCGGCTGCTGTCCCCCACGAACACTTTGTAGTGCATGATGCAGTCCCATCCCAAAGGGGGACCATCATCGTGATCAAACGTCCGTCTAAAGGCGGCGTCAAACTCAATGAATGCCCGCGGAACCTTTGTACGTGTGGCAATTCGGCTATACCAGCGCGCTAGACCTCATCGACCGCGCGACGACGGATCAGGTAAACCTGGGGAGTACGCTTCAGTGGCGCAATCTCATCGGGTGCCGAAGCGAGCGGCTCGAGCTTAAGATGAAGATCATCCCTAGCATCATCAGTAATACGCCAAGCCAAGCTGCCGTCCGGCTCCGCGCCTCGTTACGAGCCTCTGCAGTGAGCACAAGCACGCCGATCGGGATAGTCGGAGGTTCGGACGAAGTCACCACATCGTTGGCCGGCGCGGCCGCGAGAGGTTGCTCAACATCGACTTGGCTCGGCACGGAGTGCGTGGGCCAGCGGTCGTGCCCAGCGATGGGGGCCGCCGACATCGGAGTGGTGCCCGTATCGAGATCGGAGGTAGCATCAGCTACCTTGACTTCGGGGTAAGGCGGCTGAGACGGCTCGGCCGGTGCAGAGCGCAGCAACTCCGCGCGCGCATCAACGACCCCGCTCTGCCTGGGCCGCGTGGTTCCGTTCTCGTCCAGACTGGCGGTGTTATCTTTCGCCGCGCGCGGACGAACGGTCTTCTTCACCTTCGCCATACCCTCGGTCAGGAACCAGCATTTGTGGTGCCCGTCCATTCGGTAGACCCAATGCTGACTATCGGGGGTCGAGTTGCCGGGGCGTCCCAAGCATTCCGCTTGTGGCGGAGAGGTCACCGTAGGCTGGGGTGCTGCAGTATTGAAGATATTCGCAAGAGGATTGGAAGACGCAGGGCCCGTCGAAAGAGTTTCAACAAGAACCAAACTGACGAAGCACATTCGCAAATAACCGGACATCGAAAACTCCCGGTGTTGCGCCCCGCCCGGCATGACCCTTCGTACCGACATAGGCGGCCATGCGGCTCAAATCTGGCGGGGCCATGGATTCATTGTGCTCCTGGCGTGAGCCACGGGTCCGAATGCAAATCCGGTCCAGCCGCTCACGGTTGCAAAACACAGCCCGACCGTCATGTGGTCGAGTCGCGGCGGCCGCCGGACATCACTCCTTGGGCTTTCTGCGCGATCAACTGCTGTCCTATTCGTGCTGAGGTGCATCGGTCGTTAAGGGTTGGTTTAGTTCCCGGCATGATCATTGGGGACCACAAGGGACCCGAGCATGCAATTGCACCATGCCAATACCTTGGAAGTAATCGAGACGGTCGCGGATCAGGGTAGTGGCGAGGTCGCGACGTGGCCCGTCACGCTCGGTCGATCGGATTTCTCGCCCTCCAATCGAGATGAGGTCCTGGCGCTATTGGCGCCAAGCGGTCATTCAAAATCCACTATTTGGCTCGTCGCGGTCGCATTGGCTGGAGGTTTTGGATTGGGATGGGCTGGTGCCTGGTATGCTCCTGCAACCATCCCGGCTCTCAATCCAAATGCTCGGATAGAACCGGCTTCGCGCCGCATGCCGGACACAAAGTCAGGCGGTAAGGCCGAAAGCGCCCGAAAGATAGCATCAGCAGCAAGCTCGCGAACACCGCCCGGTTTAGGTCAGCCCTCCACAGTCAGCGCGAGCCTTGCTCCGAAGCCTCTGGCCAAAGCGTCGGGTGGGGCGCAATCGGCGGAAGCTTCGAATCCAGCTTCTTCGGTTTTGGAGGCGGACATGTCTGTGACCGGCTCGCTCGAGCCTGCGGGGCCGCTCCTGTCGGTCCCGGAGACAAGACCAACAACTATTGGGGGGTGGGCAGTCCTTGACGTTCGCGGCGGAACGGCGGTGCTCGAAGGGCCCGATGGGATTCGAATGGCAGCACGGGGGGACGTGATCCCCGGCATCGGGCGAATCGATTCTATCGTGCGTTGGGGCAACCGCTGGATAGTTGCAACAGCTCGTGGATTGATCTCGACGCCGTAGGCGTAAACGCTTGCGACGATGAGGTGCCATCCATTCGTGTTTCTCATGCGCCGCAGTTCGCGGACCCACGTTTCTGCAACTCAATTTCTCCGTGCAATCTAGCCAAGCTTCGCGAGGCGAGCGGCTTCGGCGCGAAGCCCGCGCACCTTACCTCCACTTACTTCACCACCGAGCCAACGGGGCGAGTGCATGGATATATTTGTTAATCGCTGCAGCGGCGCTATCATTCTACGAGCAATGATGAAATTCGTCCGAAAAAGCCATCGAAACGCGGAATATAAGCGTCAGTCCGGCGCGAGTCGCGTTCACTAATATTGCAGTGCGTCTACTATGGGAAGACGAACGCATTTCACGAGCCGGACTGTTTCAGAGAGCGGAAGGCAAGGGAGCCGCTGGATGCGTCTAAGGTTGAGCGAGCAGAAAATGATCTGACTTCAGGACGACCTGAACGGGATGATTGCCGTCCGCATCCAAGCCTTCGATTGTGGTGACTGGTTTGGCAACGTCACCTACGGCCGTAATGCACGACCGAACCGCGTCACTGCCGATATGCACCGTGCAGGCACCGCACTGGGCAATTCCGCACCCGTATTTCGTACCCGTCAGACCAATCACATCGCGAAGGACCCACAGCAGTGGCGTCTCGGGCGGCACGTCGACAGTGCAGGATCTCTTATTTATCGTAAGCTCAATACGCATTTCCGACGTCCTCCAGCTCTTCAGCCTTGCCGTTTGCGAGCCAAGCGATAGACGATTGGGGCAGCAGCACGCCCGGGCAGACGCGCACAGCACTCCCGAGCTCCAAGACGGGCAGTCTCGCAGCTGTCGGCAGCAATCAATCGGGTTCAATAAGGAGCGGGACTGGACGCTTGGATATTTATCGGCCCCGCACGTAATTCCGTGCCTGTCGTTCGCCCTCCCCTTCTCGTCTTCAGTTCTTCCGAAGATCGAAATCGCAAGCTTCAGTGATAGCGAAGCCGCTGGTTGCAATCCCGTTCCGCGTTGATCGAAATCCATCAAACAGCTGGCGATCCAAGCGCGATAGAAGTTCGTCGCAGCGTCCGCATTGGGCCGCGAGGCGAACCGCGTGCGATCTCCGCGTACCCGATCACGCGGAGCGCAAACGCCACCTTGAGTGCCAGCAGATCCCCTCCAAAGAGAAATGCGCGATGGCACGGGCACGGCGATCGTCACCCGAAGGGCCGAGACGCCGGAGGCGGCTCGGGGCGCGAAGCGCCTAGAGCCCGTTTCCGCCGGAGCGCAGCGCAGGCGGATGCCCCCGGATGCCTGTCATGAGCCGCAGGAATCGCTTGCTGCTGATAGAGTGAGATGCATCACGGGAAGTAAACGCCGAACTGACTGTCCCGCGCGAGTTCATGGGCTTCGTGAACCGGGTAGGTAGGCGTGTATAGCGATTGCCTGTCCGGGTTTCACGGAAACAAGCGCTGTAGCCGCTCGATAATAGGCAGGACGCGCTTCGGCGATGGCTTCGCCCGCCGGGCGGCAACGGTGTCTTGAAGTTGGGCCATAGGCGCGAACTCCCCTGGATCCGCGCAGTCGGCCTCACATCAAAATAGCCGAGCATCGGCTCGGCGCTCGGCCGCCCGGGCGAGCCGATGCGGGGATTGCAGGCGGCGCGGGCTTGACGCTCTCAGACTTCGCCGCGATTCAGCGCGATTTCGCCCATAAGTGCTGCATTTCATTGCCGAACGCGAAATAAGAGCAGCGAACGGAGCCTGGAGATGTACCAAACTGCCTGATCTAGGTTGCGAACTTTGACCGGACTGTTTTGGGGGCATCAATATGAAGAGATTACTGGGGCTTTTGCTGTTCGCTCAGTTCTTCTTTCTTTCCGCCGAGGCCATGGCCCAGGGGCTTCCTGCTCCCTCATACTGGAAGAATGAACGGGGTTCAGAACTGTTTATTTGGTCCGCCAATAGCGGGACAATACAAGGGACTTTCACAAACCATGCTCAAGGATTTGCGTGCCAGGGCATCCCTTATCCTGCATCGGGAGCTGTTAGTCCAACCGGCTTGTATTTTGTTGTTACTTTTGCCCAGTGCAATTCCTTCACCCGATGGGTTGGAAAAACTAACGGGTCTCAAATGCCATCGTCATGGACGCTGTTCTACGTTGATAAGAACGGCAAGCCTGCCAAGTTGAAGGGCGCGGATATCTTCACGCGCGTATGGTAATTTTGGGTCTTCTTGCAACGTCACGACCTTGGAAGCTCGCTCTCGCGAATTTTGGCCTGCGTCTCTTTGAGACGTGCAGCCTCCGTTCTGCAAAACACTGGCCGTCCAGGAACAGTCACCTTGGATGTTTGAGAGCCCGCATGTCCTGCCGCAACGGCCCGGGAATAGCGTTGAAAGGCATCTCCCCAGATTCGAAAGGACAGTCTTAACTTGCGTCCAAACTGCCGGACGATCCGTGGATTAGAATGACTTTTCGGGTTTTGTTTTGAAGCCAGGCGCAGGTCGGCAGGTGCCATGACTATATATGCGGCGTTCGTGTTGCGGCGTTTGGTTGACGAATGTGAGTTTTCAGCTCTCGGTCCTTAAGATTCTCGCCGGCCAACCGGAGGGCCGAGCCAGTCTTGCTGTCCTGAAGGATTACCTAGCGGTGTTCTACACCAGTGGTCCGGAATGGACGGCTCGTATGAAGCGATTGGCAGAGCGGGTGCCAGACCTCGATATTTTCAGACAGAAGCTGGTTGCGCGGGAATCCGGCCATTGGATCATTATGGAAGAGGGCCGGGCCTTTCTTGATTCGCTGGAACAGGCGGCCATACTGGCCACTCAGGAGCGAGCGCGCGAAGAAGAGAGTGAGAAGCTTGTTGCAAGTAAGCTTCCAGTGCTTTCCCCGGCGCCGCAACGTCGCAATGGTCGTCGCAGGCATTGCCGCCGCAGGCAGCCGATGGAGCGCGAAGGTCGGTCGGCCTAACCCTTCTGCCAAGCGATTGGCACTTTATTTGTGCGGCGGCAGATGGCGCGCGGGCAATCGAGTATGGTCTTGATCCTTCTGGAAAGAATAGGTAGATCGCGGTCGTTTGATTTGGAGATATTGTAGTGGCGACTGGTATTGTAAAGTGGTTCAACGCGACGAAGGGCTACGGTTTTATCAAGCCCGATGATGGCGGATCGGACGTATTCGTGCACGTCAGGGCGGTCGAGAAGGCCGGCTACACCGGGCTCGCTGAAGGGGCCCGGATCAGCTTCGAACTCAAGACAGGCAGCTCGGGCAAGATGTCCGCAGAAAACCTGCGTATTGGGTGAACTCGGCGCTTCATGCACACCTGCTACATCCGCTGACTTCTTAAGTTGCTCAATCAGCCGATTGACCGGGACGAGTCCGGCCGGGGGCGGTCGCGTTGCTGCAAGCCCCCGGAACGCAGTCGGTCGGGATGCGCGCGTCCTGGCGAGCCTTGCCTGCCGCTCCGTGACAGCGACCTCCTTCAGAAACTCCGCAATGCCTTTGTGGCTCTTCGGAGTGAAGAAGGCCTCCAAGCCGACCATCGTACGTAACCGATTGCCATCGGAATGGGGGGCAGCGGTGCGGTCCAATCAAGTCGAAATAGCACCACTCTCCGGAGAACCTGGCGCATCCCCGGGCCTGGATGCGGCCGTGTCGTCGCCTCTGCTGCCTGTGGCTTCGTAATACGTTTTCGCTTTGAGATGGTTCTGCAACGCGACAGGTCTGTAGGGTGCGAAGCTCGTGAAGTTGCGCACCGACTTCATCGCCAGCCGCTCGTAGACGGTGGAATGAAGTTGCGCCGTGTCGGGCACCTCTCGAACCGCCTTTGCCCACTTGAACGCCGTGCCGCCCATACCCACCATGCACTCGTCATGCATCATACCGTCGGCTGACGGATATAGTCTTAGCAGGTCCATGTCGACCATGACGCGGCCTGCATCCGGAATCTTCTCTGTGATGAATTCCACCATCCAGGCCAGCGTGATATCCGAGAGACGGGATTCGTTCTCGGGATAGCTTCCGCCGACGTCCGAATGATTGCCGGCGAACCAGATCTGGTCGAATTGCTCCGGTTCGCCCTTCCTATCCGGCCATTTGACCGTCCCGCTCCCTCCCCAGGGTACCCGCTTGAAATCCTTTCGGCCTTCATCGATTGATTGCAGATGACGCGCATATTGGATGTCTGACGGGAAATGGCGATCGTAAGCCCAGTCAGGGAAGAAACGTTGCCAGCCGATTGCAGCGACGGCATCCCAAATCCCGATGAAGTAGGCGGAAGCCCCTGCGGCTCGCCCGACCTGCGAATGGTACCCATCGCAAAACTGCTCCGCTCTTTTTTCCGCCTGTGCGGCGTCCCTGGGCATGCCAAGCCAATAGATGCAAGAGACGGCCTCTTTGGCGACCTTTCTCAACGACGTCGGATCGAGGCTGATCGGCTCGCCATTGCGCTCCTTTGTCGGAATGCCGCACAGCTCGAGCACGTGCGCAAGACACCTGGCCGTGTAGGCACCACGGCTGAAACCGAACAGGTAGATGCGGTCTTCCGGTTCCCAGACGCCGATGATCGCAACGTAGCAATCGATTATTTTCTTCGTGATGCCGAACCCAAACATCTGTTGGACCGCCTCTTTTATCCGGTCCCAACCATTGTCGTGTCTGGGCATTGGCGTGCCAATGCCGGGGACGTAGAGAGCCAGCTGCTTCTTCGGGTCAATAATTGATTCTGGCCCAGTCCGCGTTGCCCGATAGAGCTTGTAGACATTCGTCCGGCTCTCGTCCGGCAGGAGACCGCCCTCGTTACCTGTGCCGTCTGCGAACACCAGGATATTTTTAGCCATGTCCGTCTCCCTTATTACATCACGACAGGCTCGAGCGATGCGTCGGCAACGACAATGCCGGTCGCGTCCGTGAAGATTGCCGCGACGTCCCTGGCCTTCTGACGGTACGCGTCGTAGGTACTTTGTCCGATGAGAGGGATCGCTTCCGCCAGGCTCGCCACCTGGCCCTGCTTGGCCGCCGCGGCGGCCGCCTTCAGTTTTTGTTCATCGGAACGCAGCCCCGCGATTGCGGCATTAAGATCGGAGATGTTGGTTGGTGTCACCAGCTTGCCGCCGATGTAGACGACTTGGCTAAGTCCTACGATTCCCAGGATCGTGTCTGGACAACGAATGTGGAAAGCTGATTCACGCCTGCCGCGATCAAGCCTCCGATCACGACCAGCCCGAAAATGAAGCTCTGGTAGCGATATACGTCGAAGACGCCGTCCGTGGAGAAAAAGTCACGCCAGCTCGCGTTTGACGGTTCGACGATCGTCTTGGCCATCGGAAGCCAGTTACGTCGAAGCAGCCATGCCCGGTTGTCCGCCGACAGCGTGTTGCGTTGGCTATCCGTTCCCTTGGCGATCGTGGCGCCGATGCCGCTGATACCCAGGAGCGTCAGGATCGATCCGGAGAGATCGACCAACGTTCCCGTCTGAAGCAGCAGCAGCGAGATCAGAGCGGCAACAGCCAGGGAGAAGGCCAGTGTTTGGAACGTCGACAAGCTTCCCTTTCCGTCCGACCCCGCCGAGACCTGGGCGGGGTTCAACGCGCGCAGGAAGGATCCAAAGGTGTGATCCTTCTTGCGGAGCGCGAACGCTATCCAGAGGTAGAGAACCAGTACGCCGACAAGGGCGGCACCAATGCTGAACCAATAGGGACTAAGGCGGACACTTACGGACGAGACGCGCCAAGGAGACTGACCGACCGGGCTGTTGCAGGTGTAAAGATAGAGATCGACCCTGCTCCAGAACCAAGCCAGATCGTCACCCATGTTCAACGTGACGATGGTCTGGTCGGGATCCAGCAAATGCTTCTTCACCAGTGAATCCGAGTCCGTCGCACGGTGCGTGACCACATCCTGCCGTTTGAAAAGATAGGTTTCGTCCCCGTAGTCGATGCCAGCGAAATAACGGACGCCATCGACGAACGGTGCACGCACGCCGACGTCGACGCGCTGGTTCGTTGGCAACAAATTCGTGGCCAACACGATAGGCGCGCCCACCGGATTTCGACCCGATCGCAGCTCTATGATGAACTCACCCGGTTTCACACATTGCTTCTGAGGATCGCTCGGCCTGGTCTGAACGCTCGCAGGAGAGCTAGCGTCCGTCGAAGGCGCCGTGAACTTTTGAGTCGAAGGGTCCGGTCGCGGCTCAGGGGATGTCGATTGCGGTACGGCCGGGTTCTGGCCGTCAACTTGCGCCGGCCGAATTTGCTGCTGCGCTCTCGGCCCCGAAGATGGAAGCAATGTTATGAGGGCTATGGCACCAAGAGCAATGATGCAGGATCGAGCCATATGTTTTCACCGCCGTGTAAGCAAGCCGGCGGTCATTTACCAACGGTTGTTTCAACCTCGCAAGCCAACCTGTACCGTTTGCCTGCTTTCTCCCCCAGTAAAGCGAAGGATCGAACGGGCAACCCAACGCCCTTAGGTTCGAACTCGGTGCAATCGTAGATTAATCAAATCGCACATCCGCCGGCGCGCGTCGCAGCAGCCGATGTGGCGCAAACCCAGCTCATGCCAGCCGAAACGGTTAGGGGCGGCATGGAATTCAAGGCTGCAACGACCTCGTCATTGCTGCCAATAAGCGTGCCGACCGCACGAGAGAGTGCCGGCTCGGCATCTGGCATTACCCCATGGTCCGGATCAATGTTTTGCATCGCAATTTTGATACGAATGCCAGCGGAGACCGGCACGAAGACGCCGAAAAACTGCATCCTGCGCGTGCTATTGATTCAAACGAGAGCAGGCGGAGCGCGGAGCATCGACGTCATTGACAGTGGCTTGCGTCGCACGACCGCCAAGGCGGCAGCGATGTTGAATCATTGTTCTACCATCTGCTTGCATTCGAGTTGATCGTCTCTCGCTGGACAGGCCCAAACCGCTGAGATCGTCGGCATGACGTCAGGTTCAGGCGACTTTCGATGATGAAAGGATACCGAAGACTGCTACGCGGGCTTGATAGTCCTTGCTGCGATTCAACGTCCGCGAAGGCGACCAGATAGAGCCACGCTCCAGACCTTCGTGGCAGCACGCGACCCGGTTTGCGCGGTCACCCACCTATTCTATACGCATTCAGTGCGAAAGCCGAGCGGCGCCACCCCGATCAACTGGGGACTTCCCCAGCGGACGAACGTCGATTGCTGCCGAAAATGCTTCCTCAGGTTCAATCGATTCGAGCATGCGATGGCAAGTTGCGATGCGCCAACCTCTTGGCCCGAGCGTACGCTGCGAACGGCCTCCGGCGACCTAGCCTTCATCCGAACCGGTGGGCATCGGGATGCCGTGCTTCTCATTCACGGCAACTCGTCCTGCAAGGAGATTTTCGGACATCAGATCGGATTCCTTGCCGCGCTGGGCTACGACGTCGTCGCAGTCGACCTCCCGGGACACGGCAACTCCGCCGACGCATCCGCTCCGGAACGGACGTACAGCTTCCCCGGGTATGCCGATGCATTGAACGATCTCATGCAGGTTCTCGGCATCGGCGCCTTCCATGTCGTGGGCTGGTCGCTCGGCGGGCATATCGGCATCGAGATGTGGGCGACAAGGCGGGCGGTCCGGTCTCTCCTCATCACCGGCACGCCCCCGGTGCATCTCAGCCCGGCCGGAGCCGCGGAAGGTTTTCTGCTCACGCCGACGATGGAGCTCGCCGGAAAGGCGGACTTCACCGAGGACGACGTCCTCGCATACGGCACCGCGATGCTGGGATCGGAGATGGACCCGTCGTCCCGGTTGGCGCGCTGCATCCGACGCACACACGGCGATGCCCGGCGGCTGATGCTGGCGAACGGGCTCGCCGGCATCGGGCAGGACGAAGTCGCCGCAGTGTGGAATTGCCCGAAGCCGCTTGCGATCGTACAGGGGAAAAACGATCCGTTCGTCAACATTCCCTATCTGCATCGCTTGACCTACCGGAACTTATGGTTGCAAAATCCTCTAATTGTGGACGGGGGGCATGCTCCGCATTGGGTGCATGCCTCCGAGTTCAATAGATATTTGGGGGAATTCGTCGGATTGAACTCTGGCAGCGGGGGGGCTGCATGATTGCGCGTATCGAGGATTTCATTGCATCGTCGGGCTCGGCGGTTTCGGCCCATTCCCTTCGCGATCTCTTTCTCAAGGCTGTCGAAGACGAAGGTTACCAGAACGCCGTGTTCGCCAAGACGCGGGACCGTCGCGTCGTCGAGGTTCCGTGGCTGAAGTTTCCGACCGGATACGCCGACAGCTACATCGAGAACGGGTGGGACCAGATCGACCCCGTCGTGCACTTCGTCAATTCGGCGCGCCGTCCGTTCGCTTGGGCCGAAGCCTGCGAGAAGACCAAGCTTTCTCCGAGGCAAAGCCGATTCCTGGCGGAATGCCACGATCTGGGCGTGCATTCCGGAATAACAATCCCGCTCCACGGTCCCGGGACGGACGTGGATCTGATCAGCCTCAGCCTGCGGGAGGAAAAGCACGCGCGCCCCGACCGGCTTGCCATCATGTACGGCCTGACGTTCCAGTACAGGCTACGGCTGAGCGAGATCAACGACGAGCGACGCCTTCCCGGTCAGGACCTCACCGCCAAGGAAACCGAATGCCTTCGGTGGTGCAAGGAGGGAAAGACCAATTGGGAGATCGGCGAGATCCTCTCCATCTCGGAGAAGACCGTCGAATTCCACCTGTCGAACACGATCCGGAAGCTCGGCGTCAGCAACAGGATCACGGCAGTGGTCAAGGGGATCCAGAGCGGCATCATTTCGCTGTAGCCGACAGGGCCGTCAGGCAGCTTCGTCGGCGGCGACTGGCGCACACGCCAACCCGATCGCGCGCCCCAATCGTTCGAGCCCTTCGGCGAACAGATCCATGTCGATGTTCAACGGCGCGAGAATCTTGATGACCCGGTCGTCCGGGCCGCAGGTTTCGAGAAGCAGACGGCTTTCCCGTGCGCAAAGTGCGACCGTCTGGGCGGAATCCGGATCCCGAAATTCCAATCCCGCCATCATGCCGATGCCGCGCGGTCCGACGATCGCGTGCGGATATCTCAAGGCCGCGTCGCGCAGCCATTTCAAGCTGGACCGCCCGTGCCGATATGCCGGCGACGAAGTCGGGCTCGCAATACTCGTCCACTGCTTGGGCGGCAGCGACGAACGCCAGACTGTTGCCGCGGAACGTTCCGTTGTGCTCACCGGGACGCCAAGTGTCGAATTGGGGCGCCACCAGCAGGAGCGACATCGGCAGGCCCGCGCCGCTAATGGATTTAGACAAGCAGATGAGATCGGGGACGATGCCGCTCCGCTCGAAACCGAAGAACCTCCCGGTGCCACAGCATCCGGCCTGGATCTCGTCGACGATCAGAAGCGCCCCCAGCCCGCTCGCAACCTGGCTGAGCTTTTGCAGCCGCGGTTCGGAAGCG
Organism: Bradyrhizobium xenonodulans; assembly: GCF_027594865.1. NCBI lineage: Bacteria > Pseudomonadati > Pseudomonadota > Alphaproteobacteria > Hyphomicrobiales > Nitrobacteraceae > Bradyrhizobium > Bradyrhizobium xenonodulans. The sequence continues at coordinate 7,451,544 of NZ_CP089391.1, forward strand.
ACGTTGAGGCCGCCTTCTCCCTGGACCGTCTCGACGATGATCGCGGCGACGGGATCGATCCCGCCGGATGGGTCGGATGCCATGTCGGCGAAGCGTTCCAGTTCTCCGATGCCCGCGCCACGATAGCCTTCGAACGGCAGCCTGACGACACCTCCCAGATCGGCCTCCAGTCCGCGCCGGGCCTTGTCCGCGAAAGTGGCACGAGTGTTCATCTGGATGCCTTCTTCTGTCCGGCCACGGCCGCGTACGCGACATCGGACGATCGGCGATCCGGACGGTCCTTCAGCTTCCCGCGGATCGACATCAGATCGTTAGAGATCGTCTCCAGCCCCGAGTCTCTCGCGACGTCGCTAAGGTAGAGAATGGCGTCCGCCATCCGTTCCGCGACGACCTCGATCGTTTCTCCGGTTGCCGGATCGTCGACCATCACGCGGCCCTCTCCAATACGGATCCGGTCCGCATCGTCGCGTCACCGATTCCATACTTCGCACAATGGTGTTCGGGACGAAGACACGTGTGCGGAACGAAGAAGGCGCGCTCGGTCTCGCCCTCGACGGTAGCCGGCTCGCCGAGCCATTCGACGCCGTTCCGGACGTAGTGCGTGAGGAGATGGGCTCGCGTGACGCCGACGACGCCTTCGCCGCCCGAGTTCTCGACATGATCGGCAACCGCGCAAAGCAGTTCCGGCAGGATAAAGCGACGCGCCATTGCGGGCACTGCTCTGTCAACACATACCCGCGTCATCTCGCAGATGCCGGCCGACGCCGGCAACGCGCCTCGGACTAACTCGGGCCAATAGGCCTTGAGCATGTACGGCCGATCCGTCCGCAGGAGCCGTATCAACCCTCGCACTACGCGGTCGTGATCGCGCCAGACGAAGTAGAGCGCGGCAGGCGTATCGAACTCGTCGAATTCGAGATCGTCGTGATGCAGGTGCGGCAGTCCGCAACGCTCAACGAAAACCCGGTATCGCAGCCTCGCCTGCGAGGCCATCGCATCTTGGAACAAATGGGCGGTCGAAAGAGAGAAAGCTTCAATCATGCGGGCCTCCGCGCTTCCCGTCTCACCAAAGCAGTTCGTCTTGATTCGACGTACTGGGAACGTCCCTAGGAGTTTGTCCGGATTCCGCATGTCTGACCGGCAGGTTCGATTGGCTGCCGGTAGCCCGCCTCAAACTGAAAGCGGCGATCCCCCTTCGCGCCCGGTCCAAGGTTGGATATGATCGCGCTATGGCACGATCGGAGTTCGAGAAGCGCTTTCCGAAAAGCGACCAGGTAGCGGCGACGCTGCTGGGAACGAAGGTTCGCCGACTTCGGAATGCGAAAGGCTGGAGTCGGAAGGAACTGGCGGCCTAAGCCGGCATCGAGCAGCAGTCCGTCTCACTCATCGAGACCACGCGAGCCAATCCCACTCTTTCGGTCGTCGACAGCCTGGCTGACGCCTTCGACGTTTCGGTAGCGGAGCTTTTCAAGATCGACTGATTGCGAATCGCCGGCGCCCGTTCACGGATCATTCTCGAGCAGCCTCCGGAACAATAAGCGTACTCGGCAACGGACACGCGACACGTGTGGCCGTGTCGCGCATACGCGATCGCCATCGACGTAAACGCCGTGGGGCATCGGCACGATCGGACCCCGCGTACACTAGGCTTGGGCCGCGGGGCCGCCATGGTGATGGTCGCCTTTGGGAAGCGCGATCATTGGCGCATCGACGGGACCGAGATTCCTGAAGTGGTTCTGAACGCTCGCGAGAAAGTCTGTCCAGCCGTTCTTCTTCGCACGCAGCACCCTCGGACAGTTCTTACCGGACCAGTCGTGATGCTGATACACGTTGCTCGGAACGTGCATCCCGAGCCGATAGGCAAGCCAGGCCGTCAGGAGCGCCGCCCTGTCGTAGCATGCATCCACGTCCGCCATGTCGGAGTGCATGCAGATCTCAATGCCGATGCTGGTCTCGTTCCCCTGCCTGGTGGCGGTGTGCCACGCCATCTCGTTCGTGGGGATGCTCTGATATACGTATTTGTCGTCGACGGTGAAGTGCCAGGAGACCTGCCGCTTCTGGGCGTCCGGCCCCTTCATGTACCGCGCGTGGGCCGCGGCATTGGCTCCGCGGCTCGAGTTGTCGGTGTTGTGGATCGTGATCGACGTTGCTGACATCCGGGTACCCGGCCGGTTACTGTTGCCCTCGGGAACGTAGTCCTGCACGATGTTCAGCTGAAGTTGCGCGGCATCCAGGTTCATGGGTTTTCCTTCTGCGAAAGCGGGTATGGATCTGGTCGAAGCGGGCTTGGCCGCGAGGGCGGCCTGCGGAGCGGCCAGAGGCGTGTGCGCGAAAAGCTTCCATATCTCGTCAGGCGCGTTGTCCGCGCACCAGAAGCTGCATGAACCGAAGCCGCCGTCGCTCACGAGATCGAGGAATTTCGACGTCGCGGCCAGGCAGGTCGCAACATCCGGCATCGCGACGTCCTCGGTCATCGTGATGTTGCCCGTCGGCTTGTAGCGCGACGCGAAGTCGGCCGCCGGGATCAGCGCCTTGTAGCCGTCGATCGACTTGCGCAACCGGATCTGAGGTTTCGCCGAGGTGTAGTAGACCTGAGGACAGACGTCTTCGATGTAGTCGAGGAACGGCCCGAAAGGCATGTTCGAATGCAAGGGCGGCTGATCATGGCTCGAGAAGGCGACACCGCGACCGCTGGCGTCCAACCCCTTCGTGAGAGCCTTCAGATAGGTGACCGCTTCTCTATTGGTCCCCCTGAAGCGCGGGCTTTCCGGCGTACGCTCCGCGTCGACCGCCATGCCGGCCAAGTCCGCGTCGTCCGCCCATTTCAACACCTTCGACGCCTCGTCGGACGCGGCGGGCTGGTCAGCACAAAATGGAACGTGCCATCCCCATAGCTCCACGCCGACCTTTCGTAGCTCGGTTCGCAGCGACACGAGTTTCGGGTTGGTCAGATTGGCGTCCCGGTCCGGGCCGCGACCGGCGCGTATCCAGACGCCCTTCATTCCTGCCTTGCCGAGTCGATCGGCGAAGGCAGCGCCATCCATCTTCTTCAGTACCTTCGCGAGATCGGTGACGAAGACGTTCCGGCCGGCCGTTCGTTTCATTGCTCGATCCCTCCGCTTGGCGGACACCAGATTGCGATATCCGCGAGCGAAGGCGCACTAGGGACTTGCCTAGGGGCGCACGATATTCCGGCCTTCGCATCGCGCGGTGGCGGAGAGCCGTCGGACCGGGCCTGGTCAAGACCACCATTCCCGGCGACATGCTCGACGAAATGCGTGAAACCTACGCCGACGACCAGCTTCACAGGAGAACGACCGGCGGATAGGGAGGTCGATGACGCGCTTGGAGAGAAACTGACTGCCACGATCTGGGATGGCCCGCCCGAAACCCTTCGGCTCACGAGCGCCTCCTGCTCCAGGTGCTTTGCGTCGGATCGCCCAAGGTAATCCGCCAGCTGCTCGATCGCACTACCACGAAATTGGTTACCTCGAGACGACGAGCCGACGACGGAAACTCCGAACTCTTCCGCCAGCTCGATCGACATCAGATGAGGTGTCACGGTGCCCAGCAGGCCTTCCATTTTCCTGAATATCTCGAGCCCGTCCCAATCGATGTCGGACCAATGGAGAAACGGCAGTCCCGGAGGCAGCTTGCGCCGCATCGCCAGCATCGATGTCTGCCAAGACAAGGACGGCTGGCCGCCGGTGTAGATCACCAGGTCGTCCTTGGCGCCGTTGGCCTCGATCGCATGCCTGTGGAAGGATGCGAAATTCTCGCCCAGAAGGACACAGCGAAGCCACCGAGACAGGTCGACCTGATCGATGATCCCGTGCGGAACGCCAAGGTAAGGCACGCTCGTGGGATCGACAGCCCACCGATGGTTATCGGTCCCGATACGTGGAACGGCATCGCGATCCGGTCGAGGCCTAAAGCCGAGAGCACCGCCCTGGGATGCCCTGACGGCATGTCCCTGGCGAAGGATAGGAAACGGACGAGCGCGGCCTCATGATCATCAAGAAATTTGCTGTCCTTGGCGATATCCACTGAGAGCGAGCGATAATCGGACCCGAGATGACGCTCGGCGACGATTTCCGCTGCGAACCGGGCAATCGTTCCAATGCGCGAAGCGCCCTCCGGTCCTATTCCCCACCAATTGCGCCCACGTCGCCAAGCCGCCGCGACGTCGTCCAACGCAGCTTCCATCCACGGGCGCTCGAGGAACCACGTAACGCTTCGAGGACCTCGCCGGCGACTGTCGCGCTTGGTATGGGGCCGAGTGTCAAGAAAAAGCGGAGTGCGAACTCTGATCCCGGAAAACGACCTGGATCGATTTCTCCGTGGGTTACCCGCGGCCTGACCGTGCGAGAGAACTTGCGGGGAAACCGCAAACGAACGGACATCGGCGGAAAGGGGGGCAGAGGCGGAATTTCGGCGACCGCAGACCCCAGCTTCATTTTTGACTGAGACGCGGCTCAAATCCTGCTTCCTCCGACGACACCGCCGTGAGGTCGCCAATCGCCGGGTCCAACCGGACCTGCCTCGGCCAGTCTGGCTGCTCCCAGGGATCGGCTTCCGAGGCTGCGCACCCGAGAGCACGAGGAGTTCTCGCGAGATGCCGAAGTCCCGGGCTCCCCCGTGGGCCTTCACTAGGAATGTCCCTAGTTATTCCGCGCTGGGTCCGATCCTAAGGTCCACCGGTGGCCAGCCGCGGCCGCTCTGCGAGAAACGGGATCAACCCGCCCATGTGAGAGCCTTCGGCCGGATGATGACGAAGCGCGTCGAACAGGGGGATGACCATGGCGAAAAACTCGAAGCGGGCGGCGCGCAAGGCGGTAACGGCCGCGGTCGCACGGCTGACGTCATCGACGGGGCCGCTGACCGACAAGACCAAGCTCGACAGCCTCGGACTGAGCGGAGACCTCAGAAAGGTTCTCAATTCGTCGGTCGTTCTTCACGCGCGCCTCGACGGCATTCCACTTGCCGGTCGTCCCAAGGGCCTGGATGGAGACACCATCGGAGAACTCACCAATAGCCTGGCCAGCATCGTCTCAAGCGGTCCGGCGCGTGCCGCTGCGGCTCGCTATCCCCTGCCCGCCATCAAGGCGGACGTGAAGCTCGTGATGGCGCGCGTCAAACACGTCAATCCCGCGGAGATCAAAGATACGGACAAGCTCAAAGCCTGGAATTTCACCCGCATCGATTGCCGCGGGTTGGCTCAGATGGTGAACCTCTACTACTACAATGAACGGAACATGGTTCTGACTCCATGGCTACATCCGAGCGAAATCGACAGCCCGGAAATGACCGTGAACGATGTCGCCGCCGTAGTCGACGGACACAATCCCGGACGCCGGTCGCCGGCTGCCGCATCTCCCTTCTGACCGGTCATGCGAATCACGGGGCTCAAGATGACGGGCAAAAGCATCGGTATATGGGGATTCATTCTCACGGCGGTGCTCGGCGCCATAGCGCAACCGTCTTGGGCGAAGGAACTCAGCCAGCAGGATCTTCAGGATCTCCTGCGTGGCTATTCCGAGCTCAGTCCTAAGGAGCGCGCCGAGCTGAAGGGACCTGTCGAGGCCGCGCTCGCCAGGCTGAAGAAAAAACCCGCATCGCCCCGCGCCCCCGCAGCTCTCCCGGTGGATGTCAGGTCCGCGAACGCGGCAGCAACGCCGAAAGCGATAGATATCAAGAAGGACAACGACATCAAGACCGAATTCCTGATTCGCGAATCCTACGCGCCCATCGCCTACATCACTCTCGACGGCGATCTGTCGGACAACGGCGCTTCGTTCACCTACACGCGCAATCTCGCGAACAAATTCGATACATTCGTCGGAAAGGGTGCCGTGTTGATGGCCGTGCACGGCAACACGAATCTGAACTACACGGGCGATCCCAACAAAGCGCGAATGACCTACTTCAATTTCGCGCCCGGGATAGAGTTCGACACGACGCTTTCGAAGGGCACGATGACCGGGTCGATATCCGCAATGGCCGGTTTCGAAGCCGAAATCCAGGGCGGCGGTCCGATACCCATGCAATATCTTCGCACCAACGCGACCTACACCACCGACTACGATCAACAGGCCCGTATCTACGGGCTGGAATCGATGTGGCAACCTTGGGCCCCCGATTGGTTCATCGGATCGAGTTTCCGGGCGAACGAAGCGCTTGGAATGTGGGTCAGCTTCTTCCCGACGCTCGCCTCCGACTATTATCGCGTCGAGAACGCCGGAACATTCGATCAACTCAAGAACCGCGACTATCTCTGGGCCGGTACCAAGATGAGCGGCAACGTTTGGTTCGATAAGGGCTTCCTGAAGCCCTTCTCCTTCTATCTTCGCTACTATTATCTCTACGACGTGCTCCATCCCAGCCACAACGAAGTCAACTACTTCCAAGGCGGAATGAAATACAAGCTAACGCCTGACGGCCGCATCGCGCTCGATTTTCGATACACCAATGGAACGACACTCCGTACCCTCAACTGGAAGAACGAGTTCTACACCGGTCTCACCGTCAAGATCGGCGAACTGCAGACTTCCGGAGATGTGCCGAAGTAGCAGCGCTCGCGCCATTTCATAGCTGAGCCCGTTCACCTTAAGATCAAAAAGATGCCGAGCGATTCGGGCTACCAGATCGTCACTGCAGATGATTTCGCGCGCCGCTTCTCACTTCGCGGCCCGAATTTAATGTGGCTGCTCGGCGCGGGAACGTCTGCGGCTGCTGGCATTCCGACAGCTTGGGACATGATATGGGAATTCAAGCAGCAGCTCTACGTTAGCCAGCGTCGCGTCTCTCCCAAAATGGTCGCCGATCTCGCTAATCCGGCCGTACAGCGCAATATTCAGTCCTTCATCGACGGACTTGGAAGCTTTCCGGCTCCAGGCACGCCCGAAGAATATGCATCCTTTTTCGAGGCCGCCTACGCAAACGAAGCCGATCGCCGAACTTACCTAGATTCCAAGATTCGCGGCGCCAAACCTTCTTACGGCCATATCGCACTCGCGACGTTGATGCGCTGCAACCGGACGCGGCTGGTCTGGACAACGAACTTCGATCCGCTCGTCGCGGACGGGTGCGCGAAGGTCTACGGAGGGACAGGACATCTCACGACCGTGGCTATCGAATCCGCAGGTCTCGGGCGAGAAGTCATGGACGAGGGCCGGTGGCCGGCGGAAATCAAACTGCACGGCGACTTTCGTTCCCGGCGACTGAAGAACACGACGGATGAGCTTCGCGAACAGGATGCGAGACTGCGAGCTGCCTTCATCGGCGCCTGCGGTCGCTGGGGTCTAATCGTCGCCGGTTATAGTGGCCGTGACGACTCGATCATCGACGCGCTTGAGGGTGCCCTGGACGACGAAGTAGCTTTTCCAGCCGGCATTTTCTGGCTTCATCGCGGCGAGGGGCCTCCCCTTCCCCGGGTCGAGAAGCTGTTGGCTCGAGCGGCGAGCAAGAGCGTCGATGGCGGCCTCGTTTCGATCGAGAATTTCGACGAGGCGCTTCGCGATCTGGTCAGATTGGTTGCCGATCTGGATACGGAAGTGCTGGATAGTATGGCCGCCGAGCGTCGGGTGCTGTCTCCGGCGCCGCGGCCGGGCGACAACCGCAACTTTCCCGTGGTCCGGCTCAACGCCCTCGAAGTGACGGCTCCAACAGTCTGTCGCAGGATCGTCTGCTCGATCGGAGGCGTCGCGGAGGTCAGAAACGCGGTCGAGGCCGCGGATGTCGCGATGGTCGCTACTCGCTCGAAGGCAGGCGTTCTCGCTTTCGGTAGCGATGCCGACGCGCGCGCGGCCCTCCAAGGCTACATGATCGAAGACATCGATCTGCATCCGATCGACATAAGGCGATTGCGCTACGAAAGTCAGGAGCGCGGACTGATCCGTGAAGCGCTGACGCGAGCGCTCGCCCGCAAACACGACCTTTGGACCGTGCGTCGCAGAAGCGCCGATTTGTTGACCCCGGAGACGGCGTCTGACGACAAGTGGACGAAATTGCGCCGCCTGACAGGTTCGCTGGCAGGTTCGGTCGCCAAACATGAAGAACTCGAGTGGCGCGAAGGCGTTTCCGTCAGATTGGATTGGGCCGACAATCGGCTTTGGCTGCTGATCGAACCACGGACGGTTTTCGAAGGCATCAACGACGATAACAGGATGGCGGCAACGGACTTTGCGCGCGAGCGGACCATCAGGCGCTATAACCCAAAGTTGAACGACATCCTCTCGTTCTGGTCGGACCTGTTTTCGACCGGAAACGACGAAATCCATGCCCTCGGCGTAACTTCCGGCGTGGACGCCGGCTTTCGGCTTGGCAGCACGACTGCATTCTCGAGGAGAGCCCGTTGATGACAAGCGAGATCTCCCCCCACCTCTGGTTTCCGGAAGCCAGGCTCACCTTTCATCCGGACCGCGCTTCGGACGTCGAAATCCACCCCTTGCGCGGCCTGCTTCGCTTCGGCCCCTACTCCTCGGGGCTCGTCCCGGATCCGATCCGCATCGCGACGATCGCTCCAGCGGGCGAAGGACACCGGTTGTACGCCTTCATGAAGGAACTCGCGCAAGAGTTCGAGCCGACCGAACGGAAGGACTATTTGCCGAAGTGGCAGGGCTTCCGCGCCACGTTCAATCTCGAGATGCGGGGAGCCGCCAAGGGCTGCCACATCGAATTGGACGCCAGGCTCGCGGGAGAGATGAAGGATTCGCCCACTCCTCACGTCATCCTCGCCGATCGACTCCTGCGCGCCATCCAGACGCTCGAGATGCGGCGCGAAGAGTTCGATATCATCTTCATCTACGTCCCGCTGAGCTGGAAGTCGGGATTCGTCGGCACGAAAGGCGACGATTTCGACCTTCACGACCATCTGAAGGCCGCGACAGCGGCGCGGCGGATCCCCATTCAGCTCGTCCGCGAAGACCGCGCGCTTGCCTACCCCGATCGCGCCAGCGTCATGTGGCGCATCGGCCTGGCGTTGTACACCAAGGCCGGCGGCGTACCTTGGAAGCTCGCGGAGGCCGACCCGGAAGCCGCGTACATCGGAATTTCGTACGCAGTTCGCCCGAGCGACTCCGATAAGCCGCGTTTCGTGACCTGCTGTAGCCAGGTTTTCGACGCCGAGGGCGCCGGCCTCGAGTTCGTCGCATACGACGCGCACGAGGTCGAGGTGCACCGGGACAATCCGTTTCTTTCAAGGAGCGAGATGTTCCGCGTCATGACGCGCTCAATGGACCTCTATCGGCGACGACATTCCGGACGGACGCCGCGTTCTGTCACGGTCCACAAGACGACCGAGTTCCAGCCGCAAGAAATCGATGGTTGCATGGAAGCGCTCCATCTTTGCGAAACGGTCGATCTCGTCCAGGTCGTCGAGGATGTCGGCTGGAGAGGCGTGCGCGTCGAGCGAAGTCGACAGGGCGGCTCCAAAGGCGAAGTCGCTCGCTATCCCGTCTCGCGCGGCACCCTGCTTCCCTTGGGAGATCGGGAATCCCTTCTTTGGATGCACGGAGACGTCGTCGGCATCGGCAGGGGCGCGTATTTCCAAGGAAGCCGAAGCACGCCGCGTCCTATTCGGCTTGTGCGGCACGCCGGTCATGGTCCATGGGATCAGACCGCGCGCTCAGCACTCGCGCTGGCGAAAATGAATTGGAACAACGACGCGCTGTACGATCCTCTTCCGGTGACCATGGGGTATGCGAAGGTATTGGCCCGCGTCGTGAAGCGGATGAGCGGCCTCGGCTCGGCCCCGTACCAATTCCGCTTCTTCATGTAGGCTCGGACGCAGCCACCAACCGTGCGATTCTAAAGAGGGGCTGCGGAGGCTTGCGCGACCATCGCCTCACGCTATCGACACGCGAAGAACCGCGCTTTCGATGCAGTCGCCGAGTCTTCGCACGTAGTCGGTTCGCTCCGGTAATGGCCGCCGCATTATGAACGAGGGATGTTCCAGTCGGATCACTTTGGGCCCCGACTCGACCCCGGCGGCCAACCTGGCGTTCCCACGTCCGCTCCAAGGCTTCCCCGACCACCGAACTCAGCCCTATCACCACATCCGAACTTCCACAGCGCATGATGCTCCAACTCTTCGACGAGTTCGGCGCAGGTCGGGTAACGTTCGCGCCCCTGTTTGTCGAACAGCGCGCGAGGAATGACGTTGTCGAAAGAGATCGAAACCGTGTCCGGCAGGCCCGCAGCCTCGATTGCACCACGCAGAAACTTGCCGGAGCGCGAGTTCGCCGAGAAGGCAGGAGATGGTTTTTCGGTTGCCGGATCGAATTTCCTGCTCGGAAATCCGGGCTGAGCCTGAATCATGTTGTCGGGTGCCCGTTGGATTGCGGTTATTGCGTTCGCCACCTATTCCGCAATTTCGCGATGCAACAACCCCACCTCGTCATGGGCGATGTCGAGGCGGTAGACCAACTGGCGGGACATTGAGCTTTTCGCCCGCACACGACGCCTCTCCAGTTACTAAACCGCGCGACCGATCCGTTCCTGCCAGGCGTGAAGGATCATCTGTTCGGGACGCTCGAAGAGCTGGACCGAAGATGCCTGGCCAATCCGATCCTCGTGATCACCCGATGGAAAGTCCTCCCCGAAGACGTCGCGCGGCTGGAACGATTGAGGTACATTCGACCGACTGTTCTGGTGACCTGGTCCGGCATCGAGGACGACCTGATCGAGCCCGTAGCCAGCTCGATCGCGGAGGACTCGATGAAAGTACTCAAAGCTAACGCAAAGCGGACAAAGTCGATCCTGTACTGGCGACATCACCACGATCAGAGACCTCGCCGAACTCGCGGGCCTCGATGTAGCTACCGTGGACGTGAATGATCGTCGGATCGAAGTCGCTGGAAGCACCGAGCAGCAGCGCTATTTCGTACAGCATTCGCTGAATTTTCAGGTGCACGACCGGGGCGCCACAATGTCCGGATCAAGCTCGAAATCATCACCAGGTCTCTCGGGGACTGGCGACCGTCTGCCGCAATCGATACCCTGAAATTGGCGAAGTCCTGAAGCCCGGCCTTGCGTCTTATGGACTGGAGAATTTCGGCCGTGAGCTTGGTCTCGCTGGCAAAGCCGCGGAGTTAACGGGTCGTGGTCATCATTCGGCTCTTTACGACGCTACATTGACCGGCCTGATCTTCATCGAACTTCTCTCGCCTCTCTCCATGGAAGGCAGAGACAGGGCGATTCGGCGGCTGACATTCTTGACCCCAAGCAAGATTCGCTTTTATGAGCCGGCGCGTCGTTAAGATTGCCATCACAGGCACCCATTCGACCGGAAAATCTAGCTTTCTCGACGCGCTTGAGCCCCGGCTGGTGGATTTGAATCTCAAAGTCGGCCGATTGGCGATCTTCCGCGCGCAGCAATCAGAGCTGGCTTTCCGATCCTGAGAGATCACACCTTCGAGAGCACTTTGTGGCTGATCTCCGAGTGCATGCGGCAGGAGGCGGCCGCTTCGCTCAAGAACGACGTCATCCTTGTCGATCGCCCGGTCTGCGACGCACTCTGTTATCTCCGCGCTGCATTGCAGTTGTCCGGGCGCCGAATTCCGCCTCGTCGTATCGAGGCGCTCTCGAGCATCGTCGAGGCGCACACGCCGGACTACGACATACTTATCGCGACCGAGTTGGACGGAAACATTCCGCTCGGTCCTGGCCGCGACACGGACGACGAGCTCCGACAACTGGCCGCCGAGAATATTCGCGCTCTGATCTCGAAGATCGCGCCAGCAGCATCGACGATGAGTTATGCCAACCGCAACGACATACTCGTCCGCACCCTCGACGAGACTTCGAGGATCCTGCGCAACGCTTTCTCCGAATGAGGTTGGAGCGCATCGGCCTCGGCTGCATGGCGCTCACCGGCGTCTATGGAGCCGTATCCCGCGAAACGGCAATCGCGCTGATCCATCGTTCCCTCGATCTCGGTATAACCCATTTCGACACCGCCGAGCTTTACGGGCCGTACGCGAACGAAGAACTGCTCGCGGAAGCGCTCGGCCCCAGTAGCTCGGGCGTCACGATCGCCACGAAATTTGGGTATCGTCTCGATCGCGGCAAGATGGTGGGCCTGGACAGCACACCGGCCAACATCCGCCGGGCGGTCGAAGGCTCACTGCGACGGTTGCGCCGTGACCACATCGACGTCCTGTACCAACACCGCCCGGATCCGGCTGCACCGGTGGAAGATGTGGTTGGCGTCATGTCCGACCTCGTTCGCATGGTAAGGCCCGCGCCCTGGGTCTGTGTGCGATTGATCAAATCGCCTTCGAGAGAGCGCAGATCATCGCGCAGATCGCGTACGTGCAGAACGAATATTCTCTCATCCACCGCATGTCCGAGAACGGCCTCTTGACGCGTTTGGGACGCGAGAAACGTTTCGTATGCTATTCACCCGTGGGCCGCGGAATCCTGAGCGGCAAGAACTATCCGCTATCCGATCCGACGGACTATCGCCGCAACGATGGGCGCTTCGAACCGTCCAAGCTGGTCGCACTTCGAGATCGCCTCAACGTTCTTTGGGATATCGCCAAGACCCGTGAGAAACCTCCCGCGGCCGTGGCCCTGGCTTGGCTTTTGTCCAGAGCGTCCAATGTTCACGTGATTCCGGGGCCAAAAACGATCGGTCAACTCGAAGACTGCATTTCGGCTGTCGACATTTCATTGACGACAGCCGAGCTCGCACGACTAGATGAATTCTAGCGCGTAATCACTCAACCCAGGCCGAGCCGGCCGGGCAAGCCGCGTCAAGTGCTAGAACTTGACCGCTATACCCGAATACAAGGACGACTCTGTTCAGCTTCGGTTCGTGGCAGCAGCAACGCAAGCAGGATGCACATTGTGATCGAGGCCGAAACTTGTTTTGCCAGTATCGGTACACGACCCATAGGTTTCCTCGCGACGACGTCGCTCGCGCTCGGCCGTCTCTCGATTATTGTCTTCATGCTGCGGTCGCGCAGACGATCCGTCCGATATTGAGTGACTATCGGGCGATATCCCATCGGTATCGCAAGTTCGGCCCGTTTGCTTTGGAAACTCCAAGGCGCCTCCGGAAGGCGCATGATGGGTCCCGAGAAGTACGCCCCGGGACCTCCCTAGGTGACGCGGCTCGCCTCCGTTGCGAGCCTGCGGCGTCGGGATTCAGGACATTGGCATCGTCGCGATGAGCGAAATTCGCAATCTGGTTGAAACGATACTCTATGGCGGGGGATCGCATCGCCGGTTCACTCAGGACGGTCCTGTTCTCCCGGACGTCTGGACGAAATATCTCGAGGAAGCGCTCAAGGAAGGCCCCGACGATCGGATAGCCGTGCTGCTGGAACCTCATTTCGACAGCACGCCTGCTCTCGTGTCCCAACGTATGAAAGAGCAGCTCAAGGATCGCTTCGAGTTCACGCAGACCGTCTACAACCGGACCGTCGTCTCGTCCTGGCTCAATCTGGTCGACCTCGTGCTAGGCGTAATACCTCTGACCAGATGGTATTCGGACATCGCAGACGGCCGGGACTTTACCGGAGCCAGCAAGCCGGTCTTCGACGGCCTTCTCCCGAGAAAGGGACAGATCTGGGACGATCAGCTTCGGCAGGAGCGGGAGGGGTACCCGTTCCCCAAACTGCTGGCATTCGTCCGCATCGCCGGCATCATCGCTCAGAGCTCCAACGACGGCATTGCCCGGTCGGACATCAGGGCGGATCTGCTCGCCGCCGTCGAGGAGATCCGTTCATCCAGCGACGAGGACAGATCCCGACGTGGACGCGACAGGATCGCCGACTTGGCTCTGAAGGGCTGGAATCTACTGCTTGGAGGTCGGCTACCGGATCGCGCCGTCAAGGGAAGAAGGAAAGACCAGGGAAGCATCAGCCCGATCTACGCCGTCAACCGGAATAGAGAAGTCCGCTTCGCCCTGACGCATTCCGTCAAGACGGTGAAAGCGGATGCGGCGAACCGCCTGTTCGAGGTGGACTGCAAATCCGTCACCTGGGCGATCATCGACAGCGGCATCGATGCGACCCATCCGGCCTTCATCGATCAGGCGGACTTCGACGCGCGCGGGCTCGCACCGCAGAAGAGAGCCGAGGACATCGGCCGCCTCTCCGAGATCGACAGGCTGAAGAAGTCGCGCGTGATCGAGACGTACGATTTCGGCTACCTGGAGGATCTTCTCCTCGGTAGGCGGGAAGCACTGCCGGAGCGCTACAGACTGCGGGACAGCCGGTACGAGTCGAGTTATCTCAAGGAGATCGCGACCCGCATCAAGCGATCGCGGGCCGTCGACTGGGAACTGCTGAAGCCGTTCCTGCGCATCCAGCACGACCAAACCTACTTGACGTCGAAACCGACGGACGGTCATGGGACCCACGTTGCGGGCATACTCGGCGCGGATTGGGCGAGAGGGGGCGACGAACGGCTGCAGGGGATGTGCCCTCAAATCCGACTGATCGACATCCGGATCACCGGCTACGAGGGGCGCAGCAGCGAGTTCATCATCATGTCCGCCCTGCAGTTTCTTCGCTATCTGAACGCGAATGCGGATCGCCAGAGGATACACGGCGCCAATCTTAGCCTTTCGCTATTGCACGAAGCTGCCACCTACGCTTGCGGGCAAACACCCATTTGCGAGGAGGCCGAGAACACCGTCGCATCGGGGGTGGTTGTCGTTGCCGCCGCGGGAAACCTCGGCTACCGGCGGTTCTCGGCACCCAACAGCGAACCGTTCGATCAGTATTGTCCCGTCAGCATCACCGACCCGGGGAACGCCGAAAGCGTCATCACCGTCGGATCGACGCATCGGATCGAGCCGTACAACTACGGCGTCAGCTACTTTTCCAGCCGAGGCCCGACGGGGGACGGTCGGATCAAGCCTGATCTCGTCGCCCCCGGCGAAAAGATATTCGCACCCACGTTGGAAGGGTCTGCCATGCGTCTCGACGGAACGAGCATGGCCGCGCCCCACGTCAGCGGCGCTGCGGCCATGCTGATGGCTCGCAACGTGGAACTGAAGGGTAATCCCGCGCGCATCAAGCGCATTCTCTGCGACACGGCAAGCGACCTCGGCCGCGAACGCTATTTCCAGGGTCACGGCTTGTTGGACGTCCTACGGGCACTGCAATCCATCTGAGGGGGAGACGATGTTCAGACTGGAAGCCTTGAAGGCGAAGCACGGCGACTGCCTGATCCTGCAATGGGGCAAGAGCGATGCTCCGCAAGACAGGAAAGTCGCGCTGATCGACGGAGGCCCCGACACGGTCTACGCGACCTGGCTGAAGCCCAGGTTGAAGGCATTGGCGCAGGAACTCGGGAGGGAAAACTTCAAGCTCGACCTGACGATGGTCAGCCACATCGACGACGACCATGTCCAAGGAATTCTGGATTTCGCGGACGACATCGAAAACGGCGATCCTCCCGCCGACATCGGGGTTCTTTGGCACAACAGTCTCGAAGACCTGCTCGATCACGTCATCGAAGACGTTCCCGCGGTACACAGTGTCACCGCCTCGTTGGCGGGCGCGCCGGCGGGGACGACGGACAAATGGTACAGCAAGGTGCTTTCTTCGGTGCCTCAGGGACAGATGCTCCACGCATTCTCCCAGCGGCACGGAATCGATCATCTCCGCAACGATCCGTATCAGCCGCTCGTCGTTCTGCGCGACGGCGTCGACGACGCCCCCTTCTCCGGTCTTACCTTGAAGGTCATCGGGCCCAATGCGGAGGAACTCGATAAGCTGCGGACGCAATGGAAGCAAAAGCGCCGTGAGGACATCACGGCAGCGTACTCCGATCGGTCGCCCTACAACCTTTCCAGTATCGTCGTCATGGCCACCTTCGCCGGCCGAACCGCCCTGCTGACGGGAGATGCGCGAGGCGACAGGATCATCGAGGGACTCGCTCGCCGCGGCATGCTCGATGACGACGGCAAAATCCACGTCAATCTGCTCAAGCTGATGCACCATGGCAGCAGGAACAACGTGGATGCCGCCTTCTTTTCGACCGTGACGGCGGACGTCTACGTGGTCTCGGGAGACGACGTCAAGTTTCCGAACCCGCATGAACAGGCGATGAACTGGCTCGCGCATGCTCGTGGAGACGACGACTACAAGATCTATTGCACCTACGATCTACCGTACATGCGCAAGATCTTCGGAGATCGACTGGTCGTCCCGGACGACGACGCGTCCGTCGTCGTCGACATCGAGGCTCTCGAACCGACCGACGGTTAAACCTGTACCTACGTCGAGGCGGACCTTATTGGCGCATCTGAGCGTCCGGACCCTTCATGTAGCGGGCATGTGCCGCTGCGTTCGCACCCGGCGAGTCGTTGTCCGTGTTGTGGATCGTGATGGAGCTCGGCGACATTCTCGTGCCAGGTCGATTGCTGTTCCCCGCAGGTACGTAGTCCTGCACGATGTTCGATCTAAGTTGGGCTGCGTCGAGATTCATGGTTTCTCCTGCTGCCGATACCATTGTTGAGCCGTCGGATACCAGTGTTTCGGCGAATAGCCCCCAATACCTGTCCGGGCGCGTTGTCGGCGCACCAGAAACTCAAGACGGGAAGCCGTTGCTGTTCACCAACGCCAGGAACTTCGAGGTCGCGGTCAGACAGGTTGCAACGCCCGGGAAAGCCACGTCCTCGGTCATCGTGATATTGCCGGTTGGCTTGTAGCGCGACGCGAATTCGGCGGTCGGAATGAGCGCCTTGTAGTCATCGATCGACTTGCGCAGCCGAGTCTGCGGATTCGCCAACGTGTAGTAGACTTGAGGGCAAAGTTGAGCGGATGATCGCAAACTGCGGTTCGGCATCCGCGAGTGAACTAGGGTCATCCCGGGGTTATTTCCAGCCGCGAACGCTTAATCTGGCTCGACAGACATCGGCCGAATCTCGGGATCGGCGCTGCGATCTGGAATGGCGAGACAAATGAACGAAACGACCGGCAGGAACATCGTGGTTTGTTGCGACGGCACGGCGAACGAGTTCGCCGCGGACCGGACCAACGTCGTCAAACTGTACTATGTTCTCACCCAGGATAGGGATCGACAGATTATCTACTATCACCCCGGGTTGGGGACGATGGAGCGGCCTGGCGCCCTCACTTCGGTAGGCCGACGCGCGACCCGGCTCTTGGGCAAGGCGATCGGCTACGGGCTGTCTGCCGACGTTCGCGACGCCTACGTTTTCATCATGGAGAATTTTCGGCCAGGTGACCGCCTTTTCCTGTTCGGCTTCAGTCGGGGCGCTTATACGGTTCGAGCGGTGGCCTCGCTGCTGAAGATGTATGGTCTCCTTCCTCCGGGCAACGCGTCGTTCGTTCCGTACGCGATCAGGATGCTGACGTCCATCGCGCTGGGAGAAGATGCGGACAACAAACGCTACTTCGAGCTCGCCGGCGAGTTCAAGGAAGCGTTCGACGCTGCGGCCGTCTGCAAACCTCATTTCGTGGGCGTCTGGGACACCGTAAGTTCGGTAGGATGGATCAAAAATCCGTTGGCCTTGCCGTACACCGCCAACAATCCCGACATCGCGATCGGACGACATGCCGTCGCCATCGACGAGCGTCGCGCGTTCTTTCGGTCCAATCTTTGGTACCCGTCCACGCATGGACCAGCAGGCCCGAAGGACCTCAAGCAAGTCTGGTTTGCCGGAGTGCACGCGGATGTCGGTGGCGGCTACCCCGAGGAAGAGGGCGCGTTGTCGAAGATTCCCCTTACTTGGATGTTGGACGAAGCCGCGGCAGCCGGACTTCTGGTCGATCCTGTCCGCAAGAACCGAGTGCTCGGTCTCTCAGGAGCGCCTTACGTCCGTGCCGATCCAAAAGGACAGAGCCACAACTCCCTGAGCACCGCGTGGTGGCCAGCGGAGCTGGTCTGGAAGAAGCACTACGATCGAGCCACCGGCAAGACCGGGCGTCGGATGAATTTCTGGCGAGGGAGAACGATTCCGCCAGGTTCGAGCATTCATGTCTCCGCTTATCAGCGCGGAGACGAATACGCGTCCAAGCTCCCGGCGGACGCGGTGAAAGTTCAGTAACCGTCGGCCGATGGATGCGAAGGTCTTAGCAACGCTGTCGCTCTGGACTGAGTGCGAGACCGTTTGGCACCGGCCGAGCCGCAACTCCCGGCGACCCGGGCCGATGCGACTCGCGTGGCTCGTCTCGGGCGCGCTGGGATAAGAGCCTTACAAAGCTTCTCGCCGGCTGCACCTCATCCCGGACCTGCCGCAACGCAAGAAAATCTTCGCCGGCACAGAGATTCAATTCAGCGAGAGCTTCGAGATCGACGGACGCGAAATGTTTCGTGCATGCCTGTAAGGTCAGACTGGAGGGCGTGGTGTCGAAAGATCCGCGACAGCGCGTACGCCGGCGTCCGCGGCAATAACTGGGTGAAGATGACTTGCGCGCAGCGAGAGACGCTTACGATCGCTGGCTTTGCGCTCGACGGCACGAAGTGGGACGGCATCTAACTCGCTCGGTCGTCGCAACGGTGACGACCTGGTCTACACGGGGAAGGTTGATCACGGCTTCGACAAGGTTTCCGCCGCCGCCCCCCAGAAGCGGCTGAATCCGCTTATCCGGAAGACGCAGCCTACGCGAAGCGCATCGCACACAAGGGCATCATTACACGGCACCGTCCACCGCGTCCGGGACCAGTTAGATCAGCGACCTGCAGCCTGAGCAGCGGTATCGATCCAATCACCTAAGCTATCGTGACCGACCTGGGACCAGTCGTATTCCGAGGTCACTTCTGACAGACGGACGGGGGGAGCCAACCCGAGGCGCCCTCATGTAAGACGGTAGCGGTACCGCCACAGTGTGTTTGTCGTACCATTTCCACTTATACTCACCACCAACCATCTTGCGTTCGCATAAGTACAATTTCCCATCGTTTCGGGCAGCTACGCCCAAATAGCGGCAAGGATTGTCACCGAATTTGTGCGTCCCGTAGGGCGGTCGGTGATGGCGGATCCCGTTTATGTGTATTGCGAGAAGCCCCCTCTGGTCGATGACGCTGCGCACTATTTCGTATCGCACCCAAGGTCGTTGCTAGGTTTTTGAGCCGACCAGAACGCACACGACGGAGGTATTCTGAACTCCTTCGCGGATGAGGCGTTTGAGTGCGTCATCACCATTCAGACGACGACTCTCCCAAAGGCTGTAGTCGTTGAACCCCTCGATCGAACGGCCAGTGTCGGACGATGTCTGCTTAAACTCGCCGGACTTCCGAACGTTATTCACTTGCATGACGTCAGCATAGTGGAAAGAGAAGAAGACGTTCCGCTTCTTCGATTGTCCGTACGTCATCCTGCTCATTTACGGCCTTGTCGATGGAAGGAGTTCTACGATTTCAACTTCGCTCGCGTTGCGGACACCATACGAGACCTTGCCGGTCGAAGACGAACGACGAGGTCGACCCGGAAGATCACCAACGCGCCGGTCGGGACGTCAGGGTATTGCTCTTCCTCGAAGAATCTTGCGCCCGCCGGCGCGATCATACGAATAAACTCCGACGCCCGCGACCTGATCGACATGATTGTATAATTGAAGATACTCGTTCCCGTACGTCGTGCCGCGGCTATCCGACGTAAGAACTATGAGAATGCGATCGATCGGCTTCACGCCGTCGGCATAACCGATCTCCCACGGGCACCACCGGCTGGCGGCCGAATTCTGGGTGGCAACAAAAAGAAACAGATCCAGATCTCGAATCTTCTTTTGAATTTTCTCGGCCGTCGTACGATTGGGCGTTTCTGGCATCGCCGTGTCTTCCCAATCGACGTATACCTCCCATCCTTGAGATTGAAGATAGTTTTGAAGCCCTCTCGCGAGTTCTGCATCCTTATGACTGTGCGAGAGAAATGCAGTAGGCGCCCTGCGCAAGCGCGCTTCCGTGATCGTTCTCGGCCCTAAGGGCGCGCTCACATGCGAGTGCCGTCGAATCGTATCCTGAGAAATGGCCATTCATGATCCTCAAAATGGGAAAATGCGCCGCTTCGCTCGCCGCTATTCTGCGGCGATCTTTTCGAGCGAAGCTACGATCTTCGACTGCAACGCCGGAAGACCGCCGCTCGTGATCGAATTCAGCTTTTTGACGCACATTAGATTCGTCTTTGTGAAGCGGCCGGGCTTCGCGTTGAGAACACTATACGCCAGGTCCCGAGACAGATAACCAGTGGTGCCTACCGGCAACGGCAGGACGCCCTGCGCGAGCGCGATATCGAATTCTTCGCGCATGCCGGAAGACTTCTCCAAGACGCCCGCCGACAATTTATTTCCGAACAGGAATATCGCGATGCCCACCCGCGAAATCATGTCCTCGCGGTAGGCACGCCAGACCTTCTGCCGCTTGGCCGCATCGGAAAAATCCCTCGGAAACGGCCGAATATCTATGAAAGGATCGAGCCGCGTGTGCCCACGGTCGTGGATACGCTCGATGGCTCCGCTCAACAGAGCATCGCCGACACCGAGCCCCAAACCGGTAACGATGCGAAAGTCATGATCGATCAGCGTGGCCCCGAGATTGCGGAAGAACGCCTTTGAGGAAGCCTCCCCCCAAGGCAGGAACTCGGCTGCGCTACCCGACACGAAGACGGCGCGACGTCTGTATAGTCTCTCGATCGTCCGGAGGACCTCCGTGACATCCCCGTATTCCTTGACGAGCAGCACCTTGATTCCGAACCTTTTCAGGTCCGAGATGAAATGCTTTTGCCGTGCCAGCGCGTAAGCGTGTTCTTTCAACGAGGAAAAGTCAGTCTTCTTCGGAGTCCTCATGAGGCAATAATGCGGCCGCATGCTGTCATGATATCGCAGGCGCAGCTGACTAAGCACATGATCCAGATTGGGATCGGTGAAGCTGAAGCCAAGGAACAGAAACGTCTTTCCGGTCATGTCACCCGAGAGCGCGTTGAGGAAACCAGGACGTTTAGTTGGATAGTTTTCGTAGTCGTTCCTCGTCAGAACGGCTTCGGCCGGTTGCCCGGCGTCTCCATGCATCTTGTACAAAATCGCGTCCCGACCAGGCGTGCTTTGAGGAAGCTGATTGTCGGTGTGTTTCACATCGACGCATTTCTTGGCATTAACCAGAGCCGTCTCGATCAACCGGTCGTAGTTCGTGGTCCAGTAAGTCGAGATCGGCAATCGCGCTAGGACCTCGTGATTTACTGAGGGGGCCTTCATGACCGGGAAGGATTTTATTATCGCAGCATCGAGATGCCCTCGATTGCCGCGATGGTTGTAAGAATACTGCGCTAGACGAACAAGATGATCGCCCTCGCGGTCGACGTCCAATCCCAATTCCTTCGCGAACTTCGCGAGCAGGCCGCGCCAATCGACGAAGCCCGCAGAAGCGGACAAGCCGGCTCCCGCGAATATCGCAACGCCATCCTCACGCAGCTCCGTCGCGAACTGGGCGCAAAAATCGAGAACCTCTTGTGAGAGTGCCATGCAGCAACACCAGGTTAAGCAGTTCGGTTGATGTACCAGACGGCGTCAGGAAAACCGCCCCCTGACGTCGTGCTACGCGTTCGAGACTCGAATCTGCGGACGCCCTACAACGCCGATTCGCCAGCCGCTTTCAATCCGCATTCTAGGTCCCCTTCCGCATGACTGATGACCCGATGCCGGGCGCGGCTCGACTGAATGCAAAAGATTTCCCCCACTTTTTCGAATGCTTCTGTCGTGACCCCAGGTTGTTGGGTCACGATCCGCGCTTTGCCGCCCTCAGCAGGCCGGTCGCGGCAAGGCTAAGATTTCGCTTTCCCCTGCGCCTCTTCAATCCAATCCCCCAGCCGGCCGAACTCATAATCGTAGATCGGAGCCTTCGCATCGAGTAATGCTGCCGGGACAGGACCTGCCGGGCCGCGTCGTCCGCTCTCGTCCCTAATTCGATTTATGCGGACACCCAGAACGGCATGACCAAGTTCAATCGAGTGCTCGATCTCATAGGACACGTAGGCTCGGTCGGCCGTTCTCGAGCCGATTAGAACGACCGTCGCATCCGTCGTCCTCAACGCGCCATCGATCAACCCCTTGATCCTGGCATCTCCCAGCTTCGTGGTTTCCTCCCAAATGGACGGGTCGTGAAAGCCGGCCAAAGATATACCATCGAGAACGGCGCTGTTGCGCACGACATTCACTCTCCAGAGATCATGGTAGGAGAAACTAAAGAAGATTTTGCGTGCCATCCTGCATGCTCATTCCGGCAACACCTTCGGTTCGAAGTATACATTCGCTGGCCGAATCGACCTTCCCATCGCGATGATCGACAATCCTCCCCAGATCCGGATTCCACTTGATCGGCTGGCGCGCAGCTTTTCGTAGCGATTTCGAAAGAGCGAGATGATCAAAGACTACGTTGACGCAAGCTGCGACGTCGTCTGTCCTGAAGAGACGAACGTTTTCCCGACGCGGTAGGCCATTTCCGAGAGAGTCGGGCGTCAAGTCTCTGGCGAGCTTTCTGGCATAGCCTCCCAATCCGGCCACCAAAAATCTCGGAACCTTCTTTCTGCGCGCCAAGTCCATCTCCTCGCCGACCCCGGGACGCTTCCCGTCGCCGCTGTGCAACTTCCCTCCGACCGCCACCATTATGTTTTGCGTGTCTACCAGTACGCGGCGCATAGCCGTCAAGCTTTGGTTCCTCGTCTCGTTGTCCGAAGCGCTACCCGGCCCGATCTTTTTGGTGATGATGAGCTCTGCGACATCCGTGAGGCTCCGAATTCGGTCAGCCGGGAGATCGGCGGCCCACAATTCGGACATTACGAGCGTCACCGGCTTCCGAGATCGCTTGCCGGCATGTAATCGCGCCTGGCGAAGGATTATGGGCGTAAAGGTCGGATGAGATCCGTGTACGATACGTCCTCCGTATTTCAAAACGAGACCGCTGAAGAGCGAGACGAACTCCAAAATACCACGATCCATTGCAGGTTCAGACCAATCGCTCCGATCCGGCACGGCGCCAGATAAGCCGATCTCGAACTCCTCCAAGGAGACGTTGAGCTTCGTGAGGTTCATGCGGTCGCTAGTGTCGTGAAGTTGGAATCTATGAGCGTAGCAAGCTCTTGATGGTGAAGGATGACAACGGGCTCTTCATGCATGTCGGCTATCGTTTCGAGCTGCGACGCCGGCAACAAGTTGCCGTCATAGATGAAGAGAGAGAAGTTACACCGGATTGCCTGCTTGAGGAAATGTATAAAGCTCTTCATGGCCGGCCCATAGTTCGGGTCGAAGACGGAGCAATGACTTATCACGTTCGTGGCGATGCGCGGGACGTTCTTCGTCGATTGAAACATTAGAAGGCGCTTGTTGAGCACATTCCATGCGAAGCCGCGGGATACGAACTCCCTCTCAACCAAATAGGGCACTCGGCACTTTCTCCGAAATACCTCGCACAGATATTGTTCGGCCTCTTCCACGATTGCTTCGAGCTGCTCTCGAGACAAAGGGCGTGAACCTCTTGCCGGCAGCGGCATCTCGACCCATCGCTGCAACGCAACGAGAGATGGAAACCTCGGGCCGCGTTTGCGGTCGGCGGGTTCCCGAAAGCAGATTGGAAGCACCGGCAACAAAAGCGAACCCGCGGTGTTCACCTCGTGACCTATCCACGTCGAGTCGGGAGCCGACGGAGTATCGATCAGCAACACCATGTTCGCATTTTCCAACGCGTGGTCGATCTCTTCTTGAACCGGGCGGCCGGGAAGAATCATGGTCTCGTGATCTCCCTCCTTGGCTTGGTCCAGGAACGCCGAATGCCCCAAAGAGGCCAGATGCTCCTGAAGTTGAGTAGCGATCTCTGCTCCGTCTAGTGCTCGGTAGGATATGAATATCTTGCTGTCGCGTCCCTGCCATCGGAGGCTGAGCATTCCGCCGATCCTGTTCACGAGTCTGCCGGATGGTCCGGATGCCGCCGTATTGAACTGGAACGCCTTGATCGCCGCTGCCGGCGCCGGAGGTCTCTGAGTCTCCGGGGAAAGAGAAACGGGAAGAAGCGCGGCCTGGCCGTTTCGCCGTTTGACGTACTCTCCGATAAAACCGTTGCCGGAGTCGCTGAACGTTTCGCTGTTGCGATAGACTACAACCAGGAGATCGTCCCATGAGGGGTCTTCGGGCCACTTGGACGGCGAATCGGCGTTGACCAGCAGAACGGAAACAGACTCTACGAAGGCCGCCCAGAGGTCGGAGGCGATAGACCGCGCAACGCGAGAGCAACCTTGTTGATAAAGCACCACAATCATCGGGACGATAACTCAGTTGAGCGCCCTATATTTGTCGCTGGGTCGCTCGGATCCTCGGCATATCGCCGAGATCACGTTGACCTCGGACATCCGGCGGAGAACATCGAGAATTGTTCTTCGCCGGCGCCCGCTGTTCGAAGGTTTGGGAGTTCGTGGCACGCCGCTTCAGGACTGTCCTTCAGGAGTTATTCCGGATCTTGATTGCTTCTTCGATCCAGGTCTCGATATTCGAGGATATGCTGGCGTACGCAGCTTTGCTGTCGAAACCTGCTGGAGTCTTGATCGGCACCACGTCGGCGAGTGTCCCTGTGCCGTGCTTTATCTTACTTAGCGGATTCGTTCCGGCCGTGGAGGGTTTGCCGTCCTTATTGAGCAGCTTGTCTATGCGGACGGCCAACACGCCCTTCCCGTCGTCCCAGCCCTTCACGATTTCGTGGATAACCCAAGGTCGCGAGGCAGTTTGCGATCCCACGAGCACAACGACGCAGCTCTTGCCATGCATGTTCTCTTCGATCCATCGCTCGATTGCCGCGTCGCCTTTTTTCTTGACGGCCTCCCACACGTTCGCCGAGACGGGAGCGTTGCCCTCCAAGGCGCCCATATTTCGGACTTGCTGCGTCCGCCAAAAGTCGTTGTCGAAATGAAAGCTAAAGAACACACGCCTAGCCATTTGCCTTCCTCGTCTTATGCGACCCAGAAAACACTACCATCTCGCCAACAGGCTAGCGGCAACCCAGCGTATGGGGCGGCCGCGCGGACGTCTGCTCGCCGTAGTGTGTAGGGAGCAATCCGTCGCAGATTCTTGCGCCCAACGCGAAGTGTCTTGAGCCGGCCGGGTTGGTCAAGCTAGGGCTCACCCTAGGTATGCCGCGAACGGGATTGTGGTCGACCGTCCGCTGGTCACCCCGCCTCCGGTGCCGTTTTAGGAGACGAACGGATTTCCGGTCCGAAGGGCGGCGCCGCTTAAGCCGTCAAAGCCTGTCGAACACGGATCCTATGTACTGACAGAACAATCGGTCATAGATCTTTAGCAGGAAATCGTCAGTCATCCCGGCGACATAGTGGCAGTATAACGCGTACGTCCTTTTCGGGCGCATAACGCTGCAATCGAACGATTTGTGCCGCGTCTTCGCGTGCTTGCCGGGCGCTGGGTCGAACTGCTGAAACAGCGTCCGGTCGTTCGGTGACATGGGGTCCAGAATCCATTCGACCACGTCCCTCTCCGCCTCGAATAAGCACTTCGGCGGCTTGCAGCTAGAGCGAGGGTGCTTATCGAAGGCGCCCTATCGTCTATCCTGGGCTTGAAGTCGACTGCACATTCAAGGCGCGTTTGGTGCCGCCACTGAGATTGATGCCCTCAAGGAGATCATGCGCAGCGCTTGGGGTAAGTGGAAGTTCAATCCTCGGCGCCAAATCAAGATGGCCTGGAGACGCTGCGACGACAGATGGGCAACCTACAGCATGCGCAATCATCGCCGGATGTCCAAGATCATCCGCCAGACCTTCACCGTAACCCGTGCGACGACTCGCCAACAAACTCTGCGAAGAGCTTCACAATCTTCCGGTTCTGATCCCAGGTGTCAGGCCGCGCATCGCCAATCCGTTCGGCCTTGAACTTGTCGTAAAGCTCCATGAGCGTTTTGCCTGGGGCTGCAATCCGTTTGCCCTGGGTGAGATCGGCGGGCACGACGATCGGATCAGCCGGCACGCCGGTCTAGTTGCCGGCGTCCCGCTCGGCAGCACATTCCAGGACCTGGATTTGAACCCGCTGCAATCGTTGGCACAGATCAGGGTAGGCGGGCGATCCCTTCACGACTAGCAACGGCTCGCTTTGGAGCACGTCATCAACCGTCCATTCGATCAGGGCCGTCTCACCGCTGGCGAGATGCTTTTTGAGCGTGTCGAGTTGGATCGCCCGATGTTCCCGGTCAATTTTCGCCGCGTCCTTCATAGCGATCACTTCAATGGTGGCGTTGAGTCGGACTAGCGGGTCATCGGTCTCCGCGACGGCATTGTCGATCTTCGCGAAAGCCATCGTGTGTGTCTGCGCGAGATCGTGGCAGGCGCGAACGCGCCGTTGGATGATCTGGAACGCGAACAGGCCGAAGAGGCGGCCAAGCCAGGCGGCCGCTCGCCGTCTGGTTGGACAACGACGCCTCCCTGACCGGCAAGCGGCGGCGCACGTGCAGGACAGCCTGCTGAAGCGACGAAGACGGCCCACGCGGCGACAATCCGCGCGTCCGTCGCGCGCGAGGACGATTGGCATCGCTGGATCTACGGTCATCACCTCAGCCACGGTGCCAGACGGATGGCGGCCCAGCTTCTCGAGCCGAAGTTGTCGGGATTTCGCGAAATCGCCCGCAACGTGCTGCTTCGGAACGAACTGGCACAGGGGCACCACCTCGTCCGTCAGGCGCTGCGCGCGACGGAGGAAGGTTTCGACGGGCTCGTCCGCAAGGTCCAGCTCGTGGGCCAGAGCATATATTCGGACGATCTCGGGACGGACGCCGACTTCTGGCGCAGGAGCGCGGCGACGGCTATCGCAACAAAGTCAATCGACACAAGCCAGTTGGTTCGAGGCAGATACGGGCAAGGATGCCAATCTGCGAGCCGTCGATCGGGTATCGTTGGAGTGGACCAAGGCGGTCGCGGGGGGTGAAGGAGCTGATGCCTAACGGGTAGGCGTACGATCGCCCCCTTCGCGTTGCTGTTCCTCGATCCGCGTTATCCGTGAACTGACCCCTTTCGTGCTCGATGATCTTCATGTTCGGGATTGCGGTCGGCGTATCGATGCGGACCGCTTCCGAACATACGGCGTTGCCGCCGGGGAGCGCGGCAATGCCACAGGAGAGCTCCTAAGAGAGTTGGACGCAGGTCTTCGGACCTTCGTCGCCGTCACGCGCAAGTATTTTTACTCCGCTTTGCTTAGCGAGTCTGCTCCCGACTACGACCACCATCGCAGGAGTGCGCTAACACCCGATACGGAGGATTGAGATATTTGAAGAATCTCATTTTCATTCGCCGCCGCCGCGGTCAACATGAATGGACTCACAACTGAGCAGATCGAGACTTCCATGAATGCTCCACAGGCAAAGTCACGTGTGGTCCTGTGCTTCCTGTCGGGTCGCGGCCACGGCCGAGGCAAGCTGTGGCTGAACGACGATCTGGATCGGATCATCGCAGCAACAAAAGTCGTGAAATTGCAGAGAAGTTCCGGCGGGCACAGGAGCGATCGGAGATGCGAATGGCGGAAGCAAGCTCCGCGAGTAATCACAGCCGCCCGGCTGTAGCGCAGGGCGGAAATTTGCGTTAGCTTCTGCTGGCGAGTTTGCAAATGCGTACCCGCATCCGATCTCTCCGGGGACAACGGGCTATCATTCGACCGCTTGACCCCTCCCACCCTCAGAGCTGGGATAATCCCGACAATGAGGAAATCTGGTTTGACCTGGCGCGCGCCATCGGACGCCAGATCGCACGGGATGAAAACGACGGTTTGGGGCAGCCGATAAAGGAACGGCATGACGACAGCGTCATCCAAGAAAACGGCCGTACTGTACGCCCGCTATTCCAGCGACATGCAAAAGGCGACCTCGATTGACGGTCAGCTATTGCTCTGCAGGAAGGTTGCGTTGCGCAGCAATCTCGATGTCATCGGGGAATTTGTGGATGCCGCAAAATCTGGTCTTACCGATGGTGCGCGGGACGGCTATCAACGCCTGCTCAACGGTGTGCGAAATCATGACTTTGACGTGGTCGTCGTTGAGCACTTCGACCGCTTGTCGCGCGATCCGGCAACCATCCAGCGTCTCAAGCAGGTTTTCGAGTTCAACCGCGTTGAGCTGATGGATCAGAAGGGCGTCTATGCGACCGCCACCGACATCAGCATCGCAAGTCTCTACAACACGATTTACAAGCCGCAGCTCGCCGAAAAGGTTCGGCGTGGCCATGACAACGCTGTTGCTAACGGAAGAATTCCTGGCTCACACGCCTATGGTTATCGGCCGAGGCCGGGCGCGCCCGGCGAACGCGTGATCGATGAGAACGAAGCAAAGATCGTGCTCCGCATTTTCACCGAATATGCGATGGGCCGCTCGACCCGAACTATCGCCGCTGATCTCACCCGCGAAGGCGTGCCCTCACCCGGGGCAACTCGTCACAAGAACAAGGCTGGTCGCACTACCTGGAATCATCAGTGCATCACAGGCGGTCGGCATGGTCGCGGCATTATCGGCAACCAGCTATATATCGGCGAGATACATTGGAACGTTCGCTCGACAATTCTCAACCCGGAGACTCAGAAGAAACAGAAGCGCCGCAATCCAGAAGAACGCCATATCATAGTCAAAAAGCCTGAGCTGCGGATCATTCCGCAAGCGCTCTGGGATCGAGCGCAGAAGGTTCGTAGCGCGCGTGCCGTACATATGTTCGGGCCGACGGGCAAGCCGCGCCGCCGCCTCGTGATTCCGCGCAACAATGAACACCCGCTTGCCGGCGTTCTGCGGTGCGGTGTCTGCAACGGCCATATGCGAATCGCTCAATCCTCCCGGAATGGCGCGCCGCGCGCCGCATGCGCCAACGCGCATCAGCGGGGCACCTGCGAGCACACCCGTAGCTTTGACATGGACATTCTGCTCAAGGATGCCTCCGAAAAAATCGAAGCGAAATTGCTTTCGCCGAAGGCCACTGAAGAGGCGATGCGTGCTTGGAAGGAGGAATGCAAAAACGGTCGGAACAAGGGCGGCAGCGAACGCGCTAAACTGGACCGTCGACGCCGTGTGTTGACTACCGAGATCGAACGGCTGACATATGCCATCGCGAACAGCCGTCGCAAACCGGATGAGTTACTCAAGCGGATCGATGAATGCGACCTGGAACGGGGAACCGTTGAAGAGCGCTTGCGGCTGATGGGCAGTGGCGGCGAAAATGTGATCCCATTCGACCACCCAAAATTCAGTGACCGATACCGTTCGGAGACTCGAAGACTGGTCGCGGCGCTCAAGATCAACCCGAAGGCGATCGAAACTCGCATCGCCTTCCGCAACTTGATCGACTGCATTGTAGTGCATCCGGTTCGCAAGCGGATGCCTTACGAATATACGCCCTACCTGAACAGCGCCGCCCTTTCCGGCAAGAAGCTTTTCCCCGAAAACCGCGGCGAGGCAGGGGAAATCAGCACGTTTGCCTACTACGACAATGGCAAGTCAGGGAAATCCGTGTCCTCGTAATAGACGCGGACCTGCATGTGATGGCGGCCGTCGCGGATCTCGCCGTCGAGATGTGCTGTCACGTCGCGAGCCTCTTCGCTTGTCGCTGCCGGTCCGTTTTGCGCAAAAACAGCCGGTCGCGCAAGCGTAGCTAGGAGGTCACCAACCCTGCCCGCCCCAGCGTCACCTCGACGATCTCCGGCGGCACGCCGAAGCGGACGGGCATGATGCTGCAGCCGAGGCCGCCCGAAACGATGAGGTCGCATTTCAGCCGGAAGTGACCATAGGCGAGCCGGATGCCGTGCTTCGGCGAAACGGCCGGCGACCAGCCGAGCAGGCGGATCTGGCCGCCATGAGTGTGGCCGGACAGTTGCAGCGCGACGCGTGCGGGCACGCGCGGCGCGACGTCGGGCTCGTGGGCGAGCAGGATGACCGGAGCGTCGTCGGTGACCTTGGCCAATGTGCCCGCGAGGTCGTCGGCGCCGAGCCGATGCACGCGGCCATAGCGCTTTGCGGGATAATAGGCGAGCTGATCGCCGAGACCGGCGAGCCAGAACGGACGGCCGTCCTTGGTGAGGCGCACGACATCGTTCTCGTAGACGGGAATGCCGGCCGCCTCCAGCGCACGATGCGCGATGGTGGGCCCGTGCCCGGCCTGCTGCACGGTCCTGTCGTCCCAATAATCGTGATTGCCCATGATGGCATGGACGCCGAGCGGCGCCTTGAGGCCGGCCAGCACCCTGGCCCATTCGCTCGACGGAATGAGGCGCGTGACCTGGTGGAGGCCGGCGACGTAATCGCCGAGCAGCACGATGAGATCGGCGTTCAGCGCGTTGGTACGATCGACGATAGCCTCGATCCGCTCCAGCGACATCCAGGGATCGCAGGCGTGGATGTCGGCGATCGCGGCGATCTTCAGCGGAAAATCCGCCGGCCATTGCCGCGGGGTCGGATGATAGCGGGTGACGCGGAGCCGCAGCACCGGCTCGACGCCGACGCCATAGGCGGCAGTGGAGACGCCGAGCGCGGACAAGGCGCCGATGGAACGGATGAGATGCCGACGCGTGATCATGGAAGCCCGATGCTGATACGGCCTCTTGATGCGATCCGATTGAAGCCGAATTGGGGTGCTATCGTGCAGACGGTCAGCATACGCGTGCAGGCCGCCTGCACAATGGTTACCGGAAGTTCATGGCGGCCGGCGCACTCGGCGTGCAGATCAGTCGTCGCTCTCGTCCGTGCCGAACAGGCCGAACTGCGCCGCCGCATCGCGTGAGGGTTCGGCGATGCCGAGATGGCGGAAGGCGTGCGAGGTGAGCAGGCGGCCGCGCGGGGTGCGCTGGAGATAGCCGCACTGGATC
The DNA here is from genome assembly GCF_027594865.1 of Bradyrhizobium xenonodulans. Classification (NCBI taxonomy): domain Bacteria; kingdom Pseudomonadati; phylum Pseudomonadota; class Alphaproteobacteria; order Hyphomicrobiales; family Nitrobacteraceae; genus Bradyrhizobium; species Bradyrhizobium xenonodulans. Next base: position 7,482,335 of record NZ_CP089391.1, read on the forward strand.
AGATAGGGCTCGATGATGTCCTCGATCGCATCGCGCGGCTCGGACAGTGCGGCCGCCATCGTCTCGACGCCGACCGGACCGCCGCCATAGTTCATCGCGATGGTCGTGAGGTAGCGGCGGTCCATGGCATCCAGGCCGGCGGCGTCGACCTCGAGCGCGCTCAGCGCGTGGTCGGCGATCTTGCGGTCGATCTTGTCGGCATCGGCGGCGGAGGCGAAATCGCGCACGCGGCGGAGCAGGCGGCCGGCGATGCGCGGCGTGCCGCGGGCACGGCGCGCGATCTCGTTGGCGCCGTCCGCGCTCATGCCGACATTGAGCACGCGCGCACCGCGGGTGACGATGCTTTCGAGCTCTTCGATGGTGTAAAAATTCAGCCGCACCGGAATGCCGAAGCGATCGCGCAAGGGATTGGTGAGCAGGCCGGCGCGCGTGGTGGCGCCGACCAGGGTGAATTTCGAAAGTTCGATCTTCACCGAGCGCGCCGCCGGGCCCTCGCCGATGATCAGGTCGAGCTGAAAATCCTCCATCGCGGGATAGAGCACCTCTTCCACCGCCGGGCTGAGGCGATGGATTTCGTCGATGAAGAGCACATCACGCTCTTCGAGATTGGTGAGCAGCGCGGCGAGATCTCCGGCCTTGGCGATCACGGGACCCGACGTGGCGCGAAAGCCGACACCGAGCTCCTTGGCCACGATCTGCGCCAGCGTGGTCTTGCCGAGGCCGGGGGGACCGACGAACAGCACGTGGTCCAGCGCCTCGCCGCGCTTGCGCGCCGCCTCGATGAAGATCGAGAGATTCTTGCGCGCCTGCTGCTGGCCGACGAAGTCGGACAGCGATTGCGGACGCAGCGCGGTGTCGCCGACATCGTCGCTGCGGCGCTCGGGCGAGACCATGCGGCTGGCCTTGGGATCACTCACTTCGCGAGCTCCTTCAGGCCGAGGCGGATGAGCTGCGCCGTCTCGGCGCCCTCACCTGCGCTGCGCGAGGCCGATGCGATCGCTGCCGCCGCCTGCGGCTGGCCGTAGCCGAGATTGACCAGTGCGGAGATCGCATCCGCCACCGGGCGTGGCGCGCGTTGGTCGTCGACGGCGCCAGCAAGATGCACGACGGCGGGATCGACATTGGCGAAGGCCGGCGCCTTGTCCTTCAATTCGGTCACGATGCGCTCGGCGACCTTGGGACCGACGCCGGGCGTGCGCGACACCGCCGCCTTGTCGCGCAGCGCAATCGCATTGGCGAGATCGGAAGGCGACAGCGTGCCGAGCACAGCGAGCGCGACCTTAGCACCGACGCCCTGCACGGTCTGGAGCAGACGAAACCATTCGCGCTCCTGGTCGGTGCGGAAGCCGAACAGTTTTATCGCGTCCTCGCGGACATAGGTCTCGATCGACAGCACGGCGGCTTCGCCGGGCGAAGGCAGATGCTGCAGCGTGCGCGAGGAGCAGTGCACCTGATAGCCGACGCCGCCGACATCGAGGATGACAAAATCCTCGCCGTAGGAATCGATCAGGCCCTTGAGCTTGCCGATCATAGCCCCGCCACCTTCAGCCGCAGCGCGGTGCTCTGGCGATGATGGGCATGGGTGATGGCGATGGCGAGGGCGTCGGCGGCGTCGGCCGACGGCGGCTCGGCTTTCGGCAGTAATATCTTCAGCATCATCGCGATCTGCTGCTTGTCGGCGTGGCCGGCGCCGACCACGGTCTTCTTGACCTGGTTCGGCGCGTATTCGGCGACAGAGATGCCAAACATTGCCGGCGCCAGCATGGCGACGCCGCGGGCCTGTCCGAGTTTCAGCGTCGCAACGCCGTCCTTGTTCACGAAGGTCTGCTCGACCGCGGCTTCCATCGGCTGGTGACCGGACAGGACGGACGCGAGCCCCTCATGGATCGCGAGCAGCCGGCTCGCCAGCGGCAAACCGTCCGGCGGTTCCACCGAACCGCAGGCGACGTAGATCAGGCGATTGCCTTCGGCCTCGATCACGCCCCAGCCGGTGCGGCGCAGGCCGGGGTCGATGCCGATGATGCGAACGGGGCCACGAATCGGGAGCGCAGTCATGGGCCAGTGATAGCGGCTGGCCGGGAGGAGGGAAACAGAAACAGAACGGAAGTAACAGGGGAAGTGAGGGTGAGGCAGGCGGTGCCCGCACACACTCCGATGTCATACCCCGCGCAGGCGGGGTATCCAGTACGCCGCGGCCTATCCGTATCCCTCGAACGTCTCTGGAATACCGGGTCGCCCGGTCAAGCCGGGGACGACAGCGGTGGAAACCTCAGCCGCCCATCTTCGCAATCAGCGCGTCCGACACCTCGAAATTGGCGTAGACCTGCTGGACGTCGTCGTGCTCGTTGAGCAAATCCATCAGCTTGAGCAGCTTCTCGCCGGTCTCGTCGTCCACCGCCACCGTGTTCTGCGGCTTCCAGATCAAAGCGGCCTTGCGCGGCTCGCCGAACTTGGCTTCCAGCGCCTTGGCGACGTCGCGATAGCCTTCGGTCGAGGCGTAGATTTCGTGGCCGCCTTCGCCGGAGACGACATCGTCGGCGCCGGCCTCGATCGCAGCATCGAGCACCGCATCGTCATCGGCGACGCTGCGGTCGTATTCGATGATGCCGGTACGGTCGAACATGAAGGAGACCGAGCCGGTTTCGCCGAGATTGCCGCCGGACTTGGTGAAGAAGGAGCGGATGTCGGAGGCGGCGCGGTTGCGGTTGTCGGTCAGCGCCTCGACGATGACGGCGACGCCGCCGGGACCGTACCCCTCGTAGCGGATCTCGTCATAGTTCTCGCCCTCGTTGCCGAGCGCCTTCTTGACGGCACGCTCGATATTGTCCTTCGGCATGTTCTCCTGGCGCGCCGCGATGATGGCCGCGCGCAGGCGCGGGTTCATGTTGGGGTCGGGCGTGCCGAGCTTGGCCGCCACGGTGATTTCCCGCGCCAGCTTGCCGAACAGCTTCGACTTCTGCGCATCCTGCCGCCCCTTGCGGTGCATGATGTTCTTGAATTGGGAATGTCCGGCCATGCGTGGTCTCTCGGAGTGGTCTCTTGGAATGGTGTGCGAAGGGGTGGGAAGCGCGGCCTTATAGGCCGCCAACCCACCGGAATCAAAGGGCTCAGGTGTTCTAAGGTAGCACTGTAAAGGTAGTCCCCGGAGCGCCCCCTGCCCAGATGCTAGGCTTCGTTAACCGTGACTTCATTCCAGCCTGCGAAAATAACGCCGGACCGTCCCCCGACAAGAGAGAGCTGATGGCGTTCGGACTATTTCGGAAGCGTCTGCCGGACACGCCTGCGCCTGCGGCAGCCCCGGCGGCTCTGCAGCCGGCGGCCAATGCCGAGCCCGCCGCGGCGGCCGAAGGTGATTCGGCCCGGGAAATCCTGGAACTGCTGGAACTCGAGCTCGGCGCCATGATCCGGCAGCTGGAACGCGCCGCCAATTCGGTGGCCGGCGGTGCCGAAGCGACCGCCACCACGCTCGCAGCCATTCGTGACCGCACCGACGCCCTGACCGGCCGCACCAACGCGGCGCAATCGAACGCCTCCACCTTTGCCCATGCCGCCGACAAGTTCACCCAGTCCGCGCAGGGCATCGGCGCACAGGTGCGCGAGGCCGGCAAGCTTGCCGACGAAGCCAGCGCGGCGGCGCAGGAAGCCCGCGCCAATGTCGACCGCCTGCGCGAGTCCTCCGCGGCGATCGGCAACGTCGTCAACCTGATCGCGCAGATCGCGCGGCAGACCACGCTGCTCGCGCTCAACTCGACCATCGAAGCCGCGCGCGCGGGCGCGGCCGGCAAGGGCTTTGCGGTCGTCGCAACCGAAGTGAAGGCGCTCGCGGTGCAGACCCAGGGCGCCACGGAAGAGATCACGAAGAAGATCGACGCGCTGCAGCGCGACGCCACCGGTTCGGCCGATGCCGTGCACCGCATCTCGCAGGCGATCGAGGCGATCCGTCCTGTGTTCGACACCGTCAACGGCGCGGTCGCCGAGCAGAATGCCACCACCAGCGAAGTCTCCGGCAATGCGGCCAGCGCCTCGGAGTTCATCATCTCGGTTGGCGAGAGCGCGGCCGAGATCGATGCCGCGACCAAGGCCGCCGAGACCCATGGCGAGAACGTCGCCAGCGCCGGCAAGGCCGTCACCACCTTCGCGCAGAAGCTGAAATCGCGCTGCGCGGTGCTGCTCCGCCAGAGCGAGCACGACGACCGCCGCAAGACCGAGCGGCTGCCTTGCCACCTCAAATTCGAGACCGCGCGGGGCGTGCTGCCGGTCTACGAGATCTCGATGGACGGCGTGCTGATCGGCGGCGCGGATGCGGCGAAGCTGGCCACGCAGGCCGTCGTCGACGGCATGCTGGAACACGTCGGCGCCTGCCGCCTGCGCGTGATCGAGCAGTCCAAGGCCGGCGCCCGCGCGCAATTCGTCAGCCCCAATGCCGAGCTGGCCGAGAAGATAGAAGACAGGCTCTGGTCGATCCACGAGGAGAACACCGAGTTCGTCACCCGCGCCATGGAGGCCGGCACCGCACTGACCCGGATCTTCGAGCAGGCCGTCGGGCGCGGCGAGGTCAAGATCGACGACCTCTTCGACACCGACTATGCCGAGATCGCCGGCACCAATCCGCAGCAATATCGCACCAGATATCTCGACTGGGCCGATCGTGCGCTGCCGCCGTTCCAGGAGGCCTTTCTCGCCAAGGAGCCGCGCATGGCGTTCTGCGCCATGGTCGACCGCAACGGCTTCCTGCCGGTGCACAACAAGATCTATTCGCATCCGCAGCGGCCGGGCGACGCCGCATGGAACACGGCCAACTGCCGCAACCGGCGCATCTTCAACGATCCGGCGGGGTTGGCGGCCGCACGCAACCTGCGCTCGTACCTGGTCCAGAGCTATGCGCGCGACATGGGTAATGGCAACACGGTCATGATGCGCGAGATCGACGTTCCGATCCGCGTGCAGGGCCGGCACTGGGGCGGATTCAGGACGGCTTACAAGCTCTAGAGCATGGTCCGAAAAAGTGTGCGGCGATCTTCGACAAGATCGCGCCCATACCAAAGAACTAAGCCGCAAATTGCGCTTAGTGCACGCTCAGGCAAGACGCCGGCCGCGAATCATCCTTTAAAGCTGAAACTGGAATGGGAATGCCGCGGAGAGCCGGCGAACGGCTCTGACTGGAGGACTCATCTGACATGTCCGTCGTACAACTTGCAGTACTGGACACCGGCTCCAACCGGACGCTCGCCGAGCGGCTGATCGACCAGCTCGCCGACCGCATCGGCGGCCTCGGGGTCGAGCTTGCCGATATCGCCGGCAACGTCCAGGAAGTGGCAAACCGCGTCGCGAACCAGTCGGAGCGGTTCCATCACCTCCAGAAGACCGCCGAGACCATGGTCTCGGCCAACCACGACATCGCCAATGCGTCACAGGCGGTGCAATCGACCACATCGGCCGCGGTCGGCGAGATCGCACAGTCGCGCGGCGCGGTCGACACCGCGGTCAGCCACATCTCCGAGCTCGTCGCGGCCGTGGAGCGGATCGAGGCGCGCCTGTCCGCCGTCGGTTCGGCGCTGGCGCAGGTGGCGAAAGTGTCCGGTTCGATCGAGGCGATCGCCAAGCAGACCAATCTGCTCGCACTCAACGCCACCATCGAGGCGGCGCGCGCCGGCAATGCCGGCCGCGGTTTTGCGGTGGTCGCGAGCGAGGTGAAGAACCTCGCCGAAGCCACCCGCCAGGCCACGCATCAGATCTCCGACACCGTGCGCGATCTCGACGGCCAGATCGAAGGCCTGATCGGCGAGAGCAGCGACGCCTCGCAGCGCGCAAAGACCGCCGGCGAAGGCGCCCAGCAGATCTCCGGTATCATCTCGCGGGTCCAGCAGGGCTTTGCCTCCGTGGAAGCGGAGATCGACAGCGTCACGCGCGCGGCGACCTCCAATCTCGGCCATTGCGACACGGTCATCAGCGAGCTCAACGAGCTCGCCAAGGGCGTCGATCTGTCCTCGCGCGATCTCAGGAACGCCGATCAGCGCGTGACGAAGCTGCTCGACACCTCCGAAGCGCTGATCGCGCTGATCGCCGACAGCGGCGTGGAGACATCGGATGCGCCGCTGATCCGAACCGTCGTCGAGACCGCCAAGCGGATCTCGGACGAGTTCGAGGCCGCGATCGACCGCGGCGAGATCACGCTCGACCAGCTCATGGACGAGAACTACCGGGAAATCCCCGGCACCGATCCCAAGCAATACAACACCAGCTACGTCGACTTCACCGACCGCCTGCTGCCCGCGATCCAGGACCCGATCCAGAAGTCGGATCCCCGCATCGTGTTCTGCGTCGCCTGGGCCAAGGGCGGCTATCTGCCGACGCACAATCCGAACTACCGCCTGCCGCAGGGCAAGGACCCGGTCTGGAACAACGCGAATTGCCGCAATCGCCGCCTGTTCACCGACCGCGCGGTGAAGAAGGTCGCCGCGAACACAAAACCGTTCCTGCTCCAGACCTATCGCCGCGACATGGGCGGCGGGCAGTTCGTCCTGATGAAGGACCTGTCCTCGCCGATCGTGATCCGCGGCAAGCACTGGGGCGCCTTCCGGATGGGATTCCGGCAGAGCTGACGACCGCTCCGGCGGGCCCTTGAATCAAAAACCTCGAAAACAACCCCATGCACAGTAGCCGGCGCGTGGGAAATCAACGGCTTACGCCAGCAGGCCACGACGCGGTTTGACCCGTCGGGCAAAACAGGCGCAGAATGCTATTATTCCGAAATCGTACATAGGCTGGGACGGACCCGTCACCCGGGTGAGTCTGCATTTGCCGGCGTCGGCGCCCTCACTCGCGTGGCGAAGCTCGCCTGCGGCCATCCTTCGAGACGCCCGCCTCCGGCGGGCCCTCAGGATGAGGACGGAGTGTGCGGCTGCAATTTCGACAGGCACAACTGCCAATCAGCCTCATCCTGAGGAGACCACGAAGCGGTCGTCTCGAAGGACGAGGCGCTCGCTCAGGCCCCGCCGAGCTCATATGCGATAGCCCGTGCCGCCGCCCGACTTTCCCAATCGCACGAGTTTCGTCATCGCATGACTTTGCGCGTTCGCACGATCATCTGCGGCGGTCGATGACGCACGCGATGAAAAAACGCCAAAACATGACGATTATCATATCAATTAGCCCAGAACCGGTGCGGCGATCGCCGCACAAAATCGTGAACGTCATGGCCAGAAGCTTCGCCCGCGCAAATATGCATTGTCTCGATGCTTCATCGTTTCGCATCGATATGTTTATGGTCGCGCGAAAATTCGCCGGCCTGATCGTCGCAAGCGATCGTCGAGCAAGGGGATGCATATGGCGACAACTCTCACCATCAACGGCGAAACCAAATCGTTCGACGCGCCAGCTGAAATGCCCTTGCTGTGGGTGCTGCGCGACATCCTCGGAATGACCGGCACCAAGTTCGGCTGCGGCATCGCGCAATGCGGCGCCTGCACCGTGCATGTCGACGGCAAGGCGGTGCGCTCCTGCGTGCTGCCGGTCAGCGCCGTCGCCAATCGGGCCATCACCACCATCGAAGCCGTCGGCAATACGCCGGCGGGCGCGAAGGTGCAGAAGGCCTGGCTCGATCTCGAAGTGATCCAGTGCGGCTATTGCCAGTCCGGCCAGATCATGTCGGCGGCCGCGCTGCTGGCGGCCACGCCGCATCCCGACGATGCCGACATCGACGCCGCGATGGCCGGCAACATCTGCCGCTGCGGCACCTATGTGCGCATCCGCGAGGCCGTCAAGCAGGCCGCCTCCGGCCGCCAGTCATGAGGTTCGCCATGAACGCACACAACAGCCTCTCCCGCCGCACGCTTTTGACCGGCGGTCTCGCGACCGGCTTCCTGCTCGCCTTCCATCTGCCGCTGCGCGCCGCCGTCAACGAGCCGGTGCAGCCACCCGACGCGACCGACGGCAAGTTCGCGCCCAATGCTTTCATCCGCATCGACGCGACCGGCCGCACCATCCTGATGATGCCGCAGGTCGAGATGGGCCAGGGCACCTACACCTCGATCTCGGCCGTGCTCGCCGAAGAGCTCGACGCCGACTGGAGCAAGGTCGAGGTCCAGCACGCGCCGCCGAACGACAAGCTCTACGGCAATCCGACCTTCGGCCTGCAAGTCACCGGCAATTCCAACTCGATCCGCGCCTGGTGGACACCGCTGCGCAAGGCCGGCGCCACCGCGCGCGCGATGCTGGTGCAGGCCGCAGCCAGCCAATGGGGCGTCGAGCCTGCAAGCTGCACGGCCTCGAGGGGCGAGGTCGCGCATGCCGCGAGCGGCCGCAAGCTCGGCTACGGCGCGCTGGCGCTTGCCGCGCAGGGGCAGACGCCGCCGAAGGACGTCGCGGTCAAGGATCCCAAGGACTTCGTCATCATCGGCCAACCCTTGAAGCGGCTCGACACGCCCGACAAGGTCAACGGCAAGGCGGTCTACGGCATCGACGCGATCCTGCCCGGCATGAAGTTCGCCACCGTTGCCGCCTGCCCCGTATTCGGCGGCAAGGTCGGCAAGGTCGACGACAGCGCCGCGGTGAAACTGCCCGGCGTGCGCAAGATCGTCGTGCTCGAGGACATGGTCGCCGTGATCGGCGATCACATGTGGGCGGCGAAGAAGGGTCTCGAAGCGCTCAAGATCGAGTGGAACGAGGGACCGAACGCCAAGATCACCACCAAGGACGTCTGGGACGATCTACGCAAGGCCAGCGAGAAGGACGGCGCGGTCGCGAAGTCCGACGGCGACATCGCCAAGGCACTCGCGAGCGGCGACAAGTTCGAGGCGGCCTACGAGCTGCCGTTCCTGGCGCATGCCTCGATGGAGCCGGTCAACGCCACGGTGCACGTCAAGCCTGACTCCTGCGAGATATGGACCGGCACGCAGATCATGACGCGCGTGCGGTCGGAAGCGGCGAAGGCCGCCGGCCTTCCCGTCGACAAGGTGATCGTCAACAACCACCTGCTCGGCGGCGGCTTCGGCCGCAAGCTCGAGCCGGACATGGTGATCGCCGCGGTGAAGATCGCCAAGCAGGTCGACTACCCCGTGAAGGTGGTGTGGACGCGCGAGGAGGACATCCAGCACGACGTCTACCGCCCGGTCTATCGCGACCAGATCACGGCGTCGCTGGTCGACGGCAAGGTCGCGGGCTGGAAGTACAAGGTCGCGGGCTCCGCCGTGCTGGCGCGCTGGCTTCCGCCGGCATTCCAGAAGGGCATCGACATCGACGCGGTCGACGCCGCGGTCGATGCGCCCTACGACTTCGCCAACTTCCACGTCGAATATGTCCGTGCCGAGCCGCTGTCGATCCCGACCGGCTTCTGGCGCGGCGTCGGCCCGAACAACAACGTGTTCGCGGTCGAATGCGCCATGGACGAGCTTGCGCGCAAGGCCGGCAAGGACCCGATTGAATTCAGGAAGTCGATGCTGACCAAGAACCCGCGGATGCTCGCGGTGCTCAACCAGGTCGCCGAGAAATCCGGCTGGGGCCAGAAGCTGCCGCCGCGGGTCGGACGCGGCGTCTGCGTGCAGCCGTCATTCGCAAGCTTCATCGCGACCGTGGTGGAAGCCGAGATCGACGACATCGGCGAGATCGCGCTCCGCCGCATCACCTCGGTGGTCGACACCGGCATCGCGGTGAACCCCGATACGGTGAAGGCGCAGATCGAGGGCGGCCTGATCTTCGGCCTCACCGCCGCGCTCTATGGCGAGATCACGATCGACAAGGGCCGCGTGCAGCAGTCGAACTTCCACGACTACCGCATGATGCGCATCAACGAGACGCCGAAGGTCGAGGTCATCGTCGTCAAGAGCGGCGAAGCGCCCGGCGGCATCGGCGAGGCCGGCGTCAATGCCGGACCGCCGGCGCTGCGCAACGCCATTTACGCCGCAACCGGCGTGGCGCTGCGGCGCTTGCCGATCGATCGGAAACTGCTGGCTGCGGGGAAGAAAGCATGAGCGGCAAGATGCGTATCTTCACCAGCCTCATCGTGATCGCCGTCGTCGCAGCAGGGCTCGGCGTCTGGATCATCCGCGGGCCCGGCCCGCTCGATTTCGCCGGCGGCACCAAGGTGGCACTGGCTGATTACCGCGCGGGCAAGCCGACGGGCGTGCCGGCCAAGCTCGAAAAGGCAAGCCTGGTCGAACGCGGCGAGTATCTCGCCAAGGCCGCCGACTGCATGGTCTGTCACACCAAGCCCGGCGAGAAGGATTATTCCGGCGGCCTCGCCTTCAAGCTGCCATTCGGCACGCTCTATTCCACCAACATCACGCCGGACAAGGACACCGGCATCGGCAATTACAGCGACCAGGATTTTCTGGGCGCGGTCCAGCACGGCAAGCGCCGTGACGGCGCGCGGCTCTATCCGGCGATGCCGTACACGTCCTACACCTACATGACCGACGACGACGTGCTGGCGGTGAAGGCCTATCTGTTCAGCCTGCCGGCGGTGCGCGCCAAGGCGCCTGACAACACGCTGTCGTTCCCGTTCAACCAGCGCTGGGCAATGATTGTCTGGTCAGCCGTGTTCAATCCGGACACGCGCTTCACGCCTGACACGTCAAAGAGCCCGGAATGGAATCGCGGCGCGTATCTCGTCGAAGCGCTGGCGCATTGCGGCGAGTGCCATACGCCGCGCAATCTCGGCTTTGCGCTGGACAACCGCAAGAAATTCGCCGGCGCCATCACCGCCGGCTGGCGCGCCTTCAACATCTCCTCCGACAAGGCCACCGGCCTCGGCAATTGGCGCGACGAGGATCTGATCTCGTATCTGTCACTCGGCCACGCACCGGGCCACGGCTCGGCCTCGGGCCCGATGGGTGAAGCGGTCGACCACAGTTTTAGCCAGTTCGCGCCGGAGGACATCCGCTCCATCGTTGCGTACTTGCGCAGCGTGCCACCGCAGCCCTCGCCCGACCTGCCGGCCACGACAGCGTCGGTCGCACCCGCCTCGCACAAGGACGGCGCGACGGCCGACGCACGCGGCAAGAAAATGTTCGCGAGCGCCTGCGCCAGCTGTCACGGCTGGAGCGGCGAAAGCCCGGTCTCGCCGATGGCGACGCTGACCGGCACCTGGGCCGTCAACGACCCCGCCGCCACCAACGTTGCGCAGATCGTGCTCTCGGGGACGAAGCGGCACACGCCTGATGGTGCGCTGTCGATGCCCGCCTTCGGCAATGCCTATACGGACGACGAGATCGCGGCAGTGGCGAACTACGTCACGGCGCGGTTCGGCACCAAGGGCTCGAAGCTGACGGCGAAGGATGTCGCGGAGCTGCGGGAGCAGACGGCGGAGTAGCGGTTCTCTTACCCTCCCCTGGAGGGCAGGGGAGGGTGCCAATGCCGCGCTAGCTAGCTCAACCAGAACTTCGGCGTCGCCGGCTCCAGCCGGCCACCCACACGCACCGGCGCGATCCGTAGCGCGAGGCCCGTTGCGTCATCCGTCTCGACCGCCACGCCGCTGAGCGTCGCCGCCCCCGCCGCCGGCTCGAAGCGACCCGACGGAATCCCCGAGGTGAACCTGCGCAGCGGTTCTTCCTTCTGCATGCCGATGATGGAATCGTAGTCGCCGGTCATGCCGGCGTCGGTCATGTAGGCGGTGCCGCCTGACAGGATCTGGTGGTCGGCGGTCGGCACATGGGTGTGCGTGCCGACGACGAGGCTGGCGCGGCCGTCACAGAAGAAGCCGATGCCCTGCTTCTCGCTGCTCGCCTCGCAGTGAAAGTCGACGACGATGGCGTCGGCGGCGACACCGAGCGGACAGGCGCCGAGCTCGCGCTCGAGCGCGGCAAAGGGATCGTCGAACGGGGTCATGAAGACGCGGCCCAAAGCATTGACGACGAGCGCATGCTTGCCGTTCTTGGTCTCAACCAGCGCCGCACCGCGGCCGGGCGTGCCGCGCGGATAGTTCGCGGGACGCACCAGGCGCTCGGCGCGCTCGATGAAGACGAGCGCCTCGCGCTGGTCCCAGGAGTGATTGCCGAGCGTCACCGCGTCGGCGCCGGCGTCGAGGAATTCCTGATAGATCGCTTCCGTGATGCCGAAGCCGCCGGCGGAATTCTCGCCGTTGACGACGACGAGATCGAGCGACCAGTCCCTGACCATGCCGGGCAGATATTCGGCGATGGCATTGCGGCCGCTACGGCCGACGACATCACCCACGAAGAGAATGCGCAACTTCAGAACTCCGGAAATCGAACACGTCCGATTCCGTTAGCACATAATCCAGCGCGACGTCGTGGGATAGTGCGGGAACGGCCTTGATCTCCTGCGCTGCAAAAGCAAGCCCGATGCCGACGATGTTCTTGGCTTTCCGCAGATGCGCGAAGGTGTGGTCATAGTGCCCCGCACCATAGCCGATGCGATGACCGAGACGGTCGAACGCCGCGAGCGGCGTCAGCAAGATATCGGGGATGACCTCGGCCGCCGCAGGCGACGGCTCGGGAATGCCGAGCGGGCCGAGCATCAGGCGGTCGTTCGGATGGAAGAGGCGGAAGATCAGCGACTGGCCGCGCGCGGTGACGCAGGGCAGCGCCAGCTTTGCGCCCTCCTCCGCCAGCTTCTTCAGCAGCGGCATCGGATCGATCTCGCTGCGGATCGGCGAGTAGCCGGAGACGATGCTGCCGGGCATCAGATCGAACGGCAGCCCACGCTTGGCGAGCTTTGCGGCGGCGGCGATGCGCTTCTTCTCGCTCAGCGCGTCGCGCGCCGCGAGGGCTTTGGCACGGAGTTCGGCTTTCGAATTCGGCATGCGCTTGCTCCGAAGGCGAAGTCTTGCTCCGCCGTCATCACCCGCGAAAGCGGGTGATCCAGTATTCCAGAGACGCCAGTGCTAGAACCTCAACGCCGCGGCGTACTGGATGCCCCGGTCAAGCCGGGGCATGACACCGAGCCTCAATTGAACCGCAAGCGTGTCGGGGACGCAATTCGACAGGCACGAACCAGAAGGAAGAAACAGTGCGAAGCCGCGTACGCCGTTGAAGCACTCGATCCCGGAGTTCCCTACGAAAGTAGGTGGGCACCATATGTCCGAGCCCACGGGCCCGGCCAGGGACAGTTCCCTAAAGGATCGATAAGGCCCCGGGGATATATGGCTCCTGACGCGCGTCGCAGCCTCGCTCGCGCAATGTAACAACGATACTGACGAATCGCCAGCCCAACCGGCGGCCGGCTCGAAATCAGCCGATCGCGATGCCGTTGCCGACGGTGCGGTTCAGGACCTGGGTCGACTTCTCGATCCGTTCGGCGGCAGCGTTCAGGGCGTTCACCACCGCCGTCTGGGTCATCCGGGCGCGCTCGACGGCGGCATTGCGGAAATCCCGCAGCTCGGTCAGCTCCTGCTCCATGGTGCGGACGCGGTTGCCGGCATCGACCAGCTCGTCGCAGACGGTCAGCGCCGCCATCACGGTGAGGCGCGCATCGCCGATCTCGCCGAATTTTCCGCGCAGCGACTGAATCCGTGTCTCCAGGCTCTCGGCGAGCTTGAGCAGCCGCACCTCCTGGCCCTCCTCGCAGGCCATGCGGTATTGCCGGCCGTTGATGGTGACGTTGATGTGGCTCATCCGTCCTCTCCGGTATCGAGCACCGAGCGTATCGTGACGATTGCGGAATCCAGCCGATCGGAGATCTCGCGATTGGTGCGCTCGAGCTTGCGCGCCTTCACCAGCGCGCCGTCGAGCTCATCGGCAAGCCGCGAGCGATCCGCGCCGAGCGCCTGGATTCGCGCCGCAAGCTCGTTCTCGTCGCGATCGGCATCACGCCGCCGCTCCACCGCGCTTTCGAGCGAGTCCAGCGCCGCCATGAGCCTGCGGGTCGCGATCTCGATCTCGACGGCAGAGGACTCCGTCATGGCAGAGCTGTTGGATACGCGATCGTTCATGCAGTCAGCGGCGGAACCTGTGGCCTGTCTCGTGGCCTGTACCCTGGAGCTCGCCGTCCGGCAAAAGACTCGGTTCGGCAAGCGGTTAGAAGCAGAAATTTACGTGGCAAGCTAGCCTAGCGCAACGCCGCCGCGAAACTATGCACTGCTAAGCAACTTTTACGGCCAAACCGACGTTTGATTGCCTTGGACTCCCGGAACCGAGGTGCTATCCCAGCCCGACCTTCCGTGGCCGCCAGGCTCCTCCCACGCGGCCCGCACCACCGCCAAGCGCCTCATTTCAGACGGATTTCAGACATGACGCAAGTCGACCACACCCGCATGGCCAACGCGATCCGTGGCCTCTCGATGGACGCTGTCGAGAAGGCGAAATCGGGCCATCCCGGCCTGCCGATGGGCGCCGCCGACATGGCGACGGTGCTGTTCACGCAATTCCTGAAATTCGACGCCACTGCCACCGACTGGCCCGACCGCGACCGCTTCGTGCTCTCGGCCGGCCACGGCTCGATGCTGCTCTATTCGCTGCTGTACCTGACCGGCAATGCCGACATGACGCTGGACCAGATCAAGCAATTCCGTCAGCTCGGCGGGCTGACCCCGGGCCACCCCGAGAACTTCCACACCAAGGGCATCGAGACCACCACCGGCCCGCTCGGCCAGGGCATCTCGACCGCGGTCGGCATGGCGCTCGCCGAGAAGATGCTCGCCGCAGAGTTCGGCAAGAAGATCGTCGACCACCACACCTACGTGCTCGCCTCCGACGGCGACCTGATGGAAGGCGTGTCGCAGGAAGCGATCGCGATGGCCGGGCACTGGAAGCTCGGCAAGCTGATCGTGCTCTACGACGACAACGGCATCTCGATCGACGGGCCGACCTCGATCTCCGATTCCGTCGACCAGGTGAAGCGCTTCAAGGCGTGCGGCTGGGCTGCCGAGAAGATCGACGGCCACGACCAGGCCGCCATCGCCGCCGCGATCACCCGCGCGCAGAAATCCAGCAAGCCGACGCTGATCGCCTGCCGCACCACCATCGGCTTCGGCGCCCCGCACAAGGCCGGCACCAACAAGGTCCACGGCGAGGCGCTCGGTGCCGACGAGCTCAAGGCCGCCAAGGAAAATCTCGGCATCTCGCTCGAGCCGTTCTCGGTGCCTGACGACGTGTTGAAGGCCTGGCGCGCAGCCGGCAGCCGCGGCGCGGCGGCGCGGCAGGAATGGGAGGGACGGCTCGGCGAGCTCGGCAGCCGCAAGCGCGCCGAGTTCGAGCGGCGCCTGCGCCATGAGCGGCCGGCTTCGCTCGCCAAGGCGGTCCGCGCCTACAAGAAGGAGCTGCTTGAAAAGCCGATGACTGCGGCCACCCGCAAATCCTCGGAAGCCGTGATCGAGGTGATCGCCGGCGCGATGCCGATGGAATTCCTCGCGGGCTCCGCCGACCTCACCGGCTCCAACAACAACAAGGCGAAGTCGGCGACCGCGTTCTCCGCCAAGACGCCGAAGGGCCGCTTCATCCATTACGGCATCCGCGAGCACGGCATGGCGGCGGCGATGAACGGCATCTTCCTGCATGGCGGCTTCGCGCCGAACGGCGCGACGTTCCTGGTGTTCACCGACTATGCGCGTCCTGCGATGCGCCTCGCCGCGCTGATGGGCGCCGGCGTCGTCTACGTGATGACGCACGATTCCATCGGTCTCGGCGAAGACGGCCCGACCCACCAGCCGGTCGAGCATCTCGCCGCGCTCAGAGCCATTCCGAACATGCGCGTGTTCCGCCCCTGCGACGCCATCGAGGTCGCCGAATGCTGGGAGCTTGCGCTGAACCGCATCGACGGCCCGACCGTGCTGGCGCTGACGCGTCAGAACCTGCCGCAGCTCCGCACCAATGCGCCGAACGACGTTCCCTGCGCGGCCGGCGCCTACGAGCTGGTCGCAGCCCAAGGCGAAGCCAAGGCGACGCTGTTCGCCTCCGGCTCCGAGGTCGAGATCGCGGTTGCCGCCCAGAAGCAGCTCGCCGAGCGTGGCATCGCGTCACGGGTGGTCTCGGTGCCTTCGCTCGAGCTTTTGTTAGCGCAACCAGAGGCCAAGCGTGCCGAGATCATCGGCAACGCGCCGGTGAAGGTCGCGATCGAGGCCGCAGTGCGCTGGGGCTGGGATGCCGTGATCGGCCAGGATGGCGAATTTATCGGCATGCATTCATTCGGCGCGAGCGCTCCTGCGAAGGATCTTTACAAGCATTTCGGCATTACCGCCGAGGCTGCGGTTAACGCCGTGCTGAAGCGCGTTTCCTGAGAGTTGAGCTTGCCAAAAAAAAGGTCTACGTAACGTCTCATATGATCAAGCACCGCCCGGCCGAACCGGGCGTCCGCCCCTAAAAAACCTTCGCAGGCGCGCAAAGCGCGTTGTGCGGGATGATTAGGCGTTATCGAACCCGTCATTGAACGGTCATAAGGAGATGAAACATGGCAGTCCGCGTTGGAATTAACGGTTTTGGCCGCATCGGCCGCAACATCCTGCGGGCTATCGCCGAGTCCGGCCGCAAGGACATCGAGGTCGTCGGCATCAACGACCTCGGCCCGGTCGAGACCAATGCCCATCTCCTCCGCTTCGACAGCGTCCATGGCCGCTTCCCCGGCACCGTCACCATCGACGGCGACTCCATCAGCCTCGGCAACGGCAAGATCAAGGTGACCGCCGAGCGCGATCCCTCGAAGCTGCCCTGGAAGGATCTCGGCGTCGACATCGCGATGGAATGCACCGGCATCTTCACCTCGAAGGACAAGGCTTCCGCGCACCTCACCGCCGGCGCCAAGCGCGTTCTCGTTTCCGCGCCCGCCGACGGCGCCGACGCCACCATCGTCTACGGCGTCAACCACGACACGCTGACCAAGGACCACCTGGTCATCTCCAACGGCTCCTGCACCACCAACTGCCTCGCGCCGGTTGCCAAGGTGCTGAACGACCTCGTCGGGATCGAGACCGGCTTCATGACCACGATCCACGCCTACACCGGCGACCAGCCGACGCTCGACACGATGCACAAGGATCTCTATCGCGGCCGTGCGGCGGCGATGTCGATGATCCCGACCTCGACCGGCGCCGCCAAGGCGATCGGCCTTGTGCTGCCCGAGCTGAAGGGCAAGCTCGACGGCGTCGCGATCCGCGTGCCGACCCCGAACGTCTCGGTGGTCGACCTCAAGATCGTCGCCAAGCGCGCCACCGACGCCAAGGAAATCAACGCGGCGATGAAGCGCGCCTCCGAGCAGCAGCTCAAGGGCATCCTCGGCTACACCACCGCGCCGAACGTCTCGATCGACTTCAACCACGATCCGCACTCCTCGACCTTCCACGAGGACCAGACCAAGGTGCAGAACGGCACGCTGGTGCGCGTGATGTCCTGGTACGACAACGAGTGGGGCTTCTCGAACCGCATGGCGGACACCGCCGCTGCGATCGCGAAGGTCATCTGAGGGGAGCGCCATGCTCCCTGCCTGGATCGGTATCCCTGGCGTCATATTGCTGGTCGTGTTGATCGCGTACGGCATGCGCCAGGGAAGCAAGGTCACCACCAGGCAGGAAGGTAATCCACCCGAGCGCGATGCGCCGTAGCGCCGCCAGCTAACGAGTGATCAGGACATGGCTAAATTCCGCACCCTCGACGACGTCGATGTGAAGGGCAAACGCGTGCTGCTGCGCGTCGATCTCAACGTGCCCATGGACAATGGGCGCGTCAGCGACGCGACCCGGCTCGAGCGCGTCGCGCCGACCATCACCGAAATCTCGGACAAGGGCGGCAAGGTCATCCTGCTCGCGCATTTCGGTCGTCCCAAGGGCCGCGATGCCAAGGACTCGCTCAAGCCCGTCGCCGAGGCGCTGTCGAAGGTCGTGAAGAAGCCCGTCGCCTTCGCCGAGGATTGCATCGGCGAGCCCGCGGCCAAGGCCGTGGCTGCACTCAAGGATGGCGACATCCTCTGCCTGGAAAACACCCGCTTCCACAAAGAGGAAGAAAAGAACGATCCGACCTTCGTCGCGGAATTGGCAAAGCTCGGCGACATCTGGGTCAACGACGCGTTCTCGGCCGCGCACCGCGCCCACGCCACGACCGAAGGTCTCGGCCACAAGCTGCCGGCCTATGCCGGCCGCACCATGCAGGCCGAGCTCGATGCGCTGGAGAAGGCGCTGGGTTCGCCGACCAAGCCTGTCATCGCCATCATCGGCGGCGCCAAGGTCTCGACCAAGATCGACCTGCTCGAAAATCTCGTGAGCAAGGTCGATGCGCTCGTCATCGGCGGCGGCATGGCCAACACCTTCCTGCACGCCCAGGGCGTCGCGGTCGGCAAGTCGCTGGCCGAGAAGGATCTCGCACCGACGGCGCTGCGCATCATGGAGAAGGCGGAAGCCGCCAATTGCGCGATCATCCTCCCGGTCGACGCCACGGTCGCCTATCATTTCGCGGCCAACGCGCCCTCGCATGCCTATGGGCTCGACGCGATCCCGGCCGACGGCATGATCCTCGACGTCGGTCCGCAGTCGATCGCGCGTGTCCACGCCGCGATTGATGACGCGGCCACGCTGGTCTGGAACGGCCCCCTCGGCGCCTTCGAGATGCAGCCGTTCGACCGCGGCACGATGGCAGCCGCCAAGCATGCCGCCGAGCGCACCAAGGCCAAGAAGCTGATCTCGATCGCGGGCGGCGGCGACACCGTTGCGGCCCTCAACCAGGCCCATGTGGCCGGGCAATTCACCTATGTTTCGACCGCCGGTGGCGCATTTCTTGAATGGATGGAAGGCAAGCCCCTGCCCGGCGTCGAAGTTCTGCGCACCAAGTAATTCGTCGGCAATAAGCAAGCGGCCCTAGGCCCAAACGGAGAGAAAGACACATGGCTCGGATCACGTTGCGTCAATTGCTCGACCATGCGGCTGAGAACGATTACGGCGTACCGGCCTTCAACATCAACAACATGGAGCAGGCGCTGGCGATCATGGACGCGGCCAATACGGTCGACGCGCCGGTCATCATCCAGGCCTCGCGCGGCGCGCGCTCCTACGCCAACGACATCATGCTCAAGCACATGATGGACGCGGTCACCGAAATCTATCCGCACATCCCGGTCTGCGTGCATCTCGACCACGGCAACGAGGCCGCGACCTGCATGACCGCGATCCAGGCCGGCTTCACCTCGGTGATGATGGACGGCTCGCTCAAGGCCGACGGCAAGAGCCCGGCCGACTGGACCTACAATGTCGGTGTCACCAAGACCGTCACCGACATGGCCCATCTCGGCGGCATCTCGGTCGAGGGTGAGCTCGGCGTGCTCGGCTCGCTCGAGACCGGCATGGGCGACAAGGAAGACGGCCACGGCGCCGAAGGCAAGCTGAGCCACGACCAGCTGCTGACCAATCCGGACGAGGCCGTGAAGTTCGTCCAGGAGACCAAGGTCGACGCGCTCGCGATCGCGATGGGCACCTCGCATGGCGCCTACAAGTTCACCCGCAAGCCGGACGGCGACATCCTCGCCATGAAGGTGATCGAGGAGATCCACCGCAAGCTGCCGAACACGCATCTCGTGATGCACGGCTCCTCGTCAGTGCCGCAGGACCTCCAGGACATCATCAACGAGTTCGGCGGCAAGATGAAGCCGACCTGGGGCGTGCCGGTGGCCGAAATCCAGCGCGGCATCAAGAACGGCGTGCGCAAGATCAACATCGACACCGACAACCGCATGGCCATGACCGGCCAGATCCGCAAGGTGTTCAAGGAGCACCCGGAGGAGTTCGACCCGCGCAAGTACCTGAAGCCCGCGATGGAAGCGATGACCAAGCTGTGCAAGCAGCGGCTCCAGGAATTCAACACGGCAGGGCAGGCCTCCAAGATCAAGAAGGTCCTGACCACCGCCGAGATGGCCAAGCGCTACGCCAAGGGCGAGCTGGATCCCCGCGTCGCGTAGCGATCGCGCGGTGGCGTAGGGCCTCCGGACACACCCTCCCGTCATTCCGGGACACGCGAGGCGTGGGCCCGGAATCCATAACCACGGCCTGGGGTTATGGATTCCGGGCCTGCGCCGTTCGGCGCATCCCGGAATGACAGAGAACCCCTTTACCCTGCGACGAACGTTAACTCGGCAATTGCCCGAGAACGGTCTATTTTCACAGGCAAGGGCAGAATCGTTTTGGGAGGACCTCTCGATGAATCTGACTGAGCTCAACAGGATCGCGACCGCCATGGTCGTGTCAGGCAAGGGCATCCTTGCCGCCGACGAATCCTCCGGCACCATCAAGAAGCGGTTCGACGCGATCGGCGTGGAATCGACGGAAGGCAATCGCCGCGACTATCGCGAGATGCTATTCCGCTCCAAGGAGGCCATGAGCCAGTATATTTCCGGCGTGATCCTCTACGACGAGACGATCTGGCAGGATGCGAAGGACGGCACGCCGCTGGTCAAGCTGATCGAGAGCAGCGGCGCCATTCCCGGCATCAAGGTCGACGAGGGCACCCAAGCCCTGCCGATGTGCCCGGGTGAACTCGTGACCGTCGGGCTCGACAAGCTCGCCGAGCGGCTGAAGAAATATTACGAGCGCGGCGCGCGTTTCGCCAAATGGCGCGCGGTGATCGACATCGGCAGCGGCATTCCCTCGATGACCGCGATCGGCGTCAATGCCCACGCGCTGGCGCGTTACGCCGCGCTGTGCCAGGCCGCGCAGATCGTGCCGATCGTCGAGCCGGAAGTGCTGATGGACGGCGACCACGACATCGACCGCTGCTATGAGGTCACGCAGCGCGTGCTCAACAAGACATTCCAGGAATTGCGCGTGCAGCGCGTCGCGCTCGAAGGCATGGTGCTGAAACCGAACATGGCGATCTCAGGCAAGAAGTCACCGACGCAGGCCTCCGTCGAGAAAGTCGCGGAGAAAACGATCCGGCTGCTGAAGGCCTGCGTGCCGGCGGCGGTGCCGGGCATCGCCTTCCTCTCCGGCGGCCAGTCGGACGAGGAGGCAACCGCGCATCTCAACGCCATGCACAAGCTCGGCCCGCTGCCCTGGGGCCTCACCTTCTCCTATGGCCGCGCGCTTCAGGCCGCGCCGCAGAAGGCCTGGTCCGGCAAGGCCGAGAATGTCGCTGCCGGCCAAAGCGCGTTCAGCCATCGCGCCCGCATGAACGGTCTCGCCTCCAAGGGCGAATGGCAAAGCAGCCTGGAAAAGAAGGCAGCCTAGATCTTGTCGAACAAACCGCCTCCGCCGCGCCCGGCGCCGCGTCTCTATCTCGCGACGCCTGTCGTCGATGATCCCGCTGCGCTTCAAGCCGAGCTGCCCGGCCTGCTTGCCGCCGCCGATGTTGCAGCCGTGCTGCTGCGGCTGAAGGAGACCGACCAGCGCACCATGATCACGCGCATCAAGGCCTTCGCACCGCCGGTGCAGAAGGCGGGCGCCGCGCTGCTCGTCGACGGCTATCCTGAGCTCGTCGCACGCGGCGGCGCCGACGGCGCGCATTTGCCCGGCATCGCCGCGCTGAAAGAGGCGCTGCCATCGCTCAAGCCCGATCGCATCGCCGGCGTCGG
Organism: Bradyrhizobium xenonodulans; assembly: GCF_027594865.1. NCBI lineage: Bacteria > Pseudomonadati > Pseudomonadota > Alphaproteobacteria > Hyphomicrobiales > Nitrobacteraceae > Bradyrhizobium > Bradyrhizobium xenonodulans. The sequence continues at coordinate 7,503,770 of NZ_CP089391.1, forward strand.
CGGGCTGACGACGCGACACCATTCCATGGATGCGGGCGAGCTGGGCGCGGACTATTTGCTGTTCGGCGAGCCTGACGCGAAGGGCCAGCGCCCATCGTCCCAGGCGATTGCCGAGCGGCTGGACTGGTGGGCCGAACTGTTCGAGCCGCCCTGCGTCGGCTATGCGACGTCGCTGGACGAGGCCTACGACTTCGCCGCCAGCGGCGCCGATTTCGTGCTGGTCGGCGAGTTCATCTGGGCCGATCCGCGTGGACCGAAGGCCGCGCTGATCGAGGCCGACGCCGCGATCAAGAAGGCCTTTGCGGCTGCGCCTCCAGGCCAAGATCCTGAGGGCCAAGATCCTGGGGACCAAGATCCTGCGGACAGCGAGCACGGCTAGCGCCCGACATGAAGCTCCCGCGCATCACCATTTTGGCCACGCTGCTGCTGACGGCGCCCGCGGCCGCGCAGCTCCAGATTACGCCGCCGGCGACGATCCCGAGCCCTTCGGCCGAGAAGCAGAAGCCCAAGCCGCCTCCACCCGCGAAAAAGAAGGAGGCCGCGCCGGCGCCAAAACCGTCGCCCTCCCCCAAGCCGGCGCTGCCCGCGACGGTGATCCCCGCGCCGGCGGCCGATACGCCCGGTGTCGATCTGGTGTTCGGCGCCTACCAGCGCGGCCAGTACAAGACCGCGTTCGATCTCGCCACGGCGCGTGCCGCGACCGGCGATCCCAAGGCGATGACCATGCTCGGCGAGCTCTATTCCAACGCCATGGGCATCCGCCGCGACTACGCCAAGGCGCTCGACTGGTACAAGCGCGCCTCCGATGCCGGCGATCGCGAGGCGATGTTCGCGCTGGCCATGCTGCGGATGTCCGGCCGCGGCGGCCCGGTGGACAAGGGCGAGGCGGTCAAGCTGATGGCCTCCTCCGCCAAGCTCGGCGAGCCCAAGGCCGCCTATAACCTCGCTCTGCTGTATCTCGACGGCCAGACCCTGCCGCAGGACGTCAAGCGCTCCGCCGAGCTGCTGCGCCAGGCCGCCGACGCCGGCCTGCCCGAAGCGCAATACGCGCTCGCGACCTTCTACAAGGAAGGAACCGGCGTACCGAAGGACGCCGAACGCGCGGTGCGTCTGCTCCAGGCCGCGTCGCTGGCGGACAATGTCGATGCCGAAGTCGAATACGCCATCGCCATGTTCAACGGCACCGGCACGCCGAAGAACCAGCCGGCCGCCGTCGCGTTGCTCCGCAAGGCCTCCCGCCAGGGCAGTGCGATCGCGCAGAACCGGCTGGCCTGGGTGCTGATCAACGGCATGGGCACGTCCGTGGACAAGGTCGAGGGCTTCAAATGGCACCTGGTGGCCAAGACCGCCGGCAAGGGCGATCCGGAGCTCGACAAGCAATTGTCCGATCTGCCGGCCGAGGACCGGTCAAAGGCAGAGGCCGCAGCCAGGAAATGGCTCGGGACCAAATGACTTGACCTGAAGGCTCCCGCAGGGCACCCAATCCTTCAAACAGGCGCGATTTCGCGCCATTTCCCCCGATCAAGACCAGAGCTCATGCTGTATTCCGCAACTATCAACGTCATGGTCAAGGCCGCGCGCCGCGCCGGCCGCAGCCTCAAGCGCGATCTCGGCGAGATCGAGCATCTGCAGGTCTCGCTGAAAGGGCCGGCCAATTTCGTCTCGCTCGCCGACAAGCGCGCCGAGGAGATCGTCTATCAGGACCTCGCCAAGGCCCGGCCCGGCTACGGCTTCATCGGCGAGGAAGGCGGCACCCGTGAGGGCAGCGACAAGAGTCACACCTGGATCGTCGATCCGCTCGACGGCACCACCAACTTCCTGCACGGCATCCCGCAATTCGCGATCTCGATCGGCCTCGTCCGTGAGGGCACGATCATTGCGGGCGTGATCTACAATCCCGCCAATGATGAGCTCTATATCGCTGAGCGCGGCAAGGGCGCCTTCCTCAACGACCAGCGCCTGCGGGTGGCCGGCCGCCGCCAGCTCAACGAATGCGTGGTGGCCTGCGGCCTGCCCCATATCGGCCGCGGCGACCACGAGGAATTCCGCCGCGAGATGACCGCGATCCAGGACCGCGTCGCCGGCCTGCGCCGCTTCGGCGCCGCCTCCCTCGACCTCGCCTTCGTCGCCGCCGGCCGCCTCGACGGCTACTGGGAGCGCAACCTGCAATCCTGGGACATCGCCGCCGGTATGCTGATGGTGCGCGAAGCCGGCGGCACGGTGAGCGATATCGCTACGCCGGGGGATGCGCTGGTGACCGGGCACGTGGTGTGCGGGAACGAATACGTGCACGGGGAGCTGGTGAAGATTTTGCGGAGGTAAGGGCGGCAGCACGGCGGCTCGATCTGCAACGACTAAGAGTCTTCATCCTCCGACTCGTCTTCGCGATATTCACCGCCGATGGTCAGGCCCTCGATCGTCGTGGCGCCTTTCGACTTGATCACCCGGCGAAGCGGGACCGAGCTCTCGCTTCGCAAGGCCTCCATCAGCTGTTCCGAATGGGTGACGATCCAGATGTCGGCGCGGCTTGATGCCTTGGCGATGAGCCGGGCCAATGGTGCCAGCAGGGACGGATGCAGGCTGGCCTCGGGTTCGTTCAGCGCGATGAACGGCGGAAGCCGATAGCCCATGAACACCGCGAGAAGGCAGATGTATTTCAGCGTCCCGTCGGATAGTTCATGAGCCCTGAACGGCCGCGGCATCTCCTGCAATTGCAGATCAAACTCGCACAGGCCCCCCTCTTCCCATGCGCGCAGCTCAGCACCCGGGAATGCATCCTGGATCGCGTCCTGCAGGTCGGTGGCGTCTTGCCGAATGGTATAAAGTGTCGCCAGGGCCGCAGCCAAATCGCTTCCATCGGCGCTGAGCGAGGGCGTCGTGATCGCCAGGCAGGGCTTTCGTATCGGTGACGCCGGATCGGTGCGAAAGTCGTGATAGAATCGCCAGCCCAGCATGGCGTTTCTGATCAAATCGATTTCGGGGCATTGCTTGCCATCGGAAAAACCCGCAAGCGCCGTCTCGGACGGCAGCACCGCATCCTTGTGGCTGCTCCATGCGCCGCTGTCGCCGCGGACGCTGACGAGCGAATTTTTCCGCTCCATCAGCTGAACCGTTCGCTTGCCCTCCGTCGTCTCGATACTTTCGGTCTTGATCATCGGCTCGCCGGAAAACGCCGCCTCGAGCGGGCCGGGAAATCCGAGCTCAATGGAATATTTGATCCGGTCGAATCTGGCTGACAGCCGCAGTCGCCCATCCTCGCCGCGCTTGCGGATGCCGGACCAGCAGACCGAATTCAATCCGCCTTCGTCGGCGATCGTGCGAGTGATCCGCCCGGTCGCCGCGTCGCGCAACAGCGACAAGGACTTGTAGAGATTGGATTTGCCGACACCATTCTCGCCCACAAACACGGACAGGGGGTGGATGGGAATGGAGAGCCGCCGGATGGAGCGATAGTTGGAGATCGCAATGTCGGTCGGACGCATCACATGCTCTCAATCGGCGGGCGGTATGTGCATTCACGATGTGACGTGAATACATATTCGTTCAATCCAGGGATGCAGTCTGGATTGACGCCTCCGAGAAAGCAAGCGAACGGCCGTTCGACGTCGCGCGTCCAGTTCTGAAGCAATCAGAACCGATCCGGCGATCAGTGGCCGCCCCTTGCCGGCGCCGGCGGTCCGTACGCCTCGCCGTCCTTCGCCACCTTCGGCTCCCGATCCCCCGCCAGCACGCGCTGCACCGAGACGAAGAACACCGGCACCATCAGGAGCGCCAGGATCACCACCGCGATCATGCCACCCATCACCACGCTGCCGAGCGATTGCTGGCTGGCGCCGCCGGCGCCGTGGGCGATGGCCATCGGCAGCACGCCGCAGATGAAGGCGAGGCCGGTCATCAGGATCGGGCGGAAGCGCAGGCGGCAGGCCTCGATGGTGGCATCCACCAGCGGCTTGCCTTCCTTGCGCAGGTCCTTGGCGAACTCGATGATCAGGATCGCGTCCTTGGCGGCGAGGCCAATGATGGTGATCAGGCCGACGGTGAAATAGACGTCGTTGGGCAGGCCGCGCAGCATCGCCGCGACCACCGCGCCGACGATACCGAGCGGCACGGTGAGCAGCACCGCGAGCGGAATGGTCCAGCTCTCGTAGAGCGCAGCGAGACACAGGAACACCACGAACACCGAGAGTGCCAGCAGGAACGGGGCCTGCGAGCCAGAGAGCTTCTCCTGGAGCGACTGGCCGGTCCATTCATAGCCGAAGCCGCGCGGCAAGCGGCCTGCAAGCCGCTCCATCTCGGCGATGGCATCGCCCGAGGTGAAGCCGGGCTTGGCTTCGCCGGAGATGCGCACCGCCGGATAATAGTTGAAGCCGGCGATCTGCGTCGGGCCGCGCGCCCACTCGACCGTGGCGAAGGAGGAGAACGGCACCAGCTGGCCGCGGCTGTTCTTGACGTTGTAGTTGAGGATGTCCTCGGTCCGCATGCGGTCGCGGGCGTCGGCCTGCACCACGACGCGCTGCATGCGGCCGCGGTTCGGAAAGTCGTTGATGTAGTTCGAGCCGAGATTGGTCGAAATCGTGTTGTTGATGTCCTCGAAGGTGACGCCGAAAGCGCCGGCCTTCTCGCGGTCGATCATCAGGTTGACCACGCCCGCCTCGGGCAGGCCTTCGATATAGACCTTCTGGAGCACGGGGCTGGCATTGGCCTCGGCAATCAGTTGATCGGCGGCGCGCATCAATTGCTGATAGCCCTTCTGACCGCGGTCCTGGAGGCGGAACGAGAAACCCGAGGAGTTGCCGAGATTGTCGATCGGCGGCGGCTGCAGCGCGGAGATTTTTGCGTCGCGGATCGACGATCCCAGATCGCGGTTGATGTCGGCGACGATCGCGGAGGCGGCGTCCTTCGGCCCGCGCTCCGACCAGTCCTTCAAGGTGATGAAGGCCTGCGCGGTGTTCATGCCCTGCCCGGAGAAGCTGAAGCCGGTGAGGAAGGTGACATCCTTCACGCCGGGGCGTTCGGCGAGATACTTCTCGACCTTCTCGATCACGGCCTCGGTGCGAGGGTAGGACGAATCCGACGGCGTCTGCACGTCGGTGGTGACGAAGCCCTGGTCGTCGACGGGCAGGAAGCCGCCGGGCAGGCTAACGAAGCCCCAGGACAGGCCAACCAGCAGCGCCGCATAGACCAGCATCAGGCGGCCGGTGCGCTTCAGCGAGAAGCCGACGGTGCGGGAATAGCCCTCCTTGCCGCCCTCGAGCATGCGGTTGAACCAGCCGAACACGCCCCGCTTCGCATGGCCGTGGCCGGCCGTGACGGGCTTGAGCAAGGTCGCGCACAGCGCCGGCGTCAGCGACAGCGCGAGGAAGGCGGAGAAGCCGATTGCGGCGACCATGGTCACCGAGAACTGGCGGTAGATGATGCCGACCGAGCCCGGGAAGAACGCCATCGGCACGAACACCGCCATCAGCACCAGCGTGATGCCGATGATGGCGCTGGTGATCTGCGACATCGCTTTCCGCGTCGCCTCCTTCGGCGACAGGCCTTCCTCGGCCATGATGCGTTCGACGTTCTCGACCACGACGATGGCGTCGTCGACGAGGATGCCGACCGCGAGCACCATGCCGAACATCGAGAGCATGTTGATGGAGTAGCCGGCGAGCAGCAGGACGGTGCAGGCGCCCAGCAGCGCCACCGGCACCACGATGGTCGGGATGATGGTGTAACGGATGTTCTGGAGGAACAGGAACATCACCACGAACACCAGGACAATGGCTTCCACCAGCGTCGACAGCACCTTCTTGATCGAGGCTTCGACCACGGGCGTGATGTTGTAGGGGATCTCGTAGGAGATGTTGGCCGGGAAGAAGCGCGACAGCTCCTTCATCTTCTCCTCGACCGCGCTCGCGGTCGCCAGCGCATTGCCGGTCGGCGACATCAGCACCGAGAGACCGGCGGTCGGCTTGCCGTTCAGGCGGGTGTTGAACTGGTAGCTGAGGCCGCCGACCTCGATGCGTGCGACGTCGCGCAGACGCACGGTCGAACCATCCGCGTTGGCACGCAGGATGATGGCACCGAATTCGTCCGGCGAGGAGAGCTGGCCCTTGACCAGCACCAGCGAGGAGGTGCGCTGGCTCGACGTCGACGGCTCGGCGCCGATGCTGCCCGAAGCGACCTGCGCGTTCTGCGCGGCGATCGCCTTGTTGACGTCGTCGGCGGTCAGACCATAGCCGACCAGCTTGGCCGGATCGACCCAGACGCGCAAGCTGCGCTCGGTCGAATAGAGTGTGGCGCGGCCGACGCCTGGAATGCGGCGGATCTCGCCGAGCACGTTGCGGATCATGAAGTCGCCGAGGCCGACTTCGTCCAGGCTGCCGTCGGTCGAGTTCAGCGTGATGATCTGGAGCACGGCGCTCGAGGCTTCCTCGATCAAAATGCCCTGCTGGATCACCGCGCGCGGCAGGCGCGCCTCGACGCGCTTGATGCGGTTCTGCACCTCGACGGAGGCCGCGCTGGTATCGGTGCCCGGCTGGAAATTGGCGATGATCTCGACCTGGCCGAGCGAGTCGCTGGTCGATTCGAAATTGAGGATGCCGGAGGCGCCGTTGAGCTCCTCCTCGATCAGACGCGTGACGCTGTTGTAGAGGTTCTCGGGCGAGGCGCCGGGATAGCTGGTGGAGATCGAGATCGAGGGCGGCGCGATGATCGGATATTGCGCGATCGGCAGCAGCGGCACCGCAATCGCGCCGATCAAGCAGATGAACAGTGCGACCACCCAGGCGAAGATCGGCCTGTCGATGAAAAAACTCGGCATGGCGCGTTACCGCGTCAGCTTCTGGGCGTGCCGGTTGTCCGCGGTGGCGTCCGCTTCCGACCAGGATTGCGGCTTGACCTTGTCGCCGGCCGCGAACTTCTGGAACCCTTCGACCACGACCTTGTCACCGGCCTTCAGGCCCTCGGTGACGAACCAGAGGCCGTCCTGCACCGAACCCGTGCGCACCGGCTGCACCGCGATGTGGTTGTCGTCCTTGACGACGAACACCTCGCTGCCGCCGCCGCCATTGCGCTGGACTGCCTGCTGCGGCACCGCGATCGCGTCGCTATCGAGGCCCTGGTCGATGCGGACGCGGACATACATGCCGGGCAGCAGCTCGCGCTTGGGATTGGGGAATTCGCCGCGCAAGGTCACCTGGCCGGTATGGGCGTCGACCTTGGCGTCGGAGAACAACAGCTTGCCGTCGAGCGAATAGATGGTGTTGTCGTCGAGCACGAGACGCACCTTGGCGGCATCGGAGGCGATGCGCTCGAGGTCGCCGCTCTCGAAGGCGCGGCGGAGCTGGTTGAGCTCGGTTACCGATTGGGTGAAGTCGGCATAGATCGGATCGAGCTGCTGGATGGTGGCGAGGTTGGTCTCGTTCTGCACCGCGAGCGCGCCCTCGCTGACCAGGGCTGCACCGACGACGCCGTCGATCGGCGCACGCACGGTGGCATAGTCGAGATTGAGCTTGGCGCGCGCGAGATCGGCCTTGCGTCCCTCGACCTCGGCATGGGCCTGGCGCTCGGCCGCGATCGCCTTTTCGTTCTCGGCTTCGGGCGCGGCGCGCTGGTTGGTCAGCGTGGCGATGCGGTGCGCCTGCTGCTTGGCTTGCATCAGCGCAGCCTCGGACTTGGCGAGCGCGGCCTCATTGGCCATCACCTCGACCTCGAACGGACGCGGATCGATCCGGTAGAGCGGATCGCCGGCCTTGACCTCGCTGCCCTGGCGGAACAGGCGCTCGACCACGATGCCGGAGATGCGCGGCCGCACGTCGGAGACGCGCGTCGGCGCGATGCGGCCCGGCAGCTCGCGCACCACGGCGCGCGGCTGCGGCTTCACGATGACGATGCTGACGTCAGGATCGGCGGGCTGGGCGGCGGAAATGGCGGAATTCGATTCGTCGCAAGCACCGAGCAGCGGCGCCAAGGCCGCGAGCATCATTGCAACGCATGCCGATCGCGCGCGAAGTCCTGACATGAAGGTAAGTGCCCCGAGGTTGTTGATACTGATCAAGCGCCGCGCACGGCCCGTTCTGGGCGATTCTACGCGGCTGATGCGGTCAAGATAGAATGGAGTTGCTGCGACGCAACGCATCCCTCAGGCGGCTCATTGTCACACGGCCTATAGCGCTGAGGTCAGAAGGCTTTTTGGCTCTCACCGGATTGTGAGTCGGGTTCCATTACCGCGTGCTGCGACGGAATATCGCAATCACCCGGCGGCCTTCATCCGATATTGGCTGACGCCCCATTCGGTTCCATCGGCGTAGCCGAACAGGCCCGACGTGGCGAGGAAGAACCAGCGCCAGCGCCGCATCCACAGCCCGGTCTCCTCGCCATAGACCTGGCGCAAGGCCGCTTCGATGGTGTCGCGATGGGCATCGAAATTGGCGAGCCAGTCGTTCGCGGTGCGCTGATAGTGCGTTCCGCTCCAGCACCATTCCTTCTCGATCGCGAAGATGTCGCCGAACTGCCTGACGAGATGATGGCTCGGCATCAGCCCATCGGTGAGGACGTGCTGCGCGATCCAGTCCTCGCGATTGGCCCGGTCGATCAGGTGGGAGCCGGAGCGATGGGTGACGATGTGCATGAAGAAGCGCCCCTCGGGCACGAGCCATGACCGCACGCGCGTCATCAGCTTGCGCCAGTTCGTCATCTGCTCGAACATCTCGACCGAGACGATGCGGTCGAACTGCCCGTCGGGCGCGAACACGTTCATGTCCGCGGTGACCACACGCAAATTGAGCAACCCGCGCCGCTGCGCCTGTTCCTCGACATAAGCGCGCTGGACCTCCAAGTTCGACACCGCCGTGATCTTCGCATGCGGAAACTGCCGCGCCATCCACAGCGACAGCGAACCCCAGCCGCAGCCAAGCTCCAGGATGGTCTGCCCGTCGGCGAGGCCGGCATGCTCGACGGTCTGGCGCAACGCCTCCTCCTCCGCCTCCTGCAGGGTGCTGGCATCGGTCTTGTAGAAACAGGACGAATATTTGCGGTTGGGGCCGAGCACCTCTGCCAGGAGCGCCGCGGGCAACTCGCAGTGCCCGGCATCCGCGTCGTCGGCGATCGGTCGCAGCATCATCCGGCCGGCGAAGGCGGCATCGTCGGCCGCGCCCAGCGCGGACAGGCGCGTCGCCGTGCGCGAGCACAGGCGCTGGATCGCGGCACGGATCACGACATCAGGCAGCGGCACCCGTTCGGCGGTCCCGATGATCGTGGAAACGACGCTCATGCGGCCCCCGAATGGCGAGCTTTTGCAAACACCTGCCTATCAAAGCGCGGCTTCCGGTCCGGGTTCCCCAAGCTCTCCCCGAAATCGGCGCATCCGGCGCTTTTTTTGGGCTGGCGCTGTGCCATAGTGCGCGCCGCAAGCAAGTTTCGTAACGGATGATACCGGCCATGCCGCCTGGCGCCTCGCCCCGCTCTTCCATGGACATCGAATTCACCAAGCTGTCCTCGCCCAGCGTTTTCCTGGTCCGGATGCTGGTCTTCCTGGTGCTCTGCACCCTGGTGGGCGTGGTGCTCTACAAGCAGATCATCCAGGCCTTCTTCGCCAATCCCGGGCTCAATGCCCTGATCGGCGGCGTGCTGTTCATCGGCATCATCCTGGCCTTCCGCCAGGTGATCCGGCTCTATCCCGAAGTGTCCTGGGTCAACAATTTCCGCATCGCCGATCCCGGCCTTGCCCCCGCCCGGCACCCCAAGCTGCTGGCGCCGATGGCGATGATCCTGGGCGGCGAGCGCACCGGGCGGATGTCGATCACCCAGACCACGATGCGGCATCTGCTCGATTCGATCGCGACCCGCCTGGATGAGGCCCGCGACATCTCCCGCTACATGACCGGCCTCTTGGTCTTCCTCGGCCTGCTCGGCACCTTCTGGGGCCTGATCGAGACGGTCGGCTCGGTCGGCAAGGTGATCGACGGGCTCAAGGTCGGCGGCGATTCCGGCGCCCTGTTCGACACGCTGAAGGAAGGCCTCGCCGCCCCGCTCGGCGGCATGGGCATCTCGTTCTCCAGCTCGCTGTTCGGCCTCGCCGGCTCCCTGATCCTCGGCTTCCTCGATCTGCAATCGAGCCAGGCGCAGAACCGCTTCTACACCGATCTCGAAGACTGGCTGGCCACCACCGTGCGCGAATATGGCCACGGCGAAGTGGCTGTCGCATCCGGTGGCGGCGGCGGCGTTGCCAGCGGCGAGCTCCAGGCCGCGGTCGAGCGGCTCCGCTCCGTGCTGGAAGAAGGCAGCGCCAACCGCGGCACCACCGCGGCGATGGCGAGCCTTGCCGAAGCCATCCAGGCGCTGGTCTCGCACATGCGCACCGAGCAGCAGATGATCCGCGAATGGGCCGACGGCCAGGGCGAGCAGAACCGCGAGATCCGGCGCCTGCTGGAGCGCATCGCGCGTCAACCCGAGAAGGGTTAGCAATATGGCTCTGGCGCGCGGCCGCCGCGGCGATACCTCCTTCAACTACTGGCCCGGATTCGTCGACGCGCTGTCGACGCTGGTGCTGTCGATCGTGTTCCTGCTGTCGGTGTTCCTGGTCGTGCAGTTCTTCCTGTCGCAGGAGGTCACCGGCAAGGACAAGGCGCTGGAGCAGCTCAACGCCAAGATCGCGCAGCTCAACGAGCTGCTCTCGCTGGAGAAGCTCGGCAAGCTCACGCTCGACGACCAGGTCTCGCAGTTGAAGGCGGGACTTGCCTCGGCCGAGACCGAGCGCGACCGCATCAAGGGCCTCTATGACGGCCTCGCCGCCGCCGGCAGCGACGCGCAGGGCAAATCCTCCGAGCTCGGCAAGGCGCTGGATTCCGAAAAGGCCGTCTCGGCGCGGGCGCTGGCCCAGATCGAGGTGCTGAACCAGCAGATCAGCGCGCTGCGCCGGCAATTGGCGGCGTTGGAAGAGGCACTCGACGCCAGCGAGAAGCGCGACAAGGAATCGCAGAACCGCATCGCCGATCTCGGCTCGCGTTTGAACGTGGCGCTGGCGCAGCGCGTGCAGGAATTGTCGCGCTACCGCTCGGAATTCTTCGGCCGCCTGCGCGCCATCCTCGGCAACCGCCCCGACATCCGCATCGTCGGCGACCGCTTCGTGTTCCAGTCCGAAGTGTTCTTCGACACCGGACAGGCGGTGCTGCTGCCCGAGGGCCGCGCCGAGCTCGACACATTGGCGACTGCGCTGATCGAGCTCGACAAGAAGATCCCGAGCGATATCCCCTGGGTGCTGCGCGTCGACGGCCATACCGACGTGCGCCCGGTCAGCGGTGCGAACTTCAAGTCGAACTGGGACCTGTCCGCGGCCCGCTCCATCTCGGTGGTGCAGTACCTGATCTCGCTCGGCGTCCCCGCCCAGCGCCTCGTCGCGGCCGGCTTCGGCGAATTCCAGCCGCTCGATCCCGCCAACACGGAAGAGGCCTACAAGCGCAACCGCCGCATCGAGCTGAAGCTGACGGAGCGGTAGTGAGCGGCGCCGTCCACCTCCGCCCCTACCGACCCGAGGACGAAGCGGCCTCGATCGACCTCTGGCATCGCACCTGGCAGCAGGCCTATCCGCAGATCGACTTCGCTGCTCGCCTCGAATGGTGGCGGGAGCGCTGGAGGAAGGACCTGGTGCCGAAGGCCTCGATCGTCGTCGCCGAGCAGGACGGCGCGCTGACCGGCTTCGTCACCATCGACGGCGAAGGCTATCTCGATCAGCTCGTGGTCGATCCGGATCGCTGGGGCTCGAGCGCGGCGCGGCTCCTGGTCGAGGAAGCCAAGCGCCTCTCTCCGAACGGCATCACGCTGCTCGTCAACAAGGACAACGCCCGCGCCATCCGCTTCTACGAGCGCAACGGCTTTGCCCATGCCGGCGACGATGTGAATCCGACCTCGGGCCGGCCGGTGCTGAAGATGGTTTGGCGAGCGTGACGGCTGTCACGCAGGGATCCGCTCGCGTCCGTTATTCGTTGTAGCCAGAGTAGCGATGGCAAACGGATGGAGACGATCGATGCGGCTGAGCGATCTGGGCAAGGGGGCGTCGGTCTTTCTGGGCGTGATCGTCGCCGGATACGTGTCGACGGCCTATGTCGACCAGCGCTTCGCCGCGCCGGCGAACACCGCGAGTGCGCCTGCTTCGACGAGCAGTCCCGATCCGACGATCGGCCCTGCTGCATCGGCCTGCGTCGGCGAGGACGGAAGCTGGAAAAACTGGCCGTGGCCGAATGTGCCGGCGCTGTCGCCGAAGTGCAAATAAATCGGCCCCCCAAAACAGCGAAGACAACCCCTTGCACAGTAGCCGGCCATCTTGGGAGCCGGCGCGTCGTGCTCGACGCTATTTGGACGGCGGGGTCGATCCAACCGCCTGTGGGGGAAGACCAAAGCCGGTCCGAGCGTCCTCGGTATGCCAGGGCCGCCAAGCCGGTTCAGCGGCAACTCGTCTCGCGTCTTCGACACGCTCGGCCGCGACCTTCTCCCGATGTGTCAAGCCCGTCGAAGGGTCGCGTTCCTCAGGTTGGGCGGCGAAGCTCGCGTTGGCCAAGGCAAGCGCGATAACGGCCAGTGCAATTTTGATCATTACGTACGTTACACCACTTGCCTCTCAAGTTGCGAACTTTGTTTGACCTCAATCGCCGGAGGCCGCTCTCTCAGATTGGCCGAACTATTTTCCGTCGATCATCAGCAGGCCGCAGCCTATCGATTGCTCACGACTGTCTCGGAGTACGGGATCGCCGGCCTGCGCGGGCGACGACACTGCGGGTGAGGCGTCGCCTCAGTTTCACGCAGCGCCTCACGCCCCCTCGAACTGCAGCCTCGCCAGCCTCGCATAGAGCCCGTTCGCAGCCACCAGCTCCGCATGCGTGCCTTGCTCGACGATCTGGCCCTGGTCCATCACCAGGATGCGGTCGCAGGAGAGGACGGTCGCGAGGCGGTGGGCGATGACGAGCGTGGTGCGGTGCCGCATCAGCTCTTCGAGCGCGGTCTGCACCAGCGTCTCGCTCTCGGCATCGAGCGCGGAGGTGGCTTCATCGAGCAGCAGCAGCGGCGCATCGCGCAGGATGGCGCGGGCGATCGCGATACGCTGGCGCTGGCCGCCGGACAGCGTCACGCCACGCTCGCCGAGCGGAGTGTCAAAGCCTTCGGGCAGGCGGCGGATGAACTCGGCGGCATGCGCGAGCTCGGCGGCGCGCTCGACCTCGGCATCGGTCGCATCGGGCCGGCCGAAGCGGATGTTCTCGCGGGCGCTCGCGGCGAACACGTTGGATTCCTGCGGCACCAGAGCGATGCGGGAGCGGAAGTCGCGCGGGTCGGCGGACTTGACCGGCACGCCGTCGAGCGAGATTGCGCCGCCTCGCGGATCGTAGAAGCGCAGCAGCAGGTGAAAGATGGTGCTCTTGCCGGCGCCGGACGGGCCGACGATCGCGACCTTCTCGCCGGGGCGCACGGTGAACGACACCGCATCGAGCACCTTGACGTCGGGCCGCGCGGGATAGGCGAAGCTGACGCGATCGAAGCCGACCTCGCCGCGCGCCGGCACCGGCAGCGCGCGCGGCGAGGCGGGCGCCTTGATCTCCGGCTGCACGTGCAGGATCTCGAACAGGCGCTCGGCCGCGCCCGAGGCCGCCGAGACCTCGCCCCAGACCTCGCTGAGCTGGCCGAGGCCCGCCGCGGCAAAGGCCGCGTAGAGCACGAACTGGCCGAGCCGGCCCGGCGAAATCGTGCCGATCAGGACGTCATGCGAGCCGATCCAGAGGATCGCGACCACGCTGGCGAACACGATGAAGATGATGATGGCGGTGAGCACCGCGCGGGCCTGCGTGGACGTGCGCGCCGCCTCATAGGCCTGCTCGACCTCGCCGCCAAAGCGCTTCTCGGCGAGCCCTTCGCTGGTATAGGCCTGCACGGTGCGGATCGCGCCGACCAGCTCACCGGCATAGGCGGAGGCATCGGCCAGCGTGTCCTGCGCGTTGCGCGACAGCCGTCGCACCCAGCGCCCGAAGGCGACCAGCGGCAGCACGATCAGGGGAATGGCGAGCAGCACGAAACCGGACAGCCGCGGGCTGGTGATCACCATCATCGCAGCCGCGCCGAAGAACATCATCAGATTGCGCAGCGCGATCGAGACCGAGGCGCCGACGGCGGATTTGATCTGGGTGGTGTCGGCGGTGAGCCGCGACACCAGTTCGCCGCTGCGCGCGGAATCGAAGAAGGAAGGCGAGAGCGAGAGCAGATGGGCGAACACGTCGCGGCGGAGATCGGCAACGATGCGCTCGCCGATCGTCATCACGAGGTAGTAGCGCGCGGCACTGGCAAGCGCGAGCACGGCGACCACGGCGATCATCACCGAGAAGTAGCTGTTGATCAGCGCGATGCCTTCCGGCGTCAGGCCGAAATCGATCATCCTGCGCACCGCGATCGGCACCAGCAGCGTGGTCAGGGCCGCAACCGTCAGCGCGACGAAGGCCAGCGCCGCCCGGCCGCGATAGCGGGCCACATAGGGCGCGAGCGCCAGCAGCGGACGCAGCTTGGCGCGGCCCTTGGCAGGCTGCTCGATCAGCTCGGCTTCGATCGACGGGGCTTCTGCGGCGTTCATTGCAGGCCGATCGACATACTGGTCATCAAGCCGTTCCACTGCGCTCATGAGATCCGACCCATTGAATTCGTTTGCTCCCAATAGGCCGGTGCAAGGGTAGTGGCAAATCCGGGAAGTCCCTTAGGGGCAAGCCCGGTTCTGCCTGCTCGCACCGCTTGTTTTGCAGGCCCCCGTGGGGTATAGAGCCGCCAAATCCGTCATTCGATAGCCACTCAAGTAAGGCGCCGGGCGCCGAGGAATTGCCATGAAAGCCGAAATTCATCCGGATTATCATACGATTAAGGTCGTGATGACCGACGGAACCGAGTACCTGACCCGCTCGACCTGGGGCAAGGAAGGCGACACGCTGAACCTCGACATCGACCCGAAGTCGCACCCGGCCTGGACCGGCGGCAACGCCCAGCTGATGGATCGCGGCGGCCGCGTCTCGCGCTTCCAGAAGAAGTTTTCGGGCTTTCTCAAAAAGGATTGATCCCGCCCTCGAGGCCGGAGACGAAAAACGCCCCTGGGAGACCAGGGGCGTTTTTGTTTGTGGGGCAGGTCCTCAGCCAAAGCCGGGATTTCGTAGGGTGGGCAAAGCGCAAGCGTGCCCACGAAACCGTTGTCGTGATCCTCGAGCGAGAGATGGTGGGCACGGCGCTTTGCGCCTTTGCCCACCCTACGAGAGCGTGCTCCTACGGCACCTGTGAGCCTACCGCTCGAACGCGGCCTTCAGCGCGTTGAGGTGCGGCACCAGCGGATTGCCGATCGCGGGCAGCTCGGCCGGCGGGGTGTGGATCGTGGTGTCGAGGCGGCGAACGCGGGTCTGAAGGCTCATCGAGCGATGGATCAGGTCCTGGAGCTGCGAGGGCAGCTTCTCGATGGAGTCATTGGGGCCGGGATCGGCGGCGGAGAGCTTGACCTTGGTCTTCTCGCGGTTGGCCTGGACCAGCGTCATCTCACCTTCCTTCACCGCGCGGTGCAGCAGCAGCCACGAGGCGAGCTGCATCAGGCGCGTGGTGAGGCGCATGCTCTCGGTCGCATAGGTCAGGCTGACCGCGCGGTCGAGCGCCTTGGCCTCGGTACGGCCGGCGCCGTCGAGATAGGCGGCGGTCTCTTCGACGAGATCCATGCCCTCGCGGAACAAGGTGCCGAACGCCGCGGAATTGGTGAACCGCTCGCTGAGTTGAACGAGAGCGCCGTCGGCTTGCAAACGTTCCATGGTTAACGCCTCTTACGCAACTGTTTGACTGTCCGGCTTTGGCGCCGGCTTATGATGAACAAATCATTGCGCGCCGGGAGCGCGGAGTCCAGCGACAAGCACGGATATGGTTTCCGCGGGTCATTCCTCGGAATTCAACCGGGGCTAGACGCAAGAGCGGGGAGATGACGCAAAAAAAGAGCCGCCGGAGACCGGCGGCTTTGAAAGTTGATAACAGGGAGGCGTCAAACAGAGTGGACAGGAGCCACTCGGTGTCCAAACGAGGACAGTTCCAGTCATAAACCCGAAAGCTTAATCGGGAGTAAACGAGCTAAATTTTTGAGAGTTCGTTAGCCATGTCGGTCAGTGGCCGAGTGGGTGTGGAACGATCCCTCCATGGATCGCTTGCGGCGGAGGCCGAAAGTAAACCCTCATGGTGAGGAGCGCGCCCTTCGCGCGCGTCTCGAACCATGAAGGCCCGGCTCTCGCTCGCGGCCATCCTTCGAGACGACCGCTTCGCGGTCCCTCAGGATGAGGACCACGGGGGTAGCTACTTCTTGAAAAAACTATCCGCCGCATCGCGCGAGGCGCGCTTTTTGGTGGCGGCTTCCTCCAGCCTCACGATCTCGGTCTTGAGCAGCGCGACACGCTCGGTCAGTTCCTCCACCGACAACAGTGAGAGATCCTGTCCGATGTCATGGCTGATCTTCCTACGCGGCTTGTCGTCGTCTTCCGTCGCCATCGTCGTTCCTCCTGCGTTCGCGTCACAAGCAGTTGAGGCGGTTGCCAGCTTGGACCGCGCTGGCTAAGCAATGGCCTCGCTCCATCCCGCTACCTTTGCCCAAGGACACATCATGGACAAGCTGCCCGCGCAAATGACCGTGGTCGCCATCTCCAAGCCCGGCGGACCGGAGGTGCTGGTGCCGGAACAGCGGGCGCTGCCGCAGCCCGGCCCCGACGAGATTTTGGTGAAGGTGCAGGCCGCGGGCGTCAACCGGCCCGACGTGGCGCAGCGCTCCGGCGCCTATCCGCCGCCGCCCGGCGCCAGCGACCTGCCGGGCCTCGAGATCGCGGGCGAAGTGGTGGCCGTCGGCAGCAACGCCAAGCGTCACAAGATCGGCGACAAGGTGATGTCGCTCGTCGCCGGCGGCGGTTATGCGCAGTACTGCATCGCCCAGGATGCCCAGGCGATGAGCGTGCCGCCGGCCCTGTCGATCAAGGAAGCCGGCGCGCTGCCGGAAACCCTGATGACGGTCTGGCACAATGTGTTCGAGCGCGGCGGCCTGAAGGCCGGCGAGACGCTGTTGATCCATGGCGGCTCCTCCGGCATCGGCACCATGGCGATCCAGCTCGCGAAGGCGTTCGGCGCGAAGGTGTTCGTCACCGTGGGATCGCAGGACAAGATCGATGCCTGCCTCAAGCTCGGGGCCGATCGCGCCATCAATTACAAGACCGAAGATTTCGTCGAGGTGATCAAGGCGGAGACCAACAAAGCGGGCGTCAACCTGATCCTCGACATGGTCGCCGGCGAGTATGTCGACCGCAACTATGACGCCGCCGCGGTCGACGGCCGCATCGTGCAGATCGCGACCCTCAACGGCCCCAAGGTCACCGTCAACATCGCCAAGGTGATGGTGAAGCGCCTGACCCATACCGGCTCGACGCTGCGCCCCCGTAGTAATGCGGACAAGGCGGCGATGGTGGCCGCGATCGAGGCCAAAGTGATGCCGCTTTTGCGCGAAGGCCGGGTCAAGCCGCTGATGGACAGCTCTTTCCCGCTGGAAAAGGCATCCGACGCGCACCGGCGCATGGAGACCTCCGCACATATTGGCAAAATTGTGTTGGAGGTCTAGGCCAACGGCCGACGGGGCAAGGCGGAAACCCTTTGATTTTCCTCGCTTTCGTGGCATCTATCGCGACGCGCCGAACCATCTTGTTCCGTTCGGAAAACGCCTTGCACTGACGATCCTGCACTGAAGAGTTTGCGAACGCGGAGAACTGACCTTGCGTCTGATCAGGTGCCTCGCGCCCATAGCGCTGGGCCTCATGATTCTCGTCGCCGCGTCCCCGGCGCGCGCACTCGACGCCGTCAGCGTCCGCGGTGACGCGCCCGCGATCGACCTCACCGGTGTGCTCGAGCACCAGCGCAGCGATGCCGATCGTATCCAGGTTTCGACCGCGCCCGGCACCGACGGCATTGTCCGCCGCATCGAGGTGCGCGCCCGCGAGGGTGGTCAGAACTGGGTGGTGTTCGCGCTCGCCAACAACACCGACGACCAGCTCGACCGCCTGATCGTCGCTCCGCATTACCGCATCGTCTCCTCAGGGCTGCTCTGGCCCGACCTCGGCCTGTCGCGCATCGCCACCATCACGCCGTCGATCGGCGATCGGCCGGAGCGGCAGGAAAGCGCAACCGCCGACGTGTTCCGCATCACGCTCGACCCCGGCGCCGTCGTCACCTTTGTCGCCGAGCTGCGCACCGACAAGCTGCCGCAGCTCTATCTGTGGGAGCCGGAAGCCTACAAGGACAAGGTCAACTCGTTCACGCTGTATCAGGGCATCGTGATCGGCATCTCCGGCTTGCTCGCGCTGGTGCTGACCATCCTGTTCGTGGTCAAGGGCAGCATCATGTTCCCGGCCGCGGCGGCGCTGGCCTGGGCGGTGCTGGTCTATATCGGCGTCGATTTCGGCTTCTGGGGCAAGGTGCTCGACATGTCGAACAACGCCGAGCGCATCTGGCGCGCGGCGGGCGAGGCGATCCTGGCCGCGACGCTGCTGGTGTTCCTGTTCGCCTATCTCAATCTCAGTCGATGGCACGTGCGCTATTCGCACATCACGGCGCTCTGGCTCCTCTTCCTCGGGGCCCTGGTCGCTCTGGCGCTGTTTGATCCGGCCGTGGCCTCCGGCATCGCGCGCATGTCGCTGGTGCTGATCGCCTTCGCCGGCTTCGCGCTGATCGTCTACCTCTCCACCCACGGCTTCGACCGTGCGGTGCTGCTAATCCCGACCTGGTTCCTGCTGGTGGTCTGGGTGGTTGCGGCCGGCATGACGGTGGCGGGGTCCGTCACCAACGACATCGTCGGCCCTGCCCTGCTCGGCGGCCTCGTGCTGATCGTGATGCTGATCGGCTTCACGGTGATGCAGCACGCCTTTGCCGGCGGCAGCGCCACCACGGGCGTCGTCTCCGACATCGAGCGCCGCGCGCTGGCGCTGGCCGGCTCCGGCGACCTGATCTGGGACTGGGACGTCTCCGCCGACAAGGTTTTTACCAGCCCCGAGACCGAAGCGCTGCTGGGCCTCAAGCGCGGCACGCTCGAAGGGCCCGCGGCCTCGTGGCTCGAGGTGCTGCATCCGCTCGACCAGGACCGTTTCCGCGCCGCGCTCGACAGCGTGCTCGACCAGCGCCGCGGCCGCCTCGTCCAGGATTTCCGCCTGCGCACGCCGGACGGTCACTTCATGTGGTTCGCGCTGAAGGCGCGGCCGGTGGTCGGCTCGGATGGCGAGGTCTCGCGCGTCGTCGGCACCCTCACCGACGTCACCGAGCTTCGCAATGCCGAAGAACGCCTGCTGCACGATTCCGTGCATGACAACCTCACCGGCCTGCCCAACCGCAAGCTGTTCATGGACCGGCTCGGCGGCGTCGCGAACTTCGCCAAGACCATGCCGACGCTGCGGCCGACCTTGATGGTGATCGATCTCGACCGCTTCAAGCAGGTCAACGATTCCGTCGGCATCGCGGTCGGCGATTCCATCCTGCTGACGCTGGCCCGCCGCCTCACCCGCATCCTTAAGCCGCAGGACACGCTGGCACGGCTCGCCGGCGACCAGTTCGGCCTGATCCTGCTCTCCGAGCAGGACCCGGCCCGCATCACCGCCTTCGCCGAGACCATCCGCAAGACCATCCGCGCGCCGATCGCCTTCAACGAGCGCGAGATTTTTCTCACGGCTTCGATCGGCCTCGCTCTGTCCGATCCTCAGACGCAATTGACGGACGAGATCATCAAGGACGCCGAGCTTGCGATGTATCATTCCAAGCGCATCGGCGGCGACCGCATCGACGTCTACAAGCCGGCGATGCGCGCGCGGAAGACCGACCGGCTGACGCTGGAGAGCGAGCTGCGCCGCGCCATCGAGCGGCAGGAGCTGACGATCCTGTACCAGCCGATCGTGCGGCTGGAGGATCGCTCGATCGCCGGCTTCGAGGCGCTGGCGCGCTGGGATCATCCCAAGCTCGGGCGCATGGCGCCGTCGGAATTCATCACCATCGCGGAAGAGACCGGCCTGATCGTCGATCTCGGCATGTTCGTGCTCGACCAGACCGCCAAGCAGCTGTCGATCTGGCAGCGCGCGATGCGCTCGCGCGAACCGATCTTCGCCTCCGTCAACGTCTCCTCGCGGCAATTGCTGCGCCACGATTTGATCCACGACATCCGCACCGTGCTGTCGCGCTCCTCGGTGGCGCGCGGCACGCTCAAGCTGGAACTGACGGAATCGCTGGTGATGGAGAATCCGGAGCACGCGGCCCAAATGCTGACGCGGATCCGCGAGCTCGGCACCGGGCTGTCGCTCGACGATTTCGGCACCGGCCATTCGTCGCTGGCCTATCTGCAGCGCTTCCCGTTCGACACCATCAAGATCGACCAGTCGTTCGTGCGCACCACCAATCGCGGCACGCGGCCCGTGATCCTGAAGTCGATCATCGCGCTCGCGCACGATCTCGGCATGGACGTGGTCGCCGAAGGCGCCGAGACCGATTCCGACGCGGTCGAGCTCTACCAGATGGGCTGCGAATACGCGCAAGGCTTTGCCTTCGGCGAGCCGATGGATGCCGATGCCGCGATGCGCCTCTTGACGGAAGTGCGGCTGGAAGCTGCGAGCTGATCGCGCCACGAGTCAGGTCTCGTAGGTGGGCAAAGGCGCACTTGCGCCGTGCCCACGATCTGTCTCGGTTGGAGGGCACGCTTCGCTTTGCCCACCCTACGAGACTTTCAGCCTGGCCTGCGTCCGTCCTTCTTCAGCTTCGTGAACCGCACGCTCTGGCCATCCGGCATCCGCATCGCCTTGAAACCCGCGGCGAGGCAGGCTTCGCGCTGCGGCATCTGGATGTCGGGGCTGCGCAGGCTGTCCCACCATGAGGCACGATTCGCCGCCCGCGGCAGGGCCGCGCCGATGATCTCCTCGATCTGCTCGAAGCTCAGCACCAATTCCGCCTGCTTCTGCCGCATCAGATAGTCGCGCAACGCGTCGTAGTCGTTCACCGTCGTCCTCTCGTCGAAAGCGAAATCTGCTCCAATGAGCCTGCTCGCCGGGCCGCCGAAAACCGTCAGCCGCATCAACCGTTTCTTAACTCATCGCGGCGTCGCCGTCGCGGTTTAAACACTATGCAAGCTTTCGGGCGCATCCACTGATGTCGGGAGCAAACGATGTTGTCTGGATGGCGCGACGTCACGGCCCGCCGGCCGTGGCGCATTTCGGCGAAGCTGCTGATCATCTCGTCCGTGGTGACGGTGATCGGCTTTTCCGCCATTTGCGTCAACGTCATGCTCGACATGCGCCGGGGCGAGGAGGCGCTCGCCCGCCAGACGCTGGAGAATCTGGCGACGACCATCGAGTCCGACGTCAGCCGCAACATCGAGATCTACGACCTGTCCCTGAAGGCGGTCGCCAGCAACATGCTGCTGCCGGAGATCAACACGGTCTCCAAGACGATCCGTCACCTCATCCTGTTCGACCACGCGACCACCGCGAGGCATTTCGGCGCCATCCAGGTGTTCGACGCCGACGGCAGGCTGACCATCGACGCCTCCACGCTCGATCCCCTGCCAGAGAACCGCGCGGACGAGGACTATTTCAGGATTCATCGCGACAATCCGACAGCCGGGCTCTTCATCAGCCGTCCGATGCTGTTCCGCGGCGCCTACTCGATCGTGCTGAGCCGGCGCATCAGCGACACCGACGGCGGCTTCATGGGGGTCGTCGCCGGCTCGATCCGCTTCAGCTATTTCCACGAATTGTTCGAGCGGCTGAACCTCGACCCCAACGACACCATCACCGTGCTCAGGCGCGACCGCACCATCATGATGCGGCGGCCGTTCGACCTCGACATCATCGGCAGGAATTTGAACGACCGCCAGAACTGGAAGGCCGACAATCTCCCGATCGGCACCTCCTATTCCGGACAGGGCCCGGTCGATCCGACGCCGCGGCTTTATGTGCGCAGCGGCGACGGCGGCCCGCTGTTCGTGGTGGCGGGCAAACCCCTGACCGCGGTGTTCGCGCTCTGGCAGAAGGAGGCGTTTCGCATCTGCGCCGTGGTGCTCACGCTCGCGCTGTTCGTGCTGGGATCGACGCTCGTGCTCGCGCGCGAGATCGGCCGGCGCGCGGAGGCCGAAAGCAAGCTCGAGGAGATGGCGACGACGGACGCGCTCACCGGCCTGAAGAACCGCCGCAAGTTCGATTCCGTGATCGACGCGGAATGGCGGCGCGCGATGCGCCAGAAGACGCCGGTCGCGCTGCTGATGATCGATGCCGATCACTTCAAGGCCTATAACGATACCTACGGCCACCAGGCCGGCGACCAGGTCCTGGTCGGCATCGCGATCTGCATTTCCGATTCGGTGAGCCGCGCCGGCGACTGCGCGGCGCGCTATGGTGGCGAGGAATTCGCCGTGCTGCTGACGAACACGTCTGCAACCGACGCCTTCAAGGTCGCCGAGACGATCCGCGGCAAGGTGCAGGGCTGGTCCGGCGACGGGACGATTTCGACGGTCTCCTGCGGCATCGCGAGCCTCGTTCCCACGACCGGCATGGACTGGCCGATCCTGGTCGCCGCCGCCGACAAGGCGCTCTATGCGGCAAAAGCCGGTGGCCGCAACCAGTCGGTGGTCGCGACCCTGCCGAAGCTGTCGCTGGTGGCGTGAGGCTCGGTGTCGTCCCCGCGAACGCGGGGACCCATAACCACAGGGAGAGGTTTGGCGAAGACACGTCGTCCGGTATTCCTACCGAACGTACCCGATGGATCACGCGGTATGGGTCCCTGCGTTCGCAGGGACGACGGCGGAATGTGTAGCTACTGCCCCAGATACTTCTTCATCTCCGCAATGAGCCCGTCGCGCAGCTCGGGCCGCTTCAGGCCGTAGGCGATGTTGGCGCGGAGGAAGCCGGGCTTGGAGCCGCAATCATGGCGCTCGCCCTCGAACTCGACGCCGTAGAACTTTTGCGACTTGGAGAGGCCGATCATGGCGTCGGTCAGCTGGATCTCGCCGCCCGCGCCGCGCTCCTGGGTCTCCAGGATCTTGAAGATCTCCGGCTGGAGGATGTAGCGGCCGGTGATCGAGAGGTTGGAGGGCGCGGTGCCCTTGGCCGGCTTCTCGACCATGCCGTCGACCTCGAACATCTTGCCGGTGCGCTTGCCAACGCCGCAGATGCCGTATTGGTGAGTCAAATGGTCAGGCACGGCCTCGACCGCGATGACGTTGGATTTCTCGCCGAGCGATGAAGCCGTCTCGATCATCTGCTTCAGGCAGCCGGTCGTATTGAGCACGAGCTCGTCGGGCAGCACGACCGCGAACGGTTCGTTGCCGACGATGTCGCGCGCGCACCAGACCGCGTGGCCGAGGCCGAGCGGCGCCTGCTGACGGGTGAAGCTGACGGCGCCGGCCTCCGGTTGATTCTGCGCCAGGATCTCCTGCTCGGCCTTCTTGCCGCGCGCGGCGAGCGTTGCGTCGAGCTCGAACATCCTGTCGAAATGATCTTCGATGACATTTTTGTTGCGGCCGGTGACGAAGATGAAATGCTCGATGCCGGCTTCGCGCGCCTCGTCATAGACGTACTGGATCAGCGGCTTGTCGACGATGGTCAGCATTTCCTTCGGCATCGCCTTGGTGGCGGGCAGGACACGGGTGCCGAGGCCGGCGACGGGGAATACGGCTTTGCGAATTTTCATGGGATTGATCGAATACCTGAGGACGTGAAGGGAGCAATGGTGTCTTGCTAGCTTGTTTGCAGCCGCTAACAAAGGCGGATGTGGGGCCTCGCGATCACAGAGTTAAGAAAAAATCAGCCACTAAAATTTCACCTTTGTTAAGCTATTGGCAACAGGTACCGGGCCTCTTGATGGCGGATTTTCGGCCGGACAGGTGAGGTATGATGCAATCGGTGGCAGCGCTGGCGAAACGTGCTGGATTTGTGACCAGCAGAGCGATGGTTGCGGCTGCCTTGCTGCTGCCTGCCGGCGTGAACGCCCAGTCGCAAAACGGCCTGTCGAACCTGTTCGGCGGTATTTTCTCCGGCCAGACTCAGACGCCTCCGCAACCGGCGCCCGGCTCCGGCGGCGCGTTACCCTGGACCGGCGAGGACGGCGCCTCCGGTCATCCGCTGATGACGGCGGCCGCGATCCGCGAGGCTGCGGGCAACTTCAACAATTGCGTCGCGGGGATGTGGCCCGATGCCGCACGACGCAACATCACCCAGGAAAACTTCCAGCGCTTCACGGCCGGGCTCTCGCCCGATCTGCGCATCATGGATTTGATGGACTCGCAGCCGGAGTTCACCAAGTCAATCTGGGACTATCTCGACATTCTCGTGAACGACAACCGTCTCGCCAAGGGCCGCGAGGTACTCGCCAAATACAAGGCGCAGTTCGACGCTACGGAAAAGGCCACTGGCGTCGATCGCTACATCATCGCCTCGATCTGGGGCATCGAGTCCAATTACTCGACGCAGATGGGCGACCGCAGCGTGCTGCAATCGACCGCGACGCTCGCCTGCATCGGCCGCCGCCAGGCCTATTTCAAGGACGAATTCCTCTCAGCGCTGGAGATCCTCAATCGCGGCGATCTCAGGCCTGAACAGATGCGCGGCTCCTGGGCCGGCGCCTTCGGCCCGACCCAGTTCATGCCGACCGCGTTCAAACGCTTTGCCGTCGACGGCGACGGTGACGGCCGCCGCGACGTCGTCGACAATCCCACCGATTTGATCGCCTCCACCGCCAACAATCTGAAGAAGGACGGCTGGCAGGCCGGCCAGTCCTGGGGCTACGAGGTCGTGGTGCCCAAGGACTTCAACTACATGCTAGCCGATCGCGCCAAGGCGATGACGATGGCGCAGTGGGAGAAGCTTGGGCTCAAGCGTCCGAATAACCAGCCGTTCCCGCATCCGGCGGAAAAAGCCTATCTGCTCGCGCCGGCGGGCGCGCAAGGCCCCGGCTTCCTGATGCTCCAGAATTACCGCGTCATCATGAAATACAATCCGGCCGAGGCCTATGCGCTCGCGATCGGCCATTTCGCCGATCGCCTGCGCGGCGGGCAGCCCTTCGTGCAGCCCTGGCCGCGGCAGGAACGGGAGCTGTCGCGCACCGAACGGCTGGAACTCCAGCAGCTTTTGGCCCAGCGCGGCTTCTACAAGGGCACCCCCGACGGCCAGTTCGGTGGCCAGACGAGGGAAGCCCTGCGCAGTTTCCAGGCCTCGATCGGGGTCCCCGCCGACGGGTTTGCCTCGTCCGACGTGCTGGACCAGCTGCGCAGGCGGTAAAATCGCGCCGAAAGTAACCCTGAACAGGGATTTTGGCCGGCCACCTTGACGGGGGCGGCTGTTCCCCGGTGTATGGGGCAGGAATTCACGAGAAAATCTGCAACGGAATCTGCCCGTTTGGCGCCTGATTCCGTTATTATATCGAACCGCTCCCGACCCCCATTGCGCGTGCCCGAGATCGCATGTCGAAGCCCAAGTCCTTCTTCAAGGCGCTGACCGAGACCGGCCCGCTGATCGCGCTGGGAACGGCGCTTGCGATCCTGATCGGGGTCGCGGGGCCCGCGTCGGCCCAGTTCTTCAACTTCCCCGGCTTCGGCGGTCCGCCGCAGCGTTCGGCGCCCCCGCCGCCGCGCGGCGGTGGAGGTGGTGGCGGCGGCTGGTTCGGCGGCGACTTCTTCGCACCATTCCAGCAGCAACCGCAGCAGGCGCCGCGTCAGGATTTTTCGCGCGCCCCGGCGCCGGCCAAGCGCGACACCATTCCCGACAAGAACGTGCTGGTGATCGGCGACGGCATGGCGGACTGGCTCGCTTACGGCCTGGAAGACGCCTACACCGAGCAGCCCGACATGGGCGTGATCCGCAAGCACAAGACCACGTCCGGCCTGATCAAGTATCAGCCGCGCGGCGAGCCCTCGGACTGGGCGGCGGCGGCGAAGGGCATTCTGGAGACCGAAAAGCCCGACGTGATCGTCGTCATGCTCGGTCTCAACGACCGCATTGCGATCCGCGAAGCCGCGCCCGATAAATCGGACAAGGCTTCGGACAAGGACAAGAAGAACGACAAGGGCGCGCGCGCCAAGCAACCCGCCAAGCCCGGCGACGCCAAACCCAACGACAGCGCCGCCAAGCCGGACGACAAGCCCGCCGATTCCGACCTGCCGCAAGACGACGCCGACAACGCCGATACACCGGCGGCCGCGCCCGAAAAGACGGCGCGCAACCCGAACAGCCTCTACGAATTCCGCGACGAGCGCTGGGTCGAGCTCTACGGCAAGAAGATCGAGGAGCTCGCGGGCGTGCTCAAGGCCAAGGGCGTACCGGTGCTCTGGGTCGGCCTGCCCGCGATCCGCGGCCCGAAGGGCACGGCGGACATGCTGTTCCTGGATTCGCTCTATCGCGAAGGCGCCGCCAAGGCCGGCATCACCTATGTCGACGTCTGGGACGGCTTCGTCGACGAAGCCGGCCGCTTCCTCCAGAAGGGCCCAGATTTCGAAGGCCAGATCCGTCAGCTCCGCAGCTATGACGGCGTCTATTTCACCAAGCCCGGCGCCCGCAAGCTCGCCCACTATGTCGAGCGCGAGATCACGCGCCTGCTGGCGGGACGCTCCGGTCCGATCGCGCTGCCGAGCGAGCCTGCGACCCCCGACACCAGCGCCGAGCCCGGCAAGCCCGCGCCGCGGCCGCTGGCGGGACCGATCGTGCCACTGGTCGCAGCCTCGATCTCGACCGATCAATTGCTGGGCGGTCCGGGCTCGCGTCCCGCCGCCGTCGATGCGCTGGCCGCAAAGACGATGGTGAAGGGTGAGCCGCTGGCCGCGCCTGCGGGCCGCGCCGACGATTATGCCTGGCCGCGCCGCGAAGTCGGCCGCGAGCAGGCCAAGGGCGATACGCCGATGGCGGCGACGACGCCCGACGGCGGCGCTGCTCCGGGCACACCGGGTGCAGCCGCCGCGATCGCGCCGCAAAAGCTCGCGCCGAAGAAGCCGCCGGTGCAGCCGCAGCAGCCGGCCCAGGCATCGCCGTCATTCCGCGATTTCTTCGGCTTCGGCTCGCCGCAGCCACCGCCGCGTCAATTGGCGCCGGCGCCGCGCAACCCGAATCCCAATCCCGCGGTCCCGCGTCCGCCGGGCAATGTCGGGCGAGCGGCGGAGATGTTCCGGTAAGCGAAGGTCTCGTGTCCCGGACCCGGCGCAGCACCTCCTGGTGATGCGACGACCCAGCATTGCGGCATTCACAAAAGAATCGGCCCCGGCTCGGCAATGCAGCTTCCGGACGATGCTGCGCATCGCCTAGGCCGCATTGCGTCCGGGGCGCGAGAGACGTGGCGGGTGCTCAGCCGTAATAGCGCCAGCGCGACGGCGGGGGACGACGGGCGGGGCGCGACATCAGAAGCGCGAGCGCGAAGCCGATGCCGCCGGCGACCAGCAATGCGCCGAGCGGATTGTCCTGCACCTTCTTCGAAATCGCCTGCGTGCCATCGCGAAGCGTGTCGCCGCTGTTGTCGTAGGCGTCCTTGGCATAGCTTGCCGCGGTGTCCGTGGCGTCACGCACGGCGTCCTTGGCCTGGCCGTAGAGATTCTGCACGGTGCCTGCGGCTTCCCGCGCCTTGCCTGATGCCTGTGTCTGCGCATCGCCTGCGAGATCACCGACAGCGCCTTCCGCGCGTCCAGCGAATTCCTTGGCCGATCCGACAATCCGATCCTTGTCCATGATGCTCCTCCTCGGGGGTCAGCCCAAGTAACCGATCAGGAGCAGCGCAGTTCCAAAGGGTTTAGAGGTTTAGAGAATGAGCCCACCATCGACGACCAGCGTCTGGCCGATGATGTAGGACGACAGCGGCGAGGCCAGGAACAGGGCCGCGCCCGCCATGTCGGCGGGCGTGCCCAGGCGCCGCAGCGGAATGCGCGACAATGCACCTTCGAGCCGCTTGGGATTGTCGGTCGTCACCTTCGTCATCTTGGTGTCGACGAGCCCGGGCGCGATGCCGTTGACGCGGATACCATCCTCGGCCCAGGCCTCGCCCAGCGTCCGCGTCAATCCGACCGCACCGGTCTTCGAGGCGTTGTAGGCGGGATTGCCCATGGTGGAATGATAGGCCGCAGTCGACGACACCATGATCAGCGCGCCCCTGGAATCCCGCAACATGGAATGAAATCGCGTCGCGCACGCCATCAGGCTCATCAGATTGATCTCGACGACCTTGCGGAAACCGCCCATCTCGAACTCGCCGCGCCGATAGAGCACCGCGCCTTGCGCGAGCACCAGGATATCGAGCCGGTCGAACGACGGCTTGAACGCTTCGATCGCGCCGGCATTGCCGACATCGAGCTGCGCATAGGCAAGACCAGCGAGATCGGAGCCTTCCTCCGCCGAATATTCCTTCGCGTGAGCACGCGTGCCGCAAACCGCAACTGTTGCGCCCCGCGCGCGAAAGGCTTGCGCGATGCCGTTGCCGATGCCGCTGGAACCGCCGACGACCAGCACCTGTCTGCCTGAGAAATCCAGCTCGTTCGCCATCGCGGCCTCCCCTTTGTCTTGCTTGTTTGACCTGTCTGCGGATCGATGCCAGCCTTGTCAATCATAACAAGAACGAGCGGGGAGCGAGGAAACAGCATGTCCGATTTCAAGCAGCTCAGCCGGTCCGTGAAGGGACTGACCGTTCTCGTCACGGGTGCGGCGAGCGGCATGGGCCGCGCGACCGCACGCGTGTTCGCAGCCGAAGGCGCAAGCGTCGCCGTCACGGATTATGACGAGCAAGGCGCGCTATCCGTCGCAAAGGAGATCGCGGCGAGCGACGGTTCAGTGAAGGCGTGGAAGCTCGACGTCGCCGACGGCGGCGAGATCAAGCGCGTCGTCGGCGATGTCGCCGCGCATTTCGGCGGCCTCGACATCATCGTCAACAATGCCGGCATTTCCGTACGCGTCGCGATCGACGACGAGGCTTACGAAGATGCCTGGGCCAGAGGCATCGCGGTGATGCTGACGGCGCATCCGCGCATCATCCGGGCCGCGCTGCCGCATTTGCGCAAATCGAAGAGCCCGCGCATCGTCAACATCGCCTCGACCGAGGCGCTCGGCGCCACCGCATTGCACAGCCCCTATTCGGCGGCGAAGGGCGGCGTGGCGAGCCTCACGCGCTCGCTTGCCGTCGAGCTGGGCCGCGAAGGCATCACCGTCAACTGCATCTGCCCGGGGCCGATCCGCACCGCCATCACCGACCGCATCTCCGAGGAGCACAAGACCATCTACGCCAAGCGCCGCACCGCACTCGGCCGCTACGGCGATCCCGAGGAGGTCGCGCATATGACGCTCAGCCTGTGCCTGCCGGCCGCGTCCTTTCTCACCGGCGCGGTGATCCCGGTCGACGGCGGCCTGATGGCGCGCAACGCCTAAGAGGTATGCTGCCCAAGCGTTGACATCGCAGGCGGCCGGAGTAGCTTTTTCGCCAACAGAGCGGGAGCAACCGCTCGCGGTTCGCGGGAGAAACGCCATGACGATCGCCATCCGGCAGCTTCAGACGCATTTTGTCGGCGAGGTTTCCGGCCTCGATCTGCGAAAGCCTCTCACCGAGGCCGAGGCGCGCGAGGTCGAGGCCGCCATGGACAAATACGCGGTGCTGGTCTTCCACGACCAGGACATCACCGACGAGCAGCAGATGGCCTTCGCGCTGAATTTCGGCCAGCGTGAGGACGCGCGCGGCGGCACCGTGACCAAGGAGAAGGACTACCGGCTCCAATCCGGACTGAACGACGTCTCCAATCTCGGCAAGGACGGCAAGCCGCTCGGGAAAGACAGCCGCGCACATCTGTTCAACCTCGGCAACTGCCTGTGGCATTCCGACAGCTCGTTCCGTCCCATCCCGGCAAAATTCTCGCTGCTGTCGGCGCGGGTGGTGAACCCGAAAGGCGGCAACACCGAATTCGCCGACATGCGCGCCGCCTATAACGCGCTCGACGAGGAGACCAAGGCGGAGATCGAGGATCTCGTCTGCGAACATTCGCTGATGTATTCGCGGGGATCGCTCGGCTTCACCGAATACACCGACGACGAGAAGCAGATGTTCAAGCCGGTGCTGCAACGGCTGGTACGGACCCATCCGGTGCATCGGCGCAAGTCGCTCTATCTGTCATCGCATGCCGGCAAGATCGTCGGCATGAGCGTGCCGGAGGGCCGGCTGCTGCTGCGCGATCTGAATGAGCACGCGACGCAGGGCGAATTCGTCTACGTCCACAAATGGAAGCTGCATGACCTCGTGATGTGGGACAACCGCCAGACCATGCACCGCGTCCGCCGCTACGACCAGTCCCAGCCCCGCGACATGCGCCGCGCGACGGTGGCGGGGACCGAGCCGACGATGCAGCAGCAGGCGGCGGAGTAGACGTCAGTCAGCGCTGTACAGCGCTACTCAGCACAGGTGTCATCGCCCGCTTGACCGGGCGATCCAGTACTCCGAGACGGTTGTGATAGAGCCGACGGGCTGCGGCGTACTGGATGCCCCGGTCGAGCCGGGGCATGACAGCGAGAATGACGCTACGCGTGCCCGGCCTCGTTCGAGAGCATGCCGGGATCGATGCCGATCTTGCGCAGCGCGCGGCCGTACTTCTCGTCGACGTCGTCGCCGAAGATCAAATCCGAATCGGCATCGCAATGCAGCCAGCCATTGCTCTGGATTTCGGTTTCGAGCTGGCCCGGCGCCCAGCCGGCATAGCCGAGCGCGAGGATGGCGTGCTTGGGGCCGGAGCCGTTGGCGATCGCCCGCAGGATGTCGACGGTCGCCGTGAGGCAGACGCCGTCGTCGATCCGGAGCGTCGCGTTCTCGATGTAGAAGTCGCTGGAGTGCAGCACGAAGCCGCGGCCGGTATCGACCGGGCCGCCGCGCAGCACTTTCATGCTTTCGGCGTTCTCCGGCAGCTTGATGTGCTCGCCCTTCTTGATGATGCCGAGTTGCTCCAGCAGTTCGGGGAAGTCGATGCTGCCGGCCGGGTGGTTGACGATGATGCCCATCGCCCCCTCCGCCGAATGGGCACAGAGATAGATCACGGAGCGTTCGAAGCGGGAATCGCCCATCACGGGCATCGCAATCAGGAGCCGGCCATCGAGATAGCCGGCCGAGTTGGGGAGCGCAGGGCCTGGCTTGCGGGTGCTTTCGCCCGTCCTTTTTCCTGTGGGAGCCATCGGTCAAGCACTCCGGTTTCAATTCCTATCCTGATGTCGGGCCGGGCCGCTGTCAAATCAAGGCTCGTAGGTCAAGACTTGTAGATCAAGGCTTCCAGGTCAAGACTTGCAGAGACTTGATTCAAGTGCATCCATCACAAGCAATTCAATGGTTTGCCCAGAGGCCACCCTGTAAAGACGTGCCATGCTGACAAGAGTTCCCATGCGTGCGGCGATTGGCGTCGCGACAACCCTGCTCGCGTCGTCGCTGGCGCTTGCAGCCCGCGCGGACGACGCATCGCCCTGGCAGCGCGACGGACATTCCGCGGTGCGGCTGCTCGCGGGATCGCGCAGCGGCGCGGTCCTGCTCGGTGGTATCGCCTTCCAGATCCAGCCCGGGTGGAAGACCTACTGGCGCATGCCCGGTGATTCCGGCGTTCCGCCGCGCTTCAACTTCTCCAAGTCGGACAATGTCGAAGCTGTGACAGTGATGTGGCCGGCGCCGCTGAAGTTCGACGACGGCGCAGGCGGCCATTCGATCGGCTATCACGACCAGGTCGTGCTGCCCCTGCGTATCGTCGCCAAGGCCGCCGACAAGCCGGTAACCTTGCGCGCCGAGATCAATTACGCGGTCTGCGAAAAGCTCTGCATTCCCGTCGAGGCCAATGTCGAGCTCGGCTTCAACAACGTCGCCTCGACCGAAGATGCCAATCTACGTGCCGCGCTGGACACGGTGCCGAAGCCTGCCAATATCGGCGATCCCAATCCGCTCACGATCCGCGACGTCAAGCGTGACGGGCCTAAGAACGTGGTGGTCGATGTGGTCGCGCCTGCGGACGCGCGCGGTATCAATCTGTTCGTGGAGGGGCCGACGCCGGATTGGGCGTTGCCGATTCCCGCGCCGGTCGAGCCCAGTCCGGCTGGCGTGAAACGGTTTACGTTCGAACTCGACGGACTGCCGCCGGGCGCCAAGCCCGACGGTGCGGCGCTGAAGTTCACGCTGGTCGGGGCGGAGAAGTCGTACGAATTCAATACGAATTTGGAGTGAGGCGTCAGGATGCAGGGCAGACCTTCGAGGTCTGCTTTTCCTGCAGTTTCTTGGTGCAATACAGGCTGCATCGCTGACCCCCGACCTTGGCGCAGTAGGCCAGGCACTTGTCGTATGAGCATCCCCACGCGTCTGCTCGCACTGGCGCCACGGAATAGAGATCGATGCTGGCGATTGCAGCGAGAACAGTCAGACCCGTCAGAAATCGACGCATCATTCGCTCCTCTTGAAAGCCGGTGATCAACGCAGACATCTCGCCGAGAATTCGAGGCGGACAAGAGTTGGAGATGATCCTCGACCGGCCCGACACCGGGCCAAAATCCGTGCGTACGCGGTCGGCAGCGCAAATTCCAAATGAAACCAATATGCTTGTATCCTAGCAGCGCAGCTCCGCTCCGCAAGGAGGGAAGCGTGCTTCCGCGCACCGGCCGTCGCCAGGGCAACTGCGCGACGATCCAACCGAATCTTAACGAATGGTTGCTAAGCCCGAAGGCTGCCAGAACAAGCCTGATGCCCCGGGGACCCTTCGACGTGGCCGTGATGGATGCAGAACCCGCAACGACCGGACCTGCCGGCCTCATCGCACGGCTGCGCGGAAAATTGACGGGCGGATCGAGCGAGGCGTCGCTGACGCGGCGGCTGGCCGGCACCATCTTCATCATCCGCGTCGTCAGTGCCGGGCTCGCCTATTTCTCGCAGGTGCTGCTCGCGCGCTGGATGGGCACGTCCGACTACGGCATCTATGTCTACGTCTGGACCTGGGTGCTGCTGCTCGGCAGCATGATGGATTTCGGCATCTCCGCCTCCGCGCAAAAGATCATCCCGGAATACCGCACCAGCGGCGAGCATGCGCTGCTGCGCGGCTTCCTCTCCGGCAGCCGTTGGCTGACCTTCGCCGTCTCGACGCTGGTATCGCTCGGCCTTGCCGGCCTCGTAAAGCTGCTGTCGCCCTGGATCAATCCGGCCGAGGTGTTGCCGCTCTATATCGGCTGCATGACGCTGCCCGCCTTCGTCGTCGCCAACACCCAGGACGGCATCGCGCGCTCGCATGACTGGATGCAGCTCGGCCTGATGCCGCAATTCATCATTCGCCAGGCGCTGATCATCGGCATCACGGCTATCGCCTTCCTGCTCGGCTATCATCTCGGCGCGGTCGCCGCGATGGTCGCAAGTGCCGGCGCGGTGTGGATCGCGATGACCGGGCAGATGGTGGTGCTGAACCGCAAGCTCGCCGATCACATCGAGCCAGGCCCCAAGGCCTATGACATCGGCGGCTGGCTCGCCGTGTCGCTGCCGATCCTGCTGGTCGAGAGCTTCTATCTGCTCTTGTCCTACACCGACGTGCTGGTGCTGCAGCAGTTTCGCCCCTCCGACGAGGTCGGCGTCTATTTCGCGGTGGTGAAGACGCTGGCGCTCGTCTCCTTCATCCACTACGCGATGTCGGCAACGACGGCGCATCGTTTTGCCGAATACAACGCGATCGGCGACAAGGCGCGCCTGTCGGCCTATGTCGCGCATGCCATCAACTGGACGTTCTGGCCGTCGCTGGCCGCGACCATCGTGCTGCTTGCGCTCGGCAAACCGTTGCTCTGGCTGTTCGGACCGCAATTCGTGGTCGGCTACGACATCATGTTCGTCGCCGCGATCGGGCTCGTGGTGCGCGCCGCGATCGGCCCGGTCGAACGCCTGCTCAACATGCTCGGCCAGCAGAAGATCTGCGCGCTGGCCTACGCGCTGGCCTTCGTCATGAACGTCGTGCTGTGCATCGTGCTGGTGCCGCGCTACGGCGGCCACGGCGCGGCCGCCGCGACCTCGATCTCGCTCACCTTCGAGACGGTGCTGCTGTTCTGGATCGTGCGCCAGCGGCTGGGCCTGCATGTGCTGGCGTTTGGCAAATAGGCGCTGCGCGTCCGCAGGCATCGGGGAACGACCGTTTCGCCGCATGCTTGCGAGGGAGGTGAAACTCCTACCCATTCACGACCGGCAGCATGATTTTTCTTATTCCTTCCAAGTAGTTGCACCCCAGGGAAAGTTTATTCTACGTCGTATTGCTCAACTGACGAGATAAACCTAAGATTCCCCGGACATGATTGATCCACTCTACGTCGCCTCCGGATTCGGCGTCGGCCTGCTCGTCGGGATGACCGGCGTGGGCGGCGGCTCGTTGATGACGCCGCTGCTGATCCTGCTGTTCGGCATTCATCCATCGACCGCGGTCGGCACCGACCTGCTCTATGCCGCCGCCACCAAGACCGGCGGCAGCGTGGTGCATGGCTGGTCGCGCAGCGTGCATTGGCCGGCGGTGCTGCGGCTGGCCTGCGGCAGCCTTCCGGCGAGCGCGCTGACCCTGCTCGTGCTGTGGAAGCTCGACCTCAAGAGCGATTCCGAGCGCGGCCTGGTCAATCTGGTGTTGTGCTTCGCGCTGCTTCTGACCGCGACCTCGCTGATCTTCCGCAAGGCGATCATGGAGCGTTATCGCCGGCGCCTGGAGCAGGTCGACGACCGCACCACCGCGATCGCGACGGTCATCACCGGAATCGTGCTCGGTGTGCTGGTCTCGATTTCATCGGTCGGCGCCGGCGCGGTCGGCGTCACCGTTCTGCTGCTGCTCTATCCGCGGCTGCCGATGTCGAGCATCGTCGGCTCCGACATCGCCCATGCCGTGCCGCTGACGCTGGTCGCCGGCATCGGGCACTGGGCGCTCGGCGACGTGGACTGGGCGCTGATGGGCGTGCTGCTGATGGGCTCATTGCCCGGCATCATCGTCGGCAGCTATAGCGCGACGCGGGTGCCCGAGACGGTGCTGCGCCTGACGCTTGCCAGCGTGCTGTTCGTGGTCGCCGGCAAGATCATGTTCGCGGAGCTGAATTTGTCGTCGGCGTTCGTGACGGCGCTGGCCTGGGGGCATTAGGCAGAAAGCGGCAACCGCCTCGCCCTCGGTTTCGTAGGGTGGGCAAAGCGAAGCGTGCCCACGCTTTTCTTGAATTGGAGAGAAATGGTGGGCACGGCACTGATGCGCCTTTGCCCACCCTACGGCTCCTCGTTCCGGAACGCCTACTCCGCCGTCCAACCACCGTCGATCGACAGGTTCGTACCCGTGATCTGCGCGGCATCGTCGCCGCACAGGAACAGCGCGAGCGCTGCGACCTGCTCGGACGTCACGAACTCCTTGGTCGGCTGCGCATCGAGCAGCACGTCGTTGATGACCTGCTCGCGCGTCAGGCTGCGGGCCTTCATCGTGTCGGGGATCTGCTTCTCCACCAGCGGCGTCCAAACATAGCCGGGGCTGATGCAGTTGCAGGTGATCTTGTGGGTCGCAACCTCGAGCGCCACGGTCTTGGTGAGACCCGCGATGCCGTGCTTGGCCGACACATAGGCCGACTTGAAGGGCGAAGCGACCAGCGAGTGGGCCGACGCCGTGTTGATGATGCGGCCCCAGCCTTTCTTCTTCATGCCGGGGACGGCCGCGCGGATGGCGTGGAAGGCCGAGGACAGGTTGATCGCGATGATCTGGTCCCACTTCTCGATCGGAAACTCCTCGATCGGCGAGACGAACTGGATGCCGGCATTGTTGACGAGGATATCGACCGAACCGAAGCTCTTCTCGCCGAGCGCGATCATCCCGGCGATTTCCGCCGGCTTGGTCATGTCGGCGGGCGAATAGACCGCCTTCACGCCGAAATCGGACTCGATCTTGGCGCGCTCCTTCTCGATGTCCTCCGGCGAGCCGAAGCCGTTGATGACGACATTGGCGCCCGCAGCGGCGAAGGCGCGCGCGTAGGCAAGCCCGATGCCGCTGGTCGAACCTGTGACGACGGCATTCTTGCCTGACAGACTACCCATATCATTCGCTCCTTTTTGGCGGGGGCGCAGTGACGTCCCCCGTGAGATCGTAGGTCACCATGGTCTCGCCGGACTGCGGCTTCTCGAGCCAGTCCTTGTGGCGCATCGACAGATGCACATCGCGCACGCCGGCTTCCCAATGCTCGACCATGGCGACATGCGAGAAGTCGTAATCCTTGGACGAGGATTCGTAGTTCTTGCTGCGGTAGATCAGGTGCACCACGGTGACGGTGCTTTCACGCGATACCTTGGCAAGGAATTCCACGGAAGGATCGTTCTTCAGATAATCGGGCAATTTCGAAATCAGGTCGCGCACGGCCCTGCGGGCGTTGTGCACCTGCTTGTTCTTGTCGGTGTTCATCCGCGTGCGGCTGGAGAAACGGATGTCCTTCTCGCGCTCGGTGGCCTCGAGCAGCGAATTCGGCAAATCGCCGCGGGCGGAAAACAGATCGACCTGGAAGATCAGCATGTCGCGATCGACCTCGGCATCGAGCACGTAGTCGAGCGGCGTGTTGGAGGCGATGCCGCCGTCCCAGTAATGCTCACCGTCGATCACGACGGACGGAAAACCCGGCGGCAGTGCGCCGGAGGCCATGATGTGCTCCGGGCCGATCTTCTTGCCGAGCTTCTTGAACTCGTAATTGTCGAAATATTTGAAGTTGCCCGAGGTGACGCCGACGGCGCCGACCGACAGGCGGGTCTTCAGATCGTTGATGCGGTCGAAATCGACCAGGCGCTCCAGCGTCCTCTTCAGCGGTGCGGTGTCGTAATAGCTTTCGGCCTGCGGGCTGCCGGGCGGCCACAGCGGCGCGGGCGGGATGCGCGGCGTGAAGAAGCCGGGCACGCCGAAGGTCGCGATCAGCGCGGCGCTGGTCGAATTGAACAGCTCGCGGCTATGGTCGCTCTTGCCGATCGGCTTCCACGGCACCGGCGCCGAAACCATCTCCCAGAATTCCTTGAGCCGCTCGACACGGGTGCGGCCCTCGTTGCCGGCGATGATGGCGGCGTTGACCGCGCCGATCGAGATGCCGGCGACCCAATCCGGCTCGAAGTCGAAATGGCACAGCGACTGATAGGCGCCGGCCTGATAGGAGCCGAGCGCGCCGCCGCCCTGGAGCACCAGGACGCGTTGCGCCTTCGCGGGGACTGTTGCGACTTCCGGGCTGTGATCGGTCATGCGGGGGACATTAACAAAAGGCGAGCCACCGTGGCGACAGTTCGCCACGGCGTCAATGCATCCCGGGATCAAGTCTGGCTTATCGCTCCGTCGAGGCCAGGATCATGGTCCAGAACACCTTGTATTTGGTGCCTGGAGCATAGCCCGCCGCGATGCCCAGTTTTGTGACACCGCTCTTGAGCATGTTGGCGCGGTGCGGAGGCGAGTCGCGCCAACCGGAAAACGCTTCCGCCAGCGTATGATAGCCGGCCGAGACGTTCTCGACCGCCACCGTCGCCGGATAGCCGCCGCCGGCAAGGCGCTTGGCCAGCGGCGCGCGGACGTCGTGGTCCATCTTGTTGGCCGCCGCCATGGCCTGGGACTGGGATTCGGCAAGCCGCATCAGATCGGGGTCGATCACGACGGTGCCGAGCCCGTTGTTCTGGCGGTATTGCGAGATCATGATCGCGGCCGCCTGCGCATCGAGCTTTGAGCCCGGAACGGACATATCGGCATACATCGACGGCTGCTGGACCGGCGCTTCGTTGCCGGCGCAGCCGGCGAGAAGCAAAAGAATGAGAATCGCGGCCGCAGCGCGCATGAATCGGGCCCCCAAAGGAAGGGCCGTTGTTGCATACCAACCGTGGCTGAAAGGTGAATTTTGAGGAAAATTCGACCCGCTCAGGCGCCCGCAAAGATCCGGTAGCGGCGAGGCTCGAGGCCGATCGTGTCGCCGGCGCGCAGTTCCCTGTCGCGGGGCGCATCGATCTCGATGGTCTCGCCGCCCGACAGCGCGACCTCGGCCCGCTGTACGGGACCGAAATTGCGGACGTGCTGCACGGCGCCCTCGAAGGCGCCGCTGCCGGGCGGGCCAACCAGCATGTCATGTCGCCGCACGAATAGTTTTGACGCGCCAGGCACCAGGCCGTCTGCTGCAAGATTGAGCAAGCGGTCGCCGAGCCTGATCACGCCGCCCTCGACCTGGACCGGCAGCTCGATGGACTCGCCGATGAAGCCGTGGACGAAGGCGGTCGCCGGGCTTTCATAGACGTCGTCGGGCGAGCCGATCTGCTCGATCTTCCCCTTGTCCATCACCACAACGCGGTTGGCGACTTCGAGCGCCTCCTCCTGGTCGTGGGTGACGAAGATCGAGGTGACGTTGATCTCATGGTGCAGCGAGCGCAGCCATTTGCGCAGCTCCTTGCGCACTTTGGCGTCGAGCGCGCCGAAGGGCTCGTCGAGCAGCAGGATGCGCGGCTCGATCGCGAGCGCGCGGGCGAGCGCGATGCGCTGGCGCTGGCCGCCGGAAAGCTGGCTCGGATAGCGGTCGGCGAGCCAGTCGAGCTGCACGAGGTCGAGCAGCTCCTTGACCCGCGCACGGATGGTCGCTTCGTCCTTGCGGACCGTGCGGGGCTGCACGCGCAGGCCGAAGGCGACGTTCTCGAACACCGTCATGTGGCGGAACAGCGCGTAGTGCTGGAACACGAAGCCGACGTGGCGCTCGCGCGCGCCCTGCGCCAGCGCGTCCTCGCCGTTGAAGGAGACGTCGCCCGTATCAGGCCAATCGAGGCCGGCGATGATCCGCAGCAGCGTGGTCTTGCCGGAGCCCGACGGGCCGAGCAGCGCCAGCAGCTCGCCGTCATTGACCTTGAGGTCGACGCCGTCGAGGGCGGCAAAACTGCCGAACTTCTTGACGAGATTTTTGACTTCAATGGTCACTTGCGTCGTCTCCTTCGTCGAGGTGACGTTCGAGAATGGTCTTGGCGATGAGCGTGATCAGCGCCAGCATCGCGAGCAGCGAGGCGATCGCGAAGGCGGCGACGAACTGGTACTCGTTGTAGAGAATCTCGACCAAGAGCGGCATGGTGTTGGTCTCGCCGCGGATGTGGCCGGAGACGACCGAGACCGCACCGAACTCGCCCATCGCGCGGGCGTTGCAGAGCAGGACGCCGTACAGCACGCCCCATTTGATGTTCGGCAGCGTGACGCGGAAGAAGGTTTGCAGGCCCGAGGCGCCGAGCGAGATCGCGGCCTCCTCCTCCTGCGTGCCCTGCTCCTGCATCAGCGGGATCAGCGCGCGCGCCACGAAGGGGAAGGTCACGAAGGTCGTCGCGAGCGCGATGCCGGGCACCGCGAACAGGATCTGGATGTCGTGATCCCGCAGCCAGTTGCCGAAATAGCCCTGCGCGCCGAACAGCAGCACGAAGACGAGGCCCGAGATCACCGGGCTCACCGAGAACGGCAGGTCGATCAGCGTGATCAGGAAGGTCTTGCCCGGGAATTCGAATTTGGCGATCGCCCAGGCCGCGACGAGACCAAACACGAGATTGAGGCCGACCGAGATCCCCGCGACGATCAACGTCAGCTTGATCGCCGCCAGCGCCTCCGGCTCGGCGAGCGCGGCGAGATAGGCGAGAATCCCCCTCGAGAACGCTTGCGCGAACACCAGGACAAGCGGCAACACGACGAAGACGGTGAGGAAGGTCACCGCCAGCGCGATGATGACGACGCGCACGGCGCGCGGTTCGGTGCGGAGGCTGTCGCGTGCCGCGGCGGCGTGGGCACGCGCTTTCGCATCTAGCGACGAGAGCGAAACCGAATCTGCGATCTGCATCGTCATGATCCGCCCTCAGCGCGCCGGGATCCGGCTCTGCGCCCAGCGCTGGAGCCGGTTCACGGCGAAGATGATGACGAAGGACACGACGAGCATGACCACCGCGATCGCGGTCGCGTCGGCGTAGCGGAATTCGGACAGCCGGATCACGATCAACAGCGGCGCGATCTCGGACACGTTCGGCAGATTGCCGGCAATGAAGATCACCGAGCCGTATTCGCCGACCGCGCGGGCAAAGGCGAGTGCGAGCCCGGTCAGCAGTGCCGGCCCGAGCGAGGGCAGGATCACGCGAATGATGGTCTGCCAGCGGCTGGCGCCGAGACTGCCCGCGGCCTCCTCGATCTCGGGGTCGAGATCCTGGAGCACCGGCTGCACGGTGCGCACCACGAAGGGAATACCGATGAAGATCATGGCGACGAAGATGCCGACCGGCGTGAACGCCACCTTGATGCCGGCCGCGGCGAGCGGCGCGCCCAGCCAGCCCTTTTCGGCGAACAGCGCGGTCAGTGCGACGCCGGCGACCGCCGTCGGCAGCGCAAAGGGCACGTCGACGATCGCATCGAACAGGCGGCGGCCGGGGAAGCGATAGCGCACCAACGCCCAGACGATGATGCTTCCCATGACGAGATTGACGCAGGCCGCGGCGAAGGCGAGGCCGAAGGAGACGCGAAGCGCATTCAAGGTGCGCCGGCTGGAGAGGATGTTCCAGAATTGCTCGGGGCTCAGTTCGAGCGATTTCAGGAACAGCCCGGCGAGCGGAATCAGAATGATGATGGATAGCCAGGACAGCGTCAGTCCCATCGTGAGACCGAAGCCCGGCAATGTCCGTCGTCGTGCTGCAACTGCGCTCACCGGGCCCCCTGCTAAAGCCTCTTAAGACGGCGCCAGATCAGTTCTTATAGATCTGGTCAAAGATGCCGCCGTCGGCAAAATGGTCCTTCTGCGCCCTGGTCCAACCACCAAAAACGTCGTCGATCGTGAATAGTTCGACCTTGGCGAAGGAATTTTCGTACTTCTTGGCGATCTCGGCATCGCGCGGGCGGTAGAAATTGCGCGCGGCGATCTCCTGCCCCTCCTTGGTGTACCAGTACTGAAGATAGGCATCGGCGGCGTTGCGAGTGCCCTTCTTATCGGCAACCTTGTCGACGATCGCGACCGGCGGCTCGGCGAGGATCGATAGCGGCGGCGCCACGATCTCGAACTTCTGCGCACCAAATTCCTTTAGGGCGAGATAGGCCTCGTTCTCCCAGGCCAGCAGCACGTCGCCGACACCGCGCTCGACGAAGGTGACGGTGGCGCCGCGCGCGCCGGTGTCGAGCACGGGCACCTGCTGGTAGAGCTTTCCAATGAAGTCCTTGGCCTTGTCGGCGGAGCCGTATTTCTTCTGCGCAAAGCTCCAGGCCGCCAGGTAATTCCAGCGCGCGCCGCCCGACGTCTTCGGGTTCGGCGTGATGACGGCGACGCCCGGCTTGAGCAGGTCGTCCCAGTCCTTGATGCCCTTCGGATTGCCCTTGCGCACCAGGAACACGATGGTCGAGGTGTAGGGCGATGAATTCTGCGGCAGGCGCTTCTGCCAGTCGGCCGTGGTCAGGCCCTTGGCGGCGATCGCGTCGATGTCATAGGCGAGCGCGAGCGTCACCACATCGGCCTGCAAACCGTCAATCACCGCACGCGCCTGCGAACCGCTGCCGCCGTGCGACTGCTTGATCTCGACGCTCTTGCCGGTTTCCTTTTGATAGGCGGTTGCGAATGCCTTGTTGAACTCGGCATAGAGCTCGCGCGTCGGATCGTACGACACGTTCAGCAAATTGATGTCGGCGGCAAGAGCGGAGCTTGCCAAGAAAACCGTCACGAGAAGTCCTGCAGCGAGCGGAACGATACGACGCATCATATCCATCTCCATTCACTTCGATGACGTCAGTGTCAGCGAAGGCGTGCAGGCATAACTCGGATCGAAACGCGCTTAAGTCAACGGAACCGGATTTTCTTGTTTGTAGCCGGGCAGCGTGACTGTGCTACGAAGTCTTCATCGTGTGAATGCCGCATTCCGTCTTGGCCCGGCCGCGCCAGCGACCCGCGCGCTCATCCTCGCCCTCGGCCGTTCTGCTCGTGCAAGGCATACACCCAACGGACAGAAAACCCGACGACGCAAGTGGATGACGCGGCAATTTGGCGCGGACGAAAATCGCCTCGAGTTCCTCGCGCGAGACGTTGGCGAACGGATTGAACTTCAACCGCGCGCCGTCGTCCTCGACCACCGGAATGTCGGCGCGGGCATTGCCCTGGAAGCGCTTGCGGCCATTGAGCCAGGCCGAAAACGGCTTCAGCGCACGCGCCAGCGGCTCCACTTTGCGGATGCGGCAGCAGGCGTCGGGATCGGAGAACCAGAGGTCCCGCTCGGGATCCTCCCGCGTCAGCGTCTCCTCGGCCGGCTTGATCGAGCGGACGTCCTTGAGGCCCAGCGTCGCGATCAGCGTATCGCGATAGGCCAGCGTCTCCTCGAACAACCAGCCGGTGTCGAGGAAGATCACGGGGATCGCCGGATCGACGTCCGCCATCACCTTGAGCAGCGTCGCCGATTCCGTGCCGAACGACGACACCAGCGCGAGTTTTTCGCGCCCGACCGTCTTCAGCGCCGCGGCGATGACTTCCGCAGGCGATGCATCGCGTAAGCTCCGATCGAGCTCTTCCGCCGAAGGCAGCGCGGAGACAGATGAAACCTGGGGCGCGATCGCGTTCACGTGCCGACACCTTCCGAATGACGAAGCTGCATACGCCGGTGCAGCGCCGTGATGCGGCCGTCGCCGGTCGGCTGGTAGAACACCGAATAGCGCTTGGCCGTCTGCATGAAGGCTTCGGCGTCGGCCTGCTTCTTGACCTCGAAGGAATCGAATCCGGCACGCAGCATGAACACGAACTGATCGCGCAGGATCTGCCCGGTCGCACGCAACTCGCCGCGATAATTGTAGCGCTCGCGCAGCAGTCGCGCCTGGCTGTAGGCACGCCCGTCGCGGAAGGTCGGGAACACCAGCGCGACGACGGCGATCTTGCCGAGGTAGGGCACCAGTTCGCCGATGTCGCGATTGTTCGGCCAGATCACGCCGACCTTGCCGGTGCGCTTGAGCAGCGCATCCGCCTCACCGAGGAAACGCTCGGCCGGGACCAGGATGTCGCCGCCCTCGGGCAGCGGCGTATCGACGGCCAGCTTGGCAAAGCTGTCGTCGGCGATTTTTCCACCGTTAACGAGTGGCATAGACGCGCTCCTTGAAGGGTTCGACGCCGAGGCGCTTCACCGTGTCGATGAACAGCTCGTCGGGCCGCTCGCGCAGCGCAAGATAGGCTTCCACGACGTCCTCGATGACGTCGGCGACTTCGTCGAACTTGACGCCGGGGCCGATCAGATTGCCGAGCGCCGCGCCCTCGTCAGCACGGCCGCCGATGGTGATCTGGTAGACCTCCTCGCCGTTCTTCTCGACGCCGAGAATGCCGATATGGCCGACATGGTGATGGCCGCAGGCGTTGATGCAGCCGGAGATGTTGATGTGGAGACGGCCGATCAGATTGGCGAGCTCGTGGTTGGCGAAGCGCCGTGTCAGCTCCTGCGCGATCGGGATCGAGCGCGCGTTCGCCAGCGAGCAATAGTCCAGACCCGGGCAGGCGATGATGTCGGTGATCAAATTGACGTTCGGCGTGGCGAGGCCAAGCTTGTCGAGCGCCTTCCACAACGCCGGCAGGTCGCGCTTGGCGACGTGGGGCAGCGCCAGGTTCTGCTCGTGACCGACGCGGATCTCACCGAAGGAATATTTGTCGGCGAGATCGGCCAACGCGTCCATCTGCTCGGCCGTGGCATCGCCCGGAGGCGCGCCGATCGGCTTCAGCGAAATGGTGACGATCGAATAGCCCTGCACCTTGTGCGGGGCGACCGAGTTCTTGCGCCACGCCTCGAAGTCCGCGTCCGCCGCAGCCTGACGCAGCTCGTCCGGCATGTGCGGCAGCTTCTCGTAGGACGGATAGGTAAAGCGCGAGCGGATATCCTCGATCACCTCGTCGTCGATCTGGAGCGAGGAGTTGCGGATGTGCTGCCACTCCTCCTCGACCTCGCGCGAGAACTTCTCGATGCCGAGCTCGTGCACCAGGATCTTGATGCGCGCCTTGTAGATGTTGTCGCGGCGGCCGTACTGGTTGTAGACGCGAAGGATCGCCTCGATGTAGCTGAGGATATCGCGGCCGTGGACAAAGTGCTTGATGGTCTTGCCGATGAACGGTGTGCGGCCGAGACCGCCGCCGACCAGAACCTCGAAGCCGGTCTCGCCCTTCTCGTTCTTGATCAGCTTCAGCCCGATGTCGTGGATCTTGATCGCGGCGCGGTCATGGTCCGACGCGGTGATCGCGATCTTGAACTTGCGCGGCAGGAACGAGAATTCCGGATGCAGCGTGGTGTGCTGGCGGATCAGCTCCGACCAGATGCGGGGATCCTCGATCTCGCCCGGTGCGACGCCGGCCCACTGGTCCGAGGTGACGTTGCGCATGTTGTTGCCGGAGGTCTGCATCGCGTGGATGCCGACTTCGGCGAGATCAGCCAGCGCATCCGGCAGCTCGGCGAGCTTGATCCAGTTGAACTGGATGTTCTGCCGGGTGGTGAAGTGGCCGTA
This sequence comes from Bradyrhizobium xenonodulans, assembly GCF_027594865.1. Classification (NCBI taxonomy): domain Bacteria; kingdom Pseudomonadati; phylum Pseudomonadota; class Alphaproteobacteria; order Hyphomicrobiales; family Nitrobacteraceae; genus Bradyrhizobium; species Bradyrhizobium xenonodulans. The sequence continues at coordinate 7,548,261 of NZ_CP089391.1, forward strand.
GCCGCGGTCATATTTGCGGGCGACATGGGCAAGCGCCCGCAGCTGGTTCGTCGCCAGCGTCCCATAGGGGATCGCGACGCGGAACATGTAGGCGTGCAGCTGGAGATAGACGCCGTTCTGGAGCCGCAGGATCTTGAACTCGTCCTCGGTAAGCTCGCCGGAGAGGCGGCGCTTAACCTGGTCGCGGAACTCCGAGACGCGCTCGTTGACGAGCGTGCGGTCGATTTCGTCGTAAGCGTACATAAGCGAATGCCTTAAGCCTGGGCCGGCTGTCCGATGGTCACACCGGTGCGGCGGATCTGTTCGCGCAGATTGCCGGGTTCGATCTTGCCGTCCTCGCCGACCTGCACCGGGGCGATATAGGGGCCGATCGCGCCGACGTCATCGGCGACGGACTCCGAAAGCAGCGCTTTGGCCTCGTCGGAGTTGCGCACGATTGCGGCTTCCGACAGGTCCGCGGACCAGCTCTTGGCGGCGGTGCGGTAGACCACGATGCCATCCCAGGTGCGGTTGGCGGTCACGACCGAGGGGCCGGCGATCTTGATCTTCTTCTGTTCAAGCGGGGAGGTCATTCGGCTGCATCCAATAGGTCAGAGATGATTTGGTTGGGTGTTTGGCGGCGAAGCGATCCGGCATGCCGGACCACGTCGCCGATGATGAGGATGGCGGGACCGCCATGGGTCCGCCGCACGAGTTCGGGCAGGTCGCGCAGCGTGCCGATCACACCTTGCGCATCGGGACGCGTGACGCGGGCGAACACGCCGACCGGCGTCTCCGGCGAACGGCCGGCGGCGAACAGGCCGGCGCGGATCGCGGGTGCGGCCGTCATGCCCATGTAGACCACGACGGTCATTTTGGTGTCGGTCAGCGTCGACCAGTCCACGACTTCCGCATCGCGCGCCTTGTGCGCGGTGAGGAAGGTGATGCGGGTCGCCTCATGACGATAGGTGAGCGGCACCTCGAAATCGGCGGCGCCGCCGAGCCCCGCGGTGATGCCGGGAATGATCGAATAGGCGATTCCGGCCGCGCGCAGCGCTTCGACCTCCTCGCCGCCGCGGCCGAACACGAAGGGATCGCCGCCCTTGAGACGCACGACGCGCTGGCCAGCCTGCGCGGCCTCGATCATGCGCTTGTTGATGGCATCCTGGCCGATGCCGGGCTTGCCGACGCGGCGGCCGACCGGAACGCGCGTCGTGTCGCGGCGGATGCGGTCGAGAATTTCGCCCGAGACCAGCTCGTCGTGAAAGACGATGTCGGCATCCTGGAGCGCGCGTAGCGCCTTGATGGTGAGCAGATCAGGGTCGCCCGGACCCGCGCCGACCAGCGCGACCGAGCCTTCTGGCTTGTCGGCACGCGCGAATTCCGAGGGATCGGCAATCGCCTTGAGCGCCGCATCTGCCTCGCCTTTGCGGCCGGCGAGCACGGACGCGCCGATCGGCCCGTCGATCACGCGCTCCCAGAAGCGGCGGCGCAGCGGGAACTCGGCAATGCGCTCGTTGATGGATTTGCGGAAGCCGCCGATGAACTCGGCCAGCTCGCCGATGCGCGCCGGCAGCAGCGCCTCGATCTTCTCGCGCACGCGACGTGCCACCACCGGCGAGGTGCCGCCGGTGCCGACCGCGACCACGACGTCGCCGCGATCGACGATCGCCGGGAAGATGAAGCTGGAGTGCTCGAGATCGTCCATGACGTTGACCGGCAGGCCCAGCGCCTTGGCGCGGACCGACATGGCAACGCCGACATCGCTGGCGCCCGCGCAAACGATCGCGATGACGCCTGCGAGATCGGCGGTCAGCGGATCTCCAGTCGCGATCTCGATACGTGCGGCGTCCTCGGGGCTGAGGCCCAGATCCTGATTGCCGTCGATCGCATGCACGCGGATGCGTGCGCCCGCGGCCGCGAGCACGCGCAATTTGGCGCGCAGAAGCTCGCCCGCGCCGATGAGAACCACCGGACCGGCCTTGAGATCGAGGAACACCGGCAAGAACCGCATACGATACTCGCTTCCCCCAATTCGGGGTTGACTGGAATTATTTTCTATATATGTGTCGTTTCGAGTGCGCAAAGAGAAAATTTTTTCTTCTCCTCTGCACTGCAACTATAGAATTTTCGCCTCCAAACGCAAAGTGGCAGAGATGCATCTTCTCAAGGACGATTCCGCAACTGGCGGACTGAGCAGCCCAGCCCTCGCCGAGCGCGTGCGCGCGCAAGAATTTTCTGCTGACCTTGCCCCGAGCATGGACCATCTCGACCAGCTCGAGGCGCAGAGCATCTACATCTTCCGCGAGGCCTTTGGCCGTTTGAAGAAGATCGCCCTGCTGTGGTCGCTCGGCAAGGACTCCAACGTCATGATCTGGCTGGCGCGCAAGGCCTTCTTCGGCCGCCTGCCGTTCCCGGCCCTCCATGTCGACACGGGCAAGAAGTTTCCGGAGATGTATCGCTTCCGCGATCATTACGGCAAGGAATGGGATCTCGATCTGCGCGTCGAGCCCTGCCCGCCCATCGATGCCGTCGACCCAACGCTGCCGCCGGCTGCCCGTTCCGCCGCGCGCAAGACGGAGGGCCTCAAGATGGCGCTCGGCAAATACGGCTTTGACGGTCTGATCGCCGGCATCCGCCGCGACGAGGAAGCCACCCGCGCCAAGGAGCGCGTGTTCTCGCCACGCGGTCTCGAAGGCAATTGGGACGTGCGCGACCAGCCGCCGGAGTTCTGGGATCATTTCAACGCCTCGCCGCCGCAAGGCGCGCATTTGCGCATCCACCCGATCCTGCATTGGACCGAGGCCGACATCTGGGCCTACACCAAGCGCGAGAACATTCCGATCATCCCGCTCTACCTCTCGCAAAACGGCAAGCGCTATCGCTCGCTGGGCGATCAGGACATCACCAACCCCGTGAACTCGACCGCGTCGAGCATCGACGAGATCCTGGCCGAGCTCGAGCAGACCAAGGTGCCGGAGCGCGCGGGCCGTGCGCTCGACCACGAGACCGAAGACGCCTTCGAGCGCCTTCGCGTCGCCGGCTATCTCTGATTCAAGGACGCTCCGCGGCTATGAACATGATCGTTACCCCCGCCTCGCCCGCCACGCCGAACGGCACCACGCGCCCGCAAGTGCGCATCGTCATCGTCGGCCATGTCGACCATGGCAAGTCGACGCTGGTCGGCCGCCTCTTGCACGAGACCGGCAGCCTACCCGACGGCAAGCTCGAGATGCTGAAGGCCGTCAGCGCACGGCGCGGCATGCCGTTCGAATGGTCGTTCCTGCTCGACGCGCTCCAGACCGAGCGCGACCAGGGCATCACCATCGACACCACGCAGATCCGCTTCCGCACCAATTCGCGCGACATCGTGCTGATCGACGCACCCGGCCATGCCGAATTTTTGCGCAACATGATCACCGGGGCGTCGCAGGCCGACGGCGCGGTGCTGATCATCGACGCGCTCGAAGGCGTACGCGACCAGACCAGGCGGCACGGCTATCTGCTGCATCTGCTCGGCGTGAAGCAGGTCGCGATCGTCGTCAACAAGATGGACCGCGTCGATTTCAGCGCCGATCGCTTCAAGGAAATCAGCGACGAGATCTCCGCGCATCTCAACGGCCTCGGCGTGACGCCGACGGCCGTGATCCCGATCTCTGCGCGTGACGGCGACGGTGTCGCCGAGCGCACCGACCGCATCTCCTGGTACAAGGGCCCGACCGTGGTCGAGGCTCTGGACCAACTCGAGCCGGCGCGGCCGCTGGAAGCCCTCGCACTGCGCCTGCCGGTGCAGGCGATCTACAAGTTCGACGACCGCCGCATCGTGGCGGGGCGCATCGAATCCGGCAGCCTCATTGCCGGCGACGAGATCGTGATCATGCCGGCCGGCAAGATCGCGAAGATCAAGACGGTCGAGAGCTGGCCGGTAACGCCGGTCGCCGGCCGTCAGGGCGCAGGCCGTTCGGTCGGCATCACGCTCGACCGCGAATTGTTCGTCGAGCGCGGCGACATCATCGCACACGCAAACGCTGCCCCGCGCGAGACGCGCCGTCTGCGTGCGCGCATTTTCTGGCTGCACGACAAGCCGCTGGCCAAGGGCGACCAGCTGCTGGTGCGCTGCGGGCCGAAGGAAAGCCGCGCCACCGTCGTCGCCATCGAGAAGGCGGTCGATCCCGGCGAGCTCTCCAGCACCGAGAACAAGGCGATCGGCCGCAACCACGTCGGCGAGATCGACATTTCTCTTTCGAATCCGATTGCCACCGATCCCTACACCGAGAATCCGCGCACCGGACGTCTCGTGATCGAGGTCTCCGGGCGCATCGCCGGCGGCGGTCTCGTGCTGTCGGTCGATGCCGGCCAGCGTGCCGTGCCTGTCGACATCGTGCCGGTTGAATCCGCCCTGCGGCCCGACGAGCGCTCCGCGCGCTATCAGCACAACGGCGCCGTGGTCTGGCTCACCGGCCTTCCCGCCTCCGGCAAGTCGACCCTGGCCAAGGCGCTGGAGCGGCGGCTGTTCACCAATGGCGGCTCGCCGATCCTGCTCGACGGCGACACGCTACGCGCCGGGCTCAACAGCGATCTCGGCTTCTCCGCCGCCGACCGCAGCGAGAACATTCGCCGCCTCGCCGAGGTCGCGACGCATCTCGCCCGCAACGGCCATATCGCCATCGTCGCCGCCGTCTCGCCCGCCCGCGAAGACCGCGCCACCGCGCGCCGCATCGCCGACAGCGCGTTCCGCGAGATCCATGTCGCGACGCCGGCCGGCGTGTGCGAGGAGCGCGACCCCAAGGGCCACTACAAGAAGGCCAGAGCCGGCGCGCTCGCTTCGTTCACCGGCATCGGCAATGACTACGAGACGCCGCAGGCCGCGGAGCTGGTGATCGACACCTCGACGCGGACGGTCGCCGAGGCGGCGGATGAGATCGAACAGATGCTGAAGACGACCGGCGTGCTGTTCGACGAAGTCGTGGATCTCGCCGCGAATATTTGAGGCCCGACTGCTGCACCGATCTCTGGCGTCGTCCTGGCCAGGACATCGCCAGTAATTCCGTCATCCTGCGGTGCGAGCCCTGTGGTGCGAATGCATCGCAGAGCGCCTCGAAGGATGGGCGGCCCCGATGCAGCCGGGCCGCCGCCCTTCGAGGGCCGCTGAAGAAGCGGCCACTTCCGGGTCACGGTGATAGATTGGGGATCGCGGCAACATACGCGCTCCAGTTTTCGCGCGGTAGACCGCGCTTGCCCCACCTCGCCTTGACATTTTGACAACTGTCGGGGGCCTTCTCACGGCCTCCTTTTTGGGGCTAATAGGGCCCCGAAAGCCGCCCTTTATGGGCGCATTTTGCTGCTGTCGGGTCAAAAGCAGCCAAAAACAGCCATTTCCAACAAGAAAGCCCATCATGAACCGCGTCGATGCCCACGGATTGAAGATCGCTCCCGTCCTGTTTGACTTCATCGCCAAGGAAGCGGCCCCGAAAACCGGGATCGCGCCGGATGCGTTCTGGGCCGGGGTTGCAGGCATCATCAAGGATCTGGGGCCGAAGAACCGCGCATTGCTGGCGGTGCGCGACACGCTGCAGGCCAAGATCGACGATTGGCACCGCGCCAACAAGGGCAAGGCGTTCGACCTCGATGCCTACACCGCTTTCCTGAAGGAGATCGGCTATCTCGTCCCGGAGCCGGCGACGCAGAAGGTCGAGACGGCCAATGTCGACGAGGAGATCGGCAAGATCTGCGGCCCGCAGCTCGTCGTGCCTCTCACCAATGCCCGCTACGCGCTGAACGCGGCGAATGCGCGCTGGGGCTCGCTCTACGACGCCTTCTATGGCACCGACGCGATCCCGCACGATCCGTCCGAAAGCGGCAAGGGCTATAACAAGGCGCGCGGCGACAAGGTGATCGCCAAGGCCAAGGCGTTCCTCGACGCCGCCGTGCCGCTGGCGACCGGCAGCCACACCGACGTCACCGCCTATAGCATCGTTGCGGGCCAGCTCGCGGTGAAGCTGAAGAGCGGCAATGCCACCGCGCTGAAGAACGCCGCGCAATTCGCGGGCTTCCAGGGCGATACTGCCGCGCCTTCCGCGGTGCTGCTCGCGAACAACGGCCTGCATGTCGAGGTCAAGATCGACCGCAACAGCGCGATCGGCAAGGACGATCCGGCCGGCGTCGCCGACATGATCATGGAATCAGCGGTCTCCACCATTCTCGACATGGAGGACTCGGTCGCCGCGGTCGATGCCGAGGACAAGGTGCTGGTCTATCGCAACACGCTGGGCCTGATGAACGGCACGCTGTCGGCCGATTTCGAGAAGGGCGGCAAGACGCTGACGCGCGCGCTCAACGCCGACCGCAGCTACAAGACGCCGGACGGCAAGGGCGAGGTCAAGCTGCACGGCCGCAGCCTGCTGTTGATGCGCAATTGCGGTCATCACATGTTCACCGACGCGGTGCTGGACGAGAAGGGCGAGGAGATTCCGGAAGGCCTGCTCGACGCCGCCGTCTCCGGCCTGCTCGCCATTCACGACCTCAAGGGCCATTCCAAGGTCAAGAACAGCCGCACGGGATCTGCCTATATCGTCAAGCCGAAGATGCACGGCCCCGACGAGGTGTCGCTGACCTGCGAGATCTTCGATCGCGTCGAGAAGATGCTGGGCCTGCCCGAGAACACGCTCAAGGTCGGTATCATGGACGAGGAGCGGCGCACCACCGTCAACCTCAAGGCCTGCATCCAGCGCGCCTCCAAGCGCATCATGTTCATCAACACCGGCTTCCTCGACCGCACCGGCGACGAGATCCACACCTCGATGGAAGCGGGTCCCATGATCCGCAAGAACGAGATGAAGGCGCAGGCCTGGATCAAGTCCTATGAGGACTGGAATGTCGACATGGGCCTGATCTGTGGCCTGCCCGGCCACGCCCAGATCGGCAAGGGCATGTGGGCGGCGCCCGACAAGATGGCCGACATGCTGGCGCAGAAGCTTGGCCATCCGCAGGCCGGCGCCACCACCGCCTGGGTCCCCTCGCCGACCGCCGCGACCCTGCACGCGCTGCACTATCACCAGGTCAACGTGACCGCGCGCCAGCAGGAGCTGACCAAGGGCGGCCCGCGCGCCAAGCTGTCGGACATCCTCACCATTCCGGTGTCGAAGTCGAATTGGGCGCCCGACGACGTCAAGCAGGAGATCGACAACAACTGCCAGGGCATTCTGGGCTATGTCGTGCGCTGGATCGACCAGGGCGTCGGCTGCTCCAAGGTGCCCGACATCCACGACGTCGGCCTGATGGAAGACCGCGCCACCTTGCGCATCTCCAGCCAGCATCTCGCCAACTGGCTGCACCAGGGCGTCATCACCGAAGCGCAGGTGATGGAATCGCTCAAGCGCATGGCCGTGGTCGTCGACAAGCAGAACGCGGGCGACGCCATCTACAAGCCGATGGCGCCCGCCTTCGACGGTACAGCCTTCAAGGCCGCCTGCGACCTCATCTTCAAGGGCCGCGAGCAGCCGAACGGCTACACCGAATACATCCTCACCGCCCGCCGCCGCGAGGCCAAGGCGCTTGGATAGCAAGGCGGCCGGCTAAGCCTGGTCACATCAACGTCAAAAGCCCTGGCGCAAGCCGGGGCTTTTTGTTGGGCGAAACGCCGCGGCGCGCATCGGAACGGCCCCGCGCTGCTTGCGTTGTACGGCCATCAACCAACGGGAGATGGTCATGGACTGGAATCGGATCGAAGGAAACTGGAAGCAGTTCAAGGGATCGGCCAAGGAGAAGTGGGGCAAGCTCACCGACGACGACCTCAGCCTGATCGAGGGTCGCCGCGAGCAGCTCGAGGGCCGGCTCCAGGAACGCTACGGCAAGGCCAAGGACCAGGTTCGTCAGGACGTCGACGACTGGCTCAAGTCGCTACATTGAGGCAGACACGAACGAAGCCCCGGCTCACGCCGGGGCTTTTTGTTCGAAGGTGGGTAGCCCGACGGTCCCGCTAGAACACCGTCAGATATTTCAGCAGCGACACGACGCCGATGATGATCACGATCACGCGCGCGATCTGCTTGGCGCGGCCGTCCATCGGCAGCATGTTGATGAGATAGAGCACGAGAATGACGACGAGAAAGGTGACGAGTACGCCGACCAGCATCGCGAAGCCCCCTTCAGGCAAATTGCTAACGGTGTTCTAACGCCGATCTCCCGCGCTGGTTCCATTCAGGCAACCTGTTGCAACTTCTGGTATTTCCGTAGTTCTACAGATGGGCTGACCGCTTAAAATTTTACCCTTTTCATTTCAGATGCAGAAACCGTTTGGGTCATGCGCCGCAAACGGCATGCGATTGCCGATCCGCGTGCCCCTCCGTTCTCGATGTTGCCCGGGGCGTCTTGACGAACTTTGCAATGGGAATTTTTGGGGGGGACTTCGATGCTCAATCGTCTGACCGTGTCCGCGCTGCTGAAGGCGGTGATCGCGATCACGTCGGCCTGCGTGGTGATTGCGCTCTCGCTCACCGCCTACGAATCCTGGGACCGCCTCAAGACCGCCAACCGCATCTCGCAGATCGCCGGCGCGTCCGCCGATTTGTTCAAGACGATGCACAATTTGCGCACCGACCGCTCGACCACCAACCGGCTTCTCAACTCGACCGAGCCGATGGATGCCGAGATCGAGAAATATCTGCGCGCGATCCGCGACGCCGAGATGCCCGCGATGGCACGCGCGCTGGAGCTGCTGCCCGCCATGGACTTCCCGCAATCGGGCACGCTGGTGCCGGAGCTCGCGCGTCTGCACAAATCACTGACCGAACAGCAGAAGCAGTTCTGGGAAGACGTGGCCAAGCCGAAGGACCAGCGCCGCGCCGGACTGCCGAAGGAATACATGGAGACGACGGGAAGCCTGCTCGAGACGCTCGACAAGCTCTCCAACATTCTGGCCGCCAGCGTCAATCACCAGGACGCGGCCATCGACCAGCTGTTGTCGATCAAGCAGAACGCCTGGCTGCTCCGCAACACCGCGGGCGAAGCCTCGCTGATCATCTCGACCGGCCTCAATGCCGGCCGTATCACGCCGGAGGCCCGTCTCGCCTACACCCAATTTGCCGGCGGCACGTCGGCAATGTGGAAGGCGCTGGAACTGTCGGCATCAGGCATGCAGTTGCCGCCCGCGCTGTCGTCCGCGATGGCTGCGGTCAAGACCGCCTATTTCGATCCGCAATATCTGGCCCTTCGCGATCGCCTGGCCAACACGCTCGCCAGCGGCGAAAAAGCCGAAATGACCGCGAACCAGTGGACCCCTGTCACGGTGGGCCGCCTTTCCAGCGCGGTGGCCGTGGCCGAAGCCGCCCTCGACGCCGCCAAGGACCACACACTGGAGCAACGCGGCGCCGCGCAGCGCGCGCTGATCGTGCAGCTTGCACTGCTGGCGCTCGCCATCGGCCTCGCCGTCGGCGCGGTCATGCTGGTCAATCGCCGCGTCATCCATCCCCTCAACACCATCCGCGACGCCATGCTGAAGGTCGCCGGCGGCGATCTTGCGGTCGACAGCGGCTATCTCGACCGCCAGGACGAGATCGGCGCGCTGGCCGGCGCGCTGGAAACCTTCAAGCAGCAGGCGACCGAGAAGCTCAAGATCGAGGCGCAGGAGCGCGAACGCAATGTCGGCGCCTCGGCGCGCCAGCGCGCGGTCGAGGCCTATGTCGGCGAGTTCGAGGGCGCGGTGCGCAAGACGCTCGGCGAGTTGAGCGAGGCCTCCGGCGAGATGCGCAAGACCTCGGGCGATCTGTCCAACGTGTCGCGCCAGACCAACGACCGCGTCCAGGTCGCCGGCAAGGCCTCCAATGACGCCTCCATGAGCGTCGACAGCGTGGCTGCGGCCGCCGAGGAGCTCTCGGCCTCGATCAACGACATCAGCCAGCAGGCCGCGCATGCCGCCGGCATCGCCAGCCGCGCCGTCAACCAGGCCCGCGAGACCGACGGCACCGTGCAGGGACTGGCACAGTCCGCGGGACGCATCGGCGAGGTCGTCGGATTGATCAACACCATCGCGGCGCAGACCAATCTGCTCGCGCTCAACGCCACGATCGAGGCCGCGCGCGCCGGCGAGGCCGGCCGCGGCTTTGCCGTGGTCGCCTCCGAGGTGAAGTCGCTGGCGAGCCAGACCGCGAAGGCCACCGAGGAAATCTCCGGCCAGATTGCCGACATCCAGCGGGTCGCAACCGACGCCATCAACGCGATCCAGACCATCGGCGGCATCATCGGCGAGGTCAACGAGGTCGCCACCGCGATTGCCGCCGCCGTGCAGGAACAGGGCGCGGCAACCCAGGAGATCACCCGCAGCACGCAATTTGCGGCACAGGGCACCAAGAACGTCTCGGACAACATTACCGGCGTCAAGGCCGACGCGGACGCCGCCGCAGCCGCCGCCGACAATGTGAAGCACGCCTCCGAGATGCTGGAGAGCCAGAGCCGCCAGCTCGGCCATGAGGTCAGCGACTTCCTCGGCAAGATCCGCGCAGCGTAAGACATACTGGCGCGCGTCCCTGCAAAAAGCAGGGACGACAGCGGAGATTGAGGCGCCGGTCGTCCGATTCCCGGCCCCGTAATTTTACGGCAGGAACACTGTCTAAGTTTTTACCCTTTTCGGGCCAAATGCGTTTCAGGCGCCTGCCTTAGGGCATGCGCATCTGCTGCGTGCATCCCTTTGGTCGTTCGAAGTTCGTGGGGGCTTGCCGTTCGGGGCCACGAACTTCGAAACGCATACCGGGGTGTTCGATGCTCAATCGCCTGACCGTATCCACGCTGCTGAAGTCGGTGATCCTTTCAACCGCGCTCGTCGTCGTCATCGGCTTCTCGATCAGCGCATGGAGCTCCTGGACCCGGCTGCAAGCCGCCAACCGGATCGTCGCGGTCTCTGCCGCCTCGGCCGAAGTGTTCAAGGGGATGGCGAATATCCGGGCCGACCGCTCGACCAGCAACCGTCAGCTCACCTCGGACGTCGCGATGGACAAGGACATCGAGAAATACATTCGCGAGGTCCGTGACGCCCTGATGCCCGCCCTCGCCCGCACGCTCGAGATCCTGCCCACGACCGATCTGGCCCAGCGCGACACCCTACTGGCCGATCTCGGCGGGATGAACAAGACGTTGCTGGAAAAACAGGCGGAGTTCTGGACCGAGGTCGTCAAGCCCCGGGCCGAGCGCCGCGCGGGCCTCGCCAAGGAATATGTCGCGACCGAGGACGCGCTGATGGCGCTGCTCGACAGGCTCTCCGGCGCGCTCGCAGCGAGCGTCAACCACCAGGACGCGACCATCGACCAACTCCTGACCATCAAGCAGATGGCCTGGCTGCTCCGCAACACCGCCGGCGAATCCTCGCAGATCGTCGGCAATGCGCTCAACGCCGGCAAGATCGCGCCCGAGGTGCAGCTTGCCTACACCAAATTGGTCGGCGGTACCGACACCGCCTGGACCGCGATCGAGCTTGCCGCCTCGGGCATGCAATTGCCGCCGGCGCTCGGCGCCGCGATCACCGAGACCAAGTCGACCTATTTCGATCCGCAATATACCGCGACGCGCGACGGCGTCATCGCGACGGTCGCCAAGGGCGAGAAGCCCTCGATGACCGCCAATCAGTGGAGCCCCTATTCGGTGCCGCGTATGATGAGTGCGGTGAAGCTCGCGGACGCGGCGCTGCAAGCGGCCAAGGATCACTCCGCAGCTCAGCGCGCGACGGCGGTGCAATCGCTGATCTTGCAGATGGCGCTGCTCATCACCGCGATCGTCCTGACCGGCGCCGCGATGCTGGCGGTCAGCCGCCGCGTGATCACGCCGCTGCATAGAATTCGGGACGCGATGCTCGAGGTCGCCGGCGGCGATCTCGGCGTCGACAGCGGCTATCTCGACCGCAAGGACGAGATCGGCTCGCTCGCCGGTGCGCTCGAAACCTTCAAGCAGCAGGCGATCGACAAGCTCAAGATCGAGGCGCAGGAGCGCGAACGCAACGCCGGGGCTGCCGCGCGCCAGCGCGCGATGGAGGCCTATGTCGGCGAATTCGAGGGCGTGGTGCGCAAATCGCTGGGGGAATTGAGCGAGGCCTCCGGCGAGATGCGCAAGACCTCGGGCGACCTCTCGGCCGTGTCGCGCCAGACCAATGAACGCGTCGAGATCGCCGGCAAGGCCTCGAACGATGCCTCCACCAGCGTCGAGAGCGTCGCCGCTGCCGCCGAGGAGCTGTCTGCCTCGATCAACGACATCAGCCAGCAGGCCGCGCATGCCGCAGGCATCGCCAGCCGCGCGGTCAATCAGGCCCGCGAGACCGACAGCACCGTTCAGGGGCTGGCGCAATCGGCAGGACGCATCGGCGAGGTCGTCGGCCTGATCAACACCATCGCGGCGCAGACCAATCTGCTTGCCCTCAACGCCACGATCGAAGCCGCGCGCGCCGGCGAAGCCGGACGCGGCTTTGCCGTGGTCGCCTCCGAGGTGAAATCGCTGGCGAGCCAGACCGCCAAGGCGACCGAGGAAATCTCCGAGCAGATCGCCGACATCCAGAAGGTCGCCGGCGATGCCATCAACGCGATCCAGGCGATCGGCGGCATCATCGGCGAGGTCAACGAGGTCGCAACCGCCATCGCCGCCGCCGTGCAGGAACAGGGCGCGGCCACGCAGGAGATCACCCGCAGCACGCAATATGCGGCGCAGGGCACCAAGAACGTCTCGGACAACATTACCGGCGTGAAGACCGACGCCGACACCGCGGCCGGTGCGGCAGACAACGTCAAGCAGGCCTCGGAAACGCTGGAGACGCAGAGCCGCCAGCTTGGCCAGCAGGTCAGCGACTTCCTGGGGAAGATTAGGGCGGCGTAAGCTACGGTTAGATCAAGAGCTGTAGCTACACCTTCGGTGTCGTCCCTGCGAAAGCAGGGACCCATAACCACAGGGATTGGTTTGGCGCGAGCTGGTCACTCCGGGCCTTCGCCAAACTTGATCCTGTGGTTATGGGTCCCGGATCCGCGCTTCGCTTGTCCGGGACGACAGCGATAATGAGGCGATAGCTCGCGCTCCACGCGAAGCCCCTACTCCTTCGCCACCACCGGCACCTGGCGGAAACGCGCACGCACCGACTCGGGCAGCGGGGAGAAGTTCATCGCGACGCCGCGGCGGTCGTTGGCGTTGCGGCTGGCGACGACGAGGCCATCGCTGCCGGCAACGATATCGCCCTTGCGCAGGGTGGGATCGTCCTCGACCTTGACCTGGGCGAGCCCGACCGGATCCTTGCCGTTGCAGGTGCAGCCGGCAACGATCTCGTTGCGATAGCGGAAGGCGTTCGGCAGGTCGGAATAGGATTTTCCATTGTCGGTCGTGGCGTCGTCGATATTGCTGCCATAGACCAGCGAGGTTTCCGACGTCGGGCAGAAGCTCTTGCAGGACTGCGCCTTGCTTTCGGCGTCGTTTCCTTGCGCCGGGAAGTAACGGCCATCGCATCCGCGAACGCAATAGGCGCTGCCGCCGCCATAAGAGGCTCGCTGGCGCGGCACGTCGTAGCGCGGCATGTCGTCGTTGGGGAACGGCATCCGGATTTGCGGAGGCCGCGCTCCGAACGCGCCGAACAGTGCCGAGAAGAAATCTTCCGCATGCGCCGCCGGCGTCAGCGCGAGGCCGAGCGAGGCGACGGTGAACAAGGCTGCCGCGACGCCAGCCAGCTTGCCGATCGAGCGTTGACTCATGACCTCACTCAACTCCTAGTTCACGGCCGACGTCGAGATGTTCAGCGCCTGCCGGCCGGAAGGCAGCGCCGTCACCGCCGGCCGCTTGCGTACGGGATCGCTTCCTTTGTCGCCTCCCTTGGCCATCAGCGGCGCGTTCTTCGGCAGCACCACGACCTTGGCGCCGATATTGACGCGGCTGAACAGGTCCGTGACGTCCTCATTGGTCATCCGGATGCAGCCCGACGAGACGAATTTGCCGATCGTGGTCGGATCGTTGGTGCCGTGGATGCGATATTCGCTGGAGCCGAGATACATTGCGCGCGCGCCGAGCGGATTGCCGGGACCGCCGGCGACGAAGCGCGGCAGATAGGGCTGCCGTGCGATCATCTCGGCCGGCGGATGCCAGTCCGGCCATTCCGCCTTGCGGCTGACGCTCTGCACGCCCGCCCAGGTGAAACCTTCGCGGCCGACGCCGACGCCGTAGCGGATCGCGCGGCCGTTGCCGAGTACGTAATAAAGGTAGGTGTTGCCGGTATCGATGACGATGGTGCCGGCCGGCTCGCTCCTGTCGAAGCTGACGATCTGCTTGCGCAGGCGGTCGGGCAACGCCGCATCCTCGTCGGCGGCCTGCGGCTGTTCAGCCGCGTAGCCCTGCGGGTAGGTGGTCTGGTCTTGCAGATAGATCTGCGGCTGCATCGGCGCGTAGCCGAGCGTCTGGGCCTGCGCCGCGAACGGCACGGTCAGCAATGCTGTCGCGAAGGCAAAAGCGGTGGCGGCGCGCGGCGAGAAGCGGCGACGGACTGAAGACAACTTTGTCATGTGCTGCCCCGTGAGATGTGTGCATCAGGTGATGCGGCTGTCCAACAAACGCAGCCAAGCCGACTCAAGTTCCGCCGCTGGCTGCGGCGGCGACGTCACAGTCAAGCGAGCGCCAATTCACGAAGCCGCGATGGAACCCAGGCGCCCTCCGGACGTTGGTCGTTCATCAATGGGCGCGCGGAGGCTTCCGTGCGGGAGAAAATGTTGTGCGCGTCCTTCCGAGTGAACGTCTGATTCCCGGCAACAGCGAAGGCGCCCCGCTTCCCGACAGCCATGTCGAACTGCCACCGGTGATCCGCCGTACCGAGTTCGTCGCCTTTGCACTCGCCGGTCTGCTCCTCATCGCCGTGGTCGCGGTGCTGTATGTCGCCCGGGCGTTCTTCCTCCCGGTCGTGATGGCGATCGTCGCCGGCACGATGCTGTCGCCGGCGGCCTCCTTTCTGGAGCGGCGGCACGTGCCGCGCGCGGTCGGTGCAGTCCTGATCGTGGCCGCGGTGACCATGGTCGTCGCCTTCGTCGTCGCGCTGATCGCTGCGCCTGCAATGGAATGGAGCTCGCGCCTGCCGGAGCTGGGCGCGCAGTTGAAGGACAAGCTGCACGTGTTCGACCGGCCGCTCGCCCTATGGGCGGAGCTGCAAGCCATGGTCGGCGGCTCCGAGGGGCTGCCGAGCTTCCAGCTCCCGAAATTCGAATGGGTGCAGCCGACGCTGGAATTCCTCTCGCCAACCTTCGCCGAATTCCTGCTGTTCTTTGCCACCCTGATCCTGTTCATCGCAAGCTGGCGCGATCTGCGGCGGGCGTTGATCATGACGTTCAATGACCGTGATGCGCGGCTGCGCACCTTACGAATTCTCAACGAGATCGAGATCCATCTCGGCAACTATCTTTTGACGGTGACCATCATCAATATCGGCGTGGGCGTCGCGACCGGCATCGTGTGCGCGGCCACCGGCATGCCCAATCCGGCCGGGCTGGGTGCGCTCGCGGCCGCGCTCAACTTCATCCCGATCATCGGACCGGTCGCGATGTTCGTCATCCTGATCGTGGTTGGACTCGTCGCCTTCCCGACCCTCAGCGGCGGACTGATGGCGGGGCTGGCCTTCGGCGGCATCACCTTCCTGGAAGGGCACTTCGTGACGCCGACCATCATCGGCCGCAGGCTGGCGCTGAATGCGCTCGCCGTCTTCGTCGCCCTGGCGTTCTGGACCTGGTTGTGGGGACCGATGGGTGCGTTCCTGTCGTCGCCGCTGCTGATCGTGGGGCTGATCCTGAAGGAGCATCTGCTGCCGGAGAATTCGCCGCAGCTCCCCGAGGAATGACCGGTTTCCCCGAACGGAACTTACCCGACGACGAAACGTTTTCCGGCTATCTCAGCCGCCAACAATTCGGAGCCCAAGATGTCATCGAGTAATGCCGAAGCCGGGATGAGAGACTGGACCGACAAAGCCACAAGAGAACGCCTCGAGAAGGATGTAGCAGCCGTGAAAAGCGATATCGCCGCCCTCACCGATCAGATCACCGACGCGCTCAACACCTTTGCCAATTCCACCAGCAAGCAGGCCCGCCGCGGCTATCGCCAGGCGCGCGAGAACGTGGATTCCGCGATCGACGACATGTCGGAACGCGGCGGCGCGATGATGGGTGCTGCACAAGACGCCTACGGCTCGATCGAGGAAACGCTGGAAGACGCGATCACGCAGCGGCCACTCGCGACCGTCGGTATCGCGCTCGGCATCGGTTTCCTGATCGGCGCCGCCTGGCGCCGATAAAGCGCGCGGCAACATATTACGGCGGCGCTGCCACGCCGCCGACATTGGCTCGTGAGACGAGTTGGCTCGTGAGGCGATACGGCTTGTGGGGGATTGAGGAGCAAGTCCATGTTTCAACGCATCATCGATGGCATCAGCGCATCGACCGGCACGACCGTCCGGCTGACGTCGCTCGCCGCAGGCACGGCCTTCGCGTTGTTCATCACGACCTGCTTCCTCTGTGCCGCCGCCTTCATCTCGGTCCTGGAGAAATACGGTCCGGTGCAAGCCTGTCTCGCAGGTGCCGGCATCTTCTTCCTGCTGACGCTCGCCGCGGCCGGCAGTTATTGGGGCTACAAGCGGGAGACGGAGAAGCGCGCGCGCATCGCGGCCGAGCGCGCCGCGAAGTCGGCGGCCTCGAGCATGCTCGCCGATCCCATGCTGCTCGCGACGGGGCTCCAGATCGTGCGCGCCATCGGAATCAAGCGGCTGCTGCCGATCCTGGCGATCGGCGGTGTCGCGCTCGGAATCATGGCGAGCCGCGCCGGCGTCCCCGACGACGCGTCGGCTGAACCGGCCGAATAGCGACGGCAGCGGGTTAGAAAATTTCGTTGTAAGTCCGACGAACGCATCGATCGGTATCCAGCACGGCCAGCCCCGCGCAATTTTGCGCCATCCCGGCGAAATCCGGTCCCGGTCACGCAAACGCTACTCGGATAGGCGGGCGGCTGCCGCTAAAAGCATCATCCTGATTCCCTAAGCTATTTTGCTCAATGAAACCGTCCGTCAAGGCGAACCTCGCCGCATTCCAGCACGACGCCAGGCTGTATTTGACGCTCGGCATTGCCAACTGGTCGGTGTTCATCGACCACATCCCGAACAACGTCGTCAATTTGCTGACGTTGCGCAATTTCGGCTTCAGCGGCGCGGCCGACCTGTTCGTGTTCGTGGTGGGCTATGGCGTTGCCATCATCCACGGCAGGATGGCGCTGGAGCGCGGCTATGTCGTCGCGGCGACGCGCATCTTCCGCCGCGTCTGGCGGCTCTACGCCGCCTATGTCGTGCTGTTCGTGATCTATATCGACGCCATCGCCTACGTCGCCTCGCAATCGATGGCGCCGGAGATCATCCACGAATACAACATCTCCGGCATCCTCGATCACCCGCTGCGCATCCTGGTCCGCGGGCTCGTGCTCCAGGAGGAGCCGCTGAACCTCGACCTGCTGCAACTGATGATCCCGCTGATGGCGTTCTTTCCGTTCGCGCTGTGGGGGCTGCTGCGGCGGCCGAACGTGACGCTTGCGGCATCGGTCGCGCTGTATGTCGCAGCGCGCTGGTTCGACTGGAATTTCCGGGTCTATCCCGACCAGGAGTGGACCTTCAATCCGCTGTGCTGGCAAATGCTCATGGTGCTGGGCGGATGGTTCGCCGTGACGGGCGCCTCCGGCCGCGCGCTGCACGGCCTATCCTGGCTGCGGATCCTCGCGGGTGCCTATCTCGTGTTCGCAATGGCCGTCACCTTGATGCGGCATTCGCCGGCGCTGTCCGTCCATTTGCCGGACTTCGTCCTCAACGGCATCGCGCCGACCGACAAGGAAAACCTCGCCCCCTATCGCGTGGTCCATTTCCTCGCGCTCGCCTTCCTCGCGACACATCTCATACCGGCCGATCACCCCGGCTTGAAATTGCGGCCGCTCCAGGCGGTGATCACATGCGGCGAGGAATGGCTCGCCGTGTTCTGCGTCGGCGTGTTCCTGTCCTTTGCCGGCCATCTCATCCTGATCACCGGGCCGAACCTGGTGGTGATGCAGATCGCCGTGAGCGCCGTCGGCTTCGTGGCGATGACGGCAGTGGCCTATTACATCTCCTGGTCGAAGCGGCAGGACCTGCCGGCCGCCTTGCGGCAGCAGGCCTGACCACACGATAATCGTGCGATTCTGCTAGGCCGAAAGCTGTGGCTGCGCTATTCGGGGACTCTGCGTGAGGAGACCGGCGTGGCGATGGCTAAGAGCGGAGGTGACGAGGCTGACAGCGCGCCGAGGCGCGGCCGGCCGCGGTCGATCGAGACCAGCAACGCCATCCTCGAAAGTGCCTATGCGCTGATGGCCGCCACCGGCCTTGCCGCCACCACCATCGACGCCGTCGCGCGCCACTCCAGCGTCTCCAAGATGACGATCTACAAATGGTGGCCGTCGCGCGAGGCGCTGCTGATCGACGCCTTCCTTCATCACGCCGCGCAGATGCTGCCGCTGCCGCCCGCGAGTTCCGGCACCCCCGCGGCGCGCGCGCGCGGTCATGCCACGGCCTATGCCGAGGCGCTCCAGGGCGAATTCGGCAAGGTGCAACTCGCCGTGATCTCCGAATGCATCTCCAAGACCGGCTCGGCGGAGCTGTTCTACGCGCGCTACCTGCAATTCCGCCGCGACGCACTGGTCGAGATGATCGCCGCGGGCCAGACCGACGGCAGCATCCAGGCCGAGGGGCTGGCCGAGGACCTCTACGACGCGATCTATGGCGGCCTGTTCTACCGCTACGTCTTCGGCATCGCACCGATCACGCCGGCCTACGCGCGCAACCTGGTCGATCTCGTTTTGCGCCCCAAAGGCTAGCGCGACTTACTTGGCCGGCCGCACCGGCGCCGAGATCCTGTCCGTGCGGTCGCGCTCGGTCATGTCGACCACCGTCTCCATCGGCGCGGTCAGCTCATAGACGTAGGAGACGTCGGTGAAGTAGCGCTTGGCGGTGCCG
Organism: Bradyrhizobium xenonodulans; assembly: GCF_027594865.1. Taxonomy (NCBI): domain Bacteria; kingdom Pseudomonadati; phylum Pseudomonadota; class Alphaproteobacteria; order Hyphomicrobiales; family Nitrobacteraceae; genus Bradyrhizobium; species Bradyrhizobium xenonodulans. Next base: position 7,567,246 of record NZ_CP089391.1, read on the forward strand.
CCCAGTGCTTCGGGCGCGACGCGGTCGAGCAGGATCAGGCCGAAATCGGAATCCGGGCGCCGCGTCGCCTCGCTGGTGTTGAACTCCTCCCAGCGGAAATTGAAAATCTCGCTGGACTCCTCGCCCGTCACCGTCCAGTTCGCGGTGATGTGCGGATGCTTTCCGACCAGCGACAGACCTTCGTCGGAGTGCGAGGCGAGTTCGAAGAACAGCAGCGACAGGCTCTGCGCCGCGCGCGCGCTGACCGCGATGTCGGGGCCGGTGACGGCGATGCGGTCGGCATGCGGGATGGCGCGCGCCTCGAACAGGCCCTTCAGCTTGACGCCCTGCCACTGGCTCTCGCTGAGCAGCGAGACCACGTTGGACATGGCATGGATGCGGCCGATCAGCAGTTCGCGCGCGGCGTCGATGTCGGAGCCGTGGCGCAGCGTGCGCGTCACGATCGACTGGATCACCGCCAGGATGTTCTTGACCCGGTGGTTGAGCTCGTCGATCACGGCGGTCAACCGGCGCTCGAAGCCGATCCGCACCTGGATTTCGCGGCTGAGCCGCAGATTGTTGTAGGCGACATAGCCGAACAGGCCGCACACCATCGCGGTGATGGCAAAGCCGATCGCGGCCACGATGATCGCGGTCTGCTCGGCGCGCCGCGCCGAATTGGTCTTGGCGTAATAGCCGAGTTGCCAGTCGCGGCCGCCAAAGCTCATCGTGCGCGTCGCCGACGGCGTCGGCCCCTCCGCCGTCGTCATGCGCGAGGAGACCACGCCCTGGTCGTTGGCAACGAGCTCGCCACCTTCCTTCCGCGGATCCTTCAGCGCGACCGCAAACAACGACATGTCGTCATTGGTCAGCATCAGCGAGGCGAGCTCGTAGGAAAATGTGATGAAGCCCGCCGGCTCGGTTGCGCCCTCGGGAATGACGGGCGCGGCCACGATGATGCCGACCGGGCCGCCGCCGCGCAGGAGCGGAATCGGGTCCGAGGCGACCGACCTCTTCTCGACCCGCGCACGCGTCAGCATCGCGCTGCGCACCGGATCCTGCTCGTAGCTGCGGCCGGGCAGCGCCTTGGTCTCGTTGCTGCGGGGTTCGAGATCCATCAGCACGTCGATCGGCTGGGTGACCCCAGCAAGGTCGATCGGCTTGTCGTCATAGGTGCGGATTTTCGGGTTGGGGAAGCCGGCGCTCGCGATCGCGGCCTGCGCCGGCACCAGCTCATTCGGCTTCAGCCGGGCGACCCACCCGGCCACCACGAAATCGGTCTTGAAGGCGTAGATGGCCGAGCGCAGTGGCTCCAGCATGTTCGGCTTGATCACCGATGGCGTGCGGAACAGGCCTGAGGCGACACGCGCGAGCAGCTCGCGCTCGGTCAACCGGTCCTGGACCAGGCTTGCGTGAACGTCGATCGCGCGCGCCAGCGCGATCCGGTCCAGCGCCAGCTCCTGGTCGTGGACACGATAGGCCGCGAGCCCGGAGAGCAGGGCCCCGAGCAGAGCGATGAAGCCGATGATGAAACCCAGCCGGACCACTTCGACTACTCAGGCGAAAGCAGCAGGTCGGCAATAAACACGGAGCATATGAACGCCGCTCGAACGGCCATGTGCCGAAACAGAGTGGACCCCAGTGACGGAGATAATGAAGGAGGAGGCATCAGTACGCAACTTCGGTCGCCTGAAAAGCTTAATCCGCCCGGCCGATGGTCTGGCCATGAAGGCTTTGCTCCGGGCACCGGAGGTAGTTAATCGCCGTGTCCGAAATTTGTTCCGCAGATGCGGCTTTTGCCCCAGGCGTTAACGGCCGGAAATGCCTGCGCCATGTCGTCGCGCCGTCAGCTGGCCCGTTTCAGGCCACCTTTGGCCTCGATGAAGCCGACGATACGGTCGAGCCCCTCGCTCTTCTTCAGGTTGGTCATGACGAAGGGCCGGGTGCCACGCATGCGTCTGGCGTCGGTGTCCATCTTCTCCAGGGACGCCCCGACATGGGGCGCCAGGTCGATCTTGTTGATGACCAGGAGGTCGGACCGGGTGATGCCGGGGCCCCCCTTGGACGGGATCTTGTCGCCGGCAGCGACGTCGATGACGTAGATGGTGAGGTCGGCGAGCTCCGGGGAAAAAGTGGCAGCGAGATTGTCGCCGCCCGATTCGATCAGCACGAGGTCGAGCCCGGGAAACTTGGCGCGCATATCCGCAACCGCGGCCAGGTTCATCGAAGCGTCCTCGCGGATCGCGGTGTGCGGGCAGCCGCCGGTCTCGACGCCGGCGATGCGATCCGGGGTCAGCGAGCCCGAGCGTACTAGGAATTCCGCATCCCATTTGGTGTAGATGTCGTTGGTGATCGCGGCGATATCGTAGCGCTCGCGCATGGTCTTGCAGAGCAGGTCCATCAGCGCGGTCTTGCCCGATCCGACCGGGCCGCCGACGCCGACACGCAGGGGACCGTGAGATTTCGACATGTAACCCACTCTCTCTTGATCAGTTGAAGGCCGCATCGCTCACGAGCGAAACAGCCGCGTATATTGCGTCTCGTGCCGCAGGCTGGCGAGATCGGCGCGGAAGGTCGCGCTGCCGAGATCGTCCAGCGTCGCGTGCAGCGCACGATTGGCGGTCGTGGCAACGGCAGCTTCCAGTCTCACCAGCACGCGCTGGCTATCGGTCTGGCCGAGCGGAACGAGGCGGCTCGCCGCAGAAATCCAGTTCGAGACCAATGCATGCAGGAAGGCGTGCAGCGTCGGCGCCAGCGGCACGCCGTGCATCGCGGCGACGACACCGACGGCAACCGGATAAACCAGTGGCGTGCGGCATGCCGCGACCATGGCATCCAGCCCGTCGGCATCCCACGCGGCGCGGGCGATCTCGACGAAGGCGCGCCCTTGCGAGGTCGTCTCGAGCTGCCGCTCGCGCGACGGCACGAAGGCGGCGGCGAGTTCCGCGATATCGTTCAAGGTCGCCTCATCGCCGGCCTCAGCCACGCGATAGGCGTGGACCAGGAACGTCGCATCGCAGAAGCCGGAGCCATCGCCAAGCATCGCGTCGAGCCAATCGGCGAGCGTTGCGGTGTCGGTGATGTCGCCGGCCTCGACTGCCCATTCGAGGCCACTGGAATAAGAGAAGCCGCCGACCGGAAAGGCCGGCGACAGCCAGGTCATCAGCCGGTACAGCGCCGCCGCCTCGCGCTCGGCGAGGTCACAGGCCGCGACCGGCTCATTTGTGGTCGTGAGCATGCTTGTGGCCGTGGTGATGGTCGGGGTGGTCGCAATGCTCGTCGTGGTGATGATGATCGTGGCTATGATCATGCGCGGCGTGGTCATGATGATGGTGGTCATGGCCGTGATGATCGTGGTGGTCCTGACCATGATCATGGTGATGATGACCGTGATCGTGACGCGCATGATCATCGTGGTCGTGCGCGTGACCGGCATCGGCGTAGGCCCCGCCTTCGGGATCGAACGGTGCGTCGATCTCGATCACGCGCGCACCGAGCCCCTTCACCATCGCCTCGATGACGTGGTCGCGGCGGATGCGCAAGGACTTGGCCATGATCTGGGTCGGCAGATGGCGGTTGCCGAGGTGCCAGCCGACGCGGATGAGGTGGTGCGGATCGCGGCCGCGGATCTCGAGCAACGGCTCGGGCGCCGCCACCACCTCGACCAGCCGGCCGTCCTCCAGCACCAGCGCGTCACCGCCACGCAGCGCGACGGCGTTCTCCAGGTCGAGCAGGAATTCGAGCCCCCGCGTCCCCGTCATGGCCATGCGGCGGCGGTGCCGATCGTCGAAATCGAGCACGACCGTATCCGCTGCGGCTTCCGTGAAGCGGTGTTGTCCCCTGACCTGCGTCGCCCGGATCATGCGCTTTATCCTGTTACCGTGTCTCGACCTTCTCGGGCGTGATCACCTCGATCTTCGGCGGCGCCGTGAAACACTTCACCGCGACGCGGCCGAACGTCTTCATGTGCTCCATGCCTCGATGCGGCACCAGCGCCTCGGCGTTCTCCCACTGCTCGACGAACACCATCTTGCTGGGATCGGTCACGCTCTCATGCAGATCATAGGCGATATTGCCGGGCTCCTTCCGCGTCTCCTTGATGCAGGCGGTGGCCGCTGCAATGAATTCGGCGCGCGTCTCGGGCTTGATGGTCAAGGTGGCAACGACGTAGATCACGAGAAATCCTCCCGGCTTTTCTTCTGGTTCAAGATACCGGGCGGGACATTAGACCAGGCGGGATCGAACGCAACACCGTAAATCCGCTCCCCCGGAGGCGCACTCGGGATTCTTTTGGGACCTGCGTCGAGGCGCTATTTCAGTACATGAAATATCGCTGCGCCATCGGCAGCACCTCGGCCGGCGCGCAGGTGAGAAGCTCGCCGTCCGCGCGAACCTCATAGGTCTCCGGATCGACCTCGATATTGGGCGTCGCGTCGTTGTGGATCATGCTCTTCTTCGAGATCTTGCTGCGGGTGTTCTGGACCGCATAAAGCTTCTTCTCGATGCCGAGTCTTCGCGCAAGACCTCCGGTGATCGCGGCCTTCGAGGTGAACACGACCGAGGATGCCGTGCGTGCCCTGCCGAACGCGCCGAACATCGGCTGATAGTGCACCGGCTGCGGTGTCGGGATCGAGGCGTTGGGATCGCCCATCGGAGCGGCGACGATCATGCCGCCCTTGACGATGCAGTCCGGCTTGACGCCGAAGAAGGCCGGCGACCACAGCACGAGGTCGGCCATCTTGCCCTTCTCCACCGAGCCGATCAGCTTCGACACGCCGTGCGCGATCGCCGGGTTGATGGTGTATTTGGCGATGTAGCGCTTGACGCGGAAATTGTCGTTGTCCTTGCCCTTGTCCTGCGGCAGCGACCCGCGCTGCTTCTTCATCTTGTCGGCGGTCTGCCAGGTCCGGATGATGACCTCGCCGAGGCGGCCCATGGCCTGCGAGTCCGAGGACATCATCGAGAGCGCGCCGAGGTCGTGCAGGATGTCTTCGGCGGCAATGGTCTCCTTGCGGATGCGGCTCTCGGCAAACGCCAGGTCTTCCGCGATCGAGGGATCGAGGTGGTGGCACACCATCAGCATGTCGAGATGCTCGTCGATGGTGTTGCGCGTGAAGGGGCGCGTCGGGTTGGTCGAGGACGGCAGCACGTTCTTCAGCCCGGCGACCTTGATGATGTCGGGGGCGTGACCACCGCCGGCGCCTTCAGTGTGGAAGGCATGGATGGTGCGGCCCTTGAACGCCTTGATCGTGTCCTCGACAAAGCCGGATTCGTTCAGCGTGTCTGAATGCAGCATGACCTGAACGTCGTAATCGTCGGCGACCGAGAGGCAATTGTCGATCGCGGCTGGCGTCGTGCCCCAGTCCTCGTGCAGCTTCAGCGCGCAGGCGCCGCCCTTGATCATCTCGACCAGGGCGCCGGGCCGCGAGGCGTTGCCCTTGCCAGAAATGCCGAGATTGACCGGGAAGGCATCGAACGACTGAATCATCCGCCCCATGTGCCAGGGGCCAGGCGTGCAGGTGGTGGCGAACGTGCCGTGCGAGGGACCGGTGCCGCCGCCGAGCATCGAGGTGACGCCAGACATCAGCGCGTGCTCGATCTGCTGCGGGCAGATGAAATGGATGTGGCTGTCGAAGCCGCCGGCCGTCAGGATCTTGCCTTCACCCGCGATCACGTCGGTGCCGGGACCGATGATGATGGTGACGCCCGGCTGGATGTCGGGATTGCCGGCCTTGCCGATTGCCGAAATCATGCCGTCCTTGATGGCGACGTCGGCCTTCACGATGCCCCAGTGATCGACGATCAGCGCATTGGTGATGACGGTGTCGGCCGCGCCCTGCTTGTTGGTGACCTGCGACTGGCCCATGCCGTCGCGGATCACCTTGCCGCCGCCGAACTTCACCTCCTCGCCGTAGGTGGTGAAATCCTTCTCGACCTCGATGATGAGATCGGTATCGGCCAGCCGCACCTTGTCGCCGGTGGTCGGGCCGAACATGTCGGCATAGACGGAACGCTTGATCTTCGTGCTCACAGTGAACTCCTTGCAAGCTTGACGGTGTCGTCAAACATCTGGTCGAGCGTTGCGTTGCCGCCACGACAACCTGCGACAACTTTCTCGGCCCATTCGACGTAATCGATGAGGTCTTCGCGCTCTTCACCGCTTGGATCGGAATGAATGCGCGCGCGGGTGTTACTGATCTTGTCGGCAATCTTGATCAGCTTGGCGCCCGGCGATTTGTGCGGAGCGCCCTCGATCTGTTTCTGCCGCCGCTTGGTTTTCGGCCGATTCATGTCGTCGGTGCATTCGGCGACGAGCGAAGCGACACGCTCGGAGAATGTTTGCGCGAGCTCCTCGCGCGTCGTCTCAGTGTCTTCGACCGTATCGTGCAGCCAGCCGGCCGCAACCAGCTCGGCGTCGGCACCATCGGTCACGATCGCAAGCAGGTTCGCGACCTCGGCGAGATGATTGATATAGGGCTCCCTGCCGCGGCCCTTGCGCGCCATTCCGCTATGGCGGCGCGCAGCGAGCTCGGCGGCCTCGGAGACAAGGCGGATCGGTGAGAGCATGGCGGTATCCTCCGTTTCGCTCTCAACCGTGCCGTGCCATGCTCGTTCCTGTGCGGCTCACAGCTTCCCCATCACGTCGCCACGAAAACCGTAGATGGTCTTCTTCCCGGCCATGGCGACGAGCTGGACGTCGCGGGTCTGGCCCGGCTCGAAACGCACGGCAGTGCCGGCGGCGATGTCGAGACGCATGCCGCGGGACTTCCGGCGGTCGAACTTCAGCGCGGGATTGGTCTCGAAGAAATGGTAGTGCGAGCCGACCTGGATCGGGCGGTCGCCGGTGTTGGCCACCGTCAGCGTCACGGTCTTGCGGCCGGCATTGAGCTCGATCTCGCCGTCCTGGATGAAGAGTTCGCCGGGGATCATATTGCGCTCCTACCTGATCGGCTCATGCACGGTGACGAGCTTGGTGCCATCCGGGAACGTCGCCTCGACCTGGATGTCGTGGATCATCTCGGGGATACCAGGCATCACCTGCTCGCGGGTGAGGACCTGCGCGCCGGATTGCATCAGCTCGGCGACCGTGCGGCCGTCGCGCGCGCCTTCGAGAATGAAATCGGAAATGATCGCGATCGCCTCGGGATGGTTGAGCTTGACGCCGCGATCCAGCCGGCGGCGGGCCACGATGGCCGCCATCGAGATCAGAAGCTTGTCCTTTTCGCGGGGAGACAGGTTCATGAAGAATCTCTTCCGTTCAACACATCAATTCAGCCGGTCAATTCAGCCAGAGTCGCGGCAGCGCGGCCCCGGTGCGCGCCAGCACGGCCATCATGTCGGCACGCAAACGTGCCGCATCTTGGGCACAGAACCGCGCCATTGCAAAGCCATTCCAGGCCGAGATTCCGACCTCGCCTGAGAATGAGTCCGACGCCTCGCGGAGGCGCTCGACCAGGGCCTCGTCGCCGGGCACGATCAGCGCCGTGCCGATCGCGGCGCCATCCTTGGCAACGGCAGGTCGCCCAAGCTTGGCGCCGACATGGCCGTCGAGCCTGACGGTCTCGGCGAACACCAGCCGGCCACCGCGACGCAGCCGCCAGCGATCGACGAACTCGCCCTGCTCCATCCGCTCGCCCATGGCGGTGCGGCCGAACACGACGATCTCGCAAAGCAGGAGCGAGGCAGCGCCATCGAGTTCGATGTCGAAACGGCGATGGACCCGGGCGCGATCAAACAGGATCGTCTCCTGGGGCAGCCAGGACAGATGCGCACCCGCGGCAACCCTCAGCGAGATATTGAGCTGCGCTGCCGCGCCCGGCGCGCGATAGACCTTTTCGGCCGCCGCCGTCGTCAGCGTGAGGCGCGCGCCCTCGCCCGCCGCGATGTCGATATCGAAATTGTCCCCACCGGCAACGCCGCCGGCCGTGTTGACGAAGACGCCGGAGAGCCCCTCACCTTCCGGCGAGGGAAAACGTACGCGCAGGGAGCCGGACTCATGCAAGACGCCGCGCCGCGTTACGCCGTCACGCGCATGGACGTCGAAGCGCACCGCGCCACGGGCGCGGTTGGCTTCGAAAACCTCTGATGTAACTGAAACGTCGCTGCGCATCCGCCTCCCCAGCCGGCCGCGGCAGAAATTCGGGACTACAGCGCCATCTGGCGGCTGATTTCGGCCGGGTCGAGATTGGAGCGGTCGCAGGTGAACTTCACCGCGCCGCGATCCATCACCGCAAAACTGTCGCCGAGTTCGCAGGCAAAGTCGAGATATTGTTCGACCAGCACGATGGCGATGTTGCCGAGATTGCGCAGATACGAGATGGCGCGGCCGATGTCCTTGATGATCGAGGGCTGAATGCCCTCGGTCGGCTCGTCGAGCAGGAGGAGCTTCGGCCGCATCACCAGCGCGCGGCCGATCGCGAGCTGCTGCTGCTGGCCGCCGGAGAGGTCGCCGCCGCGCCGGCCGAGCATGGATTGCAGCACCGGGAAGAGCGAGAACACGTCGTCCGGAATATGCTTGTCCTCGCGCTTGAGCGGGCCGAATCCGGTCTTGAGATTCTCCTCCACCGTCAGCAGCGGAAAAATCTCGCGGCCCTGCGGCACGAAGCCGATGCCCTTGCGCGCCCGCTCATAGGGCTTCAGGCCCGTGATGTCGCTGCCGTCGAGCACGATCGCGCCTGAGGAGATCGGATATTGTCCGACCATGGCGCGGAGCAGCGAGGTCTTGCCGACGCCGTTGCGCCCGAGCACGCATGTGACCTTGCCGGGTTCGGCCGCGATCGAGACGCCTCGCAGCGCCTGCGCGGCGCCGTAGAACAGGTTGATGTCCTTGACTTCAAGCATTGCTCAGCGTCCCAGATACACTTCGATGACCCGCTCGTTGGACGAGACCTGGTCGATGGTCCCTTCCGCGAGCACCGTGCCTTCATGCAGGCAGGTGACCTTGACGCCGAGCTCGCGCACGAACGTCATGTCGTGCTCGACCACCATCACGGTATGGGTCTTGTTGATCTCTTTCAGCAGCTCGGCGGTCAGATGCGTCTCGACGTCGGTCATTCCTGCGACGGGCTCGTCGACCAGCAGGAGTTTGGGATCCTGCGCGAGCAGCATGCCGATCTCGAGCCATTGCTTCTGGCCGTGGCTGAGGCTGCCGGCGAGACGGTTGCGCGCGTCGGTGAGGCGGATCGTCTCCAGTACCTTGTCGATGCGCTCGGACTCCGCCCTGCTGCCGCGCCAGAACAGCGTGCCGCGGACCGAGTGATCGACATTGAGCGCGAGCAGGAGATTGTCCTGCACGGTCTGGCTCTCGAACACGGTCGGCTTCTGGAATTTGCGGCCGATGCCGAGCTCGGCGATGCGGGTCTCGTCAAGGCGCGTCAGGTCGGTGACGCCGTCGAACAGCACGGTGCCCTCGTCGGGCTTGGTCTTGCCGGTGATGATGTCCATCATCGTGGTCTTGCCGGCGCCGTTCGGGCCGATGATGGCGCGCATCTCGCCGGGCTCGAGCGTCAGCGACAGATTGTTGATGGCGTGGAAACCATCGAACGAGACGTGCACGCCGTCGAGATAGAGCATGGCGGAGGTCGCGCGGGTATCCATGACGTTCATCGCGCTTACTCCGCCATCTTGGGTTCGCTGACGCCGTCTTCGGCCGCAGCGCTCGCGGTGGCCGCGGCGGTGCGCTTCTCCTTCGACTGGTCCCACCAGGCGTTGAAGGTGCCGACGATGCCCTTGGGCAGCAGCAGCGTCACCAGGATGAACAGCGCGCCCAGCATGAACAGCCAGTACGGCGCCAGCATGCCTGAGGTGAAGAAGGTTTTTGCATAATTGACCACGACGGCGCCGAGCGCTGCGCCCACCAGCGTGCCGCGGCCGCCGACGGCAACCCAGATCACCGCCTCGATCGAATTGCCGGGGGCGAACTCACTGGGATTGATGATGCCGACCTGCGGCACATAGAGCGCGCCGGCGACGCCGGCCATGCAGGCCGACAACGTGAACACGAACAGCTTGTAGGATTCGACGCGGTAACCGAGGAAGCGGCTGCGCGATTCCGCATCGCGGATTGCGATCAGGACCTTGCCGAGCTTGGAGGACACCACAGAGCGGCAGATCAGGAAGCTCGCGATCAGCGCCAGGCAGCTCAGCGCAAACAGCGCGGCGCGCGTGCCCTCGGCCTGCACGTTGAAGCCGAGAATGTCCTTGAAGTCGGTCAGGCCGTTGTTGCCGCCGAAGCCGAAATCGTTGCGGAAGAAGGCGAGCAGCAGCGCATAGGTCATCGCCTGCGTGATGATCGACAGGTACACACCGGTGACGCGGGAGCGGAAGGCGAGCCAGCCGAAGCAGAAAGCGAGCAGGCCCGGCACGACCAGCACCATCAGCGCCGCGAACCAGAACATGTCGAAGCCATACCAGTACCAGGGCAGCTTCGAATAGTTCAGGAAGACCATGAAGTCGGGCAGGATCGGGTTGCCATAGACGCCGCGGGTGCCGATCTGCCGCATCAGATACATGCCCATCGCGTAGCCGCCGAGCGCGAAGAAGGCGCCGTGGCCGAGCGAGAGGATGCCGCAATAGCCCCAGATCAAATCGATCGAGAGCGCGAGGATGGCGTAGCAGACATATTTGCCCCAGAGCGCGACCAGATAGGTCGGCACCTGGAGAAACGAGCCCGCAGGCAGCAGCAGGTTGGAGAGCGGGATGAGGATGCCGCAGGCCGCGACGACGGCAAGGAAGATCGTCGCGCCGCGGTCCAGCGATCGCGTCAGCATGTGGGGGGTCATGCTTCCACCGCACGGCCCTTGAGCGCGAACAGGCCGCGCGGGCGTTTTTGAATGAACAGGATGATGAGAACGAGGATCGCGATCTTGCCGAGCACGGCGCCGGCGACCGGCTCCAGGAACTTGTTGGCGATGCCGAGCGTGAAGGCGCCCACGAGGGTCCCCCATAGATTACCCACACCGCCGAACACCACGACCATGAAACTGTCGATGATGTAGCTCTGGCCGAGATTGGGGCTGACATTGTCGATCTGCGACAGCGCCACGCCGGCGATGCCGGCAATGCCGGAGCCGAGGCCGAAGGTGAGCGCATCGACGCGCGATGTGGCGATGCCCATCGAGGCCGCCATGCGGCGGTTCTGTGTCACCGCACGCATCTCGAGTCCGAGCGCCGTATAGCGCAGCATCGCCAGCAGGATCGCGAACACGGCGAGCGTGAAGCAGAGGATCCACAGCCGGTTATAGGTGATGGTGATCTGGCCGAGCTCGAATGCGCCGCTCATCCAGGAGGGATTGCCGACTTCGCGGTTGGTCGGGCCGAACATGGTGCGCACCGCCTGCTGGAGCACCAAGGACAGGCCCCAGGTCGCGAGCAGCGTCTCCAGCGGACGGCCGTAGAGGAAGCGGATGATGCTGCGCTCGATCAAGACGCCGATGGCGCCGGCGACGAGGAAGGCGAGCGGCACGGCGATCAGCAGCGAATAATCGAACAGGCCGGGATAGCGGGTGCGGATCACCTCCTGCACCACGAAGGTGGTGTAGGCCCCGATCATCACCATCTCGCCATGCGCCATGTTGATGACGCCCATCACGCCGAAGGTGATGGCGAGCCCGATCGCGGCGAGCAGCAGCACCGAGCCGAGCGAGAGGCCGTACCAGGCATTCTGCACCGTGGACCAGATCGCGAGCGAAGACTGGATCGAGCCGATCGCGCTCGCGGCCGCCTTGGTCACCGAGGCCGGCTGGTCGCCCATGCCGGTGAGCAGCGCCATCGCCTCCTGGTCGCCGCGCGCCTTGAGGGTCGCGACCGCCTCGAGCTTCTCGACCTCGCTGGCGTCCGATTTGAACAGCAGGATCGCCGCGCGGGCGTCGCCGAGCGCGGCCTTGACCGACCTGCTGGTTTCCTTGGCAAGCGCGGCATCGACCGCCTCGAGCGCGGTTTCCTCGTGCGACTTGAAGACGGATTGCGCGGCTTGCAAGCGCGTTCCGACATCCGGCGACTGCAGCGTCAGGCTGCCGATCGCAGCATCGACGCTGCGGCGCAGGCGATTGTTGAGACGCACCGCGCTCGCACTGTCGGGAACGCTGGCGACGGGCTCGCCGGTCGCCGCATCGATCGACTTGCCGTCGACGCCGGTGACGTAAACCTTCTTGCTGTCAGGGTCGGCCATGAGGCGGCCGTCCTGGAGCGCGCTGATGATGGGGAAAGCCAGCTTGTTGCCGCTGCTCGCGACAGCGCCGATCGCCTCATCGGTGTCGGAAAAATCGTCATTGGCGAATTTGGCGATCGCATCCTCGAACGGACCGGCGAAGGCCGGCAGTGCGAACGCGATCAGGAACAACGAGAGGACAAAGGTACAGAAACGGGCGGACAAATTGGTTGGCACAGTGAATCACCCCGGCAGAAGTGGGGAGAAGGCGGCGGAATAGCCGCCTCCTCCCATCGTGCAGTCAAGCGTCAGATCCGGATCAGGAGCCGGAGCCGAGGCACTTGTTGGTCTTGGTGTTGAAGTTGCCGCACTTCTTGCCGACCCAGTCGCCGATCAGATCCTTGGAGCCGTCGAGCTCCTTCGACCAGGCGTCGCCCGCGACAAGACCGGGGGTCTTCCACACCACGTCGAACTGGCCGTTGGCTTTGATTTCGCCAATGAACACCGGCTTGGTGATGTGATGGTTCGGAAGCATCTTGGAGGTGCCGCCGGTCAGGTTCTTGGCTTCGATGCCGGGCAGCGCGTCGATCACCTTGTCCGGATCGGTCGACTTCACCTTCTCGACTGCCTTGACCCACATGTCGAAACCGATCACGTGCGCTTCCATCGGATCGTTGGTCACGCGCTTCGGATTCTTGGTGTAGGTCTGCCAGGCCTTGATGAACTTCTCGTTCTCGGGCGACTTGATCGACTGGAAGTAGTTCCAGGCGGCGAGATGGCCGAGCAGCGGCTTGGTGTCGATGCCGGCGAGTTCTTCCTCACCCACCGAGAACGCGACCACCGGGATGTCCTTCGCCTTGATGCCCTGGTTGCCGAGCTCCTTGTAGAAGGGAACGTTGGCGTCGCCGTTGATGGTCGAGACCACCGCGGTCTTCTTGCCGGCCGAGCCGAACTTCTTGATGTCGGCCACGATCGTCTGCCAGTCGGAATGACCGAACGGCGTGTAGTTGATCATGATGTCTTCCTGGGCGACACCCTTCGACTTCAGATAGGCTTCCAGGATCTTGTTGGTGGTGCGCGGATAGACGTAGTCGGTGCCCGCGAGCACCCAGCGCTTCACCTTCTCGTCCTTCATCAGATAGTCGACGGCGGGGATCGCCTGCTGGTTCGGCGCAGCACCGGTGTAGAACACGTTGCGCTCCGACTCCTCGCCCTCGTACTGCACGGGGTAGAACAGGATGTTGTTCAGCTCCTTGAACACCGGCAGCACCGACTTGCGCGACACCGAGGTCCAGCAGCCGAACACGACCGAGACCTTGTCCTTGGTGATCAGCTCGCGGGCCTTTTCGGCGAACAGCGGCCAGTTCGAGGCGGGATCGACGACGACGGCTTCGAGCTTCTTGCCGAGCACGCCGCCCTTCTTGTTCTGCTCGTCGATCAGGAAGAGGATGGTGTCCTTCAGCGTGGTTTCGCTGATGGCCATGGTGCCGGAGAGAGAGTGAAGCACGCCGACCTTGATGGTGTCGTCAGCGGCCTTCGCGCCAGAAATGGAAGCCAGACCGAGCACCAGTCCGGCGGTCGCGGCGAGCACGCCGCGGCGACTAAATGACGCCGCTATATCGTGAACGGATTTGTTAAGCATGAGTGTATCATCTCCCTGACGCAGACGTGAAAAAGACGCTGCGAAACGGCCCCACGGCCGCCTGCGATTAACGGAATCGCAAGAACCATGCCATGGGCTGGGCACATGCCAACCTATTGGTCAGATTAGATAATTTTGCCGCAATCCAACTTTTGGCGCAGTCTGATTGCTCAAAACTTGGGCGAGTAAAATGTATGCTAATGCGGCAGACAGGCCATTTATTGAGCAAAATGACGCCTCTGTCTAAATTTCCGGCATAACTATTTCTGCACCGCAACCGCCGTTTGAGGCTGCCTTGCCTTGAAAGCGCCCCCTGAATGTTCCATATGAACGTCCGAGACCTCTTGCGAATCAAGGGGTCGTAGCGAGCCGCGTGTTCTTAAGCCCTTACGGGCCTCTGGCTTGCCCCATCCCATCAAGCCATCCGACACCCCAAACACGCAGGTGTCTTCACGACACCCTCTTGCGTGCGCCGCGCCGAATGCGCCGGGCGACCGCTTTTGACATGGAAAGAACCCATCTTTTGACTTCGTTTCAGGACTTCGGCCTCGCCGAACCGATCGCACGTGCTCTTCGTGAAGAGAACTACGTCACCCCCACCCCCATTCAGGCCCAGACCATCCCCACGGCACTCACCGGCCGCGACGTCGTCGGCATCGCCCAGACCGGCACGGGCAAGACGGCATCCTTTGCGCTGCCGATCCTGCACCGCCTGCTGGAGAACCGCATCAAGCCTCAGCCCAAGACCTGCCGGGTGCTGGTGCTCTCGCCCACCCGCGAGCTGTCCGGCCAGATCCTCGACAGCTTCAACGCCTATGGCCGCCACATCCGCCTGTCCTCGACGCTCGCCATCGGCGGCGTGCCGATGGGCCGCCAGGTCCGCGCGCTGATGCAAGGCGTCGACGTGCTGGTCGCCACGCCCGGCCGTCTGCTCGATCTCGTGCAGAGCAACGGGCTGAAGCTCTCCAGCGTCGAATTCCTCGTTCTCGACGAGGCCGACCGCATGCTCGACATGGGCTTCATCAACGACATCCGCAAAATCGTCGCGAAACTCCCGATCAAGCGGCAGACGCTGTTCTTCTCGGCCACCATGCCGAAGGACATCGCCGAGCTCGCGGACTCGATGCTGCGTGATCCCGCCCGCGTCGCCGTGACGCCGGTATCCTCGACCGTGGAGCGCATCCAGCAGCGCATTATCCAGGTCGACTTCACGGCCAAGCCGGCGTTCCTTGCCAAGCTGTTGAAACAAGAGCCGGTCAACCGCGCATTGGTTTTCACCCGCACCAAGCACGGCGCCGACAAGGTCGTGAAGACGCTTGAGAAGGCCGGCATTCCCGCCAGCGCCATCCATGGCAACAAGTCGCAGAACCATCGCGAGCGGACGCTCGCCCAATTCCGCACTGGCGAGATCCGCACCTTGGTTGCCACCGACATCGCCGCCCGCGGCATCGACGTCGACGGCATCACCCACGTGATCAATTTCGACCTTCCCAACGTGCCCGAGACCTATGTTCACCGCATCGGCCGCACTGCGCGGGCGGGCGCTGAGGGTACCGCGATCTCGCTGGTCGCCGGCGGCGAGGAACTCAGCTATCTCCGCGACATCGAGCGGCTGATCAAAGTGGCGCTGCCGCGCGAAGACCTCCGCACGGATGCGGGGCGCAGCGATGCGGGCCCGCCCCCGTCGCAGCAACGGCAAGGGCGACCGGGCCGCCCAGGCCAGCGCCCGCAAGGCGCAAGGCATGGTGGTGATGGACGGCGCGCCGACGACAGGCGTGCCGACAACCGGCATAGCGCCAGCAAGCAGGCCGACGGACGGCCCGGCGAAGGCCGGCACGGTGACGGACGGCATGCCGATGCAAGGCATGTTGACGGAAGGCCCGGGAATGGCCCGAACGGCTCGAAGGGGTCTCGCGGCCGCCGCGGTTCCGGTGGTAAGGTGAACTCCTCACCAGCCAATCGGTCGGAACAGCGTCCCGCGCATAGCGCTGGCAAGCCTGATGGAATACAAGGCGTTGCCTTTTTGCGTCGCGAGAGTCGTCCCACCGGCCGACCGAACCGCAATCCTCATTCGCACTAGCCGTTTACGACTGGAGACAATTACATGGCCAAGGAAGAGCTGATCCAGTTCGAAGGACTGGTCACCGAAATCCTCCCCGACGCCCGCTACCGCGTGCAACTCGATGCCGGACACGAGATCGTCGCCTACACCGCCGGCAAGATGAAGAAGAACCGCATCAAGACGCTGGCGGGAGACCGCGTGACGGTGGAGATGTCGCCCTATGACCTCGAGAAGGGCCGGCTGATTTTCCGCCACAAGGACGAACGTCCCAGCGGGATGGGCGGACCTCCGCGCCCCGGACAGCGCGGTGGCCAGTTCCGCCGGCGCTAGGCGCGCGAGCGGCTGCGCACGCGGAATTAAAATTCTGACCTGTATTCTGATCCGCCGTGGACGCCACGGCGGATCAAAAAATCGTGCGCGTCAGGATTGTTTTGGGGCCTTATTTCCAATAAAATCAGCTTATCGATTTTCGGCCGGACGACTTTAGCATCCACCGGTACAGCCGGTTCAGACACGCTGACGACCCTTCCAGAAACTCGATCTAACCGCCTGCGAAAGTGGGCTTCGACACTACTTATCTGAGAAGGAACTACCCCCGTGAGCATGGGAACCGTGAAGTGGTTTAACGCGACCAAGGGCTTCGGCTTCATCCAGCCCGACGATGGCGGCCAGGACGTCTTCGTACACATCAGCGCCGTCGAGCGCGCCGGCCTCGGCACGCTGCGCGAAGGCCAGAAGATCTCCTACGAGATCGTCGCCGACCGCCGTTCCGGCAAGTCGGCAGCGGACAACCTCCGCTCCGCCGGTTGAGCTGTCGGGCCTTCGGCCCAGACAAGACCAAAGGAAAAGGCCGCGCAATGCGCGGCCTTTTTTATGTCCAGGTGTGAGCGCGCTCAGTAGGTCGTGCAGGTCGTATCCAGGCTGTAATAGACGCGGAGAAAAGAACGTCTCTCGCGCGCACACGAGCGGGGCCGGGCAGACGATTCTGCCGAACCCAATCCGCCGATCGGTCCCGTTAGCTGGACGTGCTAGTTGGACTTGCTAGTTCGACTTGGCTGCCGCGCCGCTGCCGCTGGCTGTGCCGCTCAGCGAACCGGCCTGGCTCATCGTGTTGTTGAAATAGGCGTCGCTGTCGCCGAGCGTCACGCGACGCTGGCAAAGCGGCATGCAGCTGTAGGACTCGCGCTCGATCCCACGGTAGACGGTGACGAGCCGATCGCTCGGACCTTCGACCTGGATCTGGCGATCGACCAGGATCTCGCCGCCCCGGTCCAGCGCGATGAAATTGGTGGCACCGTAGCCCTTCCCGGTCACGATGATCATGCCGCCGGGCTGCAGCGTGACGTCGGCAATCAGGGGATTGCCGACCACGATGGTCGCCACCTTGTTGGGCAGCCGGACCAGCTTGGCCTGGTCGACATTGACCGCGATGGTGTCGGCGGTGGGCTCGGCAAGGCCGACAGCCGGCAAGGCCAGCGCCGCAGCCGCAACCAGAAGACAGACGCGCGCATGACGGCGCAGGAACTCTTTACGCATACTCTTACCCCGGGACGTCACAAACCGGCAGAATCGTTCAGGAAGCGGAGCCGGCGCCCGACCCGGTTAACCTGCCTGTAATTCGTGAACGTTCCGCAAATTCGGCAAGTATTGTTTGAACGGACCGGCGTTTTGTCGCCCACCGCGCCGGAGGCAGTCCTAGCGGCGGAACGGATAGGCGAGCTGGCCGACGATCTCGTTCGGCATGGTCGCTTCGTCCTTGCCGTAATCCTGCGGCAGCTCGCCCTTCGGCATGCGGAAGGTCCCGAACAGCACGTCCCAGATCGGGAACGTCCCGGCGAAATTGGTGTCGCCGCCCTCTTCGAGCGCGGTGTGGTGCCAGCGGTGGAACACCGGCGTCGCCAGCACATATCTGAACGGCCCGAAGGTCCAGTTCAGGTTGGCGTGCACGAAGGCCGAATGGAAGGTCGTGAACGGGCCGACCCAGATCATCACGTTCGGCGAAATGCCGGCCATCAGCAGCACGACGTCGACGCCGATGGTGCCGAGCATCAGATTGACCGGATGGAAGCGGGCCGCCGAGATCCAGCTGATCTCCTCGGAGGAGTGATGGATCGCATGGTATTTCCAGAACCCGCCGTCGTGGAAGAGCCGGTGCAGCCAGTACAGCATGAAGTCGGCCAGGACCAGGAACAGCACGCCCTGCACCCAGAGTGGCAGCTGCGACAGCGGCCCGTGGCCGTTGTCGTAAAACGCGATCAGCTCGTCGGCGTCGTGGATGTTGAAGACGACGCCGGCGGTGAAGATCAGGAGGCCGATCCGCATGGTGCGGGCGAACACCGGGACGAAGAACCAGTAGCAGATGTCGGTCACGATCTCGCGCTTGCGCCACCACGACGGACCTGGATTGCAGGCCCAGAAGTGCTCGAGCACGGTGAAGACCACCGCGAGCATGAGAGTGACGGGGATCACCTTTTCGATGGTCTCGCCGAGCATCAGGGCGATTTGCATGGGTAGGCTCGACATCGTCGCCTCGCTTGCGAACTTCTGATCTCTCCTACGCCTACTCCGCGAAATTTAAGGGACGGTGAAGCATGGGGCGAGCCTGCAATGCATTTGGAACTGAAAGAATTGCAACCGCGCCTTAAGGCGAAATTCACTCTGGGCAAAAGCACAGCGCAGGAAGCGGGTTTGCCCGATCGAATTAACTCTACCGAAAGAGCTCGGCTCTCATGGTCATCGCGTCAAGCACAGCGCCGAACGAGGCGATCACACCCAGACGGAGTTTAGTTCATGAAGAACCTGATTGCGCGTTTCGCCAAGGATGAATCCGGCGCCACTGCCATCGAATACGGCCTGATCGCCGCCGGCATCGCGCTCGCCATCATCACCGTCGTCAACAACCTCGGCACTTCGCTGAACACCAAGTTCGGTTCGATCAGCTCCTCGCTGAAGTAAGCGCCCGACGAGCGACGGCAAAAGCCCCGGACCTCCGGGGCCTTTGTTTTTCTGACTACGGCGAGTTCCAGTGGCGTTGCGCGAGTACAGAACCGATGCCGCGGTTGCGGCGAGCGAGGCGGAGGCAGCCGGGACCTCTTCGCCGGCCTATTGGGTTTGCCTTGCGCTGCTGCTCGCGATGGTCGTCCTCGCCGCGCGCATTGCCAGTATCTGGTGAGCGCATCTCGGCGGGCTCCGGCCTCTCAGAGCCGCTACCGCCGTTGTCGGTTTGTTTAGCACTGCCGGCTAGCATGCGGCGACGCTCCGATCCCGTGACGAACCCAAATCAAGACCAAGATCAAGACGCCGCCCATGACCCTCGACCTTGCGCGCCTTCTGCTCTTCCCGGCCTTGATGGCCTTCGCCGCCGCGAGCGATCTCTTCACGATGACCATCTCGAACCGCGTCTCGCTGGCGCTGGTCGCGGGCTTCTTCGTGCTCGCCTTTGCCGGTGGCATGGCACCTTACGAGATGCTGACCCATGTCGGCGCCGGCGCATTGCTCCTGGTCGTTGCCTTCACCTGCTTTGCAATGGGCTGGATGGGCGGCGGCGACGCCAAGGTCGCAGCTTCGGTCGCGCTCTGGTTCGGCTTCGCGCAGTTGATGGATTTCCTGCTCTACGCCTCGCTGTTCGGCGGGGCGCTGACGCTGCTCCTGCTCCAGTTCCGGCAATGGCCGTTGCCTTACGGACTGGCGGGCCAGGCCTGGCTGGCAAGGCTGCACGACAAGGAGAGCGGCATTCCTTACGGTATCGCGCTCACGCTTGGCGCGCTGATGGTCTATCCGGAGACCGAATGGGTGAGGGCGATCGACCTCGCTCACCTCGCACTGCGCTGAGCACGCCGGGTAAACCAGGCGTTAAGGCGATTTAGATACGCCTCATTAACCATGCTTTGACGAATAGCTGGTCAACTGCCGATTAAGGCGGCGGCAGCGTCGCGGCGTTTTGTGGAAAGTGAAGCGTATGAATAGGGCACGCATAGTCGTCCTGACGGTCGCCATCTGCGCCGGCGGCGTCGCCGCGTACCTGGCGAGCGGCTCGGACAATTCTGCGCCGCCACCGGCAGCTCCGGTCGCGCAGCTTCCAACCGTCGACGTCCTGGTGGCCAAGAACGACATCGGCCTCGGCCAGACCGTGAAGCCGGAAGACGTGCAATGGCAGACCTGGCCCGCTGC
Organism: Bradyrhizobium xenonodulans; assembly: GCF_027594865.1. Lineage (NCBI taxonomy): Bacteria > Pseudomonadati > Pseudomonadota > Alphaproteobacteria > Hyphomicrobiales > Nitrobacteraceae > Bradyrhizobium > Bradyrhizobium xenonodulans. Next base: position 7,587,247 of record NZ_CP089391.1, read on the forward strand.
GACCGCCAGTGCCACCTTCATTCGCCGCAACGAGCGTCCCGAGGGCGCGACCCAGGTCGCCGGCTCGATCGCGCGCGCCCCCTTCATCCAGGGTGAGCCGATCCGCGACCAGAAGCTGGTCAAAGCCGAGGGGTCCGGCTTCATGGCCGCGATCCTGCCGACCGGCATGCGCGCGATCTCGACCGAGATCTCGCCGGAAACCGGTGCCGGCGGCTTCATCCTGCCCAACGACCGCGTCGACGTGCTGCTGACGCGCCGTCTCAAGAACCCGGACCAGGGCGGTCCGGACATCGTCACGTCCGAGATCATCCTGGCCAATATTCGGGTGCTGGCGATCGACCAGGCTCCGAAAGAGAAGGACGGCCAGAACACGGTGGTCGGCAAGACCGTCACCCTCGAGCTCAATCCGACGCAGACCGCGACGCTTTCCGCGGCCCGCCAGAGCGGCACGCTGTCGCTGGCACTGCGCAGCATCGCCGACGTCAAGATGAGCGAGATCACGATCGATGATTCCGCCAAGCGCGACGGTGTTTCGATCATTCGCTACGGCATTCCAAGCCAGACGGCGAAGGCACGATGAGGACCGTCGACATGAAATGCAGGGCAGATTTGGCGACGATGCGAACCTCGATGGTCCGCGCCCTGTCGTTTTCGGCCGCCTTCGCGCTGACACTCAACCCGGTGCTCACCCCCGCGGTCGCCGCCGACTACCGCCCCGTGGCGCAGGCCGCGGCCGACGGCCAGATGAACGCGCGCTTCCTCTCGCTCGGCGTCGGCAAGTCGATCGTGATCGACCTGCCGCGCGACATCAAGGACGTCCTGGTCGCCGATCCCAAGATCGCCAATGCGGTGGTGCGCTCGGCCCAGCGCGCCTACATCATCGGCGCCACGGTCGGCCAGACCAACATCGTGTTCTTCGATTCCGCCGGCCAGCAGATCGCGGCCTATGACATCGCGGTCAAGCGCGACCTCAACGGCCTGCGCGCCGCGCTGAAGCAGATCCTGCCCAATTCCGACATCCAGATCGACGGCCTCGGTGACGGCGTCGTCCTGACCGGCTCGGCGGCGAACCCGTTGGAAGCGCAGCAGGCCAACGATCTCGCCGCGCGCCTCGCCGGAGGCGCCGACAAGGTGGTGAACTCGATCGTGGTCCGCGGCCGCGACCAGGTCATGCTGAAGGTGACGGTCGCCGAAGTCGCACGCACTATCATCAAGCAGCTCGGTATCGATCTCACCGCGAACCTGAACTACGGCACGTCGGTGGTGAGCTTCACCAATTCCAACCCGTTCACGGCTCTTGGCAAGAATCTGGTGGACGGCAACGCGCTGACCACGAAATTCGGCGCGACGCCCTCGGTGCAGGCCACTCTGCGCGCGATGGAGACCGCGGGCGTGATCCGGACGCTGGCCGAGCCGAACCTGACCGCGATCTCCGGCGAATCCGCGACCTTCATCGCCGGCGGCGAATTCCCTGTGCCCGCAGGCTATGCCTGCGATCCCACCACGCATGTCTGTACCACCCAGATCAGCTTCAAGAAGTTCGGCATCTCGCTCAACTTTACCCCCGTGGTGCTGAGCGAGGGCAAGATCAGCCTGCGCGTCATGACCGAGGTCTCGGAACTGTCGAACGAAAACTCGATCACCCTCTCGCAGGCCGTGACCTCGTCCTCGGTGAACTCGCTGACGGTGCCCTCGATCAAGACCCGCCGCGCGGAGACCTCGCTGGAAATTCCCTCCGGCGGCGCGATGGCGATGGCCGGCCTGATCCAGCAGCAGACCAAGCAGGCCGTCAGCGGATTGCCGGGAATGATGCAGCTCCCGATCCTCGGCACGCTGTTCCGCAGCCGCGACTTCGTCAACAACTCGACCGAGCTGGTCGTGATCGTGACACCTTATGTCGTTCGCGCAGCGTCGCCAAAGGACTTGTCGCGGCCGGATGACGGCTTCGCCGCGCCTGCGGATCCGCAGGCCGAGCTGATCGGCAACATCAACCGCATCTACGGCGTGCCCGGCCGGACCGAACCGGCAAAGAACTATCGCGGCACCTACGGCTTCATCACCGACTGAAGCGGAACGGGGACTTCACGATGATCACTAGACCACCCCAGCTTCGCAAACGCGCCGCCCGCCTCGGCGGCGCGCTCGTCGGCATGGCGCTCGCCCTCGGCGGCTGCCAGCACGACGAAGCGGTCACCGCGTCGATTCCCGACGACTACAAGCAGCGCCATCCGATCGCGATCGAGGAACAGAACCGCTCGATCGTCGTCTTCGTCGGCCACGCCCGCGGCGGACTGACCGCCGCCCAGCGCGCCGACGTGATGGGCGTCGCGTCGGCCTGGCTGCACGAGGGTACCGGCGCGATCCGCATCGACGTACCGTCCGGCACGCCCAACGCGCGTCCGGTCGCGGACACGATGCGAGAAATCCAGGCGATGCTGGCAGGCGCAGGCGTTCCGCCGCGCGGCGTCAACGTTCGTCCCTACCAGCCGGAAGACAAGCGTTTCCTGCCGCCGATCCGGCTCACCTATTCCAAGATCGCCGCGGTCGCAGGCCCCTGCGGATTGTGGCCGGAGGACATCGGTCCTTCGCTGAAGAACAAGAGCTGGTTCGAGAACAAGGACTATTACAATTACGGCTGCGCCTATCAGCGCAACATGGCGGCCATGGTCGACAATCCGTCGGATCTCGAGCAGCCGCGGCCTGAAACGCCGTCCTATACGGCGCGCCGCGTCATGGGCTTCGAGAAATATCGCAAGGGAACGACGTCGGCGACCACCTATCCTGAGGCCGAAAAGGCCAAACTCAGCGACACCGGCAAATGATCAGCTACGCCCGCCAGACCCAAGACGAGCAGCCGGACGCGGCGACCCCGCCGGTCGACGAGCATATTGCACCCGCACCGCGCGTGTCGGTCCAGGCCTTCTGCGAGACCGTGGAGACCGCTGCCGCCGTGCAGTCGGCCGGCGAGGATCGCCGTCTCGGCAAGGCCCACCTGAAGATCCAGATGGGCGGCATGGCGGCCGCCATCGAGGCCTACCGCTCGGCCCCGACACCGAACGTGATCGTGCTCGAAAGCGACGGCCGCAACGACCTTCTGACCGGGCTCGACCATCTCGCCACGGTCTGCGACGCCGGCACCCGCGTGGTCGTGATCGGCCGCATCAACGACGTCATGCTATACCGCGAGCTGGTGCGGCGCGGCGTCAGCGACTACGTGCTGTCGCCGGTCGGGCCGATCGACGTCGTGCGCTCGATCTGCAACCTGTTCTCGGCGCCGGAAGCCAAGGCGGTCGGCCGTATCATCGCCGTGGTCGGCGCCAAGGGCGGCGTCGGCGCCTCCACGATCTCCCACAACGTCGCCTGGGCGATCGCGCGCGACCTCGCGATGGACGCGGTCGTCGCCGATCTCGACCTCGCCTTCGGCACTGCCGGGCTCGACTACAACCAGGACCCGCCGCAAGGTATTGCGGATGCCGTGTTCTCCCCGGATCGCGTCGATACCGCCTTCATCGACCGCCTGTTGTCGAAATGCACCGACCATCTCAGCCTGCTGGCGGCGCCGGCGACGCTCGACCGGGTCTATGATTTCGGCACCGACGCCTTCGATGCCGTGTTCGACACGCTGCGCTCCACCATGCCCTGCATCGTGCTCGACATTCCGCATCAATGGTCGGGTTGGACCAAGCGCGCCCTGATCGGGGCGGACGACATCCTGATCGTGGCGGCGCCCGACCTCGCCAATCTGCGCAACACCAAGAACCTGTTCGACCTCTTGAAGGCTTCGCGGCCGAACGACCGGCCCCCGCTGTACTGCCTGAACCAGGTCGGCGTGCCGAAACGGCCCGAAATCGCCGCCGCCGAGTTCGCCAAGGCGATCGAGAGCCAGCCGGTCGTCTCGATCCCGTTCGAGCCGCAGATCTTCGGCTCGGCGGCCAACAACGGCCAGATGATCGCGGAGATCTCCGCCAACCACAAATCGATCGAGATGTTTCTTCAGATCGCCCAGCGCCTGACCGGCCGCAGCGAGACGAAGAAACAAAAGTCGTCCCTGCTTTCACCCCTGATTGAGAAGTTGCGGGGAAAATAAGCCGCCGCATGGAGTCGTTAAGTGTTCGGTAAGCGTAGCGGAACAGACACCGATACTCGGGCTCCCAAGCCCGGCGCCGTGTCGCCAGAGCCTGCCCAGGCTCCGGCGCCCGCGGTGTCGCGCGCGCCGCCCCCGCCGGCCATCGCCTCGCCGCCGCTTGCCCCGGCAAGGCCAGCGCCGACCATGGAATCCCGCCGCTCGGACAATTACTACGAGGTCAAGGCGACGATCTTCGGCGCGCTGATCGAGGCCATCGACCTCGCCCAGCTCGCCAAGCTGGACTCCGAATCCGCGCGCGAGGAAATCCGCGACATCGTCAACGAGATCATCGCGATCAAGAACATCGTGATGTCGATCGCCGAGCAGGAAGAGCTGCTCGACGACATCTGCAACGACGTGCTCGGCTACGGCCCGCTGGAGCCACTGCTGTCGCGCGACGACATCGCCGACATCATGGTCAACGGCGCCAACACCGTCTTCATCGAAGTCAACGGCAAGATCCAGAAGACCGGCATCCGCTTCCGCGACAACCAGCAGCTCCTCAACATCTGCCAGCGCATCGTCAGCCAGGTCGGCCGGCGCGTCGACGAATCCTCGCCGATCTGCGACGCCCGTCTCGCCGACGGCTCCCGCGTCAATGCCATCGTGCCGCCGCTGTCGATCGACGGCCCTACGCTCACAATTCGTAAGTTCAAGAAGGACAAGCTGACGCTGGATCAGCTCGTCAAGTTCGGCGCGATCTCGCCGGAGGGTGCCGAAATCCTCCAGATCATCGGCCGCGTCCGCTGCAACGTTCTGATCTCCGGCGGTACCGGCTCGGGCAAGACCACGCTGCTCAACTGCCTGACCAACTACATCGAGCACGACGAGCGCGTCATCACCTGCGAAGACGCCGCCGAGCTCCAGCTCCAGCAGCCGCACGTGGTCCGGCTGGAAACCCGTCCGCCCAACATCGAGGGCGAGGGCCAGGTCACCATGCGCGAGCTGGTCCGAAACTGCCTGCGTATGCGTCCCGAACGCATCATCGTCGGCGAGGTCCGCGGACCCGAGGCGTTCGACCTGCTCCAGGCCATGAACACCGGCCATGACGGCTCGATGGGCACGCTGCACGCCAACAATCCGCGCGAAGCCCTGTCGCGCTGCGAATCCATGATCACGATGGGCGGCTTTTCCCTCCCGTCGCGAACAATTCGCGAGATGATCTGCGCCTCGATCGACGTCATCGTCCAGGCCGCGCGCCTGCGCGACGGCTCGCGCCGCATCACCCACATCACCGAGGTGATGGGCATGGAAGGCGACACCATCATCACCCAGGACATCTTCCTCTACGACATGGTCGGCGAGGACGCCAACGGCAAGATCATCGGCCGGCACCGCTCGACCGGCATCGGCCGCCCGAAGTTCTGGGAACGCGCGCGCTATTACGGTGACGAGAAGCGCCTTGCCGCTGCGCTCGATGCGGCGGAAGTCGCGCCGAAGACATGAACGGATCGGCGCAGCCATGAACATGCAGGTCCTCGCCCTCGCCTTCCTCGCCACCGCCGCCGTCGGCGGCATCGCCTGGGTGTTCCTTTATCCACTCCTGTCCGGGGAGCGAAAGGCGGAAGGCCGCCGCGCCTCGATCGCACGCGCCGATGCGCCCACGGTCAAGCAGTCCGAGAAGAGCCAGCGTTCGCGCCGCGAACAGGTCGAGACCTCGCTCAAGGATCTCGAGGCGCGGCGCCAGCAGGAGAAGAGCGTACCGCTCAGCGTCCGCCTGTCGCAGGCAGGCCTTGACTGGACACCGCAGAAATTCTGGACCGTGTCCGCCGTCGTGGCGGGTGTGTTCTTCGCAGCCGCCCTGTTCGGCGGCGGCGGCATGCTTGGCGCCGCCGGCCTCGCCTTTGCCGGCGGTTTCGGCCTGCCGCGCTGGGCGCTGAGTTATCTGAAGAAGCGCCGCGAGAACAAGTTCCTGGCTGCACTGCCCGACGCGGTCGACGTGATCGTTCGCGGCATCAAGGCCGGTCTGCCGCTGTTCGAATCGATCAAGGTCGTCGCCGCCGATTCGCCGGAGCCGCTGCGCAGCGAGTTCCTGGCCATCATCGAGACGCAGGCGATCGGCATGCCGCTCGGCGAAGCCTGCTCGCGACTCTATGACCGCATGCCGCTGCCGGAAGCCAATTTCTTCGGCATCGTCATCTCGATCCAGCAGAAATCCGGCGGCAACCTCTCCGAAGCCCTCGGCAATCTCTCCAAGGTGCTGCGCGACCGCAAGAAGATGAAGGAAAAGATCCAGGCGATGTCGATGGAAGCCAAGGCTTCGGCCGGCATCATCGGTTCGCTGCCGCCGATCGTGATGTTCCTCGTCTATCTCACGACGCCGCACTACATCTCTATTCTGTGGACCCATCCGACCGGCCAGCTCATGCTGGTCGGTTGCGTCGTCTGGATGTCGATCGGCATCATGGTGATGAAGAAGATGATCAACTTCGATTTCTGACGGTGCCGTATGGTCGAATTCCTCGTTTCGAAACTGCATGACGCCCGCTTCATGACGATGCTGCTGGCAGCGATCGCCGCCAGCGCCACCGTCTACACGCTGGTGATGCCGCTGTTCGCCGGCGAGGGCCTTTCCAAGCGCATGAAGGCGGTGGCGAGCGAGCGCGAGCGCATCCGGCAGCGCGAGCGCGACCGCCTCAACAAAAGCGAGAAGGTCACGCTGCGCCAGACGCCGAAGCAGGTCGTCTCCCGGGTCGTCGAGGACTTCAACCTCACGAAATGGCTGGCGCAGGAAGCCGCGCGCGACAAGCTCATCATGGCGGGCTATCGCGGCCAGGCGCCCTACATCACCTTCCTGTTTGCCCGCATGGTGGCCCCGATCGTGCTGTTCGTCGGCTCGGTCATCTATGTGTTCCTGATCGCTCACATGGAGCAGTCGATGCCGATCAAGATCGGTATCTGCATCGGCGCTGCCTATCTCGGCCTTCAGGCGCCGATGCTGTTCCTCAAGAATGCGATCTCCAAGCGCCAGCTCTCGATCAAGCGCGCCTTTCCCGATGCGCTCGACCTGCTGCTGATCTGCATCGAATCCGGCATGTCGGTCGAAATGGCGTTCCGAAAGGTCGCCATCGAAATCGTGGGCCAGTCGATCGCGCTGTCGGAGGAGTTCACCCTGACCACGGCCGAGCTGTCCTATTTACAGGACCGCAAGGTCGCCTATGAGAACCTGGCGCGGCGCACCGGGCTCGAGGGCGTCAAGTCGGTGTGTCTCGCGCTTCAGCAGGCGGAGCGCTACGGCACCCCGCTCGGCCATTCCTTGCGCGTGATGGCGCAGGAAAACCGCGACATGCGCATGAACGAGGCCGAGAAGAAGGCCGCAGCGCTGCCGCCGAAGCTGACGGTGCCGATGATCCTGTTCTTCCTGCCCGTGCTGTTCGTCGTCATTCTCGGACCGACCGGCATCAAGATCACCGAGCTGCACTGACGCAAGGCGCGGACCGCGGGCAGTCCGCGGGCCACCGCAAGCTTGCAAGATCGGATTTGATCAGTCGGGCTGGCTGAGCGAGGCGACCGGCGTCCGCCTCGCTGCACCGCGCGGCGTGTCGCTGCGGCTCAGCATGTCCTTGAGATAGGCGACATTGGCGGCGGCCTGGTCGGGCGGCAGGTCTGCCTTCACGATGGTCTCGGCCTCGGCGAAGCGGCCCTGGAGACCGACGACCAGGCCGAGATTCTGCCGCACCCGGGTGCTGGCGCGCGGCGAAGCATAGGCCTGCCGCAGCGCCTCTTCGGCCTTCGGGAGGTCCTTCGACAGCATGTAGGACAGGCCGAGATTGGAGAGCACGCCGGGATCGCCCGGCGCGATCTTCAGTGCGCTCGCATAATAGGAGCGCGCCTCCTGGTGGCGGCCCATCTGGTCGAGCGCGGTGCCCTGCACCGAGAGCAGGCGCCAGTCCGGATTATCGGGCGAGTGAGCCTTCGACAGCACGTCGAAGGCCTGCTGGAAATTACCGTTATCGGCGAGTGCGCGACCATACTGGGCGAGCAGCGCCTTGTTGCCGGGATTGGCGATCGTCGCCTGCTCGAGCACAGCGGCGGCCTGCGCGCGCTGGCCGTTGGCCCGCAAGGCCTGGCCGTAGCCGAGCGCGGCTTCGGCATCCTTGGGATTGGCACGATAGCGCTCGCCATAGACCTCGACGGCGCGCGCAGGATCGGCGGGGGCAGCTTCCGCCCGCGGCCCGACCGAGCCTGTGACGTCGGAGAGTTTCGACATGGCCGTGCAGCCGCCGAGGCCCATGGCCACCACCGCGACCAGCGACGAGGACGCGAGAAGCCGGGCAAGACTGAACCGTTGACGCATGACGCTTTGACTCACGAGCCGATTGATCGAGCCGAACGCGCCAGCAATAGACCGTTAACCCTAATGGCCGGTTAACGCCGCGGCCCTCATCGCGGCGCGTGCGGCAACACCTCGCCCCCGAGGCCCAGATCGAGGCCGAGCGCCTTCACCTGCTCGTTCAGGTCCCGCAGCAATTGCAGTCTCCGCAGCGCCTGCGCGGCAACGTCGACGTCCGCGCGCGGCATCCCGGGCCATTCGCGCCGAAGATCGTCGCGGCTGACCAGGCGCTTTCCGCGCAGCTCATCGAGCTGAACACGATCGATACCGAGCACCTCGGCGGCGTGCTCGATCAACCGGCACAGCAGCCGGTTCACCGCGGTCATCGCCTCGGCCTCGTGCGTGCGCTCGGACCTCGCGAACTTGCCGTCGAGATCGGCCCAGGCGTGGGAGGTGACGAGATAGGCGTGGAGCGTGCCCGGCCAATCCACCGCGCCGCCGGCATAGAAGGCGCTACGTGTCAGCAGCCGGCGAGCCTGTGCCACAACCTGATCACGCTTCAGTGTCGCACATGAGGCGATCTCGATGGCTGACTGGACGGCCGGGTCGCGGGAAAAATCCCGCCCTGCCGGCAGCCTGATGACGCCGTCCGGCAGGTTCGAATCGAGCAGCCTGAAGGCGCCGTCGTTGCGCGGCCGCGAATAGCGCGCGATCGCGAACCGATGCTCCGCCCGGCCAGCCTGAGACGACGGGCCGAAATGGATGATGTTGAAGCCGGCATCGTCGCCGCCCTGCCCCGTCGAGGATGGACAGGAGAGCACGTAGATCGTGCGCCAGAAGGCTTCGCCGCTCTCGCTCCGCGTCGCGCGCGGATCCGGAATCGAATAGCGGGTGAGGCCCTCGACATGCCGGTGTCCGTGCAGGACCAGATTGACGTTGAGCGACGTCGCCGCTTCGAGGAAGGTCGCGGGCGCTGCGAGATACATCAGCGGCTCGTCGGGCACGCCGAGAAACCGCTTTCCTTCGCCGGTCGCCTGCGGCAGCGGGTGATGGTGCAGCGCCAGCACGCGCACCAGGTCTTCCGCCGGCTCGGCATAATCGGCGCGCCCCACGGACCCCATGCTGCCGGCGAGCTCGACGCTGAGCCGGGCGGAATCCGCGACCAGCGCGTTGTAGGTGGTCTCGTCGAAATTGCCGCTCGCCAGCGTCGCAAGACTCGCCCGGTTGGAATCCAGCAGCACCAGATCGAGGCCGGCGTGGCGGTAGTAGACGCTCTTCGAGGTCCGTGGCAGATGCAGATGATCATAGACGTCGTGACGGCCCGCACGCTGGCTCGGCCGCTTGACGTCGTGATTGCCCGCAATCGCCTGGATGTCGGTGAACAGTCCGGTCTGCCGGAAGGACGCGATGACCGCGAGCGCTTCGTCGAGCGCGCGCGGCGTCGGGTCGTCCACGAGATCGCCCGTGATCAGCAGGATGCGATCGGGAATTTCAGCGAACTCCGCCATCGCCTTGCGCATTGCGGCACTGAGCGCCTCGATTGTCGCCAGCAGCCGGCCCGAACCGTCCAGATGCAGGTCGGAAATCTGCGCAATAACGAACGATCTATCCATTTTGCGCCGCTCATTTGCGAATGCTGCGCCGCCCAAGCGATGAGAGAAATGCCTTTGACGAACAAGGCCCGTATCGGCCCCGGGCAAGATGAACCCGGGCAGGCTGTCAACCGCGTTGCCTGCGCTCGATACGAGCAGGGCACGCATGGAACAATCTAAAGTATTCGTCAATAATGCCACAACCGCAGCGCTAGTAAAGCCCTGCGGCCGCGCTCTCGTGGACGACAGTTCTCAGCATGGATACGAGATCTGCCCGGCGATAGTTTCGTTCACCCGATCAATATTCGATGGCAAGCCGCTTGCGGATTTCGTCGACGCGCTTGTCAAGCGCATCGAACCGCGCGTGGACGGAGCGATCGTGGAGATAGAAGACGTAGCCGCCGGCAAGGAACGCGAAGATCCAATGATGATGCTCGACGTAGCCAAAAATCGCCTCGAAGGCCTGGCCGATGAATGTGATCACGCTCCACACGAATTCCATTGCAATGTCCTCCCGGCAGGCTTCGTCTTCGGCTGCCGGTGATCTCCTGCGCAATTTTCCCGATAGATCCGGCGACCGTCACCGGAACCTAGCATGGCCCCCTTGTTGCGAGTAGCGCTCGCTGAACGGTGACGGCAAAGCCGATTGCGGCGGCGGCGAAACTCTGCGAAGTCTCGTCCGTTCGCATGACCCGTTTGATCCGACGATCCGGACCCGCCAATGCCTTCAGTCTTCGAGACATCGTCCACCGCCATCCCGATCACCTTCGTCACCAAGGCGAGTTGGGCTCAGGTCGCCGAGGCGCTGCCGCCGGCGCAGCGCCAGTTTGCCGCAGCGAGCGCTTATTCCGCCAAACCCGGCAGCTATCTGGCGCTGCCCGCACCTGACGGCACGATCGCGCAGGTGCTGTTCGGCCTCGAGGACGAGGATGCGAGATCGCGCGACCCGTTCAGGCCGGGCACCCTGCCCGGCCTGCTGCCGCCGGGCACATATCGCTTTGCCAATGCACCGCACGATGCACGGCTGGCGGCGCTCGCCTTCGCGCTCGGCAGCTACCGCTTCGCCCGCTATCGCAAGGCTGAGCGCCCCGACGTCCGGCTGGTGCCGCCTGATGGCGTCGACGCCGCCGAGATCAATCGCATGGCGGACGCCGCGATGCTGGCGCGCGACCTCATCAACACGCCGTCCAACGACATGGGGCCGGAGGAGCTGGCCGCAGCCGCGCAAGCGCTCGCCGCCGAATTCGGTGCAAGCTTCGCGTGCATCATCGGCGAGGAATTGAAGACGAATTTTCCGCTGATCCACGCCGTCGGCATGGCCTCCAGCCGCGCACCGCGGCTGATCGATATCGGCTGGGGCGATCCTGATCATCCCAAGGTGACGCTGGTCGGCAAGGGCGTCTGCTTCGACACCGGCGGGCTTGATTTGAAGCCGTCAAGCGGCATGCTGATCATGAAGAAGGACATGGGCGGCGCCGCCAACGTGCTGGCGCTGGCGCGCATGGTGATGGATGCGAAGCTGAAGCTGCGGTTGCGCGTGCTGATCCCGGCCGTGGAGAACGCGGTCGCGGGCAACGCCTTCCGCCCGCTCGACATCTTCACCTCGCGCAAGGGCATCACGGTCGAGATCGGCAACACCGATGCGGAAGGCCGGCTGGTGCTCGCCGACGCACTGGCGCTCGCCGACGAGGAGAAGCCGGACCTGCTGATCGATCTGGGCACGCTGACCGGTGCCGCGCGGGTCGCGCTGGGGCCGGATTTACCGCCCTTTTACACCAATGATGAGACGCTGGCCGCCGACGTCGCGCGCTGCGCGGTGAAGGAGAACGATCCGTTGTGGCGCATGCCGCTGTGGCCGCCTTACGATGCGTGGCTGGACTCCAAGACCGCCACCATCACCAACGCGCCGTCGGGCGGCTTCGCCGGCTCGATCACTTGCGCGCTGTTCCTGCAACGCTTCGTCGAGCAGGCCGGGAGCTGGCTGCACGTCGACATCTACGGCTGGACGCCGTCGGCGAAGCCGGCACGGCCCGAGGGCGGCGAATGCCAGTCCGCGCGCGCCATCTACAAGGTGCTGAGCGAGCGCTATGCATGATCCAGGACATGATCCAAGGCTGACACCGGCGCGGGGCGACCTCGCCGCGAAATATCTCGAAGGCAAGGTGCAGGCGAAGCGCTTCGTCACCGGCGAGGAATTCGAGGTGGTCGCACCGATCGCGCCGGTGCGCGAACAGCCGTCATCGGGCGCGATGCTGATGACGGAAGCCCTGCGCGGCGAGCGCGTCACGATCTATGATCGCAACGGCGAGGGCTGGGCCTGGGGCCAGCTTGGCGACGACGGCTATGTCGGCTGGCTGCCGGACGCGGCGCTGACGGGGCCATCGGCTGCCCCCACGCACAAGGTGAGCGCATTGCGGACGCTGGCCTTTCCAGGTCCCTCGATCAAGCTGCCGCCGGCCGACACGCTGGTGCTGGGATCGAAGATCGTAGTGGCGCGCGAGGATGGCAGCTTCGCCGTGACCCGCGAAGGAGCATTCCTGCCGAAGACCCATCTCGTGCCGCTCGACCATCGAGAGCCGGACTTCGTCGCGGTCGCCGAACGCTTCGTCGGCACGCCCTATCTCTGGGGCGGCAAGAGCAGCGTCGGCATCGACTGCTCGGGCCTCGTTCAGGTTTCACTGACCGCCGCAGGCATCGGCTGCCCACGCGACAGCGACATGCAGATGGCGGGGCTTGGCCGCACGCTGGAGCCGCACGAGCGGAGCAGCTTGCTACGCGGCGATCTGATCTTCTGGAAGGGTCATGTCGCGATCGTCCGCGACAGTAGCACTATGGTTCACGCCAACGCGCATCACATGGCTACGGTGATCGAGCCGATCAAGCCTGCGATGGCGCGGATCAAGGCGGCGGGCAGCGAGGTCGCCGCGATCAAGCGGTTCTAGCAGCAACTTGTAGGATGGGTAGAGCGTAGCGAAACCCATCGCTTTGCGGTCGCGTCGTTGGATGATGGGTTTCGCTTTGCTCTACCCATCCTACGAAAACACTACGTCGCCACCGACCCGTTCCCCGCCGTCTCCAGCCGGAACGCCGCCGCGAACAGCGCGCGGGTGTAGTCCGTCTTCGGATTCCTGAACAGCTCGGCGGCCTGGCCTTCTTCGACCACCTTGCCGCCGCGCATCACGATCAGGTGGCTCGCGAGCGAGGCGACGACGCGTAAGTCGTGGGAGATGAACATGTAGGTGAGATCGCGCTTGCGCTGAAGCTCGCGCAACAGATCGACCATCTGCGCCTGGAACAGCATGTCGAGCGCGCTGGTCGGCTCGTCCAGCACGACGAAATCGGGCTCCAGCACGACCGCGCGCGCGATGCTGATGCGCTGGCGCTGGCCGCCGGAGAATTCATGCGGATAGCGGTAGCGGGTATCCGGCTTCAGCCCGACGTCCTCAAGCGCCTTGACGACGCGCGCCTCGCGCTCCTCGCGCGACAGTTTTGGCTGATGCACCGAGAGACCTTCGGCAATGATGTCGGCGACCGACATGCGCGGGCTGAGCGAGCCGAACGGATCCTGGAACACGATCTGCATGTCCCGCCGGAAGGGCCGCATCTCCTTGAAGCGCAGGCCCTGGATATCCTTGCCCAGGAACACGATGCGACCGTTCGAGGAGATCAGCCGCAAGAGCGCCAAACCCAGCGTGGTCTTGCCCGAGCCGGACTCGCCGACGACGCCGAGCGTCTCGCCTTTGCGCACGGCGACGCTGACGCCGTCGACTGCCTTGATGTGGCCGACCGTCTTGCGCATCAGGCCGCGCTTGATCGGGAACCAGACCTTGAGATCGTCGGCCGACATCACCATTGGCGCATCCGGCTGCGGCGGCGCTGGGTCGGGTCTCGGCTCGGCCGCGAGCAGATCGCGCGTATAGGGATGCTGGGGGCTCTTGAAGACCTGCTCGACCGGTCCCTGCTCGACGATCACGCCGCCCTTCATGACACAGACGGCGTCGGCGATGCGGCGCACGATGCCGAGATCGTGGGTGATGAAGAGCAGGCTCATGCCGAGCCGGGCGCGAATCTCGGCAAGCAGCGCCAGGATCTGCGCCTGAACAGTGACGTCGAGCGCCGTAGTCGGCTCGTCCGCGATCAACAGGTCCGGCTCGTTGGCGAGCGCCATCGCGATCATCACGCGCTGGCGCTGGCCGCCGGAGAGCTGGTGCGGGTAGCTCTTCAGCCGCGTTTCGGGCTCGGGGATGCCGACCTGCGTCAGCAACTCCAGCGTCCGCCGGCGCGCCTCCGCGTTACTGGTCGGATTGTGGAGCTGGATGATCTCACCGATCTGCGCCTCGATCGTGTGCAGCGGATTGAGCGAGGTCATCGGCTCCTGGAAGATGATGGAGATGTCGCTGCCGCGAACTTCCCGCATCTCTCGCTCCGACTGGTCGATCAGCTCACGTCCCTTGAAGCGGATGCTGCCTGAGGGATGCGAGGCGTTCGGATAGGGCAACAGCTTCAGGATCGAGAGCGCGCTGACCGACTTGCCGGAGCCGGACTCGCCGACCAGCGCGACGCATTCGCCGCGCTTGATCTGGAACGAGACCTTGTCGACCGCAAGCGTGGTGGCGCCGCCCTGGTGGAAGGCCACCGAGAGATCGCGCACGGCAAGCAGAGGCTGGTTGATCGCGTCCATCACGCCCTCACCTGAACGTCTTGCGCGGATCGAAGGCGTCGCGCACGGCCTCGCCGATGAAGATCAGAAGCGACAGCATGATCGCGACCGAGAAGAAGCCGGAGAAGCCGAGCCAGGGCGCCTGCACGTTGGACTTTCCCTGCGACAAGAGCTCGCCGAGCGAGGGCGAGCCGGGCGGCAGTCCGAAGCCCAGGAAGTCGAGGGCCGTCAGCGTCATGACCGAGCTCGACACGATGAATGGCAGGAACGTCATGGTCGCGACCATCGCGTTCGGCAGCAAATGCCGGAACATGATGACCTTGTTCGACACGCCGAGCGCCCGCGCCGCCTGGATGTACTCGAAATTGCGCCCGCGCAGGAATTCCGCACGCACGAGCCCGACCAGCGACACCCAGGAGAACAGCAGCAGGATGCCGAGAAGCACGAAGAAGCCGGGCACGAGCACCGACGACAGGATCAGCAGCAGATAGAGCGACGGGATCGCAGTCCATATCTCG
Organism: Bradyrhizobium xenonodulans; assembly: GCF_027594865.1. Classification (NCBI taxonomy): domain Bacteria; kingdom Pseudomonadati; phylum Pseudomonadota; class Alphaproteobacteria; order Hyphomicrobiales; family Nitrobacteraceae; genus Bradyrhizobium; species Bradyrhizobium xenonodulans. Next base: position 7,602,416 of record NZ_CP089391.1, read on the forward strand.
ATGAAGCGCTGGAAGAACAGGTCGGTCCAGCCGCCGAAATAGCCCTGCACCGCGCCGGCTGCGATACCAATGACGGAGGAGACGATGGTCAGGCAGAGGCCGAACAGCACCGAGATGCGGAAGCCGTAGATCAGCCGCGCCACCACGTCGCGGCCCTGATCGTCGGTGCCGAGCCAGTTGTATTCGAGATCGCGGCAGCTCTTGAGGCCCTTCTTCTCGACTACAGGCTTGCATTGCGCTTCGGTCAGCATCCAGGTCGGCGGCGACGGCGCCGGCGTCGGCAGATCGAGATTGTGGGTGTCGTAGGAGTAGCGGATCAGCGGCCAGACGATGCTGCCGCCCTTGTCCTTGATCAGCTTCTGCAAATAGGGGTCGCGATAGTCGGCGGCGGTCTCGAAGTCGCCGCCGAAGGTCGTCTCCGAATAGGTGACGATGGACGGCCAGTAGAGCCGGCCGTCATATTTGATCAGGAACGGCCGGTCGTTGGCGATCAGTTCGGCGAACAGCGACACCAGGAACAGGATCATGAAGATCCAGAACGACCAGTAGCCGCGCCGGTTCGCCTTGAAATTCTGCCAGCGCCGCCTGTTGAGCGGCGACGGCACGAACGGCTTGCGCGTGATCGGCACGGCATCGCCCAGAGGCGACTTCGCCGTGATTTCGATCGGCGTGGTGGGGGCGGCCAGCGTCATCAGACCTCCCGTGCCTCGAAATCGATCCGCGGATCGATCCACATGTAGGTCAAGTCGGAGATGAGGTTGATCACGAGGCCGACGAGCGAAAAGATGTAGAGGGTGCCGAACACCACGGGGTAGTCACGGTTGAGCACGCTCTCGAAACTGAGCAGTCCCAGCCCGTCCAGCGAGAAGATGGTCTCGATCAGGAGCGAGCCCGAGAAGAAGGCGTGAATGAAGGTGCTGGGAAAGCCCGCGATGACGATCAACATCGCGTTGCGGAAGACGTGGCCATAGAGCACCCGATTCTCGCCGCAGCCCTTCGCGCGCGCGGTCATGACGTATTGCTTGCGGATCTCGTCCAGAAACGAGTTCTTGGTCAGGAACGTCATGGTGGTGAACGCGCCGAGCCCCATGGCGATCAAGGGCAGCGTCAAGTGCCAGAAGTAATCGATGATCTTCCAGTACCAGGGATATTGCGACCAGCCGTCCGAGGTCAGCCCGCGCAGCGGAAACCAGTTGAAGAACGAGCCGCCGGCGAACAGGATGATCAGGAGGATCGCGAACAGAAAGCCGGGGATCGCATAGCCGAGCACGAGCACGGTCGACGTCCAGGTATCGAAACGCGTACCGTCCTTGACCGCCTTGCGGATGCCGAGCGGGATCGAGATCAGATAGGTCAGGAGCGTCAGCCAGATGCCGAGCGAGATCGAGACTGGCAGCTTCTCCTTGATCAGCTGGAGCACGCTGACATCGCGAAAATAGCTGTTGCCAAAATCGAAGCGGGCGAAATTCCACACCATCAGCGCGAAGCGTTCCGGTGCTGGCTTGTCGAAGCCGAATTGCTTCTCCAGCTTCTTGATGAAGTCAGGGTCCAGGCCCTGCGCGCCGCGATATTTCGAGTTGATGGCATCGCCACCGGCCCCTAACTGCCCCGGCGCGCGCTGCGCAAAGTCGCCGCCGCCCGAAATGCGCGAGCTGCCGCCGGTATCGGCGCCGGAGAGCTGCGCGATCACGCGCTCGACCGGGCCGCCCGGGGCGAACTGCACGACGATGAAGGAGACGAAGAGGATCCCGAGCAGCGTCGGGATCATCAGGAGGATGCGGCGGGCAATATAGGCGCTCATGATTATTTCGCCTGCTGCAGCTTGGCCGCCTTGCCGGGGTCGGACCACCAGATATCAGGAGCGCCGACGCCGTTGGCATAACGCGGCAGCTTCTGCGGATGACCGAACTGATCCCAATAAGCGAGCCGGTGAGTCTTGTTGTACCATTGCGGCACCCAATAGCGGCCGGCGCGGAACAGGCGATCGAAGGCACGGCAGGCGAAGGTCAATTCCTCCCGGCTGTCGGCCGACATGATCTTCTCGATCAGGGCGTCGATGGCCGGGCTGGAGATGCCCGCGAGGTTGTACGATCCCTTGGTGGCCGCAACCTGCGACGAGAAGAACGCGCGCATGGGGTCGCCCGGCGTCGCCGACATGCTGAAGCGCTGGATCGTCATGTCGAAATCGAAATCTTCGACGCGCGCCCGGTACTGCACGGCATCAACCAGCCGAAAACTCGCCTCGATCCCGAGCGTTCCCAAATTCTTGATGTACGGCGCGTGATGTGGCTGGAGCGACGGCTCCTCCGCCAGGAATTCGATCTTGAATACTTCGCCGCTCGGCAACATCCGCTTGGCGTCCTTGATGGGGAAGCCGGCCTCGTTCAGCAATTGCTGCGCCTTGCGCAACAGGCCGCGGTCTTGCCCGGACCCGTCCGAAACCGGCGGCAGGAAGGGCGCAGCAAACACCTCGTCAGGCACCTGACCGCGAAACGGCTCCAGCAGCTTCAGCTCTTCCGCCGAGGGCGGCCCGTTGCTCGCCATGAGGTCCGAGTTCTGAAACGGCGACACCGTACGGGCGTAGGCGCCGTACATGATGGTCTTGTTGGTCCACTCGAAGTCGAAGGCATTGATCAGGGCCTCGCGCACGCGAGGATCCTTGAATTTGTCGCGCCGCGTGTTGATGAACCAGCCTTGCGCACCGGACGGTGTATCGTCCGGCACGATCTCGAGCTTGACGCGGCCATCCTTCACCGCCTGAAAATCATAACGCGTCGCCCAGATGCGGGAGGTGAATTCCTCGCGATAGAGATAATTCTTGCCGGTGAAGCCTTCGAAAGCGACGTCGCGGTCGCGATAGAATTCATAGCGCACGGCGTCGAAATTGTAACTGCCACGGCAAGATGGCAGATCGGCAGCCCACCAGTCCTTCACCCGCTCGAACTCGATGTAGCGATTGACCTCGAACCTGCCGACCCTGTACGGCCCCGAGCCCAGCGGAATTTCCAGAGACGTTTCGTCGAATGGGCGAGACGCGTAATACGCTTTGGAGAAGATCGGCAGTCCGGCGACATAGAGCGGCACGTCGCGGGCGCGTCCCTTGGCAAAGGTGACGACGAGCGTCGAATCGTCGACGGCTTCCGCGCTCACAAAGTCACGCATCTGCACGATGATCAGCGGGTGGCCCTTGGCCTTCAGCGTCGTCAGCGAGTATGCCGCGTCGTGAGCGGTGAGCTTCGTGCCGTCGTGGAATTTCGCCTCAGGCCGCATCGTGAAGCGATAGACCAGCCGGTCCGGCGAGATCTGCACGGACTTGGCGGCAAGCCCATACATCGCGTCCGGCTCGTCGCTTGCCCGCACCATCAGCGGCACGAACGTCATGTCCATGCCTTGCGCGCCGTCGCCCTTGAGAATGTAGGCGTTGAGCGAGTTGAAAGTCTGGTACGACTGGTTGTAAGCGCGTACCGACGGAATGAGCGAGAAGGTGCCGCCCTTCGGCGCATCAACGTTGACGTAGTCGAAATGATGGAACCCGGCGGGATATTTGAGATCACCGAAGGCCGAGATGCCGTGCGCCTCGGCAGGCATCTCCGATGCCGCAGCACCACGCCGCCAGGCCGCACTGAGCGCGCCGCCGGCACCTAGGGCCAGCACATGCCTGCGTGAAAGCTGCGCCATGCGCAAAGGCTCCCTCAAGAGCGTTTTCCGATGCGGGCGGCCTTCTCAGTGTCGTACCACCACAACGTCGGCAGGCCGGACCGCCCGTATTTCGGCAACGGCTCGGCGTGACCGAAGCGGTCCCAGCGGGCGTAGCGCGAGAAGCCATAGGTGAACTGCGGCACGAGGTAGAAATTCCACAGCAGCACGCGATCGAGCGCGTGGGTCGCCGCGACCAGCTCGCCGCGATCCTTGGCGTAGATCACCTTCTCGATCAGGGCATCGACCGCGGGATTCTTGATGCCAATGGTGTTGCGCGCGCCCGGCACGTCGGCGGCCTGCGAGCCCCAGAATTCGCGCTGCTCGTTGCCGGGCGAGAGCGACTCGCCCCATTGATCGATGATCATGTCGAAGTCGAAGCTGCGCAACCGATTCTGGTATTGCGCGTCGTCGACGACGCGGATCGCAGTGCTGACGCCGATGCGCTCAAGCGACGGCTTGAAGAACAGTGCGATGCGCTCAGACGACGGATCCTGTACCAGGATCTCGACCGAGAGCGGCTTGCCGGAGGCATCGACCAGCTTGTGGTCGCGCACCTCGAAGCCGGCCTCCTTCAAAAGCTTTGCCGCCTCGCGCAGGTTGGCGCGCACCGCTTCCGGACTTCCTCCGACGGGGTTCTGGTAAGCCGTGGTGAAAACCTCCGGCGGCACCTGGTCCTTCACGGTCTGCAGGATCGCGAGCTCCTGCCCCTCGGGCACACCCGAGCAGGCAAGTTCGCTCCCCTCGAAATAGCTGTTGATGCGCTTGTACTGGCCGTAGAAGAGCTGCTTGTTCATCTCCTCGAAGTCGAAGGCGTAGTTGAAGGCGCGGCGCAGGCGCGCGTCCTTGAACTGCGGCCGCCGGATGTTGAAGACGAAGGCCTGCATGCGGCCAGAATCGTTGATCGGAAACTCTTCCTTGATCACCCGCTTGTCGGCGACCGCGGGAAAATCGTAGGCCGTCGCCCACTGTTTGGCCGAGTTTTCCGCAATCCAGTCGGCCTGGTCGGCCTTGAACGACTCCAGCGCGACGAGGTTGTCGCGGAAGAACTCGAAACGCAACTCGTCGAAATTATTGGTGCCGATCTGGCTCGGCACGTTGGCGCCCCAATAGTCCTTGACGCGCTCGAGCCTGATCGAGCGCCCGGCGACGAATTCCTTGATCTTGTAGGGCCCGGAGCCGAGTGGCGGCTCCAGCGTGGTCACGCTGACATCACGCTTGCGGCCCTGCGCGTCGGTGCCTTCCCACCAGTGCTTCGGCAGCACCGTGAGCTCGCCCACGATGGTCGGCAATTCGCGATTCCCCGGCGCGTCGAAGGTAAATTTGACGTCGCGCTCGCCAACCTTCTCCGCCTTGACCACGTGACGGTAGTAGGACGCATACATCGGTGACTGCTTCTTCAGCGTCTCCAGTGAGAAGATCACGTCTTCCGGCGTCACCGGCCTGCCGTCATGCCAGCGGGCTTCCTTGCGCAAGCGATAGGTGACCCAGGAAAAATCATCCGGATGCTGGGCGGATTCGGCGAGCTCGCCATATTCGGTAGCAACCTCGTCCTGGGCGCGGGTCATCAGCGTTTCGTAGATCATCGCAGCAGCCGGAGCGAGCGAGCCCTTGATGCCGGCCACCGTGATGTTGAAATTGTCGAACGTGCCGATCGAGATCAGCCGCGCGACGCCACCTTTGGGGGCATCCGGATTGACGTAATCGAAGCGCTTGAAATCGGCAGGGTATTTGATGTCGCCGAACAGCGAGAGAGCATGGCGCCAGGGTAGCTCACCCGTCGACTGCGCCTCCGCCGCGCCAATGACGGGAATGCCCGCTGCGGAACCGAGGGCGGGGAGCGCTGCGGCCGCAGTGCCGGTGAGCAGGAGATCGCGTCGGGTGATGGCCAAATCAATAGTCCTGTCTTGAAGGAGGCTACTCCTTTAAGTTCCCAATATAGGCGAGGTTTCGACGGAATATGTTGCTTTTTCCTCATCTTGAAAGCCCGACCGCCCTATCCGATGCGGCCAAACGCCCCGATAACGTCACCGCGAGGCCCCGATAAGGAAACGGCCAGGCTTTTCAGCCTGGCCGCACATTCCAAGATCGATACCGAGGCGCCTTATTTCGCCGCGGTCGGCAACGGCTTCGGGCTGTCGGAGAGGCTGTTCAGGTAAGCGATGACGTCGGCGCGCTCCGAGTCCTTCGGAATGCCGGCGAAGCCCATCGCGGTGCCGGGAACGAAGCCCTTCGGATTGGCAATGAACTTGTTGAGGTCGTCGATCGTCCAGGTGCCGCCCTTGGCCTTCATCGCCGCCGAGAAGTTGAAGCCGTTGCGGCCTTCGCCGCGGTGGTCGCCGACGACGCCATAGAGGTTCGGACCGACGCGATTCGGGCCGCCCTTCTCGAAGGTATGGCAGGCGCCGCACTTCTTGGCGGCGGCAGCGCCCTTCTCGACCGAGGCGGTCTGCAGCAGCTTTTCAATCGGCTCGGCGGCAGCCGCAGCAGCGCCGCCCTCCTTGCCGTGGCCGGCGTCTTCCTTCACGGCGATCTCGAAGCCCGGCTTTTCCGGCACCTTGGGCGAGAACAGTGCCTGGGCGGTGAAGCTCGTCACCAGCAGGATGAGACAGGTACCGAGCACGGCACCGAGAATCTTGTTGAGTTCGAAAGAGTCCATTTCCGGCCAGGCCCCACACCGCAAGAAGGATTAGCGGCCAAGCGGCCGCCAGGACGAGCCTCGGGAGAATCAAACGTTCCTTATTGTTTCCCCGAGTTTTGCCATTGAGATATCGGTTTGCCCGGGGTCTGGCAACCCGTATAAGCGAGCGGGCTTCAACCCCGTCCCCACCCATTTCTCGGCGCGGAAAACGCCCCGTTTCCAGGCCCTTGACCCGATGACCGATCCCCGCATCCTGGTGCTGATCCCGGCCCGCATGGCCGCCACCCGCCTGCCCGGCAAGCCGCTTGCGGATATCGCGGGCCTGCCGATGATCGTGCATGTGCTGCGCCGTGCCGAGGCCGCCGGAATTGGCCGGGTTGCGGTGGCAACCGACACCGCCGAGATCGCTTCGGTCGTGACGGCCCATGGCGGCGAGGCCGTGATGACGCGCCCGGAGCATCCCTCCGGCTCGGACCGCATCCACGAGGCCATGCAGAAGCTCGATCCGGAGGGCAAAGCCGAGATCGTGGTCAATTTGCAAGGCGATTTCCCGACCATCACGATCGACAATATCCGCGAGGTGCTGCCGCCGCTGGAAGACCCGGCCGTGGACATCGCAACGCTGGCTTCGCAGATCCACACCGAGGAGGAGGACCTCGCGCCGAGCGTCGTGAAGGCAATCGGAACCTCGCTCGGCGGGAAACGCATGCGCGCACTTTATTTCACCCGCGCGACCGCCCCGACCGGCGACGGACCGCGCTACCACCATATCGGCCTCTACGCCTATCGCCGCGCCGCGCTGGAGCGCTACGTCTCACTGCCGCCCTCGCCACTGGAATTGCAGGAAAAGCTCGAGCAGCTCCGGGCGCTGGAGGCCGGCATGCGCATCGACTTCACCATCGTCGACACGGTGCCCCGCGGGGTCGACACGCCGGCGGATCTCGAGACCGCGCGCGGCATCCTTTCCAAATCCTGAGCTGCTGTTACAAGGCCGAGCATGAGCAAGATGAAGATCGCATTCCAGGGCGAACCCGGAGCCAATTCCCACATCGCCATCGTCGAGGCCTATCCCGACGCCGAACCGATGCCCTGCGCCACCTTCGAGGACGCGCTGTCGGCGATCTCGTCGGGCGAAGCCGATCTCGGCATGATTCCGATCGAGAACTCGGTCGCCGGCCGCGTCGCCGACATCCATCACCTCCTGCCGGCCTCCGGCCTCTTCATCATCGGCGAATGGTTTCTGCCCGTCCGGCATCAGCTGATGGCGGTAAAGGGGACTAAGATTTCCGACATCAAGTCCGTCGAGAGCCATGTGCATGCACTCGGCCAGTGCCGGCGCATCATCCGCAAGCTCGGCATCAAGCCGATCGTGCACGCCGACACCGCCGGCAGCGCCCGCGACATTTCCGAGCGCAACGACAAGACCGTCGCCGCGATCGCCTCGCGCCTCGCCGCAAAAATCTACGGCCTCGACATTCTCGCAGAGGACATCGAGGACGAGGCCCACAACACCACGCGCTTCGTGGTGCTGGCGCGCGAGCCGAAATGGGCCGCGCAAGGCTCCGGCCCGCTGGTCACGACCTTTGTCTTCCGGGTGCGCAATTTGCCCGCCGCGCTCTACAAGGCGCTCGGCGGCTTTGCCACCAACGGCGTCAACATGACCAAGCTCGAGAGCTACATGGTCGACGGCAATTTCTTCGCGACGCAGTTTTATGCCGACGTCGACGGCCACCCCGACGACAAGGGCCTCGCGTTCGCGATCGAGGAGCTGAAATTCTTCTCGCGCGAATTCCGCATCGTCGGCGTCTATCCGGGGCACCCTTTCCGGGCCACGTTCAGCGAAACGCAGCAGGATTGATTGCGTGTCCCGGACGCGCAAAGCGCGAGCCGGGACCTAGGCCGCCTGCTTAGCCAGTCCGAACGCCTCGGCCAACAGCGAATACGACTTCTTCCGCGCGTCGTGATCGTACACGGCTGTGATCACCATCAACTCGTCCGGCTCGCTCGCATCGATCAGCGGCTGCAGCTTCTTCTGCACCGTCGCCGGACTACCGACGAACAGGCGGGAGCGATTGCGGGCGATCGAGGTGCGTTCAGAATCCGTATAGGGATAGGCCAGCGCCTCATCGACGCTCGGCAGCGGCAGATATTGGCCGCGGTCGCGGCGCAGCCTGTTGAGATCGAAGGAGGCCGCGAGCTTCTCGGCCTCCTCGTCGGTATCCGCGGTGATGACGGCGACGGCGAGGATCGCGTGCGGGTCCGCGCTCCACGCCGAGGGCTGGAAGCGGTTGCGATAATGCACCATCGCATCGACCGCATCGTGGGATGCAAAATGATGCGCGAAGGCGAAGCCCATGCCGACCTGCGCAGCGAGCTCCGAGGAATAGTCGCTGGAGCCGAGCAGCCAGATCGGTGGCAGCGGCGTATCGTCGGGCATTGCGACGACGTTGTGATAGGGATGGCCCGAGGGGAATTCGCGGGTTTGCCACAGGATCAGTTCGTGCAGCCGCTCCAGGAAGTCGTCGCCCTCGCGGCGGTCGAGCCGGCTGCGCAGCGCGTAGGCCGTGGCGCCATCGGTGCCGGGCGCGCGGCCGAGACCAAGGTCGATGCGGCCGGGAAACAGCGCCTCCAGCATCTTGAAGCGCTCGGCCACCACCAGCGGGGCGTGGTTGGGCAGCATCACGCCGCCGGAGCCGACGCGGATATGCTTCGTCACCGCCGCGATCTGCCCGATCATCACGTCGGGCGCGGGGCTCGCGACAGAGGCGAGATTGTGGTGCTCGGCGAGCCAGTAGCGGACATAGCCGAGCCCATCGACATGGCGCGCCAGATCGATGCTGTTGCGCAGCGCCGCGGCGGGCTTGGTGCCGGTGGTTACGACGGAGAGGTCGAGGACTGAGAGCGGGATCATGGCGGGCTAAATTAGTGGAGGGCAGCGGCGCGACAATGGGCGGACGGCGCAGGTCTGACGTGTGCCGGCCGCGACCTCGCATGCCGGACCGAGTGGCGTCGTTGGGACGACGGTCACACCGATGATGCGACCTTCACACTGCCCACACAGTCAAATTACCTCAAAAATCTGCCTATCAAAGATATATTATATTGATTTAGTTATTATATTTTCGATACGCTAGCTTCCCACTTTCGCTTCGTATTGCGCATTATTTTCCTTCTCAAGGATCAAAGTGGGCTACTTCCCATCTCCGATGGGCTGTCGAGTGCAACCGCTTTGTCTTATCTTAGCGTCTTCCAATCTAGACCTGACCGCCGGCCGCCAAGACCCCGGCGGGCCCTGGAGCGAGTGGTGCCATGACCGATCTGACGACGCCTGCCAAAGCCGACGGGCAAGACGGGCACCTGAAGCGGCCTGCGATCTCGTTCGAGTTCTTTCCGCCCAAGACGGAAGACATGGAGCGCAGTCTCTGGGAGACCATCAACCGGCTCGCCCCGCTCGACCCGAAATTCGTCTCGGTCACCTATGGCGCAGGCGGCTCGACCCGCGAGCGGACCCACTCGACCATCTCGCGGATCCTGAAGGAGACCGCGCTGCTGCCGGCCGCGCATCTGACCTGCGTCGGCGCCTCGCGCGGCGAGATCGACGAGATCGTCGACCGCTATCACGAGGTCGGCGTCCGCCACATCGTGGGCCTGCGCGGCGACCCGCCCGCCGGCATCGGCACGGCCTATTCGAGCCATCCCGACGGCTACCAGAGTTCTGCCGAGCTCGTTGCCGGCATCAAGAAGCGACACGGCGATATCGAGGTCTCGGTCTCCGCCTATCCCGAGAAGCATCCCGAGGCGCGCGACTTCGACGCCGACATCGACACGCTGAAGGCCAAGGTCGACGCCGGCGCGACGCGCGCGATCACCCAGGTGTTCTTCGATAACGACCTCTACTTCCGCTATCTCGATCGCGTCCGCGCCCGCGGCATCGACATCCCGATCGTGCCGGGCATCATGCCCATGCACAATTTCAAGCAGGCTCGCAATTTCGTCACCCGCGCCGGCACCACCGTGCCGGACTGGTTCGCCGCGAAGTTCGAAGGCCTCGACGACGACGCCGAGACCCGCAAGCTGGTGGCCGCGACCGTCGCGGCCGGCCAGGTGCAGAAGCTCGCCAAGCACGGCGTCGACACTTTCCATTTCTACACCATGAACCGCGCCGATCTCGTGTTCGCGATCAGCCATTTGCTCGGCATTCGCGCCAAGAGCGCGCAGAAGGCGGCTTAAGACAACATGACCGTACCTCCCTCTCCCAAGCGAACTGCCCTGATCAATGCCGCGCGCGAACGCATCCTCGTGCTCGACGGCGCCATGGGCACGATGATCCAGAACCTCCAGTTCGACGAGAAAGCCTTCCGCGGCGAGCGCTTCAAGAACTTTCATCGCGACCTGCGCGGCAACAACGATTTGTTGATCCTGACCCAGCCGCAGGCGATCGAGGACATCCACGCCGCGTACTTGCGTGCCGGGGCCGACATCGTCGCGACCAACACGTTCTCGACCACCTCGATCGCGCAGGCCGATTACGATCTCACCGACATCGTCTACGAGATGGCGCGCGAAGGCGCCCGCCTTGCCGGCAATGCCGCGCGCCGCGTCGAGGCCGAGGACGGCAAGCCGCGTTTCGTTGCGGGCGCCATCGGCCCGACCAACCGCACCGCCTCGATCTCGCCCGACGTGTCCAATCCCGGCTACCGCGCCGTCACCTTCGACGACTTACGCAAATCCTATGGCGAGCAGATCAACGGCATGCTCGACGGCGGCGTCGACCTGCTGCTGGTCGAGACCATCTTCGATACGCTGAACGCCAAGGCGGCGCTCTACGCGATCGCGGAGATCACCGAAGCGCGCGGCATCGACGTGCCCGTGATGGTGTCGGGCACCATCACCGACAAATCCGGCCGCCTGCTCTCGGGCCAGATGCCGGAAGCCTTCTGGAACTCGGTGCGGCACGCCAAGCCTGTCACCATCGGCTTCAACTGCGCGCTCGGCGCCGAAGATTTGCGCGCCCACATCGCCGATATCGGCCGCGTCGCCGACACTCTTGTTTGTGCCTATCCGAACGCCGGCCTTCCCAACGAATTCGGCCAGTACGACGAGACGCCGGAGTACATGGCGCGCCTGGTCGGCGAGTTCGCCCGCGACGGCCTCGTCAACATCGTCGGCGGCTGCTGCGGCACCACGCCAGACCATATCGCAGCGATCGCAGCTAGCGTGGCCCCGCACAAGCCGCGGATCGTGCCGGAGATTGCGCCGCGCCTGCGGCTCTCCGGCCTCGAGCCGTTCGTGCTGACGGATGCCATTCCGTTCGTGAATGTCGGTGAGCGCACCAACGTCACGGGCTCCGCCCGCTTCCGCAAGCTGATCACCGCCGGCGACTACACCGCCGCACTGCAGGTCGCCCGCGACCAGGTCGAGAACGGCGCGCAGATCATCGACGTCAACATGGACGAGGGCCTGCTCGATTCTGAAGCCGCGATGGTGACCTTCCTCAACCTCGTCGCCGCCGAGCCCGATATCGCCCGCGTCCCCGTCATGGTGGACTCGTCGAAGTTCTCGGTGATCGAGGCCGGCCTGAAATGCGTGCAGGGCAAGCCAGTCGTCAATTCGATCTCGATGAAGGAAGGCGAGGAGAAATTCATCCACGAGGCCAAGATCGCGCGGCGTCACGGCGCAGCCGTCGTCGTGATGGCGTTCGACGAAGTCGGCCAGGCCGACACCTTCGCGCGCAAGACCGAGATCTGCAAGCGCGCTTACGACATCCTGGTCAACCGCGTCGGCTTCCCGCCGGAAGACATCATCTTCGATCCCAACATTTTCGCGATCGCGACCGGCATCGAGGAGCACAATAATTACGGCGTCGACTTCATCGAGGCGACGCGCTGGATCCGCCAGAACCTTCCGGGCGCGCATATCTCCGGCGGCGTCTCGAACCTCTCGTTCTCGTTCCGCGGCAACGAACCGGTGCGCGAGGCCATGCACTCGGTGTTCCTGTATCATGCCATCAAGGCCGGCATGGACATGGGCATCGTCAATGCCGGGCAGATGATCGTCTATGATGACATCGACGCCGAGCTGCGCCAGGTGTGCGAGGACGTCGTCCTCAATCGCGACGCGACCGCGTCCGAGCGCCTGCTGGCGCTGGCGGAGAAATTCCGCGGCAACAAGTCCCAGACCAAGGAAGCCGATCTGGCCTGGCGCGAATGGCCGGTGGCGAAGCGGCTGTCGCATTCGCTGGTGCATGGGATCACCGAGTTCATCGAAACTGACACCGAGGAAGCCCGCAAGGCGTCGAAGCGTCCGCTCGACGTGATCGAGGGGCCGCTGATGGCAGGCATGAACGTGGTCGGCGACCTCTTCGGCGACGGCAAGATGTTCCTGCCGCAGGTGGTGAAATCCGCCCGCGTGATGAAGCAGGCGGTGGCCTGGCTGATGCCTTTCATGGAAGAGGAGAAGGCGCGCAACCTCGCCAACGGCATCGGCACCGAAGGCTCCTCGTCCGCCGGCAAGATCGTGCTCGCGACCGTCAAGGGCGACGTCCACGACATCGGCAAGAACATCGTCGGCATCGTGCTCCAGTGCAACAATTTCGAGGTCATCGACCTCGGCGTGATGGTGCCGGCCGCCAAGATCGTCGAGACCGTGAAGGCGGAGAAAGCCGACATCGTTGGTCTCTCCGGCCTGATCACGCCCTCGCTCGACGAGATGGCGTTCTTCGCCGGCGAATTGCAGCGTGAAGGCCTCAAGCTGCCGCTCTTGATCGGCGGTGCCACCACGAGCCGCGTGCATACCGCCGTGAAGATCGACCCGAGCTATCGCGCCGGTCCCGTCGTTCACGTCAACGACGCCAGCCGCGCGGTCGGCGTTGCCTCCTCGCTGCTCTCGCCCGAGAAGCGCGAGGCCTATGCCGCCGAGGTGCGCGCCGAATACGCAAAGATCTCGGACGCGCATCTGCGCGCGCAGGCCGACAAGAAGCGCCTGAAGCTCGCGGCCGCCCGCGCCAATCGCGTGCCGGTCGACTTTGCCGCCAACAAGCCGGTGAAGCCGACCTTCCTCGGCACCAAGAGCTTCGACGAATACGATCTTGCCGAGCTCGTGCCCTATATCGACTGGACGCCGTTCTTCCAGACCTGGGAGCTCGCCGGGCGCTTCCCCGCCATCCTCGACGATGCCAAGGTCGGCGAGGTCGCGCGCTCGCTCTATGACGATGCGCGCAAGATGCTTGACCTGATCGTCAAGGAGAAATGGTTCCGGGCGCGCGCGACGATCGGCTTCTGGCCGGCGAACGCACAGGGCGACGACATCGTGCTCTATGCCGACGATAACAGGACCAAGCAGATCGCGACGCTGCACACGCTGCGCCAGCAGCTCGAGAAGCGCGAGGGCCGCTTCAACGCGGCGCTCGCCGACTTCATCGCGCCCGCGGGCGTGCCCGACTATGTCGGCGGCTTCGTCGTCACCGCGGGGATCGGCGAGGATGCGGTCGCGGACCGCTTCAAGATGGCCAACGACGACTACTCCTCGATCCTGTGCAAGGCGCTGGCCGACCGCCTCGCCGAAGCCTTCGCCGAACGCATGCATGCCCGCGTGCGCCGCGAGTTCTGGGCCTATGCGCCCGACGAGGCGCTCTCCAATGACGACATGATCCTGGAGAAGTACTCTGGGATTCGTCCCGCGCCCGGCTATCCCGCGCAGCCCGACCACACCGAGAAGGCGACGCTGTTCGAGCTGCTCGATGCCGAGAATACGGCCGGCGTGAAACTGACCGAGAGCTTTGCGATGTGGCCGGGCTCCAGCGTGAGCGGGCTCTACTTCGCCAACCCCGAGAGCTATTATTTCGGCGTCGGCAAGATCGAGCGCGACCAGGTCGAGGACTATGCCGCGCGCAAGGGCATGAGCGTCGCAGAGGCCGAGCGCTGGCTGGCGCCGGTGCTGAACTACATCCCCTCGCGAGAGGACAAGGCTTTCGCGGCAACGCCGGCGAATGACGAGGCGTCGAGCGACCTCGCCTCGCATCCGCCGGGCTGCACCTGCGCGGTGCATCTCGTCTGGCAGAAGAAGCGCGCGGGGGCCGGATAGGCCCCCGCCTTCGCCTCTAAACCAAAAAGTGAGAAAACAACCCCATGCACAGTAGCGATGGGGTTGAAAACCCTGAGCAATTTCGGTCTTACCGAAGCGACTTGCTCCGTCGGGCAAAACACGGGTAATATTCCATCATCGCCTGCCGCGTGAGTTCCGCACTCGGTCGGATGCCGCCTGCTTCGATCTCGCGTCCCGAACGCGATGCGGAACGAAGCTCCGCAGCGCCGAACCCGGAAGGCAAACGTCGTCGTGCCGACGAACATCCGCTCGGCGCGCAGGAGGATCACATTCGTCATCGTCTGAAAATCCTGGCCATCTGCCTCGTGATGATTGGCGGGATCTTTGTCTCGCATCATGCTGCCCCGCCCGAGGCGGCGGCGGAGGAGCCTCCGTCCAAATCGAATGATGCCAGCGGAACCATGCAAACCGTCACAAAGCTCCTCGCCGAACCCCGCTCGCCCTCGCGCGATGACCAGCTCTATGCGGCCGCAGTAGCCCTGTTCAAGGCGATCGAGGCAAGCGAGGCGCCGGTGGAGAGTCGCGACACGCTGGCAAGGGCGCTGCACGAGGTCGCGCTCGGCGGGCATGCCAACGCCTGGGTCGACTATGGCCGCTGCCTCTGGAACGGCTGGGGCGTGCCGCGCGATCGCGACGCGGCGATCGCCGCTTACAAACGCGCAGCCGAACTCGGCTCGGATTATGGCGCCTATCTCACCGCCTACAATCTCTATTGGACGTTCAGGAGATATGACGACGCCCATGCTTACGCGCAGAAGGCGCTTGCAGGCGACGACCCCGATGGCGCCGTGCGCTACCTCCTCGGACTGATGGCCTACAACGGTCGCGGACAACCGAAGGACGTGGCCAAGAGTCTCGCATTGCATCTCGAAGCGGCGAAGCGCGGCAACGCCGATGCCTATTTCGAGCTGTTCGTTTATGCGATGCAAGGCATCGGAGACCGCAACAAGGCCGTGTTCTACCTGAAGCAGGCCGGACAACGCGACCAGCCGCGCGCCTTGGCCAATCTCGGCGCGCTCCATGCCACCGGGCAATTGCCGGGCATCGAGAAGGATCTCGGCGAGTCCATCCGCTGGTACAAGCGCGCAGCCGATCTCGGCGTCGGCCGCGCCGCCGCAGCACTCGGCGTGATGGCCATGCGCGGCGAAGGGATGGCGAAGGACCCGGATGCCGCGGAGGCGTATTTCGATCGCGCCGAGTATCTGGGGTTTGAACTGGACGAGTATCTGCGAACGAACGGCGTGACGCGGAGGAAGTAGTCCGCCCCCGTCGCTCCGGGGTGCGCAAGCGCGAGCCTGGAATGACTGGGAAGCTCGCCTGCGGCCATCCTTCGAGACGCCCGCCTTCGGCGGGCCCTCAGGATGAGGGCGGAGTGTGTGGCAGTCATTTCAACGAGCCCCACGCGCGGTCCCCATCCTGCCCTGGAGGGGGAGGATCGGTTCGCATGCAGCGTAGCGGAATGCGGACCGAGGTGGGGTGACGGTCTCTCCGCATCCAACAGCGCCCGTGTTGAGGGATCACCCCACCCCGCTCGCGCTTCGCGCGATCGACCCTCCCCCTCCAGGGGAGGGTAAGTGCGAGCTCACCCCTTCGGCGGCGCCAGCGGCTGCACGATCTCCTTGAACGGCGCCAGGGCCTCGCAGCGCTCGGCGTGCGCGCTCAGTGCCGGATAGCGCGAAACGTCGAACAACTGCGGATGCGCTTCGCGGGTGAAGCGGACGACGCAGGCGACAACGATGTCGGCGTGGCCGATTCGGTCACCCAGCCAGTACGGCGTCGTCACCTTGGCACGCTCGGCCTCCAGCACGCCGAGCACATCGCTGATCTGCGCCTGGCAGCGCTCGACCCACAGCGCGAGCTGTTCCTTCCGCAGCACGCGCTCGTAGAGCAGGCTCACCGCCTTGTCGCCGAGGCCGGAGGCGAGCGCACAGAGGCGAAGATGCTTGCGCCGCTCGGCGCCGCTACGCGGCAGCATCGCCTTCGCCTCGCCAACGAGCTCGTCGAGATAATCCAGGATGATGGTGCTCTCGATCAGCGCCTCGCCGTCGTCGAGCACCAGCGTCGGCACGCGCCGCAGCGGATTGTAAGGCGCGATCCTGTCGGCGTCGCCGAAGGTCGACCACGGCCGGTGCTCGAAAGCGAGTCCATAAAGCCGCAGCGCAATCGCGACGCGGCGGACGAAGGGGGAGTCGTATTGGCCGATCAGGAACATGGGTCTTACTTCCCGGACATTGGCCGGTCAGTGTCCACGGAAAGATCGGCGCAGCGCAAGGAACAACTTGGAAATGGAGCGTTGCGCCGGATGCAACAGCTCACCCGACAGCTCATGTGCAAGGCGGACGCGGCGTACTCAAAGCCCGGCCTGGATCGATCGTTTGACGGCGGCGATGGCGGTCTCGTTGCGCTTGTACATCGTCCATTGCTTGATCCGCTTGGCGCGCACCAGCTTGGCGGCCGTCAGCACCCGCATATGCTCGCTGACCGTCGGCGCGCTGACGCCGAGCTTTTCGGCAATCAGCAGTCCGCAGACGCCATCCTCGACCAGGTCGCCATCGGCCTGCTCGCGAAAATGCTTCCTGGGATCGCGCAGCCAGTCCAGGATCTGCAAGCGGCGCTCATTGGCCAGCGCGCGCAATGCCGGGGCAAACTTCATTTAGCCATTTTGCTAATTACCTAATTGATGTCAACTCCCCGAAGCGTTATCATGGACAGCATCATGACAGCGACAATGGACATCACCCGGGAGCGGATTGCGGCGACCGAGGCCGTCATCCGCCCGCATATCAGGCGCACGCCGCTGCTTCAGGCCGACCTTGCCGATTTCGGCCTGCCGGCCCTGCCCGTCATTTTCAAGCTCGAGATGCTGCAGCATTCCGGATCGTTCAAGGCGCGGGGCGCCTTCGCCAATTTGCTGCTGCGGCAGGTGCCGGCGGCCGGGATCGTCGCCGCATCCGGCGGCAATCACGGCGCGGCGGCGGCCTATGCGGCGCAGCAGCTCGGCATTCCCGCCACGATCTTCGTGCCTGAGATCACCTCGCCCGCCAAGGCCGAGCGGATCAGGGGCTACGGCGCGGAGCTCGTGATCGCCGGAAGCCGCTATGCCGACGCGCTCGCCGCGAGCGAAGCGCATGTCGCGCAGACCGGCGCGCTTGCCGTCCATGCCTACGACCAGGTCGAGACTCTGCTCGGTCAGGGCAGCGTCGGGATGGAGCTGGAGCAGGACGCCCCTGATATCGACACGCTGTTGGTGGCCGTCGGCGGCGGCGGGCTGATCGGCGGCATTGCGGCGTGGTACCAAGGCCGGACGCGCATCGTGGCGGTCGAGCCCGAGCAATCGCCGACCCTGCACACCGCGCTCGCGGCGGGCGCCCCGGTCGATGCGCCGGCCGGGGGCCTTGCCGCCGACAGCCTTGCGCCGCGCCGCGTCGGCGAACTGATGTTTCCGATCGCGCGCGCCCATGTCGAGCGGGTCGTTCTCGTCAGCGACGACGCGATCCGGCAGGCCCAGGCCGCCCTGTGGTCGCGCCTGCGCCTCGTGGCCGAGCCCGGCGGCGCGGCCGCCTTTGCCGCGCTGCTCTCCGGCCGCTATCGTCCCTCGCCCGGTGAGCGCGTCGCAGTTCTGGTCTGCGGCGCCAACACCACGGCGGTGAATTTCGACGGTTGATTGGGAATGACATGATGGGACCGCGTGGACTGATCCTGATATCGATCCTGTTGCCGATGATTGGCGCCGCCCACGCGCAGGACCGCCCGATCGGCTTTTTGACACCGTCGAAGAACATCGCCTGCCAGTTCCATGCCAATAACGGACAGGGCGTGCTCCGCTGCGACATCATGAACATGGAGACCCGCCCGCGCCGCCCCGCCGATTGCGAGTTCGACTGGGGCCACGCCTTCGAGATGAGCGCGAAGGGCAATGCAGGACGCATCTGCGCCGGCGACACGGTGATGGACGCCTCGCTGCCGGTGCTCGCCTATGGCGAAGTGTGGCAGCGTGGGGGATTCACCTGCCGGTCGGAGCAGACGGGACTGACGTGCTTCAACGCGATGCAGCGCGGGTTTTCGCTGGCGCGGGGGAAGCAGGAGGTGTTTTGAGGAGCGGTCCGCATGCAGCGATGCGAAATGCGTGGACGCTATCCCGTATTGCGCCGTGCTCGACACCGCCCCGCATTGATCCAACGATTAGAAGAACGAGGGCGACGTCTGGACTCCGTCATTGCGAGCGCAGCGAAGCAATCCAGCATTTTTCGCGGAGATAGTCTGGATTGCTTCGTCGCAAGGGCTCCTCGCAATGACGGTGAGGATACAGCCGCGTACTACTCGATGATCGGCACGTGCCTCGCCGCATCGCGCGGCGCCGTGCCGTCGAGCCGCGGATCGTCGGCGATCTCGATCTGGTGGCGGAAGGGGCGGAAGCCGGAGCGCTGATAGAACGCGACGGCCGACGGATGATCGAAGGTGCAGGTGTGGACCCAGACGCGGCGGAGGTCGCGCGACCAAGCGAGATCCAGCGCGCGGTTCATCAGGAAGCGGGCGGCGCCGCACCCGATCAATGCTGCGGTGACGCCGAAATAGACCAGCTCGCACTGACCGGGCTCGCGGAAATCGAGCTCGAGCAGGCCTTCGTCGCGGCCGTCCGCGACCAGGGCGTAGACTTCGATTCCAGGCGTGTGGATGACCGCGGCGAGTTCGGCGTCATCCATGCGTGCCCGCGAGAACCACAGCCAGTCTTCGCCGACGCGGCGGAAGAGATCGCGGTACCAGGGAAGCTCGGGGTGGCCGACCTTGCGCAGCGACCACGTGCCGGGGGGATCGTCACGGCGGACGGGAGGTGCGGTCATCTCCAGATGGGTGACGACGGCGGCGATCTTGCCGGCAGGCACATCGGAATAGCCGTCGGGGAGGATCATGGTTCGTTGCTCCACTTTATCACGGGCGGCTCCGGGCCAGCGCTGCAAACTCCGTTGTCGTCCCGGACAAGCGGAGCGCAGATCCGGGACCCATAACCACAGGGAGCGGTTTGGCGAGGATTAGTCGTTCGGGATTGACACTGCCTGCCATCGACAGACCTCGCGGTATGGGTCCCTGCGTTCGCAGGGACGACAACGTGGATGGAGGCGTATCAGCCCTCCCCCTCGTCGCTCGCCAGCACGCCCTTCACCGCCCTCGCCCAGCCCGCGAGCTTCCGCTCCCTTGTCGCCTGGCTCATGTTGGGCTTGAAGCGGTGCTCGAGGCGCCAATTGTCGGCGAACTTGGTCGGCTCGGGATAGACGCCGGCCGCAAGACCGGCGAGGTAGGCAGCGCCCAGCGCCGTCGTCTCCTGGATCACGGGGCGATCGACCGGCGCGTCGAGCAGATCGGCGAGGCGCTGCATGGTCCAGTCGGACGCGGTCATGCCGCCGTCGACACGGAGCACGACGCTGGCGGTTTCCGAGCTCGGCCAGTCCGCGCGCATCGCCGCCCACAGATCAAACGTCTGGTAGCAGACGCTTTCGAGCGCGGCATGCGCCAGCTCGGCGGGGCCGGTGTTGCGGGTGAGGCCGAACAGCGCGCCGCGCACGCGCGGATTCCAGTAGGGCGCGCCCATGCCGACGAAGGCGGGGACGAGATAGACGCTCTGCATCGAGTCCGACTGGTCAGCAAGAGGTCCGGTTTCGGCGGCGTGCTTGATGATGCCGAGGCCGTCGCGCAGCCACTGCACCGCGCTGCCTGCGACGAAGATCGAGCCTTCGAGCGCGTAGGTACGTTTGCCGTCGAGCTGATAGGCGACGGTGGTGAGCAGCTTGTTCTTCGAGACGACAGGCGTGGTGCCGGTGTTGAGCAGCGCAAAACAGCCGGTGCCGTAGGTCGACTTCATCATGCCCGGGCGGAAGCAGGCTTGTCCGATGGTGGCGGCCTGCTGGTCGCCGGCAATGCCGGAAATGGCGATGGCGCCGCCGAACAGGTCCGGCGTGCTCTCGCCGAAGCGGGCCGACGAGTCCTTCACCTCGGGCAGCATCGAGCGCGGCACGCCGATGATCTCGAGGAGTTCGTCGTCCCACTCGCCAGTGTGGATGTTGAACAGCAGCGTGCGCGAGGCGTTGGTGGCGTCGGTGGCGTGGACCTTGCCGCCGGTGAGGCGCCAGAGCAGATAGCAGTCGACGGTGCCGAACATCAATTCGCCGCGCGCGGCGCGCGCCCGCGCCCCGGGGACGTGGTCGAGAATCCAGGCGACCTTGGTGCCGGAGAAATAGGGATCGATGATCAGGCCGGTCTTCTGCGAGATCACCGGCTCGCGGCCGTCGGCTTTCAACTTGGCGCAGATGTCGGCGGTGCGGCGGTCCTGCCAGACGATGGCGCGGTGCACGGCCTGGCCGGTGGCGCGGTCCCACACCACGGTGGTCTCGCGCTGGTTGGTGATGCCGATCGCGGCGATGTCCTTTGCGGTGATGCCGGCCTGCTCGATCGCGTCGCGGCAGACCATCACGGTCGAGGTCCAGATGTCCTCCGGCTCGTGCTCGACCCAGCCCGAGGCCGGAAAATGCTGCGGAAACTCCTGCTGCGCCTTCGCCGCAATGGAGATATCGCCGCGAAACACGATCGCACGCGAGGAGGTGGTGCCCTGGTCGATGGCAAGGACGAAAGACATGGCGGCTTACCCTGGCGTTTCCCTGGAGGGGTCATTGTGTCGCGGCAAGAAAACGGGATTGCCGGCAAGAGGTCAAGCGGCTCTCCTCTTACCCTCCCCTGGAGGGCAGGGGAATCGCATGTGGCTCTAAGGCATTGCGATTTGGAGAGAAATCGATTCTGAAGGTGGCTCCCGGAGTTGGAGAGGGCGACCGATGGATCGATTTTCGGAGTGCTTCGAAGACCTGCCCGACCCGCGTGCGGACAATGCGCTGCACGACCTGACGGAGCTTTTGTTCATCGCGCTGATGGCGACGTTGTGCGGAGCGACGAGTTGCACCGACATGGCGCTGTTTGCGCGGCTAAAGGCTTATCTTTGGCAGGACGTGCTGGTGCTCAAGCATGGCTTGCCGAGCCATGACACGTTCAGCCGAGTGTTCCGCATGCTCGATCCAAAAGCATTCGAGGCGGCATTCCGCCGCTTTATGGAAGCCTTCGCTCAAGGTGCGCAGATTGCACGGCCGCAAGGCGTGATCGCGTTGGACGGCAAGGCGCTGCGGCGTGGCTACGAGAGCGGCAAAAGCCACATGCCGCCGGTGATGGTGACGGCGTGGGCAGCGCAGACGCGCATGGCGCTGGCCAACGTTCTGGCGCCGAACAACAACGAAGCCGCCGGCGCTTTGCAACTGCTCGAACTCTTGCAACTCAAAGGCTGCGTCGTGACGGCCGATGCACTGCATTGTCACCGAGGGATGGCCAAGCAGATCGTGAC
Organism: Bradyrhizobium xenonodulans; assembly: GCF_027594865.1. NCBI lineage: Bacteria > Pseudomonadati > Pseudomonadota > Alphaproteobacteria > Hyphomicrobiales > Nitrobacteraceae > Bradyrhizobium > Bradyrhizobium xenonodulans. The sequence continues at coordinate 7,624,234 of NZ_CP089391.1, forward strand.
GCAGGGCGGCGACTACGTGCTGGCGGTGAAGGAGAACCAGCCCGCCCTGCTGGCTGACGCCAAGGCCGCGATTGCCGCAGCGGCGCGCAAGGGGAAGAAGCCGGTTGCTACCGCCGATGCAGACCATGGGCGTAAGGAAAGACGCAGCGCGCTTGTCGTGCCCGTCAAAGACATGGCCGAGAAACATAACTTTCCCGCCCTCAAAGCTGTCGCCCGGATCACAAGCAAGCGCGGCAAGGACAAAGCTGTCGAGCGCTACTTCCTGATGAGCCAAAACTACAGTCGCACACAGGTTTTGCGCATCGTTCGCACCCATTGGACCATCGAAAACGGCCTGCACTGGCCGCTCGACGTCATCCTCGACGAGGATCTGGCCCGCAACCGCAAGGACAACGGTCCTGCCAACCTTGCCGTCCTCAGGCGACTTGCCCTCAACGTCGCCAGAGCTCACCCCGACAGCACCATCTCCTTGCGTCTCAAGCTCAAGCGGGCCGGCTGGAACGATGCCTTCTTCTTCGAACTCCTCGGCCACATGCGATAGCCCTGCCCTGGAGGGGGAGGGTCGACCGTGCGCAGCGCGGGCGGGGTGGGGTGAAGCCACAAAAGCGGTCTCACTTGTGCCGAAGAACGAACGCGGCCGCGCACTCAGGAGGACCGCATTCGCGGATGGTCTGTCACCCCACCCCGGTTCGCATTCCATGCGAACCGACCCTCCCCCTCCAGGGCCCTCCAGGGGAGGGTAAGGGAAGCGCGCTCGCGGCACAATTGAAAGTGGTGTGACGCCTACACCGCAGCCGTGGTCACGCCGCCGTCGATGACGATGGTCTGGCCGGTCATGAAGCTCGAGGCGTCGGAGGCGAGGTAGGCGACGGCGCCGGCGATTTCGTCGGGTTCGCCGATGCGGCCGAGCGGCGTGGTGGCGGTGCGGCGCTTCAGCATGGCTTCGTCCTCCCACAGCGCGCGGGCGAAATCGGTCTTGACGAGGCCGGGCGCGATGCAGTTGACGCGGACGCCTTTCGGGCCCCATTCGCCGGCGAGCGAGCGGCACAACGCGAAGTCGGCGGCTTTCGAGATGCCGTAGGCGCCGATCACGGTGGAGCCGCGCAGGCCCCCGATCGAGGAGATGATGACGACGGAGCCGTTGCCGCGCTCGGCCATTTGCGGGATCGCGAGCGCGGAGAGCCAGATGTTGCTCTTGACGTTCGAGCCCATGATCTTGTCGAAAGCTTCATCCGTGATGTCGAGCAGCGGGCCGTAATAGGGATTGACCGCGGCGTTGCAGACGAGGATGTCGATCTTGCCGTAATGCTTGATGGTGCCCGCGATCAGCGCCTCGACCTCGTTCTTGCGCGCGATGTTGCAGGGAATGACTGTTGCATCGCCGCCGGACGCGTTGATGCCGTCGGCGACTTCCTGGCAGGCTTCGGCTTTCCGCGATGAGACCACGACTTTGGCGCCGAGCTTTGCCAGCAGCTCGGCGGAGGAGCGACCGATGCCGCGGCTGGAGCCGGTGACCACGGCGACCTTGCCGGTGAGATCGAACGGGGTGTTTTTCATTGTTGTTGGGCTCCGCTGGTGCCGCTTGTTCAGTGTCATCGCCCGCGAAGGCGGGCGATCCAGTATTCCAGAGGCGGCACGGCTGGAATCGAGAAGCCGCGGCGTACTGGATCCCCCGCTTTCGCGGGGGATGACAGTCGTCGTTTGGCTTAGATCAACCCGCCCGCATCGGCAACGCGGCGCTGGTGGTAGTCGGTGTCGCCAAAACTGTTCTCGATCATGGTGAGGCGCTTGAAGTAGTGGCCGATCTTCGCCTCCATGGTCATGCCGATGCCGCCGTGGAGCTGGATCGCCTGCTGCCCCACGAATTTCAGCGACTTGCCGATCTGCACCTTGGCCGCGGCGATCGCGTTGCTGCGCTCCTTCGCGTCCTCGAAATCACCCGCCATGGTCGCGAACATCGACATCGAGCGCGCCTGTTCAGCGGCGACGAACATATCGGAGGCACGATGCTGGAGCGACTGGAACGAGCCGATCGCGACGCCAAACTGCTTGCGCGTCTTGATGTACTCGACCGTGGTCTTGAGCGACTCGTCCATCAGGCCGACCGCCTCGGCGCAGAGCGCGATGCGGGCTTCGTCCACCACGCGCTCGATCAGCGCAAGCGAGTCGTCGGGATTGCCGAGCACGGCGTCCGCGCCGATCTCGACACCGGTGAAGCTGATGTCGGCCGCGTGCAGGCCGTCCTGGGTCGGGTACGATTTCCTGGTGACGCCCTTGGCATTCGCAGGCACCAGGAACACGCCGATGCCGGTCTTGTCGCGGCGATCGCCCTTGGTGCGCGCGGTGACGATCAGCGTTTCCGCGTTCTCGCCGTTGAGCACGACGAATTTCTCGCCGTCGATGATGTAGCCGTCGCCCTTCTTCTTCGCGGTCGTTGCGACGTCGAACAGATCGTAGCGCGAGTTCTTCTCGAGCTGGGCAAACGCCAGCGTCTTGCTGCCGTCGATGATCCCGGGCACGTGCGCGGCCTTCTGCGCATCGGTGCCGGCATGGCGCAGGAAGCCGCCGCCGATCACGACCGTTGCCAGATAAGGCTCCAGCACCAGCGCCTTGCCGAGCGCTTCCATCACGATCATGGTCTCGACGCCGCCGCCGCCGAAGCCGCCATCGGCTTCGCTGAAGGGCAGGCCGAGCAGGCCCTGCTCCGCGAGCTTGAGCCAGACGGCCTGGCTCCAGCCGCCCTTCTCCTTCATGTATTTCTTGCGGCTCTCGAAATCGTAGGAATCGGTCAGCAGGCCGTCGATGCTGTCCTTGAGAAGCCGCTGCTCCTCGTTCAGATCAAAATCCATCTCTGTTTCCTCAAACTAACAGTCTTTGCTCGGAGAGAGGCCCCTCACCCCAACCCTCTCCCCGCGACGTGCGGGGCGAGGGAGAGGCGAGAGCATCACAATCCCAGCACCGCCTTGGCGATGATGTTGCGCTGGATCTCGTTGGAGCCGCCGTAGATCGAGACCTTGCGGTTGTTGAAGTAGCTCGGCGCGATCTGGGCGGTCCAGTCCATGGCTTCGTTGGAGCCGTCGTCGCCGTGCACGTCGTAGGGCGCGGCGAACGGGCCGATCACTTCCATCAGGAGCTCGGTGGTGGTCTGCTGGATCTCGGAGCCCTTGATCTTCAGCACCGAGGAGGCCGGATTGGGCTTGCCCTTGCCGTGCTTGCCTTCGTCGGCGACGACGCGGAGCTGGGTCAGCTCGAGCGCCTTCAGCTCGATCTCGCAGGCGGCCAGCTTTTCGCGGAACGCTGCGTCCTGGATGATCGGCTTGCCGCCGGCCTCGACCTTCGAGGCGAGATCCTTGATGCGGCGGATGCGCTCCTTGGAAACGCCGACCCGGGCGATGCCGGTGCGCTCATTGCCGAGCAGGAATTTTGCATAATCCCAGCCCTTGTTCTCCTCGCCGATGAGATTCTCGACGGGCACCTCGACGTCGTCGAAGAACACTTCGTTGACCTCGACGCCGCCGTCGATGGTCTGGATCGGGCGCACGGTGACGCCCTTCGACTTCATCGAGAACACGATGAAGGAGATGCCCATCTGCTTCTTGGCATTGTTGTCGGTGCGGCAGAGGCAGAAGATCATGTCGGCGTGCTGGGCCAGCGTCGTCCAGGTCTTCTGGCCGTTGATGATCCACTTGTCGCCCCTGCGCTCCGCTTTCGTCTTCAGGGAGGCGAGGTCGGAGCCTGAGCCGGGTTCGGAGAAGCCCTGGCACCACCAATCGTCGACATTGGCGATGCGCGGCAGATACTGCTTCTTCTGCTCCTCATTGCCGAAGGTGTAGATCACCGGGCCGACCATGCTGACGCCGAAGGCGAGCGGCTGCGGCGCCGGATAGGACTGCAGCTCCTCGTTGAAGATGTAATGCTGCACGCTGGTCCAACCAGTGCCGCCATATTGCTTGGGCCAATGGCTGACGCCCCAGCCCTTCTTGTTGAGGATGCGCCACCACGTCACCATCTCGTCCTTGCTGAGGTGACGGCCCTCGACCAGCTTGCGCCGGGTATCCGGCGGCACGTTGTCGCGGAAGAATGACCGCACTTCCTCGCGAAACGCCTGCTCTTCTTTCGTGAATGCGAGATCCATCGGATCCTCCTGTGAATTACTGCAACACCTCGAACAACCCGGCAGCGCCCATGCCGCCGCCGACGCACATGGTGACGACCGCATATTTCGCCTTGCGGCGGCGGCCTTCGATCAGGGCGTGGCCGGTGAGGCGCGCGCCCGACATGCCGTAGGGATGGCCGACCGCGATCGCGCCGCCGTCGACGTTGATCTTCTCGGGATCGATGCCGAGCTTGTCACGGCAATACAGCACCTGCACCGCGAAGGCTTCGTTCAATTCCCACAGGCCGATGTCGTCGACGGTGAGGCCGTGGCGCTTGAGCAGGCGCGGCACGGCGAAGACCGGGCCGATGCCCATCTCGTCCGGCTCGCAGCCGGCGGAGACGAAGCCGCGGAAGATGCCGAGCGGCTTGAGGCCGCGCTTGGCCGCTTCCTTGTCGCTCATGATGACGGAGGCGCTGGCACCGTCGGAGAGCTGGCTGGCATTGCCGGCGGTGATGGAAAACCCTTCGCCGCGCACCGGCTTGAGGCCGGCGAGGCCTTCGGCGGTGGTCTCGGGCCGCGGACCTTCGTCCTGCGACAAGGTCACTTCCTTGAACGACACCGCGCCGGTCGCCTTGTCGGTCACCGCCATCTGCGTGGTGATGGGCGCGAGTTCGTCCCTGAACTTGCCACCCTGCTGCGCCGCCGCTGTGCGGCGCTGGCTTTCCAGCGAATATTCGTCCTGCTTCTCGCGCGAGATGCCGTAGCGCTTGGCGACGATTTCGGCCGTGTCGATCATGGGCATGTAGACCTCGCCCTTGATCTCGAGCAGCGCCGGATCCTGCGCATGGAAGCCGTTCATCTTGTCGTTCTGCACGAGGCTGATCGACTCGCCGCCGCCGCCGACCGCGATCTCGACGCCGTCGAAGATCACCGAGCGCGCGGCGAGCGCGATGGCCTGAAGGCCCGAGGCGCATTGCCGGTCGATGGTGGTGCCGGCGACGGTGACGGGCAGGCCCGCGCGGAGCAGCGCCTTGCGCGCGATGTTGCCGCCGGTCGAACCTTGCTGGAGCGCTGCGCCCATCACGACGTCCTCGACCTCCTTCGGATCGACCTTGGCGCGCGCGACGGCTTCGCCGATGGCGTGGCCGAGCAAGGTCGCGCCTTCGGTGGCATTGAGCATGCCGCGATAGGCCTTGCCGATCGGGGTGCGGGCGGTGGAAACGATGACGGCGTCGGTCAAGAACGAGCTCCTGATGCGGTTTTGGTGGATTGTGACGGTTTCTGCTGCTGGCGCAATTCGTGGCGCGACAATTTTCCGACCGGGGTGCGCGGCAGATCGTCGACGAACTCGACCTCGGCCGGCAGTTCGTGCTTGCCGAGCTTGCCCGCAAGCTGCGCGCGCAGCTCGTCGAGCGAGAACGGCTTTGCGTCAGGCCGGAGCTTGATGAAGGCCTTGGCGGCCTCGCCGCGATAGGGGTCGGCAATGCCGAGCACGATCACCTCGTGCACGCCCGGCATGGTGTAGATCGCCTGCTCGATCATCTGCGGATAGACGTTGAAGCCGCCGGAGATGATCATGTCCTTCTTGCGATCGACCAGGAAGAAATAGCCGTCGGCGTCGACATAGCCGATGTCGCCGGTCAGGAAGCGGCCGTCGACGAAGGCTTCCGCGGATCCCTCGGGCTTGTTCCAGTACCCCTTGGTGACGTTCGGGCCCTTGATGCGAATCTCGCCGACCTCGCCCGGCGGCAGCACGCGCCTCGGATCGTCCAGCGCGACGACGTCGAGCTCGATGCCGGGCAGCATCAGGCCGATCGAGCCGGGCTTGTCCGGGCCCGAGGGCGGATGGCCGGTGCCGGGCGAACAGGTCTCGGTCATGCCCCAGCCGCTGCGCAGCTTCTTGCCGACCTTGCGCTCGAAGAAGTTCGCGATCTCCACCGGCAGCGGCGCACCGCCGGAGCCGATGACGTTGAGCGAGGAGAAGTCGCGCTTGTCGAGATCGGGCAGCGCGGCGATCGCGATCCACATCGTCGGCACGCCCGGGAAGTAAGTGGCGCGCTTGATCTCGATGTCGCGCATCACCGCTTCGACGTCGAACCGCTGATGCAGCGAGATCAGATTGCCGCGGCTGAGCGAGGACAGCAGCACCACGGTGAGCGCATAGATGTGGAACAGCGGCAGCACGCAGATCACGCGCTCGACGACATCGCCGCGCGCGGCGCGGGACGGCTTGCCCCAGACGTCGTAGATCGACACCGCGGAGGTGAGATTGCCGTGGGTGAGCATCGCCCCCTTGGGCAGGCCAGTGGTGCCGCCGGTATATTGCAGCAGCGCGACGTCGTCGGCCGTCACGGACGGCCACGCGGCCGGCACGGCCGCGCCTTCGACGAAGGTCTTGAAGGTGACGATGCGGGGATCGCTGGGGATCGCCGCCTGCGGCGTGCCGATTTTGCCCCAATCGTCGTCCTCGCAGACGACGAGGCGATCGATCAGGCCCTTCTCCAGGAACTTCAGCGCGGTCGGAAGCAGCGCGGCAAGGTTCGAGGTGACGAGCAGGCGGGAGCCTGAATCGGACACCTTGTGCGTCAGCGCGATCTCGCCGTCGAGCGGCGAGAGATGCGCGACGCGGGCGCCGGCCTTCAGCGCGCCGAAGAAGTTGACGGGATGGTCGGGCGTGTTGCCGAGGAACAGCGCGACCGAGCTGGTCTTGCCGCAACCGGCGCGCAGGAAGGCCGCAGCTGCACGCTCGGCCATGGCGGCGAGCTCGGTATAGCTGATCGGACGATCGCGGAATTCCAGCGCGGTGCGCGGGCCGTAATCGGCGGCGGCCGTCGACAAGAGGTCAGGCAGCGAGCCCTGGACGATGGTGTCGTCCCAACGCACGCCCTCGGGATAAAACTGTTCGCCGGGATGGGTCATTGCTTCCTTGGATCATGCAGACCGTCATTCCGGGACGATGCGAAGCATCGAACCCGGAATGAGGCGCGGGCAGTCAGCGGCCATCAAGCCGCCTTCGACGCGGCCGCAAGCGATGCGAACGTCCCACCTTCCGCCGCGAGCTTCTTCAGAAGCGGCGCGGGCTCGAGGCTCGGATCGTTGGTCTCCTTGGCGTAGAAGGCCAGGCGATCGGCGATGTGCTTGAGCCCGACGCTGTCGGCCCAGAACATCGGGCCGCCGCGGTAGATCGGCCAGCCGTAACCGTAGAGCCAGACCACGTCGATGTCGGAGGGTCGCGCCGCGATGCCCTCTTCGAGGATCTTCGCACCCTCATTGATCATCGGATACATCATGCGCTCGAGGATCTCCTCGTCGCTGACGACGCGCTTCTTGCGGCCGAGGCGGGCAAGCGTCTCGTCGATCAGCTTCTCGACCTCAGGATCGGGCAGCGCCGAACGCGAGCCGGCCTCGTACTTGTAGTAGCCCTTGCCGGTCTTCTGGCCGAAGCGGCCGGCTTCGCACAGCGCGTCCGCGATCTCCGACTTGATGCCGCGGTCTTTCCGCGAGCGCCAACCGATGTCGAGGCCGGCGAGGTCGCCCATCGCGAACGGCCCCATCGGCATGCCGAATTTCGTCACGACGGCGTCGACCTGCTGCGGCAGCGCGCCTTCGAACAACAGCTTCTCCGACTGCTTGCCGCGCTGCGCCAGCATGCGGTTGCCGACGAAGCCGTCGCAGACACCGACCACGGCCGGCACCTTCGCGATCTTGCGCGCGATCGAGACAGCCGTCACGAGCGCATCCGGCGCGGTCTTGTCGGCGCGCACGATCTCGCACAGCTTCATGACGTTGGCCGGCGAGAAGAAGTGCATGCCGAGCACGTCCTGCGGACGCTTGGTCGACTTCGCGATCTCGTCGATGTTGAGATAGGAGGTGTTGGAGGCGAGCACGGCGCCGGGCTTGACGTACTGGTCGAGCTTGCCGAACACTTCCTTCTTCACCGCCATGGTCTCGAACACGGCTTCGATGACGAGGTCGGCGTCGCCGACATTCTCGATGCCGACGACGCCGTTGATCAGCGCCATGCGCTTGGCGGGCGCATCGGCCGGAATGCCGCCGCGCGCGGCGGTCGCCTCCCAGTTCTTCTGCATGATGCCCATGCCGCGCTTGAGCTGCTCCTCGCCGGTCTCGATCAGGGTGACGGGAACACCGGCATTGGCAAAGGACATCGCGATGCCGCCGCCCATGGTGCCGGCGCCGAGAATGGCGACGCGGTTCACGGGGCGCGACTTGGTGCCTTCAGGCACGCCGGCGATCTTGGCGGCCTCGCGCTCGGCGAAGAAGGCATAGCGCTGCGCCTTGGACTGGTCGCTGGCGACGAGCTTCAAAAAGCCCTCGCGCTCCTTCTTCAGTCCCTCGTCGAACGGCAGGTCGATGGCATAGCCGACGGCGTCGGCGGCCGCGAACGGTGCTTCCAGGCCGCGCGACTTCTTGGTCATGGCCGCGACGGCATTGGTGAAGATCGAACGGTCGGCCTTGGCCGCGGCGATCTTGGAATCGTCGTCGCGCAGGCGCCGCAGCGGACGCTTCTCGGCGAGCAGTTTTCGCACGAAGGCTTCGCCGCCCGAGGCCGGGCCTTCGACGATCTCCTCGATCAGGCCGTTCTTGAGCGCCTCGGCAGCACCGATCGGATCACCGCCGACGATCATCTTGACCGCGAGCTCGGGACCGACCGCGCGCGGCAGGCGCTGGGTGCCGCCGGCGCCCGGCAGCAGGCCGAGCTTCACCTCGGGCAGGCCGAGCTTGGCCTCCTTGACAGCGACGCGGAAATGACAGGCGAGCGCGACCTCGAGGCCGCCGCCGAGCGCGGTGCCGTGGATCGCGGCCACGATCGGCTTCGGCGAGTTTTCCATCTCGGCCAGAACTTCGTTCAGGCCCGGCGGCTTCGGCGGCTTACCGAACTCGGTGATGTCGGCCCCGGCAATGAAGGTGCGGCCGGCGCAGGTCAGCACGATGCCCTTGATCGCGGGATCGGCGATCGCGGCCTTGATGCATTCGAGGATTCCGCCGCGCACTGCGGCACTCAGCGCATTGACCGGAGGGCTGTTCACCGTGACGATCCCGACTTCGTCATGACGCTCAAGCTTGACCACTTCGCTCACGGCTTCCCTCCTTGGTGGGGATTTACTTTTGTTCGATTTCGCGGTGCGGAATTTAATTCCGCATCTTGACGGCAGGGTTATTTTGAAGCACGGACGTTGTCAACGACTCCGCGCAAGAAGCAGATCAGGGATGAAGCGTACAGGAAAGAAGACTGCGACCGATCGGAATTTCGTCGTCGCGCTTTCCCGCGGACTGGATGTATTGCGCGCATTCCAACCCAATGACGGCCTTCTCGGCAATCAGGAGATTGCGGCTCGCACCAACCTGCCGAAGCCGACGGTCTCGCGACTGACCTACACGCTGACGAAGCTCGGCTATCTGGCGCCGGTTCCCCGTTTCGAGAAGTACCAGCTCACGCCCGCGGCGATGTCGCTCGGTTACGCCGCACTGGCCAATCTCGGCGTTCGGCATTTGTCCGAGCCGTTTCGCGAAGACCTGATGCGCGCCACGGGAGGCGCCGTCGCAGTCGGCGGCCGCGACCGTCACAGCATGATCTATTTCGGGCAAAGTCGCGGCAGCGAGACGGTCGGCGTTCAACTTGACGTCGGCTCCCGCGTGCCGATTGCAACCAGCGCGATGGGCCGGGCCTATTTCTGGGCGCTCGACGACGAGAACCGCGCTGAAGTGTCCCGCATCCTGCGCGAACATTACGGCAGCCGCTGGCCCAAGATGCGCGATGGCCTCGAGCGTTCCGGCGAGACCGTTGCGAAATACGGTTTCGCGATTTCAGTCGGCGACTGGCACGACGACATCGGCGCCGCCGGCGTCGCGCTCAAGCTCAACGACGGAACCGGACCTTACGCATTCAATTGCGGCGCGCCCGCATTCCGCTTCACGGAAGAGCGTTTGATCAACGACATTGGACCGCGTCTGCTTGCGATGGTAAGGAACATCGAAGCGGCACTCGGGGGACTGATGCCGCAATCCAAAAAAGAAGTCAGCAAAAAGCTGAAATCAGGAGGAAAAGTTGCGCGCGTGGCCGAGGGGTTCAGATAGCCTTTGTCATCACCAGGAGCGGTTCGCATCGCCCCTTCGCCCACTGAAAAGTGTGGGCGAGACGACATGACGCAGGCACAGCTCGCGCAGGGGACATCGCCCTTGCTCGCGGTTCGCGACGTCAGCGTCGTGTTCGGCGGCATCATTGCGCTCAACGGCGTATCCTTCGACATGCACAAGGGTCAGATTCTCGGACTGATCGGCCCCAACGGCGCCGGCAAGACCACGCTGTTCAACTGCCTTTCACGGCTCTACCAGCCGTCGTCCGGCGACATCCTGATGGAAGGCGTGAGCATTCTATCGCGGCCTCCGCACCGGATCGCCGAGATTGGCATCGGCCGTACCTTCCAGAACGTGGCGCTGTTTCCGAATCTTTCGGTGATGGACAACGTCCGCGTCGGCGCCCACTCGAAGACATCCAGCGACATCATCAGCGACTCCCTGAGACTGGCCTGGGTCCGGCGCAGCGAGAACGACGTCAACAAGAAGGTCCACGAGATCCTCGCTTATCTGAAGCTCGAGGACGTCGCCCACACCGTCGTCTCAGGCCTGCCCTTCGGCACACAGAAGCGCGTCGAGCTGGCCCGTGCACTGGCGGCCGATCCAAAAATCCTGCTGCTCGACGAGCCCGCCGGCGGCCTCAATCACGAGGAAGTCCATGTGCTCGGCGACCTCATCCGCAAAATCCGCGATGAGCGCCACATGACCGTGCTGCTGGTCGAGCACCACATGGGCCTCGTGATGTCGATCGCCGACCACGTCGTCGCGCTGAATTTCGGCAAGAAGCTCGCGGAAGGCACCCCAGCCCAGGTGCAGGCAGACCCCGACGTCATCAAGGCCTATCTCGGGAGCAAGGACCAATGACGGCACTGCTCAACGTCAAGGACCTGCGCGCCTATTACGGCCAGGTCCAGGCGCTCCATGGCCTGTCCTTCTCGCTCAACGAGGGATCGCTGACGACGCTGCTCGGCGCCAACGGCGCCGGCAAGACCACGACCTTGCGCGCGATCTGCAACATGGTGCGCTCGACCGGCGCGATCGAGTTCGAAGGCCAGCCGCTGAGCAACCGCTCCACCGAGAGCATCGTGCGCTTCGGCATCGCCCACGTGCCGCAGGGCCGCGGCACCTTCACCACCATGACGGTGGAGGAGAATCTTCAGCTCGGGGCCATCACCCGCAAGGACAGCGCCGGCATCGTCTCCGACATCGAGCGCATGTACGCGCATTTCCCGGTCTTGAAGCAGCGTCACACCCAGCAGGCCGGCACGCTCTCGGGCGGCGAGCAGCAGATGCTCGCGGTCGCCCGCGCGCTGATGCTGCGGCCGCGCCTGATGCTGCTCGACGAGCCATCCTTCGGACTCGCGCCGCTGGTGGTGCGCGACCTGTTCGGCATCCTCGGCAAGATCAACCGCGAGGACAAGGTGTCGATCCTGGTGGTCGAGCAGAACGCCCAGCTCGCGCTCGAGCTCGCCGACCAGGCCTATGTGATCGAGACCGGGCGCATCGTGATGTCGGGCAATGCCAAGGACATCGCGAACAACGAAGAAATCCGCAAATCCTATCTGGGTTATTGAGGAGCCGGCACGATGGAGCTTTTCACCAACCAAGTGCTGGCCGGCATCGCCACGGGCGCGATCTATGCCTGCATGGCGCTCGCCGTGGTCATGATCTACCAGGCGATCGACCATCTCAACTTCGCGCAGGGCGAGATGGCGATGTTCTCGACCTTCATCTCCTGGCAGCTGATGCAGTGGGGCGTGCCTTACTGGGCCGCCTTCGTCATCACGCTGGCGTTCTCCTTCGTCGCCGGCATCGCGATCGAGCGCATCCTGTTCAAGCCGCTGGCGAAGGCGCCGGTGCTGACCAACGTCGCCGGCTTCATCGCGCTGTATGCGATCATCAACTCCTCGGCCGGGCTACTCTGGGACTTCACCATCAAGCAGTATCCGACCCCGTTCGGCTCCTCGCCGTTCCTGGGTAGCCAGCTGATCTCGACCCACCAGGCCGGCATGATCGGCGTCACGGTGCTGCTGCTGCTCGGCCTCTACTTCTTCTTCCAGTACACGCGGATCGGCCTTGCGATGCGCGCCGCCGCGTCGGTGCCTGAATCGGCCCGGCTGGTCGGCATCAACACCAGCTGGATGATCGCGCTCGGCTGGGGCATGGCGACCGCGATCGGCTCGATCGCCGGCATGCTGATCGCTCCCGTCGTGTTCCTCGAGCCCAACATGATGGGCGGCGTGCTGATCTATGGCTTCGCGGCGGCGGTGCTCGGTGGCCTCACCAGCCCGTTCGGCGCCGTGGTCGGCGGCTTCCTGGTCGGCGTCTTCGAGAACCTCGCCGGCACCTACATTCCCGGCGTCGGCAACGAGCTCAAACTCCCGATCGCACTCGCGCTGATCATCTCCGTCCTGGTCGTCAAACCCGCTGGCCTGTTCGGCCGGCACATCGTCAAGCGAGTTTGATCATGAGCGCTGCAGAAGAAGTCGTTGAAGGCCACCAGGCGGTCGAGGCCGTTCCGAAGCGGGCCATGACGCTCGGCATGGGCACCTCGCTGGTCGTGCTCGCCGCGCTCATCATCGCGCCGGTCTTCGTCAAGAACTTCATCATCTTCCAGATGACGATGCTGCTGATCTATGGGCTCGCGGTGCTGGCGCTGAACATCCTGACCGGCGGAAGCGGCCAGTTCTCGCTCGGCCAGAGCGCGTTCTACGCCGTCGGCGCCTACACGACCGCGGTGCTGATGGAGCACTTCAACGTCAATTACGCGCTGACCTTGCCGATCGCCGGCGTGGTCTGCTTCGGCTTCGGCTTCCTGTTCGGGCAGCCCGCGCTGCGGCTCTCGGGCGTCTACCTCGCGCTCGCGACCTTCGCGCTCGCCACCGCCATGCCGCAACTTCTGAAGCTGAACTTCCTCGAGCACTGGACCGGCGGCGTGCAGGGCCTCGTCGTCACCAAACCGGACGCGCCGTTCGGCCTGAAGATGTCGCAGGACATGTGGCTCTATTACTTCACGCTCGTGGTCGTGATCGGCATCTACATCCTTGCCGTGAACCTGCTGCGCTCCCGCTCCGGCCGCGCCTTCATGGCGATCCGCGACAACGAGATCGCGGCCTCGGCGATGGGCGTCGACGTCGCGCTGTACAAGACGCTGGCCTTCGGCGTCTCCGCGGCCATCACCGGCATCGCCGGCTCGCTCGGCGCCATCGCGGTGCAGTTCGTCGCGCCCGACAGCTATACCATCACGCTCGCGATCTCGCTGTTCCTCGGCATGGTGGTCGGCGGCGTCGGCTGGCTGCCCGGCTCGATCGTGGGCGCCGCCTTCATCATCTTCGTCCCGAACATCGCGGAAGGCATCTCCAAGGGCCTCTCCGGCGCGGTGTTCGGCGTGCTGCTGTTCCTCGTCATCTACCTCGTTCCGCACGGTGCAAGGCAGGTCGCGATCCTGGGCCAGCAACTCGCCGGCAAGCTCAGGAAGAACTGAAGACTTCATCAAGACCGTTGCTTAACCAAGGAGACCCAATTGCTTTTCGGAAGAACACTGCGAACCGCCGCGCTCGCGACGGCGGTCGCGACCCTCGCCTCCGGCGCTGCCCTTGCCCAGAAGAAATACGACACCGGCGCGTCCGATACCGAGATCAAGATCGGCAACATCATGCCGTACAGCGGTCCGGCGTCGGCCTACGGCATCATCGGCAAGACCGAAGAAGCCTATTTCAAGATGATCAACGACAAGGGCGGCATCAACGGCCGCAAGATCAACTTCGTCAGCTATGACGACGCCTATTCGCCGCCGAAGGCCGTCGAGCAGGTCCGCAAGCTGGTCGAGAGCGACGAGGTGCTGGCCGTCTACAATCCGCTCGGCACGCCGTCCAACACCGCGATCCAGAAGTACCTGAACGCCAAGAAGATTCCGCAGCTGTTCGTCGCCACCGGCGCGACCAAGTGGAACGACCCGAAGAACTTCCCCTGGACCATCGGCTGGCAGCCCTCCTACCAGAGCGAAGCGCAGATCTACGCGAAATGGCTGATGAAGGAGAAGCCGAACGCCAAGGTCGCGATCCTCTATCAGAACGACGATTTCGGCAAAGACTACCTCAAGGGCACCAAGGACGGTCTCGGCGCCAAGGGCGCGTCCATGATCATCATGGAAGAGAGCTATGAGATCTCCGAGCCGTCGATCGACGGCCACATCGTCAAGATCAAGGCCGCCAATCCCGACGTGCTGCTGATCTACGCGATGCCGAAATTCGCCGCCCAGACCATCAAGAAGACCGCCGAGCTGAGCTGGAAGCCGCTCCAGATCCTCACCAACGTGTCGATCTCGGTCGGCAGCGTGATGAAGCCGGCCGGCTTCGAGGCCTCGCAGGACGTGCTGTCGGCGGCCTATGCCAAGGACTCCACCGACCCGCAATGGGCCAACGATCCCGGCATGAAGAGGTGGAACGAGTTCGTCGACAAGTACATGCCCGGCGCCGACAAGACCGACACCGGCATGGTTTACGGCTATGGCGCGGCGTCGACCCTGGTCAAGACGCTAGAAATGTGCGGCGACGACCTCACCCGCGCCAACCTGATGAAGCAGGCCGCCAGCCTGAAGGATTTTGCGCCGGACACGTTGCTGCCCGGTGTCAAGATCAACACCAGTACCACCGACTTCGCCCCGATTTCGCAGCTCCAGATGCAGCGCTTCAAGGGCGAGAAATGGGAACTTTTCGGCGAGATCATCAGCGGCGACGTCGCCTCCGAGTGACGCACTGCGTCATAGTCCAAACCTCATCCTCATCGACGAAGCCCCCGCGGACAACCGCGGGGGCTTTTTGTTGACGTCAAGCGTCAATCTTGTTCAATGCAGCGCCGATCCATTCCGGGTGGAGAAAGATGACTGTCGTTCGATTTCAGGTTGCGGCCTTCTCGGCCGGGCTCGCTTTGTGCACTGCGATGAGCGGCCCGGCACTGGCGCAAAAGAAATACGACAGCGGCGCCTCCGATACTGAAATCAAGATCGGCAACATCATGCCTTATAGCGGGCCAGCCTCCGCCTATGCCGCGATCGGCAGGACCGAGGAAGCCTATTTCAACAAGGTCAATGCCGAAGGCGGCATCAACGGCCGCAAGATCAAGTTCATCTCCTACGACGACGGCTATTCGCCGTCGAAGACGGTGGAGCAGGCGCGCAAGCTAGTCGAGAGCGACAATGTGCTGCTGATCTTCGGCTCGCTCGGCACCTCCACCAACGGCGCCATCCGCAAATACATGAACGAGAAGAAAGTCCCGCAGCTGTTCGTCGCGAGCGGCGCTTCCAAGTGGAACGATCCGAAGCAATATCCGTGGACGATGGGCTGGCAGCCGAGCTACGCCAGCGAGGCGCGCATCTACGCCAAATACATCATGAAGGAGAAGCCGGACGCGAAGATCGGCGTGCTCTACCAGAACGACGATTTCGGCAAGGACTATCTGAAGGGCCTGAAGGATGGCCTGGGCGCGAAAGCGTCGATGATCGCGATGGAAGACAGCTACGACACCTCCGAGCCCGCGATCGACGAGCACGTCGTCAAGCTGAAGGCCTCGGGCGCCGACGTCTTCATCAGCATCACCACGCCGAAATTCGCGGCGCAAGCCATCAAGAAGGCGGCCGAGATCAACTGGCACCCGGTGCATATCATCTCCAACGTCTCGGCATCGGTCGGCGGCGTGCTGGAGCCGGCGGGGATCGAGATCTCGCAAGGCATCCTGTCGGCGAGCTACACCAAGGACGGCTCCGACCCACAATGGAACGGCGATGACGGCATGAAGAAGTTCTACAACTTCCTCGCGCAATACGACCCGAAGGCCAGCAAGCTCGATGCCGGCGTGGTGTTCGGCTACGCCGCCGCCCAAACCATGGTGAAGGTGCTGCAGATGTGCGGCGACGAGCTCACCCATGAGAACGTCATGAAGCAGGCGGCGTCCTTGAAGGATTTCGAGCCGGACACGCTCTTGCCCGGCATCAAGATCAACACCGCCCCGGACAATTTCGCCCCGATCGAGCAGCTCCAGATGATGCGCTTCAAGGGCCGGAAATGGGAGCTGTTCGGCGACATCATCTCGAGCGAGATCGTCCACTGAAGCCACGCAACTCAAGATCGCTTCTGACCAGCAAATCAACTCAAGACAGCCAACCTTCTCGCAACCGCACACGCGCGCGCGCCGATCCTTAACGACTAAAGAAGCAGCCCCCGCGACGCAGCCGCGGGGGCTTTCTGTTGAACGCTCCCGTCAAATCGTATTGAATTGCGTTCGCGACGCCAAAAATAATCAAGCCAAGAAAAGGGACGCACACACACCAAGAAAATAGGGAGATAGGAATGCCCGCTGTCACCGGCAAACTCGCGACCGCGTCACTGGCCCTCGCGCTCATTGCGGCCTCGGCCTCAACTGCATCGGCCCAGAAGAAATACGATACCGGCGCGACCGATACCGAAATCAAGATCGGCAACATCATGCCCTACAGCGGACCGGCCTCCGCCTACGGCATCATCGGGCGGACCGAAGCCGCCTATTTCAAGAAGATCAACGACGAGGGCGGCATCAACGGCCGCAAGATCAACTTCATCAGCTACGACGACGCCTATTCGCCGCCGAAGACGGTGGAGCAGGCGCGCAAGCTGGTCGAGAGCGACGAGGTGCTGTTGATCTTCAACTCGCTCGGCACGCCGCCGAACACGGCGATCCAGAAATACATGAACTCGAAGAAGGTGCCGCAGCTCTTCGTCGCCACCGGCGCCACCAAGTGGAACGATCCGCAGAACTTCCCCTGGACGATGGGCTGGCAGCCCAACTACCAGAGCGAGACGCAGATCTATGCGAAGTGGCTGCTGAAGAACAAGCCGGACGCCAAGATCGCCGTGCTCTTCCAGAACGACGATTACGGCAAGGACTATCTGAAGGGCCTGAAGGACGGCCTGGGAGCGAAGGCCGCCTCGATGATCGTGATCGAGGAGAGCTACGAGACCTCCGAGCCGACCATCGACAATCACATCGTCAAGCTGAAGTCGACCGGCGCCGACGTCTTCATGAACATCACGACGCCGAAATTCGCGGCGCAGGCGATCAAGAAGAATGCCGAGATCGGCTGGAAGCCGCTGCACTTCCTCAACAACGTCTCGGCCTCCGTCGGCAGCGTGATGAAGCCGGCCGGATACGAGAACGGCCAGGACATCATCTCGGCCGATTATCTGAAGGACGCCGCGGATCCACAGTGGGCCGCCGATCCCGGCATGAAGGACTTCCTGGCCTTCATGGACAAGTACTTTCCGGAAGGCGACAAGCTCGATCACGGCACCATCGTCGGCTATGCCGTCGCGCAGACGCTGGTTCAGGTGCTCAAGCAAAGCGGCGACGACTTGACGCGTGCGAACATCATGAAGCAAGCCGCCAGCCTGAAGGACTTCCGCACGGAGGTGCTGCTGCCCGGCATCCAGATCAACACGTCCCCGACCGACTTCGCGCCGATCAGCCAGCTCCGGCTCGAGAAGTTCAAGGGCGAGAAATGGGACTTGTTCGGCGATGTGATCAGCGCCGACGTCGGCGGTTAGTCCCCTGAGAATACGACGATAACAAGCCCCCTGCGAGATCATCGCAGGGGGCTTTGCCATGCGCCGATTATGATCACGCGATTGCACAATCGAATGATGGTAAAGTCTGCTTACGATTTCGCGCCCGATGCGGTAGGCATGTGAACCGGCGCGCTTGCCGCCGGTCTCTTCCGTTCGCCTAGGGCTTTTCGTCATGACCGACCGACGTCCCCTGCTCCGCGCGCTCTACGACGCCGCCGTTGCCGCCGCCCATCCCAGCACGATTCTGGCGCCTCACTTGCGGCCCGCACCAAGAGGGCGCGTGATCTGCCTCGCCGCCGGCAAGGGCGCAGGCGCGATGGCCGCGGCCGCCGAGCGGCACTATCTCGACACGCTGAAGCTCGCGCCGGAGCGCCTCGTCGGCATCGCCACCACGCGCCACGGCTACGGCGTGCCGACGCGCCGCATCCGCGTGGTCGAGGCCGGCCATCCCGTGCCTGACGAGGCCGGCCTCAAGGGCGCGGCCGACACGCTCGCGCTCGCAGGCGAGGCCGGGCCGGACGATCTGCTCCTGGTGCTGCTGACCGGCGGCGGCTCGGCGAACTGGATCGCGCCGGTGGACGGCATCAGCTTTGCGCAGAAGCAGGCGGTCAACAAGGCGCTGCTCCGCTCCGGCGCGCCGATCGGCGAGATGAACACGGTCAGGAAACATCTGTCGCGGATCAAGGGCGGCCGTCTCGCGCGCGCCGGCAGGAATGCCGCCGAGATCGTGACGCTCGCGATCTCCGACGTGCCGCATGACGATCCCTCGGCGATCGCCTCCGGTCCCACCGTGCCGGATCCGACCACGCTGGCGGATGCGCGCGCGATCGTGGCCAGATACAAGCTCGACATCGACGATGCCGTCCGCCGCGCGCTCGACGATCCCAACAACGAAAGCTGCAAGCCCGACGATGCCGCCTTCGCGCGGGCATCGTTCGAGCTGATCGCGCGGCCCAAGCAGTCACTCGACGCCGCGGTGAAGCTCGCGCGCGAGGCCGGCTACGAGACCATCGACCTCGGCGCCGACCTCGAAGGCGAAGCGCGCGAGGTCGCTGCCGATCATGCCAGGCTCGCGCTCGAGGCTCGCGCGCAAGGCAAGCGCATCGCGATCCTCTCCGGCGGCGAGCTCACCGTCACCGTCCGCGGCAATGGCCGCGGCGGCCCCAACCAGGAATACGCGCTGGCGCTCGCCGCGTTGTTGAAGGACACGCCCGACATCTCGGCGCTTGCCGGCGATACCGACGGCGCCGACGGCGGTGCCGGCCATCCCACCGATCCCGCCGGCGCGTTGATCGACGCCGCGACCTTCGCGAAGATGAAGACGCAGGGGCTTCAGCCGCAGGCCTATCTCGACAACAACGACGCGACGACGTTCTTCGAGGCGACGGGCGATCTGCTGCAGCCGGGCCCGACGCTGACCAATGTGAACGACATCAGGGTGATTCTCGTCGATTGACCCGGCGCGTCGCGGGAGCGCCACCGGCTCGCGGAAGGCTTTCCGCGCCACCATAGTTAACGATGTCTGAGCCGGCGCGGCCATTCCCGTGACCGCCGGCGTCGCCCTTAACCTCGCGTTCGCCGCAGTTTCAGGAAGATGCCCTGGAACCGGGCAAATTGTTGGGCTCATTCACCACCGCCTGCTCTAATCCGCGCTGGTCTGGGGACAGCGCGCATGGACAGTGATCAGGAGGCCGCAGGCATTGACCCGCTCGTGCTCGGCGAGCTGCTGACCTGCGCCGCCAATAATCTGTGGCTCGGGATCATCCTCTTCGGCAGCGACCGCAAGGTCATCTTCTGCAATCGGCGCTACACGGAAATGTACGCGCTCGCGCCCGCGCAGGTGCGCGCAGGCACGCCGATCAGGAACCTGATCGAGCATCGGCTCAAACTGGGCCTCAACGTCCGCGGAGACGCCGGCGCCTATGTCCGCGCCCGCACGGAAGGTGCCGTCACCAGAGAGCAAACCGTCCAGCAATTCGCCGACGGAAGGATCATCGCCTACACCATCCACCCCCTGCCCGACGGCGGCGGCATGGCGACCCACGAAGACATTACCGAGCGCGAAGAGCTCAGTGCACGGCTGCAGGAGCGCAACTTTCAGTTCGACATCGCGATCAACAACATGTCGCACGGGCTCTGCTTCTTCGACGCGAACCACCGCCTGCTGGTCTGCAATACGCACTATGTCGACATGTACGGCCTGCCGCCCGACCGCGTTCGTCCGGGCACACCGCTCTCGGAGATCCTGGACCTGCGCTTCGAGGCCGGCAGCGTGCCGGCGATGACGCGCGAGGAATACGCCAGATGGCGGACCGGTGTCGCGACGTCCGCCGAGCCTACCGACAGCATCGTCGAGATGCGGAACGGACGCACCTTCAAGATCAGGCACCGGCCGATGCCCGATCTCGGCTGGGTTGCGACCCACGAGGACATCACCGAGCAGCGCAAGGCGGAGCTGCGGATCGCGCATATGGCGCATCACGATGCGCTGACGGACCTTGCCAACCGTGTCCTGCTCGGCGAGCGCCTCAAGCAGGCGCTCGAACAGGACCGGATGTTCGCGGTCCATCACATCGACCTCGACAAGTTCAAGGCCGTCAACGACACGCTGGGCCATCAGGCCGGCGACATCCTGCTGCAGGACGTCAGCCGCCGCCTCAGGCTGCTCGCCCGCGACAGCGATACGATCGCGCGCATGGGCGGCGATGAATTCGTCATCCTGCAGACGCCGATTTCCGGCCGCAGCGAGGCGGATGTGCTGGCGCGTGACGTCGTCAGCAGGCTGAGCGCGCCATTCGGGCTCGACGGACACCAGGCCGTTGCAAGCGCCAGCATCGGGATCGCCATTGCGCCGGGCGACGGGTCGACGCCCGAGCAGCTCCTGCACAACGCCGACCTCGCGCTGTATCGCGCCAAGAGCGACGGCCGCGGCATGTACCGCTTCTTCGAACCGGCCATGGACGAAGAGGCGCAAAGCCGTCGCGCGCTGGAGCAGGATTTGCGCAGCGGCCTCGCGGCCGGCGAGTTCGAGCTGCATTACCAGCCGATCGTGAAGACCGACGGCCGCGAGATCACCGGGTTCGAGGCGCTGATCCGCTGGCGACATCCGCGGCGCGGGCTCGTCGCGCCAAACAGCTTCATTCCGCTTGCCGAAGAGATCGGCCTGATCGTGCCGATCGGCGAATGGGTGATCCGGCAGGCCTGTGCCACCGCGAGCCGCTGGCCGTCCCATATGCACGTCGCCGTCAACATCTCGGCGGTGCAATTCCGCCAGGCGGGCCTCACGGAGGTGATCGTCGGCGCGCTGGCCGCTTCCGGGCTCGATCCGCAGCGGCTGGAGATCGAGATCACGGAAAGCGTCCTGCTGCAGGACCGGAACGGCACGCTGGCGACGCTGCACCAGCTCCGCGCGCTCGGCATCAGGATCGCCATGGATGATTTCGGCACCGGCTATTCCTCACTGACCTATCTGCAGTGCTTTCCTTTCGACAAGATCAAGATCGACCGGTCCTTCGTCAGCGGAGTCGGCAATGATGCGGGATCCCTCAGCATCGTGCGGGCGGTGGCGGCGATGGCGCGCGGACTGGGCATGACAACCACGGCCGAGGGCGTCGAGACCGACGAGCAGCGCGACCGGATCACGGCGGAAGGCTGCACGGAAATGCAGGGCTATCTGTTCAGCCGTCCCTTGCCCGCAGCAGAGATCGAGCGCCGCTTCCTGTCCGCGGAAGCGCCTGTCAGGCCCGATCGGTTCGCTGCGGCGTAACCGCCGGCGACCCGGGCGGGACCGCAGCCCTCAAAACTCGTTCGCGATCTTCGAGAGCATCCCGAGCAGAGCTTCACGGTTGGCCTGGCCGAGCAGCTCGTTCAGCCGCGACTCGTGCTTGGTGGCGACGAGCTTCTTGGCCCGCGTCAGCACGGCCTTGCCCTTGTCGGTCAGGACCAGGATGTGCGAGCGGCGGTCGTTGGTGGAGCGGATCCGCGCGCAAAGGTCGCGGCTCTCGAGATTGTCGAGCAGGGCCACGAAATTCGGACGCAGGATGCCGAGGGTGGAGGCGACCTCGGTCTGGTTACGGCCCGGATTCTTCTCGACCAGCAGCAGCACGGAGAACTGCGCCGGCGTCAGCTGGAGCGAGGCCATGCAGCGCAGGAAGTTCTCGAACACCTTCAGCTGCGCCCGTTTCAGCACATAGCCGAGCTGCTCCGAGAGCTCGCCGAGTTGGAGGGCCTCGGGCTGCGCCTCGGCCGCGTCCTTGCGGCCCTTGGCGGCCTCGCCGGGTTTTTCAGAAGACTTTTCAGCGGTTTTGGAAACGGTCATCGCCTCGTGCTCGTGATCCCGCTAAATTCGAGGCGGGTCGTCCGCCCACCCTTGAAGTTATATTTGATAATTGTTATGGACCATATCAAATATCGTCAGCGTTTCAATGGCTGTGAGCGGACCGTCCACCGCAATTGCGGAGACGGTCCTTGATCTTGAGGGGGAGCGTCCGGTCTTGAATACCACCATCATGCTGTTCCTGGTGCAGGACGGCATCACCAATGGCGCGATCTATGCGCTGCTCGGCCTGGCGCTGGTGCTGGTGTTCGCCGTCACGCGCGTCATCCTCATTCCCCAGGGCGAATTCGTCACCTATGGCGCGCTGACCTACGCTTCGCTCGCCGCGGGCCAGATGCCCGGCACGGCCAAGCTGGCGCTGGCGCTGGGCATCGGCGCCTTCGCCTTCGACCTGTTCGTGGCCCGCAAGGCGCTGCATGGCAGGCTGATCGTGCGCAGCTTCGTCGCCAACATCGTGCTGCCTTCCATCGTGCTGGCGCTGACGATCTACTTCGCCGCCCAGAAGCCGCCGGTCGCCGTCTGCATCGCGCTGTCGCTGGTGATCGTGGCAATGACCGGCCTGTATCTCTACCGCATCGCGTTCCAGCCGCTGGCGCACACCTCCGTGCTGGTGCTGCTGATCGCCTCCGTCGGCGTCCATCTCGCGCTTCAGGGACTGGGCCTCTTGTTCTTCGGCGCCGAAGGCCAGCGCGGACCCGCCGTGCTGTCCGGCGCCTTCACCGCCGGTGCCCTGCGCTTCACCGGCCAGAGCCTCACCGTCTACGGCATCACCATCGCCTTCATCGTCGGGCTCTGGCTGTTCTTCGGGCTGACGCTCTACGGCAAGGCGCTGCGCGCAACCGCCGTGAACCGGCTCGGTGCGCGGCTGGCCGGCATCCGTACCACCCTGTCGGGACAGATCGCCTTCCTGCTCGCGTCCGTCATCGGCGCGCTGTCGGGCATCATGATCGTGCCGATCACGACGCTCTATTACGACAGCGGCTTCCTGATCGGCCTGAAGGGCTTTGTCGCCGCGATCATCGGCGGCCTCGTCAGCTACCCCCTCACCGCCGTCGCGGCGCTGGTCGTCGGCATCGTCGAGGCGTTCTCGTCCTTCTATGCCTCCAACTACAAGGAGGTGATCGTCTTCATGCTGCTGATTCCCGTGCTGCTGCTGCGCTCGCTCGCCGCGCCTGCGGTCGAGGAAGAGAAGGACTGAGGCCAAGATGCAGAGCCGGCTCCCCATCCTCATCTTTGCGCTTGTCATGGCGACGATCCCGTTCGTGCCGGGCATGCCCCCGTTCTGGATCGTGCTGCTCGACAATATCGGCCTTGCGGCCCTCGTCGCCATGGGCCTCGTGCTACTGACCGGCGTCGGCGGCCTGACCTCGTTCGGTCAAGCCGCCTTCGTCGGCTTTGGCGCCTACACCACTGCGGTGCTGTCGACGGCCTACGGCCTGTCGCCGTGGCTGACGCTGCCGTTGTCGCTCCTGGTCAGCGGATCGCTCGCGGTGCTGCTCGGCCTCGTCACCGTCCGCCTCTCCGGCCACTATCTGCCGCTCGGCACCCTCGCCTGGGGACTCGGCCTGTTCTACCTCTTCAGCAAGCTCGAATTTTTGGGGCGCAACGACGGCATCTCGGCGATCCCGCCGCTGTCGATCGGCACCTTCAAAATGCTTTCGCCCGGCTCGATCTATTACGCGATCTGGGTGGCCGTGATCCTCTCGGCCCTGCTGACCATGAACCTGCTGGACTCCCGCACCGGCCGTGCCATCCGGGCGCTGCGCCGCGGCCATGTCGCGGCCGAGGCGTTCGGCGTGCACACGCCGCGCGCAAAACTGCTCGTGTTCATCCATGCCGCCGTGCTGGCCGGCCTGTCCGGCTGGCTCTATGCCCATCTCCAGCGCGCGGTGAATCCGACGCCGTTCGGTGCGCAGGCCGGCATCGAATATCTCTTCATCGCCGTGGTCGGCGGCGCCGGCTATGTCTGGGGCGGCGTGCTCGGCGCGGCGATCGTCGTGGTCCTGAAAGAGGTGCTGCAGAGCTATCTGCCGCTGATCCTGCCCGGCTCCGGCCAGGTCGAGACCATCGTGTTCGGCATCATGCTGGTGGCGCTGCTGCAGCTGGCGCCCGGCGGTCTCTGGCCCTGGCTGATGTCGTTCCTGCCCGAACGCACCAGCGGCAAGAAGCCCGACACCTCGCTGAAGCTGGAGCAGCGCACCCGCGCGCCCGGCGAGGCCAGCGTGCTCCTCCAGGTCGAGAAGGCGCGCAAGCAATTTGGCGGCGTGGTCGCGGTCAACAACGTCTCCTTCGACGTCCAGGCCCGCGAGATCGTCGCACTGATCGGACCGAACGGCGCCGGCAAGAGCACGACGTTCAACCTGATCACCGGCGTGCTGTCGGCGACATCAGGCTCGATCTCGGTGCTCGGCAACAAGGTCGACAACGCCCCTCCGCAGGAGATCGTCAAGCTCGGCATCAGCAGGACCTTCCAGCACGTCAAGCTGGTCCCCGATATGACCGTGCTGGAGAATGTTGCGATCGGCGCACATCTGCGCGGCCATTCGGGCCCGATCTCCTCGATGCTCCGGCTCGACCGCGCGGACGAAGCCAAGCTGCTCGCGGAGGCCGCCCGCCAGATCGAGCGCGTCGGCCTCACCGAGCAGATGCACCAGCTTGCAGGCAGCCTTTCGCTCGGCCAGCAGCGCATCGTCGAGATCGCGCGCGCTCTCTGCGTCGATCCGATGCTGCTGCTGCTCGACGAGCCGGCCGCCGGCCTGCGCCACATGGAGAAGCAGCGGCTCGCGACGCTGCTGCGCGAGCTGCGCGACGGCGGAATGTCCGTCCTTTTGGTCGAGCACGATATGGGCTTCGTGATGAACCTCGCCGACCGCATCGTGGTGCTCGATTTCGGCACCAAGATCGCCGAAGGTACCCCCGCCACGATCAAGACCAACCCCGAAGTGATCAAGGCCTATCTCGGAGTGGCGGCATGAGCACGCTGTTGTCCGTCGCCGACGCGCATGTCGCCTACGGCAAGGTCGAGGCGGTGCGCTCGGTCTCGCTCGAGGTCGGCGCCAACCAGATCGTCACCATCGTCGGCGCCAACGGCGCCGGCAAGACCACGCTGCTGTCGGCCATCATGGGCATTCTGCCGCTGAAGGGCCGCGTCGCCTTTGCCGGGCAGGATCTCGCCCGGTTCGACATCGAGGATCGCGTCGCGATGGGGCTTGGGCTCGTGCCCGAGCACCGCGAATTGTTCGTGACCATGAATGTCGAGGACAATCTCGAGCTGGGCGCCTTCCGCATCGAGCGAAGCAAGGCCAAAGCCTCGATAGAGCGGATCTACACGCTGTTTCCCCGGCTGAAGGAGCGCCGCAAGCAGCTCGCCGGCACGCTCTCCGGCGGCGAGCAGCAGATGCTCGCGATGGGCCGCGCGCTGATGGGCGAGCCCAAGCTGCTGATGCTGGACGAGCCGAGCCTCGGCCTCGCCCCCATCATCGTCGCCGACATCTTCCGCATCGTCACCGAGCTCCGCGCCAGCGGCGTCTCCGTGCTGCTGGTCGAGCAGAACGCACAGGCCGCGCTGAAGATCGCCGACCAGGCCTATGTGATGGAGCTCGGCGAGTTCGTGCTCAGCGGCAAGGCCAGCGACATCGCCGCAAACGAACGCGTCGCGGCGAGCTATCTCGGCTTCCAGCACGAAGGCGCGAGTGTCATCTGACATTGCGGCTTGCTCCCCCACCCTCTCCCACAGGGGAGAGGGTGCACCGAGCGTGTCGCATCTGCTTTCACTTGAAAACTCAACCCGCCGCCTTCTCGCCCTTCAACGCCGCCACCTCCTCCTCAAGCTCCGCGATCCGCTGGTCCCTTGCCGCCAGCGCCGCCGCCACATCCGGCGCGTCGAACTTCTGCGGGATGTGCTGCGGGCAGTTGGTGTCCCACGCCGCGATCTTGAACAGGATCACCTGCTCCGGCCTGGCGCGGTATCCCTTCGGCATCAGCGACGTGGTCAGCGCCTCGTCGTCCTCGACCACGCGCGCCTCGCCCCAGATCTTCACGCGGCGGCGATGGGCGTAGTCCATCACGAAGATGTAGGCCTTGGGATTCTCCGACAGGTTTCCCTGCGTGATGTATTGCCGGTTGCCGGCGTAGTCGGTGAAGGCCAACGTCTGCTTGTCCAGCACC
This sequence comes from Bradyrhizobium xenonodulans, assembly GCF_027594865.1. NCBI lineage: Bacteria > Pseudomonadati > Pseudomonadota > Alphaproteobacteria > Hyphomicrobiales > Nitrobacteraceae > Bradyrhizobium > Bradyrhizobium xenonodulans. The sequence goes on from NZ_CP089391.1 coordinate 7,650,530, forward strand.
TTCAAGAAGCCTTTCGGCCCGCCGCGGTGCTGGATGTAGGGCTGGCCGTCGGCCGAGGCTGTCGCAAAGTAGAAGCTGTTGGCGTCGGCCAGGAACGCTGCGAGGTTGTCGTCGACCTCGGTGCGCCATCCCCGCTGCTCGGCATGGGCGTAGCCGTCGCGCGATCCCTTTCGGGTCTGGATCGATTTCACCGCCGGCGAGAAGGCGACGTCGCTGGCATAGGTGTGAACTGCGGTCATCGGAATATCTCCTGGAATCCCGGCGCATTGCTGCGTCTTTCGGGTACTAAGGTGGACCTCCCCGCGGTTAAAACAATCGCGACGCTTGACACTTCATCGTTGCAATATATGCAATAATGCCATGGACCGCCTCGAAGCCATGCATGTCTTCGTCACCGTCGCCGATCTGCGCGGCTTTGCGCCGGCAGCGCGCAAGCTGCGGCTGTCGCCGTCGGCGGTGACGCGGCTGATCGCGGCGCTGGAGGAGCATCTCGGCGCGCGGCTGCTGCAGCGGACCACGCGGCAGGTGCGATTGACCGACGTCGGCACCCGCTATCTGGAGCGCGCCCGGCGCATTCTTGCCGATGTCGAGGAAGCCGACGGCTCGGCGCGGGAGGAGCGCAACCGGCCGAGCGGACGTCTCGTGGTGTCGGCGCCGGTCGGCTTCGGCCGGCTCCACGTCGGGCCGGTCATGACCGCGTACCTGAAGCGCTATCCCGAGGTGGCCTGCGAGCTCCGCCTGTCGGACCACCTCGTCAACCTCGTGGAAGATGCGGTCGACGCCGCGGTGCGGATCGGCCATCTCGCCGACTCCTCGCTGGTCGCGCGCCAGGTCGGCGAGATGCGGCGGATCGTGGTGGCAACGCCGGGCTATCTCAAGCGTCATGGCGAGCCGAAGACGCCGGAGGAATTGCCCGTGCATCAGACCATCGCGTTCGGTCCGTCCGTGAGCTGGCGCTTCGTGCAGGACGGCCGCGACATCGAAGTCACGCCGACGCCACGTTTTACCAGCAACAGCGCCGACGCCGCATTGCAGTACGCCGAAGCCGGCGGCGGCGCGACGCGCGTGCTGGCCTATCAGGCCGCCGAAGGCCTGAAGCGCGGGCGCTTGAAAATCGTGCTGGCCAAATACGAGCAGCCGGCGCTGCCGATCCACATCGTCTACCCGACCTCGCGCCTGCTCTCGGCCAAGGTGCGCGCGTTCATCGATCTCGTGGTCGAGACGACGGAGTGGAAGTTTGGGTGACGACCGTGTCCCGGCTCTGCAGCGCACCGCAGGAGGCGCTGCGCTGCGTCCGGGGCAGGAGACCGGCTACCCCTTCTTCGGCACCACGCGGAACGTGCCGCTGGCCCGCGCAATCACGGCATCGTCGGCCTTCACCAGGCACTGTGCGAAGCAGATCGTCTTGCCGGTCTTGATCACGTCGCTCTCGATCGAACACCACTGGCCGATCTCGGCGGAGCCGACGAAATCGATCGCGAGCGAGACCGTCACGAACGAGATGGTCCAGTTCGTCACCTGCGCGCAGCTATAGCCCATGGCGTTGTCGGCGAGCGCCGTGATGAGGCCGCCATGGATCAGGCCGCGACCATTGGTGTGCGGCCTTGCCAGCCGCAGGCCGATGATGACGGCCTTGTCAGTTTTCTTTGCGTAGAGCGGCTCCCAGGGTTCGGTGAGCGGGCTCTTGCGGGAGAGCGGCTCGAAGCCGTCGGGGATGTCGGTGTCGGTCATGAATGTCTCGCGTCGTTGCTTGCCGGCATTGAACGCGAAGTCGATGACAGTTTCACCGCCTACAAAGTTTTAAACGGGATTTGCGCGGGTGTTTGAAATGGGCGGGCGGGCGCAAACACAGATCTCGTAGGGTGGGCAAAGGCACGAAGTGCCGTGCCCACGACCTCGCCATGATCGAGAGCGCTGGTGGGCACGCTGCGCTTTGCCCACCCTACGGCACCGACATCGCCGTCAAAGCGGCAGCCCCACGTAATTCTCCGACAGCGAGGTCATCGCGGCCTGTGACTGCGTGACGTAGTCGAGCTCGGCGAGCTGGATGCGCGCGCCAATGGTGCCGGTATCCGGAAATTTGTGCAGCATCGAGGTCATCCACCAGGAGAAGCGCACGGCTTTCCAGACCCGCGCCAGCGCCGTGGTGGAATAGGCATCGATGCCCGCGCTGGATTTCTCGTCGTAGAATTCGCGCAGCGCGCTCGACAAATAATGCGCATCGCTGGCGGCGAGATTCAGGCCCTTGGCGCCCGTCGGCGGCACGATGTGCGCGGCGTCGCCGCACAAGAACATCCTGCCGAAGCGCATCGGCTCGGCGACGAAGCTGCGCAGCGGCGCGATGCTCTTTTCGATCGAGGGGCCGGTGACGAGGCTGTCGGCCGCCTCCTGGTCGAGCCGGCGCTTCAATTCGTCCCAGAAACGGTCGTCCGGCCACTGATCGACATGGTCGTCGAGCGCACACTGCACGTAATGCCGGCTGCGCTTCATCGAGCGCATGGTGCAGAGCGCAAAGCCGCGGGCGTGGTTGGAATAGATCAGCTCGTGGCTGACCGGCGGCGTATCGGAGAGGATGCCGAGCCAGCCGAATGGATAGACCCGCTCGAACTCCTCGATCGCCATGGCCGGGACGCTGGCGCGGCTGACGCCGTGAAAGCCGTCGCAGCCGGCGATGAAATCGCAATCGAGCGTATGGGTGACGCCGTCCTTCACCCAGGTGACCCGCGGGTGACTGCCGTCGAAATCATGCGGCTGCACATCCTTGGCTTCATAGATCGAAACGAGGCCCGCGGCCTTGCGCGCATTCATCAGATCGAGCGTGACCTCGGTCTGGCCGTAGATCATCACCGTCTTGCCGGTCGCGCCCTTCATGTCGATGCGGTGACGGCGGCCGGAAAACGCAAGCTCGATGCCTTCATGCAAGAGGCCCTCGGCATGCGCCCGTGCGCCGGCGCCGATCTCGTCGAGCAGCGCGACGGTTCCCTCCTCCAGCAGGCCGGCGCGGATGCGTCCCAGCACGTAATCCGGGCTTTGCCGCTCCAGGATGACATTGTCGATGCCATATTGGTGCAGCAGTTGCCCAAGCAACAATCCGGCCGGCCCGGCCCCGATGATTGCGACTTTTGTCCGCAATACTCGCTCCTCCCGATCCTGTAGGCTTTCGTCGCGGCTCGCTTGTCGCGGTCATCCGCACACGATAATTATATCATATAATTGTTGGGAAAAGGGGAGCGCGCGTCGCAGCTCACGGCGACAAATCCAAGCGACATCGATGACGCGGCGGCACGCCGCGCCAGTTCCGGCTTGAACGCGCCGGGCAATTAGATAACATGTTAATTAAAGAAACCGGGCCAAGAAGCCTGCCGTCAAAAAGAGGGAGACGACCGATGAGGAAAGCGTGCCTGGCGCTACTGCTGGCAGCTAGCGTGACGCCTGCATTCGCGCAGGACAAGACCATCGACCTGAAGGTTTCGCACTGGGTGCCGGCCTCGCACCCGCTGCAGAAGTCGCTGGAAGACTGGGTCGCCGCGGTGAACAAGGATTCCGGCGGCACCATCACCGGTAAGGTGTTTCCAGCCCAGCAGCTCGGCAAGGCGTTCGACCATTACGACATGGCGCGCGACGGCATCGCCGACGTCACCTATGTCAATCCCGGCTACCAGCCCGGCCGCTTTCCGGTGATCGGCGCCGGCGAGCTGCCATTCCTCGTCTCCGACGCCAAGGGTGGCTCCATGGGCCTGGATGCCTGGTACCGCAAATACGCCGAGAAGGAGATGAAGGACGTCAAATATTGCCTCGCCTTCGTCCACTCGCCCTCCTCGTTCCATTCCAAGGCCAAGAAGATCGTGATGCCGGAGGACGTGAAGGGCATGAAGATCCGCCCTGCCCACGCCACCATGGCCAATTTCGTCACCTCGCTCGGCGGCACCAATGTGCAGTCCTCGGCGCCGGAAGTGCGCGACATCATCGAGCGCGGCGTCGCCGACGGCGTGACCTTCCCCTGGGGCTCCCTCGTGCTGTTCGGCATCGACAAGGTGACCAAGTACGACATGGAGGCGCCGCTCTACACCACGACTTTCGTGTTCGTGATCAACAAGGACAAGTACAATGCGATGTCCGACAAGCAGAAGGCGGCGATCGACAAGAACTGCTCGGTCGAGATGGCGGGTGTGGTCGGCGAGCACTGGGGCAAGTTCGAGGACGCCGGCGTCGACAAGGTCAAGGCCGAGAGCAGTCACGAGGTCTACAAGCTGACGGCCGAGCAGACCGCCGCCTGGAAGAAGTCCGCCGAGCCGCTGGTCAAGACCTGGGGCGACGGCGCCAAGAAGGCGGGTGCTGATCCGGATGCGGCGCTGGCGGACTTGAAGGCGTCGTTGAAGAAGTACAACGCGCTGGCGGAGTAGCCGCTACTGCGGCCGCGCACTCGCTGCACCTCTCCCGCCTGCGGGAGAGGTCGGCGCGAAGCGCCGGGTGAGGGTTCTCTCCGCTTGGGGGGGCTCGCCCAGCGGAGACACCCTCTCCCCAACCCTCCCCCGCAAGCGGGGGAGGGAGCCCACCTTCCTCGCGGAAACGGCTGCATCCAACTTCGCTGACTTTAAATAGGATTCTTCCCCCATGAAGCGCTCCTGGATGGACCGCATCATCGACACGATCGAATGGATCGCGGCCGGCTTCGTCGGCATTGTCGCGCTCGACATCTTCCTGTCGGTGCTGCTGCGCAACACGCTGAACTATTCGATCCCGGACTCGTTCGACATCGGCCGCATGCTGCTCGGCATCCTGATCTTCTGGGGCATCGCCGCGACCTCCTATCGCGGCACCCACATCACGGTGGATCTCGTCTGGGGCAATGTCGGACCGCGCTATCAGCGCTGGATCGACGTGTTCGCGACGCTGGTGCTGCTGTTCGTCGTCACCGTGCAGACCTGGACGCTGTTCGACAAGGTGCGCGGCACCTACAACGACAACGTCCAGACCTTCGACATGCACATGCCGACCTGGCCGTTCTTCGCGATCGCCTGGATCGGCGACGTCTCGGCCGTGCTGCTGATCGCGATCCGCACCTACCGGCTGATCTTCCATCCCGAAGAGATGCACGACCCCAAGCTGAAGGCGACGGAGTAATCATGAGCACCGATGCCGTCGCCGTAATCGGCTTCGTTTCCCTCTTCATCCTGATGCTGCTGCGCGTGCCCGTTGGCATGGCCATGGGCCTCGTCGGCGTCTCCGGCTTCGCCTATCTCGTCAACGGGACGGCGGCGCTGAAGCTGGTCGGCCAGACCTCGATGCGCACGGTCACCGACTATACTTTCGGCGTCATCCCGATGTTCCTGCTGATGGGCTCCTTCGTCAGCCATTCCGGCATGAGCCGCGAGCTGTTCCGCGCCGCCAACGGTTTTGTCGGGCATCTGCGCGGCGGGCTCGGCATCGCCACCGTCGGCGCCTGCGGCGGCTTCGCCGCGATCTGCGGCTCGTCGGTCGCGACCGCCGCGACCTTCTCCGCGGTCGCGTATCCCGAGATGCGCCGCTTCGGCTATCCGCAATCCTTCGCCACGGGCGTGATCGCGGCGGGCGGCACGCTGGGCGCGATGCTGCCGCCCTCCACCGTGCTCGCGGTCTACGGCATCATCACCGAGCAGGACATCGGAAAACTCTTCATCGCCGGCATTATCCCGGGCCTGCTGGCGATGAGCATGTACATGATCACGATCTTCCTGATCGGCTATTTCCGCCCCGACTTCCTGCCCAAGGGCAAGGTGCTGCCGTGGCGCGAGCGCTTCGCCGGATTGAAGGAGATCTGGGCGCCGGTGCTGCTGTTCGTGTTCGTGATCGGCGGCCTCTACGGCCTGCCCTTCCTGCCGCGCTTCACGCCGACGGAAGCGGGCGGCGTCGGTGCCGCGGGCGCCTTCATCATCGGCGTGGTCACGGGCCGGCTCGACCGCGAGAAGATTCTGGCCTCGCTGCTCCAGGCGACGCGCACCGCGGCCGCGGTGTTCACCGTGCTGATCGGCGCGTTGATCTTCGGCTATTTCCTCACGGTGACGCAGACGCCGCAGAAGGTGACCGAATTCCTCACCGGCCTCGGCCTCGGCCCCTACGGCGTGCTGGCGTTGATCATGGTGATGTATCTCGTGCTCGGCTGCCTGATGGACGCCATGGCGATGATCATCCTGACCGTGCCGATCATCTTCCCCGTCATCACGCATCTCGGCTTCGATCCGATCTGGTTCGGCGTCATCATCGTGATGACCGTCGAGCTCGGCCTGATCCATCCGCCGGTGGGAATGAACGTCTTTGTCATCAAAAGCGTGGTGAAGGACGTGTCCTTCTCCACCATCTTCAAGGGCGTGATCCCGTTCGTCGCGACCGACCTCGTGCGCCTCGTGATCCTGATCGCCTTCCCGCTGCTGGCGACATGGCTGCCGACGCGGATGATGGCGCATTGACGAGGTGAAGCGATGACCACACCTGCGCTCGAGACCAAATACGTCTTCACCATCACCGCCAAAATCGGCGACGTCGTCACCGCCGGCGAGACCGGCATCGGCGTGCGCCGGATCATTCCGATCATCGGCGGCGAGGTGACGGGCGGGATCGCCGGAAAAGTGCTGCCGTTCGGCGCCGACTTCCAGACCATCCGCCCCAACGAGCTGATCGACCTGGAGGCCAAATATGCATTCGAGACCGATGACGGCGCCATTGTCTATGTCGAGAACAAGGGGATGCGCTTCGGCCCGGTCGAGCTGCTGCAAAAGCTCAAGCGCGGCGAGCCGGTCGACCCAAAACTGATCTATTTCCGCACCGTGCCGAAGTTCGAGACAGGGCACGAGAGGTACCGCTGGCTGATGCAGCACATCTTTGTCGGCTCGGCCGCGCGGCACGCAGATCGCGTGGTGATCGACGTGCATCAGGTGGTGTGATCCGCGCCTCGGCGCGCTTGCAACGAAGCTTCCGCAAAAATAGCATCGGACCCATTGCAAGTATGGATCCGATCATTTTTGATTTGAGGAGGCGACGATGGACGTTCAGTCGATGCGCCGTTTACTGGGAATGCTTGGCTTCACTGGCTTGCTGGTCGCGGGCCCCGCCGCAGCGGGAGGTGCTCCGTCCGGCCTTTTGAACAAGACGGTCACGATGTCGTGGAGCACGAGCGGGACCGCGAAGCGGGCGGACGGTACCAATGTCAGCTTCTCGAACGTCAACACGCGGCTGGTCTATGTCAGCTCGGCGGGGCGGCCATTCCTGCGGGCGCAGGTGCGCGGCGGGAAGAAGACCAGAGAGGGCGAGCTTGCTCCCGGCGAAGGCGGCGGATCGCGCGGCGTGAGCTTCCAGGGCGACAAGCTGGTCGGCACCGAAGCCTTCGCCAGCGGCGCCCGCCGCTACGTCGCGAGCTTCGACGCCTCGTTCTCCAGTTGCTCGCTGTCAGTGATCGACGCCAAGGAGGGCAGCGCCCAGATCAAGCGCCGCGGTCCCGACGGCGCCATGTACGAGATATCAAGTGTCAGTACGGGATCGCCGACCTGCTCGATCCAGACCGGCAACGCTTTCGCGCATTAGGCCGGACTGGCGCCCTGATGCTGCTTCCCGCCCTCCATCCGAGGGCGCCGGAAGGCCGCGCCGCCCCCTTGTTGACTCTCCCAGAATTCGTTATAGAACATAACTATTCTGATAAGGACGCAAATGACACAGGGAAACGCCGAGACCGCTGACGCGGGTGCCTCCGGGCTGCTCCGGATCGAGCGGGCGGACCGGGTTCTGACCGTGGGCCTGAACCGGCCGGCCAAGCGCAATGCGCTCAACGACGGCATCATCCTGGAAATCGGCGAGTGCTTTGCGTCGCTGCCCGAGGATATCGGCGCGGTCGTCATCCATGGCATCGGCGATCATTTCTCCAGCGGGCTCGATCTGTCCGAACTCCAGGACCACGACGCCACCGGCGGCCTTCTCCATTCTCAAATGTGGCACCGGGTGTTCGACCGTATCCAGTACAGCCGCGTGCCCGTGATCGCAGCGCTGAAGGGCGCCGTGATCGGCGGCGGGCTGGAGCTCGCTTGCGCCGCCCATATCCGCGTCGCCGAGCCCTCGACCTATTTCGCGCTGCCGGAAGGGCAGCGCGGCATCTTCGTCGGCGGCGGCGGCTCGGTGCGGCTGCCGCGGCTGATCGGTGTCGCCAGGATGATGGACATGATGCTGACCGGGCGCGTCTATAGCGCGACCGAAGGCGCCTCCTACGGCTTTGCGCAATATGTGACTGAGGCCGGCAACGGGCTCGGCAAGGCGTTGGAGCTTGCGACCAAGGTCGCCTCCAACGCGCCGCTGACGAATTTCGCCGTGATTCAGGCGCTGCCGATGATCGCGGAGGCCAATCCGCAGACCGGCCTGCTGATGGAATCGCTGATGGCGACCGTCGCGCAGAGCGACAAAGAGGCAAAGCGCAGGATCCGCGAATTCCTCGAGCACAAGACCGCAAAGGTGAAGCCCAAGTCATGAGCGCGCAGCCGTCCTCTTCCAGCATGGAGCGCGGCGCGAGCACTTCCCCGCTGCGGCCCATTTCGTTCGGCGATCCCGCCGTCAACATCGAGCGCCGCGACGACGGCACCATCTATCTGCGGCCGAAGCAGCCGCTCGGCGACTATCCCGCCCGCATCACCGATCGCCTGCATCACTGGGCGACGACGACGCCGGACCGCATCTTCATGGCGGAGCGCGAAGGCGGCCGCGGCTGGCGCAAGATCACCTATGCCGAGCTGCTGACCGCGAGTCGGCACATCGCCTCCGCGCTGATTGCACGCGGCCTCTCGGCGGAGCGGCCGGTCGTCATCCTCTCCGGCAATTCGATCGATCACGCGCTGCTCGCGTTCGGTTCGTTCTATGCCGGCATTCCGTTCTGCCCGGTGTCGCCGGCCTATTCGCTGGTGTCGAAGGACTACGGCAAGCTGTCTTACCTGATGAAGCTGCTGACGCCCGGCCTCGTCTTCGCCGAGGATGCCGACAGGTTCGCGGATGCGCTCGCCGCCAACGTCTCGCTCGGCACCGAGATTGCCGCCTCCTTTGGCCACGTGCCGGGCCGCGACGTCACGCTGCTCGCCGATCTCATGGCAACGCCGATCCGCGGCGATCTCGACGCGGTGCACGGCAGGATCGGCCCCGACACGATCGCGAAATTTTTGCTGACCTCGGGCTCGACCGGCAATCCCAAGGCCGTCATCAACACCCAGCGCATGATCTGCGCCAACCAGGTGATGCTGCGCGAGACGCTCGCCTTCCTCAAGGACGAGCCGCCCGTCATCATCGACTGGCTGCCCTGGAACCATACCTTCGGCGGCAACCACAATATCGGGCTGACGCTCTACAATGGCGGCTCGATGTATCTGGACGCCGGCAAGCCGGTGCCCGGCGGCATCGAGGAAACCGTGCGCAATCTCCAGGAGATTTCGCCGACGGTCTATTTCAACGTCCCCAAGGGCTACGAGTCGCTGCTGCCCTATCTGCGCGACGACCAGGGCCTGCGCGCAAAATTCTTCGACAAGCTGCATGCGATGTTCTTCTCGGGCGCGGCGCTCTCGCCTTTCGTCTGGAACAGCCTCGACGAGCTCGCGATAAAGGAAAAAGGCTATCGCGTGCCGATGCTGACCGGCCTTGGCGCGACCGAGACCGCGCCGTTCTTCATGTCGGTCAATCCGCGCACCAGCCGCTCCGGCCATGTCGGGCTTCCCGTGTCCGGCAATGACGCCAAGCTCGTGCCGAACAACGGCAAGATGGAAGTGCGCGCCAAGGGTCCGAACGTGATGCCCGGCTACTGGCGCCAGCCCGACATCACCGCGAAATCCTTCGACGAGGAAGGATTTTACATGATGGGCGATGCGCTCAAGCCCGCCGATCCCGACGATCTCAACGCCGGCTTCGATTTCGACGGCCGCGTCAGCGAGGATTTCAAGCTCGGCAGCGGCACCTGGGTCAGTGTCGGCCCGCTGCGCGCGCGGCTCACCGCGGCCTGCGCGCCGCTGGTGCGCGATGTCGTCATCGCCGGCATCAACCGCGACGAAATCTCCGCGATCGTGCTGCTCGACCTCGACGGCTGCCGCCTGATCAACCCGACACTGCCGGCCGACGATCTCACCGTCACCGCACGCGACCGGCTGGTGCGCGAGGCCTTCCGCGAACGCCTGATGCGCTTCCTCAGCCAGGCCACCGGCTCCTCGACGCGGATCACGCGTGCGATCCTGCTGGATACGCCGCTCTCGATCGACAAGGGCGAAGTCACCGACAAGGGCTCGATCAACCAGCGCGCGGTGCTCGAGCATCGCGCCGCATTGATCGACGAGCTCTACGCTGCCAATCCATCGGACCGTGTGATATCGGTCGCTTGAGAAATCATCGCACCAGGAGAACGCCATGTTGTTGAAGGATCAGGCAGCCATCGTCACCGGCGGCGCATCGGGACTGGGTGCTGCGACCGCGCGAAAGCTGGCGGCGCAGGGCGCCAGGGTCGCGGTGTTCGACCTCAATGCCAAGCTCGCCGAGACGGTCGCCGCCGAGATCAAGGGCGTCGCCGTGACCTGCGACGTCTCCGATGCGGCGTCCGCTGAAGCTGCGATCGCGCAGGCGACCAAGGCGCACGGGCCGGCGCGCGTACTGGTGAACTGCGCCGGCATCGGCGTGGCCAAGCGCGTGGTCGGCCGCGACGGCCCGATGGCGCTCGCCGATTTCGACAAGGTGATCAAGGTCAATCTGATCGGCACCTTCAACATGCTGCGCCTTGCCGCAACCGAAATGTCCAAGCTCGAGCCGCAGGCCACCGGCGAGCGCGGCGTCATCATCAACACCGCGTCCGTCGCGGCCTATGACGGCCAGATCGGGCAGTCGGCCTATTCGGCCTCCAAGGGTGGCATCGTCGGCATGACCTTGCCGATCGCGCGCGAGCTGGCGCAGTTCGACGTCCGCGTGCTGACCATCGCGCCCGGCCTGTTCCTGACGCCCCTGCTCGCGAACCTGCCGCAGGAAGCCCAGGACTCGCTCGCCGCTGCGATCCCCTTCCCGCGCCGGCTCGGCCACGCCGACGAGTTCGCGGCACTCGCCCTGCACATGGTCGAGAATTCCTACCTGAACGGCGAAGTGGTGCGCCTCGACGGCTCGCTGCGCATGGCCCCGAAGTAACGTCGTAGAGCAAGGCGCGACCTATGTTCGTGAACCGGCGCGAGGTCCAGATCCAGTGGGGCGACTGCGACCCCGCCAACATCGTCTATTACCCGCGCTATTTCGCGATGTTCGACGACTCGACGTCGACCCTGTTCGAGGTCGCCGGGTTCTCCAAGCAGGACCTGGTCCGCAAATACGGCCTGGTGGGGATTCCCATGGTCGACACGCGGTCCAAGTTCTACATCCCCTCGACCTATGGCGACTGGATCACCATCGAAACGAAGATCGAGAGCATCAAGCGCTCGAGCTTCGAGGTGAAGCACAACGTCTACAAGGGCGAAGCGCTGGCGATCGAGGGTTTCGAGACCCGCGTCCTGGTCGGCCGCGATCCCGTTAACCCCGACAAATTGAAATCGGCACCATTCCCGGCGGAAATGGTAGCCAAGTTCACCGGAAGCTAAATCGCCGCATCACCAAAAGAGGGGGCTGAATTACCCCCCGATTTCTGCTTTCAAAGAAACATGTCAAGGGAGGAATCAATGAAACGCTTTTATTTGACCGCCGCCATCACCGCGGCGACGCTTGCCCTGCCGGCGCTGCCCGCGTTGGCACAGACCGCCGAAGTCACCATCGGCATCACCACCACCACGACCGGCCCGGGCGCAGCCCTCGGCATTCCCGAGCGCAACGCATTGGAATTTGTGCCGAAGGAAATCGGCGGCGTGCCGCTGAAGGTGATCGTGCTCGACGACGGCGGCGATCCCACCACGGCGACCACCAACGCGCGCCGCTTCGTCACCGAATCCAAGGCCGACATCATCATGGGCTCGGCGCTGACGCCGCCGACGATCGCGGTCTCCAACGTCGCCAATGAAGCCGGCATTCCGCATTTCGGCCTGGCGCCGTTCCCGATCACGCCGGAGCGCATGAAGTGGTCGGTGGCGATGCCGCAGCCGATCCCGATCGTGGGCAAGGTGCTGTACGACCACATGAAGGCCAAGGGCGTGAAGACCGTCGGCTATATCGGCTATTCCGACTCCTATGGCGACCTCTGGTTCAACGATTTGAAGGCCCAGACCGGACCGATGGGCATCGCCATTGCCGATGAGGAGCGCTTCGCCCGCCCCGACACGTCGGTGACCGGACAGGTGCTCAAGCTCGTCGCCGCCAATCCCGACGCGATCCTGGTCGGCGCGTCCGGCACCGCGGCCGCGCTGCCGCAGACCGAGCTGCGCGAACGCGGCTATCAGGGCCTGATCTACCAGACCCACGGCGCCGCCAGCATGGACTTCATCCGCATCGCCGGCAAAGCGGCGGAGGGCGTGCTGATGGCCTCCGGTCCCGTCATGGACCCCGAGGATCAGCCGGACGAGGCGGCCACCAAGAAGCCTGGCCTCGCGCTCAACGCGGCCTATGAGGCCAAGTATGGCCCGAACAGCCGCAGCCAGTTCGCCGGCCATTCCTATGACGCCTTCGAGCTCCTCAAGCGCATCATTCCGGCGGCGCTGAAGACGGCAAAGCCCGGCACGCCGGAGTTCCGCGAAGCGATCCGCCAGGCCTTGCTATCCGAGAAGGAGCTGGCGGCGAGCCAGGGCGTCTACAACTTCACCGAAAAGGACCGCTACGGCCTCGACGAGCGCTCGCGCATCCTGCTCACGGTGAAGAACGGCAAGTACATGCTGGTGAAGTAGGCGCGGCGAAAAGTTGCGAGACGACGAGAGCCGGCCCATCGGGCCGGCTCTTTTGTTTTTGATTTTGAGACCGAGCTGCAGCTCCGACGCTGGTGTACCCCCTCTCCTGCTTGCGGGAGAGGGGCACCGAGCTCGCCGCGGGACTGAGCGCTACGCCGCCTGCCGCAGCGGGGTCCAGGCGAACTCCGGATAGTAATTGTCCATCATCCGGTCGACATAGGCGGTGAGGTTCGCAAATCCCTCGGCCCGCTGGCGAAGGCCGGATTCGAAGAACGGCGTCAGGATCCCGGCGAGCGCGCCGAAGGCGGTGGCATCGACGCCGCAGGGCTTGTTGCCCATCAGATAGGACTTGTCGCCGAGCTGCACCGACAGCGCGAACAGCGAACGCACCGCGAGATCGACGTCGTCATCGGGCGCGTGGCGGCCGAGGCCGGAGAGCAGATAGTTCTCAGCAACACGGAATTGTGCGTCCTCGCGCAACTTCTCGCGATTGTGTTCCGGCGCACCGTCGAAGAAATGCGCAGGGCCCTTGGCGAAATTGACCGGATCGACCCAGCGGGCACCGACCAGCCCCCAATAGACGTGATGCTCGATCATGCGCTCAAACGCCCAGGCCTGCGCCCGCTCGGCCAGCGACAGTCCGGCGTCGAAATCGAAGCCATAGCGGCGCTCGATATGGGCGCGGATGAAGGTGGAATCGGCCACGGCCTCGCCGCCATCGTCGATAAAGGGCAGTTGGCCCTTCGGCGAGGCCGGCGGCATCGCGCGCTCCTTCCGGTAGGGCAGTCCCGCCATCTTGAGCTGCACCTCCGTCTTGGTGACGAAGGGGCTGATTTCCGGCAGGCCGAAACCGGTGCCGAAACCGTAAAGCGTAATCATGAGAGCTCTCCTGAACGACCGAAAGAGTTGACGGAACCTAGTGCCGGGCTGCTGCCACCATGGTGGCAGCAGCCGTGATATCTTCTGCGAAACGGGCCCCCTGCCAGGCGCGGGCCATGACGTGGTGGGCCAGTGCGTCCGCAGCTTGGGTCAGCGAGCGTGCCACCACGCTTGCACGGGCAAACCGGAGGTCGACGGCCATGAGATCCAGCGAAACCAGGCGGCTGAACACCGATGCGGACCACACGGGTGCCCGCAGCGTCGGAAGGGCCGGGCCGAAATGGGTTGGAATGATCATGGACAAATCCTCTTCAGTCGATGTGTTGTCCCGGTATAGAACCCCCCTGCTGCCAACATCCTGTCAGCAGCAGCGCGCCGTTGCCTGATCCGCCCCCGATAAGAGAATTGTCATGAGACGCGCCGACCGGCTGTTTCAAATCATCCAGGTGCTGAGGCGCACCCGTAAGCCGCTGACCGCGGACGCGATCGCGGCCGAACTCGAAACATCGAAGCGCACCATCTATCGCGACATCGCAACCCTGATCGGCCAGCGCGTGCCGATCCGCGGCGAAGCCGGCATGGGCTACATCCTGGAAAAGGGTTTTGACCTGCCGCCCTTGATGCTGACACCGGACGAGATCGAGGCCGCGGTGCTCGGCGCGCAATGGGTCGCGGGCCACGCCGATTCCGCGCTGGCGCGCGCGGCCGAAGATCTGATGGCCAAGATCGCCGACACCGTTCCCGAGCGCCTGCGTCCCTTCGTGCTGGAGCCTGCGAGCCGCGCGCGGCCGAGCTGGAACAGGGAGCCGGATCGCCTCGACATGGTGCGCACCCGCACCCAGATCCACGAAGGCAAGAAGATCATGCTGCGCTATCGCGATGAGCAGGGCCGCCCCAGCGAGCGAATGATCTGGCCGATCTCGGTCGGCTATCTCGAAGCCGTGCGCCTGCTCGCCGCCTGGTGCGAGCTGCGCGGCGACTTCCGCAGCTTCCGCACCGACCGCGTGGTGGAGGCCTCCTATCTCGACGAAAGATATCCGGAGCGGCGCGACGTGCTGCGCGCAAGATGGCGGCAGAGCCTGGTCTGGGGCCCGCCAAAGGACACGTGACGAGGATGGAAGAGATCGACCTGTCGAGCTGTTGCCAGAGCTGCGGCGCCTGCTGCGGCTATTCGGAGAACTGGCCACGCTTCTCGATCGAGAGCGAGGAAGAGCTGGCCGCAATCCCGGAAGCGCTCGTCAACGCGCGGCAATCCGGCATGCGCTGCCAGGGTGATCGCTGTTCGGCGTTGCAGGGAGAGATCGGAAAGCAGACGGCCTGCGGCATCTATGAGGTGCGGCCGGAGGTCTGCCGCACATGCATGCCGGGCGACGCCGAATGCGCGATGGCGCGGCGGAAATTCGGACTGCCGGTGATCGTTAGCACATGATCCGGAAAAGTGTGCAGCGGTTTTCCACGCGACAAACGCGGCGCGTTTGCGCGGAGATCATGCGCCAACAAACAAGGCTTAGGCGGGAACGGCTTCGCTGATCTCGTCGTCGATCTCGTCGTCCAGCGGTGCAAGCACCGAGAGCGGCTTGGTCGACAGCGTGATCGGCTTGCGGCCACCCGACAGCGACGGCGACGATTTGGCCGAGCCTCCGCGCGACAGCGCGTAGAGCGTCGAGCCGACACGGCCACCGTTCTCGATCAGGTCGCGCTCGTTGCAGCTGCCTGCGATCGCGACGGCCAGCGAATGAAGGTGGCTGCGGCGATAGCAGAACAGCGCCAGCCTGGCGCGTGCGTCAGGGGAAACACTCTCAACCAACCTCGGCAGGCCACTCTCGCTGGCGCGGTACATCTCGCCAAGGAGCTCGTCGCGGACCGGGCAGAAATCGCTTTCAAAGGCGTCGCGGCTTGAAAACATTGCAGTTCTCCCTCGTGTGGGGAAGATGCAGTGCAATTCTCTAATGAAAGGTTAACCACGCTGCCCGGTAGTCGTCCGGGGTGGTTGCGCCCTCGCCGCGAATCGGAGGCAACAGGCAGCTTCCCCGTGGCCATCCTTCGAGACGCCCGCCTTCGGCGAGCCCTCAGGATGAGGTCTGGTCCTGCTGAAAGATTCTATCCCCTGATGGTGAGGAGGCGCGAAGCGCCGTCTCGAACCATGCAGGCCCGGCAGCTACTCCGAACGCCGCCAGCCTCAGTTCGCCGCCATGAAGATGGAGAGGCCGAAGCCGGTCAGATGGTGCAGCGCCTGATCGACGCCGATCAGGGTCCAGAACCAGGGATGCTGGAGGTCGACGCCGCAATTGGCGGAGACGAGCCCCTTGGCCCGGTCGATCGTGATGTGGATCACGAAGTCGATGAAGGCGACGAACCAGAATTTGGGCGCCACGATCAGGATCAACGGCAGCGCAACCGCAAGGTGAATCAGGCAATGCACCAGAAGCGGGAGGGCCCAGCCGTGCTTCTGGTCCTTGCCCTGCGCCATCCAGGCGGTCTGGAGGACGAAATCGGCGATGATGTGCTTGAAGGTGAGAAGCAACATCCAGCCAATGAGCGCTTCGACTGGAACCGCCGATGACAGGGGTGGAAACGACAAAGCTGACGCCCTCATTGACGTGGCAAGAAGAATTGGAGCGTTCAGCGCAACTTCTTCTCGGACCGGTCAAGTCGCCGGGACGTGTGATTTATGACATCTCCCGCGGCGGAATGCAGCCGGGGGGAACCGGAAAATCGCAAACTGTGGCTAACTGGTGATAGGATGATCAATCGCCGCGCCGGATCGAGTAAGGTTACCTTCGGCTCGAAATTTGCATTCCGGTTCCGGCGCGCTATCATTGTCGGCAGAGAATATCGTTCTTTTTTCAGACGGTTAGGAATTGCAGGCGCCCGCCGCGATCACATCCGCGAGCTACCCGTCACCCAGGAATAAGGCCCGAGTGCTGCCATGGGTACTGACATGAGTACTGAAGGCCCGACCTCGTCACCATCAGAGCCGCCGCCGCGGCGTCCCAAGGTGATCAAGACCAATCAACAGCAGGTCTTTCTCTACGTCGTGCTGACCCTGCTGCTGTCGCTCGCCACCGTCTGGGGCGGCCGCGCCCTGGTCCACAGTTCGGAGACGCTGACCTTTGCGGTCGGCGCGCCCAACAGCGACGAGGCGATGTTCGCCGCCAAGCTCGCCACGGTGATGAAGAACAACGCCTCGCGTTTCCGGATCAAGATCGTCAACAATCCAGACAGCGCCAAGGCGCTCGCCCAGTTCGACCGCAAGCAGGCCGACCTCGCCGTGTTGCGTACCGATGCCAAGGTGCCGCTGCGGGCGCGCACGCTCGCAATCCTCGAGCACGATCTCGTGCTCCTGCTCGGCCCCGGCAACAAGAAGATCAAGTCGCTCGCCGAGCTGAAGAAGAAAAAGGTTGCGGTCGTCGCCGAGAGCGAGGCCTCACTCGCCTTCGTCCGCAGCATTCTCGACATCCCCGACGGTCCTGATGCCGCGAAAATCCAGATGGCGCTGCAGGGCGCGACGCTCGACAAGCTGTTCGCCCCGGCGAGCGGCTTCGGCGCGGTGATCGCCGTCGTGCACGCCTCCAGAGCGGTGCGCGACAAGGCCTATGAGCAGGCCGCCAGGCGCGGCGGCTTCACGCTCAACGCGGTCGACGAGGCCAAGGCGCTGGCGCGCAGGATCCCCGGCATTTCCAGCGAGACGCTGAGCGCAGGCACGCTCTCGGCCTCGCCGGAAATTCCCGATGACGACCTCGACACGATCGGCCTCGAATGGCTGCTGGTGACGCAATCGAAGATGTCGGCATCGACGGCGGGCGAGCTGGCGCGCACCATCTATGAGAACAAATCCGCGCTCGGGCTCGACAACGGCTTTGCCAGCAGGATCGAGCCGGCCTCCGTCGAGAAGGACGCCTACGTGATGGCGCATCAGGGGGCGGCCGACTACATCAACGACGACACCAAGTCGTTCATGGATAAGTACAGCGACCTGATGTATCTGGGCGCCGCCGCGCTCAGCGTCATCGGCTCGATCTTCGCTGCGATCTACGCCAAGATCACCCGCATCGCGCCGGAGAAGGCCAGCGAGCTCTCCACCGCCATCCTCGACGTCGGCGAGCGCATCGAGCATGCCCATTCGCTGGATCAGCTCGAATGTCTCCAGGACGAGCTGGAGGGCATTTTGCGCGGCGCCGTCATAGGCCTTCGAGACGGCACGATCAGTACCGATGGGCTCGATACCTTCAAGCTCGGCTACGAGTTCGTCCGCGACGAGATCGGCATGCGCCGCGATTACCTCAAGCGCCACGCCGGCGAGGCCGACAAGCTCGCCCAGGATACGGCCCCTCCCCAGCAGGACGAGAGCAATATCGTGGTGGTGAAAACCGCTCAGAGCGCCTGACCTATCGATTCGGGGGTCTTGCTGCGGCACCTTGCCGATCTTTCCCGCGAATCACCGGGATGAATTCGGGAACCGTCCCTGCCCACAACCGTTTGTTCCCGGATACAACCGGAGAACGCATCATGCGTACGCTCCTCCTCATCATCCTTCTGGGAATGCTGGTTGCGGCTGGTTACTTCGCCTATTCGGCAATGGCGGTCGAGGGTGGGCCGATCCCGACGGAAGGCTATGTGGCACTGGCGCTCGGGGCGGGTTTTTCCGTCGTGGTCGGCGTCGGCCTGATGATGCTGCTCTTTTTCAGCAGCCGCCGCGGCTACGACGAACCGCCGCATTTCAGGTAGGGCCACCTCGGCACCGGACCGTGCAGCCCTGTTCGTCGATGTCCAGGGCGGCCCGGGCTCGTCGTTGACGGCCCCTGCCCGGGCGGGCACTTTGGCGCTGGCGTCCCAGCCGGGACCGCAGCAGCCAAGTCCAAGACCGAGCCCGCTCTCCCGCATGTCCAAGCCGCTGATCCCCGCTCTGGCCCAGTTCGTGGCCGCCACGGCCGGCCGCAACATGACCAAGGCGGCTTACGCGGCTGTGACCGTTGGCGTGCTCAGCATGGTCTTGCTGACCGACAACCGGGCCCATGAGGCGCGCGGCTGGGTCAGTGGCCTGCTCTGGACCTGCCTTGCTTATTTCGTGTTCGAATGGCTGGTCCGGCTGCGCCATATGGCGCGGCAGGGGCGGCTGTCGCTCTATGTGTCCTCCTCCGCCGGGCTGGTCGATGCGGTGGGTGCGCTGGCCGTGCCGGCCGCGCTGCTTCTCGGCGTCGAGCCGAAAACGGCCTGGCTGCTCAGCGTGCTCTGGGTATTGAAGGTGGTGCCCGGCATTCCCGGCCTGCGGCAGCTCCGCCGCGTGCTGGTGCTGGAATCCGGGCCCCTGGTCAGCGTGCTCGTGATCTTCCTGATGGTGGTCTTCCTCGCCTCCGTCGCCGAATATTTTCTGGAGCGGGACGTGCAGCCGCAGACGTTCGGCAGCGTGCCGGCCGCGCTGTGGTGGGCCGTCGTCACATTGACCACGACGGGCTATGGCGACGTCGTGCCGATCACGCCGCTCGGCCGCATCGTCGCGGCGATGGTGATGATCTCCGGCCTCGGCGTATTCGGGCTCTGGACCGGTATCCTGGCGACCGGGTTTGCCTCCGAGACGAGGCGCGACAATTTCCTCAAGACCTGGGAATCCGTCAGCAAGGTGCCGTTCTTCGCGGCGCTCGGGCCTTCGGCGATCGCCGACGTCACCCACATGCTGCGCACCATGGAGCTGCCGGCGCGCACCATGATCATCCGCAAGGGCGCGCAGGGCGACTGCATGTATTTCATCGCCGCCGGCGAGGTCGAGGTCGACCTGCCCGGCAAGAAGGTGCAGCTCGGCGAAGGCGCTTTCTTCGGCGAGATGGCGCTGCTCGGCAACAACAAGCGCGGCGCCAATGTCTCGACGACGAAAGTGTCGCGGCTGCTGGTGCTCGACCTCGTCGACTTCCGCGTGCTGATGGCACGGCACCCCGATCTCGCCGAGACCATCGACACCGAGGCGAAACGACGCGCGCTCGAAAACAAGTAAATGGAGACAAGAATGTCGGATACAGCCGACGCGGCGTCCAGCCCCGTGCTCGAAATCACCGGCGCACGCGCCACCATCCGTCTGAACAGACCCAAGCATCTCAACCGGCTCCAGGCGGAAGACCTCGGCGAGCTGACAAAGCTGTTCGACCGGGTCGAGGCCGATCCTGCCATCCGCGTGCTGGTGCTGACCGGCACGGGCCACGCCTTCTCCGCGGGCTACGACCTCAACTCGGTTGCCGAGCGCGCAGTGAGCGCCAATGAGCAGCAGAGCGCGGGCTCGGCGTTCGAGGTGGTCGTCAACCGCCTGGAGGATCTGGGCGTGCCGACGATCTGCCGCCTCAACGGCGGCGTCTATGGCGGCTCGACCGACCTCGCGCTCGCCTGCGATTTCCGCATCGGCGTCGACACCGCCGAGATGTTCATGCCGGCGGCGCGGCTCGGGCTGCACTATTACAGAAGCGGCATCAAGCGTTACGTCACGCGGCTCGGCGTCGACAATGCGAAGAAACTCTTCCTCACGGCGCAGAAGATCAGCGCGCCGGAGATGCTGCGCATCGGCTATCTCACCGCCATGGTGCCGGTGGAATTGCTCGACGAAGAGGTCGACAAGCTCGCCAATATCCTCGCCGGCAACGCGCCGCAAGCGATGGCAGGCATGAAGCGCGCCATCAACGAATTCGCCCGCGGCGAGCTCGATGAGCCAGCTGCCGACCAGCGCCACCGCGACAGCATGCGCGGCGACGAGATCAAGGAAGGCATCAAGGCGTTTGCGGAGAAGCGGCCGCCGCGGTTTTGAGGCGAACCCCTCAGCCGCCAACGACCGCGGCATGCTGCGCCGCCATGTCGGCATCCGCAGCAGTGATGCGCTGGAATGCCGGCCGCGAGGTCATGCGTTCGGCATAGCGGACGAAGACGTCCTTCTTCGGCACGATGCCGAACATCATGGTCCAGCTGAATGCGACACCCCACAACACATCGGCGGCCGTCATGCGCTCGCCGAGCAGATAGGGCCCCATCGACAGCTGCGCCTCGAGCGCGCCGAGCATGGTGTCGTAATCGGCATAGGGCGACTGCGTGATCGGCGCCGGCTCGCGCTGCATGAACTTGTCGATCAGGGCCGGCTCGAAGGATGCGCC
This sequence comes from Bradyrhizobium xenonodulans, assembly GCF_027594865.1. Classification (NCBI taxonomy): domain Bacteria; kingdom Pseudomonadati; phylum Pseudomonadota; class Alphaproteobacteria; order Hyphomicrobiales; family Nitrobacteraceae; genus Bradyrhizobium; species Bradyrhizobium xenonodulans. Next base: position 7,671,366 of record NZ_CP089391.1, read on the forward strand.
ATAATAGGCGATCCAGCGCAGATAAGGCCCGCGCAGCGGATCGTTCAGCGCGGGCGTGAGACCGGCCTGCGGAAACAAATCGGCGAGATAGATGGTGAGCGCGACCTGCTCGGTGACGAGCTGCCCGCCGCGGTGGATCGCCGGCACCTTGCCGAGCGGGTTGATGGCGAGATAGGCCGGCTTACGCTGCTCGCCGGCCTTCATGTTGAGGACATGGAGATCGTAGGGCGCCCCCAGCTCCTCCAGCAGCACCCGCGTGCCGGTGGCGCGGCTTTGCGGCGAATAATGCAGGGTAATGCGGTTCGGATCGGTCATGGCAGGTCTCCATCTGGCCGGCTGGCAATGGCGCTTGTAGCGGACCATACCTGACATCCTGTGTCAGGTATGGTTTAAGGGATCATGCGCGCGAGCCGGATGCTGTCGATCCTCACCACCCTCCAGGCCAGGGGACAGGTCACCGCGCCCGAGCTCGCCGAGGCGTGGGAGGTCTCGGTGCGCACGATCTATCGCGACATCGACGCACTCGCGGCCTCCGGTGTCCCAGTTTACGCCGACCGCGGCGCCGAGGGTGGCTATCGCCTGCTCGACGGATATCGCGTGCGGCTGAACGGCCTGTCGCAGAGCGAAGCGGGTGCGCTGTTCCTCGCAGGGCTCCCGGGCCCGGCCGCGGCGCTCGGGCTCGATGCCGCGATGATCGCCGCACAGAACAAGCTGATGGCCGCATTGCCAGCGAATTTGCGCGAGGACGCCGGCCGGATGCAGGAGCGTTTTCACCTGGACGCACCGGGCTGGTTCGGCGAGGCGGAAGAGCCAAAGCATCTGCGCGCGATTGCCGGCGCGGCGCTGCGCGGGACGCTGATCAAGATCCGCTACCAGAGCTGGCGCGCGGAGAAGCAGCGCCGGCTCGCCCCGCTCGGCCTCGTGCTGAAGGGCGGCAGCTGGTATCTCGCGGGCCAGGTCGACGGCAGCGTGCGCACCTATCGCGTCGCGCGGGTGCTCGACTGCACCGCGCTCGACGATTGCTTCGACCGCCCCGCCGATTTCGATCTCGCCGCCTATTGGCGAGACGCAACGCTGCGTCTCGAAGCGGAGATGCATCCCAATGTCGCGGTCGTCCGGCTGTCACCGTTCGGCGTCAAGCTGCTGGACGCACTGAGCCAGCCTTACGTCAGGGCACGCACCCAGATCGACGAGACGACCGACGCCGACGGCTGGCGCATTGCCCGCGTACCGACCGGCAAGACCTCGTGGCACGCCGCGTCTGAATTGCTGCGGCTCGGCTCCGAAGCCGAAGTGCTGGAGCCCGCCGATCTCCGCGAGAAGATGGCGGAGATGACGCAGGCGATGGCTGCGCGTTATGGCGCAGCGGCGCGGAAAGCATGACGGCCGCGCGTATTTCCGCAGCCCACGAAACAATCCTGAAACACGATTCTCCCCGTCTCGCGTGAACGCGTTCGCATCTCGGCCCGACGGAGATGCAGGGACACAACAACGGCCTTAGCGCCACACTGGAGAATGAAAATGTTTCGTAAGCTTGCTCTTGGTCTGATCGCTGCCAGCTCGCTCGGCGTCGCCGCTCTCGCGCCCACCGCGGCGTCGGCCGGCGGCTTCTATCCGCATCATCACTGGGGTCACGGTTGGGGCTACGGCGGCGGCATCTACCTCAACACCGGCGTCAGCAACTGCTACCAGGAGCGCCTCGTCCAGACTCGCCACGGCCTGCGCGTCCGCGTCGTGAATGTCTGCGCCTACGGGATCTACTGATATCCCGCCCTCGACAAAGCTCCGGTCGCACCGCGGCCGGAGTTTTGCGTTTGGTTAATCGATTCTTGAATTAGACGCCCTGCCGATGCCGGCGAAACCAGGCCCAGGTCTCACGCGTCGTTCGGATGTAGCCGCGACCGCGATAGACGATCTCGCCATCGACGATCTCGTTCAGCTTCGGCAGGGCGTGAAACGGGATCGAGGGATAGGCGTGATGTTCGACATGGTAGGGCATGTTCCACGCGAACCATTTGACGATCGTGCCGGTGTAGGTGGTGCGGGTGTTCTGGAACGCACTGCGGGTGCGCTCGCATCCGGTATGCTCGGCATAGAGATAGGGGCGCAGGAAGAATTGCCCGATCGCGAGCGGCACGATCCAGGCCCAGAGCAGCAGGGCTGAAGTGAACCACAGCGAGAGTGCGAAGAGCAGCGCATAGAGCGCGGCATAGACGCGCGCTTCGGTGACGATGGTGGCGCGCTTGTTCTCGGGAATCCAGGGCACGACGACCTTGCCGGTGACGGCATGACCGAGCATCAGCCGGAGCCGGCCGGCGACCTGAAGCAGGCCGCTATAGGCGATCGCAAGCTGCGGGTCGGATTTTGGTTTCACGCCGACGACCAGCTCCGGGTCCTTGTCCGGATCCTGGGTGTAACGGTGATGGTCCCAGTGGAACAGGCAGTAATATTCGTAGGGCAATCCGACGATGAAGCCCGAGAGATAGCCGACCACGAGGTTGAGACCGCGGCTTCTAAAAGCGGTCTTGTGCGCCGTCTCGTGCACCGCCATGAACAGGAAGGCGACGAAATAGCCCTGCACGGCCACCAGTGGCAGAGCCCAGAGGACGCCGTATGTCGCGCTAACTTTCCAGATCAGCGCGCCGACCAGCATGACCACGCCGTAATGGCAGAGGCTGCGTGCGGCGCCCTGGACATTGGAACGGGCCGACAATTCGCGCAGCATCACCGGTGTCAGCGGCTTCAGGCGATGGCCGGGCTCTGAAACGGTCGCATCAGTCATGATCGGGGACCTGCTCTATTTGCTGAGAAGCGTTGCGATCTCGGCCTTGATGAAGGCCTGGTCGCGCGGATTGTTGACGGGGTTGCCGGCGCGATGGCCGTGCAATGACGGGATCGGATGCAGCACCGCGGATTTCGCGTTGACCAGCTTGCCGAGCTCATCCTCGTTGTCGCGAACGTCGAAATAGCGATCGGTCGCGCCGGGCATCAGCAGCATATGGGCCTTGACCGCCGCGAGCGCCCGATCGAAATCACCGCCGAATGAAGCGCAACGGCTGACGTCACCACGCTGCCAGATGCCGATTTGCGCCAGCAGATCGTTGGCGTCGCGGCGCGCAAAGGTCGCGTCCCAGGTGCGAACGAGATAATCCTCCAGAGACGTAAAGCCCGCCTCGCGCCAGAGCTCGTCGCGATAGAAACCGTGCGACATCGCCCAGCCGGCATAGACACGCCCCATGGCGCGGTAGCCGGCGACGGGCTTCTCGACGAAGCGGCCATTGCGGAAGGCGGGATCGCTTGTGAGAGCCGCCTTCACGCTTTCGAGAAACACATGATTGTAGGGCGCACAGCGCGCGCTGCCGCAGACCACCGCCGCGCGCGCGACCATATCGGGATGCAACGCCGCCCAGTGATAGGCCTGCATGCCGCCCATCGACCAGCCATAGACCAGCGCGAGTTTGGACACGCCGAAGCGCTCGGTGATGAGCCGGTGCTGGATCGCGACGGCATCGTGATAGTCGAGCTGCGGAAGCGGCGCCTCGCCGGAGTTCGACGGCGAGGACGACAGGCCGTTTCCGAACAAATTCGGGATGATGATGAAATAGTGGGTGGGATCGAGCACGCCATCGGGCCCGATCAGCCATTCGGTGTCGAAGTGCTGCGCGCTGAACGAGGTCGGATAGAGGATGACGTTGTCCTTTGCCGGGCTCAGCGTGCCGTAGGTCTTGTAGGCAAGCTTCAGCGCAGGAAAAACAGCGCCGGACTGGAGCGCGACGTCGCCGGCTTCGAAGATGTCGTAGTCGCGCTGCGCCGTCATGGTTAGAACTCCGGCTCACGCGGCCGCAGAGTGCGCCGCTGAAACGGCAATGCATCGATCGTGCCGGACCAGCAAACGCATCGTTGCGCCGCGCTTATTAAATGTACTTATAGTACAGTTATTAGAGGCAGGCAACTGGATTTCTCGCCGCCGCGCGTCAGGCGATGGCCGCAATGTATCGCTCCACCGAGGCCGCGAAGGCGGCCTTGGCGCCTGAGGCGATGTTGCGGCCCCACCATGCACCATAGATGCGGTCGAAGGCGAACGGCTCGACCGCAGCCGCGATCCTCCGCACCGCGGCGGCGTTGAGCGGCATGTAGTTCGGGTAGGAGTACATGAAGCTGACGAAGCGGCGGTCCATCGCCACCTGCGCGATATCGCCGGTGAGCAGCGCGCCCTTGCCCTCTGCACCGCCCGACCAATGCATCATCGTGGCGCCTGCGAAATGGCCGCCGGTGCGCAACAACGTCACGTCATCGGAGATGCGATGGTGATCGCCAGTCCAATGCACGATCGACGGATGCGGCCGCATGACCCAATGGCGATCATCGGCATGCAGATAGACCGGCACGCCGCCGAACGCCTCGCTCCAGTCGGCGAGCGCGCCATAGAAATGCGGATGCGAAATCGCGATCGCCTTCAGCCCGCCGAGGGAGCGCACATGCGCGATCGCCTCAGAGGTCGCCAGCGGCACGCAATCCCACATCATACAGCCGTCGGCCAATGGCACCAGCAACGCGCGCTGGCCGATGGCGAAGCTTGGATCGGAGCCAATGCCGGTCAGGCCAAGATCGTCGCGCCAGACAAGGCGGTGGCGCTCCGCCAGGGCGTCGCGCGTGAGGAAGGCTTGGCCTTTCCAGTTCACGAACTGCCTCTCGTCCTCGCAGATCGGACAGGATGCCGGCGGATGTCCGCTGTCCGGAAATTGCGCGCCGCAGGTTTCGCAGGTCCAGAGGGGCATGGCCATGATCCAGAAAGGGGAGCGGGACACCCATGAGGTGACATCGTCCTCCGATCGCAAGTGCGGAGGAACCAACGCGATCAGTGCATGTTACTGTCCGGTCCGCCTCCGGCGCCAGTTGGCCGGTCATGTCAGCCCGTCTTGTCAGCCCTGCTTGCACGGGACCTCTTACCGTCGGCAGTCGTTCAGCGTCTCGATGACATCGCGCTCCCCCTCCCGAATCTGGCCCCTCTACGCAGTCAACTTCTTCATGGCCGACATGCAGTCGGGCATTGGACCGTTCGTCGGCGTCTTCCTCCAGGAGCGCGGCTGGGCGAGCGGATTGATCGGCACCGCCATGACGATCGGCAATGTCGCGGGCATGCTGGTCACGACGCCGATCGGCGGCTTCATCGACTCCAGCCGCAACAAGCGGCTGTGGGTCGTCATTCCCGGCATCTGCGTGGTGCTGGCATCTGCGATCATCCTGATCTCCCAGAATTTCTGGGCGGTGACGTTCTCGCAAGTCGCGCAATCGCTGGCGAGCGCGGCGATCGTGCCGGCGGTAACAGGCATCACGCTCGGCATCGCCAGGCAGAAGGGATTCAACGCGCTGAACGGCCGCAACCAGGCCTTCAACCATGCCGGCAACATGGTTGGTGCGGCCCTGTCGGGCTATCTCGGCTACAAGTTCGGCTATGTCGCCGTGTTCGTGCTGGCAGCCATATTCGGCGCTATCACGATCGCCTTCGTGCTGATGATCCCCGCCAAGGCAATCGACGACCGCGCTGCGCGCGGCAGCAAGGAGGACGATTCCAAGGCGCCGCCGGATGCGATGACGATACTGCTCAAGCACAAGGCGCTGCTGGTGCTGGCACTCGCGCTCGCCCTTTTCCATCTCGGCAATGCCGCGATCGTGCCGCTCTACGGGCTCGCGGCCGTGGCCGAAGGCCAGGCCAACGGCCCGAGCTTCGTCGCGACCACCGTCGTGATCGCACAAGGCGTCATGATCGTAACCTCGCTGATTGCGATGAAGGCAGCGAGCAAGCGCAATTATTGGCCGGTGATCCTGATCTCTTTCATGTTCCTGCCCATCCGCGGCGTGCTTGCTTTCTTCGTCACGGGATGGTGGGGCGTCGTGCCGATGCAGGTGCTCGACGGCATCGGCACCGGACTTCAGACGGTCGCCGTCCCCGGCATGGTTGCGCGCTCGCTCAACGGCACCGGCCGCATCAATCTCGGCCAGGGCGCCGTCATCACCGTGCAGGGCATCGGCGCGAGCCTGAGCCCCGCGCTCGGCGGCTGGATCGCGCAATGGATCGGCTACGGCCCGACCTTCCTGCTGCTCGGCGGCCTGGGGCTTGCGTCGATAGCGCTATGGCTGGCCTTCGGTGCCGCGGTGAAGAAATATTGAGGTGCCGGTCTTCCTCTCCCCGCAAGCGAGGGGAGGCAAAGAGAACGACAGCCTCCGAAGGACGATCACGTCCCGAAATTCTTCTGGATCGCCTTGTCGAGCGTCTCGCCGCCGACGAAACGCTGGCGCAACTCGCGCTTGAGCAGCTTGCCGCTCGGGTTCTTGGGCAGGGCATCCACGAAGATCACGCGCTTGGGCACCTTGAAATGCGCCATCTGGCCGGCGCAATGCTTGATGACGGCATCCTCGTCCAGCTTCTCGCCGCTCTTGACCACGACGATCGCGGTCACCGCCTCGATCCAGCGCGGATCAGGCAGGCCGACGACGGCGACCTCGGAAACCGCGGGGATGCGATAGACCATCTCCTCGACTTCGCGGCTCGCGACATTCTCGCCACCGGTCTTGATCATGTCCTTGACGCGGTCGACCACGGTGATGTGGCCATCGTCGTCAACGGTGGCGAGATCGCCGGAGTGAAACCAGCCGCCGGCGAACGCGGCCGCAGTCTTGACCGGATCATTGTAATAGCCGGAGAGCAGGTGCGGCGAGCGGTGCACGATCTCGCCGACTTCACCGACCTTGACGTCCTCCATCGCCGTGTTGACCACGCGCGTCTCGACATTGATCACGGGCTTGCCGGCCGAGCCGGCCTTGCGGAGCTGGTCTTCCGGCCGCAACACGGTCGCGAGCGGTGCGATCTCGGTCTGGCCGTAGAAATTCCAGAACTTGACGTTGGGCAGGCGACGCTGCAATTCGAGCAGGACCTCCACCGGCATGATCGAGGCGCCGTAATAGCCCTTCTGAAGCGTCGACAGGTCGGTCTTGTCGAAATTCGGCGAGCGCAGCATCGCGATCCAGATCGTCGGCGGCGCGAAGAAGGAGGTGATCTTGTGCGCCTGGATCAGCGCCAGGATGTTGTCCGCGGTCGGCTTGCCCGTGATCACGCCGGAGGCGCCGAGATACACCTGCGGCCCCAGGAAGACGTCGAGCTGGGCGCAATGATAGAGCGGCAGCGCGTGCAGGAACCGGTCGTCCACGCTCATGCCGCCGTCGATGATGCAGCTGACATACTGCCACATCACGGCTTCATGGGTCAGCATCGCGCCCTTGGGCAGGGATTCCGTGCCGCTGGTGTAGACGATCTGTGCGAGATCGCGACTGTCGACGGAAGCCTCCAGGAACGAGCCGTCGGCATGAAGCAGATCGTCGAAGGTGGTGAGACCGGCTGGCGCGGTCGCGGGATCTTCACCCGGCAGCCAGATCATCTTCTCGACCGCGCAATCCTTGGCGCTGGCGGCCTTCGCCGGCTCGACGAAGTCGGGCCCTGCCGCGAGCAGCTTGGCGCCGGAGCTCTTGAGAATAAAATAGATCTCGTCCGGGTTGAGCATGAAGTTGATCGGCACCAGCACTGCACCGATCCGCGCCACCGCGAAGCGCAGCGCGGCAAAGGCGTGCGAGTTCCGCGAGAGCACGGCGAGGCGGTCGCCCTTCTTCACGCCGAGCCCGAGCAGGCCGCGGCCGAGCCGGTTGCAGATCGCGTCCATCTCGGCAAACGTCCAGCTCACGCTGCCACAGCTCACCGCGAGCCTGTTCGGCTCGCGCCCCGCGGAGCGGCGCAACAGATCGCCGATGGAGTGCTCGCGTGCTTTCGAGATGGTGGCTGCGATGTCGCCGGTCATGTGTCCCTCCGTGTGACGTTTTTGTTTGTTGGATGATTGGTGCGCTATCTGCGCCGGGCCGCCTGCGCGTGCTCCATGTACATGTGCTCGACCGAGCGATCGAGCGAGGCGATCTTCTCGAAACCGCGCCGCCAGTCCTGCAAGTGCCGGCGCGTCCACAACACGCCGGCCTCGCGGTCACGGCCGCGGATCGCATCGATGAGATAGCGGTGCGCGGCGACAAGGCGCGGCCCGCCTTCGGCGACACCCGTCACGATCATCTCGGTGGTCGGATAGAACAATTGCGCGGCCGGCTCGCGCGCAAGCTGGAGCACGCGGTTCTGCGAGGCCTTTGCGACCAGCACGTGGAATTCGGCATCGCATTCGGCCAGCATCGCGGGGGCGCCGACCACGGCTTCGCTGCGCAGGAGATTGTCATCGAGCTCGGCGAGGTTCTCTTCCGTCGCACGCTCCACCGCGCCTTCGATGCTGGCAACCTCCAGCGTCATCGAAGCCTCGTAGAGCTCGCGGAAGGTCACCTCGTGCAGCACCAGCGCGCGGCTGAGGCGGCTTGCGAGCTTGCTGTAGCGCGGCAGGCAGGCGTGCAGACGGCGCGAGGAATCGCGGCTGATCAGCCCGCCCTCCTCCAGCACGCGGATGCCTTCGCGAATGGTCGAGCGATTGACGCCGAACTGCCGCACGAGGTCATGCTCGGTGCCGATGGGATCGCCGGGCTTGATGCGGCCGTTGACGATCTCGCGCTCGATGGCGTCGGCGACCTTCTGATACGCCGGCGCGACATCGATCGGACGAAAGAGCGGCGCGAGGGGCAAAATTCAGCTCCAATGGCGATTGTCCGACAAACTATAGGAGCGGCTTGGGATCGCGTCAAACTGCATCATTTATGCCGCAGATGCAGCAAATTGACTCCTGAAGAACCTCGCTCTAACTTTGTCGGACAAAGGGACAGCATAGTCCCGAACAAGAGGAAACGTGTCCATGAGACCACTCGCAGCCCTCGTGTCTGCGGCCGGCCTGCTGTCGGCTGCCCTGATCGTCCCCGCCTCTGCCCAGCAGACCCCGCTCAAGATCGGCGTGCTCTCCGACTTCTCCTCGGTCTATTCCGACATCGGCGGCATGGGGAATGTCGAGGCCACCAGGATGGCGATCGAGGATTTCGGCGGGCAGATGTTCGGCAAGTCGATCGACATGGTCTCGGCCGACGTCCTGAACAAGCCTGACGTTGCCTCCACCATCGCGCGAAAGTGGTGGGAGACCGAGGGCGTCGACATGATCATCGACCTGCCGACGTCGGCGACGGCGCTTGCGGTGATGGAGCTGTCGAAGCAGTACGAGAAGATCATGATCGTGACGGACGCGGCGAGTTCCGACATCACCGGAAAATCCTGCTCGCCTTATACTGCGCACTGGACCTACGACACCTACGCCAACGCGCACACGGTCGGCAGCGCCATCGTCAAGAACGGCGGCGACAGCTGGTTCTTCCTCACCGCCGATTACGTGTTCGGCCATTCGGTCGAGCGCGACACCGGCGATGTCGTGAAGGCCGCCGGCGGCAAGGTGCTCGGCAGCGTCAAGCATCCGCTCAACACCGCGGACTTCTCGTCCTTCCTGCTCCAGGCCCAGGCCTCCAAGGCCAAGATCATCGGCCTCGCCAATGGCGGCGGCGACACCATCAACGCGATCAAGCAGGCCGGCGAGTTCGGCATCGTCGCCGGCGGCCAGAACCTGGCTGCGATCGTGATGTTCATCTCTGACGTGCACAGTCTCGGCCTGAAGCTCGCGCAAGGGCTGATCATCACCGAGGCCTATTATTGGGACCTCAACGACAAGACCCGCGCCTTCGGCAAGCGTTTCCTCGAACGGGTCAAGCGCATGCCGACGATGAACCAGGCCGCGACCTACAGCGCGACGCTGCATTACCTCAAGGCCGTGCAGGCTGCCGGCACCAAGGACACCAAGACCGTGATGGCCAAGATGCGCGAGCTGCCGGTGAAAGACGCTTTCACCGACAACGGCATGCTCCGCGAGGATGGCCGCATGGTACACAGCATGTACCTGTTCCAGGTGAAGAAGCCCGAGGAATCCAAGGGCCCGTGGGACTATTACAAGCTGCTCGCCGAAGTCCCCGCCGATCAGGCGTTCCGGCCGCTGAAGGACGGCGGCTGTCCGCTGGTGAAGTGAGGCAACCGGACGCGCGGGGCATAGCCTCGCCTGTCCAGCCGACCCGAGCTCAGAGCTTGTGCCCCTTCTGGCGCAGCGCCTCGATCAGGCGCTGCTTCAATTCGTCGGCGGCCTTCTGGCTGACGTCCTGGCTGATCTGCGCGCTCGCCCGCGCCAGCGCATCCGACTGCTCCAGGAATTTTCGTCCCGCGGGCCCCGCATAGAACGCCTCGATCTGGCGCAGCTCATCGGCGCTGAAGCTTTGGGCATAGAGGGCGGCGAGCTGGTCGATCATCGACGTGAGCGCCGGCGTGTAGATCCCGGAGCCAGGCGCCGTCATCGCGTCATAGTCGCGCTCGATCTCCGGCCTGTCCTGCGCGACCACGGGCCGAAGCTTGAGCAGGAGTTGCGGCAGTTGTGCGCGATACTGATCCGCGATCTTGAGGGTGGCGATGAGCTTGCGCGCGGCAGTCATCGCCTCGGGTGACGGCGCCTGCGCGGAGGCAGCGCAGACGAAGAGCAGGAGGGCGCCGGCGATCGTCAACAAACGTCTGGGCATTGATATCTCCGTTGGACGTCTTCCCGAGATGCAAGCTGCTCAATGCCCCGCCGGGGCGGCGGTCGCGGCCGGTGCACGTTCCAATGCCGTGTCGGCCTCCTCGAGCTCCGTCACCTTCACGAACAGGTTCGGCACGCGCTCGGCCCGACCGAGCAGCCAGGCCGCGCCGACCATGATGACGATGCCGGCGATGGAGACGGCGAGCTGCTCCCAGACGCCCTTGGTGTACTGGGTCAGGATCCAGTGCGCCGAGAACGACAGGAATACGCCGAGGCAGAAGATCGGCAGCGAGTGCTGGCCGCAGAGGATGACGGGCCGCAGCCATGCCGCATAAAGCGGCCGCCATTTGCGCGAGATGAAATGGGTCACCCAGATCGCCAGCGCCAGGAAATGCGTGAAGCGCAGCATGTCGAGATCGGTCTTGTCGATCGGGTAGATCGCCTTGATCATCCATTTCGGGATCAAGGCTTCGAGTGCAGGGACGTGCCAGGTCATGACGATCACGAGCGCGAAGACCAGCCAGGCCGCGGCCAGCCCCATCGCCGCTTTCGACCACACCCAATTTGCGACCTTCTCGATCTGGCCGATGCCGCACCAGGCAGCGAACACGAACATCAGCTGCCAGCAGAACGGGTTGAAGTACCAGGTCGTGCCAGGCGGATAGGAGGCGATGTTCCAGTCGAACCAGCGCGACAGCACATAGAGCACCACGGAGCCGGCGAGCGTCAGGTTCGGCCGGCGCACCAGGCACCAGACGATGAAGGGCGCGGCAAACACCAGCGTGATGTAGAGCGGCAGCACGTCGAGATTGACCGGCTTGTATTTGAGCACGATCGCCTGCCCGATCAGCTCGTCGGGATGCGCGAGGAAATTGAACACGTTGAACTCGTGCTCGTACATCGGATTGTCGAAGCGGCGCGCGGTGCGGGCGATCTGCGCCGTGAACAGCAGGAACAGCATGATGTGCGCGACATACATCTCGGCCGCGCGCCGCCACAGCCGCTTCAGCGCGGCGAGAAACCAGCCGCCGGCGACGATCGGCCCGTAGATCCAGCCGACGAGGTAACCCGAGATGAAGACGAAGAACTCGGCGGCATCGCTGAAGCCGTAATTGCGCAAGGTCAGCCAGGCCACGACGTCGTGCGGGATGTGGTCGAGGAAGATCATCCACAGGCCGAGGCCGCGAAAGAGGTCGAGCCGCAAATCGCGCTCGACCGGCGCCAACAGAGCTGACTGGTCCCGTGTGATCATGACCCCGCCTCGTCCGGTGGGCGTCGCGCCGTCGCGGCGCCGGCAAAATGGGATGCTAAAAAGACTGCTTCAAAAGTCACCTGGCCCTGCGGCTAGTACCGACGGTAGCCGACCTTGGTGCGCGCGCAAGAGCCTTCGTCGTCGGAGCGGGCAACGCGCACGTGCGCTCCTCTGCGTTGCACCATGGGCGGGGCCTTCAAAAAGGAGCGAAAACAACCCCATGCACAGTAGCTAAGCCCTTGTGCTGCCTGCCGGATTTATTTGACGCGTCGGGTATCGGCTGCAGCGACGGATCCGGCTGGCAAAGTCAGGTCAGCTCGTCGCCCTTTGCCACCATCTCGTTCAACATCGCCTCGGCCTTGTGCCGGAGCGGCAGCGCGCCACTCTCGGAGGCGATCGCGATGCTCGCGCGCAGGGCGGCCAGGATGCCCGCTCTGGCCTCCGCATCCGACGGCGGCGTCACCACGGCCTCGCCGAACAAGGCTTCGGCCTCGAGGCCCGAAAACCCCTGCTGGCGGGCGGTGTTGCGCGCCTCGCGCAGCATGTTCTGAGCGGCCTGGACATCGCCGAGGCGGCAGGTCGCCAGCGCCAGATAGATCGAGCTGCGCAGCACCGCCGAGGTATAGCCGACCGCCTTCGCCTCCTCGCGCGCCTCGGTCAGCATGCCGCGCGCCCGGTCGAACAGCCCCTGCTCCAGATAGGCGATGCCGAGATGGCAGGCGAGCACCGGCACGAACAGCCGGATGCCGTGCTTCTGCGCCAGCACGAACCCGTCTTCGAGAATGGCAGCGGCCGCCGCCGGCTCGTTGCGGCCAAGCATCAGCCAGCCACCGCTATAGGCGGCGGCAACGCGGTCGTAGGGCCGCCCCGTCTCCTCCGCGATCGCGGCAGCCTGCTGCTGGAGCTGCTCGGCCGCGTCGAGCTCGCCCATCACGGTGTGGGTGATGGTGTTCATCATGCAGCAGAGGAGGAGCAAAGACCGTGGGGTCGTGCCGATCGGGGCGCTCGCCGCGGGCTCGGCGAGATGGTTGCGGGCCATCGCCAGCATCTTCCCGGCGCCATGGTAGCGGCCGGACAGAAAATAGGCCTGCCCGAGACCATACTGCGCGAGGTTGCGCCAGGCGGGATTACCCGAACTTTCCGCCAGATGCACGACGTCTTCGCCGATCGCGACGGCTTCGACCGGCGTTCCATAGAAATTCTGCGCACCCGCTCTCATGGTCATGGCCGCGACTTTGCGTCCAACGTCGCCGATCGCATCGGCTCGCCGTTCGGCTTCCCTTCCCAAATCCAGCGCCTCGGCGACACGCCCCGATCCGGCGAAGGCCAACCGCGCCTCCATCCGGAGATCAATGGCGTCCACCTCCCGCGCGTCCGTCGCCGGAGTCTTGTCGAGAGATCCCATCGCGATCTCGAAATAGTCGACCGCATCAGCATAGGCCGAGCGAACCAGACATTTCCGAGCAGCGCTCCTGCCGTGTTGAAACGCCTTCCACCAGTCCTTTGCCCTGGTCGCGTGATAGCAGAGCGCGTCCGGACCATCGGCCCAATCCGCGTCGCTCTCAAGAGCAACCAATATGCTGGCATGGATGCTTTCGCGCACCTTTTCGACCATTGAATCGTAGGTCACCTGCCTGACCATCTCGTGCCGAAATTCGAGCGAGTCCTCCAACTCGCTATCGATCCTGACGAGCAGCTCGGCGCGATCGAGCGCGGTCAGGCAATCCTGCAGGACGTCTTCCGGCAAGGCCGCGACCTTCCGCAGCATGGCCTGGTTTGCCCGATGTCCAAGCGCCGCGGCGATCTGGAGGAGTGACCGTTCCTGTCGTGATACGCGATCAAGTCGCGCCGCGATCACACCCTGAACGCTGCTGGGAATACCCAGCTCATCAACAGGACGAGCGAGGGAAAGATCACCCCACTGGCCAAGGAGCATGCCGCTGTCCTTCAGATTGCGGCAGACTTCCTCGATGAACAGCGGAACGTTGGCTGTATGGGAGATGATCCGGTTCTTCAGGTCCGCGTTGGTCGTGGCGGGGCCAAGCATGTCCGCGAGCATCGCCAGGCCAGAATCGTCGTCGAGAGGTCTCATCGCGACGATTTCCGCGTGGCAGCGCGCGATCCACACCGGCATTCCATTCGGGCGCGTCGTCAGCAGCACAAGCAAATCGGGGCATCGCAGCCCGGAAAGGGCAGCCACAACCGCATCGCTGGCCCGGTCGATCCAGTGCAGGTCCTCGATCAGAAGGATCGTGCGCCGGCGACGGGCGACGCTTTCGACGATTGCACAGCTCGCATCTGAAATCGCGCGACTGCGCGCGTGAGGCTCCAATTCGTCCCATTGTGGATCGGAAATCGGGAGGTCCAGGACCGAGTCTATGGCTCGCTGGTGCACTGTCGGCAACGTGTCTCTGGGATCGTCCGCCCCGGTCCGATCCCTTGCGGCCGGCTCGAGGATCGACAGCAACAGACGCTTGAGGGCGCTGTACGGCGCGCCTTGGAGATTCGGGCTGCATTCGGCATCGATCAGCCGCCAACCTCCGGCCCGGAGGCCCTGCGCGAACTCATGCGCGAGCCGCGACTTTCCAATGCCGGCGTCGCCCATCAGCAAAACCGTCTGCCGCCCGGCGGTCACTCTTTCCGCAGCGCGCCACAGCAATGCCCGCTCCGTCGTGCGGTCGACGAAACGGGACACACTGCGCGCCCGTCGGACCCGCCAGCTCGACAGATCGCTCGCGCCCATGACCCGGTACACAGGCTGGGGCTCACCAAAGCCGCGGAGCACCTTGCGGCCGAGGAATTCAAAGCGGACGTGCCCGTCCGCGAGTTGCTGGCAGGCTTCGGAGACGTAGATCTGGTTCGCCTCGGCCGCGGTCTCGAGTCGCGCGGCCAGATGCTGGGCGGCCCCACCGATCTCGTAGACCTTGGAGAACTCGCTGGCGACCATGTAGGCTACCACGTGGCCCGAGTGGAGGCCGACCCGGACCTGAAGTCCGGGATCGCCGAGGCCGCCGACGCGCCGGACAAGCTCGATGGCCGCATGGCAGGCCAGCGGCGCATGGTTGTCGTCCGCGATCGGGGCGCCGAACACCGCGGCCAATCCGTCACCCAGCTCCTTGCTGACGATGCCGCCGAACTGGCGCACCGCGCCTCTCATCGCCGCAAGCGCCGGCTCGAGGCGCGACACCGCCTCCTCCGGCTCCAGCTCGGCAACAAGACCCGTGGAATCGACGACGTCGGCGCGCAGAATCGTCACGAACCGCCGTTCGCTGTCGGGATCGACGCGTTGACGGACCGCCGCTCCGCATTTGGAGCACCAGCTATCGCCCGTACCAATCGCCGACTGACACGCAAAACAATGCATTCCAGCGCCTTCAACGACTGCCTCGGCAGTCCCGCCCCACGCCCGCGAAGCGTTCGACCCAACATTACCTACGGGCAAGTGCATGGCAATCGGGCTCGGCATAAGCGATGTGACTGGATAGTGGACGAAGTACCGTCCCGAGTAGTAGCGTGCCTGCGCACAATGAACTGTGCGATTGGCCACAAATGACGCATATTTTCGGCCAGCAGCTACAGATTTTGACAAACCGACATATCGAGGAAACAGGCGATGGCCGGACTGGTATATAGCGGCAAGGCATTTCGAGACTTGATGAACGCCAATTACTATCCCCTGGCGAACATGAAAAAGAGCGTCGCCAAGCTGAAGGCATCGGACGACATCGACCTGCCGACTTTGGAATACGGCCAGTACCACCTGATTTTGAACCCGGCATCGAGCTGGCCGCAGGGAAGCGCCAAATATTGGCACAAGGAAAAGGGCCGGGCCCGCGTCGACCTCAGCACCCAGCCGAACACGGTCCCCCTGTCCAGGGATGAGCCTGGCGTCATTCCCCTGACCCGATGCGACCTGCTCGATGCCTGCGTCCGGAAATGCTTCAACTCCGAGCCGCCGATCCCGATGAAGACCAAAATCATCACCCACGCAGCAAGCGATGCTTTCGCGCATCGGCACGAGATCCGGCTGGAGTGGGAATACAAGAAGGGTTCGGACAAGCCGACGCTGCTCAATCTGACGATGGTCTGTCCGCACAGATCCTGAACGTCGGCCGTCTTCGGCTCGATCAAGACAATCACTGGCCTTCGCCTCTCGCACGCCCCGGCATGCGGGAGCCATTCGTTTTTGGGGCTGCGCGCGGCAGGACCGATGTTGTCAGCTTTGCGTCAGCTGAAACCTATCGCTGTCGCCGTAGCCGCTTCGTGTCGCCCCTGTCCCGTCTGTCGTCACGGGCCTGTCGCATGAAGATGATCCGCTGCCGCTCATGTGCGCGCGAGTCGCCTCAACGAGGCGCACGTTGCGTTCGTTCGAGAGGAGCGGCCGATGCCCGTTGGACTGCTGGAGGTCGAAGGCACCATTGACGTCAAGCAGTTCTGGCCGGAGGGACGGTCGGACGCCGACACCACGAAGGTCGTGGTCAATGTCGCGCCCGACGCGATCCGCTTCCGCAAGAACGACGAGACAGCCTTCCAGCCGACCCACGTCTTCGACAATGCCAAGGTCAAGGGGCGAACCAATACGGCGCCGATCAAGAACGGCAAGCTCACGATTCGTCTCCAGGGCATCGACGCGCCCGAGCTGCATTACATGCCCTCGCCGCTCTCGGCCGCCGAGAAGAAGGGGCTGACGGATGCCAAGAAGCAGGCCTATCACGAGGTCACGCATTCCTACCGGCAATTCCTCGGCGCGACGGCGAGCAAGGCGCTGCATGATTTCCTCTCCGGCGCCGGTGGGCCGACGCTCGCCTGCCGGGTGTTCACCCATGTCGATGCGCCGAACGAGGTGTTCGACACCTATGGAAGGCTGGTCGGCGACATCGAGGTGACGGCCGGAGGCCACGAGGTCGACATCAACCACTGGCTGGTCGAGCAGGGTTTTGCCTATCCGACGTTCTACTCGTCGATGAACGACGACGAGATCAAGGCCTTACTCGCGCTGACCAAGACCGCGCGTACGAAGAAGCTGCTGGTCTGGAAGCACCTCGCCAGGACGATTGGCGCCTTCGACTTCGACCTGCGCGAGCCGAAGATCAACGAGACCAGCGTGCTCGCGACCGACAAGGGCCCCGTGATCCTGCCAAAGCTCTACCGCCGCTACACCAACTGGTCGGCGCGCAAGAAGGCCAAGGTGACAAGCCAGAATTTCCAGAAGTACTTGAGCGAAGGCTCCGGCGGCAAGCCCGACACCTGCTACGAGATCGACGACTTCCTCACCAACGGCGTGCACTCGGCCACGCCAAGGAATTTCGCGGAGTTCGTCGAAGGCGGCAAGACGATCAAGTTTCAGCCGGAAGGGCTGGTGTTCGGCGAAGCGCCGTCGAGCCTGGTCGGCGCGGACGGGAAGGCGATTACGGAGTTTTGAAAAGAGCCTTGAATTCGACGCGCAACTAGCTGGCGCCGCGGAAAAACCGGTTCAGCTCGTGTGCGGTCTGTTGCGGATGCTCCTCCGGGAAGAAGTGCCCTCCGTCGAGCGCCTTTCCTTCCACGTCATCCGCCCAGCGCCGCCACAGCCCCAAGGGGCCACCCTCGCTCGCATACCACGAAGCCAACGGGCCGTGGCCGCTCCAGAGGACGAGGACGGGACAACCGATCCGGCGACCGGAATTGCGGTCCGCCGAATCGTGCTCGTGATCAACCGTCGCGGCCGCGCGGTATTCCTCGCAGATCGCGTGAACATGTGCCTGATCGCTCAACGCTTCGACATAGGCGGCCCGGACCGCCGGACTGAAACTGTCCGCTGCGGACCCCCAGCCATGGAGCGCATTGTCGACGACGGCATCGGGAGCCGCCGACAATAGCCGCTCGGGAAGCGGCTCCGGCTGCGCAAGCAACGACCACGGCCAATAGCCGACCGTCAGGTTCTTGTCGGCGCGTTCCCAGGCATCGGCGATCGGGACGACGTCGAGGACTGCAAGCCGCTCCACGCGTTCGCCATGGTCGAGCGCGAGCCGGTAGGCCACACGGCCACCGCGGTCATGGCCCGCAACCGAGAAACGGTCGAAGCCAAGCTTCGTCATGACGGACACCATGTCCTTTGCCATCGCGCGCTTTGCGTATGGCGCGTGGTCCGGCCTGGAGGGAGGACAGCTGCTGCGGCCATATCCGCGAAGATCGGCGCAGACCACGGTAAAGTGCTCAGCAAGCAATGGCGCAACGCCGCGCCACATCAGATGGGTCTGCGGAAATCCATGTAACAGGAGAACGGCCGGTCCTGAACCGGCCCGACGGATGAAGATGCGTGCTTCCTCGGCCTGGACATCGGCGGCGACGAATTCCTCGAACTTCATTGGACCGGTCCTTCCGAACGACAGAAACCAAAAAGCGAGTATGGGATGGGTCCGGTGATCCATGTTGACGCTTTGGATGGCTCTTGAGTTCCTGGTCGTCCTTGTGCCCGGCACGTGCGCCAAGGGAGCAGCGAAGAGCTTTGTCATGCTTTGGGCGCGGCGGTTTGGCCGAAACGGACAAGCGCGATCTTGGACCTGCCAAAACAAAAATGGCCCGCGCGATGCGGGCCATTTTCGTATCGGATCCGGTGAAATCCGAACTTGGTTGCGGGGATAGGATTTGAACCTATGACCTTCAGGTTATGAGCCTGACGAGCTACCGGGCTGCTCCACCCCGCGTTAAATCGTGCTTTGCCTTCGCCGAAACGCCGGGGACGGTGAGGTGAGGCCGACGCTGTTCGCGTGGCTTGCTTCGTCCGTCCCAAAGGCTTCCTTGGAAGGCAACCCCGGGCAAAGCCCGTCGGGTGCGGGGCGTATGTAACAAGGCGGGCTGCCTTTGGAAAGGGCTGCGGGGACGTTTTTTTCGACTTTATGACAGCCGAACCGACTGATTTCAGGTCCGTTTGGCACGCCCTTGCCAGAAGTTCCGCAAAGGGCCAGCTTGCGGCAACAAAACCTTGGCGACAAACGCCATTTCAGGGAGGAGCGGCATGGACCAGATCTTGGACCAAGCCCCGGACCGATCCCCGCCGAGCGCCCCGCTCCGCGTCCTCGAAGACGCCTTCCGCGCCATGGTGGCGCGGTCGCGGGACGAGCCGGCGCCCGATCTTGCCGCACGGCTCGACCGGCTGGCGCGGCTGCGCACTGTGGTCGCGGACAACGAGGAGCGTTTCCGCCAGGCAATCTCGGCCGATTTCGGCCACCGCTCGGCGGTCGAGACCACCATCGCCGAGACGCTGCTGGTGTTCTCCGAGATCCGTCACGCCACAAAGCATCTGAAGGGCTGGATGGCGCCGCAGCGCGTGGCGACCGCGCTCCAGTTCCTGCCCGCGCGCAACCGGCTGATGCCGCAGCCGCTCGGCGTGGTCGGCATCATCGCGCCCTGGAATTATCCGCTCCAGCTCACGCTCGCACCCGCGATCGGCGCGCTCGCCGCCGGCAATCGCATCATCATCAAGCCCAGCGAGCTCTCGCCGCACTTCGCGGCGCTGCTGCGGGAGACGGTCGCGCAAAAATTCGATGCCACCGAAATGCTGGTGACCGGCGTCGAGGACGAGGTCGCAAAAGCCTTCGCACACCTGCCGTTCGACCACCTCGTCTTCACCGGCTCGACCCGGGTCGGCCGGCTGGTCGCGGAGGCCGCGGGGCGCAATCTCACGCCTGTCACCCTCGAGCTCGGCGGCAAGTCGCCTGCTATCATCGATGCCTCGGCCGATCTGGAAGAGGCGGCCGAGCGCATCGCCTACGGCAAGCTGCTCAATGCGGGGCAGACCTGCATCGCGCCGGACTACGTGCTGGTGCCGGAGCGTTCGTTGCAAGCGTTTGCCGAAAAGGTGCGCGCGCACATGCGCCGCATGTTCGGCACCGATCCGGCCAACAAGGACTACACCTCCGTGATCTCCGACCGGCATTATGCCCGGCTGGAAGGTCTCGTCGCCGACGCCGCACAGCGCGGTGCAAAGATCCTGCAACCGGCGAGGCCCGACGATCCCAACTGGAAGGCACACCGCAAATTCCCGCCGACGCTGATCGTCGGCGCGACCGAAGACATGGCGGCGATGCAGGAGGAGATCTTTGGGCCGGTGCTGCCGGTGCTCGGCTATCGCGAGGCGGCAGAGGCGATCGCCTTCGTCAACCGCCGCGACCGGCCGCTGGCGCTGTACTGGTTCGGCAAGGACCGCGACGCGCGCGACGAGGTGCTGGCGCGCACCATCTCCGGCGGCGTCACCGTCAACGACTGCCTGTTCCACTTCACCCAGATCAACCAGCCGATGGGCGGCGTCGGCGCGTCCGGCACCGGCGCCTATCACGGCGAATGGGGCTTTCGCACGTTCAGCAAGCTGAAGCCGGTGTTTTATCGCTCCAAGTTCAACCGCCTCGCCGATCTCTATCCGCCCTATGGCGGCAAGATCGCGCGACTGGAGAAGTTGATGCGGTTCATGTCGTAGCTATCCGTCATTGCGCGCGCAGCGAAGCATCCAGAAGAGACCCTCACCCTGAGGAGCGCGCCGAGGGCGCGCGTCTCGAAGGGCGAGGCCACCAGCGGGGCCTTCATCCTTCGAGACGCGCGTTCCGCGCTCCTCAGGATGAGGAATGGAAAGTCTGGATTGCTTCGCTGCGCTCGCAATAACGAAACCAACAAAAAGACTCGCAGGGGGAAACATCAGTGACGGACACATTCGATTTCGTCGTCGTGGGCGCGGGCTCCGGCGGCTGCGCGGTGGCAGGAAGGCTGTCGGAGGATGCGGCGACGTCCGTGGCGCTGCTCGATGCCGGCGGACGCAACGACACTTGGCGGATCACCACGCCGTTCGGGCTCGCCCTGCCATACAGCGCGGCCAACTGGGCCTTCGACACCGTGCCGCAGAAGGGATTGAACGGCCGTATCGGCTATCAACCGCGCGGCAAGGGCCTCGGCGGCTCCTCCGCGATCAACGCCATGGTCTACATCCGCGGCCACAAATGGGACTACGACCACTGGGCCTCGCTCGGCAATGAAGGCTGGTCGTACGCGGACGTGCTGCCCTATTTCAAGCGCTCGGAGAACAACGCCGATTTCGACGGCGCGTATCACGGCAAGGGCGGCCCGCTGCACGTCAACAGGCTGCGCTCGAACAATCCGATCCATGACATCTTCCATCAGGCCGCGCGCGAGGCGCAGTTCCGCATCCGCGAGGACTTCAATGAAGAGGGCCACGAAGGGCTCGGCAGCTACCAGGTGACGCAGCACAAGGGCGAGCGCTGGAGCGCGGCGCGCGCCTATCTGCAGCCCCACATCGGCAAGCGCGCGAATCTGCGCATCGAGACGGGGGCACACGCAACAAAGATCCTGTTCGAAGGCGGGCGCGCGGTCGGCGTCGAATATGTGCAGGGCAAGCAGACAAGGCAGCTGCGCGCCCGCCGCGAGGTGATCCTCGCCGCCGGCGCCTTCCAGTCACCGCACTTGCTGATGTTGTCGGGCATCGGCGATGGCGATGCCCTTCGTACGCACGGCATTGGCGTCGTGCATCATTTACCGGGCGTCGGGCGCAATCTGCAGGACCATCCGGATTTCGTGTTCGTCTACGCCTCGGACTATCCGCACTTCGTTCACGCATCGCTTGGCCGGTTGCCGTCCCTGCTCCGCGCCATCCGGCAATACCGACGCGAGCGACGCGGCCTGATCACCACCAATTTCGCCGAGTGCGGCGGCTTCCTGAAGACGCAGGCCCACCTCGACGTACCCGACATCCAGCTGCACTTCGTCATCGCGATGCTCGACGACCATGGCCGCAAAAAGCACAAGGAGGCGGGCTTCTCGTGCCATGTCTGCCTGCTGCGGCCGAAGAGCCGCGGCAGCGTAGGGCTGAAAAGCGCCGATCCGCTCGCCGCGCCCATGATCGATCCGAACTTTCTCGGCGAGGCGGAGGACCTCGAGGCGATGGTGGCGGGCTTCAAGACCACGCGACGGCTAATGGAGACGCCTGCGCTGCGCGCGTTGCAGAAGAAAGACATGTTCACGGCTGGCGTGAAAACGGACGACGACATCCGCGCCATCCTGCGCGAACGCGTCGACACGGTCTATCATCCCGTCGGCACCTGCAAGATGGGCACGGATGCGATGGCCGTGGTCGATCCGGCATTGAAGGTGCACGGCGTGGACGGTTTGCGCGTCGTCGATGCGTCGATCATGCCGACGCTGATCGGCGGCAACACCAATGCGCCGACGATCATGATCGGGGAGAAGGCGGCGGATATGATCCGAGCGGAGGCGCGGTGAAGAAAGAGCTCAAGTCAGCAGGAAACCACCGTCGACGGTGATGACGCTCCCCGTCATATACCGCGACGCCTTCGAGGCCAGCAGCAGGATCGCGCCGTCGAGATCGGACTCGGCGCCGACGCGGCGCTGCGGGATGCGCTTGGCCAGTCGCTCACCTGCCGGCGTCGACCAGAAGGCGTGGTTCATCTCGGTGTCGATATAGCCGGGCGCGAGCGCGTTGATGCGGATGTTTTGCCCGGCGAGCTCCAGCGCCATCGCCTTGGTCGCCTGGAGGATGCCGGCCTTGGAGATCGCATAGGGCGAGACCGCCTTGAGCACGCCGGTGCCGAGCACGGAGGCGATGTTGACGATGTTGCCTTCCTGCTTGCGCGCGATCATGCGCCGCGCGACCTCGGTCGCGAGGAAATACGCGCCCTTGAGATTGGCGCCGATCACGGCGTCCCAATCGGCCTCGGTCTGCTCGGTCGCGAGCTTCTCGATCGCGATGCCGGCATTGTTGATCAGCACCGTGACCGGGCCGAGCGCGGCTTCCGTGGCATCGACCGCTTTCGCGATCGACGCGGTGTCGGTGACGTCGAGCGCGACGGCGGCAGCGCGGCCGCCCTTGCCGCGGATCTCCTGTTCCAGGCTCCTCAGCTTGTCGGACTGCCGCGCCGCGAGTGCGACCGCCGCGCCATTGGCCGCCAGAACCCGGGCAAATTGCCGCCCCAATCCCTGGCTCGCGCCCGTCACGAGGATGGTTTCTTGACTGACGTCGAATAGGTCTGACATGACACTGTTCCCGAGCTTTTGGAGCCCATCAATACAGACGATTTTAGCGATCTGAAACCGGAATGATCGGTCCGGCGTTCATTCGTTCCACCGGCAGGGCTCACGCTCATGAACAGTTTCGATCTCGCGGTCTATGCGGCGTTCGCCATCGCGATCGGCTTCGGTTTCAGAACGGGCCTGCTCGGCAGCGCCATGACCATCCTCGCCTATCTCCTCGCCGCCCCCATCGCCGTCGCGCTGATGCCGCTGATCGTGCCGCAGGTCGCCGGCAATCCGAATTCGCCGTTCCTTCAGAACTGGATCTGGTTCTTCGGCATCTTCGTGGTGGTCGGCATGCTGTTCGGATATATCGGTCGCCTCGCGCTGAGCGACACGATCCGTGAGGCCGGCATCGGCGACCGGCTCGGCGGCGCCGCGCTCGGCGCCGTCAGGGTCTGTCTCGTCGCCACCACGCTGGTGCTGGTGTTCGACCAGATCGTGCCAGCCAACCGCCAGCCGCCGTTCCTCGCCGGCTCGCATCTGCGGCCGTTGTTCTCCGCCGCCGGCCGGATGGGCTTCAAGACATTGCCGCCGGAGGCCGCCGCAGCGATCGACCGCCTCAAGCAGGAACGGCGCATCTAGTCCGCATTTGCATCGCCGCAGCGCGCGCCATGCATTTTGACGCGGGCCCATCCCTTATCAGGGCCACCGGGTTTGGCTACAGTAGCCGCCATCCAAAACCTGCCTGACATTACGGGAGTGAAACTGTGGATCTTGGGATCAAAGGTCGCCGCGCCATCGTCTGCGCATCCAGCAAGGGCCTCGGCCGCGCCTGCGCCATCTCGCTGGCCGAAGCCGGCGTCGACGTCACGCTGACGGCGCGCGGCGCCGAAGCCTTGAAGAAGACGGCCGACGAAATCCGCAAGGCCTATCCTGGTGTCAAGGTGACCGAGATCGTCGGCGACATCACGACGCCCGCCGGCCGCGAGGCCGTGCTGAAGGCCTGCCCCGAGCCGGATATCCTGATCAACAATGCTGGCGGCCCGCCGCCCGGCGATTTCCGCAACTGGACCCGCGACGACTGGATCAAGGCGATCGACGCCAACATGCTCACCCCGATCGAGCTGATCAAGTCGACGGTGGACGGCATGATGGCGCGCAAGTTCGGCCGCATCGTCAACATCACCTCGGCCGCGGTGAAGGCGCCGATCGACATCCTCGGCCTCTCCAACGGCGCGCGCGCCGGTCTCACCGGCTTCATCGCCGGCCTGTCGCGCAAGACCGTGATCAACAACGTCACCATCAACGGCCTGCTGCCGGGCCCGTTCGAGACGGATCGTCTGACCAGCACCGCGAAGGGCGAAGCCGACAAGCGTGGCGTCACGCCGGAGCAGATCCTGGCCGAGCGCGCCAAGCTCAACCCCGCCGGCCGTTTCGGCCAGCCCGACGAATTCGGCTATGCCTGCGCGTTCCTGTGCGGCGCCAAGGCCGGCTTCATCACCGGGCAGAACATCCTGCTCGATGGCGGCGCTTTCCCCGGAACGCTCTAGTGCCGCCGATTTGAAGCTCCTGCGGTGTAGGCCGCGCGTCCTTTCAGGAGCTTCAAATCGATAAGCGGCACTAGAGCTTTTGATTTCTTTCTGGGGCCCGCTTTCCGAAGTTCGCGTTCGAGGTAGCAGCAATGGTTCACGAACTTCGGAAAGCGGGCCCCAGATGAGAGCGGTCTGGTACGAGCAGACGGGACCGGCGGCGGACGTTCTCACCTATGGTGAGATGGCGACGCCGGTCGCGGGTCCAGGCGAAGTTCGCATTCGCCTGGAAGCCTCCGGCGTCAATCCGGCCGATGTCGGCCGGCGCGGCGGCAGCTATCGCGCGATGGAATTTTCGCGCGTGATCCCGAACAGCGATGGCGCAGGCTTTGTTGACCAGGTCGGCGATGGCGTGACGCGCTTCAAGGTCGGTGATCGCGTCTGGCTGTTCAACGGCCAGCGCAACGGCCGCGCCTTCGGCACGGCGGCCGAATATATCGCGCTCGCCGAGCAGTTGGTGACGCCGTTGCCGGACAATCTTTCTTTCGCGCAAGGCGCCACACTCGGCATTCCCGCGATGACCGCGTGGTGCTCGCTGTTTGCGGATGGGCCGATCGTCGGCAAGACCGTGCTCGTCACCGGAGGTGCCGGCGCGGTCGGGCACTATGCGGTACAGCTCGCCAAATGGGGTGGCGCGCAGGTGATCGCGACCGTCAGCTCGGCGATGAAGGGCGAGCAGGCGCGGCGGGCGGGCGCCGATCTCGTGGTCAACTATAAGGACGAGGACGCCGTCGCAAAGGCCCTTGCCTTCTCCGGCGGCCGCGGTGTCGATCATGTAGTCGATGTCGATTTCGGCGGCAACATCGCAACCACGCTGAAGCTGATGGCGGTCAATTCGACCATTGCGGTCTATGCCACCAACGGCAACCGCACACCCACGGTGCCGATGCGCGAACTGATGGAAAAGTGCATCAACCTGCGTGCGCTGGTGCTGTTCGCATTGCCGCCGACGTTGCTCGCCGCCGCGCAAGCCGACCTCACAAAGTGGCTGGCAGCGGGGCCACGCATCCACAATGTCGCGGCGCAATTCGCGCTATCGGACACGGCGCAGGCACATCTCGCCGTCGAGAAGGGCGACAAGCTCGGCACCGTGATCGTCGATTGCGCGCGCTAGCTGCTCATACGACGGGTGTCGTCCGCTCGTCGGTCCAGTCAATGCCGAGTTCGTCCATGCCGTCGGCCAACAAGTCGCCCAACATCGGCTCGCCCAGCAGATATTTCACCGCTTCGCGCCGGGGCGCCTTGTATTCGGCGCGCGCCTCGATAGCGCGGGCGCGCAAATCGTCCCACTCCTCTACGTCGCCATCGCCGCGTCCGAGCCACATCAGCGTGACGAGGTCGAGCTGCTCGTCCTCGTTCAGCGCATGGATGAAGCCGGAGAGCTCGGCTGCGACCGGATCGGAATTGGTGTCCTCCAGCACGTCGATCTCGTCATCGTCGGAAGGGTTGGACCCCGAGTCCGGATCGGACGCGGCTTCCTTGACGTCGAATTCGCGCGCCTTCTCGATGATGAAGGCGACTTTCTCGGCAGAAATGGCGAGCTCTGGCATGGGTTTCCCCTTGGATCGTGGTTCTTGCTGGTCCGGGTTCCTGCGATAACGCAACATCGCGACAGATGATCCATTGCCTTCGACGGCGGAAGGCCGCATCTTTCGCGAAAGCAAGAAAATTGAGGGCGCACCGCATGCACTGGACGGTCGGCAACGTCAAGATCACCAGGATCGTGGAAATGGAGACGGTCGGCTCGACCCGCTTCATCCTGCCGGCAGCGACCAACGACGAAATCCGGAAGCTGCCCTGGTTGATGCCGCATTTTGCCACCGAAGAGGGCCGGCTGAAAATGTCGATCCATTCGCTGGTGGTCGAAACACCGACGCGCCGCATCGTGGTCGATACGGGCTTGGGCAACGACAAGCAGGGCCGCAGCGTCCCGGTCTGGAATAACCGCAGCACGCCGTTTCTGGAGACCATGACAGCGGCGGGCTTTCCCCCTGACAGCATCGACACCGTGCTGTGCACGCATCTTCATGTCGACCATGTCGGCTGGAACACGATGCTCGTCGGCGGCAAATGGGTGCCGACATTTCCCAAGGCGCGCTATCTGTTCGGCAAGACCGAATATGAGTATTGGCGCGATTACACCGCCGAGCCCGACAAGGTCGCGGTGTTCGACGATTCCGTGAAGCCGGTCGTCGATGCCGGCCAGGCCGAGCTGATCCCGAGCGACCACCGGCTCTGCGAGGAGATCAGCCTGATCCCGACCCCCGGCCACAGTCCCGGGCACATGAGCGTCCTGATCGAGTCCGGCGGCGAGCAGGGCCTGCTCACCGGCGACGTCGCCCATCATCCCTGCCAGATGGCCCATCTCGACTGGAGCTCGCTCGTCGATAGCGATCCCGCGCAGTCGGCGGCAACCCGGCGCAAGGTGTTCTCGCGCTTTGCCGACACGCCGACGCTGGTGATCGGCGGGCATTATTCGGCCGGACATATCAAGCGGGATGGGGACGCGTTCAGGTTCGTGGCGCTGGGATGATGCTGCCGTAGGGTGGGCAAAGCGAAGCGTGCCCACCATTCAGGGGGCGCTAAAAGAACCGGTGGGCGCGGCGCTATGCGCCTTTGCCCACCCTACAAAAGAGGGGCTGCAATGCACCCCGCTCTGAGCGGTTGAATTTCCCGCCGCCCTGTTCCATGAAGCTGTTCAACCGATCGGTCCATCCCAGGGAGAAACGAGAATGAAGCTTGTTCGTTATGGCGAAAAGGGTGCGGAAAAGCCCGGCCTGATCGACAAATCCGGTCAATTGCGCGACCTGTCGGCGCATGTGAAGGACCTCACGGGCGAAGCTTATTCGCCTGACAGCCTGAAGAAGCTGGCGGGCCTCGACCCCGCCTCGCTGCCCGCTGTCTCCGGCAAGCCCCGCTTTGGCGCGCCTGTCACCGGCATCTCGAAATTCGTCGCCATCGGCCTCAATTACAGCGACCATGCCAAGGAAACGGGAGCAGCGATCCCGACCGAGCCGATCATCTTCATGAAGGCGAACACCTCGCTGTCCGGCCCGAACGACGCGGTCGAGAAGCCGCGCGGCTCGACCAAGCTCGACTGGGAGGTCGAGATCGCCGCGATCATCGGCACCCGCGCCAAGTATGTCTCGGAAGCGGACGCGCTGGACTACGTCGCCGGCTACTGCGTCTGCAACGACGTCTCCGAGCGCGCCTTCCAGACCGAGCGCCTCGGCCAGTGGACCAAGGGCAAGTCGCACGACACGTTCGGCCCGGTCGGCCCGTGGCTCGCCACCAAGGACGAGATCAAGGATGTGCAGAATCTGTCGATGTGGCTCGACGTCAATGGTCAGCGCCGCCAGACCGGCTCGACCAAGACCATGATCTTCTCGATGGCCAAGTGCATCTCCTATGTCTCGCAGTTCATGACGCTGCTGCCGGGCGACATCATCACCACCGGCACGCCGCCCGGCGTCGGCCTCGGCATGAAGCCGCCGACCTTCCTCAATGTCGGCGACGTCGTCACGCTGGGCATCGAAGGCCTCGGCGAGCAGAGGCAGGAGATCATCGTGGCGTAAGGCCCCCGCCCTCTCCCCGTCATTGCGAGGAGCGAAGCGACGAAGCAATCCAGACTAATTCCACAGAGACAGCCTGGATTGCTTCGCTTCGCTCGCAATGACGAAAATAACTGCCGGTCACCCGCAGGATATTCCCATGAAACTCTCCTTCTCCCCCGCCTCGCCCTTTGCCCGCAAGGTGCGTATCGCCGCGATCGAGCTCGGGCTGATCGACAAGATCGAGCTGACGCCCGCAACCGTCGCACCGGGCACGGTCAACGAGGACTATTCGAAGATCACGCCGCTGAAGAAGCTGCCGGTGCTGATCACCAATGACGGCGATGTCATTCTGGATTCCTACGTCATCGTCGAATATCTCAACGAGATGGCCGGCGGCAGCCTGATCCCGGATTACGGTCCGCGCCGTTGGAAGGCCAAGACCAATCACTCGCTGATCAACGGCATGCTCGATTCCATGCTGCTGTGCCGCTACGAGAAAATGGTGCGGCCGCAGGGCCTGCAATGGCAGGCGTGGTCGGACGACCACTGGAACCGGGCCTGGACCGGCATGGCGCGCTTCGAGAACATGCCCGATGTCCTGAACGGCCCGTTCGACATCTCGCAGATCGGCCTCGTCTGCGTGCTCGGCTATGCCGACTTCCGCTTCGCCGATTGCGGCTGGCGCAAGGCCTATCCGAAGCTCGACGCCTTCCACCAGAAGATGCTGGAGAGGCCCTCCGTCAAGATCTCGGTGCCGCCGGCCGCGTAGCGGCGACAGGGAGAATGACGATGCGTGATCGCCTCTCCCGTCTCACAATCTTCGGCGCGAGCCTCGCGTTCGCGCTCTCCGTCTCCGCCGCCCACCCACGGGCCGAGAGCGTGTCCCCTGGACAACCCAACCAGGCCTGCGGATCGCCGTCACCAATCGACGATGGCTGGAAGATCACCTCGCCCGACAGTGTCGGCATGGATGGCGCGCAGCTTTGCACCATCGCCGCGCGGCTCGGGCAGCGGTCAACCGCGGTCCATTCGGTCGTCGTCGTCAGGCATGGCAAGCTCGTCTTCGAGCAGTATTTTGCTGGCTACGACCAGCCCTGGGGACAGGCGGATGGCCAATACGAATTCACCGCAACGACGAAGCACGACATGCGCTCGGCATCCAAGAGCGTGACCTCACTGCTGATTGGAATTGCGATCGACCGCAAGCTCATCGCCGGCGTCGATGAGCCCGTTCTGAAATTCTTTCCCGACTACACAGCAGTGAAGCAGCCGGGATGGGACGCCGTCACGCTCCGCCATCTGCTGACGATGTCATCCGGCATCACATGGGACGAGGCGCGAGCCTGGACCGATCCTAAAAACGATGAGCCGCATCTCGTCACCGAGCCGGATCCGCTCGGCTATGTGTTATCGCGACCAGTCGCAGCACCGCCGGATACGCTATGGACCTATAATGGCGGCGGCACGGAGCTACTCGGCAACATCGTCGAGCGCGTCTCGGGAAAGCCGCTGGAGGCGTTCGCGCGCGAGGCGCTGTTTCAGCCGCTCGACATCACTGATGTCGAATGGAAGCCCTACAAGAACGGCAAGATCGCGGCGGCCTCGGGCCTGCGCTTGCGGCCGCGTGATGCGGCCAAGATCGGCCAGCTTGTGCTCAACCGCGGCCAGTGGAACGGCCGGCAGATCGTCTCGGCCGACTGGATCGCGCAATCGATCACGCCGCGCTTCCAGGCAGTCGGCTATTTCGGCGGCACGCTGTTTTATGGCTATCAATGGTGGATTGGACGCTCGCTGGTCGGCGACAAGGAGATCAAATGGATCGGCGCCTTCGGCTGGGGCGGCCAACGCATCTTCGTCGTGCCGGAGCTTGATCTCGTCATGATGACCACAGCCGCGCAGTACGGCCAGCCAAAGGAAGGCCTGGCCGCCATCGATATCCTCTCCAATATCGTCATTCCATCCGTGCGCGACGCGCATTGATACCAAGGGAAGCAAACATGAGCCTGAAATACACGGTCGGCGATCTCACCATCCATCGTGTCATCGAGCAGGAAGCCCCGTTCTTCCCGGCGCTGGAGTTCATTCCCGGCCTGACGCCGGAAGTTCTGGCCGAAAACCGGGCGTGGATGCGCGAGGCCAAGGCGCTGGACGACCAGGACACCCTGATCCTCTGCTTCCAGTCCTATGTGGTGAAGACGCCGCATCACACCATCCTGATCGACAGCTGCATCGGCAACGACAAGCCGCGTCCGCAGCGGCCGAAATGGCACATGAAAACCGACGACACCTATCTGCGCGGGCTCAACGCTGCCGGCGTCTCGGTGGACGACATCGACTTTGTCATGTGCACGCATCTGCATGTCGATCACGTCGGCTGGAACACCCGGCTTGAGAACGGCCGCTGGGTGCCGACCTTCCCTAAGGCGCGTTACGTCTTTGCCAGGCAGGAATTCGACTACTGGACCGCGCAGAACGCGAAGGCCGAGGTGCCGCCCTTCGCCGACAGCGTGCTGCCGGTGGTCGAGGCGGGGCGCCACGAGCTCGTCGGCAACGACCACCAGATTGGCGATCACATTCGCATCCTGCCGACACCTGGCCACACGCCGGGTCATGTCGCCTTCACCATCGGACGCGGCAAGGACGATGCGGTGTTCTCCGGCGATCTGATCCACTCACCGTTGCAGACGCACTATCCGGAGCTGTCGATGAAGTTCGACGTCGATCAGGCGCAAGCCGCAAAGACGCGCCGCAGCTTTTTGGAACGCTATTGCGACACCGACACGCTGTGCTGCACCGCGCATTTTCCTTCGCCGTCGGTGGGAAAGATCCGGCGCAAGGGCAGCGGGTTCGTGTGTGCGTCGGTTTAAGGAAGTGCCGTAGGGTGGGCAAAGCGAAGCGTGCCCACCATTCCGGACGCGTTGCGAAGAGTTGGTGGGCACGGTGCGCGAAGTGCGCACCTTTGCCCACCCTACGATTCCGCCCGAGTGGAGAGAAAAGATGACAACGCTCCCCGACATTCCCCTGCCCGCCGGCATCCGCTCGCGCACCGTCGACGGCATCAACGGCTTGCGCATGCATGTGCTGGAAGCCGGCTTCGAAACCAAGGGGCGGCCCTGCATCCTGTTGTTGCACGGCTTTCCCGAGCTTGCCTTCTCCTGGCGCAAGGTGATGCCAGCGCTCAGCGCGGCCGGCTATCACGTGATCGCGCCGGACCAGCGCGGCTATGGCCGCACCACGGGATGGACTGCCGATTACGACGGCGATCTCACGCCGTTCTCGCTTCTCAACCTGGTGCGCGACGCGCTCGCTTTGGTGTCGGCGTTCGGCTACAGGCAGGTCGATCTGGTCGGGCATGATTTCGGTAGCCCGGTCGCGGCGTGGTGCGCGCTGATCCGGCCCGACGTGTTTCGCTCGGTGGCGCTGATGAGCGCACCGTTCGGCGGCGCGCCAACTCTGCCCTTCAACACGGTTGATGCGCCGGCCAAGCCAGCTGCAGAGGACCCCGTGCATCGCGAGCTCGCCGCGCTGCCGCGCCCGCGAAAACACTATCAATGGTACTATGCGACACGCCCTGCCAACGCCGACATGCAGCACGCGCCGCAGGGCGTGCATGATTTCCTGCGCGCCTATTACCATCACAAGAGCGCGGACTGGACCGACAACAGGCCTTATCCGCTGACATCGTGGTCGGCGGGTGAGCTCGCAAAACTGCCGACCTACTACGTGATGGACCTGCACGAGACGATGGCGGAGACAGTTGCGAAAGAGATGCCCTCGCCCGCCGCGATCGCCGCCAACCAATGGCTGCCTGACAGCGACCTTGCCTATTACAGCGCCGAATACGGCCGCACCGGATTCCAGGGCGGGCTGCAATGGTATCGCTACGGCACGTCGGGCATGCTCAACAGCGAGATGCAGCTGTTTGCGGGCCGCAGCATCGACGTGCCCTCCTGCTTCATCTCGGGCAAGCAGGATTGGGGCACCTATCAGCGCCCCGGCGTGTTCGAGGCGATGCAGGGACGCGGATGCACGAAGATGCTCGGCTGCCATCTCGTCGACGGCGCCGGCCATTGGGTGCAGCAGGAGCAGCCGGCCGAGGTCGGCCGGCTCCTGCTCGATTTCCTGATGAAGGCCCGCGCCGCCTGATTTGACCCGGGAACTGCGGCGGCCTATATAGTTTAGAATAATTCTAAACTATTGGAACAGGGCCGTCGTGAAGACTTTTGCCGATCTGACCGAGCGCGAGGTGCTTGCGGTCGCGATTGCCTCCGAGGAGGAGGACAGTCGCATCTACATGAGCTTTGCCGAGGACCTCCGCGAGCGTTACCCGGACACGGCAAAAATATTCGAGGAGATGGCCGAGGAGGAACGCGGCCACCGGCATCGCTTGCTCAAGCTCTACGAAGAGCGCTTCGGCCAGCACCTGCCGCCGATCCGCCGCGAGGACGTCAAAGGCTTTCTCCGCCGCCGTCCGATCTGGCTGACCAAGAATCTGCCGCTCGACACGATCCGCAAGGAGGTCGAGACCATGGAACTCGAGGCCGAGCGGTTCTACGCGCGCGCCGCCGAGCAGGCCGAGGATGTCGGCGTGCGCCGCCTGCTCGGTGATCTCGCCGAAGAGGAGAAGCAACATGAGAACCGCGCCGTCGCGCTGACCGACGAGATCCTCAAGCCCGACGTGCGCGCCGAGGAAGACCGCACGCGGCGGCGGATGTTCGTGCTGCAATATGTGCAGCCGGGCCTCGCAGGCCTGATGGACGGATCGGTCTCGACGCTGGCGCCGCTGTTCGCGGCCGCCTTCGCCACGCACCAGAACTGGCAGGCGTTCCTGGTCGGCCTTGCCGCCTCGATCGGCGCCGGCATCAGCATGGGCTTTGCCGAGGCGCTGTCCGACGACGGATTGCTCAGCGGGCGCGGCTCGCCATGGCTGCGCGGCATCACCTGCGGCGTGATGACGACGCTCGGCGGGCTCGGCCACACCCTGCCGTATCTCGTGCCCGACAGCTGGGCCAATGCATTCTGGATCGCGACGGGAATCGCCGGCGTGGTCGTGTTCTTCGAATTGTGGGCAATCGCCTTCATCCGCGCGCGCTACATGGACACGCCGTTCTTGCAGGCGGTGTTCCAGATCGTGCTCGGCGGCGCCATCGTGCTGGCGGTGGGGATATTGATCGGGGCGGCGTAGCGGCCGCCCTCGAGGTCATCGCCTAAAGCGCGATGAGATCACGATGAATCGTCATCGCGCTTTAGGTTGTTGTTTGAGCATGATCTTTTCGGAAAACCGCTTCGCACTTTTCCGGATCATGCTCTAGAACGCGCCCGCCAGCTCCCGCGCGCCGGCATTGTTGCTGTTCGAGTCCATCCGCGTATCCGTCACCGCGAGCAGCTTGGCCACCGTGTTGTGGCGGATCGCGACCGGGTTGCGCTCATAGCCGCCGCGCTGGAAGAAGTTCGAGGTCGGCACCTGCTCGCGCATCGCTTGCGGCATCGTCACCATGTCGAGCCCGGTGCCGTCGCCGGTGAGGTTCATCATCTCGAGCTCGGCCGCGGTGAGCGGACGGCTGTAGCCCTTGGTGCGGGCGAACAGCACGGACGTCAGCAGCTTGTGGGTCTGCAGCATCGGGCCGATATCGATGTCGAGCACCATCGCATGCATGGCCCAGCCTTGCGCGGTGTTGCCGATCTTCTCGTGCTCCGACCAGGTGTCGGGCACCGCCTTCGCATGCGCGACCATCTTCTTGAGCACACCGAGCTTGTGTTCGAGCGCCTGACGCGCCGGGCCCGAGGTCCGCGCCACCTTCTCCGAAAGCGCACGAATGAGCTCGTGGCCCTGCTCGGCCAGCAGCTCGACGCTGTTGGTGGTCAGGAGCTGGTTGTAGCCCATCGCGGTCGAGATCGCGCGCTTGCCGCCATGCTCGATGCCCGCCTGCACGTCGTAGCTGCCGGTGCCGCCGGTCTCGAACGAGTAGACCCGCACCGCCTGCTCGCGCGTCAGGCCATTTGCCAGCGCGTAGCGCGCATAGGCGCGCTTGAACTCGACCTCGCTGGAGGGCCGCTGCGGTGTGAACTGGTAGAGCTCCTGCGCCGCGCGCAGCAGATCGGCGACCACGGGGATCGGCTTTTTGGTCGGGCGCTCCGGCGTTTCCTCCGGCTCCGGATTCACCGGCCGCTTCGGACCGTTGTAGAGCGGCGGATGCTCGAGCACGTAGTCATCAAGCGTGATCTGCTGTCCGCCGCGCCGCTTGGCGTTGCGGCCTTTCCGCTTCTCCGAGATCTGGCTCCAATAGGCGCCGGCCTCGGCGTCGAAGGCGGCGCGCGCCGCCTGGTATTCCGCGAGCTTGCGGCGATATTCGAGCACGGCCGGCGAGGCGCCACCTTGCGCAAAGAACTGCGACAGCAGCTGGGCCTTGGCATCGCGGACGGCAGGCGGCAACGCATCGGCTTCGCCGCCGCGTGCGGCGGGCGTGAGCAGAACGAGCGCGAATGGAACCAGCGCGAGGCTATGTCGAATCGAATGATGCATGCTGCCGTCTTAGCAGGCATCCGGTAACCGTCACGTTAACGCGCCGTTTACCATCATTATTTCCAGGCGAACACCGGCTGTTCCAGCTCGGTGACGCGGGTGTGCCGTCCCGCCAGCACCTCGCGGAACTGGTAGATCAGCGCCGCCGTCGGCGCGTGGATCAGGCTCATCTGGTGATGGAAGCGGATCACGCGGCGCGTGCTT
Organism: Bradyrhizobium xenonodulans; assembly: GCF_027594865.1. Taxonomy (NCBI): domain Bacteria; kingdom Pseudomonadati; phylum Pseudomonadota; class Alphaproteobacteria; order Hyphomicrobiales; family Nitrobacteraceae; genus Bradyrhizobium; species Bradyrhizobium xenonodulans. Next base: position 7,706,075 of record NZ_CP089391.1, read on the forward strand.
TCGGGAATTGCGGTGAAATCGAACGCCTCCTCGCGCTCGATCGTGTCGAGCGCGATCCGATGGACGGATGCGACCTCCTCGGGGTTGGGCCGGATCGCGCCACTATCGGCGGCCCAGACCACGACCGGCGTGATCAGATAGCCCGAACGGGTCGGATAATCGTCGAGCGTGCCGAGCACCTCCGCGCTCGTGAGACGAAGGCCCAGCTCCTCCTCGAGCTCGCGCAGCGCCGCCTCGACCGGCGTCTCGCCGGCATCGCAGCGTCCGCCCGGCAGGGCCCATTGGCCGCGGTGGGCGCGCAGATGCGATGCGCGCAATGTGAGCAGGAACGCGGTGTCATCGCCTTCGCGTGCCGCGGTCAGCGTGACCGCCACGGCAGCGCGCTTCAGCGCCGATGACGCGTCATCCTCCGGCAGGCGCGTGAAGGCCGCGCAGGCGCCTGCGATATTCCGCCGTGTGGCATCGTCGAACGGTCTCATCATGCTTGACTACACCACGTCCGGCCCCGATGAAATGAAATCGCAAGGCCCGCACAGCAACGGACGACGACATGACCAACAAGGCCGCCGCAAGGCTCAAATCAGACGGCTGGAGCGTCCTGGAGACCACGGGCTTCATGCACCTGATCGGCCCGCTGTGGGAGCGCGAGGTCGACGGCCAGTACGAATTCGCGCTCGCCACCGAGGACAAGCATCACAACCGCCGCGGCATGGTCCAGGGCGGCGTGATGATGACATTCGCGGACCGCACCTGCGGCATGACCGCCCGCTACGTCTCCGGCAAGGAGTTCATGGCGACGGTGCAGCTCGACACCCATTTCGTCGAAGCCGGCAAGATCGGCGACATCCTGATCTCCCGCCCCCGCGTGGTGCGCTCGACCCGCAGCCTGATCTTCATGAGCACCGAGGTGACGGTGGATGATCGCTGTATCGTGATGGCGAACGGCGTGTTCAAGATCTTGAAGGGGCCGGCGTAGCTTCGCGCTCTGCTGTCATTCCCCGCCTTGTGCGCAAGTGCGCACAAGGCGGACGATGACAGCGGAGGACGCATCTCTGGATTGCTTCGCTGCGCTCGCAATGACCGCAGTAGCTGGCTATGCTGGCGTCTCCGATAGCGTTGAGGAAACAGCCCATGCAGTACCGCCAGCTCGGCCGCAGCGGCCTGAAAGTATCGCCGATCTGTCTGGGCAGCATGATGTTCGGCGGGCCGACCGATGAGGCCGCATCGAAGCGGATCATCGACAAGGCGCATGGGGCCGGAATCAACTTCATCGACACCGCGGACGCCTATTCGAAAGGCGCCTCCGAAGAGGTCGTCGGCCGCGCCATCGCCGGCAACCGCCACGCCTGGGTGCTCGCGACGAAGCTTGCAAACCCCATGGGTAACGATCCCAATCGCGTCGGCCTGTCGCGGCGCTGGGTGCTGCAGGCCGCCGACGAGAGCCTGAAACGGCTCGGCACCGACCACATCGACATCTATTATCTGCACAAGGAAGACCATGCGACGCCGCTGGAGGAGACGGTGCGCGCGATGGGCGATCTGATCCGTGCGGGCAAGGTGCGCTATTTCGGCGTCTCAAACTACCGCGCCTGGCGCGTCGCCGAAATCTGCAACATCTGCGACCGGCTCGGCATCGACCGACCGGTGGTGAGCCAGCCTTATTACAACGCCATGAACCGCATGCCCGAGGTCGAGCATTTTCCGGCCTGCTCTTACTACGGCCTTGGCATCGTGCCCTATAGCCCGCTGGCGCGCGGCGTGCTCACCGGCAAGTACAAGCCGGATGCCGCCCCGGACAAGGAGACGCGCGCGGGCCGCAACGACACCCGCATGATGCAGACCGAATGGCGGCCGGAATCGCTCAAGCTCGCCCAGGAGATCAAGACTCACGCCGAGAAGAAAGGCATCACCGCCGGCCAGTTCGCCGTCGCCTGGGTGCTGAACTCCGCCTTCGTCTCCTCGATCGTCGCAGGTCCCCGCACCGAGGAGCAGTGGGACGGCTACATCAGCGCGCCCGACTATCGCTTCACCGCCGATGACGAAGCGCTGATCGACCGGCTGGTCGTGCCGGGCCATCCCTCGACGCCGGGCTACAACGACCCGGCCTATCCGATCGAAGGACGCCGCGCGCGGACGATTTGAGAGGGAGACGACGATGCCTCACGAAGACCGCTACGGCCTGCCGCTCTCCACTTTTTCAGACGAGGCGGCCTCCGCCTATCGCGAGGGCGTCGACCTCATGCTCGCGGGCTGGACCCGCACGGCGGAGACGCTGGAACGCGCGATCGCGGCCGACCCGGATTTCGCGCTTCCGCACATTGCCCGCGCCCGCGTGCATGCGTTCTACCAGCAGGGCGATCTCGCACGAAGCAAGGCGGCGATGGCGCGCGAGCTCGTCGCCAGGCGCGGCACCGAGCGCGAGCGCTCCCATGTCGAGACGCTGGCGCTGGCCATCGAGGGCCGGCTCCCCGAAGCGACCGCATCGACGCTGAAGCACGTCGAGGCCTGGCCACGCGATGCCGTCGTGCTGTCGCTGCCGCTCGGCGCCTTCGGCCTGTTCGCCTTCTCAGGCATGGCCGATCACGACCGCGCGCGGCATGAGCTGTGCGAGCGCATCGCGCAGCATTATGGCGAGGACTGGTGGTTCCTCACCATGTCCGGCTGGGCCATGACCGAGAACGGCGACGTCGCGCGCGGCCGCGCCGTCACCGAGCGCGGTTTTGACCTGCGCCGGGCGAACGCGCATGCCGCCCACGCCGTGCTGCATGCGATGTTCGAGGACGGCTCGATCGAAGCGGCCGACCGCCTCGTCGACGAATGGATTCCGACCTACGACCGCGCAGGGATTCTGCACGGCCATATCCGCTGGCATCAGGCGCTCGGCGCCCTCGAGCATGGCGATGCGGCGCGGGCGCTTGCGATCTATGCCGACGTGCTCCAGCCTTCCGCCACGCAGGCGCCGCCGCTCAACGTCGTCACCGACGCCGCCTCGCTGCTCTGGCGCCTGTCGGCGTACGGCCACGCGGTCCCGAAGGCGCTCTGGCTCGATGCCGACGCTGCCGCGCAAAAGCTGTTTCCGAAATCGAGCCTGGCCTTCGCCGACGTTCACATGGCGCTGTTCGCGGCGGCGACGCAAAACCGCGAGGCGCTGGCCGCGCGGCTTGCCGTGATCGAGCAGCGGCTCGGCGACGGCAAGCTGCCGGCCGGCCCCGTGGTGCCGGCGATCTGCCGCGCGCTCGCAGCCTTTGCCGATGAGGATTACGCCTCATGCGTGCAAACGCTGGCGCCTGTCCTCGAGGAGGTGGTGCGCATCGGCGGCAGCCACGCCCAGCGCGAGCTGATCGAGGACACTTTTATCGTTGCCCTGATGCGCGGCGGCGAGTTGCCGCGCGCCCGCACCTTGCTCGATGCCCGTCTGCACCGCCGACCCTCCCTTCGCGATACGCGCTGGCAGGCGACGACGGCCTGAGGCAGGATGAGGAAAACAGACGGGAGGATGCCCATGACCGAGATCGTTGCGCTGGAGGCGCTGGTCGCGCGCATTGCGCCGAGGCAATCGCTGGCCATTCCCGTCGACAGCTCCGGCGTCGCGATGGCGGCGACCGCGGCGCTGTTAGAGGCCGGTATCCGTGATCTCGGCCTGATCTGCGTGCCGGTCTCCGGCCTCCAGGCCGATCTCCTGATCGGCGCCGGCGCCATCGCCTCGCTCGAAACCAGCGCGGTGTCGCTGGGCGAGGCCGGCGCCGCGCCACGCTTCGTATCGGGCGTCAAGAGCGGTGCCTTCACGTTACGCGACTCCACCTGTCCCGCGATCTTCGCCGGCCTGCTCGCCGCGCAGAAGGGCGTGCCGTTCATGCCGATCGCCGGCATCATCGGCAGCGATCTCCTCAACGTGCGGCCGGACTGGCGGGTGATCGACAGCCCGGTCGGCGAGGCGCGCAAGGTGGTCGTGGTGCCCGCGATCTCGCCTGACGTCGCGCTGTTTCATGCGCCCGAGGCCGACCGCGCCGGCAATGTCCGCATCGGCCGCCACCGCGAGCTCGCCAACCTCGCCTATGCCGCCAAGCGCACGCTGGTCACCGTGGAACGCATCGTCGACCGCAATCTGCTGGACACGGAAGACTCGGCCGCCGGCGTGCTGCCCTCGCTCTATGTCGACACCATCGCAGTCGCCGCGCGCGGCGCCTGGCCGCTGGCGCTGTGGGACGAATATCCGGCCGACGAAGCCGAGGTCGCACGCTATGCGGCGATGGCACGCAGCGAGGACGGCTTTCGCGCCTATCTCTCGGCTTTCCTGTCGCATCGCAAGCAGGCGGCCTGATGTCGACTGAGCGCGAACGGCGCGAAATCCTGATCGCCACCATTGCCGACCTGCTCGATGGCATCCGTCACGTCGCGGTCGGCGCGTCATCGCCGATCCCCGCGGCAGGCGCGATGCTGCTGCGCGCGCGCAACGAACGCGACGGCAAGCCGCCGGTGCGCATCTCGATCCTGGGATCGCAGAAGCATAATTTCTTCACCAATGGCGGCATCGAGCTGTTCGACTGCGCGGCGCAAGGCCGGGTCGACGCCTTCTTTCTCGGCGGCGGCCAGATCGACGGCGAAGGCAACATCAACCTGGTCGGCACCGGCGATTATCCCACCAGCAGCGTGCGCTGGCCCGGCTCGTTCGGTTCAGCCTATCTCTATCATCTCATTCCGCGCGTGATCCTGTTTCGCGAGGAGCACACCCCGCGCGTGCTGGTGCCGAAGGCCGATTTCGTCAGCGCGCGGGCGATCACGCCGGACGTCCCACGGCGGGGCGGACCGCATGCGCTCCTGACCAACATGGCGCTGTTCGACTTCAATCGTGAGGTGGGCGGCTTCTCCCTGCGCTCGGTCCACCCGCCCTTCACCCCGGCCGACATCCGGGACAATACCGGCTTCGACTATGCCGAGCCGGAGGCGGTGCGCGAAACGCAACGGCCCGACGCCGCGACCCTGGCGCTGCTGCGCGGCAAAGTTCTCGACGAACTCGCTGAGACTTACCCGGCATTTGCGCGGACCATGAAGCAGGCCGCGTAATGCTCGGCTCTGCCACGAAAAAAACATCGGCCTGGCAGCAAGTGCCTGCTAGGACGGGATGGGCGATCGGGGGCTAATCGCCGATGGGTGGTGCGGTGGTATTCCAGGCGGGCTTGGCGAAGCAAACGGGATCGCAACCAATTTGCGGTTCGATGGTTATTGGACGGACCTTTTCCGTGGCCCCCTGGCACGCGAGCCCCAAGATGCGCCTCCGCCGACCGGTTCTGGCTGCAACCCTCATTGCTCTCGCAAGTCCTTGTTTTGCCGAGACTTCCGCCCCGATCCCGGTCAACAATCCGCCCCAGCAAAATGCCTTCATCGACCTGCTGGCGCTGATGTCCGGCCGCTGCAAGACGCTGAAGGTCGCCGGGCGCACCTACGCCTGCAAGACGGTGGCCTACGCCCATGGCGACAAGGGCCGGGTCAATTTCGCGGTCGCCGTCGACGATCCCTCAGACGCGAACCACGTCGTGTCGTTCTCGGGCGAGAACGGCAAGCGCGCCGACGACAATTCCTACGAGCTGCCGATCGACCGCATGCTGCTCAATTCCAAGGACCGGCCCAAGATCGACGGCCTGCCGGTGCCGGCCGAGCAAGCCTCCACCGGCATCTGCCGCCAGACCGGCAATTTCGCCGCCAGGAAGGTGAACGACGTCACCTGCTCGGCGACCGACAGCGAGGGCCGCAGCTACGAGCTGCTGTTCGTCTCCGACGGCAAGCCGGTCAGCGTCCGCCGCATCCGGCAATCCTCGCCGTCGATCCAGGACCCGTTCAAGTAGCGGCATCGCTCACGCGAACGCCTTCTCCAGCGTCGCGAAGATCACCGCGAGCGATTTGTCGTGACGGGTCACCGGCGGTACCGGCCGATCGACCTTCATGAGCTGATAGACCGCCATCTGCGCGGCGCGCACCGAATATTCGACGGTGAACACGACGTCATCCGGGATCTCGACGAACTGGCTGACGAAGGCGAGATTGATCGCGTTCTTCGGCACCGGCAGCGGCCGGTCGGTTGCCGTGCGCGGCATGAACATGCTGGTGATGTAGGGCATGCGGCAGGGAATGCAGGTCGCATCCTCGAACACGGCGGCATCGAAATTCAGGTGGCCGCAGAGCTCCTTCAGGATATCGGCACCGCCGCACTCCGATATCGGCTTCGGCACGAAATTGCCGACGCGGTCCGGATGGAGCGCGTAGCCCCAGAACACCTGCACGTCCTTCGGCTGGCCCGTGAAATGCGGCTGGTGATACAGCACGACCGACATCAGCCAGTTGGAATCCTTGAACGTGACGAGTCCGCCGGTACCGGCCCTGTTGCCGGAGAACGCTTCCATCTGGTCGAAGAAGCGCGGGTCGCGGCAGGTGACGGTGAAGGACAGCCAGTACGATTCGGGAATCGAGGCGTTGAACGCCGCCGGATTGCCGAATTCGGGACGTCCCTTTGCGATGCTTTCCCAGAGCGCCCAGCCCCGGCTGTCTTTCTTGGTCAGGCGCGGAGCCGGCTCCGTCATGGAGCCGAGGCTCGACGCGTCGGTCATCGAGCCGTTCTGGAAGAACACGAGATCGCCATCCTCGAGCCGGACGTTGGCGGTGCGGCCATCGCGGTCGAGCGTGAGCTGGCGCACGCGCACACGCCCGCCCTCGTCTTCGATCATCATGTCGGTGACACCCGTGCCGCGCACGAACTGCACGCCCTGCCGCTTCAGCCAGTCGGCAAGCGGCCGCACGATCGCGTCATACTGATTGTAGACGGTGCGCTTGACGCCGGCGAGGGTCTCGATGCGCGGGAATTCGTTCATGAAGCGGTGCAGATAACGCTTCAGCTCGACCGCGCTGTGCCAGGGCTGGAAGGCGAAGGTGGTCTGCCACATGTACCAGAAATTGGATTCGAAGAATTTTGGCGACAGCCAGTCGGTGATGCGGCTGTTGCCGAGCGTCTCCTCCGAGGCCTCGGTGAGCCGCAGCAGCTCCAGCCGGTCGCGCGCGGAGAAGCCCATATGCGAGACGTCGACCTTGAAGCGGTTGCGATCGACCAGCCGCGCCTTCGAATGCGCGGGGTTTTCAAGATTGAACGCGATGGTCTCTTCGCGCACGCTCAGACCAGGACGTTCGAGCGAGGGGATGGTCGAGAGCAGATCCCAGGTGCATTCGTAGTGATCGGTGGTGAGCATGCGCCCGCCGCGCAGCGAATAGGCGCCGTTTGCGAGCAGCGCGCCGTCGAGGCTGCCGCCGACCAGCGGCTGCGCCTCGTAGATCACGATGTCGCGCCCCGGCAGCTTTGCGTCGCGGATCAGGAACGCCGCGCCGGCGAGCGATCCAACGCCGCCGCCGATGAAATACGCCTTCATGTCTTGCCTCGATTGCAATTTGAATTTCGCGGCGACATTGCATCGGCGTGCGGGGGCCGAAGTTGCGCTGGATCAAGCGCGGGGAGGGGCAAAATCACGTCGACGTTATCGCCGCCTTCTTCTTCGCATAGATCTGTTCGATCTCGTCCGCGAAGCGGTGTTCGAGCGCAGGACGCTTGTTTTTCAAGGTCGGCGTCAGCAGCCCTGCGGCGATGGTCCATGGCTCCATCGTCCACCACACCGCGCGCGGCGTCGCGTAGGACGGATAGGCCTTCACCGCCGTCGCGATTCTGGCGAGCAGCGCGGCGCGCGTCTCGGCCTCGCCCTGCTTGCCGGCCGCCGCGAGCCGTTCTTTCTCCTGCACCCAGGCTCTTGCGTTGAGCACGACCAGCGCGGTGAGGAAGGGGCGCTGCTCGCCGACCACCAGGGCCTGCTCGAAGAGGGGATCGGCGAGGATCGCGGTCTCCAGGTCCACCGGCGCGATCTTCTCGCCGGTGGACGTCACGAGGATGTCCTTGATACGGCCGGTGATGGTTATGCGCCCGTTCTCGATGCGGGCCTGGTCGCCGGTGCGCAGCCAGCCGTCGGCGTCCTTGACGCGGCGCGTCTCCTCCGCCTTGTGCCAATAGCCGAGCATGACGCTGGGCCCGCGCACCAGCAGCTCGTCGTTCTCACCCAGCCTGACCTCGATGCCGTCGAGGACATGGCCGACCGAATGCGGATCGTTGTCCTCAGCGGTGTTGACGGAGACCACCGGCGAGGTCTCGGTCATGCCGTAGCCCTGGAGGATGTCGAGCCCGAGTGCAAGAAACAGGCGAATGACGGGCCCGGCGATCGGCGCACCGCCGGAGACCGCGACGCGCAGGCGGCCACCGAACTGCGCCAGCACCTTGTCGGCAACGAGCCGCTTGAGCAGCGGCCAGGCCAGCCGATCGAGCAGCGACGGCACCCCGTGCCCCTGTCGCGCGTCGAAACGCCGCCCGCCGACGGCGATCGTGAGGTCGAGCAGCGCGCGTTCGGTGCTCCCGGCCGAGGCGCGATGCTGCATGATCAGCGCGTAGACGCGCTCATAAATCCGCGGCACCGAGATCAGCACCGTCGGCCGCACATGTCTCAGATCCTCCGCGAGCTGCGGCACCGAGCGCGCATGGGCAACGCAGGCCCCGGCCGCGATCGGATAGTAATAGCCGCCGGTGCGCTCGAACGTATGCGAGAGCGGCAGGAAGGACAGGAATACGTCGTCCGGCGCCGCCGCGATGCGCCGCGCGATCGCCTTCACGTTGGCGACGATGTTGTCATGCGACAGCATCACGCCCTTCGGCCGCCCGGTCGTGCCCGAGGTGTAGACGATGGCCGCGAGATCGTCAGGTTTCAGCGCGAGGTCAGGCAACGGTGCCGCCGCCGGTGCTGCCGCGAGCCATTGATCGAGCGCGACGACGCGCGCGTCGGCCGGCACCGGCCCGGCTCCATCCGCGCAGACGATCCGCTCGAGACGGTCGAGCGGTTGACCGGTGGCACCGATCGTCTGCCAGCGCTCCAGCGAATCCACAAACAGCAGGCGCGCGCCGGAATCGGCGAGGATGTAGGCGATGCTGTCGGGATTGTCGACGGCATGCATCGGCACCGGCACCAGACCGCGCGACAGCGCCGCCTGGTCCATTGCGACATGCGCAATGCCGTTCGGCATCAGGATGGCAACGCGCTCGCCGGGCGCGAAGTCGTCCGCGGCCAGCGCCCGGCGCCACAGCTCGAATTCCGCATCGATCTCCTGCCAGGACTGGCCGACCCAGCGCCCGGCCGCGGAATCGAAATGGCGATAGGCTTCGGCGGCCGGCGTCGCACGGATGCGCCAGCGCAAGAGCTCCGGCAGCGTCCTCACCTCGGCGAGCCCATGCGGTTGACTTGTCGGCTCTGGCATGGCGTCCTTTCGCGGCCTGATCGATTCCCAATCTGGGGCGTCGATACTAGGCCGGCCAGTCCTTGTCGCCTTGATCCTCAGCAAGGTGGCCATGCTTCGGAGCGCCCCATGACGCGCGACCGCCTGTTTCTGCTGCGCCCCGGTTTCGAGGACCCGGCCTATCCGGGCCGGCGCTTCTATTGCTGGCATTGCGCGCTGATCGAAGGCGTGCTCGCCTCGTTTCCAGCGTTGGCCGAAAAGCTCGATGTCGAGCGCATCGCATGGCCAAGGCCACGGCAGGAGGTGATCGCGCTCGTCGGCGAGGCGAACCAGTCGCTGCCGCTGCTCGTGCTGGCCAAGGGAGCAACCTCGCCGCACCAGACCGGCAGCCATCAGGGACGCGCGTTCATCGTCGACAAGGACGCGATCCTCGCCGCGCTCTCCGAACGCCACGGCTATCCCGACCCGCATCCGTAACGTACGGCACTCGCACACCTCTCGTGACCCGTCTCGAAACGAGGGAAAAAGGGCATTGCCTGCGCAGACACGCCTCGCATACTCGTCTCGACAAAGTTCCTGAGAGCCACCGTTCATGCCCGGCCCCCTCCCCGCCCTCATCGTCGTCGACGTCCAGAGCGCGTTCGACGAATGGGAGGCGGCGGGCAAGCGGCGCAACAATCCGGATGCGGTGGCGCGCATCGCCGATCTGCTCAAGGCGTTCAGGACGCGCGGCGCGCCGATCTTCCACATCCGCCACGAGGGCACCAGGCCGACCTCGTCATTCCTGCCGGAAAACTCCGGCTACGCGGTCAAGGACGAGGCGCGCGAAGAGCCGGGTGAACCCGTGATCGTCAAGCGCGTCAACAGCGCCTTCATCGGCACCGATCTCGAACAGCGCCTGCGCGCAGGCAACATCACGACGCTCGTGATCTGCGGCGCCACCACCAATCATTGCGTGGAGACGACGACGCGGATGGCCGGCAATCTCGGTTTCGACGCGAGCCTCGTGCGCGATGCGACCTGGACCTTCGACCGCATCGGACTCGATGGCGACCAGCATTCGGCCGAAGCAATCCATGCGATGACGCTGTCGAATCTCAACGGCGAATTCGCGCGCATCGTCACCGCCGATGACGTGATCGCATCATTCGCGGCAGAGTGATGGCGGCAATGCGATCGATACCGATGCTGCGACAATAAATCTCACGCCGCACGCGCATTCGCACGAATCGGATGCGGCGCGCTGCGTCGTTTCGACGCCGCACTGGGCCGGAACGCAGCCAGCACCCATGTGTTGTCACACGACATTCAACTGGAGTGATGACATGAAGTATCTCATTGTCGCGATGGCGGTCGGTGCTGCGGCGCTTGCCGGCAGTTCGGCGGCGAACGCGGCCAATAACGACAGCGCGACGCGGAACGCGCAAAGCCAAACGACCGACATCAGCGCGCAGCACCGGCACCACGGCCACCATCATCACTGGCGTCCTCATCACCGCCATCACGGCTACTATCGCCCGCACTACCGCAGCTACGGCTATTACCCGCGGCACCACGGTTATTACGGCGGCGGACCGTACGGCTACTATGGTGGCGGTGGTCCCGGCGTGAGCTTCAGCTTCGGCGGCGGCCGCTGGTAAGAGATTAAGAGATCAGGCCCGCAAGTGTGCGGGCCTTTTTTCTGCTTGCCTTCTTTCTGCCTGCCTTCGCCAACGGGAATGACGGGTTTCGCTACGCTCTACCCATCCTGCAAGATCATCCCCGCCGTCTCCAGCCCGCTCGCCAGCGCCGCCTCCACCGTGCCCATGTCGCGGCCGCGATAGAGCGCTTCGCCGGAGAACAGCACCGGGCCGTCGGTGCGCGCGAGGATCGCCTGCGCCTTGCGCGTGCGCGGCGTCGCCCAGGAATAGGCGCCGCGGGCGAAGGGATCATGTGCCCAGTTGGTTGCGGCGGCCGCCACGAGGTCGCGCGCGAGGTCTTGCCGCGACAGGCCGAACATCGCCGCGAGCGAATCGAGCCCCGCATCGATCAGCCCTTGCGGATCGAGCGTCGCCAGCTCGGCCGTTCGCGGACCCCCGAACCAGCCGGTGAGCACGGGATGCTGCTCCGGATAGCGCGTCCACCACACCGGAATGGTTTCGTCCGACAGCAGGAAGGTCATATCGGCGAGATCCCGCTTTCGCTCTCGCCACCAGGGCCGCGCGAACCGCAGCAGAATCTTGATCACGCTGCCGAAGCCAATATCGCCGGCGACCGCAGCCTGCGCGCGGGCGCTCGCTGGAAGCGAGATCTCACGCAACAGCGGCAGCGGCACGGTGAGGATCGCGCGATTGCAGCCATGCAATTCACCGCCGGCAGCGCGGACGGCCAGCGCGCCGCCCGCCTCCTCGATTGCCGACACCACGCCGCCAAGGCGGATCGCAACACCCAGCCCGCGGCACTCCACGGTCAGAAAATCGATCAGCGCGCCATAGCCGCCGACGATGCGCGCCAGGGTGTGACGTCCGCCGTCCATCCATTCCTCGCGCAACGCCAGTGTCGAGGCGCGCTCGGGATCGGCCGCGTCATAACCCTCAACCATGCGTTCGACCGAATGGCGCAGCCCGTCATATTCCGGCCCGGCAAAATGACGGCGCAGGAAATCGGCGACGGTGAGGTCGTCCCTCAAGCCCCGGAGCATCGCATGCAGCTCTGCCTCATGCGGATCGTGCCGATCTTCCCGCGAGAATCCTGTGCCGTCAAAACTCCATCGCGTGCCTTCGGTCTCCTGAAACGACAGCCCGGCCTCGCGCAGCAGTCCGCGCGTGACCGGCGCCTCGCCATGGACGAATTCGGCGCCGCCATCGGCGGGGTAGCCGAACTCCGACGCCGGCAGCGGATGGATGCGCCCGCCGCAGCGCTCGCGCGCCTCCAGGATCGTCACCGTCCTGCCCGCGCGTGCCAGCTCGCGCGCCGCCATCAGGCCGGATGCGCCGGCACCGACGATGATGATGTGTTCCGTTTCCCCCGACATGCCGATGCTTACTTTGCCACCGCCTGCGGATCGTTCTGAATGAGATAGCGCAGCAGCAGCACGCCGCCGCCAAGCTGCCGCGTGCTCTCCAGCGTCATCGCGGTCAGCGGCGCACGCTTGTCGCCGTCCGCCTCCGCCGAATCGAACACGAAGGGGGCACCGCTCGCGCCATCGATTGCGGGGCTGAGGATCAGATTGAATTCGTCGATCAGGCCGGCGCGCAGGAATGCGCCGTTGGCGACGCCGCCGCCCTCCACCAGCAACCGCTTCACGCCGAGCTCGCGGTCGAGAACCTCGACCGTCAGCGCCAGATCGATCTCCGACTTGCCGGCAAAGATGTAGGACACGCCCTCGCCGCGGAGCCCTGCGAGATGTGAATCCGGCACGCTCTCGGTCAGCACGACGACGATCGGGTCGCCGCCGATGTCGGAGCGCCCCCAGCCGATCTTGCCCTGCGCATCGAGCACGACGCCGTAGGTTTTCGCATCGCGCCGCGCGAACCAGTTTTCGCGGGGAAATCTCTCGCCCGGCGTCTCCGGATACGGCTTGCCCCTGGCGAACTCCGAGCCGGTGACGCGGCCGATGACCCAGGCATCGCCGCCGAGCTCGTCATGGATCTTCTCGAACCAGTCCGTACCCGCGCCCTTCGGGCGCCAGCGGCTGGGATGCGTGCGGCCGTCCAGGCTCGAATGCATCAGGCAGATGACGTAAGGCTTCATGCAGATTCTCCGGACGTCTTCTCACGCCATCCCGCCGCCGCCCTTGGCGCGGTCGTTCACGATCACCGCGAGCGGATTGAGCTTCGGCGGTGCGACGAGCTTCAGCGTGTTGCTGTCGTGATGATTGAACGGCGCGCCGCGGACGAACAACTCGGTCTGGATCAAATAGCTCCAGCTTCCATCATCGTTGAAGGTGATGTCGCAACGATAAGAATCGGTGCGGAAGGCCTGCTCCAGGAAATCGGTCGAGCAGATCCCGTAAGCGGTATCACCGCGCTTCGCCGTGACGGAGATCTTTCTGTCATCCGACCCGGCCTTGCCCTTGGCCAGCAGCACCTGCCCGCGCGGGATCGCCAGCGTCTGCATGATCAGCCCGGTGGCGGGCTCCCACAGCCAGTAGCCGACCTGGTCGTGAAACGTGATGTCTTCTTCCGGCGTGTTGATGTGGATGTGGTAGCGCAGGCCATAAAGCAGCTGCGGCCCATTGGCCTGCGGATCGATCGGGTCCATGCGGATGTGCTCGATGAAGGTCCGCCGCTCCGGCCCCTCCGCCTTCGGATTGACGTCGATGCCCTTGTCCGCCTGCCAACTGCCGGCGAGGCGGCGGAGCGGGCCGAGATTGGCAAGGCCGTCGGGCGAGACGTCCTCGGGCTCGGTGAAGATGTCGGCGGGAAGGGGCAGCATGGGTGTCCTCGCGGAAGTTGCGGGAACAGCCATATCACGGAGGCAGGAAGCTGGCTCGCGTCCGGGTGTCACAATCGCGAATGGACATAGGCGCCACACGCAGACGACGCATGAGGCGAAGCGGAGCCGAACTTCGGTTCGGCCCCGTCGCCATGAAGCCTAGTGGCGGTGGTCGCGGACCTCGGGCTGATTGCGGTGGTCCCGGACGATGGGCTGATTGCGATGGTCGCGCACGACGGGCGGATCGCGATGGTCGCGCACGATGGTCAGCGCGTTAGCCGGTGTCACCACGCTCGCCACGGTGATCGCTGCGAGAGCCACAAGGATGTAATTGCGCATGGGTCTTGTCCTTTGCCTGGTGGATCACTGCGAACCACCTGACGATAAGCTAGATTGATCAGCGAGAATGATATGTGTCGTCGATCACGCGTGATCATCGATGCGCCGGCCGGTGCGGCCGCGCCACTTGTCGCGACACATCGACCGTGACGCCGGGAAGCTGGGTCTCGATGGGGGTCGGCTGAGACATTGCCGTGCCGCTCGGGCCGCACAGCAGCAGTGCAATCGATGGAACCGCGACAGCGGGATGCGCAACGAAGCGTGACGACAACGTCATGACCAGATCCTTCCAGATGCGGAGGGACAGTCGATTCCACCCCGTGCGGAACGATCTCACGCGTGCATTGGAGTTGCATCGCCAAATCCTGCAGCCCGACACGAGTCGGCCGGCCCGCGATCGGCGCCACAATCTGCCGCAGATTTAATCAGGCACCCGGGCGCCGAAGCTGCGCATAAGGTGCAGACGTCCCGCCATTCGCGAAAATCAAGGCAGCCGCGCAAGAGGCGTCACACCAGTTTGTGCGCGACGTTCCCGTTTGCGGCTCGATATCGCGATGATAAGACGATAGGGTTGTGAAATACGCCATAGGCGACGAAGCCGCTCCCAATATAGCTTTCAAGCGACGTCCATGATTTTCAAGTGAGTGCCTCGGAATGCAGCAGGCTTCGGTCGAGAAGTTCTCGGACCTCATCGGCAATATCTATGATTGTGTGATCGCACCGGAACGCTGGACCGAAGTTCTTGACCAGATTTGCAGCGAGTTCGGCTTTGCCACTGGCGCGCTCTCGGTCGCCAGCCTTTCGAACATGAAGGCCGTCGTCAATGCGGTCTCCGGCAGCAACCTTGCCCAGATGGCCCAGAATGCCGTCGGCTATGGCGCCGACATCATCGAGCTCTGGGGCGGCGCCGAGCGCATTCAGCAATACCCGCTCGGAGAACCCATCGTTCAATCCCAGGCGGTCCGGCAGGACATCATTTCCGGCAATCGCTATTATCGCGAATGGGCCCTGCCCAAGGGCCTGTTCGACGCCGTTGCGGTCGGCCTGGTTCGCGACAGGACGATGGTTGGCAATGCAATCTTCAGCCAGCACGAATCGGCCGGCGCGATCGACGATGCGCAGCTCAGTGGATTGCGCCTGCTGGCGCCTCACATCCGCCGTGCCGTGACGATCAGCAATCTGTTCGACATGAAGACGGTGGAAGCCACGACATTCGCCGCGACCGTGGAGGCCCTGACGGTCGGCGTCGTCCTGGCGGACGAAGAGTCGAAAATCGTTCACAGCAACGCCGCGGCCACGGCGATGCTCGCAGCCGGCGATCCCATCGTGGCGCGCCATGGCCGGATCGCCGTTCAGTCCCCAGCGACCACGACCGCATTGCAATCGGCCGTTGCCCAGGCTGCGAAGGACGAGGCGACGCTCGGGCAGAAAGGCATCGGCATCCCGATCCCCCGCTCCGATGGTGACCCTCTCGTCATCCACGTTCTGCCGCTGCGGCGCGGCCACATGCGCGCCGGCCTGGTCCAGCGCGCCGCCGTCGCCCTGTTCGTGGCGTCAGCCTCGGGCCCGCCGCAGCTGCCTCACGTCGCGCTCAACCAGCTCTATGATTTGACGCCGGCCGAGATCCGCATCTTCGAGCTCATCTGCGACGGACAGACGCGCGCGGACATCGCGGAACTGCTCGGCATTTCCCTGAGCACCGTGAAGAGCCACCTCATTCATGTCTTCGAGAAGACGGGGTGCCGGAGACAGGTCGACCTGGTGAGGCTGGCGAAGTCGCTGACGTTTCCGGTGTAAGCCGAAGGTCGCTCTCAAGCCGCTTCCGGCGTCGATCTCGCGCGCTGCTCGAGCACACCGATCGTGGAGACCAGGTTGTCGCGTCGCGCGCGAAGGTTAACCGCGAGTGGCGGATATGTCGGCTGCTGCACATCAAACACCCCCGCGCGAGCCTCTTGCTCGAGAATGTCGGTGTTTAACAACCGAACGCGCCACCACAAATCGGCGATCAATGCATCGAGCCGGAGTTCACCAGCCGCACCAGAACGGGACACTTCCTGCATCGCTTGCCTCAACCTGACACGGCCTGCCTGCTGAGGCCGGGCTTCGGCCAAAACTGAGCAAGCAGAGTGCCAAAGGGGGGCCTCGTCACGACCGCGCAACCGCGGAAGGCGCGACAGTTCTGATGCCCGCCTCACGCCACGGCCCGGCGTCCCCGCCGAGGGACTGGGCTTTGCAATGGCAGGTCGGCCAGGGGCACGGGCCTGCTGAAGAAATAACCCTGACCCAGCGCAATTCCGAGCGAGTGGAGCCTTGCGATCTGCGCGGAGGTCTCCACACCTTCGGCGACGATCGAGAGCTTCAACGCCTTTGCAAGCTGCACGATGGACTTCAGCACGGCGACGGTCTCGCACCGGTCGATCCTATCGATGAAGGATTTGTCGATCTTGACCTTGTCGAATGGAAAGGCCGTCAGATAGGACAATGACGAGTAGCCGACGCCGAAGTCGTCGAGGGCAATGGAGACGCCGAGCGCCTTGAGGCGCTGCAGCGTCTTGAGGTTCTCCTGGGTGTCGGCGAGAAACACGCTCTCGGTGATCTCGAGCTCGAGCCGGGTTTCCGGAAGCCCGTTCTGCGCCAGCGCGGACGTCACGATATCGACGAGGTTGGCGCCGGCAAACTGCAGGGCCGAGAGATTGACCGCGACCTTGACATCGCCCGGCATGGTCGTCGCATCGCGACACGCCTTGGCCAGCACCTGATTGCCGAGTTCGACGATCAGTCCGCCGGCCTCCGCGACCGCGATGAACTCGGCAGGTGGAATGAATCCCCTGATGGGGTGACGCCAGCGCGCCAGGGCCTCGACCGATTTCACGCGGCCCGTGCTGAGTTCGGTCACGGGCTGATAGTACACGTCGATCTCCTCGCGCCAGATCGCCTCACGCAGCTCGACCTCGAGCACGTTGCGCTGATCGGCTTCGGCCTTGAGCTCCGCCGAGTAGACATGGAAGCAGCTTCGGCCGGCGCTCTTGGACCTGTAGAGCGCAAGATCGGCGTTGCGAAGAATCTCATCGACACGCGTGCCATGCTCGGGGACCAGGGCAAGGCCGATACTGCAGCCGATGACGACGGGATGGCCCTCGATGTGATAGGGCTCGGCAATGACCTGAACCAGCCGCGCCGCGAGGCTTGCAGCGCCGTCCTGGATCGCGGTACGGCCCGGCGCCACGATCACGGCAAACTCGTCGCCACCGATCCGGGCCGCCATGTCGAGGTCTCGGATCTGTGCCTTGATCCGGCCGGCAACCTGCTTCAACAGCGCGTCGCCGCATTGGTGGCCAAGCGCGTCGTTGACGGCCTTGAACTTGTCGAGGTCCAGCAGCAGCACGGCGAACGCAGCCTCCGGGCCGGGAGATCCGGCGAGCACTTCGTCGATGTGCTCCTTGAACAGGTTGCGATTGGCAAGGCCAGTCAGACTGTCGTAGTGCGCCAGCCTCTCGATCCGGTCCTCGGACGCCTTGCGCTCCGTGATGTCTTCGTGCGTGGCGACCCAGCCGCCGCCCTCGCGCCGTCCGTAGGAGACATAGACGACCCGACCATCGGGAAACGGCACGGTGTTCGAGATGTGCTCCGACTGCTCGAGCCGGCTCTTCAGATCGACGAGGTAAGCCTCGACGTCGAGCACCGCGGTCTGTTTTGCGAACACCTCGCGGAAATCCATGCCGATCCGAATTTCCTCCGGCTCCAGCCCATAGAGTTCGAGCCATTGACGATTGAACGCGATCAGTCGGTCGCGGCCGTCGAACATGCTCAGCCCCTGCGGGAGGTTTCTGAGAGCATCTTCGAACTTGCTGGCAAAATCGCGCAGCTCACGCTGGGCGCGGCCCAGCGCCAATTGTCGCCGCCAGTGGAACAGCGTCGCGGTCACGATGATGAAGGTGAGCAGCAGCGCGCCGCCGAGATAGACCTTCTGCCTGAGATCGGAGCGGGAATAGATCTCCTGCGCCGAAATGCCGACGGTGAAGATGAGCGGGAACACGCGCGACCTGCGCGCCGTGATCAGCCTGTCGCGGCGGTTCGGGCGGTTTTCGTTCCAGTATTGTGCATAGAAGCCGTCCCGCAGCTCGCCTTCGACGCGGTTCGGGGCGCGCTGCCCCAGCACGGTATCGTGATCCACCCCCCGCGCGGCTAGCACGACATGGTTGGCATTTCTGAGGACCAGCGTTCCTCCGGCACCGAGCTTCGCGGTGTCGTAGATTCTGCCGACGACGTCGACGCTGATCGAGCCGACGACCACGCCGGCCGGATTCCTGGCAAGGTCAAACAGCTTTCTCGCCAGCTGGATGGTCCATTTGTTTGAGGCCCGCCCCAGCACCGGCTTCGCGACGTAGAGGCTATCGTCGGCTTGCGCCATGACGCTGGCGAAGTGCTCGCGATCACCGAGATAGAGTGGCGCGCCGGAATAGCCCGTGGTCGTATCGAACATGTAGCCGTCCAGTCCGATCAGAGAGAACTGGACCACGTCGCCGGTCGCGATGCGAGCCTTGTCGGACCAGAATTTCAGGCTGAACGTCAGCGGATCCTGGGCGTAGAGAGCGCGCACCACCAGCAGCGACTGATCCACGCGCTCGATGATGCGCTCGGTATTTTCCTCGAACAATTCGGCGACGCTGTCGCCGTGCGACCGCGCCTGCTGGACGGCATCCGCTCGCTCCGACGACGTGATCGCGACATACCCGATCCAGACCAGGGGCAGGAAGAACAATGCAATCTGCAGCGGGGCATTGCGCAGAATTGTCATCGCAACCTTGCGAACTGGTCTGGCAAGAATCACGAGGCGCGCTCCCGCATCAGCCGCGGGGGCAGAACAGGACTGGTCGCCCAGAATGGCATTGCCTCTCTCCGCCTCGATTGCGGGGACGCCACGGCCGCGAGCCGGCACTGTCGTCCCGGAGCGCGAGCCTAGAAGCAACAGCCTTAAGTTTCTGTTGGTAGAAGGCTCAATTATTCAGCTCACGACCTCCGTAAGACCACGGAAGCCCGGTGGTTTGGGCAGCTTGGCGGTACCGGCGAACGGTATTTTGGCGACACCTGTCGTGCCAGGGGGTCACATTGCGCGCGCGAGCACGATCACGCCGGACAGGACGAGCAGCCCGCCTGCCGCACGGCTCAGTCTTGGGCCGAACGGCAGCAATTTCTCACCGGCAACATAGAGCGCGATGGCGATGATCCAGACGAAATTCATCACTCCGCTGACGAACAGCAGTGCCATCAAGAACCAGCAGCAGCCGACGCAATAGCTGCCGTGGCGAAGTCCCATGCGGAGCGCCCCGCGTGTGCCGGGCCGCCAATGCCGACTGAGAAACATCAACGGGCTCTCGCAGTAACGCAGACAGGCACGTTTGAGTGGCGTGAACTGGTAAAGCCCTGCGGCGAGCAGAATGATGCCGCCCAAAATCGAGCTGGTGCTTGCCATCGCCATCGACAGCAACCCGAAGCGCTCGAGCGCCCATTGCACCAGGACCGCAACGACACAGAACCCCGCCCATGTGACGAGATAACCGGCGAGAAATATCCAGGCGTCCATTGCGGCGCGGGATGCTGTCTCCTGCTTGCGCTTGACCGTCGCATACAAGAGGACGGTGGGCGCCGCGCTCGGTGCCATCATCGCGATCATCATCACCCACCACATCACGAACAGCAGCGCGGCATAGAGCGGCGTCCACGGCATCGGCGCCATGTCCGGCATATCGGCCATCATCTCGGTGTCCATGCCGGCGCCGCTGGCGAGATAGACCCAGGCGAGCACCGCCACCGCAGCGGTCCCGATCCCGACGATCAGGCGGTCGCGGTGGAGCAGGTGTTCCAGCATGAAGCGCCCGTGCATGGGCTTGCCTGCCAGTGGTGTGGCCGAGTCGACCTCTCGATTTCAGCGCAGCATCACGCCGCGACGCCGTCGGGCGTCTGCGCGACGGTAGCAAGCGAGCTGTGCGTGGCCTGGGTCTCGAACGGAATCGCGCCGGTCGAGCGGATGTTGGCGGACGCGACCTCGGCAGCCCTGTGCTCGAACCCCTCCGGCATCACGACCTGGATGCGGTGCGGAGTACCGGTCACCGGGTTCTTGATCGGCTCCACGTCGGTCTCCAGCACGCCTCCGGCGACGAGCTTGGCGACACGTCCGTCCTTGTCGAAGGAAAACTCAAAGGGGGCAAACACCGGCTCGTGGATCTTGGTGACGATCAGGCTGACGATCTGGAACAGCGTGCCCTCGGCGGAATGCTTGCCCGAAAAGATATCGAACAACGCCTGGCGCTGCTCCGGCGTGGCGCGTTCGTCGATGATGGGCTGGATCGTCCCGTTGCCCTCATGCAGCGCTCCGGGGAAATCGACCGTGATCGCGAAGCAGAGACCGTCGAGCCTGGTCCCCTCAAAATGTCCCTTGGCGATGCGCATGGCGACCAACCCCTTGCAATAGCCTCGGGTCGGCGGTGCGTTGAAATCGCAAGGGCAGCCGAATGCGCAAGTGCAATTCTTCATCCATTCGCCTTCGAGACGCCAGTCCGATGCAGCCATGGCACATCTCCCAATGTGAGGAGGGAGGCGGCAGCCGTGGACGAATTTGTTCAGCGTTGTGTCGAAGCAAAGGGTAGAACCGCGAGCGGGATCGAGATCCGATCAGAAAACCAGCATCGCAGAAGAGTCGGTTGGCGAGCTGCCGTTTACCGTCCCGATGGGACATAGCATATCAGCCGCGGCCGGGCGCGTACAGTGAACACGCGCGGTGGAGCAGGCAGGTCCGGAGGACGTCCGAAACAGAGGCGGATGGTGCGCCACTCCGAACAAAACTGCGAACTCGTATGTCATTGAATGCACTTATGATTTCTCGTGGCATCTGCGACCTGGCCGTGCCGTAGGTGCCTTTTTGCCGCGGCTCCGCGCGCCTTGGCCGCCGTGGTGGTAAGATCAGGTGCCGAGGGCAGATTTCGCGGCGCCGGATCTCGGTCAAGATAACAGCGCCCGAAGCGATGAACTCCAGAAGCAAACTGACGATCGCGGTTGCGATCGGACGATGCGAGAGATGGAGGACGTTATGGAAGCGTGGCGTGACGACAAGGCCCGGTCGACCCTGATTCGCGAAGCTGCGGCCAACGTGCAGCTAGGCAACGCGCCTCGGACTTTTGCCGAACTCCTGTTCGGCCACACCAATAGCGAGGATCTCGCCAACCACGACGCCGCTTCGCTGGCCTTCCTGGCCGAGCAGGCCTGGGAACATGTACAGCGGCGCACGGCGGGGCACGCCGATATCCGCATCGTCAATCCGACGATGCCGGATGGCCGCGAGATCTCCGTGCTCGAAATTCTCAACGACGACATGCCCTTCCTGTTCGACTCCACTTTGGCCGAGCTAGCCGAGCAGGGCATCGAGGTCGCCCTGGTCGCCCATCCGATCATCGCCGTGGAGCGCGATGAGCAAGGCAAGCTGATGCGCTTCCATGGCGAAACCCTGCCGGCGGGAGCAAGGGGCACGCGCGAAAGCCTCATCCATCTCCACATCACCCGCATGGACGTCGACGCCGACCGCCAAAAGCTGATCGTTGGGTTGACCATGACGTTGAATGACGCGCGTGCCTGCGTCACCGACTGGAAGCCCATGCGCGCCCGCATCGAGGAGGCGATCAAGATCTTCTCTACCAATCCGCCGCCGCTGCCGATCGACGAGATCGCCGAAGCCAGCCAGTTCCTGCATTGGCTATGCCTGGACAATTTCACCTTCCTGGGCGTGCGCGAATATCGCTTCTCCCCCGACAGCGATGCTTCGGACGACATCACGACCGGCGAGGGCCTCGGCATCCTGCGCGATCCCGAGGTGAAGGTCCTGCGCCGCGGTCGCGAAATGGTGGTGATGACGTCGGAAATTCGCGAGTTCATGCGGGAGCCGAGCCTTCTCATCGTGATCAAGGCCAACGTGTCCAGCCGCGTTCATCGCCGCATCCGGATGGACTATGTGGGCATCAAGCTCTATAGCCCCGACGGCCGGCTCGAAGGAGAATTGCGCCTCGTCGGTCTGTTCACGTCCGGCGCCTATACCCGATCGGTCAAGCAAATCCCTTATGCCCGCCACAAGGTGGCGCAGGTGCTGCAGCGCGCCGGCTTCGACCCGAACAGCCATTCGGGCAAGGCGCTGACGCATATTCTCGAAGATTATCCGCGCGACGATCTGTTCCAGATCGACGTCGACACGCTCTACAATTTCGTCATGGAGATCCTGATCCTCTATGAGCGCCCCCGGGTCCGGGCGCTGGCACGCGTGGACAAGTTCGATCGCTTCGTCTCCATCCTCTGCTTCATTCCGCGCGACAAATACGATACCGACGTGCGCACGCGCGTCGGCGCCTTCCTCTCGCAAGTCTACAAGGGAACCCTGTCGGCCTCCTACGTGTCCTTCCCCGAAGGATCGCTGGCGCGCGTCCACTACATCATCGGGCGATATGAAAGTGAGACCCCGGTCGTCGAGCGCGAGACACTCGAAGCCGGGATCAGCGCCATTGCCGAGACCTGGGCCGACAAGTTGAAGGTCGCGCTCGCAGCGTCTGCCGACGGTATGCGGGCACGCATGCTTGCAAGCCGCTATGCCCAGGCCTTTTCCGGCGGCTACACCGAGATATTCAGCGCCGAACAGGCGATCGCCGACATCACCACCATCGAAAAGCTCACCTCGGCCCGACCGGTGACGATTTCGGTTTACCGCCTCGCGGGGGACGATGATCCCAGACGATTCGGCCTGAAGGTCTTCTCGGATGCCGCACCGCTGTCGCTATCCTATCGCGTGCCGGTGATTGAAAATCACGGCTTGAACGTGGTCAACGAACGCACCTATCAGATCGTGCCGCGCGCCAGGCAAGCGCCGGTATGGCTGCACGATATGACGATCGAGACCAGCGACGGCAAGCCGATCGCAATCAGCCGTGAATTCAACCACCGTCTGGAAGCCTCGATCATGGCGGTGGTCCGCGATCGCGCCGAATCCGACGGGTTCAACGCACTGATCCTACGCACAGCCCTGAGCTGGCGAGAAGTATCGACGATCCGCGCGCTGTCGCGCTACCTCCATCAGATCCGTGCTCCGTTCACCCAGGACTATATGTGGGAGACCCTGCGCAAGAACGCCGTGATTACCGCCAACGTCGTCGCCCTGTTCCAGGGCCGCCTCGACCCGCGCCTTGGACTCACGATTGCGGAGCGCTCGGCGCGCGAGATGGCTCTCGTCGCCGAGATCGAAGAGCAGCTCAAATCCGTCGCCTCGCTCGATGAAGATCGCATCCTGCGCCGCTTCACCAATCTCGTGCAGGCAACCATCCGCACTAATTTGTGGCAAGTCGGTCAGGATGGACATCCGCATCCAGTGATCTCCTTCAAGTTCGACGCCCGCAAGATCGAGGCCCTGCCGGCACCGCGACCACTGTACGAGATTTTCGTCTACTCGCCCCGCGTCGAAGGCATTCATCTGCGCTTTGGCAAGGTCGCGCGCGGCGGTCTGCGCTGGTCCGACCGGCCGCAGGATTTCCGTACCGAGATCCTGGGCCTCGTGAAGGCACAACAGGTGAAGAATGCCGTGATCGTGCCGGTCGGCGCGAAGGGCGGCTTCGTGCCCAAGCGCCTGCCGTCACCCTCGAGTCGCGACCACTTCATGGCGGAAGGCACCGAAGCCTATCGTATCTTCGTTCGCACGCTGCTCGAACTCACCGACAATCTCGACGGCGACACCATCGTGCCGCCCGACTCGACTGTGCGGCATGACGGCGACGACCCCTACCTGGTCGTCGCCGCCGACAAGGGCACCGCCACCTTCTCCGACATCGCTAATGCGATCTCGACCGAGAAGCACCATTGGCTCGCCGATGCCTTCGCCTCCGGCGGCAGTCAGGGCTATGACCACAAGAAGATGGGGATCACGGCGCGAGGCGCCTGGGAAGCGGTCAAGCGTCACTTCCGCGAGCTTGGCACCGACATCCAGACCAAACCGTTCACGGTTGCCGGCGTAGGCGATATGTCGGGCGATGTCTTCGGCAACGGCATGCTGCTCTCGCCGGCGACGAAGCTCGTCGCGGCGTTCGATCACCGCGACATCTTCATCGATCCCTCGCCTGATCCGGCGGTCAGCCTCGCCGAACGCAAGCGCCTGTTCAGCCTGTCGCGATCGAGCTGGCAGGACTACGACAAGTCCCTGATCTCGCAAGGCGGCGGCGTGTTCTCGCGCTCGCTCAAGGCGATCCCGCTTGCGCCGGAAGTGCGCAAACTGCTCGATTTAGACAAGCCGCAGGCCACGCCTTTCGAGGTGATGACAGCGATCCTCAAGGCCCGCGTGGACCTCCTGTGGTTTGGCGGCATCGGCACGTATATCCGCTCGTCCTCGGAAAGCGATGATCAGGCCGGCGATCGTGCCAACGATCCGATCCGCATCACGGGCGCCGATGTCCGCGCCCGGGTGATCGGCGAAGGCGCCAATCTCGGCGTCACCCAGCGCGGCCGTATCGAGGCGGCGCAGAAGGGCGTGAAGCTCAACACCGACGCCATCGACAATTCGGCCGGCGTGAACACGTCCGACGTCGAGGTCAATATCAAGATCGCGCTGGCGCGCCCCGAGCGCGAGGGGCGCCTCAGTCCAGGCGACCGCAACAGCCTGCTCGCCGCGATGACCGAGGAGGTCGGCGCGCTGGTGCTGCGCAACAATTATCTTCAGACGCTGGCGCTTTCGCTGGCCGAACGGAAGGGGGTGGCCGAGATCGGCTTCCTCACCCGACTGATGCAGTCGCTCGAGCAGCGCGGCCTGCTCAGCCGCGCCGTGGAGTTCTTGCCTGACGATGCTGCGGTCACTGAGCGTACGAGACGCAGCCAGCTCCTGACGCGGCCCGAGCTTGCCGTGTTGCTCGCTTACGCCAAGCTGACGCTGTACGATGACCTGCTTGCAACTGGCGTACCTGACGATCCCTATCTCGCCCGCGAACTATCCCAATATTTTCCGCGCCAGGTGCAGGAGCAGTTCCCGACAGCGGTACAATTGCATCGGCTCCGGCGGGAGATCATCGCCACCAGTCTCGCCAATGCCGTGATCAACCGGGGCGGCCCCGCCTGTGCCGTGCGCCTGACCGACGAGACCGACGCCGATATCGCCACCATCGTCATGGCCTTCGTGGCGGTGGACGAATCCTACGGCCTCAGGGGGCTCAATGCCGCGATCGATGCACTCGACACCCGCATCGACGGGCAATTGCAACTCGGGCTCTATGCGGCGATCCAGGATCTCCTGCTCTCACGCACGGTCTGGTATGTGCGCAATGCTGATTTTAAGGCCGGTCTGGACGCCGTGATCGCACGCTTCGGGCCCGGAATCCGGGAGATCGCCGCCGGGCTCGACAAGACCCTGCCGCAGGATTCGCAGGCTGGGCGCACCAGGCGGCGGCAGGATCTGATCGACAGCGGTGTCCCGGCGGGCCTTGCTGCAGAACTCGCCGATCTCGATGCGCTTCTCTCCGCACCGGATATCGTCACGGTCGCGGAGCGCACCAACCGGGCCATCGGTGACGCCGCCACGACCTTCTTCGCCGCCGAGGCCGAATTCAGACTCGATCGGATCATCGCCGCCGCGCGCAGTGTTCCGGCCAACGATAATTACGAACGTCTCGCCATCGATCGTGCCGTTGGCCAGATCGCGGCCGCGGAAAGAGCACTGGTCGCCGACATGCTGGCGAACGGCGAATCCGGCCCGCAGGCCACCGGCGACTGGCTTGCGGCTCATCCTGAGGCGATGCGCGTTCGCCGCTCGGTCGAGGAGATCGCGGCCAGCGGCTTGACGCTCGCCAAGCTGACGGTGGCAGCCAATTTGCTGGGAGACCTCGTCAAGGCCTGAGTCCCGACGGAAGGAAATGCAGAGGCTATGCTCTGGCACAGGAGGAGCCAGGCTGAGCCTGATGGTGCCCAGGGGCGGAATCGAACCACCGACACTGCGATTTTCAGGCTGATGTTTTCTAAGGAATAACAATTAGATAGGGCGCATCCTGTCGTCTAACGGGCCACCAGACATCAATGACATAGGGTGGCTTTGTCTAACAAATGTCCTTGGTCGCCGCTGGCTCGGGAGAGCCCTCCCTTCACACGGAGAGGTCCAGATTCGGGCCCTTGTGCGCCCACCATCCATCCCTCTGAATTCCCTTTAGCGTATGCCTTGGATATCTGGGCTTCGGAGCGCCTGTGGCCACGGATTTCCCACCAGTCGAAGACCCCCGCCAGCATGTCACCTTTCGTCGAGCTGTTTTGAACCGTATGCCAAAGCTTCGGTCTTCAAGGCTGATAGTGCCGCATAATATCCGCAGCGACTTGACGGTGAACGTCGGTCGAAGGGTGGAAATGAATTTCAGTCTGAAACGCTGGCCACTGCCCTGCTGACCGGATGAGGAAGACGACCTCAGCTTCGACCGTCTCGATGTCCAGTTCGCTCCTGTCCACGGCATCCATGTGGCACCAGACGCTCAGGGTCGCCTTGTCGTTTCCATGGCGCCACGCATATCCGTGGTAACCGCCCTCACCCGCTGCGTTCCAGCCAAGCCGAAGCCGGTTGCGGATGCTCTGCTTGGTTAGGCCGACGTAGACCGGCTTCCGGTCGATGCTGGCGATGTAAAGCTTGGGCAGGTCGTTGGTGGCGAGGCCGGAGAACTTGTTTGTCCCCTTGGGGCACAGCACAGTGAACTCCGTAGAAGTGAAAGATAGCTCGTAGCTTTCAGGGCCTTGAATTCTCATTTTTCCTCGAACAGCGAAAAATCTGCGTCTTCCGGCGGTGCTTCGCCTGTCTGCATCGACTTGCCGAAATACTCGACCACCTTCTTTTTCTTGTCTTCTGACCAGCCGTCGTAAAACTCGGGCGAGAGGGTGAAATTCTCAACCCGCTGAAGAATGAGGTTGGAAAGGGGCTTCCTGGGATCAAACTTTTCATCGAAAAAGGAGGGTAGAGCTTTCTTGATGATGTCCGAATGCGCGACGGCATAGGACAGGATGGCGGTTGTTTTTTCGGCCTCGGGTATCACGGTGAGCGCAACCCCAATGGTGTCGCCACTCTCCTCCTCCGCCAAACCGAAGAACGATGATACGGCCACGGTCGGCTTCAGCCCGGTCATCGTGATAATTTGGTGTTCCATTTGCGGTTGTTGGCCGTTCGAACGAGGGGTGTCGAACTTTTGGGAGCGGTAGCGGAACAGCCGCCATGCCTTATTGCGGAAGTGTGCTGCCATATGCGCCGCAGCGCCCTCCCCCGGCTTAGTGAGGCCGACCTTTACGTTGCTGGCGTCAAGCTTGAAGAATTGGTTTGCCAACGCATACAAGAACCGCGTTGACCATCTTTATCGAAATGACACGCCCGGCGTTTGTGATGGCCCTATTTTGAAGCAACCTAAAGGCTGCGATCCCGGAGGCAATTCGGAGATTACCGATGAAGATGTAAAGGCCCTTTCCGCCGCTAAGTGAACGGATGCGCGCGGCATCTCAGGGTCTTTGGAACAAATGAACGAGCTGAGGAGACGACGTGAGAGCTACCGCCCTTATTTTGATTGGAATCGGGTTACTCATTGCGACAAGCGACGGGCGTACGCAAACGCGTCCCCCGGAGCCAGCAGCAACGTTAATAGAGCTGTGGGCCGACGCAAATGGTCGATGTCGCGGTGGTTCTGGCGACTCCGCAATGACAGATGCAGCGTGCGCCGAGAGAGAGCGTCTAGGAGGCCGATTAGACGGGTTGGATTGGTGTTACGGAAAGCGCGGGCAGATCGGGGCTGAAATGCAGTGGCATCGCTGTGTATCCAGCTCCATTAGGCAGGAAGGCTCGGTAGCCAACTGCGTGATCGCGGATCCGACTTCCACTCCGCTGAATGTGAGAACCAGCCCGAATGGCAAGATCATTCGAACCGTGTCAAATGGCGACCGCGCCAATGCATCCGAGATTGCTACCGCAGGATCGCCGATCTTGAAGCCAAGCTGCCTGAGCGCCCTCCAATCGAATACGAGCTTTCCCCGAAGCCAAATTTCGATATCCGGAATACAAATTCGCCAACTTGAGATCCATCTGGGATAGCTTTGGCGTTTGACAGATCGAAATCTCGTCTAGGGTCTTAGCAAGCTGACAATTGAAGCTGGGACGCATCAAATTTTCTGAGCTGGCGATAACACCTGATCGGTCCAAATCGCACACAATTTTCGTTCCACCTACTTCGAAGTCGGCGTACCCTTGCGTGGCCGTACAAAAATCGAAAGATGACCCGGGCCGTTCGGCGTGCCAACCAGTTCGGCCGCAGTCGTCCTTAGGGGCAATTGAATACGTGTGCCCTTTCCAAACAAGGGTATTCCGCTCATCGTCCACTCTCAGTGGGAAGGGTCTTCCGTCATCGCCGAAAACCCCGTCAAAGGGGTGCGGCGGGTGAAGCGAGCGAGGGGAGCAAAATCCGCAAATCGGCCCTGGACACGCGATGAGTGTAGAACGGTGATCTCAGGCATGCCGCCGCAATTGAGGCTTCCTGTTGCACTGGGAATGTTCACAGGTTTGCGCAAGGGGGACGTGCTGGCCTTGACGAAGGCTGCAATCAGAGACGGTAAGATTTGGAGAAGGACAGGTAAGACGGGTCAAGAAGTTTCAATCCCGGTCCACCCTGACCTAGCACATCTGCTAGCGCGCGCGCCAAGTCACGACGCAATTACCCTTTCAGCCACTTCCAATGGCACCCCTTGGACTGAGAGCGGGTTCAATTCCTCTTTTAACAAGGCAATGGCCAAGTTGAAACACGAAGGGAAGATCGGAGACGGTCTGACATTTCACGGCCTGAGACATACCGTCGGGACATTGCTGGTAGAAGCCGGTTGCGACCTCGACACGGTGCGCAGGTGGCTGGGTCAGAAAACGCTTGCCATGGCGATCCACTATTCTGAGACCGCTGACACCTCAGATCGCATGAATCAGGTGATCAAGAAGTTCGATCCTCTGGGGAGCAAAGCGCGAACATAAGTGTCTAACGCGCCGTTATATTTGTCTAACCGGCTCGGCCGCATCGGGCTAAGCCATTGAAATCGTGGTGCCCAGGGGCGGAATCGAACCACCGACACTGCGATTTTCAGTCGCATGCTCTACCAACTGAGCTACCTGGGCGTGCTCCAAAGAGGGGCCAAAGCCCATCGAGCGGGCGGTTTATAGTGGGCTGAAGGCGGCCTGTCCACCCGGCTTCGCCAAGAGGCTTCGCCGGGCGCGGCCCGGCTGTGCACAAGGTCGGGCGGGCTTGCCGCGGCTGGCGCGCGGGGCGTCGGATCGGCCACCAAGCACTTGATATTACTTATTTATTCCTCGCCGTCCGCTTCGTCGTCGCGGCCGGGGATGACGTAGGAGCCTTTCAGCCAGCGGTTCAAATCGACATCGCGGCAGCGCGAGGAGCAGAACGGGCGGGTGGCCTCGGACTGCGGCTTGCCGCAGATCGGGCAGGTTTTGAGCGGCCCGGCGGGCTTTTTGACCTGGTCGTCCATGATATCGGCGGCTTACAAGGGATGAGAGAGTTCAAGAGCCTGTCGGCGAAGCGGTTCCCCGGCCGGCAACGCATGCGCTCGCCCCAGGGGTCCGGTGGGCCCATTCTACTGTGCATCGGGCTGTTTTCGAGATTTTTGTCGAGCCGGCGCTCACACCGCAGTGGCGTTGAGCCAGCCGAAGCGGATCGGAAAGCCTTCGCCGCCGAGCAGCGTGGTGGTCTCGTAGAGCGGCAGGCCGACAACGTTGGTATAGGACCCCACCATCTTCACCACGAAGGAGCCGGCGATGCCCTGCACGGCATAGCCGCCGGCTTTGCCGCGCCATTCGCCCGAGCCGATATAGGCCTGGATGTCGTCTTCCGAGAGGCGCTTGAAGCGGACGCGGGTCTCGACCAGGCGCTGGCGGAAGGCCTCGCGCGGCGTGACGAGGGTGATCGCGGTGTAGACGCGGTGGTTGCGGCCCGACAGCAGCCGCAGGCACTGCGCGGCTTCGTCCACCAGATTGGCCTTGGGCAGGATGCGGCGACCGACCGCCACAACCGTGTCGGCGGAGAGGATGAAGGCGCCCCGAAGCTCGTCGTCGAGCTGCACCGATTTGAGCGCCGCATCGGCCTTGGCCCGCGCGAGACGGTTGGCGCAGGCGCGCGGCAGCTCGCCCCGCTTCGGCGTCTCGTCGACGTCGGCCGGCCGGAGCGCGTCCGGCTCGATGCCGGCCTGGTTGAGCAGCGACAGGCGACGCGGCGAACCGGAGGCAAGTACGAATTTGGGGCGGCCGAGCATCAGGTGATTTGGGGATGAAGCAGGGGGTGAATTGCGCGCGGAACCTATCGGACGGGGGCTGATTTCACAACCCGGGAACCCGGACTTTGCTGATTCGAAGCTTCCAACATGCGTGTGCCCTCAGTCTGTGACGCGGGTGTTACGCCCTCCCAGTGCTACCCGCTTGCAGCCCCCACCTTCGCAAAGCGTCTGCGGATGCGCATCAGGAGCTGGTCGCAGACCTCGCGGTAGGCGGCGAGCTTCTGGTCGCGGCTGCCTTCGATGGTGGTGGGATCCTGCGTCGGCCAGTATTCGACGTCGGCGGCGAGCGTGCGGGTCAGCTCCAGCGCCTTGTGGTGCGCTTCCGGCGAGAGCGTGATGATGAGGTCGAAATTCAGCCCCTCCCAGTCCTCCAGCTCCTCGAAGGTCTGCGGCTTGTGAACGGAGATGTCCTGGCCGAGCTCGGCCATCACGCTGACCGCGAAGGGATCGAGCTCGCCGCGCCTGGCGCCGGCCGACTTCACGTAGAGGCCTTGCGGAAACATGTGCCGCAGCAGGCTCTCGGCCATCGGCGAGCGCACGCTGTTCATCGCACAGGCGAACAGCACCGATTGCGGATCGCGTGCGCGTGGGGGCGCAGCCATCCGCGTTTAACCTCTTTTGATAGAGGGCATGGCCTTGTCGGAAAACCGCTGCACACTTTTCCGGGCCATGCCCTAACCCTTCCAGTGCAGGACAGTGATGAGCGTGAACAGCCGGCGCGAGGTCTCGAAATCGACCCGCACCTTGCCCTTCAGCCGCTCCTGCAGCGTGCGCGATCCTTCGTCATGGATGCCGCGGCGGCCCATGTCGATGGCCTCGATCTTGTCCGGAGTCGCGGTGCGGATCGCCTGGTAGTAGCTGTCGCAGATCATGAAATAGTCCTTCACGATCCGCCGGAACGGCGTCAGCGACAGCAGATGCGCGACCACGGGCGTGCCGTCCTCGCGGCGGATGTCGAACATCAGCCGGCTGCCGGTGATGCCGATATGCAGCGTGAACGGCCCCTTCCCGTCCGCGCCCTCGGGCGCAAACAAATTCTGCTCGATCAGATCATAGATCGCGATCGCGCGCTCATGCTCGATGTCGGGCCCGGAACGGCCGATCGAGTCCTCGTCGAGCGTGACGCCCACGATGCGGTTCTGCGAGTCGTCCTGTTCGGGCAGCTCTGTCATGACAGATTGAGGCGCAATCCAATCGAGCGCGAATGAGCGTCCAGCCCCTCCGCTTGTCCGAGCGTCATCGCGGCAGGTCCCAGCGCACGCAGCTGGTCCGGGCCGCATTTCAGGATCGAGGTGCGCTTCATGAAATCGGCGACCCCGAGGCCCGAGGAGAATCGCGCCGAGCGCGCCGTCGGCAGCACGTGGTTGGAGCCGCCGACATAGTCGCCGATCGCCTCGGGCGTATGCGCGCCGAGGAAGACGGCGCCGGCGTTGCGGATCTTTGCGGCGAGCGCGTCGGGATCGGTGGTCATGATCTCGAGATGCTCGGCGGCGATCGCGTCCGCGAGCGGAATGGCGTCGGCCAGAGTCTTCACCATGATGATGGCGCCGAAATCGGCCCAGGAGCGACCTGCGATTTCCGCGCGCGGCAGCGTCTTGAGCTGCGCTTCGACCGCCTTTTCGACGTCGGCGGCAAGGCGCGCGGAGTCGGTGATCAGGATCGATTGCGCGCTGGCATCGTGCTCGGCCTGCGCCAGCAAATCAGCGGCGATCCAGTCGGCATTGCCGGTGTCGTCGGCGATGACCAGCACCTCGGAGGGACCGGCGATCATGTCGATGCCGACCTTGCCGAACACCAGCCGCTTGGCGGCGGCGACATAGGCATTGCCGGGGCCGACGATCTTTGCGACCGGCGCGATCGTCGCGGTGCCATGCGCGAGCGCGGCCACGGCCTGCGCACCGCCGACACGATAGATCTCGCTGACGCCGCCGAGATGTGCGGCCGCCAGCACCAGCGGATTGAGCTTGCCGTCGGGCGAGGGCACCACCATCACCAGACGCGCCACGCCGGCGACTTTTGCCGGCACCGCATTCATCAGCACCGAGGACGGATAGGCCGCGGTACCGCCGGGCACGTAGAGGCCGGCGGATTCGATCGCGGTGTAGCGCCAGCCGAGCTCGACGCCGAGCGGATCGGTGAAGCGCTCGTCCTTCGGCATCTGGCGGCGGTGATAGGTCTCGATGCGGTCGCGCGCGAGTTTCAGCGCATCCAGCGTCGCGGCATCGCAGGCCTTTACCGCGGCGTCGATCTCGGCGGCGGTGATGCGCAGGCCGGATGCATCCAGCGTCAAGCGGTCGAACTTCGCCGTCGCCTCGAGCAGGGCCGCATCGCCGCGCTTCGCCACATCGTCGACGATGGCGCGCGCGGCGGCCTCGACGTCGGCCGATACCTCGCGCTTGGCGGCGAGGAAGGCCGCGAATCGCTGGGAAAAATCGGCACTGCTGCGGTCGAGACGAACGGGCATTTTCGGCTTGGCTTCCGGCTGGTCTTTGGGGCGGATTGGCGTACCCGGCCCCTGCTCAATGGCGCGGCGGGGAAGCTGCGTCAACCCTCGCAGGGTGCCGTTCCGGCAGGAGCCCGAGCCGGTTGGGTTGGTATACAGGCAACCTCACGCCTCCCCCTCGATCCCCGGTCCCGTTCCCAGTTGGTCCGCCCCCAGATCGGTCAGCTCGCATTCCAGGCATTCGACATCGAGGCGGATGGCGCCGCCCTGGGCGAACAGCAGCAGAGCGCTGCCGCCGGGCTCCTCGTCGCGGCCATCCTGGGGGTGAAACTCGATGCCGACGAGGTCCAGCACCTTGTCCGGCGCGCCGAGGTCGATGTTGCGCGATTTGCAGGCGAGCACGCGGTCGAAGCGGAGTGCGGCGACCAGCCGGCGCGGCTCGGCCTCGCCGTCCAGCGTCTGCTCCCAGTCCAGCCGGCTCATGCCGACCACCAGCCGCTTCTCGCTCTGCCGCCAGACGATATCGGCGGCCTGGACGCGGGCGTCCTGCACATGGGTCGAGATCACGGCGAGGTCGTCGGCGTCGAGCGCGATCAGCTTGAGCTGGGGAGACATCACCGGTACTTCTCCTCGAGGGCGGATACGGCTCAACGCGCGCGGCCACGGAAATTTCCCTGACTAACGGTCCGGCCGGCTAGAGGCTATTGATATCCTCCATCTCCAGCACCTTCCGCGGGTACCCCTCGCGGGCGACGTGGATCATGGCCCGGCCGATCTGCTCGGTCGAGGTGACGAGCCGCGGCGAGATCCGGCGCAGCACCGACCACAGCGGCCAGCTCACGTCGTAGACGGCCTGCACCCAGGCGGTCTTGGAGCGGGCGCCGTGCAGCGGCTGGATCGCGCCGGGCCGGAACATGTAGGCCCCCTTGAACGGCAGCTTGAGCAGGTCGTTCTCGGTCTTGCCCTTGATCCGCGCCCACATCCGCGAGCCCTGCTCGGTGGAATCGGTGCCGGCCCCGGTGACATAGGTGAATGTCATCTGAGGATTCAGCCGCGCCAGCGTCGTCGCAGCGGCCAGCGTGATGTCGTAGGTGAGATGGCGATAGCGCTCCTCGCTCATGCCGATCGAGGAGACGCCGAGGCAGAAAAAGCAGGCATCGAAGCCGGTGAGCTGCGCTTCGATCGCCGAATAGTTCGTGAAATCGCCGTGTGTAATCTCGGTGAGCTTGGCGTTGCGCACGCCGGTCGGGCTGCGGCCCACCGCAACCACGCGCTCGATGCCGGGATCGATCAGGCACTCGCGCAGCACTCCCTGCCCGACCATGCCGGTCGCGCCGAAGATGATGACTCGCATCGGAACGTCCCCAACAGCGTCGCGGCTCATGCGGCGGCCGCGATCTCGTCGAAGGATACACCGGTCAGCGTCGCCGAGACATCCCACAGCATCGCTGCGGCGGCGAAATCCTTCGCCTGCCGCATGATCCTCGCAGCCACGGGCGGCCCCTTCAATTCGTAGAACCAGTTCGGACCGTAATAGCCGCCGGGCTCGGCGGCCGGCGAGGTCGCGGCGAACAGGGTCGGCAGCGCGCCCTCGGCGGCGGACTGGCTGATCAAGGGCTGGAGCCAGCGGCTCACACGCGACTGGAAGGAGCGCGTGCCCGGGCCGTTCGGAATGAGATCGGTGCGCGCGTAGCCGGGATGGGCGGCAAGGCTCGTCAGTCCCCAGCCGGCGGCGAGGCTGCGACGCTGCAATTCCAGCGCAAACATCAGCATCGCCAGCTTGGACTGGCAGTAGGCCCGCCACGGACGATAGGAATGCTTGGCTTGCAGATCGTCGAAATTGATCGCGCCGGAGCGGTGCGCGAGGCTGGACAGATTGACGACGCGCGCGGCCTTGGCGCGACGAAGCTGCGGCAGCAGGCGCGCCGTCAGCGCGTAATGGCCGAGATAATTGGTGCCGAGCTGCATCTCGAAACCATCCTCGGTCTGCTGCCGCTTCGGCAGCGCCATCACGCCGGCATTGTTGACGAGGAGGTCGAGCTGCTCGTTGCTGGCGGCGAAGCGCCTGGTAAAATCGGCGACGGAGGCAAGGCTGGCGAGGTCGAGATGCTCGTAGGCGATCAAGGCGTTGGGAAACCGCTCGCAAATGCCCTCGATCGCCCGCAGGCCCTTTGCGTCGTTGCGCCCGGTGAGTATGACAATGGCACCGGCGCCCGCCAGCGCCATCGCCGTCTCATAGCCGAGGCCGCCCGTCGCCCCCGTAATGACGACGGTTTTGCCGCTGAGAGAGGGGATGTCTGCCGTGCTCCAGTCGGTCATACCATGTCTCCGTTCGGGGCTGGAATGAGGCCCGCGGCCTGTCTAAATGTGCACTGAGTGCAACTTTGCAAGAGGTGAAACAATTTGAAGGCTTCGAAGGTTGCCCGGAAATTGCCCGCGGACGGAAAATCCCCCGATGTCACCGGCTTGCGCCAGCGCAAGCGGCAGGAGACCCGCGCGCGGCTGACCCGGGCGGCGATGGCGCTGTTCCTGGAGCGCGGCTTCGAGGCCACGACCATCGACGACATCGCGGTCGCGGCGGATGTGTCGCGCCGCAGCTTCTTCCATTATTTCGCGTCCAAGGAGGACGTCGTCGCCGCCTGGCAGGAGGGCGCAGCGGCTGCGTTGGTCGCCGAGATCATCGCGCGGCCTGCGGGCGAATCCATGCTGACCGCGGCCGAGAATGCGATCGCCGGAGCAATCAAGCGGATCGATCCGGCGGAAGCTGC
The DNA here is from genome assembly GCF_027594865.1 of Bradyrhizobium xenonodulans. Classification (NCBI taxonomy): domain Bacteria; kingdom Pseudomonadati; phylum Pseudomonadota; class Alphaproteobacteria; order Hyphomicrobiales; family Nitrobacteraceae; genus Bradyrhizobium; species Bradyrhizobium xenonodulans. Next base: position 7,741,700 of record NZ_CP089391.1, read on the forward strand.
GGCCATGTCGCGGCTCAAGCGCGACAACCCGGCGCTGCAGGCGCGCGACCAGCTCAAATACGAGAAGCTCGAGCGCGCTCTGGCCGAAGGGCTCGCCCAGCGCGCCCGAACCAAATCGGACAGGCTGAAGGCCCGCCTCGTCGCCATGATCGCCACCGGCGCGATGCGCGTCGGCGGCGAGAGCTGGATCGGCGAAGGTGCGCGGGAGAAGCCGGAGGTCTTCGTGAAGCGCACCTTCGACGCGATCAGGGCGATCTTGAAATAGCGCTCTTCCCTCTCCCTTGCGGGAGTGTCGTAGGGTGGGCAAAGCGAAGCGTGCCCACCACCTCTTGCGGGGTTGGATCGATGGTGGGCACGGCGCAAGTGCGCCTTTGCCCACCCTACGATCCCGGTCTCGCGGAGAGAGACCGCCTCATTCCTTGAAAAATGCCAGCAGGTCCGCGTTGATGGTTTCGGCGTGCGTGGTCGGCATGCCGTGCGGAAAGCCCTTGTAGGTCTTCAGCGTGCCGTTCTTGAGCAGCTTGGCCGACAGCGGCGCGGAATCGGCGTAGGGCACGATCTGGTCGTCGTCGCCGTGCATCACCAGCACGGGCACATTGATCTTCTTGAGGTCCTCGGTGAAGTCGGTCTGCGAGAACGCGACGACGCCGTCGTAATGCGCTTTCGCACCGCCCATCATGCCCTGGCGCCACCAGTTCTGGATCACCGCTTCCGACGGCTTTGCACCGGGACGGTTGTAGCCGTAGAACGGGCCGGCGGGGAGATCGCGATAGAATTGCGTGCGGCTGGCGGCGAGCTGGGCCTGGAGGCCGTCGAACACGCTCTTTGGCAGGCCGCCGGGATTGGCCGCGGTCTGCACCATCAGCGGCGGCACCGCGGAGAGGATTGCGGCCTTCGCCACGCGGCTCTCGCCGTGACGCGCGATGTAGTGCACCACTTCGCCGCCGCCGGTGGAATGGCCGACATGGATGGCGTTCTTGAGGTCGAGATGCGCCGTCAGCGCGGCGAGATCGTCGGCATAATGATCCATGTCGTGACCATCGGAGACCTGCGCCGAACGGCCGTGGCCGCGGCGGTCATGGGCGATGACGCGATAGCCCTTCGCGACGAAGAACAGCATCTGCGCGTCCCAGTCGTCGGCCGAGAGCGGCCAGCCATGGCTGAACACGATCGGCTGGCCACTGCCCCAGTCCTTGTAAAAGATCTCGACGCCGTCTTTGGTGGTGATGGTGGGCATGGACTGCTCTCTTTCGATGAAAACGTGGCACGCGAACGAGCACGCGCCGATGATCCGCAGATGGTGATGCGACGTCCGCAATGCGATGCCTCGCATCGATCCGGAACGTTGAGAATCGTGTGATCAGGCAAATGCCATCGGCCTGAAGCGGCGCCAGGCACCGATGGTCAGCACCACGAAGAACACCAGCACGACGCCCTGCACCACGGCGAAGACGGGGCCCGACGGCGGTGCCGGCGGCACCGCGGGTGCGAGCGCGGCGAGCGCCGGCACCTTCAGGAACGACTGGATCACCAGCACGAAGACGTTGAAATAGAGCGAGATCATCGCGGTCACGATGTAGACCGGCCGCCAGACGCCCGCGAGCTTCATGCCGTAGAGCGCGACGCAGGCGATCGCGAGCAGCACCAGCGAGATGATGCCGATGATGTGCGAGGGCAGCAGCTCCTCGAACGGAAACAGGAAGCCGGTGGCGCTGGTGAGGATCGTGAAAGCTAAGAAGATCGCGGTGAGGCGCGGCATCGGCTTGGAGCCGAGCAGGCCGAACATCACGACGAGGCCGGCGGCGATGGCGATCAGGCTGATGATGACATGGACCATCGTGAAGGCGGGCAGGCTCAATCCGAGCATCATCTCACTCTCTCCATCGGAAAACGGCGAGATGGTATTACGGCCCTCATCGAATGGCTACACGCAGCAACGTCACAGGCGCTTGCGGAGCCATGCGTCATCGTGCGAATCCGCAAAACGCATGGCTGATTTTTTTGCACCGCTGTCACAAACGGCGGCAGGCTTTCGACGAAAGTTGAATCGATCGCCGCAACATCGGCCCGCGCTTGGCGGGCCGATGCGAAGCAACGTCAGACTTCCTTGGTGTCGAAGATCAAGAGGTCGGCGCCGCCGCTCGCGAATTTCGGCACGTCAGCGCCGGTCGCCTTGCCCTCCGGGCTGCCGAATGCCGCCTGGATGTCGGCCACGCTGTCGAAGGTGAGGATCGCGACGAGATGGATTCCGGAAGGGCCGGCGGGCGAAGCGACCGGTCCCTTGCTGACGGCGTATTTCTTCAGGCCGGGAAGTTTCTTGGCGAGCGGAATGTGCGTCTCGGCATAGTACTTGTCGAAGGCCTCAACATCCTTTGGCGTTTTGTAGAGCACGACGATTTCAGCCATTTAGTCCTCCCGTTTGAATCTTGTTCTATGTTGCCCCTCATGGTGAGGAGGCGCGTCAGCGCCGTCTCGAACCATGCAGGCCCGGCTCGACGTTCCGGGCCTTCATCCTTCGAGACGCGCGCCAAGGCGCGCTCCTCAGGATGAGGGGATACTCCGCAGGATGAGGCGCAATGGCAAGTGGCATTCCACTTGCCGTTCCCTTGCCTTCTGCTTGACTAAAGCGCCGGTTTTGCGGCGTCGCCGAGATAGCCGTGCAGGGAGGCCACGACCTGCGCGCCCTCACCGATGGCGCCGCCGACGCGCTTGACCGAGCCGGAGCGGACATCGCCGACGGCGTAGACGCCGGGCACGGAGGTCTCCAGCGGGGCCACGAGCCGGCCCTGGTTCTGCTCGGACTGCGCGCCCGTCACGACGAAACCGCCGCGATCGAGCGTAACGCCGCAGCCATCGAGCCAGCTGGTGGCGGGATCGGCGCCGACGAACAAAAAGAGATTGCGGATGTCGGCAAAATCCTCGTCATCCGACAGCCGGCTCTTCCAGCGGATGCGCCGCAGCAGCGAGGCCTCGTCGCCCTCGAGCGCGGTGATCTCGGTGTTGAACATCAGTTCGATGTTCGGCGTCGCTTCGATGCGCTCGATGAGATAGCGCGACATGCTGGCGCCCAGTCCGCCCCCGCGAATGATCATCAGCACTTTCTTCGCATGACCCGACAGGAACACGGCCGCCTGCCCCGCCGAATTGCCGGCACCGACCAGCGCCACTTCCTCGCCGGCGCACAGCTTCGCCTCGACTGGGGAGGCCCAGTACCAGACGCCGCGCCCCTCGAACGTGTCGAGGTTCGCGATCTCAGGCCGGCGATAGCGCGCGCCGCTCGCGACCACCACCGCGCGCGAGCGCAGGGGATCGCAGCCGTCAAGCGCCACGGAAAACGCGCCGTCCTTGCGCGTGCAGTCGAGCGACTTCACGGTGACAGGAATCATGATGTCGGCGCCGAACTTCTGCGCCTGGGTGAACGCACGCGCGGTCAGCGCCTGGCCGGAGATGCCGGTCGGAAAGCCCAGATAGTTCTCGATGCGCGCGCTGGCGCCGGCCTGGCCGCCAAAGGCGCGGATGTCGAGCACGGCGACCGACAACCCTTCGGAGGCCGCATACACGGCGGTGGCGAGCCCCGCCGGTCCGCAGCCGACGACGGCGACGTCATAGATGCGGTCGTCCTTGGCCCCGCCGATCATGCCGATGGCGCGGGCAAGCTCGGTCTCATTGGGGTTGCGCAGCACCGCGCCGTCAGCCGCGACGACCAGCGGCCAGTCCTCCGGCTTCGGCGAATAGCGCGCGATCACCTCCGCGGCGTCGCGGTCGCGCTCGGGGTCGAGCAGATGATGCGGCTGGCCATTGCGGGTAAGGAAACCCTGCAGCCGGACGACGCCGACCGAATGCGACGGACCGATCAGCACCACGCCGCCGACGCCGCCCTGGAGCAGATTGACCCGGCGCAGGATCAGCGCGCGCATGATGCGCTCGCCGAGCTCGGCCTCGGCGACCAGCAGCGCGCGCAGGCGATGCGGCGCCAACAGCAGCGTCTCGACATCGCCTTCGGCGCGGCCGTCGACCAGCGCCGGCTGGCCCGAGAGCTGGCTGAGCTCGGCCAGGAATTGTCCCGGCCCCTGGTCGATCAGCGGCGTGACGTTGCCGAGCCCGTCGCGCTGCGTGATGGCGACATGGCCCTTCAGCACGACGAACATGCCCGGCCCGGGCTTGCCGGTCTCGAACAGGAATTCGCCGTCGACGTAGGAGCGGACCTCGCCGAAATGCCTGATACGCTCGATCTCGGCGGGCGTCAGCGTCGGGAAGGTCTGCTCGGGGCGGATGAACCGCGCCATCTGCGCGTCACCGCCGGTTCGTTGCTGTCCGTCCTGCCCCATTGCCACTTTCATGCACTCCAAAAATTCCGGTCGCCGGATCTCAATTGCCGGCGGACTTCAAACACCGGTCTTGCCAGCGGTCCCCTCATCTAGGGAACCATCGTCGTTCTGCGAGGGGTCGGTGCTTGCGGCGCGTTCGCGCGCCTGCAGCTTCCGTCGCTTCAGGTTTTCGCGCAGCGCCGATTTCAGGCGGTCGTCGCGGGACGATCTCGCCTGTCTCGTGCTCTTGTCGTTCTCGTCAGCCATCACAGGTCCAATACAGCGGTCAGGGATAACATGACCAGGGAATGCGGCAGCTCAAGAGGCCCGCGTGAACGGATCGTGCGAAACGCGAAATGGACCGAATCCGGGACGTGTGCCAACTGGCCAGTTGGCCGGGGATATCAGGATCAAAATCCGTAGAAAGCCGGCCGTTTCCCGCCAGATCGGGCATTTTGGGCCTGATATCGCCCTGATTTTCTCGTTTTGGCCTGCCTTGCAAGCTTGCACAGGAGGGGGGCTTGTGGCAGATATCGGCCCGCTTGGTAGGCCCCTCGTGGCGGCCGATTCTTGTCCCAGCACATGCTGCCGTAGCTCAGTGGTAGAGCACTCCATTGGTAATGGAGAGGTCGACAGTTCAATCCTGTCTGGCAGCACCATTTTTCGGGTTCAATCACGCACAGATCGGCAGTCTCGCGGCGGCAAACGCCCGAGTTTTGCTTCCGTCTTGCGCCCTCTCTGGTGAAGAGGGCGCAGGGAAGGCCGGGTGCCGGCTGGCACCCATGATCCGCTGCGCCAAGACTTTGCACACGCAAATGCGCCAGCGGGACAACAGGTGGGCCGGAAAACACCCGGCCTTCCCTGCGCGATGGGTTGACGGCTTATGCGCGCTCTCCCCGGAGCCGAGTTCCTTCTGGCCTCCGTCGCCTCGCGAATTGGCGATGCATCGAGACCCGGTAGAGCCTCAAAGCATCTCCGCAAGGCTTGACCGTAGCAACGACGGTCAGGACCACACGGTTTCGCCGTACGCAGCGGTCCGGCTCCGCCCCGCAGGGCTTCGCCAGACACAGGCGCCGTCCGTTCCGCAGGGAGGAAGGACCTCACGAGGTTCATCTCGCCCTGGTCCCGCCTTCCCATGCCCGGCGCTGCCGCGTCCACCGCACCCCGGCCCACGTTCGTTGCGACGTACGATCGCCCCTCTCCCTGGGTCGGGATGCGCGGATAGTGCCGCAAATCCGAATTTCGGTAAAGTGGAATATTTTTGTGGAGGAGGGTTGACGAGGTTTTGGGGCGGCGGGTGTTTTGCCCGACGGGTCAGATCGGCGCCGGCGATAGGATGGTTCGAGCGAAGCGACGCGGGCAAATTCCAATTCAGAACGGCGATGGGTTTCGCCGCGCTCCAGCCGTCCTACACGCCGGATCGTACCGACGCGATTGACCCGAGGCAGAAATTGCCTTCGTTGGCGCCGAGAGGGCAAGAAGTTGAACTTGGGGCCGCGCGTGATATCGTGATTGGATCAGCAGGAGGAAGTCTTGCCAGTATTCATTGCCGCAATCGTTGCATTTCTTTTGAGTATCGCAGGCGCAAGCGCAACCCCTCGTCAGCTTTACGGTAAGGGAATTGAAATCCAATACAGCGTGACGGCAACGGCAGAAACGCCGCGAGGCCTCCGTAGTGTCGGATCAAGCGTTAATCGTACCATCTATGTCAGTAGCACCGGGCGGCTTTTCGAACGGGCCGTCTGGGTAAAGCCGGGCGGCCTGGGTACAGGGGTTTCGGACAACGTTCCGGGCGCGACGACCAATAAGGCAGGCGAGGCGCGCGGAATGTCCTTCCGAGGAAACGATCTTGTCGCCCACGTTGCTTATACATCCGGCGCGGGACAGATGACGATTCACTTTGACCCGACCTTCTCGACTTGCGAAGGATCCGTGAGGTTCGGAAGCGAGGGAGGGAGCAAAGCAATCTCTCGGCAAATCAATGGACAAATCCGTCAGGCCCACTCGTTGCAAGCATCCAACGTGACTTGCAGAGTGACATCAGGCAATCCATTGCAATAGCGGGATTACTCCGAGGGATGGAAGCCACGGCGCGACCGATTCCGGGCATCCGCGATCTCGCATCGAAATGAGCGCATCGAGGGCGGAGCTTTAGGATCGAAGCTCGTAGGATGGGTTGAGCTCTTGCGAAACCCATCACGTCGGCGGTTGAAGATGATGAGTATCGCACCACCCATCCTCCGCTCTATCAATCGTCGTCACCCACCCGCTGCCCCGTAAACCGATTGTCGGCGCGGCGCAGCCGCCGGCAGAGCTCGCGATTGATGTTCTGCAGTACGATCACATAAGCGTGGATATCGGCCTTGTAGCAGGCGTAGAGATTTTGCGCGGTCAGCTCGTACAGCACCGTCGGTGCCTCTGCGACCACCGTGGCGGAGCGGTTCTGCATTTCGATCAACGACATTTCGCCGAAGAAATCACCACGCTCCAGAACGGAGATCGGGATGACGCGCCCCGCATGCGCCCGTTTGCTCACCGCCAGCCGGCCGGATTCGACGATGAACATCGAACGTCCTGGCTCGCCCTCCGACACGACGGTCGCGCCGGCATCGAAGCGACGCTGGACCAGCATCGACATCAGAAGGTCGAGGCCTGCGTCCGGCAGACCGCCGAAGAACGGCGTCGCGAGCAGGAACGCTTTCAGGTCGGGGGTACTGACAACCATTGCGAGAGGATACGCCGCGTCGCCATCTGCGACAAGCAGGGCGTTGACGACACCAAACGTCTTTGAGCAAGGCGGTCAGCGAAAGCTTCGTAGGATGGGTAGAGCCCTTGCGAAACCCATCATGCTTCCGCGTAGACAAAGTGTGATGGGTTTCGCTTCGCTCTACCCATCCCACGCACTGCTGCTGCGCAGCGACCGCTTTCGCCAAAGATCCGCGATCACTTTGACGACCGCAGCAAAGACCAGCGCGCACAGCACGGCTTTCGACATCGTCTCCATCGTGCCCTCGATCAAGAGGCAATGGACCACACTGCCGGCGACGATGACGATGGCGAGAGGAATATGGACGATGCGCCAGGTTCGCAGGCGCAGGCCCAATCGCCGGCGCAGCAGCGCCAGCAGTGCGACGGCGAAGATGGCCCACATCGCGGTGACGCCGAAGGGGGAGAACGGCGTCGGCGATGCATAGGTCAGCGCGTCGATCATGTCGGGCGGACTGGTGATCCAGAGGCCGGCGACGTGGATCAATATCGCCGCCACCAGTGCGCCGCCGATCCAGTGATGGGCGCGCCGGCCGCGATAGGCGGACAGGCCCGGCAGATATCCGCCGATCAGCAGGGGCTGAACGAGCACGAGACCGAGGGCGATGATCCCTGCGAAGCCGGCGAGGATGTAAACCGGGCCGCGCCAGGCGAGCTGCTCGCTTGTCGCAGCAAGCGCGATGGGCACACCAATGGCCAAGGCGAGGGCGGCCCAGATCAGGGTCGCCTGAACCGCTCTTCCCTCGCTCATTCGCTGGCCCGGTCAGGCCGACTGAAGGACGAAGTGCGCCTCGAGGCTGGTTTCCTTGGCGCTTCGCATCACCGGCCGCAGGAAGACCGTTCTGAATTCGCCGCTATCATAGGCGAGATGGCCATGCGGCTGGCCGAAGATCGGAATGATCTGCGGCATCTCGAGCCGGAATTTTCCGTCCTTGTCGGTGAGCGTGGCGCCGTGACTCTGCGGCTCGTGCTCCTGACCTTCGACCGTGTGCGCCCAGATCTGGATGCGCTGACCGGCGAGCGGAGCCCCGTCACCGGCGCGGCGTACGGTGCCGCTCATCCAGAAGCCGCCCTTGCCGATCCGCTCAACGACCGCCGCGCCCTTGCGGTAGTTGTTGGCGCCGCCCGACATCGTCTCGGTCGGTGCGATGCCGTCCGCGCGGGCGGGCAACAGCAGGCCGGACACGCCGGCCGTCAGAACGCCGGTTGCGAGGACGGAGCCGCCGGCAGCGAGGAGATTGCGGCGGTTGAGTACGACGATGGTCATGTCAGTTCCTCCTGGCGAGCGTGCAGGGTGTTGCCGAAGGTACAACACCAGGCGCAAAACGCCCAGTTGCGAGGAAGGGCGCCACAGGTCGCAATAACAGTGTTGTGAACGGAGTGCAGGCCATTCGAACAGCATCGCAGGATGGGGCCAGCGAAGCGAACCGATCGATGCCTCGTTCGAGGGCGAAACATGATGGGTTTCGCAAGTGCTCTACCCATCCTGCGCGCGGACACTACATGTGATGTTTCCAGACGCGCATCATCGCGCAGACCTTCACTCCGGTACCCCGCATGATTCCCTTCTCCGTGCTCGACCTCGCGCCCATCCGACAGGGCGGCGACGCGTCACAGGCGTTCCGCAACTCGCTCGATCTGGCGCAGCATGCCGAGGCGTGGGGCTACAAGCGATTCTGGCTGGCCGAGCACCACAACATGACCGGCATCGCCAGCGCGGCGACGTCGGTGGTGATCGGGCATGTCGCGGGCGGGACCAAGACGATCCGGGTCGGGTCCGGCGGGGTCATGCTGCCGAACCATTCGCCGCTCGTCATCGCCGAGCAGTTCGGCACGCTGGAATCGCTTTATCCAGGGCGGATCGATCTCGGGCTCGGCCGCGCGCCCGGCACCGACCAGTTCACGGCGCGGGCGCTGCGCCGCGACCTCGCCACCAGTTCAGAGAACTTTCCGCATGACGTGCTGGAGTTGCAGGCGCTGCTCGGCGATGTGCAACCGAATCAGGCGATCCGCGCCGTGCCCGGCATGGGCACGAAGGTGCCGCTCTGGATCCTTGGGTCGAGCACCTTCGGCGCGCAGCTTGCGGCGATGCTCGGCCTGCCGTTCGCGTTCGCCTCGCATTTCGCGCCGCAGATGATGATGCCGGCGTTGCGCGAATATCGTGCGCGCTTCGAGCCCTCGGCGCAGCTCGACAAGCCCTACGCGATGGTCGGCGTCAATGTGTTCGCCGCGGACAGCGATGCGGAGGCGCAGCGGATGTTCTCCTCGCTGCAGCAGCAGTTCATCAATCTGCGCCGCGGCACGCCGGGGCCCCTCCCGCCACCGACTGACGACATGGACGCGCTGTGGTCGCCGGCGGAAAAGGCAATGGTCGGCCAGTCGCTGTCCTGCTCCGCGGTCGGCTCGCCTGATGTCGTCGAGGAGAAGCTGAAGGCGCTGATCGCCGAGACCGGCGCGGACGAGCTGATGACCACCGGCCAGATCTACGACCACGCCGCGCGGCTGCGCTCCTTCGAGATCGCGGCCGACGTGCGCGACAGGCTGGCGGCGCAGCCGGCCGCGTGATCACTGGCCGAACACGTTGCCCTGGCGGACCTGGCACGAGGTGTTGGTCACCTCGATGCGGATCAGCTCGATCGGCCGGTGCGACGTCAGGCCGGGATAACGGATCGGCGCACTGCCTTCCTTGCCGTGAATGACACGGAGCGTGCAGGAGGATGCGTCGTCGCCGAACGAGACGACGATGCGCCTTGCACCCGAGCCGGCGAACTTCTGGTCGGCGGCAATGCTGCGGCCCTCGAAGCGCCAGTTCAGCACCGACTTTCCCTCGCCCGAGACGGCCGAATTGACCAGGCGGTTGTTACGCCCTTTCCCGACCCTGTTGAAGCGGCTGAAAAAGCGGCCCTGGTCGCTGATGTAGAGCTGAACCTCCGATGTCTGGTGGCCCGGCTTTTCCTCGCCGGTATCCAGAAATTTTTCGGTCCGGCTGTCCGTCCATGACAGATCGACCGAGATGCCGCGCAGCGGCGCCGGGGCAGCGAAAACCTCAGCCGGAGCCAGTCCCGGCAGGACGAGGAGTCCAACAGCGAGTCGCGCGGTCCACCCCTGCATGATTGCCCCTCTGCCGGTCGCCATCTCCTCCGCAGGATATCCCGATTCGTTTACTCGTCCGGAAAGCCGAACAGCTTCGCCGGATTGTGCACCAGAATCTTCTCCAGCTCGGCCTGATCGGGCGCGTAGCGGTACATCAGCTCGAGCAGGTCGGCGTCGTTCGGCGGCTGCTTGACCGACACCGGATGCGGCCAGTCGCTGGCCCAGACGCAGCGGTCAATGGCGGCCTCGATATAGGCGCGCGCGATCGGGATCACGTCGTCGTAAGGAGCACCGGCCTTCGAGGTCTTCTCGCCGAGCGACAGCATCACCCAGAAATTGCCCTTGGCGAGCAGCTCCAGCATCTTGCGCAGGTTCGGATCGTTCCTAGCGGCCTCGGGGTCGGGCCGGGCCATGTGGTCGATCAGCACGGGCACGTCGAGATTTTCGTATTTGGCCACGCTGGACATGATGCCGTCCTTCTCGGGCTGGATCTTGACGTACCAGCCGAGCTCGCGGATGCGCGCAATCGCGCGGGCAAAGTCCGCATCCGACAGCACCGCGCCGAGCTCCTGGCGGAAGCTGAAGCGCGCGCCGCGCACGCCGGCGTCATGCAGCGTGGCAAGATAGGAGTCGCTCGCCTCGGCGAACACCAGCGCGTTGGCGCAGCCGCGATAGTTCGGGCCCATGGCGGCGAGACCGTCGAGCACGACGGAATGATCCGCGCCATAGGTCGTGGTCTGCACGATGATGCCGCGCTCGATGCCGAGCGTCTTGTGGACGCGCAGCGCCGCTTCCCAGGTGGCCGTCGGCATCCGGTAGGCCGCGCCGGGACGCTCCGGATATTTGTCGATGGGACCCAGCACATGAAACTGGCTGTCGACGGTCTTCGGCGGCGGTGCCTTGACCGGGCGGCGCGGATTGGGATCGAACGGCAGATAGGTCGGCATGCGCTACGCTCCTTCAGTCGATCATTGCGGTGAAGTCGCACTGCACCAGCGCGCCGCCGTCCATGTTGTCCATCGGCAGGGCGTGGCGCGCCGGGCGCGAATGCTCGTCCGGAAACATCTTGAGCCATTCGACATTGACCGGGCCGCGCTGCGTGCGGTCCTTCAGCCATACCGTCATCTTGATGATGTCGTCGGTGGTGCCGCCGGCGGCCTCCACCGTCGCCTTCATATGCGCGAACATGTTGGCGCATTGCGCATCCAGGCTCTCGGGCATCACGCCGGCCGCATCGCGGCCGAGGATGACGCCCGACATCACGAGATTGCCGATGCGGCAGGCGTTCGGGATCGGATTGGCGTGCTTAAAGCCGCCGATATGGATGCTCTTGCGCCGCGTTTGACCTGTCATGGTGCGCTCCCTCTTATTGTTGGTTCAGACGAACTGACACGACACCGAGCCGAACGCGCCGTAATCGGCATGAAACGTGTCGCCGCGGCGGATGTCGACCGGACGCGTGAACGATCCCGCCAGCACGATTTCGCCGGCCGCCAGATGCTCGTCATGCGGCGCGAGGCGGTTGGCGAGCCAGGCGATACCATTGGCGGGGTGATTGAGCACGCCGGCGGCAAGCCCCGTCTCCTCGACCTCGCCGTTGCGGAACAAGAGCGCGCCGATCCAGCGGAGATCCGCATCCAGGGGGCGGAACGGCCGGCCGCCGAGCACCAGCGCGGCGTTCGCCGCATTGTCCGAGATCGTGTCCATGACCTTTCGCGTCTTGCCGGTCTCGGGATCGACGCGGTGCATGCGCGTCTCCAGGATTTCGAGCGCCGGCGTGACGTAATCGGTGGCGTTGAGCACGTCGAAGATGGTGCAGTCGGGCCCGCGCAGCGGCGCCTTCAGCACGAAGGCGAGCTCGACCTCGATCCGCGGTGCGTGGAAGCGGTCGAACGGAATCGGCGTGGCGTCGGCATAGAACATGTCGGCGAACAGCACGCCATAGTCGGGCTCGGAGATGCCGACCGCGTTCTGCATCGCCTTCGAGGTCAGGCCGATCTTGTGGCCCTTGATGATGCGGCCGCGCGCGAGCTGGAGTTTTGTCCAGGCGCGCTGGACGGCATAGGCATCCTCGATGCTGAAATCGGGATAGTCCTTCGTGAACATCGGGATCAGCGCCTTGGTGCGCTCGGCCTCATCGAGGCGCGCGGCCAGGCGTTCGATCGTGGCGGCATCCAGCATGGGTTTACTGCTCCGCGGCGACGACGTTGCGCAGCACGCCGATGCGGCGCGACTCGACCTCGACGACGTCGCCAACTTTCAACCAGCGCGGCGGATCGAAGCGCACGCCCGCCCCGGTGGGCGTGCCGGTCACGATCATGTCGCCGGGCTTCAACGTTGCGAAGGTCGAGAGATACGAGATCAGGAAGTCGAACGGAAACATCAATCGTTCGGTGGTGTCCTGCTGCCGCACCTCGCCGTTGACGCGGGTGACGATGTCGTGCGGCCCGCGCGGATCGAGCTCGTCGGCCGTGACGAGCCAGGGACCGATGCTGCCGGAGCGATCGAAATTCTTGCCCTGGGTGACGTTGAACTTGCCGTGGCGCAGCCAGTCGCGGACCGTGCCCTCGTTGCATAAAGTCATGCCGAAGATGTGCGAAAAGGCCTTTTCGCGCGGGATGTGACGGCCGCCCTGCCCGATCACGATGACAAGCTCGCCTTCGTAATCGAGTTGCTCGGAGACTTTGGGCTTCTCGAGCGGCTGGCCGGAGCCTGTCATCGAGGACATGCTGCGGACGAACAGGCTGGGATATTTGGGCAGGTCCGAATTGTCCTTATATTCGGCATTGCGCTCGGCGTAGTTGACGCCGATGCACCAGAGCTTTTCCGGCGCCAGCACCGGCGGCAGCAGGACGAGGTTTTCGAGTGCGTAGTCCGGCTTTTGTCCGGCCACCGCCTCCTGCGCATCGGCGAGCGCGTTAGCCGCGATCAGCGCCTTGACGTCTGAATAGTCACGGCCGATCCGCTTGGTCAGATCGACGACGCCGCCTTCGATCGCCGCGCCGTAGCGGGGCTCACCGTCCACCAGATAGCTTACGAGTCGCATGATCGTTCTCCAATAGTCTGGCGGCGCGGCCCAGGGCTGCGCGCTCAGTCTTTCGATTTGGGCGTCTGGAACACGGTGTTCAGCGTCACGATCTCGCCGAGTGTGGCGTAACGCGGCCCGCCGATGCGCGCGATCGGATCGAGCGCCTTGGTCTCGACCTTGCCGTCATTCACGAGGCCGTCGCGGATGTGGAACATCACGACCTCGCCGACGATCAGCCGGCTGCGGGCCTCGCCGAATTCCAGGCACTGGCGGAAGACGCACTCCATCGCGACCGGTGCCGCCGCAAGCCGTCGCACCTTGATACGCTCGCAGGGCAGCGTCTCCAGCCCGAGATGCTCGACCTCGCTCACCTCGGGCGGATGCTCGACCGAGCTGTCGTGCACCGCGGACATCAGCGGCGTATCGGCGATGTGGATCACATATTCCTCGATGTCGAGGATGTTGTGCGCGGTGTCCTTGTAGTCCGCGCCTTTGCGGCCGACGCTGATGGCGAGCATCGGCGGCTTCTGCGAGACGAAGGTGAAGGCGCTGAACGGCGCGAGGTTGAGCACGCCGGAGCGCGACAGGCTCGTCACCCACGCGATCGGGCGCGGCACCACGATGCCGGTCATCAGCCGGTAGATGCGCTCCGCGCCGAGCTCGGTGGGATCGATCCGCATCGCTCAGTCAGCCTTGATGTTGGCCTTGCGCACGACCGGAATCCACTTGGCGTCCTCGCGCGCGAGATAGGCCTTGAACTCGTCGGGCGTCATCGGCGTGGCTTCGCCGCCGAGCTTCTCGAACTTGTCGATGACGGCGGGGTCCTTCAGGATCGCGACCAGCGTCTCGTGCAGCTTGTCCACGATCGGCGCCGGCGTGCCGGCAGGCGCGAACAGGCCCGTAAAGGTCTGGCCGTCAAAGTCCTTGTAGCCGAGCTCGGCGAAGGTCGGGACATCCGGCAGCGATTTCAGGCGATGCGGGCTGGTGACGGCGAGCGCGCGGAACAGGCCGGCCTTGATGTGCTGGAGGCTGACCGTGAGCTGGTCGAAGGCGAACTGCACCTGGCCGCCGAGCAGGTCGTTGATCGCCGGCGCGTTGCCGCGATAATGCGCGGTGACCCATTGCAGGTCGAGGTTCGACTGCATCAGCTCGCTGAGCAGATGGTTGGTGGTGCCGGGGCCGGGCGAGGCCATCGTCAGCTTGCCGGGCTCGCGCTTGGCGAGATCGATGAATTCCCTAAAGGTGTTGGCCTGCACCGACGGATGCACCTCGAGCACCAGCGGCGTCATCGAGATGGTCGAGATCGGCAAAAAGTCCTTCTTCCAGTTATAGGCGTCGCGCTTGTTGATCTCGGTCGCGAACAGCACCGGACCGTTGGCGCCGACGAACAGCGTGTAGCCGTCGGGCGCCGATTTCGCGAAGGCCTCGCCCGCGATCATGCCGCCGGCGCCGGCCTTGTTCTCGATGATGAAGGGCTGGCCGAGCTTTTCCTGCAGCTTGTCGGCGATAATGCGCGCGGCGCTGTCGACGTTGCCGCCGGCCGGATAGGGCACGATCAGCTTGACGTTGCGCGCCGGCCATTGCTGGCCCGAGGCGGGTCCCGCCAGCATCGCGGCTGCGGCAGCTATGGCAATCCAGATTAATCTCATGTTAACCTCCCGGCGGCGCTTCCAATTCCATATCGAGTGCCCTGACGTCGCGCATGGCACTCGATCGCGGCGCAATCTCCAGATGAGCGCTTGTCCTGTCGAGTGAATTGTGGCGTTGTTGTCCATATTATGGACAAGACATCCGCCAGATCCACCCGCGTGACAGAACCGCGACAAGGCGCGCAGGCGATCCGGCGCGCGCTCGCCGTGCTGCGCATTCTTGCTGCCGGCCGCGAGGACGGTGTGCCATTGGCCGAGGTGGTGCGGACGACCTCCCTCACCCGTCCGACCGTGCATCGCATCGTCCACGTGCTGATCGAGGAAGGCATCGTCGAACGGCACGGCAAAACCGGTCGCTACGCGATCGGCAACCAAGTGCCGGAGCTCGCGCTCGCGCGTCCGCGGCCCTCGCGGCTGCTGATCGCCGCCAATCCGTCGCTGCAACGTGCCTCCGCCGAGATCGGCGACACGCTGTTCCTCACGGTGCGGACCGGCAACGACACGCTGTGCGTCGATCGCAGGATCGGAATCTATCCGATCCAGGTGCTGTCGATCGAGGTCGGCGCCCGCCGGCCGCTCGGCGTCTCCAGCGCGGGTGTCGCCATCCTCGCCGCGATGCCGGCGCAGGACGCGCGGAAGATCGTCGCGGCCAACGAGAAGAGGTTCGAGTCCTACCGGACCGACGTTGCGACGGTGCTCGGCGAGGTCACCGCCGCGCGGCGGCTGGGATATGGCATGAGGGAGATCGGTCTCGTTCAGGGCACGAAATCGATCTCCACCTGGATCAAGACCCCGGACGGCCGACCCGCTGCCGCGATGACCGTCTCCGCCGTTCGGACGAGGCTCGGCCCGCGCCGAGAGCAGGAGGTCGTAGAGATTCTGCTGCGGGAGGCGCGGATCATCGAGCAGGCGATCGGCGGCTAGCTTCGCCTCTCCCCGTAAGAACGGGGCGAGGGGGCGCACCGCCGTTTCGGCGCTGTCAATGGGCTGACGTCCCGCGCCGTTTTGTGGCACAAGAGCCGCCTCGCGACCGACCAACGAGGCCACGCATGCCCGCGCCAAAACCGCCTGCCTTCGAGACCCTGAGCCTGCATGCGGGCCAGCATCCGGATCCCGCGACCGGGGCCCGCGCGGTGCCGATTTACCAGACCACGTCCTACGTGTTCCAGGATTCCGACCACGCCGCCGCGCTGTTCAACCTCGAGCGCGCCGGCCACATCTATACGCGCATCTCCAATCCGACCACCGGCGTGCTGGAGGAGCGGCTGGCAGCGCTCGAAGGCGGCGTCGGCGCGATCTGCACCGCGAGCGGCATGGCCGCGCTGCATCTGGCCATCGCGACGCTGCTCAACGCCGGCGACCACATCGTGGCGTCGAGTTCGCTCTATGGCGGCACCATCAACCTCCTGGCGCACACGCTGCCGCGCTTCGGCATCACCACGACCTTCGTCAAGCCGCGCGACCTCGACGCGTTCCGCGCGGCGATCAAGTCGAACACCAAGCTCGTGATCGGCGAAACCATCGGCAATCCCGGCCTCGAGGTGCTCGATATTCCCAAGGTCGCGGCGATCGCGCATGAGGCAAAGATTCCGCTATTGATCGACAACACTTTTGCCACGCCCTATCTCAGCCGGCCCATCGAGTTAGGGGCCGACATCGTGATGCATTCGGCGACCAAATGGATCGGCGGTCACGGCATCGCGATCGGCGGCGCCATCGTCGACGGCGGCCGCTTCGACTGGCGCGGCTCCGGCAAATTCGCCGTCCTGACCGAGCCCTATGGCGGCTATCACGGCATCGTCTTCGACGAGCAGTTCGGCACGGCGGCCTTCATCATGCGCGCGCGCACCGAAGGCCTGCGCGACTTCGGCGCCTGCCTGTCGCCGACCAACGCGTTCCAGCTTCTCCAGGGCGTCGAGACGTTAGGGGTGCGCATGGACCGCCACATGCAGAACACGCATCTGGTGCTGGAGGCGTTGAAAGCCAACAAGGCCGTCGACTGGGTGCTGCATCCTTCGCTTGAGGACCACACCGACTATCAGCTCGCAAAGACCCTGCTGCCGCGCGGCGCCGGCTCGATCATCTCCTTCGGCATCAAGGGCGGACGGCCCGCGGGGCGCAAGTTCATCGAGTCCCTGCGCATGATCAGCCATCTCGCCAATGTCGGCGACGCCAAGACGCTGGTGATCCACCCCGCCTCGACCACGCATCAGCAGATGGACGCCGCGCAGCTCAAGGCGGCCGGCATCGGCGAGGAGCTGGTGCGGCTGTCGGTCGGCATCGAGACGGCCTCTGACATCATCGACGATCTCGCGCAGGCGCTGCGCATCTCGCAAAAGGTCTGACGCCATGAAGCTTTCCGTCAACGGCCTTGAGGTGTTTGCCGCAACGGGCGGCCGCGACTTCGACAAGTCGCTGCCCGCGGTCGTCTTCCTCCATGGCGCCGGCTTCGATCATTCGACCTGGGCGCTGCACACGCGCTGGTTCGCCCATCACGGCTTTGCCGTGCTGGCGCCTGATATGCCCGGCCACGGCCGATCTCCTGGGCCTTCACTTGGCAGTATCGCCGAAATGGCGGACTGGACGGCGGCGTTGCTCGATGCCGCGGGGGCCGCGAAGGCGCATCTGATCGGCCATTCCATGGGATCGCTGATCTCACTGGAGACCGCCGCGCGGCATCCCGACAAGGTCTCCGCGCTAAGCCTGATCGGCACGGCCGCAACCATGACGGTCGGCCCTGATCTGCTGAAAGCGGCTGAGGCCAATTCGCAGGACGCAAACGACATGGTTTCGATCTGGGGCCTTGGCTTCAACGCCGAGCTCGGCGGCAGCCTCGCGCCGGGCCTGTGGATGCACGGCGGCGCGCAGGCCGTGCTTCAGGCTTGCGAACCTGGCGTGCTGTTCAGGGATTTGACGGCCTGCAACGCTTACGCAAATGCGCTCAACGCTGCCGCGAACGTGAAGGTGCCGACGACCCTCATCCTCGGCGAGCGGGACATGATGACACCAGCGAAGGCGGGCAAGGCGCTCGCGGCGGCGATCCCGCATGCGAAGACTGTCGTGGTGCCGGGCGCTGGCCACATGATCATGGCCGAGCGCCCGGATGAATTGCTGGCGGCGCTGCGGAACTGAAAAGGATCAATCGTCGGCCTTACGCGTTGCGCCGAGACATCCCTCTGATTTTTGAAGGGAACTCGACTCATGCCAAGGCAGAACATCATCCGCAAAGCCAGGCAGGACAAGCGCGCCGGAAAATCAGCCAGCACGCAAGCCGGCGAATTCGTCAAGGACGAGATCGACAGGATCCGTAAAGGCAAGCACGGCGCACGCTCGACGAAACAGGCCATCGCCATCGGCCTCTCCGAGGCGCGCCGCGCCGGTGTCGATCTGCCGCCGCCGCGCAAGGGACGCACCAAAAAATCGACGCGCCGCAGCGCCAAATACGCTTATGACGTCGGCCAGGGCAAACGCACCCCGAAGCGCCGGCCGCGCGTGTCGCGCGCCGTCGAAGGCGTGTTGAAGAAGGGGCCGCGCTCGACCGCATCGCGCAGCGCGCTGTCGAAACAGGCGAAGAACGCCGCCAGCCGGCGAACCGCGGCATCGCGTTCGGCCGCCGCGCGCAAGGCAAGCCACACCAAGGGTGCCAAGGTCCGCTCCACCGCCGCAAAGAAGGCGGCGCGCACCAGGGCGCGCCGCCGGAGCTGATCAGCTTGGACGACGGCTCCGCTCGGAGAACACGGCGTGGGCGGCGCGCTCAGCTGCGCGCGCCGAGCGGAACTGGCGGCCTTCGAGGCTGTCGAACAGACGTTCGGAGGAGAAGAAGCGGAAGCCGCGCTCGTCTCGCGTGACGATGCCGGCGGCGCGGTCGTGGATTTCGATAATGTAGGCGTTCGACTGGGATTGGGACATGACTGCTCGTTCGCCAAAGTTCGACGTTCCTGTCTTGAGGATTTGGGCTGCGTGAAAAGTTGCTGGGACGCGGTCAGCAACGACAACAGGCGCCCGTAGCCGCCGAGAAACAGCGCCGCGCCATGCACGCATGCATGTCGTTCTGATTGCGCTGGTGATCGGTTCTCATTGCGGCATCAAGCTCAAGGAGCAGTTTCAATGCTCCGAATATCGAGCGATCGGCGCGTCTGGTCAATGAAATGGCTATCCATATTCGAGATGAGCACGCAGGGGCGCTTCTCCCGCCGCGAGCGCTGACAGCCGGATTCATCTCGCGATGAGTTCAACACCGGCGCGCGGATCGCATGATACGCTGCAGCAGCCACCAGGCAGACAATTCGGGAGGACCGGACATGGCGGATGACTTGAAGGGACGCACGGCGCTCGTCACCGGCGGCTCGCGCGGGATCGGCGCGGCTGTCTGTCGTGCACTCGCGGCATCAGGCGCGGCCGTGGCAATCAATTGCCGCGAGCAGATCGGACAAGCCGAGCAACTGGCGAGCGAGATCGTCAAGCAAGGTGGCCGTGCCATCGCAATCGCTGCCGACGTGTCGCGACGCGACGCCGTGGCCGGCATGGTCGAACGAATCACGGCCGAGCTCGGCCCCATCGACATCCTGGTCAACAATGCCGGCATCGCCATCACGCGCAGCCTCGACGACCTCACCGAGGAGGATTTCGACCGCACCATGCTGGTCAATCTGAAATCGGTCTTCCTGTGCACGCAAGCGGTGCTGCCGGCGATGCGCGCCCGGAAATGGGGCCGTATCGTCAACATCTCCTCCGGCGCGGCGCGCGGCGGCGGCTCGATCGGGCCGCACTACAACGCATCCAAGGCCGGCATGGAGGGCCTCATGCGAGGTTATGCGGCGCGGCTGGTCAAGGACGGCATCACGGTCAACGCGGTGGCACCGTCGCTGATCGAGACCGACATGATGAGCGGCCAGAAGCAGCTCGTCAGCCGCATCCCGCTCGGACGCTTCGGCACGGCGGAGGAGGTGGCGAAAGCGGTGATGCTGCTGGTCGACAACGCCTACATGACCGGGCAGACGGTCGCACTGAGCGGCGGGATGGCGTTTAACTGAGAGAACAGTATCCGCGGCGCGCGCCCTCTTCACCTCGCCCCGCTTCCGGGGAGAGGTCGACGCGCTCGCAGAGCGCGGCGGGTGAGGGGGTACAGGTCTCTCGACGAGCTCTCATGCGGAGAGAGGCCCCTCGCCCCGCCCTCTCCCCGCAAGAGCGGGGAGACGGGAGAGCGCGGACCATCACCACATCGTCGCAGCAGCCCGCTCCGGCCAGGCGCGATCATAGTCCGCACCGCCGACTGTGTTCGCACTCATCTCTGCAAGAATCTGGCCCGGCGTCGGCAGCGTCTTCGGATCGATCCGCTTGTCGGGATTCCAGAGGTCGGAGCGGACGATGGCGCGAGCGCACTGGAAGTAGATTTCGTCCACACGCATCACCATGACGCTGCGCGGCGCCTTGCCCTCCACCTTGAACGAGGCCAGCAGCTCGGGATCGACGGAGAGATGCGCGCGGCCGTTGGCGCGCACCGCGTTGCCGGAGCCGGGGATCAGAAACATCAGCGACACCCTGGGGTCGCGCACGATGTTGCGCAGGGAATCGACGCGGTTGTTGCCGCGGCGATCCGGCAGCATCAGCGTCTTCGGGTCATGGATGCGGACGAAGCCGGGGAGATCGCCGCGCGGCGAGCAGTCGATGCCTTCGGGCCCGATGGTGGCAAGCGCCGCAAACGGCGCCTTCTCGATGTAGATCCGGTAGAGCGGCGTGACATGGTCGGCAACTTTGACGGTCGAGGCGTCATTGGTGACGCCGTAGATGGCCTCGAGCTGTTCGACCGTTTCAATCACCGACATTCCGTGCTCCTGGTTACACTGGCTAGAGCTCTGTTCCGATGGGATCGGAACGAAGCTCTAGATTCTTGTTTTGACGCGTTTTCTTAACGCGAACCGTTATCCACTTCGCTTGAAAACGCTCTAGTCTTGCCAGCCTTCGTTCCTGATCACCCGCACGAGGTGGCGGCTGTGATAGTCCGCGCTGCCCGCATTGAGGATGGTGACATCGGCTTGCGCGGCCATATCGTCGACGCTGCGTGCGAGGCGGTCGGCGATGTTGCCGTCGCTGTGCCGGGCCCGCGCGGCAAGCCGCTGCGCCAGCACATCCGGCGGTGCCGTGATTGCGACCACGACGACGTTGGCATAGGCTTGGCGCAGCGCGCCGATCACGGTGCGCGAGACATTGGCGACGACCGCGCGCCCGGCCCGGATGTCGTCATTGATGTCCAGCGGCAAAGCATAGGAATGCCCGTGCGCCTCCCAATGCACGGCGAAATCGCCGTGCTCGCGCGCGCGGCGGAAGTCGTCGTGACTCATCGCCAGATTGTCCTCGTCGGCGGAGGATTCGCGGGTCACGACACGGCGCGGGAAGACGACATTGTGATCATCGATGCAGGCGGTTTGCGCGAGCCGCAACAACGTGTCCTTGCCGGCGCCGCTGGGACCGACCACGAGCACGAGCCGCCCGGGTCCGATCCGGCCAGCTTCGTCCTGTGCCATGGTCGCGGTCTCGCTCATGCGACGCGGCTTCCCTCACGCCAGACGCTGCGGACGACGGGAACGCTGCCGGCAATGTGGACACGGATCAAATCGGCGCGCTTGCCGATTGCGACCTCGCCGCGGTCGGTGAGGCCGACCGCCTCGGCCGGCGCCTTGGTCACGGTGCGAACCGCCGCGGGGAGGCTGATGGCGGGAACATGCTCGGGCAGTTGCAGCGCGGCCATCAGCAGGCTCGACGGGATGTAATCCGACGACAGGATGTCGAGCAGGCCTTCGCGGGCGAGATCGACCGCGGCGATGTTGCCGGAGTGCGAGCCGCCGCGCACGACGTTCGGCGCGCCCATCAGGATGTCGATGCCGGCCTGGTGCAGGCCGCGCGCGGCCTCCAGCGTGGTCGGGAATTCCGCCACCGAGACGCGATCGCGCACGGCGTCCGCGACGTTCTCCTCGGTGGTGTCGTCGTGGCTGGCGAGCGGAATTTTGTACTCATGCGCGAGCGACACGATCTCGCGCATGTTGGCCGCAGCATAGAGCCTCTGATATTCGAAGCGCTTGGCGAACAGCTCGTCGAGCTCGACATCGGTCTTGCCGCCGCCCTTGCCGCGGTAATAGTCGCGCAGCTTGACCTCGTCGCGGAACTGGCGCTGGCCCGGCGTGTGATCCATCAGCGACATCAGCTTGACGTCGGGCCGGTCGATCAGCTCCCTGGCCTCCTCGACCACGCTCGGCATCGGGATTTCGCAGCGCAGATGCAGGAAGTGATCGGCGCGCAGCAGGTCGGCCTCGCGCGCGGTCGTGATCGCGGCGGCGAGCACGCCGGCGCGGCCGTCGACTTCCTCGGCGCCGTCCTCGCGCCAGACCCGGAGCGAATCGAACACGGTGGTGATGCCCGACGTTGCGAGCTGGCCGTCATAGGAGATCACGGCTGCGACCGGATTCCAGAACACTTTTGGCCGCGGCACGTAATGCGCTTCGAGATGATCGGTGTGGAGCTCGATCAGGCCGGGCATGATCAGGTCGCCGCCGGCATCCTCTGCGCCCGCAGGCGCCCTGCCCTCGCCGATCTCGGCGATGCGTCCATCGGCAAGAGCGAGCCAGCCCTGCTCGATCACCCGGTCCGCCAGCACGATCCTGGCGTTGGCGATCAATGATTCCTTCGGCTTGGCGTTCATTTCAATTTCCTTCAGGCCGCGGCGGCAAAGCTGGTGACGTCGACGATACGGTCGGCAATCAAATGGCGGATTTCGTCGTCATGGACAATGGCGACCATGGCGACGCCCTGGCGCTTCTTTTCAGCGACCAGCTCGACCACCACCGCGCGGTTGGCGGCATCGAGCGAAGCGGTCGGCTCGTCCAGCAGCAGGATCGGCAGGTCCGAGATGAAGCCGCGCGCAATGTTGACGCGCTGCTGCTCGCCGCCGGAGAAGGTCGCGGGCGGAAGCTGCCAGAGCCTTTGGGGGATATTGAGGCGGTGCAGCAGCTCGCCTGCGCGGACTTGCGCATCGGCGCGTGCCATGCCGTTGACAATCAGCGGCTCGGCGACGACGTCGATGGTCGCAACGCGCGGCACCGCGCGCAGAAACTGGCTGACATAGCCGATGGTCGCGCGGCGGATGTTGAGGACCTGCCGCGGCTCGGCGGCGGCGAGATCGACCACTGCGCCGCGATGGCGGATGCCGATGCGGCCGGAGTCGCAGCGGTAATTGCCGAAGATCATCTTCAGGATCGACGATTTGCCGGCGCCTGATGGCCCCGACAGCACGACGCACTCGCCGGGATTGACGTGGAAGGTCACGCCGCTGACGACAGGCAGCTCGATGCCACCCTGCAGATGCATCGTAAAAGTCTTTTTCGCGTCGGCAATTTCGATCATGGCGGTCATTGGCTGGCTCATGTTGTAAGCTTATGGCGGCAGGATCGAGGAGACGAGGAGCTGGGTATAGGGCTCGCGGGGATCGTCGAGCACCTGGTCGGTGAGACCGGTCTCGATGACACGGCCGCCCTTCATCACCATCACCCGGTGCGACAACAGCCGCGCGACCGCGAGATCGTGGGTGACGATGATGACGGCGAGATGCAGCTCGGCGACGAGGCTGCGCACGAGGTCGAGCAGGCGCGCCTGCACGGAGACGTCGAGGCCGCCGGTCGGCTCGTCCATGAACACCAGCCGCGGCTCGGTGACGAGGTTGCGGGCGATCTGGAGGCGCTGGCGCATGCCGCCGGAATAGGTCCGCGGCGCATCATCGATGCGCGCGATGTCGATCTCGACGCGGGTCAGCCAGTCGGAGGCGCTGTCGCGGATGCGGCCATAGTGATTCCAGCCCACCGCCATCAAGCGCTCGCCGACATTGGCGCCGGCCGACACCGCCATGCGCAGGCCCTGCGCGGGATCCTGGTGCACATAGCCCCAATCGGTGCGGAACAGGAAGCGCCGCTCGGCTTCGCCGAGCGTGGTGAGATCGCGGGTGATTCCGTCGCGCATCCGATAGGAGACTTGGCCGGCGCTCGGCGCGAGCTGGCCCGACAGCATTTGCAGCAGCGTCGACTTTCCCGAGCCCGATTCGCCGACGATCGCCAGCACTTCGCCGGGATAGAGCGCGAACGACACGTCGCGGCACGCGGCGATGCGGCCATAGGACTTGCTGAGGGAATTTGCGACCAGCAGCGGCTGATCGTTTTCGAGAGCATCAGCCATGGGAGCCCGCCTTCTCCTTGTATGGCGCGGCGCTAAGGCTGCCGTGATGGCCGGCGGCCTGACGACCCTCGCAATAATCCGTGTCCGAGCAGACGAACATGCGCCCGCCCTGGTCGTCGGTGACGATCTCGTCGAGATAGGAATTCTCGGCGGCGCACAGCGCGCAGGGCGCGTTGAAGCGGTACGGCTCGAAGGGATGATCCTCGAAATCGAGCGACACCACCTGCGTGTAGGGCGGGATCGCGTAGATCCGCTTCTCGCGGCCGGCGCCGAACAGCTGCAGCGCCGAGGAATTGTCCATCTTGGGATTGTCGAATTTCGGCGTCGGCGACGGGTCCATCACGTAGCGCGCGTTGACCTTCACCGGATAGGCGTAGGCCGTCGCGATGTGGCCGAAGCGGGCAATGTCTTCATAGAGCTTCACATGCATCAGGCCGTATTCGGCGAGCGCATGCATGCGCCGCGTCTCGGTCTCGCGCGGCTCGAGGAAGCGCAGGGGTTCCGGGATCGGCACCTGATAGACCAGAACCTGGTTTGCGTGCAGCGACGTCTCGGGGATACGGTGGCGGGTCTGGATCACGGTCGCGTCTTCGGTCGCCGTCGTCGTGGCAACGCCCGCGGTCTTGGCGAAGAACTTTCGGATCGAGATCGCATTGGTGGTGTCGTCCGATCCCTGGTCGATCACCTTCAGCACGTCGTCGGGGCCGAGGATCGCGGCGGTGACCTGCACGCCACCGGTGCCCCAGCCATAGGGCATCGGCATCTCGCGGCTGGCGAACGGCACCTGATAGCCGGGGATCGCGATCGCCTTCAGGATGGCGCGGCGAATCATCCGCTTGGTCTGCTCGTCGAGATAGGCGAAATTGTAGGCGGGCGCGTTCATTCCGCGGCCTCCTTCATGGCATCGGGCGCATTGGCCTCGGCAAATTCCTTGCGCAGCTTGCGGAGCAGGCCGAGCTCGGACTGGAAGTCGACATAGTGCGGCAGCTTCAGATGCTCGACGAAGCCGGTCGCCTGGACGTTGTCCGAATGCGACATCACGAATTCTTCATCTTGCGCGGGGGCCACGGCCTCTTCACCGAGCTCGCGGGCGCGCAGCGCGCGGTCGACCAGCGCCATCGACATGGTTTTGCGCTCGCTCTGGCCGAAGGCGAGGCCATAGCCGCGGGTGAAGCACGGCGCTTCCGTCGCAGAACCCTTGAACTGGTTGACCATCTGGCATTCGGTCAGCTCGATCGAACCGAGCGGCACGGCGAAGCCGACGTCTTCGGCGAAAAACTCGACCTCGACCTCGCCGAAGCGGATCTCGCCGACGAAGGGGTGGTTGCGGCCATAGCCGCGTTGGGTGGAATAGCCCATCGCCAGCAGGAAGCCCTCGTCGCCGCGCGCGAGATTTTGCAGGCGCAGGTCGCGATCAGCCGGAAAGTTCAGCGGTTCGCGGGTGAGATCGCCGACGCTGGCGCCGTCCTCGGCTTGCGGCGAGGATTCGATCAGCCCGTCGCGGCCGAGAATATCGGTGACACGCGGCGTCGGCGCGGTCGATGCATCGGACGTCGCGGGCACCTCAGGCACGAAGCCTTCGGCCAGCGAAGGATCGAGCAGGCGATGCGCGTAGTCGAAGGTCGGCCCGAGGATCTGGCCGCCGGGAATATCCTTGAAGGTCGCGGACACCCGCCGCAGCACGCGCATCGCGCCGGTGTTGACAGGCTCGCTCGCGCCGAAGCGGGGCAGCGTGGCGCGGAAGGCGCGGACCAGGAAGATCGCCTCGATCAGATCGCCGCGCGCCTGCTTGATCGCCAGCGCCGCGAGCTCGCGGTCGTAGAGCGAGCCTTCGCTCATGACGCGGTCCACCGCGAGGCCGAGCTGCTCCGAGATCTGGTCGAGCGTGACCTCGGGAACGGTCTGGTCGCCGCGCCGCGCATGGGCGAGCAGGCGATGGGCGTTCTCGATGGCGCGTTCGCCGCCTTTGACTGCGACATACATGCTTCAGCTTTCCTTGCTCACGACGCGCGTGGTGCGGGGGATCGCGACCACGGCGTCATCGGCGACCAGCACCACGTCGATGCCGCGCGGAAACAGCGCCTCGTTCATGCGCAGACGCTCGAACAGGTCGAGAGGCTTGACCGAGGCCTGGAGCATTGCGACGCCGTCGATGCCGGGGCCGCGCAGCTCGAAGCTGCGCCCTGAATCAAGGCTCTCGATCTGAATGATCACCGTGGTCGAACGATCCGGATATTCGTTGGTGCCGAGCGCGAAGCGCTCGAGCGTCGGCAACAGGACGCCATCGCTGATCAGCGCGAAGCTCGCGATCGAGGAGTCCTGCACGACCGGCGCGCCGGTGTGGAACTTGAGCCATTTCACGACGTCGGGGCTTTCGGCCATCCGTGCGTCGAGCCACAGCGGCGTGTCGTGGTCGAACAGCGTCAGCGCGATCGCAGCGGTGCCG
This sequence comes from Bradyrhizobium xenonodulans, assembly GCF_027594865.1. Lineage (NCBI taxonomy): Bacteria > Pseudomonadati > Pseudomonadota > Alphaproteobacteria > Hyphomicrobiales > Nitrobacteraceae > Bradyrhizobium > Bradyrhizobium xenonodulans. The sequence continues at coordinate 7,768,208 of NZ_CP089391.1, forward strand.
CGCATCATCAATCCGGGCGCTCCCGCCATCGGCACGATGCGCTGGACCGAGCCCGGTCGCGCCATCGCGTCCATGACCGAACGAAAGGTCGATTGCGCCGACAACACCTTGTCGGCGAACCCCGGCGGCAATTCCGCAATCGTGGTCATGATCTCACCCCTCACCGCGCACCATGGTGTAGAAATCAACCTTCGTCGCAGCGGTCTCGGCCGCCGCCTGCTTGCGCTTGACCATAAGCTGCTCCCGTAACGGCGCGATCACGTCGCGCTCCACGGCCGTTTCAAAATCCCGCGACTGCGCCAGCGCGTCGCACAATGCGATCAGCCGCGCCTTCTCGCCATCGCGCCCCAGCGCATAGCCGAAGCCGACCTCGCCGCTGGCGAGCCGCACCGCGGCGCGCGACACCGTCGCTTCGCCGAGATTGAACGGCGCGCCGTCGCCGCCGACCCGGCCGCGCAGCATGACGAGGCCGTTTTCCGGCGCGCGCAGATCCTGATGGGCCGGGAGAGCGAGAGCGCGGAGGCGAGCGGCGATCTCGCCCGCCTCCGCGTGCGCCAGCACGGCCATCGCGGCCTGGCGCTGGGCTTGCTGGTTGTTGTGCTGGGTCACCAAATCCACCGAGCTTGTGACAGAACTTGCCGAATCCAAGTTGTCTATGATACTAGACAACTTGATACGCAAGCGCCATGACTGTTTCGTGACAAAGGCGTGATTTCTGGGCTAGGCTGACCGGCGATATGAGCATGCAAGACACTGCATCGTCGGGCGTCGCGCTGTGGCGCCTCGTTGCCGACGGCATCGAGCGCGGCATCGCCGACGGCCGCTTTGCGGCCGGCGACAAATTGCCGGGTGAGGTGGAGATCGCCGAAACCTATCGGGTGAACCGCCACACCGTGCGGCGCGCGCTGGCAGCGCTTGCCGAGCGCGGCCTCGTGCGCGCCGAGCGCGGCAGCGGAACCTATGTCGAGGCGCAGAAGCTCGCCTATCCCTTGCGCTCGCGCACGCGCTTCTCCGAGATCGTCGGCGCCGACGGCCGCGAGCCGCAGGGCCGGCTGATCGAAGCGTCCGACGACGTCGCGACCCGCGAACTGGCGCGGGAACTGGGATTGAGGACCGGCGCGCCGCTGGTGCGGATCGAGGCGATCCGCCTCGCCGACCGCACGCCGATCTGCGTTTCCACCACTTGGCTGTCAGCGGAACTATTTCCTGGCGCGGGCGAGGTGTTCGCGGCGACGCGATCGATGACGAAAATGCTCGAACATTACGGCGTGCGCGACTATCGCCGCGGCGCGACCCGGATCACCGCCGGGATCGTGGACGCGACGGATGCCGCACGGCTGGATCTTCCGCTGGGACGACCGATCCTGGTGGTCGATGCGACCGACCACGGTCTCGACGGCAAGCCGCTGGTGACGAAGCATTCGCGGTTTGCGGCGGAGCGGGTGGAGTTTTTGGTGGAGCCGTGAGGGCGCTCTCTCCGCGATACCGGGCTCGTAGGGTGGGCAAAGCGAAGCGTGCCCACGACTTTGATCATGTCGGAGAAATTCGTGGGCACGGCGCTGACGCGCCTTTGCCCACCCTACGGGCACCTTTGATCAGGCCACCGCCCTGCGCCCAATAATCGCGAAGCGCAGCTTGCCCGAGATGAAATCGATCGCGGCGACGGCGACCAGGATCATCAGGATCAGGAACGACACCTTCTGCCATTCTAGCACGCGGATCTGCTCGGCGAGCTGGAGGCCGATGCCGCCAGCGCCGACGATGCCGATGATGGTGGCCGAGCGCGTGTTGGATTCGATGAAATAGAGCACCTGGCCCGCGATCACGGGCAGAACCTGCGGCAAGAGTCCGAAGCGGATCTCGTGCAGCGGGCTGCCGCCGGAGGCGCGGATGCCTTCGACCTGCTTCTGGTCGGCGCCCTCGATCGCCTCGGAGAACAGTTTGCCGAACGCGCCGAAATCCGACACGGCGATGGCGAGCACGCCGGCGAACGGGCCGAGCCCGACCACGTTGATCCACACCAAAGCCCAGATCAGCGTATCGACGCCGCGGATCGAATCGAGAAAACGTCGCACGGGAAAGCGCAGGATCTGCGAGGGGATGACGTTGCGCGCAGCCAGCAGGCTGACCGGCAGCGCGAACACCGCCGCCAGCGTGGTGCCGAGCAGCGCGATCGACAGCGTCTCACCCAGCGCCTTCAGATAGATCGGCAGCGAGGAGCCGGGATCCGGCGGGATCATCATCAGGCTGATCCAGCCGAGCTGGCTGAGGCCGTTGAAGAATCGCGACGGCGAGAAGTCGAGATCGACGAGGCCGTAGACCAGGATTGCGAAGGCGGCGACGATCATCGCCGGCATGGCGAGCCGCGCCGAAGCCGGCCGGTCGAACACGTCGGGGTAGCGCGCACGAAGCGCTGCGGTGTCGACCTCCTGCGGCCCCGTCACGTCCGCGCCTCCTTGCCGAACAAGCGGCCGCGCAACCAGCCGGTGGTGATGTCGATGATGAAGACCGTCACGATGATGGTGAGAAGGATCGCGCTGACGTCCGAATAATAGAACTTGCGGATCGCGACGACGAGCTCCTGGCCGATGCCGCCGGCACCGACAAAGCCCATCACGGAGGCCTCGCGGACGTTGATCTCGAAGCGCAGCAGCGCGTAGCTGGCATAGCCCGCGGTGACCTGCGGCACGACGGCGAAGCGCATGCAGGACAGCCAGCTCGCGCCGGTCGAGCGGATGCCCTCGACCGGCTTCATGTCGGCATTCTCGACGATCTCCGAGAACAGCTTGCCGAGCGCGCCGGTGGAATGGATCGCGATCGCGAGCACGCCGGCCATCGGGCCGAGCCCGAAGGCGATGACGAAGATCAGTGCGAAGACGATGCCGGGAACGGTGCGGGCGAATTCCAGCAGGCGCCGCACGACAAAGCGCAACCAGGGCGCCGGCGAGGTGTTTTCAGCCGCGAAGAAGTTCAGGCAAAACGCGAAGGTCGCGCCGATCAGCGTGCCGACATAGGAAATCAGCAGCGTTTCGCCCAGCATCCTCAGCCATTTGCGCCAGCCCCAGAGCCACTCGCCGACATCGGTCCAGACCCGCTGGCCGCTGTCGAGCGTGAAGATGCGGTCGAAATAGCTGAGAAAGTTGCCGAAATAGGTGAACAGCGTGCGCAAATTCACTTCGGCGCCAACCGCGGCGAGCACCAGCGCGGCAGCAAAGACCACAATGCCCAACAGGAGGCGCCATCGCCTGCGCGCGACCGCCTGGCGATAGGCGGCGTTGAGCACGGCGAGTTGTTGCTCGGGGAGGATCGAAACCGCGACGGTCATCGGATCAAAAAGAGTGGCCGATCAAAAGGTCAAAAGAGAAAGAGCCGGGTCCATCGACCCGGCTCGAGGTGCTCGTCCCAAAAACTCAGGACGCCTTCTTCTTACGCAGTGCATCGACGAACTTGATCAGCTCGATCGTGCCATCCCAATCCTTGGTGGTGGCGGAATGAAAACCCTTCTTCTGGCCATCCTGGAGGCGATCGAAGGCCACCTTGTCCTTGGCCGGCGCATCGAAGAACGCCTTGGTGATCGCCGCCTTGGCGTCGTCCGGCAGGTCGGAGTTATAGGCATAGGGGCCGTTGATGATCGCCGCCGACTTGTGGATGATGCGGAAATCGTCCTTCTTCATCGGCGAGCCGTCGGCGTTCTTCAGCATGCCCTTGGTCAGCATCTGCGCCAACGTCGAATCGTCGTCGCTGGTCCACTGGTTGGCGGCGACGTCGACCGTGCCCTGCGCCAGCGCCAGCATCGCGTTCTCGTGGCTGCCGGTGAACACGACCTTGCCGAAATAGCCGTCAGCGTCGGCGATGCCCATCTTGTCGAGCTCGAAGCGCGGCACGTTGTTGCCGGAGGTCGAGTTCGGATCGACGAGGCCGAGGTTCTTGCCCTTGAGCTGGTCGATGCTCTTGTAGGCGCTGTTCGCCTTGACGAAGAACACGGAGTAATAGCCGGTCGAGCCGTCGGCGTTGATGTCGTTGGCAAAGGCATCGGTCTTGACGCCGGTCAGGCGGGCGCGCGCGAACGAGGCCGAGCCGTAGCTCGCGATGTGGATATTGCCGGCGCGCTGGCCTTCGATGACGGCGGCGTAGTCGTTGGCGATGCGCAGCGTGACCTTCACGCCCAATTCCTTGGAGAGATAGCTCATGAACGGCGCCCAGCGCTCGGTGACGCCGGAGGCGTTCTCGGCCGGAACAACTGCGAAGGTCAGCTCGGGATATTTGACTTTCCAGTCTTCGGCGGAAGCGGAGGCGGTGAAGGCAAGCGCGGCAGCGCCGGCGAGAACTAATCTGCGAGTGATCATGGTACCCTCTTCATTGGTTGGGGTCGGTTGACGCAAAACTTGCAACAAAACAGGTGGCGCGGCTTAGGCCGCCGCGGCCGTTCCAAGTGCCGGCACGCCCTCGGGCGCCGGGACCGGCATGCCGCCCATGACATCGGTGGCTTCGAGATCGTAAAGCTCGCGCGCGACGTGATCGGTCAGCGCGGCCGGCGCGCCGTCGAACACCACACGACCCTGCGCCATGCCGATCAGGCGGTCGCAATAGCTGCGGGCCAGATCGAGCGAATGCAGATTGCAGAGCACGGTGATGCCGAAATGCTTGTTGATGCGCAGCAGCGCATCCATGACGATCTTGGTGTTGCGCGGGTCGAGCGAGGCGATCGGCTCGTCGGCGAGGATGATGTCGGGCTGCTGCACCAGCGCGCGGGCGATCGCGACACGCTGCTGCTGGCCGCCGGAGAGCTGGTCGGCGCGCTGGGCGGCGAGCGAGGCGATGTCGAACTGCTCGAGCGCGGACATCGCCAGCGCCTTGTCGTGCTCGGGCCAGGTCTGCGTCAGCGAGCGCCAGGCCGGCATCGTCGCGAGCCGCCCCATCAGGACGTTGGTGAGAACGTCGAGCCGGCCGACCAGGTTGAACTGCTGGAAGATCATCGCCGAGCGCGCGCGCCACTGACGTAATTCCTTGCCGCGCAGCGCCGTGACGTCGAGGCCGTCGAACAGGATGCGGCCCTGCGTCGGCGTCGCCAGGCGATTGATCATGCGCAGCATGGTCGACTTGCCGGCGCCGGAGCGCCCGATCACACCGACGAAGCCGCCGGGGGAGACTTGAAACGAAGCGTCGTCCACCGCGGCTTTTGCGCCGAAGCGGCACGTCAGACCTTCAACCACCAGCATGCAGGACTCCAGAGTAGCTGGAGCCAACCGCTAACGCCGGCGCTTGACACTTGTGTGACACGTGCATTGCGGTGCGGCGATCCAACACACGCCATCCCCTGTCATCGCGGCGTCATGACATCGTCATCAAGCCGCTCGAAGAGAAGCGCTCGCCCCCGCGTTTCGGATGCAACATGGCCGCCAAGCTCCTTTCGGTCCAGCCGACCATCGATCCCACGGCGAAGCTCCATGAGACCAGGCTCGGCGCCTATACCGAGGTCGGCGCGCGCACCATCCTGCACGAAGTGGCCATGGGCGATTACTCCTATGTCGTGAACGATTCCCAGATCACCTACACCACCATCGGAAAGTTCTGCTCGATCGCAGCCATGACGCGGATCAATCCGGGCAATCATCCGATGCACCGCGCGACGCAGGCGCATTTCACTTATCGTTCGAGCACCTACTTCGAAGGTGAGAGCGACGACGCCGAGTTCTTCGACTGGCGCCGCCAGCATCATGTCCATATCGGCCATGACGTCTGGATCGGCCATGGCGCCATCGTGCTGCCGGGCCGTAACATCGGCACCGGCGCAGTGATCGCGGCCGGCGCCATCATCACCAAGGACGTGCCGGCCTACACCATCGTCGCCGGCAATCCGGCGCGCATCGTGCGGCGGCGGTTCTCGGAGGAGATCGCCGGCCGGCTCGCACGCCTCGCCTGGTGGGACTGGGATCACGACAAATTGCGTGCAGCGCTGCCCGATTTCCGCCGGCTCGGGATTGAAGATTTCCTCGCGACATATGAAGCACGGACAAATTCCTCCCGCAGCAGCAAGAAAAGCGCCATCGCGTGACAGACATTTTCCTTGAAGGCGGTCGGGCTCTGATCGGCGCCGAGCTCGTCGAGACCTCGATCAGCGTCTCCGGAATGGACATAGCGCAGGTCGATGCCTCCCGCGGCCGCGCGCGCCTTGCGATCGACGCACGCAACCTGCTGGTGCTGCCCGGCATCGTCGATCTGCACGGCGATGCCTTCGAGCGCCAGATGATGCCGCGCGCCGGCGTCGACTTCCCGATCGACGTCGCGCTCGCCGACAGCGACCGCCAGGCGATCAGCAACGGCATCACCACTGTATTCCACGCCACGACCTGCTCGTGGGAGCCGGGCCTGCGCAGCACAACCAACGCGCGCGGCCTGATGGAGGCGATCGAGCGGCAGCGCCCGCAATTCGCCGCCGACACCCGCTTCCATTTGCGCCACGAGACCTACAATCTCGACGCCGAGCAAGAGATGAGCCAGTGGCTCACTGAGGGCCGCGTCGACCTGTTCGCCTTCAACGACCACATGGACGGGGTCGTTGCCGACATCTCCAATCCGCGCAAGCGCAACCGCATGGTGGAGCGCACCGGGCTGTCGAGCGAGGATTTCGACCGGCTGGTCGAACGCGTCGTATCCCGCGCTGCGGATGTGCCGGCTTCCGTTTCGCGGCTGGCTGCTGCCGCCCGCGCCGCCGAGGTGCGGATGCTCTCGCATGACGATGCGACGCCGGCGATGCGCGGGGAGTATCGCGCCATGGGCGCGCTGATCGCGGAGTTTCCGATCAACGAGGAGACGGCGCAGGCGGCGGCAAGCCACGGCGATGCCATCGTCTATGGCGCGCCGAACGTCGTGCGCGGCGGCAGCCACACCGGCTGGACCAGGGCTTCCGACATGATCGCCAAGGGGCTCTGCTCGGTGCTGGCGTCGGACTATTATTATCCGGCGCAGCTTCTCGCTGCGTTTCGCCTCGCCGCCGATGGCGTGGTGCCGCTGACGAAGGCCTGGGATCTGGTCTCCGGGGGGCCGGCACGCGCGACCGGCCTGACTGATCGCGGCGTGCTCGCCGAAGGATACCGCGCCGACATCCTGCTGGTCGATGACACCGTGAAGCTGCGGCCGCGGCTGATCGCCGTGATATCCGGCGGCAAGCTCGTGCATCTCACCGATGCGGCACGGCTGCTCGCAGCGGCGGCGACGCCGCGCGAGGCTGTCGTCGCGGCATAAATTGGTTATGCTGAGGTGATGACAGGTTTTCCCCGCTACGCGATCTATTTTGCCGCAGGCAGTGACAGCGCCCTCACCCGTTTCGGCGCTGAGCTGCTCGGCTACGATGCCTATACGGGCGACGAGGTTTCGTTTCCGCATGAGGCACTGCATGTCGCGCCGGACTGGCGCGACATCACCGCCGATCCCCGCAAATACGGCTTTCACGGCACGCTGAAGGCGCCGATGACGCTGGCGTCCGGCAAGACTGAGACCGAGCTCGCCGCGGTCTGCGCGGCATTCGCCGGCAAGGCGCGGCCGATCCCGGTGGTCCGGCCGGTCGTCGATTCCATCAGCGGCTTCATCGCCGTCATTCCGGCCGAGCCCGTCGGTGCGCTGCAAGAATTCGCCGCCGAGTGCGTTCGCGAATTCGACTCTTTTCGTCCAGACCTGACGGCCGAGGACCGTGCGCGGCGCAAGCCCGACAAGCTGAGCGAACGGCAGCGCGATTATCTTGACCGCTGGGGCTATCCCTACGTGATGGAAGAATTCCGCTTCCACATGACGCTGACGGGGCGGCTGGATGCGGAACGGCGCGGGCCGATTCTGGAGATGCTGAGGGCGCGGTTTGCGGCGTTGCAGCTCGATGCGCTGGCGATCGATCGGCTCGCGCTGTTCAAGCAGGACGATGCGACGGCAAGATTCCGCATCATCGGCGAGTGGGCCTTGGCGCAGTAGATATCAGCGCCAGCTCGCGAGATTGAAGGCGAGCGCCACCGCGCCGACCAGAACGAGGCTGGTTGCCCAGACCGCATCCAGATTGAACCAGCTTCGCGAGACGAACTTCAAGCCCAGATAGCGGTAGACCAGCCACGCCAGACATCCGCCGGCGCTGACCATGGCGGTCACGTGCACCAGGGACACCAGCACCGCCGTCCCGAAGCTTGCCTTCATCAGCGCGCCCGCCGCCTCATGGCCAGCATCGAGCTGGAGGGCCTGACAGAGCCCGAGGTAGATCGGCACGAGCATCAAGGCGGCGCCGTGAGCAATGGCGACGGCAAACGACCAGAGTGCCAATTGCGTTGGCGGAATTCGTGTTAGCGCGCGGGGATGGCGCCGCGCGATCAACCGATAGACGCCGAAGCCGATGACGAGAAGGCTCGCGACGAGCTGGATCGAACGCTGCCACTCGGCCAGCACGAGCAGGAACGCGAATGGCAACAGTACGAGAAGTGTTGCCAGGAGATGTCCGGCCGCCAGGGCCCACAACGCACGAAAGAGCGCGCGCGGACTCTTGTCCATGAGCCCGGCCGAAACGGCGAGCGGCCATCCCATTCCTGGATTGACCCCGTGGTAGAGACCGCTCGCAACAAGTGCGAGCCACAGCCAGCCAAGCGCCGGGCTCGCATGCCCCCAATCTAGACCGACGGGTAGCAAAAGGAGTCCGTCGAACAATCGCCGCCCTCCAGCCTGATCTGGTGCGCACGATACCCGTCGGGGAAGCTGACGAAATAGTCCTTGTCGAGCTCGAGGCCGCCGTTGTGACCGACATTGGCCATGACCTCCACGCCAGGAACCCCATCGGGATAGAACTGGTCGTCCCAGGTGGAATAGAGCGAATTGGTCCAGTACACGCGCTTGCCGTCGCGGCTGATCTCGACCATCTGCGGACCTGCCGCAAAGGCCTTGCCGTTCGGATGCGGCGTGCGGCGCGCGATGCCGCCGATATGAACCGAGCCTGCAAGCTTCGGCTTGCGCGGATCACTGACGTCGTATTGGCGCATTTCACCCGTGCCCCAGCACGAGACATAGAGAAACCGGTCGTCCATCGACAGGTCGATGTCGGTCACCAGCGGCGGCACGGCGCCAAATCCCTGCAGCAGCGGCGGGAGCTTCTCCTTATCCGCGGGTTCGGGCGGGATCGTCGCCGTCTTCTCGGCATGGAATTTCCCGCCTTCGCGCCACCAGGTCCAGATCGATGCTTCGAGGTTGGTGGTGTCGACCACGACGCCGACGAAGCCGTATTCGCGAACCGGATCGTGCGCGGGCCGCACCTCCAGCGCCATCTGATGATTGGCGCCGAGGTCGATGGTCTGCACGTTGCGCCGGGCGCGGAGATCCCAGAAGTGGAGGCAATGGCCATATTTGTTCGACAGCAGATCCTCCGGGACGATCCCGTTCTCGAACTGCGGCGGCAACGCCCATTCGCTCGTCACCATGTAGTCGCGCGGCAGGTTCCACCAGAAATCATAGTGCCGCGTCTGCGGACCGCGGTCGATCTCCCATCGTCCAAGGACCTCGAACGTCTCGCAATCCATGATGAAGACGCCTGGAGGTCCGTCGGTGCCGTCCTTGCCGCCGCCACCCAGCGTGCTCACATAAATGCCGTCCGGCCCGCAATGGATGGTGTGCGGCCGCGAGTAGCCGGTCTTCTTGAAGACTTCCTCGGGCTCGATGATCTTGTGGATCCTGGCTTGGGTCGGATCGGGCTTGGTATCGATGATGTAGATCCGCGACGAGCGCAGCCCGGGGATGATGAGATAGCGCCGCTCGATGAACGCGTGTCCGGCGAGCGGAGACAAGGCGGAGGAGCAGGCATTCCAGCCGAAATGATGAAACTCATCGCCCTTGTTGGGCATCGTCACGGTGTGGACGATCTGGCTGTAGGTCGGCGATCCGGGCTTGACGTCGATAACCGCGAGAGCATCCGGCTTCGAGAAATCCGGACTGAGCAACAACGTGTAGGCAAAGTTCTCCGCAGGTGCTTCCATCGCGAGCCTGGGCGATGCGTGAAAGGTGGGATCCGGCCTCATCGTCATGGCACTGCCTCCCTGTTCTGTCGGTTCGCGCCAACCTGACTCGGGATAACGGCATAATGAAGTTGTTACGCGATGGTTCGAGATGCTCCGCAGGGCCTGGTTGGCCGGCGTACAATATGTCATCGCCGGGCTGCGGGAAACCGCCCAAGCCGCGCTAATTCGACGCCTTCAGCCGAAATGGGCAGACCCGTCATTGCGTGCCAACGGGTCCGCGCGATGCGCGGCCCGATGACAGGCTTCGCGAAGCAATCCAGATTTCTTGCACGGAAACAGTCTGGATTGCTTCGTCTGTCCGCCCTCGCAATGGCGGCGGAGAGAGTTACTTGCCCCACCGCAGCGCCAGCGCGTCGCGCTCCTTGGCGAGCTCCAGCAATCCCGCGCGCGTCGCCGGATGCAGCGGCTGCAGGGGATGCCGCACGGCGTCCGACTTGATCACGCCGCCGGCCTGCATCATGGCCTTGCAGGCGATCAGGCCGCATTGACGGTTCTCGTAATTGATCAGCGGCAGCCAGCGCTCATAGGCGGCCTTCGCCTCCTCGCGCTTGCCTGCAAAATAGGGATCGATGATCTGGCGGATGCCGTCGGGATAGCCGCCGCCGGTCATGGCGCCGGTGGCGCCGGCGTCGAGATCGGCGAGCAGCGTGATCGCCTCCTCGCCATCCCAGGGACCCTCGATGTCCTTGCCGCCCGCCTCGATCAGGCTGCGCAGCTTCGACGCCGCGCCCGGCACCTCGATCTTGAAATAGCGGATGTTGGAGAACTCGCGCGCCAGCCGCGCCAGCAGCTCGACCGACAGCGGCGTGCCGGCGACCGGCGCGTCCTGGATCATGATCGGAATATTGATCGCGCCCGACAGTACCTTGAAGAATTCGACGATGCCCTTCTCGGGCACGCGGAAGGTCGCGCCGTGGTAGGGCGGCATCACCATCACCATCGCGGCGCCCGCCGCCTCGGCCTGCTGGCTGCGCGCGGCGCAGACGGCGGAGCTGAAATGCGTGGTGGTGACGATGACGGGCACCCGTCCCGCGACATGCTCCAGCACCGCGTGCATCACGCTTTCGCGCTCGGCATCGGTGAGCACGAACTGCTCGGAGAAATTGGCGAGGATGCAGAGGCCGCTCGAGCCGGCATCGATCATGAAATCGATGCAGCGGCGCTGCCCGTCGAGATCGAGCTCGCCACGCTCGTCGAAGATGGTGGGAGCGACCGGGAACACGCCGCGATAGGGGCGCTGGGCCTTGTGTGGGGTGACCGGCATCGAACTCTCTCCATCCCTGATGCGTCTGTGGCTGCACGCGCGCAGCGGCACAGATGTACCCGCCGCGCGGAGCGGCGGCAATGCCCGCGCGGCGTCAGAATGGAGCGACGAAGCGAAACTATGCGGTCTTCACGGCTCCCAAAAAGCCCTCGACCGCGACGCGGAGACGATCGGCGTCGGCCGACATCTTCTTCACGGATTCCGACAGCACCGAGCCGGCGTTCCCGGTCTCCTGGTTGAGCCTGGCGACGCTGCCGATGGTGTCGGTGACCTCGCGGGTTCCCTGCGCCGCCTGCTGGAAGTTGCGCGAGATCTCGGTGGTGGCCGCGCGCTGCTCTTCGACGGCGGCGGCAATTGCCGTCATCTTCTCGTCGATGCCGCTGATGGCGCCGCCGATCGAGCGGATCGCGGTCACGGCCTGGCCGGTCGCGCCCTGGATCTCCTCGACCTGGCGGGAAATTTCTTCCGTCGCCGTTGCGGTCTGGGCCGCGAGACTCTTGACCTCGCCGGCGACCACGGCAAAACCGCGGCCCGCCTCGCCCGCACGCGCGGCCTCGATGGTGGCGTTGAGCGCCAGGAGGTTGGTCTGGCCGGCGATGGCGTTGATCATCTTCACGACCTCGCCGATCCGGCTCGCGGTCTGGTCGAGGATCTCGACCGTGGCGTTGGTCCGCTCGGCCTGCGAGACGGCCTCGCGTGCTTCGCGGGCGCTGGACTGCACCTGCGCGGAGATCTCGCCGACGGACGCGGAGAGTTCTTCGGTCGCGGCCGCAATGGTCTCGAGATTGTTGGTGGCCTGCTCGGCGGCGGAGGAGACTGCCGCGGTCTGGCTGCTCGATTCCGACACCAGCGTGCGGACATCGGTCGCGGTGGCATCGAGCTCCTTCGCCGACGCTGCGACGCTGTGGATCACCGCCTGCACGGCGTCGTCGAAGGTGCGGCAGGCCTCGTCCACGGTGCCGGAGCGGGCGAGCTGCAAGGCCTGTTGCGATTCGCGCTCCTGGCCAAGACGCTCGGCGGTTGCCGCGCTCTCGCGCAGGCTTTCGAGCGCCGCGGCCATGGTTCCGAACTCGTCGGGATGCCGGGATTGCGGCACCGGCGTCGCATAGTCGCGGGCACCGATGCGTGCGATGGCGTCGAGAATGGCGCGGACCGGGCGCATCAGGCGATTGCGCACCACATACACGCCGGCCATGGTCACGGCGAGCGCGAGCAGGAATGCGAGCGACTGCACGACGAGATTGGTGAGCGCCTTGGCCTGCACGGTCTCGGCCCGCGCGATCGACTGATCCAGCGCCTTGTTTGCGACCCCGACAATGAGCGGGAACGGCGACTGGCACAGCGTGTTCCAGTCCGCGGCGGACATCGCGGGCTTGCCGCTGCCGTCGAAATTCTTCGTGAGGTCGCCGATCTGCTTCAGGACCCCGTCGGTCTTGGCCTTTGCGTCCGCTGCCGCCGTCACCAGCTCCGCCGTCACGTCGGGCGCAGCCAGCAGCTCGGCCATGCCAGCCCAGCCGGAGGTGATGGTGCCATCCCATTGCGCCACGGATCGCTTCTGGGCGTCGTCGAGCGGCCTGCTGGCATTGACGTTCGAGCGAAGCGACGAGCAATGGATGCCGTAGCGATCGCGCACCTGCCAGGCGAAGCGGCGGACCTGGATCATGCGGGCGATGTAGGGATCGTTCATCCAGGCGCGGTTCGACACCGCGGTGGAGGCGAGGTTGGCGGTGTCGATGACCTTGGTGACGGCATCGTACCAGGAATTGGTCCGCTCGATCTTGCGCTCGGCGCGGGGACGCTTGGCCTCGTCATAGAACAGCTGGAATTGCGGCGCGGCATCGCCCCAGCGCTGCTTCAGCGTGCTGGCGAGTTCGTCGCGGCGGGCGAAATCGACGGTTGCGAGCGCGACACCAATGGCGTCAAAGCCGGCCTGCTCGGCCTTCTCCGCCGCTTCGAGCTTGGCGCGCGGATCGTCCTCGCCAAGGATCGCGCTCTGGGCATCGCCGCGATTGTTGCGCAGCGACAGTACGCCGTGGAAGATGGCCTTGTCGGCGGCAGCAAGCCGTGCCGTTTCGAGACTGTCGCTGTAGCGGCCGAAGGCCCCGGCCATCTGGAACGCCGTAGAGGCCAATGCGCCGGCGGCCAGCAGGGCCATCAACGTCAGGAGAAGCGAGCTTACCGATTTCTTAAACATTGCCGTTCTTGAACATTGTCTGGGTCACAAGGGGCCTACTCTCACGAGGGGCCACCTTGCACCGCGAATGCCAATGTTTCGTTAAGGTTGTAGGCAAATACCAGCTTTCCCGCCGGCCGCGCACCCGCCGGCCAAGCCTCCTTACGCCACCTTGGTGAAATCCGGCGGCCGCCGTTCCGCAAACGCCGTGAACGCTTCGCGCGCCTCGGCGGTACGCAGACGCTGCGCAAACTGCTCGCCTTCCGCATTCATCTGCGCGACCAGTGCCTCGCCGTTGCGCATCAGCTTCTTGGTGGCGGTGAGCGCGCCGGCCGGCTGGCGCGCCAGGCGCTGCGCCAGCGCAAGCGCCTCGGCATCGAGCTTGTCGAGCGGCACCACGCGGTTGGCGAGACCCCATTCCAGCGCGGATTTGGCCGGCACGGTCTCACCCAGCGCGAACATCTCGTAAGCGCGGGCATAGCCGATGCGCGCCGGCATCAAGAGGCTGGAGGCGGCTTCCGGCACCAGCGCGAGGCTGACGAAGGGCGTCGACAATTGCGCGTTGTCGGCGAGCACGACGAGGTCGCAATGCAGCAGCATCGTGGTGCCGACCCCGACGGCGCGGCCCTGCACGGCCGCGACCAGCGGCCGGGTGCAGCGCGCCAGCGACTGGATGAAGCGCACCACGTTGCGGCTGCCTTCCGACTTGCCGCTCGCCACCGCCGCGAACTCGCCGACATCGTTGCCGGCGGTGAACATGTCGCCTTCGCCGCGGATCAGGATCACGCGGGCCGACGGATCGAGCTCGGCGGATTCGATGGCATCGGCGAGCTTGCCATACATCGCATCCGTCAGCGCGTTCTTCTTGTCGGGACGTGCCAGAGTCAGCGTGAGAATTCCACCGTTGTTCTCGATCCGGACGTGCTCGGTCATGGCTCTCTCCTTCTATTCATTTGGCTCTCTCGGAAACTTGTCCTGAATGCTGGTCAGCCAGCGCGCGACGATATCGATCTCCGCAGCAGTAAATCCTTCCGTCAGCGCCGCATTGACCTCCGCCGCCGACGCTTTCGCCTGCGCCAGCGCGGTGCGGCCCTTCGGCGTCAGCCACACGCGCCAGGCGCGCCCGTCTTCGCGATCGGCCCGCCGCTCGATCAGTTTAGCGGCCGTCGTGCGATCGACGAGGCCGGAAATCCCGGCGGGCCCCAGATCGAGCGCCGCGCCCGCCTCGCCCATCAGGACGCCGTCCTGCTTGCCGAGAATGAAGAGCAGCCCCGCCTGCGCCGGCGTCACCTCGCTCGAAGGCTGCGCCGCCATCCAGCGCTGCAAGCGCCGCTGCGCAACGCTCAACAGGTAGATCAGCCGATGATGCCTCGCGCCGGCCTCTTTATTTCGCATGCGAAATATATAGCCGAGGCGGACCGGATTGTCAAAAATGGGGGCTGCTAGGGCATGATCCGGAAAAGTGCGAAGCGGTTTTCCGAAAAGATGATGCTCAAACAACAACCTAAAGCGCGATGACGATTCATCGTAATCTCATCGTGCTTTAGGGCAATTTGGCGCGGCAGCCGTCCAGGAACAGGGCCGCGCAGGTCCTGACGCGGCGCTCGACCTGCTTGCGTGACGGCAGCGGCATGCCGCCATAGATCGCCGCGCGCTGCGGCGCCGATGCGACCATGCCGATCAGCATGCCGGCGACCTCCTCCGCATCGTCGATGGCGATGCGCCTGCGCTTGACCTGGATGCGCAGCCAGCCGGCGAGCGCCCTGACCGTGCGGGAGATGCCATTGTTGTAGAAATTGGCGGCGAGCTCGGGAAACGCGGCGGATTCCTGGAGCACCATGCGCTGCAATGCCACGACCTCCGGATCGAGCGCGAGATCGGCGCAGGCCATCAGCGCGGCGCGCAGGCCGGTTTCGATGTCGACCTCGTCGCTTCCTTGCAGATCGACCGCGGAGAGCAGCCGCTCGAGCCTGTCCGCGCACATCGCCTCGAACAGCGCGGCCTTGCCCGGGAACAGCCGGTACAGCGTCTTGGTCGAGATGCCGGCGCGGCGCGCCAGCTCCTCGGTGCTGGTCGCGGCGTAGCCCTCGACGGCGAAGGTGTGCCGCGCAGCTTCGAGGACGATTCGCGTCGTCTCCTCGTCGCTGCGCACCGGCGGCCGCCCGCGGGGGCGTGCTTCGCTGTCCGATTTTGCCTGAGCCATGCTTTTAAATGACGCCTGTCATTCCATTGACAATTCCAAAGCTAATCTCATTTTGGAAATTATCAAGTTTCCTAATTCAGGGGAGCCGGCCATGACCGTCCACACCACCCCAGCTGCAGCCGCCCAGACCGCCATTCCTGCGACCGCGCTGGAGGGCGCCCTGCCCGGCGCGCCAACCGGCGTCCGCCGGCAAAAGCTGAACCTTCGCAAACTGTTGCTGATGGGGGCGGCGATCGTCGCGCTGACCGGCGCGAGCTGGTACGGCAACGATTACTGGACCGTCGGCCAGTACCTCGTCTCCACCGATGACGCCTATGTGAAGGCCGACAACACCACGATCGCGCCGAAGGTCAGCGGCTATCTCGACCGGGTCATGGTCGGCGATAACGAGCATGTGAAGGCCGGCCAGGTGCTGGCGCGGATCGATGACCGCGACTTCCGCGTCGCGCTCGACCAGGCCAAAGCCGACGTCGCCGCCGCGAATGCGACGGTGACGAGCAAGGAAGCGCAGCTCGACGTGCAGGAGGCCGTGATCGCGGCGGCGCGCGCGACCATCGATGTCGACAACGCCGCAAAAGTCTTCGCCAGGCAGGAGAACAAGCGCTACACCGACCTTGCCGCCACCGGCTATGGCAGCCTGCAGAACGCGCAGCAGGCGCAGGCGCGCGACGCCGGCGCGGACGCAACGATCGCGCGCGACAACGCCAACCTGATCTCCGCCCAGAAGCAGGTCGATCTCCTCAAGGCCGAAATCGTGCAGGCCAGGGCCGCCGCCGCACGCGCGGCCGCGCTCCAGCGTCAGGCCGAGCTCAATCTCGGCTACACCACGATCGTCTCGCCGATTGACGGCGTCGTCGGCAACCGCTCCTTGCGCGTCGGTCAGTTCGTGCAGGCGGGCACGCAGCTGATGGCGATCGTGCCGACCGATGGCGCCTATGTCGTCGCCAATTTCAAGGAGACGCAGCTCACCCACGTTAAGCCGGGCCAGACCGTCGATATCGAGGTCGACACGTTCCCGGGCCAGGTGGTCCACGGCCGCGTCGATTCGATCGCGCCGGCCAGCGGCCAGGAGTTCGCCCTGCTGCCGCCCGACAACGCCACCGGCAATTTCACCAAGGTGGTGCAGCGCATCCCGGTCAGGATCGCACTCGATGCCGCGCATGGTCCCGCGATTGCGCTGCGTCCCGGCATGTCGGTGATCCCGACCATTGCAACACGTTCGACCGCGCCGGCCGCGAATACGGCCGCCGCGTCAAGAACGAAGCTCGTCTCCGGAGGGTCGTGCCATGTCAAACAGCCTCTCACTTTCGACGCAAGCAACATCGGCCGCGACATCTGATCGGCCGCTCGCCGATCCCAACCGCGCGAGCCTGGCGACCTGGATCGCCGTGCTGGCCGCCATGATCGGCTCGTTCATGGCGATCCTGAACATCCAGATCACCAACGCCTCGCTGGCCAACATCGAAGGCGGCATCGGCACCGGCGCCGACAATGGCTCCTGGATCTCGACGTCGTATCTGATCGGCGAGATCATCGTGATCCCGCTGACCGATTATTTGAGCCGCGTGTTCACGTTCCGCCGCTACATGCTGGCAAGCGCGACGCTGTTCGCGGCGTTTTCGGTGGCCTGCGCCTTCACGCACGACCTGCCGTCGATGATCGCGATGCGCGGCCTGCAAGGCTTCGCCGGCGGCGTGCTGATCCCGATGGCGTTCACGCTGGTGCTGACCAAGCTGCCGAAGCCGCAGCAGCCAGTGGGCCTTGCGATCTTCGCGCTGTCAGTTACGTTCGCGCCCGCGATCGGCCCCACCATCGGCGGCTATCTCACGGAGACCTATGGCTGGCGCACGATCTTCTTCGTCAACGTGATCCCGACCGCAATCATGGTGGCCGCGCTCTACCTGACGCTGGAACGGCAGAAGATGCAGCTCGGCCTCCTGAAGGAGGGCGACTGGGCCGGCATCGTCACCATGGCGATCGGGCTGTCGGCGCTGCAAGCGGTGCTCGAGGAGGGCAACAAGGACGACTGGTTCTCCTCGCCCTTCATCGTCAAGCTCGCGATCATCGCGGCCGTCAGTCTGACGCTGTTCATCGCAATCGAGCTCACGATCGAGAAGCCGCTGATCCGGCTGCGCCTCCTGACGCAGCGCAATTTCGGCTTCGGCACCGTCGCGATGACGATGGTCGGCTTCGCGCTGTTCGGCTCGGTCTACATCCTGCCGGCCTATCTCGGCCAGGCGCAGGGCTACAATGCCGAGCAGATCGGCAACGTGCTGGCCTGGACCGGCCTGCCGCAGCTGGTGCTGATCCCGCTGATCCCGATACTGATGAAGCGCTTCGACACCCGCTATATCGCGATCACCGGCCTGCTGATCTTCGCCTATAGCTGCTTCATGAACACGGCGATGTCGCCGGACTATGCCGGCGATCAGCTCTGGATCCCGAACATCGTGCGCGCGGTGGGCCAGGCCATGGTGCTGACACCTCTCACCTCGGTTCTATCAGGCGGCATCGCGCCGCAGGACGCGGCCGCGGCTTCCGGCATCAGCAACATGTTCCGCAATCTCGGCGGCGCCATCGGCACGGCGACGCTCGCGACCATCATCACCAAGCGCGAGCAGTTTCACTCCAACATCATCGGCCAGTCGGTCACGCTCGGCCGCGAGGAAGTCCGCACCCGCATCGCGCAGATGACGGACTACTTCACGGCGCATGGCGTACCCGACCCCCATGTCGCGCGCGAGCAGGCGATCATCGCGCTCGGCAAGACGGTGAAGCGGCAGGCCTTGGTGATGGGCTATTCCGACACGTTTGCGGTGATCGGCATCGTGCTGGTGCTCGCCGCGATCGCGGTGCTGCTGACACGGCGGGTGAAGGCGGCGGGCGGACCCGCGCATTAGGCCTTCACAGGACATCGTCATGCCCGGGCTTGTCCGGGCATCCACGGCTTTATTTTTGTGGTCGCGAAGAATGTGGATGGCCGGGACAAGCCCGGCCATGACGGTGCGGCAACGTCAGTGCCCTATGGCGCGCAGGTGAAGCTCGACGCCTCCGTCACCGGGCCGCTCTTGTAGTGCGGCCAGGCCGGCCAGCGGCACAGCGGCAGCGAGCGGGCAACCGCGAACGACGGCGCCTCGACTTTCTGCTCGCTGACTTCGAGATCGCCGGGCGCCTTGCCCTGCTCGACCCAGCCGACCAGCGCGCTCAGCATGTCGACGTTGGCCGGCGCGCCGGACCCGACATGATCGACGCCGGGCGCGGTGTAGAGCCGCGCGAACTCCGCGGTCTCGGCCTTGCCGAGCTTGCGCTCGACACTCTCGAAATAGCGGATGCCGGCGTAGGGACTCTGCGCGTAGTCCGCCATGTGCTCGAGCACGATCAGCCGGCCGCCGCGGGCACGAAAACGGCTGAGATCGGGATCGGTCGAATCCATCAGCTTCGAGACCTCGAGCAGCCGCGCCTTGTGCTCCTCCACCTTGTAGGTGGTGACGTCGAGCTTCGGATCGCGCGCGAACACATACTGAATGCCGCCGGCGCCGTAGATCCAGGCGATGCCGTTGTTGGGCGCAGGCGGCTGCGCCGGCGGCGCGGTGCCGAGCCACCAGGCGGTCCAGCCTCCGGTCGGGCCGATCGCCGGCGTGTCCTCGCCCGAGACGCCCCAGCCCGGATAGTCGTCGAGACCGTTGGCGAGCACGAAGGGGAATGTGTAGGTGGCGTGCAGCGTGTTCACGGCCTTGATCTGCGCCTCGGTGAGGCACTGATCGCCGCTCTGGCCCGCCGCACAGCGCAGCGTCTCGACCTTGAACGCCGCCTTGCAGGCGACGGGATCCTGCACCAGCGCATCGTCGGAGCCGTCGGCCTTGTCGCAAGCCGCCCGCACCGCCTCGCCCACGAGCTTGACCTGCGCCGGATTGATCCAGCCCTCACCCATGGTCACCAGCCCCGAACGGGTACCGGCATGCTGCAGGCCGACCCAGTTGATCACGGGCACGCGGGCGAAGATGCCGTCGAAATCATCGGGGTAGCGCTGCGCCATGGTCAGGCCTTCGCGGCCGCCCTCAGACGAGCCCATGAAGTACATTTTTTCCGGTTTCTTGCCGTAGGCGCGCTCCATCAGCGCGACGGCGGCGTCGCGCACCTTCTTGTAGGCGCGGTGGGCGAAATTCTCGAAGGCTTCGTCGTTCAGCGCGAAGACCTGTGGCGGCTCGCCTTGCTTGGTCTGGTGACCGGAATCGGTGCCGTAGGTGACGAAACCGCGCGCAAGCGGCGACGGCTTGTCGAAGGGATAGGCGGGAGGCAGCGCAAGTCCCGTGATCAGCACGCCGTTGAAGCCACCGCCGCCATATTGCAGCGAGCGGCCGTTCCATTCGACGGGCAGGTTGACCTGGAATTTGATCGGCGGTGCCTTGGGATCGACAGGATCGATATGGCCGAGCACCTTGCAGAAGCCGGGATTGGCCGGCGTGATGCGCCCCGACGGCGTCGGGCCGCGTTCGGCGATCGCCAGTTGCGATGGCGCCAGCAAGGCTGCGGAATCGATCTTCACGGCGTCGGCCCCGCCAATGAGCCCCTTGCAGACCGTATCCGCGTCTTCCGCCAGCGTTGCCGCCGACGCGGCGCCTACGCCCGTCACGGCCGCGGCACCCACAAGCCACGCACACAGCTTCACGACCTTGCGCACCATCGTTTCCATCCCCACTGCTTTGTTATCGCTCAACTGATAGGCCAACCAATTCAATGCAACTGACCGCCTGCCGTCAATCGTCGTGGCAGCACCAACCGCCACCACGAACCTGGCGGCTGGCTCACCGGATCCAGCAGGCCGCGCGCCCTGTAAAGAATTGAACTTAATGTGAAATTTTGTCCCACGGCCGAACGCGGACGGCCCGTCGGCCGACCAAGTCCACAGGCTGTCATCAATCTGTCAGATGAGCCGGGCTTTCCTGCCTGAGCGGCGGGGCATGCTATCCTGCGCCGGCAAGAACCAAGGAGCGAATGGTGAACGAAATCATCAATGTCCCGGCCCTGCCGACCGACGCATCGGCGGTCGCGCGCATCAAGTCCGAGATCGACATTTCGGATCGCTCGCGCCTGGTCACGTTCGGCGAGCGGGCCCAGCGCTCGGTGGTCGAGTTCGCCGACCGCATTCTCGCCCAGACCCAGAACCGCGAGCTCGGCGCCACCGGCAAGCTCTTGACGGACATCCTCGGCAAGGCCCGCGGGCTCGATCCCGCCGACCTCAAGGACAAGGGTTTTCTCACCCGCCTGTTCTCGTCGGCGGAGGCGCGGCTGCGCCGCTTCACCGAGCAGTTCAACGACGTCGCCTCGCAGGTCGACCGCGTCTGCGTCGAGCTCGACCGCAACAAGGAGGTCTTGCGCCGCGACATCGCCCTGCTCGACGACCTCTATGAACAGACACGGGGCGCGCTCGGCCAGCTCGATATGCACATCGCCGCCGGCAAGGCGTTCACCGAGGAATTCCGCGGCGGCAAGCTCGTCGAGATGGAGCGGGCTGCGAAGGCGCAAGGCGCGGGCAGCGACGCGATGCTGGCCGCGCAGACCTATCAGGATGCGGTCCAGGCGCTCGACCGGCTGGAGAAGCGCGTCTTCTATCTTCAGCAGGCACGCCAGATCGGCATCCAGCAGCTGCCGCAGATCCGCATCGTCCAGTCCGGCGACGAGACCCTGATCGAGAATTTGCAGGCCACGACCGAGCTGACGATTCCCGTATGGAAGCAGAAGATGATCCTGCTGCTCGGCCTGAACCGGCAGAAGTCGGCGCTGGAGCTGCAGAAGACGGTCACCGACGCGACCAACGAGATGATACGCCAGGCTTCCGAGATGATGAAGACCCAGGCGATCGAGATCGAGAAGCAGTCGCAGCGCGGCATCGTCGATATCCAGACGCTGGAGAAGACCAACCGGGATCTGATCGACACCATCGCCGGCGTGCTCAATGTGCAGGAGCAGGGCCGCACCAAGCGCGCCGAGATCGAGCACCGGATGGCGGAGCTGACGGACGAGTTGAAGACCGCGATATCCAAGGCTGCGCCTTGATGCGTACTTTGTAACGGTTTCTCGATGAAGCTTCTGCATAAGGGCTGCCGCATGAAGGCTCGCGCATGAGGACTTTCCGTTTCCTGCGGCGCCCGCTGGCGCTGCTCGCGGCAGTGCCGCTGATGGCCGCGCTGCTGTCGGGCTGCGGCGGGCCCGGGCCGCAATTCACCATTCTGTCGGGTTCGGAGAACGACATCCTCGAGCCGCTGGTGCAGGAGTTCTGCAAGTCGCGCAACGCGACCTGCACCATGCGCTATCAGGGCTCGCTCGACATCGCCCTGGCGCTGAAAGCCGGCGATCCCGGCGCCGACGCGGTGTGGCCGGCCGCCTCGATCTGGATCGACATGTTCGACACGACGCGGCGCGTGAAGATGGTCAAGTCGATCGTGCAGATGCCGGTCATTCTCGGCGTGCGCCGCTCCAAGGCGCAGGAGCTCGGCTGGATCGGCGCCAAGGTAACCGCCAAGGACATCCTCGCGGCCGTCGAGGGCGGCAAGCTGAAATTCCTGATGACGTCGGCGACGCAGTCCAATTCGGGCGCGGCCGCCTATCTTGCGATGCTGGCGGCCGGCATCGGCAAGCCCGACCTGATCGAGGCCGGCGATCTCGACAAGCCCGAGGTGCTGGCGACGGCGCGGGGATTGCTGAAAGGCGTCGAGCGCAGCGCGGGCTCCAGCGGCTGGCTCGCCGACCTCTACCGCGACGGCGAGCGCAGCGGCGCACATTACCAGGCGATCTGGAATTACGAAGCCGTCATCAAGGAAACCAACGACAAGCTGATCGCCGACAACCACGAGCCGCTCTATGCGATCTATCCCGCCGACGGCGTGGCGATTGCCGATTCGCCGCTCGGCTTCGTCGACCGCGGCCGCGGCAAGGACGTCGAAGGCTTCTTCACCGACCTGCAGGCCTTCCTGCTCAACGGCGATGCGCAAGGCAAGATCGCCAGGACCGGCCGGCGGGTCGAGATCGGCCGCGCCACGCCGCTGGCGGCCGATCCGAAGACCAATCTCGATCCATCGCGGCCGGTGACCGTGATCCGTCCGCCTGAACCGGCCGTGATCCAGAAGGCGCTCCTGATCTATCAGGAGGCGCTGCGCCGGCCGTCGCTGACTGCGCTCTGCCTCGACGTCTCCGGCAGCATGCAGGGCGCCGGCGAAACGCAATTGCTCGACGCCATGCGCTTCCTGCTCACGCCCGCCCGCACGCGCGAGGTGCTGGTGCAATGGACGAAGTCGGATGAGATCCTGGTGCTGCCGTTCAGCGACCACATTCTCTGGACGGCGCGGGCCAGCGGCGACGAGAACGAGCAGACCGGCCTGCTTGCACGTGCGCTCGAATTGCGGGCCAGCGGCGGCACCGACTTCTACACCTGCGGCGCGCAGGCACTCGCCGCCATGAAGCCGCAGCTCGCCGACGGCAAGCATCTGCCGGCCATCGTCATCATGACGGATGGCAAGAGCCAGGGGGCGCTGTCGACATTCGAGAGCGCCTGGCGCGCGGATGGTCATCGCGTGCCGGTGTTCGGCGTGACGTTCGGCTCCGAGGTCGACCGGGCCCAGCTCGACAATCTGGCGAAGCTGACCGGAGGTCGCGTGTTCGACGGTAGCAAGAGTCTCACCGACGCGTTCCGCGCCGTACGAGGATACAATTGAATGGCCGCAATGCCGTCCGGGCTTGGCTGGATCGCGGGTGGAGTGGCAGCCGCAGCACTGCTGCCGTCGCTCGCGATCGGGGTCGCGATGCCGTTCTGGATCGCGCTTGCGATCAGCGCGGTCGCCGGCGGCGGCATCGTCGTGGCGCTGGCGCCGAGGAACCGGTTCGCCGCGCTGGAAGCCAGCGGCGTCGCGCGGGGCAAGATCGAGTTTGCCAACGAGCTCTTGGCCGAAGCCGAGCCGCTGGCGGAACGCATGGAAGACACGGCGTCGGCGATCCGGACCCGCGCGGTCGCCGATCGGATCCGTCATCTGGTCAAAGTGGCCCGTGACATCTTCGCGGCCATCGAGCGCGATCCGCTGCGGCTCGACCGGGTGCGCCGGTTCCTGACCTATTATCTGCCGCGTGCCGCCGAGATCGCCGAGGCCTACCATGCGCTGGAGAAAAGCGCCGTGCCCGACACCGCGCGCCTTGCCGCCACCGGGGACATGATCGAGCGGCTCGACGGCGCCTTCACCCGCTATGCCGCCAATCTCAGGGATGCCGACCTCGACAAGCTGGACATCGAGCTGAAGCTGTTGAAAAGCTCGCTCGACGAGGACATCGGCCCGCCGCCGCCGGCAGCCCCGGTCGAGACCAAGAGAGGAACGTCCTGATGGCTATCTCGCGCCGCGCCTTCGGCATCGGCCTCGTCGCTGCGAGCGCGGCGGCGACCGGCGGCTATGTTTATCTGCGCGAGCATCCCGAAATCGCCGGCCGCTTCGGCGAGGCCAAGCGGCTGTTCGGCTTTGCCGGCGGCGAGAAGGAGGGTTTTCTCGCCAACGCCCGCGTCAAGAATACGCTGGAGCGCCGCTTCGGCCTGATCCTCGACGGCCGCCGCGCAGGCTCGGTCGAGATGGTCCGCGAGCGCGCGCTGCTCGACCAGAAGCCGCAATTCCTCTGGCCTTCCTCCTCCGTGCTGGTCGAAGTGGCGCGTTCGTCAGGCGTCAAGATCTCGCGCGACCAGGTCATCTTCAACTCGCCGATCGTGCTCTACTCCTGGGACCGCATCGCCGACGGGCTCGTGAAGGGCGGCATCGCCCAGCCTGCCGGCGGGCCGCGCTACACGGTGGATCTGTCGAAGCTGCTCAAGGCCATCATCGCCGGCGAGAACTGGTCTGCGATCGGCGTCGCCGACCTGTTCGGTCGTGCGCGCGTGGTCTCGACCGACCCGAACAAATCCAATTCAGGCTTCATGTTCGCAGGCCTTGCCGCGAGCCTCTTGTCGGGCGACGTGGTGATGCCGGAGACGCTGAGCAAGATCGACGGCGATGTCGCCACCGTTTTTCGCCGCATGGGTTTCAAGCCGCCGTCTTCAGGCAAACTGTTCGACGACTACGTCGCCGGCGGCGCGGGCGCACAGCCGCTGATCGTCGGCTACGAGAACCAGCTGGTCGAATGGGTGCTCCAGGACGCAGAGCGCTGGAAGCGGCTCGAGGCGAACGCGCCGGCCAAGCCTGTCATTCTCTATCCGCAGCCCACGGTGTTCTCGGCCCATCCGCTCATCAGCATCAACCGGCAGGCCGACGATCTCATCGAGGCCCTGACGAGCGAGAGCCTGCTCGAAATGGCCTGGGAGGACCACGGCTTCCGCGGGCCGCTCGGCACCATCGGCAAGGCGCGCAACGCGTTGTTGCAGTCGCGCCTGCTGGAACGGATCGACGCCGTGCTGCCGATGCCCGATGCGCCGGTGATGCTGGCCCTGCTCGACCGGCTGGCGGCCTAAAGCGCGATGAGATTACGATGAATCGTCATCGCGCTTTAGGTTGTTGTTTGAGCATGATCTTTTCGGAAAACCGCTTCGCACTTTTCCGGATCATGCTCTAATGCTCGAACACCAGCCGCGCGCCGATCGTGCCTTCCAGGCTGCGGATCTGCGCAAGCAATGCGCCTGAATCCTCGCCGCCGAGGTCGGCGTCGAGCACGACGTAGCCGAGGTCGCCGGCGGTCTCCAGATATTGCGCGGCGATGTTGATGTCGCGCTGGAGGAAAACCTCGTTCAGCCGCCGCAACATGCCCGGCACGTTGCGGTGGACATGGCTGAAGCGCGCCCCTGCGGGCCGCAGATGCAATTGCACCTCCGGGAAATTCACCGCGCCCATGGTCGATCCGGTGATGAAATAGTCGACCAGCTTGCGCGCGACCTCGCCGCCAATGCGCTCCTGCGCCTCCTCGGTCGAGCCGCCGATATGCGGGGTGAGGATGACATTGCCAAGGCCTTGCATCGGGCTCTTGAAGCGATCCGAATTCGAGGATGGCTCGACCGGAAACACGTCGACGGCGGCACCGGCGATGTGACCGTCACGCAAGGCGCCCGCGAGCGCATCGAGATCGACCACGGTGCCGCGGCTGTTGTTGATGAAGAACGAGCCCGGCTTCATCGTCCGCAGCTCCTTCTCGCCGATCATGCCTGCGGTTTCCGGCGTCTCCGGCACGTGCAGGCTGACGACGTCGCTCTGCGCCAGCAGCTCTTCCAGCTTCTCGACCGGCTCGGTGTTGCCATGACGGAGCTTGTCGGTGCGGTCGTAATAGATCACCCGCATCCCCATCGCCTCGGCCAGCGTCGAGAGCTGCGAGCCGATATTGCCGTAGCCGACGATGCCGAGGGTGCGGCCGCGCACCTCGCGGCTGCCCGCCGCGGATTTGTCCCAGCCGCCCTCATGCGCCGACACCGAGCGCGGAAAGATCTGGCGCAGCAGCATCACGATCTCGCCGATCACGAGCTCGGCGACGCTGCGCGTGTTGGAGAACGGCGCGTTGAACACGGGAATGCCGCGCTTGCGCGCTGCCAAGAGATCGACCTGATTGGTGCCGACGCTGAAGCAGCCGACCGCGAGAAGCTGGTCGGCGGCCGCGAGCACGTCATCGGTGATCTGGGTGCGCGAGCGGATGCCGAGCAGAGACACGCCCTTGAGCGCGCGCCGCAGATCCTCGCCGTCCAGCGCCTTGGTCAGCCGCTCGACATTGGTGAAGCCCGCGCTCTTGAACAGGTCGACCGCGCTGTCATTGACGCCTTCGAGCAACAGCGCCTTCGCGTTCCGCTCGAGGCTTTGGCCTGAGGCTGACATGGAATCTCCGTGAGTCACGATTTGCCGCAGCTCATAGACCGCGGAGGAGAGGCAGCACAATAGGGCTTGGATAGGGGGAGAAGATGGCGGAGTGGATGGGCCTGGCATCCCACTAGCCCGTCATCCTGAGGCGTGAGCCCCGTGGTGCGAATGCACCGCGGGGCGAGCCTCGAAGGATGAACGGCCCCGAGGCAGCCGGGAGCCGGGCCGTCAGATCACATAAAACCCGTGCGTGCCGTCAAGGCGAAGCTGCTCGACGAGGCCATATTCCCAGTCGAGATAGGCCTGCATCGCGGCTTGCGCGACGTCGGTACCTTCATAGGGGCGGCGGTAGCGGTGGGCCGGGTCGGGCTTGGGCAAAGCGCGCGGCGGGCCGACCTCGAGGGCGCCGTCATAGCCGCCTTCGAGCACGTAGACCTCCCAGCCCATTTGCGCGAGCCAGGACGCCGTCATGTCGGCGCGGACGCCCTTGTCGTCGGTCAGGAGAATGCGTGCGCCACGCACCGGCGCGGCCATGTCGGTTTCTTGGACGAGCTGGCCGCCGGGATAATGGCGGAAGCCCGGGAGATGGCCGGCCGCATATTCCTCGGCATCGCGCACGTCGAAGCGATAGAGCGTGCGATCGGTCTGCGCGACGAGCGCGGCCATCTCGCTCGCGCCGATATGACGAACGCCGGCGCGATAGGCCACATCGCGCGCATTGGCCGGGCCGCCCTCGAACGATCCGATCGCGCCGCGCCTGTCGGCACCGTGGTCGAGCGTATGCCGCGCCAGCGTCCAGCCGATGGTGCCGTTGCGCAGCGCCCGCACCTTGTTGGGCACGCCGGCATTGATCAGCGACTGGGTGCCGATGATCGAGCGCGTGCGGCCGGCGCAATTGACGATGATGGTGGTCTCAGGGTCGGGCGCGGCCTGCCCCGCCCGCAGCACCAGCTCCGCACCAGGGACGCTGACCGAGCCC
The DNA here is from genome assembly GCF_027594865.1 of Bradyrhizobium xenonodulans. Lineage (NCBI taxonomy): Bacteria > Pseudomonadati > Pseudomonadota > Alphaproteobacteria > Hyphomicrobiales > Nitrobacteraceae > Bradyrhizobium > Bradyrhizobium xenonodulans. The sequence continues at coordinate 7,795,666 of NZ_CP089391.1, forward strand.
GGGATGTTCATGGTCGCGTATTCGTCGAAGCGGCGGACGTCGAGGATGGCGACGTTGGCCTTGTCCGCGATGAGCTTCGCCACCTCGTCGGCGCTGAACGAGGGCGTGTGCCGCCGCGCCTCGACCAGCTCGCCGAATGCTTTGGAATAGGAATTGACGTCCTCGAACACCTGATAACGCGCATCGCGCCAGGCCTTCAGACCGCCGTCGAGCGCGCTGATGTTGCTGTAGCCGAGCGCAGCAAGCCGTTCGGCGCCCGCAGCGACGAGGCCTTCGCCGTCATCATAGAGCACGATGGCCACGTCCTTGCGCGGCAGCCGCACCTCGGCTTCGATCCCGATTCGATCCGCGGCCATGTTGCCGGCGAACAGCGGATGACCGGTCGCGAAGCCTGCCTCATGCCTGAGATCGAGCAGCGCGATCTCCTCGCGCAGCAGCAGCGCGCGGCGGATGTCGGCAGGGGTGACGGTCGGGAGCTTCATGGCGTGGACCCTGGGGGAGGACAGGCCATGGCTTTTGAACGATTGTCGAAGTGTTGGCTAGCCTTTCCGGCAGCGGCTCACTCACCCGGAACCAGCCGCCCGAGCGGCAGCTGCGCCGGACGGCGCAGCTTGCGGCGCGACAGATAGAGCAGGATTCCCGTGACCGAGAATAACGGCATCGAGATCGCGGCCAACATGAATGCGAGCTTGCCCGGCCACCCCAGGATCGCGCCGCGATGGATGTCGTAAATGGCGGCGATGATCTTCTCGCCGAACGTCTTGTCGGCATAGCGCTCCGCGGAAACCAGCTGACCGGTGACGGCATCGACGCGGAATTCGTCGCGCGTCGCCTCGAGCGTCATATCCTTCCCCCACGACCGGATCCGCATCACCGTGCCGGGGCTGGCCGGCAGCGTCAGCAGGGCCCTGGAGAAGCGGCCGCCTTCCTCGCGCTGGAACGCCGTCCAGGCCTGATCGAATCCGATTGGCACCGCCGGCTCGGCACGGCCGTCCGGGCGCGGCGGCTTTGCGGCCATCTTCGCTGCGGTGACGTGCGGTCGCGACAACAGCCAGGCGACTCCGTCCTTGTACCATTCGAAGGAGAACCACAGCCCGGTGAGCGTCATCGCCAGATAGACCGGAAGGACCCAGGTGCCGATCACGGTGTGCAGCGACCGGTGCAATCCGCGGCCGCTGAGCCCGAGATTCGGCTTCAGCCACATCTTCACGCTGCCCGCACGACGCGGCCAACGGAGCACGAGGCCTGACACCAGCATGACGATGAGGCCGAGCGCGATCGTGCCGGTGACCGGACGTCCCCAGCCCTTGGCATCGCCGGGAATGAGCAGCCAGCGATGCAGCCTGCGGACGGTCGCGAAAAACGCCTCGCCGCGCGGCGCACCCAGCACACGCGTGTCATAGGGATCGACATAGAGCGAGGCCGGCCGGCCGCCCTGCTCGTCGCGGCCGAAGCGGATGTGAACCGCCGAAGACGGGTCGCTCGACAGCGTGACGGCGACGACCTTGCCGAAATCCTGCGCCGCCTTCAGCCGCGCAACCAGCGCGTCCGGCATCAGCGCCGGCGTCGTCCGCGGCGCGACCTGCATGATGCCGGCGTTGAGATAGTCGACGATCTCGTCCTCAAAGCTCATGGTCGCGCCGGTCAACGCGATCAGGGACACCAGCAGCGCGAGGACCAGGCCGGCGATGGAATGGACCTGGAACAGGATCGCCTTGATCGTGTGTCCCCGCTGCACCGTCATCGCTAGAACTTCACCGTGGCCGACAGCGATACGCGGCGCGCATCGCCGATGGCGACGTTCAGAGCGCTGCCGGTGGTGGAGGTGTAATAGACCTTGTCGAACAGATTCTTGACATTGAACTGATAGGTTACCGGCAGCTTGTCGACCTTCGTGTCGTAAGTCGCAAAGATGTCCGCGACCGTGTAGGACGGCAGGAAGAACGTATTGGCGGTATCGCCCGGCCGGTCGCCGACATAGCGCGCGCCGCCGCCAAGGCGCAGGCGTCCGGGAAGCGCGTCGCCGAAATCGTAGACGAGGTAGAGTGAGGCCGTGTTCATCGCGGCGTTCAGTAGCTTGGCGTTGCCGACGACGGGATCATTGATCAGGCGCGCGTCGGTATAGCCGTAGCTGCCGATCATGCTCCATTGATCGGTCAGCCTGCCGGTGACATCCAGCTCGACGCCACGCGACCGGGCAGCGCCTGAGGTACGCGCCGCCCGATCGCCGCCGCCGAGGTCATCTATCACCAGCACGTTCTTCTTCTGGATGTCGTAGACCGCCAAAGTGCCCGATAAACGTTTGTTGACGTCGAACTTCAAGCCAGTCTCCCACTGCGTTCCCTCTTCGGGCGCAATGGTGGAGTCGACGACGAAGCCGGCAGGAGCACCGGAGAATGCGGCGATGGTCGAGGTCGGCTTCAGCGACTGCGTATAGCTCACGTAATAGGAAAGCTGGTCGTTCAGCTTGAAGATGACGCCACCGAGCGGCAGCACCTTGTCGCCCGAAAGATTGGTGTTCGTGATGAAGTTCGGCCGAGCCTTCCCGGCGAGCTGTTCGTATTCCATCCAGCGCACGCCACCGACCACGGAGAGCCAATTGGTCAGATGGAACGTGTCCTGGGCGAAGAAGCCGCGGGTGCCGAGCTTGTCGGTCTGCTCGCTGTCGGTTGCCGAAACGGTCGTGCCCGGCACGACCAGCCCGTAGACCGGGTTATAGAAATTGAAGCTCGGAGTCGCCTGGCGGATCAGATCGTGGCGGTCGATCGTGCGGTACAGCGCCTCGCCGCCGAACAGGATCTCGTTGCGGAAGCCACCTACCCAGACGTCGCCCTGCAGATAGGAAGTGCCGTAGCTGGCATTGCTCAGCGAGTTGCGCGTGCCGTCATTGCTGCGGGTCTCGACGCCGGTCGCGGCGTTGACGCCGGTGATGCGAAGCTGATTGGCGCTGAAGGTCTCGGTGTTGTAGCTGTAGGCCGCCGTGACCTTCCAGTTGTCGTCGAGCTTCTGCTCGACCGAGGCCTGGATCAGATCGGAGGTCCCCCACATGTTGTTGAAGGGCTCGTCGAGCCGGCGCGTCGCCGGGATCGCAAGCGGCGCGCCGTTGACGAAAGCCGTGCCGCGATCGAACGGAGTGATGAACTCGCGGTGCTCGTAGGTGAGCTGAACCGTCGCGTTTTCGCCGTACCAGGCAAGCGACGGGTTCACCAGCATTTCCCGATGGCGGCCGAAATTGCGCCAGTAATCCTCGCTGACGCCGTAACCGATGAAACGATAGGCGAGACCGCCGTCACCGATCGGGCCGGTGACGTCGAGCGTGCCGTCGGCGCCGGTCTTGGACGCACTGAAGGCCGAGCCGAGGAGCGTGACCGAACCGTGCTGATAGAGCTCCGGGCGCTTGCTGATGGTGTTGACGATGCCGCCGGGATCCATGATGCCGTAGAGCAGCGAGGCCGGCCCCTTCAGCACCTCGACGCTTTCGACGGCGGCGTTGAGGCTGCGGCCTTGCACCAGCGGCATGCCGTTGCGCATGATCGAGCCGTCGCGATTGTCGCCGAAGCCGCGGCGGATCACGGCGTCCTGGGTGCCGGCGAGCGTGTTGGTCTGGGTGATGCCGCTGATGTTGACCAAGGCATCGTCGATGTTGCGCGGGAGCTGGTCCTTCAGCACCTGCTCGGGCACGACGTTGACGGATTGCGAGGTATCGAGAGGCGAGGCGCCGCTGCGCAGCGTGGTCGCGCTCGGCATCGCGCGGTAGCCGAGTTTTGCGGCCTGCTGCGCGGCAGCCGCAGTTGCGGCTCGTTCCGATAGTGTCGGCGCTGCCGGCGCGGCGGCATTCCGGCTGCGCTGGCGTGCAGCAGCTTGTGTCCGGCGCTGGGGCGATTCAGATGCGCGCGCGGGCTTCGGCCGCTGCACCGGTGCATCCACCGTTACCGGCGGCAGCGCCGATTGCGCCTGCGCATTCGTCGAGGGGCATTCAGCGAGCAATACCGCTGCGCCAATGAGAAGACACGCACGGCTCTTGCCGGCGCGATGATGATGGCTGCTGACAGGCAGGCCATCCGCGGAGGCACGCACTTTCAATCCACTTCAAGTCAGAACATTGAAGTGTGCGGCTGTAACAGCCGCGGACTATGAAGAGAACCGTAGTCGGGATTGAATCGCTCTAGTGTTGAATCGTTCTAAGCGCATAGCGGTGCTGAACGGCAATCACCGATTGATGGCGCAGCGATCGCAACACGCTGCACGCGAATTCGCGGCAACGTGTCACGGAATTTTGACATCTCACGCAATGGCGGGCGTCATCAACGCGTCGAGTTGCCGCTTGAGCGCGGCACCGTCCGACAGGGCGCGGAACGGCGGGCGCACGCGCAGCCACGCGGTATCTCCGGTCTGCGCCGCCAGGACGGCCTTCAGGGTCGCGAGGAACGAGGGCGTGTTCAGCACGATGTCGATCGCGGCCTGCATGCGCGCCTCGACATCCTTGCCTTCGACCATGCCCTTGACCAGCTCGGGCACGACGTTGGCCATTCCACAGATGGTGCCGGCGCCGCCGGCAGCAATCGCACGGGTGATGTCGGCTTCGTTGCCGACGGTGATGGCGAGCTCAGGCGCGGCGGCACGGAACGCCTGGAACTGCTTGAAGTCGCCGCTGGAGTCTTTCAGGCCCGCGACCACCTTGCCGTAGCGCTTGCGCAGATTCGCAGCAACCGCCGTCGGGATCGCCACGCCGGAAACCTGCGGGATGTGATAGAGCGAGGCGCGCAAGCGATCGTCGGCAACGCCATCGATGATGGCGGCGAACGCATCCTCGATGCCCTCGGGCGAGACGTTGCGATCGAAGTAAGGCGGCAGATACAGCACGTGACGCAGGCCGAGGCCGAGCATCGCGCGCGTCAGCGCGATGCTGTCAGTGATCGCGGGAAAGCCACCGCCGATCCCGATGCGTTCCGCAGCAATGCCGGCCTCGAGCATGGCCTCGACGGTCGCGATGCGTTCGGTGACATTGAACGAGGTGCCCTCACCGGTGGTGCCGAACAGCACCACGCCGTCGACGCCCTTGCCGAAGAGCTGCCTGGCATGGACGGCGAGCCTTGCGGAATCCACGCTGCCGTCCGTCGCCAGCGGCGTCACCGATGCCACCCAGAATCCGTGAATTGCTTCCGTCATGACACCACCCATTGCTGCGGCCTCGGACTCAGCCTCTGATCTCAAACGATCCCGGGAAGCCTTATCGAGCCTTGTTTTTGCTTTACTTTTATTCTTGTACCTTACATACAAGAAAGACGCAAATCCTTTTAACCGTCGCTGCGCGCATGAGACGCAGCCGAATCTGGAGGAGGTCTCGCATGAACATGGTGACCCCCGTGAAGCGTCCGGACCAATTGCTCGGCGAGTTGCGCGACAAGCTTGGCGCGGCCGCCGTGCTGATCGGCACCGACGTGCCCGCGCGCAATTGCAACGACTGGAGCGCGAGCCTGCCGCAGACGCCGCTGGCGGTGATCCGCCCGGTCGATGCGCAAGGCGTGGCCGATGCGATTGCGACCTGCCGACAGGCGCGCCTGCCATACGTGCCGCAGGGCGGATTGACAGGGCTGTGCCGCGGCGCCTCGCCTGAAGCGGGCTGGGTCGCGATTTCGCTGGAGCGCATGACCGGCATCGAGGAGATCGATCGCGCCTCCGCAACGATGACGGTGAAAGCCGGCACGCCGCTGGAGGCGATCCAGAAGGCTGCGGACGAGGCCGGCTTCTTCTTTCCGCTCGACCTCGGTTCGCGCGGCTCCTGCGCCATCGGCGGCAATCTCTCGACCAATGCCGGCGGCAACCGCGTGATCCGCTACGGCATGACGCGCGAGCTGGTGCTCGGCCTGGAAGTGGTGCTGCCCGACGGCACCATCATCACCAGCCTCAACAAGCTGATGAAGAACAACGCGGGCTATGACCTCAAGCATCTCTTCATCGGCTCCGAAGGCACGCTCGGTATCATCACCCGCGTCGTGCTGAAGCTGTTTCCGAAGCCGCGCTCGACCATGGCCGCGCTGTGCGCGCTGAAGGATTATGCCGCGGTGATCGACCTGCTCGGTGCCGCACGCAGCGGGCTCGGCCCGCTGCTGTCGGCCTTCGAGGTGATGTGGCCGGATTATTGGGACGTGATCACGACACGCGCCGGCGTGAAGCCGCCGGTCGCCGCCGGCCACGGTCTCTATGTGCTGGTCGAAGCGCAGGGCACCGACGAAAGTCTGGATGCGCCGCGCTTCCAAAGCTGGCTCGAGGAGCTGATGGAGCGCGGGCTGCTGGCCGACGCCGCGGTGGCGCAATCGCTGGCGCAGACGCAGAGCTTCTGGCGCGTGCGCGACATCTGCGCCGAATTCGGCCAGGTGCTGGGGCCGCATATCTCCTACGACATCGGCCTTGCCGTGGCGCGCATGGACGAGTTCGCGACGCGCTGCAAGGCGGCCTTGGCCTCCGGCATCAAGGGCTGCGAGAGCGTCTATTACGGCCACATCGGCGACGGCAATCTGCATCTCGTGTCCTGGGTCACGGGCCTCACCGTCGAGCAGCAGCCGAAGGAAGAGATGGACGCGATCATCTACGGCCTCGTGCGCGAGCTGGGCGGCAGCGTCTCGGCCGAGCACGGCATCGGCACGTTGAAGAAGAAGTGGCTGGGCCACGCCCGCAGCGAGGCCGAGATCGCGCTGATGCGGACGCTGAAGGCCGCGCTCGATCCCGATCATCTGCTCAATCCCGGCAAGGTGATCTGAGAGCGCGCATGCGGTCGCTCAAGCTCGATACGCCGAAATCGCTGTCGCAGCGCGTGATGCAGCGATTGCGGCAGGCGATCATCGACGGCGAGTTTGCGCTCGGCGCCGCCATCTCCGAGGAGATGGTGGCGAACTCCTTCGGCGTCAGCCGCACGCCGGTGCGCGAGGCGATGGGCCAGTTGCAGGCGCAGGGCCTCGTCGTGATCCGGCCGCAAGTCGGCAGCTTTGTGTTCACGCCTAGCGCGGAGGACATCACCGCGCTCTGCACTTTCCGGATCGCGCTGGAGCCGAAGGCCGCCGAGCTCGCCTATCGCCACGACCGCGACGGCACGGTCGCAACCATGAGTGAGGCAATCGCGGCGATGGAGCCGGCGGTCGCGGCGAAAGACAACATCGCCTATGGCCGCGCCGATGCCGCCTTTCACGAGGGCCTGTTCGCGCATTGCGGCAACCGCTACCTGGTCGAAGCCTATCAGCTCGTCTCCGGCCGCGTCGCCGCGCTGCGCACCAATCTGACCTCGCCGATCGACGTGCGCACCCGCTCGTCTTTCGACGAGCATCGCAGGCTGCTCGATCTGTTTGCTCGCGGCGAGTTCGCGGCGTTCGAAGCGTTGATGACCACGCACATCACGAATTCGAGCGTGGTTTATGCCAAGGCACTGAAGATGAATTGAGAGCGACAGATTATTGTTTGAGCATGATCTTTCCGGAAAACCGCTTCACACTTTTCGGGATCATGCTCTACCGCGTATCCTTCGATCCCGGCCTGTCGAGAAAATCCAGCGCGGTGTTGATCTGTTCGAGCTGGTGCTCGATCTTGTCGCGGTCGTCGACCGACGAGGCCTTTTCGAGCTGTTCCACGAGCTTCTGCTTCCGCAACAGCAGGTTCTCTATGACTGTACTCACCGCTCCCCCATCGCCCCGAGGCGAATATCGAGGCAAATAACCAGACACTGGCGCCGGATTAGCGGACGCGCGCGCAAACGTGGCTCGCGCGGGTGCCTGAATCAGAATGTTCGCAGGGGCGGTTGGTTCCCAGGTGCACGAGACGAATTGGAACTCAACGGGAAAGATCCGCGATCAGGCGATCCATCTCCCGCTTGTTCACGCCGTCCTTGATCACGCCGTCGCCGAGCAGAAGACCATCGATTTCCGTGCGCGCATATCTCGAGAGCGCCCATCCCAGCGGGGCATCAAGCGCACCGGCAAGCGAGAAGTGATAGAAGCGGCTGTCGGGATCGGCCTCGACCCGTCGCTTCAATTGCCTGGCGACGCCGATGCCGCTGACCGTGCTCGCCTGCATAGCGACGCCGAATACGCCCGGCACCTGCTCCTCGGGCAACGGGTAGAGGAAGCGCCTGATGTGGATACGCGAGTTGTGCGACGTCGCCTTTCGCGCCTCCTCGCTGAAGAGTCCGACATTCGGCCTGACGAACTCGAATTCCTGCTCCCGCGCCTGCCGGATCTTCCGGCATTCGAGAATCCGATCAGGGCGCTCGTCCAATAGATGCGCCGTCCCGCAAACCGGATCGCTGGAGATTTGGACAACGAAAATCTTCGGCTTCACGCCCGACGCTGCGGCGAGCTGCTTGACCGCATTGTATGCCTCCAATGCCGTGGTGGCGCCGAAATTGTCGAAGAAGCCGCCGTCCGCGATGCCCTCCCTGTCCTTGCAACCGGTCTCGATCTCCTTTCTGCCTTTGAGCGCCGGATCAGTGACGGGAAACCAGCCCCATTCCTCGAGGCCCGGGAACCTGGCACTGCTATTTGCCGCCGTGCTCAGCGGCAGATCGACCTGCTCGGCGATATTGACCTTGCAAGGCCCAACCTCATGCATCCAATCCGTGCGCAGATCGCTGACCGGCATGCGGTCGCCGCCATAGATCGAGGTGGTGTTGAGGACCAGAGATAGCCTGGGGCTGGTGTCGGACCAACGGCTCCTCATGGGAGTGCTGAAGAGGTCGGAGGAGCGCGTGTCGAAGGGTGTGACGAGCGAACGCCACCTCGCCTCCCATGTCCGCTCGAGCGCAACACTGCGGGCCGCAAAGATCGGAAGGACGATATTGATCGGTTCGCTAGTCACCGTGGCTCCAAGGATGCCGGCCAGAAAATCCTGCTCATGAAACTTGTCCGAGCACGATTCCAGCGGGCCTATCCGCTCGGTGGGGCTGCAGCTCGCATTTGGAACGGCCAGCAGCGATCGGAACAGCGCGAGGCCGACCGATCCGCCCGAGACGCCGCTGGCAATGAAGAACTTTGGCCGTGAGCTCGGGACGCGATCGACGATGTGGGTCAGTATCTTGGATGTCCAATAGCTCGCCCGAATACCGCCGCCAGCAGCCGCAACGATAATAAGGGTCGGAGTTGCCGTGCCCTGTGCCCTGACCGACCGGCGTATCGCCTCGTCGAGTGGGGTCGCAGCCCTGAAGACCGCATCGCCCCGGATCGTATCCGTTCGAGGCGATGCAAGAAAATACAGCAGCACCTGTTCGGCGATCACCACTAGCACGACGGCCACCACAACCGCCCGGACGGTGCGCGAATCTCTCATCTCCAAAGAAAGCCCGACCAGCAGAAGCTGCCATCCGGCCAAGCCGACCGCCAGCGTGAGGGCTGACCCGAGCCACTCGCCAATCTGCGCCGGCACGGTCGCAATGGCGAGGACGCAACCGAGCCCGACCGCGCCGAGGAGCCAAGGAACTCGGGCCAGCAAGCACACCACGAGCGTCTGCCCGGCGACCAGCACCCCTATCAGGAAGTAGACGAGACAGAAGAGGAGATATTCCAGAGAGTAGACGCTCTCGGCGACCGCCGCCAGCAACAGCCCCGTTGGCAAGCTCACGACTCCGGCAATTCCGGCAGCTGCCAACTCATGCTCGCGAAATCCAAAACGGGTGGCCTCGTCCTCCCCGACCGTCCTGCCGGCAAACAAGGCTGGAACACATCCGAAGATACTCGCGAACAGAAACCCAATCGCAGCATAAAAGCAGAAGCCGGACCAGGCGTCATCCTGAGTAGATCGCAGGAGATCACGACCTTGATCCGGATAGACGATCGCAAGCCCGAAAACGGCGATGATCAGGCAGCCGGCCACGATGAACGGTATGTTCTTCAATGCGACCTCCCCGCGACCCCGGCCAAGGAATCAGTCGCCAGTCGGCCTGAACTCGCTTGGACGGGCGGACGCTGTGCGGGCAGCTTAAGACAAACACTAGCAGAAATTGTAGTCGGATCGAAACACGTCGGCATCACCCGGTCGGGTGATCGCCGCCATCCGGCGGCATCGACTACGTTCGCAAGCGCGCCCGGACGTCCCGAGGATCGGTAATCCGCCGAACAGATGGAAGATCGCAACGCCTAAGGTATCGAGGCGATGCCCGCAAGCTGCACGGACGCGACATGGGTGCGGGTGACCGAGACCGAGAACACGGCCAAGAGCGCGCAGAGCATGCAGAGCCTCATCCGCACCGTCCTGCGATCGGTGATCGGCAGGAACAGGAAAAACAGCATTGCCAGGATCAGCAGCGTATCGACCAGAAACATGGATCTCTCCCTTGATACGGGGAGAGGATGATGCGGCGTGGCCCGCTGGTCTGTGGACGGCATCACACACCTCGCGGCACTGACCTCGCGCGGCAGGCGTGATACGGTCATGCAAAACAAACGCCGTGCGTTCGGACGGATGAGGGAGGCGTGCCATGCACAAGGTCTGGATCGAGGCGGCGTTGAACGGACCCTGGAGCCGCGCGCTTCAGCCCGGCATTCCCGACACGATCGAAACGATCATCGCCGAGGGCATCGCCTGCGCGAAGGCCGGCGCGGCCATCATTCACACCCATGCCTATGACGGCAGCGGGCCGCAGAGCTTCGACTGGCAGGTCTATGCGCGCATCATCGAAGGCATTCGTGCCAGGGTCGACGTTCCCGTCTATCCGTCCATCCCCGGCCTCGACGCACGCGGCAATATTGCGGACCCCAAGACGCGCTTCGTCCATATCGAGGCGCTGGCCGAACGCGGCCTGCTCGAATTCGCGGTGATCGATCCCGGCAGCGTCAACTTCACGCTGACAGCGACCACGGCAGAGGCAAAACCGGCGGAGACCTATCTCAATCCGGAGACCCACATCCGGCACGGGCTTGGCGTTGCCAAGCGGCACGGCATCCATCCTGCCTTCGCCATCTACGAGCCCGGCTTCATCCGCGCCGGCGCGGCGCTGGCGCGCGCGAGCGGCGTGAAGACGCCGATCTATCGCTTCATGTTCTCGCAGCAATTCGCGTTCTGCTTTCCGCCAAAGCCTTACGGCCTCGCCGCGCTGGTCACGCTGGCGCAGGAGGAGGCGGCCGGCGCACCCTGGATGGTCTCCGGCCTCGGCGTCGACATCACGCCGCTGGTCGGCGAGACCGTGGCGCGCGGCGGCCATATCCGCGTCGGGCTCGAGGATGCGCTACTGGGCTCAACGGCAACCAATCTCCGCCTTGTCGAGGATGCCGTGAAGATGGTGCGCGCGCACGGCGGCGAGCCGGCGACGGTCGCCGAGGTCCGGCAGGCGCTCGCGAACGGTTAACGCGCCCCCTCACCCGGATTACGCCCGGCGGAACCGCAATCTTTCACGCGTCCGTCGGTTGTATTCGCAGGCCCGGAGTCTTATGCGTAACGCCATGGACACCCAGATCATCGCCGCCGAAAAGCCCCTGATGGCACAGGCGCGCCCGCGCAAGCCGGCGCCGTTCCTCCCGATGAGCCGCGCCGAGATGGATGCGCTCGGCTGGGACGCGTGCGACATCGTGCTGGTGACCGGGGACGCCTATGTCGACCATCCCAGTTTCGGCATGGCGATCATCGGCCGGCTGCTCGAAGCGCAGGGCTTTCGGGTCGGCATCATCTCGCAGCCGGACTGGCACTCGGCCGAGCCGTTCAAGGCGCTCGGCAAGCCAAAGGTGTTCTTCGGCGTCACCGGCGGCAACATGGATTCGATGGTGAACCGCTACACCGCGGACCGGCGCATCCGTAGCGACGATGCCTACACGGCCGGCGGCGAAGGCGGCAAGCGGCCGGACCGCTGCACCGTCGTCTACGCCCAGCGCTGCCGCGAGGCGTACAAGGACGTAGCCGTAGTGCTCGGCGGCATCGAGGCCTCGCTGCGCCGCATCGCGCATTACGACTACTGGTCCGACAAGGTGCGCCGCTCGGTGCTGGCCGACGCAAAGGCGGATCTCCTGCTCTACGGCAATGCCGAGCGCGCCGTGGTCGAGGTGGCGCAGCGGCTCGCCGCCGGCGAAGCGCCGCGCGCGCTCGACGACATCAGGGGCGTCGCACTGTTCCGCAAGGTCCCTGCGGACTATGCCGAGCTGCACGCCGACGATCTCGACTCCGCCGACGAAGGCGCAACGCGCCAGAAGGGCGCGACCGTGATCCGGCTGCCGGCGCTGGAGCAGGTCGAGCAGGACAAGGAAGCGTATGCGCGCGCGTCGCGCGTGCTGCATCGTGAGAGCAATCCCGGCAACGCGCGGCCGCTGGTGCAGCGTCACGGCGATCGCGACCTCTGGCTCAACCCGCCGCCGATCCCGCTGACCAGCGAGGAGATGGACGCGGTCTACGACCTGCCTTACGCCCGCGCGCCGCATCCGTCCTACGGCGAGGCAAAAATCCCCGCCTGGGACATGATCAAGTTCTCCGTGACGATCATGCGCGGCTGTTTCGGCGGCTGCACCTTCTGCTCGATCACCGAGCATGAAGGCCGCATCATCCAGAACCGCTCCGAAGGTTCGATCCTGCGCGAGATCGAAAAAATCCGCGACAAGACGCCGGGCTTCACCGGCGTGATCTCCGACATCGGCGGCCCCACCGCCAACATGTACCGGATGGCGTGCAAGGATCCGAAGGTCGAGGCGGCGTGCCGGCGGCCGTCCTGCGTTTTCCCGGAGATCTGCCCGAACCTCAACACTTCGCATGACGATCTGATCCGGCTCTATCGCAAGGTGCGCGAGACCAAGGGCATCAAGAAGGTGATGGTCGCCTCCGGCGTGCGCTACGACCTCGCGGTCGAGAGCCCCGAATACATCAAGGAGCTCGTCACCCACCACGTCGGCGGCTATCTGAAGATTGCGCCCGAGCATACCGAGCGCGGCCCGCTCGACAAGATGATGAAGCCGGGCATCGGCGCCTACAACCAGTTCAAGCGGATGTTCGATGCCGCGGCCGAGCAGGCCGGCAAGAAATATTACCTGATCCCCTATTTCATCGCGGCGCATCCGGGCACGACCGACGAGGACATGATGAACCTCGCGCTCTGGCTCAAGAAGAACCGCTATCGCGCGGATCAAGTGCAAACCTTCCTGCCCTCGCCGATGGCGACCGCGACGGCGATGTACCACACCGGCGTCAACCCGCTGCGTGGCGTGCGGCGCGGCGGCAGCGACAAGGTCGAAGCGATCAAGGGCCTGCGCCAGCGCCGCCTGCACAAGGCCTTCCTGCGCTACCACGATCCCGACAATTGGCCGGTGCTGCGCGAGGCCTTGATCGAGATGGGCCGCCGCGATCTGATTGGCTCGCGTCCCGACCAGCTCGTGCCTGCGCATCAGCCGCCCGGCACCGGCAAGGCCGCCGGCACCAAGCGTCCCCTGCGCCCCGGCGGCAAGACGCAGCGGTTCACGACCAAGGGTCTGCGGGTGATGAAGTAGCAGGCCGCTCGCCTGCTAGAGATCGAGCACCACCTCGCCTGACACGGCATCGGTCACGCCGCGTCCGTTGCCCTGGTCCTCGAGCACGGACCTGAAACTGTCGAGCGTCTTGATCATCGCCGAACGCGCCGCGACCAGCGCGTCCTGACTGGACCATAGGCCGATCAGGCAGAAGGTCTGCTCGCCGGTCTTGATGATGACGCCCTGCTTCAGGCCCGGCCATTTGGCCTTGCCGTCCCGATGCGCGTCGAGGAAGGCGGCTTCCTCACCCGGCTTCACCCTGAACCTGACGACGTTATAAACCTGCATGATGCGCCTCCTGAAAATGGATTGATAAAAGCGGGCGCCGTTCGAGGGTCTCGACGAAATGTCCGGACGGCAACCCGGCCGATTGTTGCCCTCGCACGCAGCGCCGTCACCGTGACAAATCATCATGGCGAAGCGAAAGGCGCGAGCCGGATCAGGTCCCGGTTCGGCCGGCCGTTGATCATGCTCCCAGAACCAAAATGTCGAAAACAACCCCATGCACAGTAGACGGCATGAGCGGGATCAATGGGTTAGACACTCTGCGCAGCGGTTGATCGGAAGGGCAAAAAGTCGTTGCTCCGTCGGGCAAAACAGGAGCAGGATGGCATCATCGGGCGTTGCATGAAATACGACCGCGAGGCAGCGGCGCTTTCCTTGTTTCCGGCGTTAGTCGGCCGCGCCGATATCGAGATCCGAAAAATCCAATTTCCCTGTCGTTGCTTCGCGCTCTGTTGATGCGCGATCGATCGTGCGCGGAAATCTCTTGACCGCTTCGCAATCATGTAACATATCAAGTTACATGAAACGCGACAGCCGATTGTCCGGCGTGCTCCACGTCCTGCTGCACATGGCGCAGCAGCCGGGCCCCTTCACGTCCGAGACGCTGGCGAAAGCCATGGACACCAACCCGGTGGTGATCCGCCGCATCATGGCGGGCCTGCGCGACCTCGGGTACGTCCGCTCGGAAAAAGGGCATGGCGGCGGCTGGACGCTTGCCTGCGACCTCTCGAAGGTGACGCTGCGCGACGTCTACGCCGCGCTCGGCAGTCCCTCGTTGCTCGCCATGGGCAACCGCACGGAGGCGCCCGGCTGCCTCGTCGAGCAGGCCGTCAATGCCGCGCTCGATCAGGCCTTTCACGATGCGGAGGCGCTGCTGCTGTCGCGCCTCGGCGAGGTGACGCTGGCGATGCTCAGCGACGACCTTCGCAAGCGGCTCGGCTCCCGCAAGCATCAGGGCATGAACGCGCATCGCGCGTGATCGCTCCATTTATCAAGGCAACATCATGACCGACGTTCAAGCCATGTTCTCCGATCCGCAAGCCGTGGCGCGATACACCGAAGGCCCGCCGCGCTTCGTTCCCGGCTACAATGCCATGCTGTCCATGGCAGCGATCCTGCTGGCCGAACGCGTTCCGGAAGCTGGGAAGGTGCTCGTGCTCGGTGCCGGCGGTGGCCTGGAGCTGAAGGCCTTTGCGCAGGCGCATCCCACCTGGAGTTTTGACGGCGTTGATCCCTCCGCGGCGATGCTGGCGCTCGCCGGGCAAACGCTGGGACCGCTCGCGCCGCGCGCGCGGCTTCATCACGGCTATGTCGACGACGCTCCGCGAGGACCGTTCGACGGTGCCAGCTGCCTCTTGACGCTGCACTTCGTCGACGTCGCGGAACGGCGCCGCATCGCCTCGGAGATCCGCCGCCGCCTCAAGCCGCGTGCGCCGTTCGTGGTCGCGCATTTGAGCGCGCCGAACGGCGAAGACGAGCGCCCACTGTGGCTATCGCGGTACTCCGCATTCCTGGCTGCCTCCGGCGTCGAGCCCGACAAGGCTGCGGCGGCGCGGAACGCCGTCACCAACCATCTGGAAATCCTCGCGCCCGCGCAGGATGAGGCGATCTTGCGCGAGGCCGGCTTTTTGGATCCCACCCTGTTCTATACCGGGTTCGCCTTCCGCGGCTGGGTCGCCTACGCGTGAGGCGTCACCACGGCCGGGCATTCATGCCAGAGCCGGATGCGCCGGGGTGTGTGGACATGATTCCTTATTCCGCGAAATCGGCGATGTCCGTTCTGCCATCAAATCCGGACATGGCCAGTTCGCCCCTGCGAGTCGGCAAAGGGCCATTTCCGGAAGTCAGTAGCCTCGCATCATGTCGATGTTCGCGATCAGCATGAGCCTGCTACTTCCTCAGGTAATAAGTGTTGGCAGAAGTGTTACATCAGCGTATACAACCTCACGATGCTCTCGGTGACGCGTAGCTTAGTTGGAGGATGAAAGGGTTGGCACCCAGACCCTTCGCTTAGCGCTCACCCCAACAGGGGGCGATAACATGCACCCTTTTCAGCTAAAGTCGTCCTGGCGATTGCGGGGATGATCGCTGGGTTTGGGCCCATCAATGCGGGTCCGTTGGACAAGTCGATGGAACCTCAATCGGCAATTCGGCACGTCCGGTTCGAGACGCCGACGCTGCCGCCGATGGCCTACACGATGTTTTGCCTGCGCTACGAGGATGAGTGTCGCGTACAGCCACAATTTCGCGGAGGGCTGGTTCGCCTAACCGGAGAACGCTGGGCTCTTCTCAGACAGATCAATCAGATCGTCAACCGCAGCATCATTCCTGACACCACCGAAGCAGGCTCGGGCGTCGAAGCCTGGTTGATCAATCCGGGTCGTGGCGATTGCAATGATTACGCAGTGACTAAGCGCCACGAACTGCTCAATCGCGGCTGGCCTTCAGGTGCACTGCTGCTGAGTGAGGTCGTGACGGACTGGGGAAAGCATCACCTCATTCTCGTCGTGCGTACCAGAAGCGGCGATCTGGTTCTCGACAATCTGACGCCAGTGATCAAGCCGTGGGCGCGTGTGCCCTACCGCTGGGTTCGAATTCAGTCGCCGAACCATGCTCGCCTGTGGACCACTATCGCCGACCGTGGGGAGTGCGCATCCGAGTTCTGCCACCGGCAAATCTTGCCTGCGTCAGCCTTGGGTCACAAGCGGCGCTCGAGCAGGTCCTAGCCCCGCGTCCGCTCTGCGTCCCATAGCCGACATTGCAAATGCCTAAGCCCAGTTCGGCTGAGGGCCAAAAGCGGGCCTGAGCTGGCCAAGCCGCTTCCTTGCGGAGACTTAGATGGCAAACGAGGCCGGCGCTTCGCCAGCGCAATGCCAGCGCCACATTTCATTGAAGGCCGTTTCGATGTGTCGAGCCATGCCGACCGTGTCGAACAGCGGCCAGGTGGACCGCTGCGCCGCCAGCTTGCTCCTGAGGGCGGTCTGCAGTTCGGGATCGTGTGCGATCCGAAGCGCCAAACCTTCATAGTCGTCCAGCGATGTTGTCACCAGCTCGGGAAGGCCGACAGCCTTCAAGAGACTGGCTGCAACACGCCCCACAAAGGCGGTGCCAAGGCAGGTCAGGACTGGCAGGCCAGCCCAAAGGGCGTCGCTGGCCGCGGTATGACCGTTGTAGGGCAGCGTGTCCAAATACAGATCGGCGAGCCGGTGGCGTGCCAAATGTTCGTTGGCCGGGACCTGTGGGGCGAACACGATTCTCTCGGCGGCGATGCCGCGCGCAACGGCTTCATGCCTCAGATTCCCGTTGGCGATCGGGTCCCCATCTAGCAGCCAAAGGACGCTGCCGGCGGTTTTGGCAAGCAGCCTCATCCAGACATCGAACAGCACGGGCGTGATTTTGATCGTTCTGTTGAACGCGCAGTAGACAAATGCATCGTCCCGCAGCCCGACCGCGCTGCGGGTCGGACCATCGGGCAGCAGCGGTCGCCTCGCGTCGGTCGGCAGATAGCTGTCGGGAAGATAAATCACCTTCTCGGCGTAATATTCCCGCTCGGCTTCCGGGATGACGATCCGGTCGGCCATGATGTAGTCGATATAGGACGCGCCCATCGTACCGGGAAAGCCGAGATAGTTGACCTGGATGGGAGCCGGCCGGCGCGCCAGGATTTTCGGCCGCGCACCGGCGGTGAAGCCTCCGAGATCGACGAGAACCTCGATGCCCAGCCGGCGTATCAGCTCGACCACGTCCTCGTCGGTCAGATCGCTGACATCTTCGAAGCGTTCGAAGGCCGTCTTCAGGCGGTCGCGCATCTGGCTGCGATCATCGGGTCCGTAAGAGATGGCGCTGACCTCGAAGCGCTCGCGGTCGTGCGCCTCGAAAACGCCGGCCATCAAATGCGCCATGGCATGATTGCGAAAATCGGCAGACAGGTACGCGACGCGCAGCCGGGAAGCCGGTGACGGCGTCGGGGAGATCGCGGCACCTCGTTCCGGGGCAATGTTGGCGACATAGGTCTTCGCACAGGTCAATTGGCGTGCAGGAGACGACGAGGCATGAAAGAAGATGAAGGGATCGACCGGCACGCCGGTATCGACGGCCTCGTCGAGAGCGGCCTGGTCACGTTCGAAATTGCGCCAGTCGGCGCGCGTCCGCCTCGAGGCAACGAGCTTGCTCAGCGCGAACGGGAAGGCCTTGGTCAGTGCGACCGTTCGTTCGAGCGCTCCGATCGCTTCGTCCTCTCGGCCCATCTGGGTGAGGAGCTCGGACAAGGCGAAATGGTACTGGGGATCCGACGGTCCAAGCTCGACGGCACGTTGGTAGCAGCCGCGCGCTTCATCGAGCTGGCCGAGCTGCCGGAGTGCACTGCCTCGGTTTGCGAACGCCCCGCTTGATGGCGCGATCGCGATGGCGCGATCAAACTCCGCGATGGCGCCATGAAACTCCTGCCGCGCCATCAGGATCGCGCCGCGATTGAGATGCGCATCGGCGAAGTTCGGCGACAGGGCAATCGTTTTCGCAAGCCAGGCGAGCGCGTCGTCCGTCTTGTCCAGTGCACGCAGCACGTTGGCATAGTTGAAAAGAACGTTGGGATTGCCGGGATCGACGCGGGCGGCCTTCTTGAGCAACGGCTCGGCGTCCGCAAACTGGCCGCGCTGGGCGTGCAACAGCCCGAGCATATGAAGCGCGACCGGATGCGTTCTGCTTCCCTTCAGAATGACCGCGTAGGCCCGTTCCGCGTCCGACAGATTGCCCGCGCGGTGCGCCACAATTGCCTGATCCAGACCAGCCGACGGATGGAGCGAGGAGGCGGCCGTCCCACCCTTGCTACGGCCTTGCTGCGACATGTGATGAAGTTCTTGGCTCCGCTGACGAAGTCGCGCTTTTAGAAAGCGGGCGTAATCTCGCGTCAAAGTTGGTGGCAGTCAACCCAAAATAGAAACACTGCAAGCAAACTCAGCACTCATATGGCCGCTTAGGGTCAAAAGCAGATGGTTTGCGGGCTGGGCTACAAGGTCCGCTAAGGGCCAGAAGGCGACATTCTTAACTATTGCGGCCTGTCATGATAACCTCCGACTAACATCTCGATCGTTCGGAGGAACAGTGGTCCACGATCTAGTGTCGTTAGCTGATGCCGTTTCTGACGAGCAGAGTTTCATTCGACTTCTGCAAAGAATGGCATTCGATCGGAAGGACGAGCAGCAGAAGGGATTGGCCGCCCCAAGCTCGCCATACGAACCCGGAGCTAACGGCTGGGAAAATGGTTCGATAGAAGCCTTTTTGGAAGCGGCGGCAGCCTGGGCCGAAGCGACACAGGACACTTCCAGTCTGGAGGCAAAGGCGGCCAACATCTGGCGTCGCGCGGCGCAGATCATTGTCGCGGGAGCATTCTATGAATGATCTCGCCGGAAGCGCGATGTCCGCAATGGGTCAATCGCGACGGTTTGGCCCCTGACAGCCGACATATCCCCGGCCATGGGATGCGGCAGCGATGGGCCAAAAGACGACAATCCACGCCCGACTTGATACAAGGACGCCGTCACGACGGGGCGCTAGGGCACGACCGCGAAAGCCGCACATGAGCGAAGGCCAAGACAGCAGCCGACTTCCCCCTATCCAGGCGATTGATGCAATTCGTGGAGCGCCAAGCATGTACGTTGGAGAGCATCCGACGGGAGCGCTGCTTGCGGGACGCATGGCGGAGACTCTGATCTTGCTGGACGCAACTCCCCTGAAGGTTGTGAATGCCGGGGCATGGTATTCAGTTTATGCAGAGAAAGACTGGCTGGCGAGGGAAAATGGCACCCCTTCCTTCGATGCATTTTATCGCTTAGTTCCTTTGCAAGGTGGCGGGCGCTTTTGTGACAGAGCCGAGGTCTTACTCACCGCGTTGGCCCATGCTGTCGCAACGGTCGGCGTGGATGGCACGAACTGGATCAGGGGCGAACCAGCGGAAGGCCATTTACCTGACGGGATTACCTTGTCGTTGCCTCAAAATAGAGGGCGATTGGTTGTTTTTTGCTATGCGCAACCCGTTGCAGCGGGGTCCAAGGCGTCCAGCTAGGTGGTCCGCTTAGGGGCAAAATGCGAAGAACTCAGGTTGAGCAGATCTGGCCCGCTCTGACTCAATGAGCGGACCTGCGGCAGGCGAGGCGCAACTTCGCAGATGGGCCACGTCCAGACATCGCCGATGGGTATATAGAATCATCGTCCACCCTGGAGAACAGCCAAGTGGCCCGAATAGAATCCTTCGTATGGATCGTAACGACTTTCATAATCATTTTGGCCGCCACTCAACTACGGGCTTTAGCAACACCAGAAGCGTCTGCATGCGGCTACCTCACTGGTCTAATTGATAAGGCACCGTCATCAGGGCCGTTGTTCCTGCCCAGCTATCCGACCGTCGAACCGGGGCCTCTGCATGGCGCCGCCTACCTCTATGACAATGCGGTAGCCGCCATCGCATTGGTCGGTTGCGGTGAGCAAGACAAAGCGTATCGGATTGGCTCGGCGATTCTCTGGGCCATCGACAACGACCGCACCTGGCATGATGGACGGCTCAGGAACGCTTACGCCGCGGGTGTGGTGACGAATGGCCCCGTAAAACTTCCAGGTTGGTGGGACAATACTCAGAACAAATGGTTAGAGGATCGATATCAGGTGGGCAGCGATGTTGGTAACATGGCATGGGCCATGTTGGCGTTGCTGTCGATTGACGTGAACGCCGGCTCTCGGTTCCGCGATGGTGCCGCACGGCTTGGCGCCTGGGTCGCGCAATGGGCCGATACGCGCGGTACTGGCGGTTTCACGGGCGGTACGTTTGGGCACGAGCCGACGCCGGAAGTGCGGACATGGAAATCGACTGAACATAATACTGACCTCGCCGCCGCGTTTGGCCTTCTTGCGATCCGTACGGGCGATTCGCGCTGGCGCGATAAGGCAACCGTTGCTGAGTACTTCGTAAATACGATGTGGGATCCGGGGTGCGCCTGTTTCGCCGCAGGGACCGCTGAAGACGGTGTCACGCATAATCCGATTTTGGCTCTGGATGCCCAGATCTGGCCCTTAACAGCGCTTCACGGAGCGGCCGGGAAATTTGCATCGGCAATGACGACCGCCGAACAGCGAATGAGTGTCGGCGGAGGCTTTTCTTACGGTGAAGACCGGCACGGTGTGTGGACCGAAGGGACGGGCCAAATGGCTCTCTTGATGAAATTGCTCGGCAAGACTGAGAGGGCAGAATCGTTGATCGCTGTCATCGAATCCCAGAGGTCGCCCGATGGTGGGTTCTATGCCACGACTGTCCGCGCGTTACCGACGGGGTTCGTGTTGGACACCGACCCGACCAAGCCGCGAAACTATTTCCGATTGTCACATCTTGGCGCAGCTTCGTGGGCTGCCCTCGCGGAACGTGGGTTCAATCCCTTTACGATGACAAAAGGACTTCCCTAGCTGAGCCGCAGTTGACCGTGGCTCTCTCAGTGCTCAGTTCGCATCCGCCGACACACCATCTTCCGACGACGAAGTACGGTCTCCCACCGACGTGAGCGGCGGCATTCTCAGCGGCTGCAGAAGCAACGCCGCCGTTAACCCTGTCGGCAAATGATTCGCCGCAGGTCGGCAATCGCCGACAAGTTGCCTCATTGCAGCGGAGAATTTCCAGCGGCACTAAGCTAGGTTAGAGGCGCTGTATGCTGAAAATGGCGTTGTTGGGCTTCCTCATCCTGTTGAGTGTAGGGGTGCTGTCGGCAATGGAGCTGAACGCTCCACCGCGCCGCGCCCTCGCGATCGCCCAGCCGCTTGCCGAGCAGAGCGCAAGCGTCTCCGATTCACATGACGCGTTGCCGAAGGCCGATCGCCTCGAGGTTGCCGCTGTGAGCAGCGCGATGCCGACACAAATTGCTCCGGTCGATAACCACGTTGCTCCGCAAGACATCCAGGTCGGTTCGTCCGCGCCGGAACCGATTGTCCGTCATCGGCGCGACGCAAAGACGATCGCGACCGCCGAACGCCCCAAGCCGAAGCCAAAGGCAATTGTTGCCAAGCGAACTGCGAATGCTCAACGTGCAAAGGCCGCCGGCGAGACCGAGCCCTGTCGGCTCAAGGCGTTCGGCGGCCTGCTCAAGGCATTGAATTTGACAGGTTGCGAAATCTGAGGCCGCTTCCGAACACGGCCAGAGCAAGGTCGAACGACCTGACGTCGTGGTGCGAACCCGGGCCTGCTTACGGGCACACCCCTTGCAGCCATTTTCCCTCGGCCGACGTCTCGCAAACTCTCCCGATCATCCATATGTTGCCCCCATGAAAAAGATCGGCTTTCTCTCCTTCGGCCACTGGACGCCCTCGCCGCAGTCGCAGACCCGCTCGGCGGCGGATACGCTGCTGCAATCGATCGAGCTTGCGGTTGCGGCCGAGCAGCTCGGCGCGGACGGCGCCTATTTTCGCGTGCACCATTTCGCGCGACAGCTCGCCTCGCCCTTCCCGCTGCTCGCCGCCGTCGGTGCCAGGACCAGCAGGATCGAGATCGGCACGGCCGTGATCGACATGCGCTACGAGAACCCGCTCTACATGGTCGAGGACGCCGGCAGTGCCGATCTCATCGCCGGCGGACGGCTGCAGCTCGGCATCAGCCGCGGCTCGCCCGAGCAGGTGATCGACGGCTGGCGCTACTTTGGTTATCGCCCGGCTGACGGCCAGAGCGATGCCGACATGGGCCGGCGTCATGCCGAGGTCTTCCTCGACCTGCTGCGCGGCGAAAGTTTTGCCGAGCCCAATCCGCAGCCGATGTTTCCGAATCCGCCGGGGCTGCTACGCCTCGAGCCGCATGCCGCGGGCTTGCGCGAACGGATCTGGTGGGGCGCCGGCTCGAACGCGACCGCGGTGTGGGCGGCGCAGCTCGGCATGAATCTGCAGAGCTCGACGCTGAAGAACGACGAGACCGGCGAAGCCTTTCACGTGCAGCAGGCCGCGCAGATCCGGGCCTATCGCGCAGCGTGGAAAGAGGCCGGCCACAGCCGCGAGCCCCGCGTGTCGGTCAGCCGCAGCATTTTCGCGCTGATGAACGATCGCGACCGCGCCTATTTTGGCGGCGAGCGCGGCGGCGAAGACCAGATCGGCTTCATCGATCCGCGCACCCGCGCGATCTTCGGCAGGTCCTATGCCGCCGAGCCCGATGCGCTGATCGAGCAGTTGCGGCAGGACGAGGCGATCGCCGAGGCCGATACGTTGCTGCTGACGATTCCGAACCAGCTCGGCGTCGACTATTGCGCGCATGCGATCGAGGCGATTCTGAAGCATGTCGCGCCGGCGCTCGGGTGGCGGTAGTCCGCCGGCTTGATCAGGATGAGGCGCTCCATGAGCGCGTTACGTTCGACAGGTCGATCCGCAAGGGCGGATGCTGCCGAGTTCGAGGTTGCTTCGCGCCGGATGCTGGGCCGGTTTCCGGGGTCTTGTGACCCGGTTCAGCCGCCGCTCAGGCTGTGGCTGATGCGCGTCACGACCTCGTCCCATTGCCGCTTCTCGGCCGCGGGATAGTTGATCAGCACGCAATGAACGTAGCGGCTCGAGAAGTTGCAGCGGTCATACCAGATCTTGTCACGCTTGATGCTGGAAACGACGAAGAAGCCGGGCGTGATCCGCTTGTAGACGATCGCCGATGGCGGTTGCTTCGCCGCGAGGAACGCGGCGGGCGAAATACCCTGTTCGCGGCGAACGGCCTGCACGGTGAGATCGGCGCCGCCGTCGGGCGTACGAAATTGTTGGCCATATCCGTCTGGTTTTCCGGCCTGTTCCGTGAAGACCGAGGTGGGAATGTCGACCGATGTTCCAGTCTCGGGAATGCGATAGGTGGTCCAGCTGTCGGCCCGGGCAAGAACCGGGGACATGGCAGAGAGTGCAATGACAATAGCGGCTATCGTCTTCATGTCGGCCTCATCAGTTGCGCGGCGCCAATTGCAGCTCCAGCAAGGCGATCCGCTGCAAATTCGCCACGTCACGCTCTCCCGCACCAGCCGTACGCAGGATGGACTCGGCGAGCGCATTGACGTGCGAGGAATGCACGGGCTCCGGCAGGGTCGCGACCGCAGCTTCCAGGGCGGTGGTCATGAGCTCGATCACCTCGGGGGAAAATTCTGTGTTGGAAAAGTTCTTCATCTCGCGAGCCGGCCGCTTGTGCGAGCCATCGGCCTAACGCCGGGAAAAAGTGGAAGTTCCTGCAATGGGCCTGCGCAACCTCTGGCGATCGCGCAGCCAGATCGATGCCATACTATCCTTGTCTTCCTGACGGCGCGTTCGCCGCCATTCGCCGGATTGCGCGATGAACCAGCATCTGTCCCTCGTCAGTCTCGTGGTCGCCGACTATGACGAAGCGATCGCCTTCTTCACGCGCGCGCTGAATTTCGAGCTTTGCGAGGACTCGCCGCTCGGCGGCGGCAAGCGCTGGGTGGTCGTGCGGCCACGGGGCAATTCCGGCACTGGCCTGCTGCTGGCGCGCGCGGACGGTCCGGCGCAGACGGCGCGCATCGGCGACCAGACCGGCGGGCGCGTCTTCCTGTTCCTGGAAACGGATGATTTCAAGCGCGATCACGCGCGCATGACCGCCGCTGGCGTACGCTTCGTCGCGGCGCCACGGCATGAAGCCTATGGCGTCGTGGCGGTGTTCGAGGATCTCTGTGGCAACCGCTGGGACCTGATCCAATCAGTCAAGCGCAGTTGACGCAGGCGCCGCCTCGCGCAGCCTCACCCCGTCTTCGTGCCGGTGACGACGGCGAGCGCCTCGACGAGGCGGTCGAGATCGGCCTCGTCGGTAAAGAGCGCCGGGGTGACACGGATGCATTGGCCCTTGGCGACGCCGGCACGGCGCACCGTCATGACCTTGTGGCTGTCCCGGAGCTTCGCCACGATGGCGTCGTTGTCTACCTTGCTGGTCTTGCCGGCGAGGCGGAACGACGTGATCGCGCCGTATGAGCCGACTTCATCCGGCGTCAGGATCTCGATGTCCTTGAATCCACGGGCGCGGCTCACCCAATAGTCGCGCAGATGGCGCAGGCGGGCCTGTTTCGCCGCCGCGCCGATCTGCTGATGCAGCGCCACGGCCGTCGGCACCGTCAGCACCGTGGCGAAATTGACCGTGCCGGTATGAACCCGCGAGCGGATATCGGTCTCCGCAAAATCCTCGTCACCCATGTCACGGTCGATGTCGGCGAGGCGGTCCTTTCTGATGTAGAGGAAGCCCACGCCGAGCGGCGCGCCGATCCATTTGTGCAGGTTGAAGCCGACGAAATCGGCCTCGAGCTCGCTGACCCGGAAGTCGATCTGTCCCCAGGAATGCGCGGCGTCGACGATGGTGTCGATGCCCTTGGCCCTGGCCATGCGGGCGATCTCGGCGATCGGCATCACGAAGCCGGTGCGATGGCTGACATGGGTGAGGAGGAGAAGTCTTGCCTTCGGGTTCGCCTCGAGGATTCGGGCATAGGCGTCGAGCACCGCTTGGCGGGTGGCGGGCTCCGGCACATCGAACTTGACCACGTCGACACCGCGGCGGCCCTTCAGTGCGTTCATCGCATATTGCATCGAATCATAGTCGAGGTCGGCGTAGAGCACGCTGTCGCCGGGCTTCAGCCTGTTGTAGCCGCCGATCAGGAGCTGCAGCGCTTCGGTCGCACCGCGGGTAAGCGCGATCTCCTCCGGCGCCGCGCCGACCGCCTCCGCCACCTTGACGCGCACGGCCTCGAAATCCGCTCCCGCGCGTTGCCGCGCGTAGTAGGTGTTCTGAAAGTTGATCATGTCGGACTGGCGGATGAACTCGCGCCGCACCGGCTCGGTCATGATGCCCCAATAGCCGTTCTCGAAATTGACGACATCGGGCGTCACGGCATAGAGCCCCTTCACGGCCGACCAATAGGCCTTGTCGGTGGCGATGGCCGCGGCAGATCCCGTCGGCTGCGCCGGAAGGCTCTCGGCCGCCACGGCCGGTGCCGCCAGCGACGCGACGGCTGCAGCCGCAAGGCCCTTCAGGATCGACCGGCGGTCGGACGACATTGTCTCAGTCGGATGCATATCAGTCTCCACGATGCGCGGGATAAGGAGCAGCGATCGATAGAGCGTGAATGACGGAGCGATGACAATTCGATGATGCCGAGGTGAGTTCGATCAAACTCCGCGAGCCGATTCCGGCGAGGCAAACCGCGTCAGCCAATACCGGCGGGCCGAATGAGATCGACAAGATCGCGATTAGAAACGGACGACGGCGTCGTCAAACCGCCGCGCTGAAGGCGCCGCCGTCGGGATGAGGCGCCACCGAGCCCGCGGGGGCATGATTGACGACGAGGCCGGTCGGCACGGAGTTGTAGCGCGACAGCGCTGCGGTGACCCGCCGCATCGCCGCCGAACCGAGCTCGCCGGCGCGCACCACCGGGATGATCAGATCCGCATGCGCGGCCAGCGCGATGGCGTCGGGCTGAAGCGCGAGATTGCTGGCATGGACGACGATCAGGTCGAACTCCGAGCGAATGTCGTCCTCGGGCCGTGCGTCGGCTTTACGGCCGGCACTCAGCAGCTCGACGATCGACTGAAGTCCGGCCGTGGTCGAGCCGTCCTGCCATTCGGTCACCGGCGGCTGGGCACCGGCGAATTCCGGCTGCAGCCGGATCAGCACGCTCATCATGCCGCGATTGACTGCTGCGCGATTGAGCGAGCGCGCCACGGTATTGCCGCCGGCGCTCTTGCCGACCGACAGCACGAGGGCGACCTTGCAGCCGCGCACCGGCGTGCGATCGATCCGTTCGAGCAGCGGACGCAAGTAGGCGCCGAGATCGATCTCGGCTGTGGCGGCAACCGGCTTTTGCCAGACCGTGTTGAGAACCGCTCCGGATGCCAGATCGGGAATGCGCGCCCAGACAGGCAAGTTTGGCATCGGCTCGGGCGGGGGCGCGGCAGGCGCTGGAGGCTGGACTTGCCGATGGGGCGTGCCCTCCGCTTTCGCACGTACAGGCGCTTGAGCGGGAGCCTCTGCCGGATCGCTCTTGTCGGACACGCTTCCCATCGCCGCGACAGCGGCGGTCGAGGTCAGCAGCGAGCCGATGGCGAGCGCGGCAAGCAGCAGAGCGAGCGGCGGGCGCGTCGAGCGTCGCGGCGGAATGGCGGGCGATGCGATCTTGGTCTGGGAGCTCTGAAGCTGGCGCTGCTCGTTGGTCGTCTTGAACCGCGACAGAAACTGCTCGTAGATGTTCCTGTTGGCATCGGCGTCGCGCTGTAGCTCCTGGAGCTTCACCAGCGCCTGGCCGTCGACCAGCATCTGCGTCTCGAGCGCCTTGAGCTGCTTTTCCAGCGCGTTCTGCTGTTCGAGCTGGGCCTCGTACTCCGACTTCGCGGTGTCGATGTTCTTCTTGCGCTCGACCTCGATCTGCCGGTTGAGATCGGCGAGCTGGCTGTAGGAGATCGCCAGATCGGGATGGCGGTCGCCGTAGACCGCCTTCTTCTGTGCGATCTGGTCATTCAGGGTCGAGCGTTGCGCGCGCAGCATGCTCAGGAGGTCCTGCTTCACGGGACCTTCGACATTGGCCTTGAGATCGCGCTGCACCTGCTCGTAACGCGCCTTGGCTTCCTCGGTGCGCAGGCGCGCGGCGGAGACCTGCTGGTTGAGATCGGTCACCCGCAATTGCTGGGTGGTGGAATCCTTGCCGGCATTGAGGATCTTGTGCTCGAGCCGGAAGGCCGCGACGGCATCTTCCGATGCGCGCAGGCGCTCGTTCAGTGTCTTGAGGCGGTCCTTGAGCCAGTCGGCCGCCTCGTCCGTCGCGTCGGTGCGGACGCGGCCCTGGCTCGCAACGAAGGCATCGGCGATGGCATTGGCGTAGTACGCCGCACGCTCAGCACTGTTCGAGGTGAACGAGATGGCGATGACATAGGTCAGGCCGCGGCGCGAGATATCGAGACGGTTGCGGAATTTTTCGAGCAGGCGCGTCATGTCGGTGTAGCCGCCCGCGATATCCTCGTCCTCGGCGATCTGGAGCTTCTCGATCAGCGGGCGGAGAAAGCCGTCCGATTTGGCGATCTCGATCTGGCTCTGGAGCGCAGCGGCGTCCTGGCCGATGCCGGGCAGCACGTCCTGGTCCGGGGTCACGCGCAGTTCGCGGGGATCGACGACGACCAGCGCCGTCGCAGCATAGCGCACCGGCAGAACCATCAGCACGACGACGCCGAGAGCAAACAGCGCTGCTGCCAGCGTCAGAATGCGGCGGCCGTTCTCGCGCAGGAAAGCGAGTGCGCCCGAGACGGTCAGCGATCCCTCGATCCGCGCAGGCGCAGCGCCGTCAGGCTTTGCCGCAGCAGCCCGCGGCGCTTCCCACGAAGCCGCAGGCTCCGTCGGGGCGATGCTTCGCGGAGATGCGCTTCGACCGAACGCCATAGGATTGGACTCGAAATCAACTGACAACCACGGCTCAGAGGCTTGCTACACCGTAAATATCCATGGTTAACCGGCGGTTACGGCTGGGAGCGCGGGGCGGTCATAGCTCGCGGCTTTGCTCAGCCGGAAACGCCGGTTCTTCGCTTCGAACATTCGCCTGCTGGCCTGCTCTCGGCCTTGCGCAGGAGTGGCGGGCCGTTCGGAACAGCTCATGCTCAAACCATTGAAATCGCTATTAGATAAATGCGGCGGGTTGCGCTGATCCCGACAATTTCCAAAACGGGTCAGAAGCGGCACGTGCTGCCCAGCCGGAAGGATGGCCAAGACGCGACCAATGCGTGGAGCCCCCGATGACAATTGTACTTGCCGACGCTTTGGCGATTAGATCAGCTCATTCACTCCGCGTTGCCGGGTACTGTGCCTGACCGTCGAGATCACTGGAGCCCGGCTTGCTTTGGCGTAACGCTTTCCTGACCGTGCTCGTTGCGCTCATTGCGGTGAGCTTTTTGCCATTGCTTCGGAGGCCGTGGCGCAATCCGGTTCGGTTCGATTCCAATCGGCCTTATCGGGCCTATACCCGAGACTACGACCTGGAGATCAAGGCCGACGATCTGGACGCCGTCCTGACGATGCTCCCTGACCGCCACTGGGCCGAGCGCTTTCCGGAGGTCGACGCGGAACCGCTGTACGACTTAGAAGCGGACCTTGCCGCTCGACGTGCGGGCATGGCGGCTTCCCAACCGCAAGACAGCTCCGCTCTTGGTGCCGCTGATGCGGTCGTGTCGCTGCTGATCGATCATTCCGGATCGATGCGGGGACAACCGATGCTGTTCGCGGCCAGGGCTGCGCTGGCCGCCTCCGACCTGCTCGACAGCCTCGGCGCAAGGCAGGAAGTGCTCGGCTTCACGACGACGCGCTGGAAGGGCGGCCGGAGCCGGGAAAAATGGCTGAGCGACAGCCAACCTTCCTATCCCGGGCGATTGAACGACCTGCTGCATATCGTCTATTGCAGCACCGACGAGAAGCTGAGCGCGCGACGCTGTGCCACCATGCTGCGGCGAGATCTCGTCAAGGAGAATATCGACGGCGAAGCCATCGAGTGGGCAGCGTCGCGTTTGCGCCGGCGCGAAGAGAGGCGAAAATATCTGATCGTGCTGTCCGACGGTGCGCCGGTCGACGATTCCACTTTGCTCACGAATGGCGACGGGTATCTGATCCACCATTTGCGCCAAATCATCGGCGAGATCGAGCAGGCCGGCGACGTCCAGATTGCGGCGATAGGCATCGGCCATCCGGTCGAGCAATATTACAAGGACGGCGTCACCATCGGCTCTCCGGAAGAGCTGGAGAGCACGCTGCTTCAGCTCATCAACCGGCTCATTGTTGCACCTCGATGTTCGCGTCCTTGACCAGCTTGCGCCAGCGGTCCTCCTCCTGCCCCACATAGCGATCGAGCGCTTCCGGAGAGCCGCCAACCATGATGAGGCCTTCGTTGGCCTCGAGTTGCTTGAAGCCACCGGACTGAACGGCCTTTGCGACCGCCTGATTCAGGCGGGCAATCACGGGCGCGGGCGTCTTGGCCGGGGCGTACAATCCGTACCAGGACTCGGCGGCATAGCCGGGCACGCCTGCCTCGGCGACGGTCGGCAGTTGCGGAAACGCCGCCGAACGCTCGGCGGATGTGACCGCCAGCGCCCGGAGCTGGCCCGCAGCCACCAGCGAGGCCGCGCTTGCCACGGTGGTGAACATCACATCGATCTGCCCGCCCAGGAGATCGCTGATCGCGGGCGCCGCGCCCTTGTAGGGCACCGCCGTCATCTTGACCTTCGCCATCGCGTTGAACAGCTCGCCCGCGAGATGGGCCGAGGTGCCGGTGCCGAACGTCCCGAAATTGAGCTTGCCCGGATTGGCCTTGGCTTCAGCGATCAGATCGGCGATCGAGTTGATCTTGGATGCAGGGTTGACGACGACGATATTGAAGGACCGCGCGATCAGCGAGACCGCCGCGAAATCCTTGTGCGGATCGAACGGCAGCTTGTTGTACAGGCTCGGGTTGACTGCGTGGGCGAAGGTCGCCATCAGCAGCGAGTAGCCGTCGGGCTCGCTGGTGGCGACCGTCTGGGTTCCGATGATGGTCCCGGCGCCCGGCTTGTTCTCGATGATGACGGATTTGCCGAGGTCCGTCTGGATGTCCTGCGCCGTCGTACGCGCGATGATGTCGGTCCCGCCGCCGGCTGCGAAGGGCACCACGATCTTGATGATCTTTTCTGGATATTCCGCGCGCGCCGGCGCAACGCCCAGTCCTGCGACCATCGGCATGACGGCAAAGGCGAGGATGGCGAGGTCCAGCCAGCGCCGTACGGCGAAACCCTTCTTGCGAGCGCCGTCGTGATTGATGATGTCGCCAATGGCCATCTGGAGCTCCATGCGATCTTGTTCAGACATTGAGAACGACCAATCCGTCGGCTGCCTTCACGCCCTGGCCCGCCGGCAATACGAAAACCGGATTGATCTCGGCTTCAGTGAGGTGGTCGCCGAGTTGCGCAACCATGCGCGAGAAAGCGACGATCGTTGCGGCGAGCGCTTCGACATCGCATTTCGGCCGGCCCCGAAAGCCGTCCAGCAAGGGCCACGTGACGAGATCGCGCGCCATCGCGCGAGCCTCGGCCATGCCGAGGCCGCCCTCCGGTGGGAGCAGGCGCATCGTCGTATCCTTGAGCAGTTCGGCGGTGACGCCGCCCATTCCGAGCAGGATCGCTGTCCCTAAGGGATCGCGATGCATCCCGAGAATGATCTCGACGCCACCTGAAATCATCTCCTGAACCAGGAATTGGTCGGGTCGCTTCCCGGCTCTCGCCTCGACCTCCTCCGCCATCACGGTCAGGCGGCCGCCGATCGTTTCGGTGGTCAGGCCAACCGCGACGCCGCCGACGTCGCTCTTGTGCGCAATCTCGCGCGAGAGAATCTTGAGCACGACCCGGCCACCGAAGTCGCGCGCCGCCTGCTCCGCTTCGCCCGATGTTGCGACCACCTTCTCCGCCACGACCGGAACGTCGAAGCGCGCGAACAGGGTCTTGGCCTGTGCTTCATCAAGCGATCCCGCCGGAAAGTCGCCGAGATCGACCGCCGGCGCGATCGAACCGGATGTCTGGACCTGTTCCGGCATGCTGGCCCGCAAGAGCCCGTCGAGCGCGGCGGCACAGCTCTCGGCGGACGTATAAGCCGGGACGCCGCGCCGGGTGAGGACGGAGACCACGTCGGGCGCGTGGGGACTCACATAGGCGATGACGGGCTTGTCGCTCATCGGCAGGCAATCGTGGATGGCATCGGCCATCAGGGCCGGCGATCCCACGGCCGACGAGCCGACAATGATGGTCAGCGCATCGTAGGATGGACTTGCAAGCAGGATGCGGATCGCGGCGCGAAGCAGATCCGGCTGCAGACCGGCCAAGGTCACGTCGATCGGATTGCGATCGAGCGCGGCCTGCGATCCCGACTGAAGGCTGCGCAATTGCGCGGCCGTCTCAGTGTCGGGCGCGGGCGTTGCAAAGCCGGCGACGCCGAGACTGTCGGAGACGATCGTGCCGGCGCCGCCGGTCGAGGTCAGGATCGCCACACGCCTGCCGGACAACTTCCGTCCCACGCTAAGGGCTGCGGGAATGTCGAGCAGGTCTTCGAACGTCCTGGCGCGGATCACGCCGAGCTGACTGAACAAAGCGTCGTACATGCGATCAGAACCCGCAAGCGCCCCCGTGTGCGAGACGGCGGCCTTCGCACCCGCTTCCGATCGCCCGATCTTGAAGGCGACAACGGGCTTGCCGGCGCGGCGCGCCTTGAGGACCGCCTCGCGAAAGCGGGCGGGATTGCGAATCGCCTCGATATAGAGCGCGATGACCCTGGTCGCGCTGTCGTCAGCGAGAAAGTCGATGAAATCAGCAAGCTCGAGATCGGCTTCATTGCTGGTCGACACCAGCTTGGACAGCCCGACCCCGCGCGCTGCGGCGCGCGACAACAGGGCGCCGAGAATGCCCCCGCTCTGCGAGACCAGCCCGATCGCGCCTAGCGGGAAGTGATCCATCGCCAGCGCGCCGGAGGCCGACAGCACGATATTGTCGGTGAGATTGACCAGGCCGATCGTGTTCGGCCCGAGAAGGCGCATGGATCCGGCGGCTGCCATGAGCTGCTTCTGACGCGCGGCGCCCTCTGCTCCGGTTTCGGTGAAGCCGCTGGCGAGAACGATCGCCGCGACGGCGCCGCGCTCGGACAATTCGCGCACCGCGACGTGCGCGCGTTCCGCACCGAGCAGGACGATGCCGACATCAGGCACATCAGGCAGCGAAGCAACGTCGGCATAGCAGGTCAGGCCGCCGATCTCTGCGACCTTCGGATTGACGGGATAGATCTCACCCGCAAAGCCGTGCTTCTGGAGATAGGAGACCGGTCGCCCCGACGTCTTGCCGGGGTCCGCCGATGCACCGATCACCGCGACGCTGCGCGGCCGGATCAGGCGTTCGATCGCATTCATGGCTCACCCCTTCGACGGGGATTGCGCGAGGAACGCCGCCACGGCGTCGCGATGCTCCGCGCTGGTGTAGCAGATGGCCTGGGCCTGGCTGCCGAGATTGAAGATATCGTGCGCGGAATGCTCGAAGGTTTCATTCAGGATCTTCTTGCCCAGCGCCAGCGCAGTGGGAGACCCGTCAGCCAGTTCGGCCGCCCAGGCCTGCGCGGCCGGCAGAAGCTCGATCGAGGCCACCTTGCGATCGACGATGCCGAGCGAGAGCGCTTCGTCGGCCTCGACCATGCGCCCGGTGAAGATCAACTCCTTTGCCTTGGGAAGCCCAACCCGGCGCGGCAGGAAATACAGGCCGCCGCCATCTGGTATCAGCCCTCGCTTGATGTAGGACCAGGTGAATTTCGATCGTTCCGTTCCCATCACGAAGTCGCAGGCCAGCGCCGTGTCTGCACCGAGGCCCGCCGCAGCGCCGTTGACGGCGGCAATCGTGGGTTTCGGCAGGCCGAGCAGGAACGACTGCACGTGATGCACGCCCTGCTGGCGGCTCCATCCGTTGAATGCAATTTCGCCCTGCGGCGCCTCGAGCCGACGCTTCATTCCGCTGATGTCGCCGCCGGCACAGAAGGCGTTGCCGCGCCCGGTCAGCACCAGGGCCTTGATCGCCTTGTCGCGGGAGACAGCTTCAAGCGCATTGACGAACTCGGTGCGCATCTCGTCGCTCATGGCGTTGCGCCGCTCCGGCCGGTTGAATGCGATCGTCGCGACACCGGCTTCGACGGAAAATTCGATGAGCTGATAGGACATGGCAAGCTCCCTGGCTGGAGTCGTTAAGCCCTGCGCTGGCAGGCATTTTTCTTTCCTGTGCCTATAGCGGCTTGCATCCGCCGGGACATCCCCTTAATTCCACTTAGTGGAAATGTCCAAAGAGGCTGGATGTGGCGCAGGCGCGCAGATATGCAGGCGGAGTTGACGGCAACCGGTCGCTCGAAAGGGGTGTCGAGATCCTCCGGGCCTTCCGGCCCGGCGTCGACACGCTGGGCAACGGCGAGATTGCGGAGCGAACAGGATTGCCGCGATCGACGGTCAGCCGGCTGACGCGAACGCTGGTCAATTCCGGGATGCTCGACGAAGTGCGCAGCGAGCGGAACTATCGCCTTGCCGCGTCCGTCATCAGCATCGGGCATGCGATGCGGACGGGATCGCCCGTGCTCAACGCGATCGGAGCGATGATGCGGGCCGAGTCGGCGAAGCGCCGGCTCAACGTGGGGTTAGCGACCGCGGATAGAACCATGATGGTCTATCTCGAATCGATCCGCTACAGCCCCCGCGCGGCGCTGCGCAACGTGGTCGCCGGTCAGCAGGTGCCGATGGAGCTGACGTCGCTCGGCCGCGCTTATCTCGCCGGCATTGAAGCGGCCGAGCGCGAGCGATTGCTGAGACTGTTCAGACGGCGCAGCGCTGCGGCCACGAAGGCGCTGCTTGCGGACGTCAGGAGATCGATCAGCGCCGTCGAACGCGACGGCTATTGCGCGGTGTCGTGGCAGCCCGCCGTGCTTGCCGTCGCAACGCCCATCGTGCTGGAGGGGCTTCCGGTCTACGCACTCAACATGAGCCTGCAGAATGTCGATCGGTCCGACGCGCTGACGAGCGAGATGGGCGCGTACCTCAACGCCTTTGCGGCGAAGTGCAAGGAGGTGCTGGCGGGCCGGTGAAGACCGTTCTTTCGCCGTGGCGCTGTGATGCAGCAACCCATTGGGCGCACCCATCGGCAGGCTCGACTCAATGGCCCTCAATTTCGGCGCGAGCGCGATCGAACCGCCCCGCTGCGGCGTCCGGCGCCGAAATCCAGAACGTCAGATTGCCCCCATCCCACCAGCTTAGACGTGGCCCCCATTCATCCGAGTCCAGTTGCAACAACAGGATTGGCTCCTCCCCACTCATCGTGTCGCCCTGGACATCGTATGGCGGACCGAGCATGCGGTGGGAAATAGCTCGCCGTCTCTGTTGTCCGGGATGAGCGGCCGCTACCTCGTCGCCGTGTTTCCGTGCAATTTCCGGGTGCTGCAACAGGAGCGTGGCCAGCGCCATCCTCGATGCCATTGGACCACGACTGTCAAGATACAGTCCATAGCGGCTCACCTGTCGTGCCAGACGGTCGCCAGCTTCGACCACGCCGTGTACCGCTTCGCGCTGGTCGTCGAGAAGAAGCGTGTCCCGGCCCAAGGCAAGAAGCTGTGCCTTCAAAGAGACCGCCTCATCCCGCCAATGCGAATAGTCCGTTCTGAACGTGGCCCAGAAAGCCTCGGACAGGCAGTTGTCGACGTAAATCGGTCGCGGCTGTTGTGGAGGCACCCATCCACCCGGAAGTGGTTTCCCCTCGAAGTTCACATACTCCCGCGCTTGCCTCGTGAAGTGGTCTCGCATGCCATCAAATGGAATGATATTTTCACGCCAGTGATTTCGCGCAAAGTTGATATAGAGCGTCGCGTCTTCCACGCGGCGCGGGAGCGACGCCCTGTAGAAGTCGAAGGACGTCTCGATCCTATCGATCGCCGCGTCCGCGATCCCATCGCTTCCGATCTGCGCACCTCGCGCGACCACGGGACAGCGAGGGTGCAACTCGCCACGTGGCGCGTCGGTGTCACGGTATTCGGCCGCAACAGTTCGGCCGTGATTCAGCTCGTCCTGATTCCACCCCGCGTTTGGTGGTGGACGTCGGGGCTGCACGCCCCGCGCGCTGACAGGAGAATAGAGCACGCGCGCCGCCCCGGGGCCGAACTCCTCCAGCGGCACGTGGCTCTGTGACAATGCGAAGAAATAGAGTGTTCCTGCCGCTGGAAGCAGAGCACGTTGCGTCACATTCGGCAGCTCTGCCAAATCGATCTGCGCCAGAAAATCGAGAGCGACCCGACCGCCATCTGCGAGCACGATTTCTGGCCAGTCCATTTCTGCCGGCAAGTTCGGCCAGCCGCCGATCTGGCTGACGTGGCCTGGATCGGGAATTGCCGGCGGCCACACTCGCTCCAGCAGAACAACGTCGGCGGACATAACGGTAATGCTCCATGCCTGCATCGTGCACGAGACGCGCGATCAAACCTTAGGCGTGCGGAAGGCCATCGGATTTAATCCTTACCATCGACCAAATTCATACGCAACCTAAGCGGGCTCTCGCCTCACTCGTCTCCTGGATACGCCCACACAGCGCCGTTACAATTTTCCATAGACGCGTCCGGCGACCGCCTTCAGGCGCTCGACCGAGCCGGACTCGGGATGCGGCTTGACGGGCGCGAACAGGATCGAGGCCTGCCTGCCGTTCTTCCAGACATAGATGGTGACGGCGTTGCCGTTGCCCTTGGTGCAGGAATGCTCGCCGAACGCTTCGCTGCCGAGCTCGGGTATCGCCACGTGCTTGCAGGGACCTGCGCGTTTCATCATGCCGATGGCCGTATCGCGCGAGGTCGCGATCACCGCGACGGTCATGGCGTTGGCCTCGCGATCGAACATCATGCAGCTGCCCGCGCCGGTGCGCTGGACCTCGAGCGTGCTCTTGTCGAGAAAGCCATCGGCATCCGTGGCCGTGAGCCACTCGCAATTGCCGAACCGCTCGCTGCTCTTGCTCACGTTGGCGATGGCAACGCGCGCCGCATCTATGAGCGGCCTGAGCAGCGCCTCATCGGCACGCCGGCCGGTCGGATAGACGGTGACCTGCAGAATGTCATCGCCGGACAAAGCGACGACCGAGGCCTCCTGGCGCTCCGCGCCGGCGGCGGTCGTTCCGCCCTGGCCTTCGTCGCCGATGCCCGCGACCGCGTTGAGCGGCATGCGCTCGCCAAGCGTCTTGACGAAGGTCGCGTACAATTCCCTGGCGCGATCCTTGTCGGGATTGCGGAACACGGTCAGCATCATCGTGTCGCCGCGCCCGCCCCGGTAGATGCAGCCGCGCCCGTCCTGATTTGAAATCAGTGACCATTTGAGCGCCGGCATCGCGGCGGCGAGCTCCTTGGCACTGATGAACGGGCAGGTCTCGGCCGCGCGCGTCGGATGCACCGGGACGGCTGCGAATGCAAGGAACAGAGCGAGGCAGGAGAAGAGGCGATCGATCGTACGCATGGGACTACTTACTACCGCAAATGGCGCCAGGGCCGATGAAGATGGGCACTATAGTTTCGCCGTGGCGCTATGATGCCGCGGCCCGCCGCACGCTCCAATCGGCAAATGTGCGACTACCTGATTTTGCACACTGCCTCGTGTGCGGCTGTCTTCCCGATTTCCAGGGTGGTCCGGTTACCCCCGATAGCGGCCCACACGGTCGATTCCGAGATCGACGTGATGCGCCATCAACCGACTGGCGCTGCGCAGCAATGCCGGCGTTCCTCAGCGGCCCAGGCCCGCACCCGACGCCCACGCCAGCCTGCCGAAGCTGCCACCCCCTCAAATTATTTTTTGGGCCGCGACCCCGGCGCCGGGTTTGCGCCCTCTTGTCTGGATGAATGCGCCATAGCGGCGCGTCACGAACCGGAGCACAGAACCATGTGGTATAGGAAGAACGTTGGCGGGTGGGAGCGCGCGGCCAGGCTGATCGGCGGGGGCTTGATGCTCATCTGCGGCGTGGTTGCGCTGCACGCTTCGCCGCTCGGGCTACTGCTCAGCGGCGCGGGTGTGGTGACGCTGGTCACCGGCGTGTTCGGCTATTGCCCTGCCTGCGCCGTCGCCGGGCGCGAGCCACTGAAGGGATGACCGCCTTGGCGCGCGTATCAGACGATCTCTTTCTCGCGGCACAGTCGGGCGATCGGCACGCGCTCACACAGCTCTTGGTGGCGCTGCAGCCGGACATTCGGCGCTATGCCCGGCGCCTTTGCTACCGCGCCTCGGTCCTCGAAGATGTGGTGCAGGAAGCACTCATCGTCGTGTACCGGCGCGTGGGCACGATCCGCAGTCCAGCCGCACTCGCCGGCTGGCTGCTGACCGTCATCGCGCGCCTTTGCATGCTGCCGGCGCTGATGCTGATGCGCGGAGTCGAGGAGATCGCCAGCCTGGAAGAGTCACGCGAGCTCGCAAAGGTCCCGCCGGACGAGTTACGCATAGACTTGGTCAATGCGATCGAGTCGCTTTCGCCGTCGCATCGCGAAGTGCTGCTGCTGCGAGATCTCGAAGATCTGACGATTGGAGAAATCGCCGGGCGGCTCGACGTGACGCGCGAAGCGGCCAAAAGCCGCCTGCGCCGCGCCCGCACATTGGTGCGCGAATACCTGCTCGGCACGAAGGACAGCGGACGAGAGGGCACATGAATTACTTTCGTGGAGCCGGCATGTTCGGGAGCGCTTTCCTGGGCGCACACCTGATGCGCGGCGCAGCTGCGGCGGCGCTACTCGCTTGGGCCATCGTCCACCAGACCGCGCACCCCTGGCTATCCTTGGGCGCGGGCGTTGCCGCCCTCGTCGCGCTACGCGGATGCCCGATGTGCTGGACAGTGGGGCTGGTCGAGACGCTTTCGCAAGGCCGTCGCGATTCAACCGCTGAACGCGCTGACCGGACATCGCTGCACTAACAATGCGACAGGACCGGAAGGAGGTGCCATGCCGAAAACGATCGCGGTCTTGGGCTCTGCTCTGTTCTTCGTCGTCGCGCCCTTGGTGCTGGCGGGATTCATCCCATGGTGGACCACACATTGGGAGTTCCGGCCGGCTTTTTTCGGCTTTGAACTGACCCGCGCCATCGGACTTATGTTGATCATTGCCGGAGTGCCCGGAGTCGTGGATTCGTTCGCGCGGTTCGCACTGCAGGGGCTGGGAACGCCAGCCCCGATCGCGCCGACACAGAAGCTGGTGGTCACGGGTCTCTATCGCTACGTGCGAAATCCGATTTACGTCGGGGTCGCCGCTGTCATTCTTGGCCAAGCACTTTTATTCGGCGACCAGCGCCTCCTCTGGTATGCCGCGCTGCTGTGGCTCTTTTTCCACGTCTGGGTCCTGGTGGTCGAAGAACCAACCCTCAAGGAGACATTTGGCGCGCAGTACGAGGATTTCCGGGCCAATGTCCCGCGCTGGATTCCGCGGCTCACGCCCTGGCGAGCCGTAGGACGCCGGAATCATTCGTGACGCGGGCGCCACCACGGGAAGGGCGTGGTAGCGTGCCCTGTCGTAAGATGGCGCGCCCGGAACGATTCGAACGTCCGACCCTCAGATTCGTAGTCTGATGCTCTATCCAGCTGAGCTACGGGCGCGTTTTTCGCGAACAGTGCGAGCCTAGGCCCGCAGGCAGCCTCCGGACAGCGCCGGAGGGGTGCGAAAGAGCGCTCTGACTAACCGCTCTTGTCTCGATTGGCAAGGTCCGGGAGGGGGAGATTTTTCAGGGAAATGACAGTTTCCGGTGTCGGCCGCTGGCCGACTATTGTTTGAGCGTGATCTTTTCGGAAAACCGCTTCGCACTTTTCCGGATCATGCTCTATGCCCTCTGCCGCTCGTTGCGGATGGTGAGGAGTTCCACGGGGCGGTCGGGGATGACGATCCGGAAGGTGGCGCCGAGGGTGCCTTCGACCAGATGGATCTCGCCGCCATGGGCGCGGACCAGCTCGGCGGCGATGGCAAGGCCAAGCCCGCTGCCGCCGGGACGGCCGGAGGTCTGGAACGCCTCGAACAGATGCTCCCGGGTCTTCGGCGGCACGCCCGGGCCGGTGTCGGAGACCTCCACGATGGCGACGGCGCCTTCGCGCTTTCCGGTGATCCGGATCTGCTGCACGCCACTGTCGCCGGATGCGGCATGGCTTTCCAGCGCCTGGGCGGCGTTGCGGACGAGGTTGAGCAGCACGCGGAAGAGCTGGTCGGGATCGGCATCGACGGCGAGCCCGCGCTCGATCGCGGCGACCCAGGCGATCGAGGCGTCGCTGGCGAGGCCCGCGGTCTCGCGCACCTCCAGCACCACCGGCTCGATCAGGATCATGCGGCGGTCGGGTGCGGCCTCCTGGGCGCGGCCGTAGGACAGCGTCGACTGGCAGAAGGCGATGGCGCGCTCGAGCGAGCGCACCAACTTCGGCGCGAAGCGCTGCACCCGCGGATCCGGCACGCTGGCGAGCTGAT
This sequence comes from Bradyrhizobium xenonodulans, assembly GCF_027594865.1. Classification (NCBI taxonomy): domain Bacteria; kingdom Pseudomonadati; phylum Pseudomonadota; class Alphaproteobacteria; order Hyphomicrobiales; family Nitrobacteraceae; genus Bradyrhizobium; species Bradyrhizobium xenonodulans. The sequence continues at coordinate 7,835,410 of NZ_CP089391.1, forward strand.
CCGACAAAAGCTGGGCCGAGGCGAGCAGGTTGCGCAGATCGTGGTTGATCTTGGACACCGCAAGGCCAAGGGCGGCGAGCCGGCTCTTCTGATGCAGCATCGACATCAGATCGCGCTGCATGTCCGACAATTCGCGCTCGGCAACGCCGATTTCGTCGCTACGCTGGCTCGGCACGATGATCCCGGCCGAGCTCTCGGGGTTCTCGTGGAAGCCGACCAGGCTGGCGGTGAGCCGCCGCATCGGCCGCACGAACAGATAATGGAGCGCGAGATAGACGAGGCCCGCGGTCAAAACCGCGATGATCAGCGCGACGACCACGACGTTGCGGGAGAAGCGGTACATCGACTGGCGCAACGGCAGCTCGTCGGTCACGATCTCGATGAACTGGGCGTTGCCGACGCCGGGCCCGACGATACGGATGGCCTGGTTGCCGGTCTCCAGCATCATCCGGAACGAGCCGGTGATCGCTTCCCACACCGTCATGTCGCGCAGGTCGATGTCATGCTCGATGGCGGTGGGCAGGTTGTCGCTGGCGAGCAGCCGGCGCTGCTGCCCCATCTTGATGGCGACGGCGCGGGCGTTGATGCTCTTCAGGATTTCCCGCGACAGCGAATCCGGAACCATGCCGAGCGGGGCGGCGTCGAGCACCAGCGCGGCCGTGTTGGCCGCCGCGACGCGGTCGTTGAGCCGGTTGACCCAGAAGTTGGCGATGGCGGGCACATAGAGCAGGATTGCGGCAATCATCACCAGGGGCACGGTGAGCAGCAACAGCTTGCCAGACAGCCCAAGCCGGCGCGGACCACCGGGCCGCATCGCCGGCTGGCCCGGCTGATCCGGATCCTGGATCGGCTGGAGGTCTGTCGCTGCCACGAAATTCGCCCCTATCGGCTTTGTAATAGAGCCTAGCTGATGGAGGATGCGACCCGCCCGGGGACGGGTCAAATTACGGATCGCTAATCTCCCAAAGTGGGATGTAAGCGCAGATATCGCGAGTCGCCACCACAAGGGTTAAAAACCCCGCACAAACAGCGATATTCACCGGAATCGTGCCCTTGTGCGGCGTTGACGAAAAGAAGGCACTCCCTTATAAGCCGCGCAAATTGTCCGCGATGACCCGGTGTGACGCGCCGGGAGCGGCTCTCTTAGGGCCGAAAAAGCCCGTTTGGGCCGCATCTTCCGGACTTTATCATCAATTCTACAGGCAAATTGCCCGGTCAGCGGAGAAAAACCCGTGAAGCGGACTTATCAACCCAGCAAACTGGTGCGCAAGCGCCGTCACGGCTTCCGTGCCCGTCTCGCCACTGCCGGCGGCCGCAAGGTTCTCGCCGCCCGCCGCGCCCGCGGCCGCAAGCGTCTGAGCGCCTGAGCCGGACCCCCTTTTTGGGATTTCATCATGGATCGGCTGAGGCAGCGAGCGGATTTCCTCGCCGTTGCCAATGGCGCGCGGGTGAATAGTCCCGCGTTCGTCCTGCAAAGCCTTGACCGCCGAAGCCTTGGCCGCCAAAACCTTGGCCGCGACGACAGCGGCCCGATCCGGATCGGCTTCACCGTCACCAAAAAGAACGGCAACGCCCCCGAGCGCAATCGCATCCGGCGCCGGCTTCGCGAACTGGTGAAGCGGCTCGATCCGGTGTCGATGCAGCCCCATCATGATTACGTGCTGGTCGGCCGACGGGACGCGCTCTCGCGCGACTTCACGACCATGCTCGACGATCTGCGCATAGCGTTCACGAAGCCCGCGCGGCATACGCACAAGGGACGCGGCCCAAGAATCGATAGCCAAAGAATCGACGGCTCAAGGCCCGGCCCCGCTCCTGCGACCAGCCGCAAACCGGATTGATGACGAGAGAATGATGACCGACAATCGTAACACCATCCTCGCCGTCATTCTGTCCGGCCTGGTGCTGATCGCCTGGCAGTATTTCTACAACGTGCCGGCGATGGAGAAGCAGCGCGCCCAGCAGCAGGCGCAGGCCGAGCTCCAGAAGACCACGCCGCAGCCGACCGCGTCCGCGACGCCGGGCTCGACGCCGCAAGCCGGCGGCGCCGCTCAGCCGTCGACGCCGGCCACGAACCAGGCCCAGCCGGTCGTCGCCCGCGATACCGCCATTGCGGCCAGCCCGCGCGTCAAGATCGACACGCCGCGGCTGACCGGCAGCGTCTCGCTGAAGGGCGGCCGCATCGACGACCTCGCGCTGGTGCAGTACCGCGAGACGGTCGACCCGAAATCGCCCGCGATCGTGCTCTATTCGCCCTCGGGCACGGCTGAGCCTTATTACGCCGAGTTCGGCTGGGTGCCGGCAACCGGCGTGACGGCGAAGCTGCCGGACGCGCAGACCGTCTGGCAGCAGGACGGCAGCGGCAGCCTGACGCCGACGACGCCCGCGGTGCTGAAATGGGACAATGGCGAGGGCCTCACCTTCCGCCGCACCATTGCGGTCGACGACCACTACCTCTTCACCGTCAAGGACGAGGTGAGCAATGTCGGCAACACGCCGGTCACGCTCTATCCGTTCGCGCTGATCTCGCGTCACGGCACGCCGCAGGTCTCGGGCTACTACATCCTGCACGAAGGCCTGATCGGCTATCTCGATGGCTTGCAGGAATACGCCTACAAGAAGATCGACGAAACCAAGGCGGTCAACTTCAAGGCCACCAACGGCTGGCTCGGCATGACCGACAAGTACTGGGCCTCGGCGCTGCTGCCGGACACCAGTGCCACGCTTCAGGCGCGCTTCTCGTCGAACCCGGTCGGCAACGTCCACACCTACCAGACCGACTATCTGCTCGACCCCGTCACCGTCGCGATCGGCGGCAGTGCGACCACCAATGCGCGGCTGTTCGCCGGCGCCAAGGAAGCCGGTGTGGTCGGCGTGTTCCCGTTCGCCGGCCTCGGCGGCTACAACAAGGAGCTTGGCCTCAACCATTTCGATCTGTTGATCGACTGGGGCTGGTTCTACTTCATCACCAAGCCGATGTTCCTCGGCCTCGATTTCTTCTATCGCTTCTTCGGCAATTTCGGCATCTCGATCCTGCTCGTGACCGTCATCGTGAAGCTGCTGTTCTTCCCGCTGGCGAACAAGTCCTACGCCTCGATGGCGAAGATGAAGTCGGTCCAGCCGCAGCTTCAGGCGCTCAAGGAGCGCTATCCCGACGACAAGGTGAAGCAGCAGCAGGAGATGATGGAGATCTACCGCAAGGAGAAGATCAACCCGGTCGCCGGCTGTCTTCCCGTGGTGATCCAGATCCCGGTGTTCTTCTCGCTCTACAAGGTGCTGTTCGTCACCATCGAGATGCGGCACGCGCCGTTCTACGGCTGGATCAAGGACCTCTCGGCACCGGATCCGACCAATCTGTTCAACCTGTTCGGGCTGATCCCGTTCGATCCGACCACGATTCCCGTGTTCGGCCATTACCTCGCGCTCGGCATCTGGCCGATCATCATGGGCATCACGATGTGGTTCCAGATGAAGCTGAACCCGACGCCGCCGGATCCGACCCAGCAGCTCATCTTCAACTGGATGCCGCTGATCTTCACCTTCATGCTGGCGGGCTTCCCGGCGGGTCTCGTGATCTACTGGGCCTGGAACAACACGCTCTCGGTGCTCCAGCAGAGCTTCATCATGCGCCGCAACGGCGTGAAGGTGGAATTATTCGACAATCTCAAGGCGACGTTCGCGAAGAAGGCGACGTAGCGATACTTCGAGCTCATCCTGAGGAGCGGCCGCAAGGCTGCGTCTCGAAGATGGCCACGAGCACCGGGGCCTGCATGGTCCGAGACGGCGCTTACGCGCCTCCTCACCATGAGGGACTAACAAAGAGCTTCGCATGACCGACGACAAAGATGCGAAGCTGATCGAGGCCGGGCGAAAGCTGTTCGCGCGCGACTGGCAGTTCATCTGGGCCTCGCCCTCGATCCAGACGCTGCCGCCGATGGCGGGGCTGGAGATCGCCTTTGCCGGCCGCTCCAATGTCGGCAAGTCGAGCCTGATCAACGCGCTCACGGGCCGCAACGCGCTGGCGCGCACCTCGCACACGCCGGGCCGCACCCAGGAGCTGATCTTCTTCGAGGTCCCCGGGAAAGGCGACCTGCGCCTCGTCGACATGCCCGGCTATGGCTATGCCAAGGCGCCGAAAAGCCAGGTCGCGTCCTGGACCGAGCTGATCCACACATTCCTGCTGGGACGCGCCAGCCTCGCGCGCGTCTACGTGCTGGTCGACGCGCGGCATGGCCTCAAGGATGTCGACCTCGAGGTCCTCAAGACGCTCGACCGCTCCGCCGTCAGCTACCAGATCGTGCTGACCAAGGCCGACCAGGTGAAGGCGACCGAGCTGCAATCGCGCATCGCCGAGACCGAGGCCGCGCTGGCCAAGCACCCGGCCGCGTTCCCGAACGTGCTCGCGACCTCGTCGCGCAGCGCGACCGGTATGGAGAGCTTGCGCGCCGCGATGGCGAAGCTTTTGGAAGAGCGGAGCAAGTAATGGTGGCGTTCCGCCTATTGATCGGGCTTGCCGGTTTGATGGGCGCCGCCGGGGTCGCGCTGGCCGCCGCCTCCGCCCACGGCGCTGACGCGAGCCGGCTTGCCTCCGCGAGCGCCATGCTGCTGTTTCATGCAACTGCCATACTCGCACTTGCAGCGGTCGCCTTGCACGCGCGCGGCCTTCTGCATGGCGGAATTGGCCTCATCGCGGCGTTCGGCTTCGTGATCGGTGCCGCGCTGTTCGCGGGCGACCTCACCTTGCGGCAATATGCCGGACACTCGCTGTTTCCGTTCGCGGCGCCGACGGGTGGAACGGTGATGATCTTGGGCTGGCTGGCGGTGACGCTGGCGGCGATGGTGGCGCGGAAGTGACGCTTTCTCTTACCCTCCCCTGGAGGGGGAGAGTAAGAGCGAACACCACACTTTGCGCCCCGCGCGCCAATCGGATAGAACGCGCACCGACCGACCCGCCAGCGAGACCGTGACATGACCGACATCTCCCCGCTCGACCAGGCCCGCATCCTGTCCGAAGCGCTGCCGCACATGCAGCAGTATGACGAGGAAACCATCGTCATCAAATATGGCGGCCATGCCATGGGCGACGAGGAGACCGCGAAGAACTTTGCCCGCGACATCGTGCTGCTGGAGCAGACCGCGATCAATCCGGTCGTGGTGCATGGCGGCGGGCCGCAGATCGCGACCATGCTCAAGCGCCTCGGCATCGTCTCGGAGTTCGCAGCGGGCCTGCGCATCACCGACGCTGCGACCATCGAGATCGTCGAGATGGTGCTCGCCGGCTCCGTCAACAAGCAGATCGTCGGCTACATCAACGAGGCCGGCGGCAAGGCCGTGGGACTGTCGGGCAAGGACGGCAACATGGTGAAGGCGTCGAAGACGACGCGCACCATCATCGATCCGGACTCGCATATCGAAAAGGCGGTCGATCTCGGCTTCGTAGGCGACCCCGAGAAGGTCGATCTCACGCTGCTCAACCAGTTGATCGGCTATGAGCTGATCCCGGTGCTGGCGCCGCTCGCGACCTCCAAGGAAGGCCTGACGCTGAACGTCAACGCCGACACCTTTGCCGGTGCCGTCGCCGGCGCGCTGAAGGCAAAACGCCTGCTGCTGCTCACCGACGTGCCGGGCGTGCTGGACAAGTCCAAGAAGCTGATCCCGCAGCTCTCGGTGAAGGACGCGCGCAAACTGATCGCCGACGGAACCATCTCCGGCGGCATGATCCCGAAGGTCGAGACCTGCATCTACGCGCTCGAGCAGGGCGTGGAGGGTGTCGTCATCATCGACGGCAAGATGCAGCACGCGGTGCTGCTCGAGCTCTTCACCAACCAGGGCACGGGAACGCTGATCCACAAGTGATGAGCGCGCGGCCAGGAACAGAGCTGGGAGAGCGGCGGCCTCGCCGCTCGCCCCTCACGCGTTTCCTGATGACGCTGCCGGCCGCGGCCGTCTCATTTGTCTTCTCCTCCGCGCCCGCCTTCGCCGACCTCAAGATCTGCAACCGCATGTCCTATGTGGTCGAGGCCGCGATCGGCATCGACGACAAGGCGGCGACCGCGACGCGGGGCTGGTTCAGGATCGATCCCGCCACCTGCCGCGTGGTGGTGCAGGGCACGTTGATCGCCGACCGCATCCTGCTCAATGCCCGCGCGCTCGGCGTCTACGGCGCCTCGCCGATCCCGCAGAACGGCAGCGACATGCTGTGCGTGGCGCAGGACAATTTCGTCATCGCGGCCGCACGGCAGTGCCGCAGCGGCCAGACGCAAGTCGCCTTTACGCAAGTGACACCGACGCAAGGAGCGGACGGCAATTTGGTCTCCTATCTCGCCGAGGATTCGGAATATGACGATGAGCAGGCGCGCCTTGCCGGCATCCAGCGGCTACTGGTGATCGCGGGCTATGACGCCGCCCCAATCGACGGCGTCGACGGGCCGAAGACGCAGGCTGCGCTGGCCGCCTTCCTGAAGAGCCGCGGATTGCCGGCGGACATCGTGTCGTCGCCCAACTTCTTCAAGACCATGATCGACGCGGTGCAGACGCCGTCTGCGACCGGCCTGACCTGGTGCAACGACACACCGCACAAGGTGATGGCGGCGATCGCGACCGACGACGGCAAGTCCGTGACGAGCCGCGGCTGGTATCGCATCGATCCCAGGACCTGCCTGCATCCAGATGTGACCGGCCAGCCGAAACAGATCTTCAGCTTCGCGGAAGCCATCGACGCCGACAACCGCGTGATCAAGCTGAAGGACAGGCCGCTGAACTGGGGCGGCGACAAGCAGCTCTGCACACGCGAGACAAAATTCGAGACCGTTGAGCAGACCGATTGCGGCGCGCGCGGTTTCGGCGCGACGGGCTTTGGCGCGGTGGATATGAGCAGCGGCGGCAAGACGCTGCGGTTTGCGATGCCGTGATTGAGAGAGTGTTGATGAAATCTCCCCGCACCTTCGCCCATGTCGACACCTGGGTGTTCGACCTCGACAACACGCTTTATCCGCATCACGTCAATCTGTGGCAGCAGGTCGATGCGCGGATCGGGGAGTTCGTCTGCAACTGGCTGAACGTCAGCCCAGCGGAAGCGCGCAACATCCAGAAGGACTATTATCGGCGCTTCGGCACCACCATGCGCGGCATGATGACCCTGCATGGCGTCTCCGCCGACGACTACCTCGCCTATGTCCACAAGATCGACCATTCGCCGCTGGAGCCGAACCCGGCACTCGGTGCAGCGATCGCAAAACTGCCCGGGCGCAAGCTGATCCTGACCAACGGCTCGGTCGACCATGTCGACGCGGTGCTGGCGCGGCTCGGCTTTGCTGCGCATTTCGACGGCGTGTTCGACATCATCGCGGCCGGCTTCGAGCCGAAACCGGCGGAGCAGACCTACCGGAAATTCCTCGGCGACCATGCGGTCGATCCGGCCCGCGCCGCGATGTTCGAGGACCTCGCCCGCAACCTCACCGTCCCGCATGCGCTCGGCATGACCACCGTGCTGGTGGTGCCTGACGGCACCAAGGAGGTCGTGCGCGAGGACTGGGAACTGGAAGGTCGGGACGCCGCCCATGTCGACCACGTCACGGACGATCTGGCGGGGTTTTTGGCGGGATTGTCTCACCCCAAATAGCCGTCATACCCCGCGAAGGCGGGTATCCAGTAATCACCGCTATCGCGTTTCATCACCACCGCCGCGGCGTACTGGATCACCCGCTTTCGCGGGTGATGACAGCTGAGTATGCCTTGACTCCGTCCCGCCAAATCCCGAAAAAGCGCTCCAATCCATCAAAATTCCCGTCCTGAAGAGGAAATCCCGATGTCCCTGTCCGCCCTCGAATCCACTATCAACGGCGCCTTCGACGCGCGTGACGGCATCTCGACCACCACCAAGGGAGAGGTGCGCGAGGCCGTGGACCAGGCGCTGGAGATCCTGGACAAGGGCGAGGCCCGCGTCGCCGAGCGCGATGCGAGCGGCAAGTGGAAGGTCAATCAATGGCTGAAGAAGGCCGTGCTGCTGTCCTTCCGCCTCAACGACATGGGCGCCATTCCCGGCGGCCCCGGCAAGGCGACCTGGTGGGACAAGGTGCCCTCGAAGTTCGACGGCTGGGGCGAGAACCGCTTTCGCGATGCCGGTTTCCGCGCGGTCCCCGGCTCCATCGTGCGCCGCTCGGCCTTCATCGCCCGCAACGTCGTGCTGATGCCGTCCTTCGTCAATCTCGGCGCCTATGTCGATGAGAGCACCATGATCGACACCTGGTCGACGGTCGGCTCCTGCGCGCAGATCGGCAAGCGCGTGCACATCTCCGGCGGCGTCGGCATCGGCGGCGTGCTCGAGCCGCTCCAGGCCGAGCCCGTCATCGTCGAGGACGATTGCTTCATCGGCGCCCGCAGCGAAGTCGCCGAGGGCGTGATCGTGCGCAAGGGCGCGGTGCTGGCGATGGGCGTGTTCCTGGGCGCCTCGACCAAGATCGTCGATCGCGAGACCGGCGAGATCTTCATCGGCGAAGTGCCGGAATATTCGGTCGTCGTTCCCGGCGCGCTGCCCGGCAAGCCCATGAAGAACGGCCAGATCGGCCCGAGCACCGCCTGCGCCGTCATCGTCAAGCGCGTCGACGAGCGCACGCGCTCCAAGACCAGCATCAACGAGCTGCTGCGGGATTGAGATCAGTCTGCAGGATGTAATCCGTCACCCTGAGGTGGCCGCCCCTTCAGCGGCCCTCGAAGGGCGACGGCCCGGCTGGTAGCTGCATCCCGGCCGTTCATCCTTCGAGGCTCGCTACGCGAGCACCTCAGGATGACGGGTCCCATAGCCTTATCGAACCCACCCTCCCTCCATCGCGACCAATTTCCGGGCGGCCTGCACCGCCCGGAGCCTCGCGCATGGACTGGACCTGGTACCTCTTCCGCTTCGACGGCCGCATCAACCGCGCCTTGCTGTGGCAGGCGCTGCTGATCGTCATGCTGCTGGCCTGCATGCTCGGGATGATCGATCAGGCCATCAAGGTCTTGAACGGGGCCTCGACCTTCGCATTCAACCTCAAGCTCGACTTCGATTTCGGCATCGACGACATCTTCAACGCGGTCGATCCCCGGGCCTATCGTCTGCTGGCTTCCACCGACCGCGCGCCCCTCATCCTCAAAGTGCTGGGCACCTCGCTGTTTCTGTGGATCTACCTCGCAACCGCGATCAAGCGGCTGCACGATCGCGACCGGAGCGGCTGGTGGCTCGTCCCGTTCTTCGTCGTGCCCGCCCTGTTCGACCAATTCTCGGACCTGTTGCCTACCGAATCCAACTGGTTTGTTGCGCTCGCCTGGATCATCCATGTTCCGTGGTTTTGGGGCCTCGTCGAAATGTTCTGCATACCCGGCACCTCCGGTCACAACCGGTTTGGCCCCGACCCGCTGGCGGACATCGAGGGCAGCTCTGCCGCACCGACTGCGAAAAGCTGGGACCAGAGCAGCGAGCTCGAAATTGTCCCGCCCAGCGCTAGCCCACCCGGCGGCATGCATGTTAAGCGGGGCGCATGACCGATGCTCTCTCGATTGCCCGCGATCTGATCCGCTGTCCCTCGGTAACTCCTGAAGATGCCGGTGCACTGGGCGTGCTTGAAACAGCTCTGAACGCCGCCGGCTTCATTTGCCACCGCGTGACGTTCTCGGAGGCAGGCACCGCCGACGTCGACAATCTTTATGCGCGGATCGGCACTGAAGGTCCGCACATCACCTTTGCCGGCCACACCGACGTGGTGCCGGCAGGCGACGAGAGCGCCTGGAGCGTCGGCGCGTTCTCGGGCGAGGTGAAGGACGGCTTTCTGCACGGCCGCGGCGCGGTCGACATGAAGGGCGGCATCGCCTGCTCGGTCGCCGCCGTGCTGGAGCATCTCGCCGCGAATGGCGGCAAGCCACGCGCGGACGGAAAAGGTTCGATCTCGTTCCTGATCACCGGCGACGAGGAAGACGTTTCCATCAACGGCACGATCAAGCTGCTGAAGTGGGCCGCCGAGCGCGGCGAAAGATTCGATCATTGCGTGCTGGGCGAGCCCTCGAACGTCGAGACGCTCGGCGACACCATCAAGGTCGGCCGCCGCGGCTCGCAATCCGGCACGCTGTATGTCGACGGCGTGCAGGGCCATGTCGCCTACCCGCACCGCGCGTCCAACCCGGTGCCGGACATTTCGCGGCTGATCGTGGCGATCTCCGATGAGCCGCTCGACCATGGCAGCGCGCAGTTCCAGGCCTCCAACCTCGAATTCACTTCAGTGGACGTCGGCAACAAGGCGAGCAACGTCATCCCCGGCGAGGCCCGCGCCAAGTTCAACATCCGTTACAACGACAACCACACCCAGGCGAGCCTGCGCGAGTTGGTCGAGACGCGCCTTGCAAAAGCCTGCGGCAACCGCATCAAGGCCCGCATCGTCTGGGAGCCCTCGAACTCCAACGTGTTCCTGACCAAGCCCGGCCCGTTCACCGATCTCGCCGTCGCCGCGATCGAGGAGGTGACGGGCCGCAAGCCGGAGCTGTCGACATCAGGCGGCACCTCGGATGCGCGCTTCATCTCCAGTTATTGCCCGGTGATCGAGTTCGGCCTGGTCGGCCAGACGATGCACCAGGTGGACGAGCGGGTGCCGGTGACGGATCTGGAGAAATTGACGCGGGTGTATCGGGGAATACTGACGCGGTATTTTGGGTAGGGCGCTCCTGCCGCCACAAATAGCGCCGTCATCGCCCGCGAAGGCGGGCGATCCAGTATTCCAGAGACGGCAGTGATTGAACCGAGAGGCCGCGGCGTACTGGATGCCCCGCCTTCGCGGGGCATGACACCGAGGGCGGGTGAGAGTGCGGGCTCTCCGCGCCGTTACTCAACTTCAATAATCCACCTTCATCAGATACAGCCCATCCGGCGGCGCCACGATGCCGCACGCTGCGCGGTTGCGGGCCTCTAGCGCGGCGGAGAGATCGTCCGCGGTCCAGCGGCCCTCGCCGACCCAGACCAGCGAGCCCACCATCGACCGCACCTGGCTGTGCAGGAACGAGCGCGCCGAGGTGACAATCGTGATCTCGCGCCCGTCACGCGTCACGTCGAGCTGGTCGAGCGTCTTCTCCGGCGATTTGGCCTGGCATTCGGTGTCGCGGAAGGTCGTGAAATCGTGCCTGCCGAGCAGGCGTTGGGCCGCCGCATGCATCGCATCGGCGTCGAGCCGACGCGGCACGCGCCAGGCATGGCCGGCATCGAGCGCGAGATTGGCGCGGGTATTGACGACGCGGTAGCGATAGTGGCGCTTCACCGCCGAGAAGCGCGCCTCGAACGTATCGGGCACAATCTCGGCCTCGAGCACCGCGACCGGATGCGCGCGCAGATGCGCGTTGAGACCATCGCGAAAGCGGCCCTGCGGAAACTGCTTGTCGATGTCGACATGCGCGACCTGGCCGCGCGCATGCACGCCGGCATCGGTGCGGCCGGCGCCATGGACCCGCGCGTCCGTTCCGGTCATCGCCTTCACGGCCGCTTCCAGCGCGCCCTGCACCGAGGGCAGCGTCTCCTGCACCTGCCAGCCGAAGAACGGCGCGCCGTCATATTCGATGGTGAGCTTGTAGCGGGGCATCTCAATCCGGGTGGTGTCATCATCCGCGAAGGCGGATGATCCAGTACTCCGAGACATCTCTATTCAGCCGAGAAGCCTCGGCGTACTGGATACCCCGCCTTCGCGGGGTATGACAGCGTCAGGTGAATTTGGCGCCTGCTTTCAGCGGTACGCCGCGCAAAAAGTCCGCGGCCTGCATCCGGCCCTTGCCTTCGCGCTGGAGCTCGATGATGCGGATGGCGCCGTCGCCACAGGCGATGGTGAGGAGATCGTCGAGCACCTCGCCCGGCGCACCCGAGCCTTTCGCGAGCTCACAGCGCAGGATTTTGACGCGCGCACTCTCGAGCTCGACCCAGGCGCCGGGGAACGGCGACAGGCCATGGATGTGGCGCAGCACGGCGCGCGCCGGTTTGGTCCAGTCGATCCGCGCTTCGGCCTTGTCGATCTTGGCAGCGTAAGTGACGCCGTCCTCGCTCTGCTTCTTGAGCTGGAGCCCGCCGCGGGCGAGCGCGGCCATGGCGCGCACCATCAGATCGGCGCCGAGGCGGGAGAGGCGATCGTGCAGGTCGACGGCGGTCATCGTGTCGGTGATCGGAAGGCGCTCGGCCATGGCGACATCGCCGGTGTCCAGGCCGACGTCCATCTTCATCACCATCACGCCACTCTCGGCATCGCCGGCCATGATCGCGCGATTGATCGGCGCCGCACCCCGCCAGCGCGGCAAGAGCGAAGCATGCAGATTGTAGCAGCCGAGCTTCGGCGCATCGAGGATCGCCTGCGGCAGAATCATGCCATAGGCAACGACGACGGCCGCATCGGCGTCGAAGGCGCTGAACTCGTCGCGCGCTTCCGGTGTCTTCAGCGTCTTCGGCGTCAGCACGGGAATGCCGAGTCTTCGCGCGGCCTCCTCGACCGGGGTCGGCTGCAATTGCAGGCCGCGCCGCCCGCCAGGCTTCGGCGCGCGGGTGTAGACGGCGACGATCTCGTGGCCATGCGCGACCAGCTCGAGCAGCGTCGGCACGGAGAAATCGGGCGTGCCCATGAAGATCAGGCGGAGGGGCATCAACGGAACCTCACTCCGCGCGCTTGGCGGCTTTCTCGAACTTCTTGATCACGCGGTCGCGCTTGAGCTTCGACAGATAGTCGACGAACAAGACGCCGTTGAGGTGGTCGATCTCGTGCTGGATGCAGGTGGCGTAGAGGCCTTCGGCATCCTCCTCGTGCACCTTGCCGTCGAGATCGGTGAAGCGGACGCGCACCTTCGCCGGTCTCTCGACCTCCTCGTAATATTCGGGGATCGAGAGGCAGCCCTCCTCGTAGACCGAGAGCTCCTCCGAGGCGGAGAGAATCTCCGGATTGATGAAGACGCGCGGAAGCGGCGTGGTCTCGCCGTTCTCGTCGCGCTTGGCGAGGTCCATGGTGATCAGCCGCAACGGCTGCGCGACCTGGATCGCGGCAAGCCCGATGCCGGGCGCGTCGTACATGGTCTCGAACATGTCGTCGGCAAGCTTGCGGATCTCCGGCGTGACCTTTTCGATCGGCTTGGAGACCAGACGCAGCTGCTTGTCGGGCAGGATGATGATTTCTCGGAGGGCCATGGCCGCGATTTAATCCGCGCGCCCGATGCGGTCAATGCGGCCGGGAACCCCGTTAACCCTCCGCTAACCATAAAACTTCAGGTTTCGTTAACCATGAAAATTAAGAGATGATTAACCATAAAAATTAGGAGGCGATTAACCCATAACGTTCGCTATTCGTTCGCGGCAGGCGCCGAATCGGCTACAAGCGGGCATGAACGAGATCATTTTCTTGGCTGGCGACTGGCCGGTGCGCACCATCGATGCGCTGATCGGCTTTGGCGCCCTCGTCCTCATCCTGCTGGTGGTGATTGCCGTGGTGATCGCCCGCTCGGGGCGGCGCGGCGCGGAACTCGCGATGGCGAGCGCGATCCGGGCCGACGAGCTCGAGGAGCGCCTGAGCCAAGTGCTGCACGCCCAGAGCGAGGCGGCCGGGCGGGCCGACGCCATGACCCAGGCGCTGGCCGGTCGCCAGGCCGAGATGGCGCGCGCGGTCAACGAGCGGCTGGATTCGGTGACCCATCGTGTCGGCCAGTCCATGGAGCACACCACCCGGAACACCATGGAGAGCCTGCGCGCGCTGCACGAGCGGCTCGGCATCATCGACAGCGCCCACAAGAACCTGACCGACCTCACCACGCAGGTGACCACCTTGCGCGACGTGCTCGCCAACAAGCAGTCGCGCGGCGCCTTCGGCCAGGCGCGGATGGAGGCGATCGTCCAGGACGGCTTGCCGAAGGGCGCCTACGAATTCCAGTTCACGCTCTCGACCGGCAAGCGGCCCGACTGCGTGGTGTTCCTGCCCGATCAGCGCCCGCTCTGCATCGACGCAAAATTTCCGCTGGAAGCGATGACCGCGCTGCACGACGCGCGCACCGACGAGGAGCGCAGGGTCGCCACGCAGCGGCTGCGCGGCGACGTCATGAAGCATGTCAGCGACATCGCCGAAAAATATCTCGTCGCCGGCGAGACCCAGGAGATGGCGCTGATGTTCGTGCCGTCGGAATCGGTCTACGCGGAAATCCACGACGGCTTCGACGACGTGATCCAGAAGGCCTACCGCGCCCGTGTGGTGCTGGTGTCGCCGTCGCTGCTGATGCTGGCGATCCAGGTCATGCAGCAGATCATGAAGGACGCGCGCATGCGCGATGCCGCCGACCAGATCCGCACTGAGGTCATCAAGCTCGGCGACGATTTGGGACGCCTGCGCGACCGCGTGCTGAAGCTGCAGAAGCATTTTGCCGACGTGAACGAGGACGTGCGGCAGGTGCTGATCTCCGCCGACAAGATCGAGAAGCGCGCCGGGCGAATCGAGGAGCTCGATTTCAGCAAGACCGACGCACCGGAAGGCCCGCATCTCGTCGCGACGGGGGCGGCGGAGCTGTTCCCAAGGAAGCTCCAGGCGGGGGAGTGATTCTGCTCCACGATCCGGTAAGCTGCCGCCCCAACACCGCTGTCGTCGCCCGGCTTGACCGGGCGACCCAGTATTCCAGAGACGGCAGATGGGCGAACGCTGCTACTACGTCTACATCCTCGCCAGCAAGATCGGCGGCACGCTCTATATCGGCGTAACGAATGATCTCATCCGCCGCGTGGCAGAGCACAAATCAAAGCTGATCGAGAGCTTCACGGAAAAATATGACGTCGCCAGGCTGGTCTATTTCGAACAATTCGATGATCCCGAGAATGCGATCAAGCGGGAGAAGCGGCTGAAGAAGTGGAACAGAGCCTGGAAAGTTCGGTTGATCGAGAAGAACAATCCGAATTGGGATGATCTGTATCACGAGATTGCCGGCTCACCATGATGGCGTCATGCCCCGCGAAGGCGGGGCATCCAGTACGCCGCAGCGGTCGTGATTGAACCGAGACGCTGGTGAGTACTGGATCGTCCGCCTTCGCGGACGATGACAGCGAGTGGGTGTTGAGAGCTTCCGCCTCACCGGCTACCGCCAGAGTCTTTTCCCCCAGAATCTGCTAACACGCCCCCATGACTGCACCCGACGCCACCTCGCCCACCGCCCCCGCCACCTCCTGGCGCGACAGCCTGGCCGTTTACCTGCAGCCGCGGGTGCTGATCGTGCTGTTCCTCGGCTTTTCCTCAGGCCTGCCGCTGGCGCTGTCGGGCTCGACGCTGCTGGTGTGGATGCGCGAGGCCGGGGTCGACCTCAAGACCATCGGGCTGTTTGCGCTGGTCGGCACGCCCTACACACTGAAATTTTTATGGGCGCCGCTGGTGGATGCGCTGCATGTGCCGCTGTTCACGCGCGCCTTCGGGCGGCGGCGTGGCTGGCTGCTGTTCTCGCAGCTATTGCTGATCGTCGCGATCCTGCTGCTGGCACTGACCGACCCCGCCCGCTCGCCGTTCTATGTCGCACTCGGCGCGCTGCTGGTGGCGACGACGTCGTCGACGCAGGACATCGTCGTCGACGCCTTCCGCGTCGAGAGCCTGCCCGAGAGCGAGCAGGCCGCCGGCATGGCCGCCTACGTCGCCGCCTATCGCATCGGCATGCTGGTCTCGACCGCGGGCGCGCTGTTCATCGTCTCGGGCTTCGAGGGCACCGGCCTCACGCGCACCTCGGCCTGGATGTGGGGCTATGTGGTGATGGCGGCGATGGTGCTGATCGGGACGATCACGGCGCTGGTCGCGACCGAGCCCGAGCAATCGGTGCGGGCGGAAGCTGCGACGCAAACCGAGACCGCGTTCGCACGCGTGCTGAACGCAGCGATCGGCGCCTTCTCCGAGTTCCTGTCGCGCAAGGACGCGCTCGCCGCGCTCGCCTTCGTGGTGCTGTTCAAGTTCACCGACGCGTTCTCGGGCACCATGACGGCGCCGTTCGTGATCGACCTCGGCTTCACCCGCAACGATTATGCGGCGATCGTGAAAGGCGTCGGCCTCGCTGCGACACTGATCGGCGGCTTTGCCGGCGGTTTTGTCGCGCGGCGCTATCCGCTGGCAGCATCGCTCTGGATCGGCGGCGTGGTGCAGGCGCTGGCCAATCTGACCTTCTCCTGGCTCGCAGTGGTCGGCACCAATCAATGGGCGCTGGCGCTCGCCATCTGCGCCGAGAACTTCACCAGCGCCATCGGCACCGTGATCTTCGTCGCCTATCTGTCGGCGCTGTGCCAGAACCCGCTGCACACAGCGACGCAATATGCGCTGCTCACCGCTCTGGCCGCGGTGGGGCGGACGTATCTCTCGTCAGGCGCAGGCTTCGTGGCTGATATGACCGGCTGGCCGCTGTTCTTCGTGATCTGCGTGCTAGTGGCGATCCCGAGCCTGGTGCTGCTGGCCTGGCTGCAGAAGCGCGGGCATTTTGAGGCGTTGGGGCCGGTAAGGGTGTAGCAACCACTGTCATGCCCCGCGAAGGCGGGGCATCCAGTATTCCAGAGACGGTCGTGATTGACCGAGAAGCCGCGGCGTACTGGATCGCCCGCCTTCGCGGGCGATGACACCGGAATCGTGGAGAGACGCCCCCTTTACTGCTTCCTGATCAGGCTCCACTTCGTGATCACGGCCTCGCTGATCTGGCCGGGATCGCTGGCGCAGGCGATCTCGTCGACCTTGACCGAGATCTCCTTGCCGACGAACGATTTCAGCTGCGTGGCCTGCGCGTCGCTGGAGGTGACGAGCTGGAACGTCTCAGGGCCGGTCTCGAGATTGCACAGCCCGTTCGGCGGCGGCAAGCGGCGCGGCTCGGAGGTGATCTGATAGGTCGCGATGCGCTTGCCGGCGTTCTTGACGTCGCGCACCTTCATTGCGTTCAACTCGCCCGAGAGCACCTCGCCGGCGTTGATCGGCTTGCCGGGCTTCGACGGCGGCGGCGCCCCGTCGTCCTGCTGCGCGGAGATGGCCGGGCTCGCCAGCAGCATCATCGTCGCGACCAAAGCCGATCGTGTGGCGAAAAGTTTCGTCATGTCGTCCGTTCCGTAAGTCTGGATGGCTAGAACAGGGTGCGCTGCCGCATCGCGGCCGATAGCGTACCTTCATCGAGATAATCAAGCTCGCCGCCGACCGGCACGCCATGCGCAAGCCGCGTCACCTTCACATTGGCGTCCTGGAGCAGGTCGGTGATGTAATGCGCCGTGGTCTGACCGTCGACCGTGGCATTCAGCGCCAGGATGATCTCGTGCACCTCGGCCGCGTGGGCACGCGCGACCAGCGCGTCGATGGTGAGGTCTTGCGGGCCGACGCCGTCGAGCGGCGACAATGTCGCGCCCAGCACATGATAGCGTCCCTGGGTCGCATTGGCCCGCTCCAGCGCCCAGAGATCGGCAACGTCGGCGACGACGACGATGATCGCTGGATCGCGCTTCGGATCGGTGCAGACCGTGCAGGGATTTTGCGTGTCGATGTTGCCGCAGGTCTTGCAGACCTGGACCTTGTCGAGCGCGACCTGCAAGGCCGAAGACAGCGGCATCATCAGCGCTTCGCGCTTCTTGATCAGGTGCAGCGCCGCGCGCCGCGCCGAGCGCGGACCGAGGCCCGGCAGCCGTGCGAGGAGCTGGACCAGCCGCTCGATTTCGGGACCTGCAACCGCGCCCATCTTACTGGCCGAACAGCCCCGGCGGCAGGCCGAGCCCGCCGGTGAGCGACTGCATCTTCTCCTGCACGGCGGTTTCGGCCTTGCGGCGGGCATCGCCGAGCGCGGTGACGAGCAGGTCCTCAAGCACCTCGCGCTCTTCGGCCTTCATCAGCGAGGGATCGATTGTGATGCCCTTCACGTCCATCTTCGCGGTCATGCGCACGACGACGAGGCCGCCGCCGGAGATGCCTTCGACTTCCACATTGGCAAGCGCGTCCTGCATCTCCTGCATCTTGGATTGCAGTTGCGCCGCCTGCTTCATCATGCCGAGAAAATCAGCCATCGGTGCTCGTCCTTGGAAAGAAAGATAGGCTCTAGAGATCGTCGCCTTCGGAACCGTCGGGCGGATCGTCACTGCCATAGTCAGCGTTAATATTGGACTCCGGCGCCTCGGGAGCAAGCCTGCGGACCTCGACGACCTTCGCGCCGGGGAAACGCGACAGCACCTCCTGTACGCGCGGATCGGCCTCGGCGGAGCGCGCATGTTCCTGCTTGGCCGCCTGGTTCACCGAGCGCAGCGTCGGCTGGCCCTGCTCGTTGGAGACGATGATGGTCCAGCGCCGGCCGGTCCACTGCTCGAACTTGCGCGCGAGTTCGGAGATCATGGTCTTGGAGGCGTTCGGCTCGAGCCCGACTTCCAGCCGGCCCTCCTCGAAACGCACGAGGCGCATGTCGCCTTCGAGCGCGCCTTTGGTCATGATGTCGCGCTTCTGGCCGGCGAGCGCGACGAGCTGGGTGAAGCTGGTGATGCGCAGCTGGGGCGGAACAGCTTGCGGGCTGGCTGCGGGCGCCGCCATCTGCGGCCGGGCGCCGCCGCCGAACGAAGACGGCGACGAGGTCGGCATGCGAACCGGCGCTGCGGACGCCATCGGCGCGGCCGGCGCGCTGCTGCGCGCAGCACTGCCGCCGTTCACGACCGGCGAGCCGCCGCCGCTCTGCTCCAGCATTTTGATCGCTTCGTCCGGTGTCGGCAGGTCGGCGACATAGGCGATGCGCACCAGCACCATCTCGGCGGCCGCGGCAGGGCGCGTCGCCGCCTGCACCTCGGCGATGCCCTTGAGCAGCATCTGCCACATCCGTGACAACACGCGCATGGAAATCTTGGACGCGAAGTCTCGCGCGCGCACCCGCTCGGTCTCGCCATAGGCGACATTGTCGGCGGTGGCCGGCACGATCTTCACGCGGGTGACGAAATTGACGAATTCGGCGAGGTCCGAGAGAACGACGATCGGATCGGCGCCGACGTCATATTGGTCGCGGAACTCTTTGAAGGCGGCGGCAATGTCGCCGCGCGCCAGCGAGTCGAAGAGATCAATGACGCGGGTGCGGTCGGCGAGGCCCAGCATCTGCCGGACCGCGTCGGCCTTCACTGTGCCTGCGGCATGCGCGATGGCCTGATCAAGCAGCGACAGAGAGTCGCGCACCGAGCCTTCGGCGGCGCGCGCGATGATGCCGAGCGCTTCCGGCTCAATCTCGACGTTTTCCTTTGTCGCGATATTGGCGAGGTGCTTCATCAGCACGTCGGCCTCGACGCGGCGCAGGTCGAAACGCTGGCAGCGCGACAGCACGGTCACCGGAACCTTGCGGATCTCGGTGGTGGCGAACACGAATTTGGCGTGCTCCGGCGGCTCCTCCAGCGTCTTCAGGAAGGCGTTGAACGCCGCCGTCGACAGCATGTGGACTTCGTCGATGATGTAGACCTTGTAGCGGGCGCTGGCCGGCGCGTAGCGCACGCTGTCATTGATCTGGCGGACGTCGTCAACGCCCGTATGCGAGGCGGCGTCCATCTCCAGGATATCCATGTGCCGGCTTTCCATGATCGCCTGGCAATGCACACCGAGGGTCGGCATGTGGATGGTCGGGCCCTTCACCGAACCGTCCGGCATCTCGTAGTTGAGCGCACGGGCCAAGATGCGCGCGGTGGTGGTCTTGCCGACGCCGCGGACGCCGGTGAGTATCCAGGCCTGCGGGATGCGCCCGGTCTCGAACGCATTCGAGACGGTGCGCACCACAGCCTCCTGGCCGATCAGATCGTCGAAAGAGGAGGGGCGGTATTTGCGCGCCAGCACCCGGTAAGGTGCGTTTCCGGCCTGGCTGTCAGGATTGGGAGGGGCGCCAGCGTCGGTCATCGGTCGATCCGCAATGAAATGTCTGTTGGCCGGCTTTTGCGGAAAGGAGCGCGCTGGCGGGAAGCCCGCCGGCGCAATTCGCTCAAAAAACAGGTAGGAGACTGACGAGCGACCCGATCCGGACCTCGTTAGGGCTGCTTCCTTCCGGACCTGACCCGGTTGGCGAGTGGCTCGTCCACCGCCAATCTCCCGGTCTCTATTTGGGGCCAACGGGAGCGGAAAGCAAGCGGGTATCAGCTCGAACGGCTTGATCTTGCCCAGCTTCCGGGCAATTCCTGACTTGCCCAGCCAATAGGCTGTGCTTTCGCAGCCTCGGCCGCCTTGATAAGAACGCTCGGTGGAACTCCGTCCAACCAGAAAAGCGATTGATCCCAATGGTTACACGTCGTGATGTTGCATCGATTGTCGGACTTGGCGCCATCGGCGCGGCGGCCGCGGGCGCGCTGGCTTCGCCCGCCGTGGCGCAAGCCGCCGATCCCAACGAATCGACCTTCGCCCGCATCCGCCGGACCAAGAAGATGCGGATCGGCGCGGTCGGCGGCGGCGCGCCCTATTACATGAAGGATCTGTCCAGCGGACAGTGGAAGGGCTTCTACGTCGACATCGCCAAGGCGCTCGCCGACGACATGGAGGCCGAGCTCGAGATCACCGAAACCACCTGGGGCAATTCGGTGCTCGACCTGCAGGCCAACAAGATCGACATCTTCTTCGGCCTCAACCCGACCCCGAAGCGCGCGCTGGTGATCGACTTCTCGGTGCCGGTCTTCAACAACGCCTTTGCCATCCTCTGCAAGAAGGACTTCAAGCCGAAGAGCTGGGCCGAGCTGAACTCGCCCGACATCAAGATCGCCGTCGACCAGGGCTCCTCGCACGACCAGGTCGTCAGCCGCCTGACGCCGAAGGCGCAGATCACCCGGCTGAAGACCGCGGACGATGCCACCGCCGCGCTGCAGACCGGCCGCGTCGACGCGCAATGCCTGATCACCATGCTGTCGCTGACCGTGCTGAAGAAGAACCCCTCGCTCGGCCAGCTCGTGCTGCCGACCCCGATCTTTGCGACGACGTCCAACGCCGGCTTCCGCCGCGAGACCGACAAGACCTGGCGCGACTACGTCAACACCTGGATCGACTTCAACAAGGGCCTCGGCTTCATCCGCAACGCCATCATCACCAACATGGAGCTGGTGGGCGTGACGGAAGCGGACATTCCGCCGGGCGTGTCGCTCTAAGGTGTAATGAGTTTGGGTCCGGCTGGCGCGGCGCACTTCGCTTCTCTCCCTCTCCCGCTTGCGGGAGAGGGTTGGGGTGAGGGTGTCTCCACTGGCAAGACCCCCCCAGAGGAAAGAGCCCTCACCCGTGCCGCATCTTCGATGCGACGCGACCTCTCCCGCAAGCGGGAGAGGTGAAGCAAGAGAACACGCATGTATCAGTGGGACTTCGGCATCCTCTGGAGCTATCGCTGGCTCTTTCTCAACGGGCTCGGCGTCACGGTCGGCTTCACCGTGGTGATCGTGGTGCTTGGCCTCGTGTTCGGCCTGTTCGGGGCGTTCGGCAGCCTGTCGCGCTTCAAGGCGGTGCGCCTCGTCGCCCTCACTTTCATCGAGGCGTTCCGCTGCACGCCGATCCTGGTGCAGCTGATCTGGTTCTACTACGCGCTGCCGATCCTGGCCGGCGTCGAGATGACGCCGATCACGGCCTCGGCGCTGGCGCTGTCGCTCTATGGTGGCTCGTTCTATTCCGAGATCATTCGCGGCGGCATCATCTCGATCGACAAGGGCCAGTCCGAAGCCGGCGCCGCGCTCGGCATGACGCCGGGCCAGAGCATGCGGCGCATCGTGCTGCCGCAGGCGATCAAGCGCATGATTCCGGCGCTGATGAACCAGTCGATCATCCAGTTCAAGAACACCTCGCTGGTCTCGGTGCTGGCGGTGCCCGATCTCGTCTACCAGAGCCAGGTCGCCGCCCATGACAGCTACCGGCCGCTGGAAACCTACACCGCCGTCGCGGTCGCCTATGCAGCGATCCTGATTCCGCTGACTATCCTCGTCCGGCGCGGCGAGAAGCGACTGGCGGTCAGCGAATGAGCGAGACGTCCAAAATCGAGATCCGCAGCCTTCGCAAGAGCTTTGGCAGCAACGAGGTCCTGAAGAACATCAATCTGGACGTCGCCAAGGGCGGCGTGGTCGCGCTGATGGGGCCGTCCGGCTCGGGCAAGTCCACCCTGCTCCGCTGCATCAACCTGCTGGTCGTGCCCGACGGCGGCAGCGTCCGCGTCGGCGAGACGCGCTTCGCGTTCGGTGACGGCGCAAAACTCCCCGATGTGAAGACACTCGCAAGCTTCCGCGCCACCACCGGCATGGTGTTCCAGCACTTTAATCTATTTCCGCACATGACGACGCTCCAGAACGTGATGGAAGGACCCGTCACGGTGCGGCGCATGGCGAAGGCGGAGGCCGAAAGGCTCGCGCGGGCGCAGCTTGCCAAGGTGGGCCTTGCCGAGAAGGCGGATCAATATCCGGCGACGCTCTCCGGCGGCCAGAAGCAGCGCGTCGCGATCGCACGCGCGCTTGCGATGGAGCCGGATGTGATGCTGTTCGACGAGGCCACGTCCGCGCTCGATCCCGAGCTTGTCGGCGAGGTCTTGAACGTGATCCAGCAACTCGCATCGGAGGGCATGACCATGGTGATCGTGACCCACGAGATCGCGTTTGCCCGCGAGGTCGCCGACCGCCTCATCTTCATGCGCGACGGAATCGTCGTCGAGGAAGGTCCCGCGCGTCAGGTGATCGACAATCCGCAGGAAGCTGCGACGCGCGCCTTCCTCAGCCATTTCCACCGCACCGGCGCATTGCCGCCGGCCAACGCAACACCGTGATGCCCGATATCAACCGCGTCTATCTCATCACCGGTGCCGCCAGCGGCATCGGCCGCGCCACCGCAAAACTTCTCGCGGCGCCGGGCGTTGCCCTGCTGCTGCACACGCGTTCGAACGCAGAAGGTCTCGACGCCACGGCTGCGGAGGCTGAAGCTCAAGGCGCTGTTGTCGCAAAATGCCTCGGCGATCTCGCCGAGGAGGCAGCCGTCACCGACGCCATCGCGGCTGCGCAACGCGCTTTCAGCCGGCTCGACGGATTGATCCTGGTCGGTGGCCACGCCCGCCGCGGCAGCGCCATCGGCACGCCGGCGGATCAATTCCGCCACGCGATGGATGAGTCCGCACTGGCCTTTACGCGCCTCACCGAAGCCGCGCTGCCGCTGCTGCGTGCCGGCCGTGATGCAAGGATCGTCGCGGTGTCGTCGTTCGTCGCACACGCGATCCGGCCCGAATTCGCGCCCTTTGCCGCGACCGCCGCGAGCCGCTCCGCGCTGGAAGCGCTGGTGCGCCTCACTGCGGTCGAACTCGCGACGGACGGCATCAATGTCAACGCAGTTGCACCCGGCCTCATCCTCAAAGACAAGCCGAGCGAGAGCCGGCTGTCGCCCGAACAGATCGCCGCGACGGAAGCGCTGATCCCGATGCGCCGCCGCGGGCGGCCGGAGGAAGTGGCCGAGATCATCGCCTTCCTGGCGTCTCCCAAAGCATCCTACGTCACCGGCCAGGTCTGGCACGTCAATGGAGGCCTGACATGAGCGAAGCGACCATCGAACGTCTCAGGCTGTTCCTGATCGAAAGCCCGATCAAGATGGCGCGCCTCCAGGGCGTCGGCAACGTCAAGGGCACCGTGAAGCGCGTGCTGATCGAGCTGACGTCAAACGACGGCGTGGTCGGCTGGGGCGAAGCGGCGCCGTGGGAAGTCTTTACCGGAACGCCGGAAGCGGCCTTCTCCGCGCTCGACATCTATCTGCGCCCCATCGTGCTCGGCAAGCCGGTGCGCCGCATCCGCGCGCTGATGGCGGAGCTCGACCGCGCGCTGGTCGGACATGCCGAGGCCAAGGTCGCGATCGAGATGGCGCTGCTCGACACCGTCGGCAAATCCTCGGGGCTGTCGGTCGCCGACCTGCTCGGCGGCCGCGTGCGCGACACGATTCCCCTCTCCTTCTCGATCGCCGATCCCGATTTCGCCGCCGATCTCGAGCGCATGCGAAAAATGGTTCCTGATGGCAACGTCATCTACAAGGTCAAGACCGGCGTCAAGCCGCATCGCGAGGACCTCGATCATCTCGAGGCGATCCGGAAAGAATTCGGCGACACCGTCGATCTGCGCGTCGACTACAACCAGGCGCTGGCGCCGTTCGGCGCCATAAAAATCCTGCGCGATATCGAAGAGTTCGCGCCGACCTTCATCGAGCAGCCGGTGCCGCGCAAATTTCTCGACGTGATGGCGCAGCTCACCGCGGCGCTGGAAACGCCTGTGCTCGCCGACGAAAGCTGCTTCGACCGCCGCGACATGATGGAGGTGGTACGCCGCGAGGCAGCGGATGCCGTCTCGATCAAGCTGATGAAGGCCGGCGGCCTGTTC
This sequence comes from Bradyrhizobium xenonodulans, assembly GCF_027594865.1. NCBI lineage: Bacteria > Pseudomonadati > Pseudomonadota > Alphaproteobacteria > Hyphomicrobiales > Nitrobacteraceae > Bradyrhizobium > Bradyrhizobium xenonodulans. Next base: position 7,859,732 of record NZ_CP089391.1, read on the forward strand.
GAGGCGCAGGCGATCATGGCGATCGCCGACATCGCCGGCCTGCCCGGCTATGGCGGCACGCTGTGGGAGGGCGGCATTGGCCTTGCCGCCGGCACGCAATTGATCGCAGCAACGCCGGGCATCTCGCTCGGCTGCGAGTTCTACATGCCGCATCACGTCCTGACCGAGGACGTGCTGGAAGAGCGCGTCGCCAATCGTGCCGGTCACGTTGTCGTGCCGGACGGTCCCGGCCTGGGCATCCGCGTCAGCGAAGCCTCGGTCCGCGCCAATGCGCGCGTGATCGCGGAGGCGTAGTTTCCGCGTCACTTAGCCACCGATGCTGCCACAAACTCACTGTCGTCCCGGGCAAGCGTCAGCGCAGACCCGGGACCCATAGCCAAAGGATTGCATTAGGCGAAGACTCGGAGTTGCCGGCTCGCGAAGCACTCCTCCCTGTGGTTATGGGTCCCGAATCGGCGCTCTGCTTTGCTACGCTTGTCCGGGACGACGACCGTGTATGCAGTTGCAGAGGAGCCCAATCCTTCCCCTCGTTAACTCCCTATCGTATGGTCGTGCCCAACAAGCCCGACCCACCGGGCCATCCGGAAACGCATATGTCTGATCCTGCCTGGTCGCTGCACTCCCGCCTGAAAGAGGACACCATCGACATCGGCGATCTGCCGCTGTCGAAGGTGCTGGTCATCAAGGACGCGCATTATCCCTGGCTGCTGCTGGTGCCGCGGCGCCCTGACGCGGTCGAGATCATCGATCTCGACGAGGTGCAGCAGGCGCAGCTGATGACGGAGATCTCCCGCGTCTCGCGCGCGCTGAAGGAGATCACCAAATGCGACAAGCTCAATGTCGCCGCGCTCGGCAATCTCGTGCCGCAGCTTCACGTCCACATCATCGCGCGCCGCACCGGTGATGCGGCCTGGCCGCGTCCGGTCTGGGGCGTGATGCCGCCGCTGGCGCACGACGCCACTGAAGTTCAGAATTTCATCAGCGCGCTTCGCCGAAAAATCTGGTTGGGTTGAAAGAACAAGACATGTCAGCATTCGACGCGTTTCCGCTGGGACAGCCGGCCTTCGTCACCAACGTGCTCGATCGCGCCGCGCATCTGCGCCGCGATGACCAGAAACTGTTCGCGATGGAGCAGAAGCCGTCGTCGCGCGCCTATGTCGTCTACCGCGACTCGCTGCTGGTGAAGCGCGAGGGCGACAGGACGCGCGCGCTGCTATCGATCGACGAGGCGCTGAAATGCGGCGCCAATCCCGGCACGGTCTTCCTGGGCCTGCGCGACGGCGCCGCGGTGTTCGGCATGGGAATGTCGCAGGCGGCGGCCGAAAAGCTCGTCGGCCGCGAGGATTACACCGTCACCGAGCTGCGCGGCATGGCGATGCAGGGCGCGATTCCGCCAGACCAGCTATCGGCGATCGCGATGGCGAAGTCGATGGTGGGCTGGCATCAGCGCCACGGCTATTGCGCCAATTGCGGCACCCGCAGCGCGATGAAGGAAGGCGGCTGGAAGCGCGACTGCCCGAGCTGCAAGGCCGAGCACTTTCCGCGTACCGATCCGGTCGTGATCATGCTGGTGGCCTCCGGCGACAAATGCCTGCTCGGCCGCCAGAAGCAGTTTCCACCCGGCATGTATTCCTGTCTCGCCGGCTTCGTCGAAGCGGCCGAGACCATCGAGGACGCGGTCCGCCGCGAGATCCTTGAGGAATCCGGCATAAGCTGCACCGACGTGCAGTATTACATGACGCAGCCCTGGCCCTATCCGTCATCGCTGATGATCGGCTGCAGCGCGCGGGCCGTGAGCGAGGATGTCGTCGTCGACCACTTGGAGCTCGAGGACGCACGCTGGTTCACACGCGATGAGGCCGCCAAAATGCTGACGCGGACCCATCCGGACGGGCTCGCTGGACCGCATCCCTTCGCCATCGCCCACCATTTGCTCGGCCGCTGGGTGCACGACAAGGGCTGACCGCCGATGGCGCCATCCGAGACCGCGCCGCGCATCCTCTGCATCGGCATTCCCGTGCGCGACCTCACCTTCCGGGTCGAGGCCATGCCCGCGCGCGGCAGCAAAGCGAACGCCACGCATCTCGCCGAGATCTGCGGCGGCAACGCCCTCAATGCCGCAATTGCGATGGCGCGGCTCGGCGGCCGCGTCTCGTTCGCAGGGCCAATGGGCGATACGCGGGAGACATCGAGCGGTTTCATTCTGGAGCGGATGGCCGTCGAGGGCATCGACACCTCGCACATCGTGCACATGCCCGATGTGACCACGCCCGTCTCTGCGATCATCATCGATGCGACGGGCGAACGGACATTGACCATCTATCGTGATCCTGCGCTGTGGACGGTGAAGCTAGCGGACGCTGATGCGCTGCTCGCCGATTGCCAGGCCGTCCTCGTCGAGAGCCGCTGCGCATCGTTCTGCGTTGACCTCTGCACCGAAGCACGTCGACGCGGCATTCCCGTCATCGGCGGCGTCGATCGCGCGATGTCCTTGCAGGACGGCCTGCTCACTGCCGCCTCGCATCTGCTGTTCGCCAGCGAGCAGGTGCAGGAGACGGCCGGCATTGCCGATGACGGCGAGGCCTTGATGCGCCTCTCGCGGCTGACGCCCGCCTTCCTGGCCGCGACCCGCGGCCCGCGCGGCACGATCTGGCTGAACGAGACGGGCGGGCTCGAGGAGACGCCGGCCTTCCCGGTCGAGGCCGTGGATACGCTCGGCGCCGGCGACGTCTTCCATGGCGCCTTCACGCTTCGGCTCGTTGAGGGTAGCGGGATGCGGGAGGCGCTGCGATTCGCCGCGGCTGCCGCAGCGCTGAAATGCACCCGCCATGGAGGCGGCCCGGCCGCACCCCAACGCATTGAAGTTGAAGAACTTTTACGGAAAGGGCTTTAGAGCCATTCTGCGGGGACGCCAAGATTATGAGCTTGCGATAGAAGATTTTTCTATATATGAGTGAAAGCAGCCATCGTATTGGAACAAAGTTCTTCAAATGACTGACCTCGCCGTCCAGATCCCCGAGACCAGCCGCCGCCTCGACGCCATCGACCGCAAGATCCTGATGGTGCTCCAGGAAGATGCCTCCCTGTCCGTCGCCGAAATCGGCGACCGCGTCGGGCTGTCCTCGACCCCCTGCTGGAAGCGCATCCAGCGCCTGGAGGCCGACGGCGTGATCATCAAGCGCGTGGCCCTGGTCGACCAGAACAAGATCGGGCTCGGTATCTCCGTGTTCGTCTCGGTCGAGAGCGCCGATCATTCGGATGCCTGGCTGAAAAAATTCGCCGAGGCCGTCAGCGCCATGCCGGAGGTGATGGAGTTTTATCGCATGGCCGGCGACGTCGATTACATGCTGCGCGTCGTGGTCGCGGACATGCAGGCCTATGACATCTTCTACAAGAAGCTGATCAGCGCGGTGCCGCTCAAGAACGTCACCTCGCGCTTCGCGATGGAGAAGATCAAGTCGGTGACCACGCTGCCGATCCCGGCGGTGGTGGCGGCCTGACGCCAGAGTCTTGGTTGACGCGTTTTCTTCACGCGAACCGGTATCCACCTCGCTCGAAAACGCTCTAAGCCGGTTGAAACACCGGCAGCGCGACCTCGACGCGCGTGCCCCCGTTCGGAGCCGCACCAATCTCGATCGTGCCAGCATGGGCCTCGACCAGGCTGCGCACCACGGCGAGGCCGAGGCCAGCGCCGCCGGTCGCGCGGTTGCGCGACTTCTCCAGCCGATGGAATGGCTCCAGCACGGTCTGCCGCTGATCGGCAGGAATGCCCGGCCCCTCATCGTCGACCGAGACCACGATCGCGCCGTCCTTCAGAGCGGCCCGCACATGCGCCGCATGACCATAGGCGAGCGCGTTGTCGACGATATTGGCAAAGATCCGCCGCAACGCCAGCCGATCGCCGAGCACGACCGCATTCCGCATGCGCTCGTCCGTGACCAGATCGACCGGTGCGCCCTGAACGCGCCGGTCGTGCACCTCGGCGGCGATCAGCGCGGCGAGCTCGACCATTTCCTGCGACAGCCCCCCGGCGCCCGCCCGCGTCGACAGCAGCGCGTCGTCGAGAAGCCGGATCATGTCGTCGATATCCGCAACCGCCCGCCGCCGCTCGGCATCATCCGGTATGTGCTCGACTCTCAGCCGCAACCTCGTCGCGAAGGTCCTGACATCGTGGGCGATGCCGCCGACCAGCGTCATGCGTGCGCGCAGCATCTCCGCAAGCCGCCCCTGCAACCGATTGAACGCGGCGATGACGGCCTGGATTTCCGGCGCGCTGCGCCTTGCATCCGGCAGCGGCGGCGGATCGGCCGACAGGTCGACCGCGGCGGCCAGCCTCGCCAGCGGCCTCGTCTCGCGCTGCATGACGAGCAACGCGAGCAGCGCCACGATCGATCCCAACAGGCCGGCCCCGAAGCCGACGGGAAGACCGAGCGGGGTGACCGGCAGGCGGGTATAGGCATCGATGATCAGCATCTCGCCGCCGCGCAGACCGATCCGGAATTCGATCGCATTGGCCATCAGCCGCGCGATCCGCGGAAACGCCCGGCTGATGCGATGATCGGGCGGTGACACGATCTCGACCGGGCGCCCCGAAAGACCGGCCGCATAGGTGTCGCGCAATTGCTGCTGCTGTGGCGGCGTCTCGCCGCTGACCGGGGCGCCGGACGGCACGATCCGCACATTGAACTGGGGCGAAGACACCGCATCGAGAACGGCCGCTCGCGAATCGATGGCCGTGCGCTCGACCAGGGCCGCGAGCGCATCGAGGCGCGCCGGCGAAGGACGCGTCAGCTCGTTCTCCTGAACCGTCGTCCGGTAGAAGATCGCCACCACGACGGTGACGATCACGATGAATCCGACCAGTCCGATCAGGGCCAGCCGCGCGGCGAGCGTCACCCGCAGCATCACGACACCTGCTTGACGGTCGCGGTGAACAGATAGCCGCCGTTGCGCACCGTCGTGATGAGGTTCGAGCCAGGGCTTGCGCCGTCGAGCTTGCGGCGCAGCCGCGAGATCAGCATGTCCACAGTGCGGTCGAATGGCTCGGCCGAGCGGCCGCGGGTCCAGTCGAGGATCTGGTCGCGGGTGAGCACGCGGCGCGGCCGCTGCACGAAACAGCCGAGCAGGTCGAACTCCGCGCTGGTCAGCTGCAGCGCCTCGGTCTCGGCGTCGAGCGTCTCGACGCTCCGCGCGTCGAGATCGACCACGAACCGGTCGAATGCAAAACGGCGAACCATGGGCTTGAGCGACGGTCCGCTGGCACGCCGCAGGATGGCGCGGACCCGCGCCAGCAACTCGCGCGGTCCGAACGGTTTTGCCAAATAGTCGTCGGCGCCCATCTCGAGGCCGACCACGCGATCGATCTCGTCGCTCTTGGCGGTGAGCATCAGAATGGGAATCGAATCGTCGGCGCGCAGCCTGCGACAGATCGACAAGCCGTCCTCGCCCGGCAACATCAGGTCGAGGATCACGAGATCCGGCCGCACACGCTGAAGCATCGCGTCCATCGCCTTGCCGTCCGCGACGCACGCCACCTCGAACCCCTCCTGCCGCATGAAGTCGGCGACGAGGCGGCTGATCTCGGGATCGTCCTCCACCATGAGAATCGTGGCCGAATGCGCGCTCATGGCTGCATTGTGGGCAATGGCACGCGCCACGCAAGGGCGCCGTCCCCGTTGTTACATAGTGTTACATGCGTCCGACAAACTCATAACAATCGTTTCCTCCCGGCGATGCAGCGCCGACGCCGCGGCTCCAGTCTCCTCGCATGGCTTCCGCTTACGGAAAGCCCTCAAGGAGACGACGACCATGAAGAAACTCTTTCTCTCCACCCTCGTCATCGGCGCGCTCTCGGTTGCCGCAGCAGTGGACGCCAATGCCTGGACGCGGTCGGCGACCGCCTCCGGACCGCGCGGCACCTCGAGCGTCACCGCGACGGGCGGCTGCGCCAATGGAAGCTGCTCGCGCAACGTCACCCGCACCGGTCCCGCCGGCAACACCTATACCCGCACCGGCACGGTCTCGCGCTGACGTCACCGCCGTCGCCGCGCCGGCCCCGCGCGGCGACGGCCAGCTTCGCCAGATCAGAAAGGATGAGCACCATGTCATCGACTTTTCGCCGCCTCCCGCTTCCGCAGACCGCAATCATCGTCGCGCTCGGTCTCGCCGCCTCGACATCCGCATTCGCCCAGAGCCAGCTGCAAACGCAGATCACGCCGCAAATGCGCAGCGAAGCGAGGGCCGTCATGCAGGCCTGCCGCGCCGATTATGACCGCCTGTGCAGTGACGTCACGCCCGGGGGCGGTCGCATCCTCGCCTGCCTGCAAACCCATGCCGGCCAGCTCACCGCATCCTGCGCACAAACGCTGCCCCGCGCGCAGGCGCTGAGAGACGGCGCCGTCAGCGCCGGCGTCGCGCCGAAATAGGAGGATGCCGTGGGCTACGCTTCACTGCTGCTCGACCCGAGCCTCCGCCGCGTGATCCTCGCAACGGCGATCGGCCTGATGCTGCTCGAATACGGCGTCGGCCGGCTCGCGCATCGCGAGACACATGACTGGCGCGAGAGCGTCGCGTCATTCGGCGTCGCGTTGGGACAGAACGTGCTGCGCGCGGTCGAGGCCGGAATCCTCTCCGTGCCCTTCGCCTTCCTGTACGAGCACCGCCTGCTCGACTTCGCGCAGACCAGCCCGCCCGCGCTCGCGGGATTGTTCATCGGCAGCGAGTTCCTCTACTACTGGCAGCACCGCGCCTCGCATCGCGTTCGCTGGATGTGGGCGACGCATGCGGTGCATCACTCGACGACGCGGTTGAATTTGACGGCGGCGATCCGGCTCGGCTGGACCGGCAACATCTCGGGAAATTTCCTGTTCTTCCTGCCGCTGGCGCTGCTCGGCTTCCATCCCCTCGCGATCGTGGCGATGCTGGGGATCAACCTGTTCTACCAGTTCTTCATCCACAGCGACTTCGCGCCGAAGCTCGGCGTGCTGGAACTGGTGCTCAACACGCCGAGCCACCATCGCGTGCATCATGCCTGCAATCAGCCGTGCCTCGACAAGAATTACGGCGGCATCCTGATCGTGTTCGACCGCCTGTTCGGCACCTTTGCCGAACGTCCCGGAGACCAGCCGCTCCGCTTCGGTCTCATCGGCGGCATCGCGTCCTTCAATCCGATCCGGATCGCGCTCGGCGAATGGTTCGCGATGCTGAGCGATGCCCGGAAGGCGCAGGGCGCGGGCGCAAAGCTCCGCGCGCTGTTCGGCCCGCCGGGAGGCTGAGCGCGCCGGAGCGCTCAGATCTTCTGGTTGTACTCGCCGACTTCGGGATGCATGCGCAGCACGCTGTTCACCATCTCGAACATGTCGTGCATGCGCTGCTCGGAGACCGGGCTCTCGACCACGACCACGAGCTCGGGCTTGTTGGAGGAGGCGCGCACCAGGCCCCAGCTGCCGTCCTCGACTGTGACGCGCACGCCGTTGACGGTGACGAGATCGCGGATCGCTTGTCCCCCGATCTTCGCGCCCTTCGCCTGCAAGCCCTCGAAATGCTTCACCACCTGGTCGATGACGCCGTATTTGGTCTCGTCGGCGCAATGCGGTGACATGGTCGGCGACGACCAGGTCTTCGGCAGCGCGTTCTTCAAATCGGCCATCGACTTGCCGGACGCGCGGTCGAGCATGTCGCAGATTGCGATTGCCGAGACGAGACCGTCGTCATAGCCGCGTCCATACGGCTTGTTGAAGAAGAAATGGCCGGACTTCTCGAAGCCCGCGAGCGCACCGGTCTCGTTGGTGCGGCGCTTCATGTAGGAATGGCCGGTCTTCCAATAGGCGACCTTGGCGCCCTGCTTCTGCAACACCGGATCGGTGACGAACAGGCCGGTCGATTTCACGTCGACGATGAACTGCGCGTCCTTGTGGATCGCCGACATGTCGCGCGCGAGCATCACGCCGACCTTGTCGGCAAAAATCTCCTCGCCGGTGTTGTCGACGACGCCGCAGCGGTCGCCGTCACCGTCGAAACCGAGGCCGACATCGGCCTTGTGATGCAGCACCGCATCGCGGATCGCGTGCAGCATCTCCATGTCTTCGGGGTTCGGATTGTATTTCGGGAAGGTGTGGTCGAGCTCGGTGTCGAGCGGGACCACCTCGCAGCCGATCGCCTCCAGCACCTGCGGCGCGAACGCGCCTGCGGTGCCGTTGCCGCAGGCCGCGACGACCTTGAGCTTGCGTGTCAGCTTCGGACGATTGGTCAGATCGGCGATGTAGCGCGCCGGATAGTTCTCGTGGAACTGGTAGGAGCCGCCGGCCTTGTTCTTGAAATCGGCGCCCAGCACGATCTCCTTCAGCCGCGTCATCTCGTCGGGACCAAAGGTCAGCGGACGGTTGGCGCCCATCTTGACGCCGGTCCAGCCATTGTCGTTGTGGGAGGCCGTGACCATGGCGCAGCAGGGCACGTCGAGGTCGAATTGCGCGAAATAGGCCATCGGCGTCACCGCAAGCCCGATGTCGTGCACCTTGCAGCCCGCCGCCATCAGGCCGGAGATCAGCGCATATTTGATCGAGGCCGAATAGCCGCGAAAATCATGGCCGGTGACGATCTCCTGCTTGACGCCGAGCTCGGCAATCAGCGCGCCCAGCCCCATGCCGAGCGCCTGGATCCCCATCAGGTTGATTTCCTTCTGGAACAGCCACCGCGCGTCGTATTCGCGAAAACCGGTGGGCTTCACCATCGGTTCGGATTCGAAGGCGTAGGTGTTGGGCAGCAAGACGGGTTTCGGCTTGGGAAACATTGAGACGGTCTCGTGAAAAAGGCGGGAATTGATGCAGGCTTAGCGAATGCCGGGCCGCAGCGGAAGGCGGGAATGGCAGCTTATGGCTTATAATTGCGGCAGTTTGGTAACGGGAAATGGTGCGCTGGGGGAGACCTGCATGTCTGGCCGGGTCGGCTATGAACGTGCCATCTCGTCTTCGATGGCCGCCCTAAGAGGTGGCAGTGCCTGTTGAACGGTCTCCCACACAAGACGGGCTGCAACATCCTCATAGTTGTGGCGATAGACATTGCCCGCCGCAGCCATCTGCCTCCATGCGATGGCTGGGTGCCTCTCCTTCAATTCCTCTGGCAGGCGACGAGACGCTTCCGAAATAATCTCCAGACATCGCGTCACTGCATAGACCGCGCGCAGGTCCGCCGCGAATCCCTCGCGATCGAGACCTCCGGCGAACTCGGTCGCCAAATCGATGTGATGCAAGATGTCCCGCAAAGTCCCGTCGATGCGATCAGAAGGCATAGACAGCATCAGCCGTCGCGGCGGGAGCGACGTATGATTTCAGACCGTCGCGATTGACGACGTCAACCGGCTCACCAAAAAGATTGGAAATGTATTCCTTGAGCTCAACGTAGTCGAAGACCGTGATCCGCGCATCCGGATCGATCTCAACCATGATATCGACGTCGCTGCCGGAGTGATTTTCGCCCCTCGCCACCGAGCCGAACAATGCGGCATGCAAAACGCCCCGCTCGCGTAGAGCCGGCTCGGACCGTTGCAGGATAGCAATCGCCTCGGGGGTATTCATGGGCGGAATATAGCACCCGGCTTGCCCCAATGGGAGGCCCCTCCCACGGCGATCTGAACTTACTGCTCCAGCACCATCTGGCCGTTGGCGTATTCGAAGCGCTTGAGGCGGGACAGGAAGGACAGGCCGAGCAGGTTCTCCGACAGCGCCTCGTCGGGCAGCACCATGGCATCGACGTCGCGCACGACGAGGCCGCCGACATCGAGCATGGCGATGCGGGTGCGCGCGGCCTTGATGGTGCCGTTGGCGGTGGAGACGGTGGCGTTGTACTCGCTGCGCGAGGGACGCAGGCCGAAACGCGCGGCCGAGGTCTGGTTGAGCGCCACCACGGAGGCGCCGGTGTCGACCATGAAGCCGATGCGCTGGCCGTCGATGCGGCCATCGGCCTGGAAATGGCCGCGACCATCGCGGGGGATGCTGAGGGTGCGGCCGCCGGCCGGCGCAGTCGCCGCAACCGTGACCGTCGTGCGCGGCACCGAGGTGGCGGACGCAGAGCTCATCTTGTCCGCCATCTGCGCCATGAAGGTGCCGAGGCCGATCATGATGGCCGCGAGGATCATAATGTTACGCATCACACCACTTCCGAGCCGGAAAGCTCGATTTCATCACGGGCCACGGCCATCCGCGAGCGAGGCCACGGCTGGGGTGGTGCTATTTTGACGAAAAGGATGAGCGGGCGGTTAATGCGCGGTCTTGATTCCTTACGTCCCGCGCGGCTTCACCCGCCGGGTCGGCAGCGCGCTCGCCGGATCCTCGGGCCAGGGATGGCGGGGATAGCGGCCGCGCAGGTCGGAGCGAACCGCGCTGTAACTGCCGCGCCAAAAGCCTGGGAGATCGCGCGTGACCTGCACCGGGCGCTGCGCCGGCGACAGCAATTCCAGCACCAGCGGCACCTTGCCGGCCGCGATTGAGGGATGAGTGTTGAGGCCGAACAATTCCTGCAGCCGCACCGCGATGGTCGGCCCCTGCTCGGCCTCGTAGTCGATCGCAAGCACGCTTCCCGTCGGCGCCTCGAAATGCGTCGGCGCCTCGCGATCGAGCCGCGCACGCATCTCCCAGGGCAGCAGCGCCATCAGCGCATCGGAGAGATCGCCGGGCGAGATGTCCTTGAGCGCGATCTTGTCGTAGAGCGCGGGCACCAGCCAGTCGTCGCGTCGCGCGACCAGCCCGTCGTCGGAGAGATCGGGCCAGCTATCGCCTTCGGCCTTGCGCAGGAACATCACGCGGTCGCGCCATTGTTTTGCGGCCTTCGACCAGGGCAGCCGGTCGAGGCCTGCTGCGATCAACCCATCTGCAAAGATGCGCGCGGTGTCCTCCGAGGGCGACACGGCCAGTGTCGCCTCCGACAGCGTGATCGCATGCAGCGCGCGCTTGCGCCGCGCGCGCAGCGCCATCGCGCCGCGATCGAACGAGATCTCGTCGATGCTCTCGATATGCTCGGCGAAATGCCGCTCGATCTCGTCCTGCGTGATCTGCGCGGCGAGCAGGATGCGTCCGCTCGCCGCCGTGCCCGTCATCTCGCCGATCGCGATATAGGGCGCGCGCGCGAGCGAGGAGGTCTGCTCGACGGCGGCGCCGCGGCCATTGGCGAGCACGAAGCTGCCGTTGCCGCGATTGCGTGCGACGCGGTCCGGGAAGGCATAGGCCAGCATCAGGCCGGTCGAGAGATCGTCCTGCTGGCCCGCTTTCTCCGAGGCCGCCACCTGCGAGGCCCAGCGCCGCGCCAGATCGCGCGCGCTCGCGGCGCGCGGCGAGCGATCGCGGCGGAACTGGTCGCGGCGGTGCTCGAGATCGACGCTGTCGCCCCCGAGCCCGCGCTCGGTGATGATGGCCGCGATCTCGGCGGCGGCTTCGCCCTCGCCGGCGCGATGCGAATCCACGATCATGCGCGCCAGCCGCGGCGGCAGCGCCAGCGCGCGCAAGCTCTTGCCTTCCGCCGTGATGCGGCTGTCGCCATCGAGCGCATTGAGCTCGGAGAGCAGGCTTTTTGCCTCTTTCCAGGCTGGCTGCGGCGGCGGATCCAGGAACGACAGCGCGGCAGGATCGGCGACGCCCCATTGCGCGAGATCGAGCACCAGCGAGGACAGATCGGCGCTCAAGATTTCCGGCTGGGTGTAGGGCGCGAGCGACGCCGTCTGCGGCTCGTCCCAGAGCCGGTAGCAGATTCCTGGCTCGGTGCGGCCGGCGCGGCCGCGGCGCTGATCCACCGCGGCGCGTGCGGCGCGCACAGTCTCGAGCCGCGTCAGGCCGATGTCGGGCTCGTAGCGCGGCACGCGGGCAAGGCCGGAATCGACGACGATGCGGACGCCTTCGATGGTGAGCGAGGTCTCCGCGATCGAGGTCGCGAGCACGACCTTGCGCATGCCTTTGGGTGCGGGAGAAATGGCGCGGTCCTGCACGGCGGCATCGAGCGCGCCGAACAGCGGCACGATCTCGATAGAGGCGTCCTGCACGCGCTCAGCGAGGAAATTCTGGGTGCGGCGGATTTCGGCGGCGCCCGGCAGGAACGCCAGCACCGAGCCGCCGTCGGCGCGCAGCGCGGACGCGATCGCATCGGCCATCTGCCGCTCGATCGGCGCATCCGCCTTGCGGCCGAGATAGCGCGTCTCGACCGGGAAGGCGCGGCCCTCGCTTTCGACGACGGGGGCATCGCCAAGCAGTCTTGCGACGCGGGCGCCGTCGAGCGTTGCCGACATCACGAGGATGCGCAGATCTTCGCGCAAGCCCAGTTGCGCGTCGCGCGCCAGCGCGAGGCCCATGTCGGCATCGAGCGAGCGCTCGTGGAATTCGTCGAACAGGATGGCGGCGACACCCGACAGTTCGGGGTCGTCGAGAATCTGACGGGTGAAGATGCCCTCGGTCACCACCTCGATGCGCGTCGCGCGCGAGATCTTCGAGCCGAAGCGGACGCGATAGCCGACGGTCTCCCCGGCCCTCTCGCCAAGCGACTTGGCCATGCGATCGGCACTGGCGCGCGCGGCGATGCGGCGCGGCTCCAGCACGATGATCTTCTTGCCCTTGGTCCAGGGGGCATCGAGCAGCGCCAGCGGCACGCGCGTGGTCTTGCCGGCGCCCGGAGGGGCCACCAGCACGGCCGCGTTGTGGGCCTCCAGCGTGCGCGAGAGGTCGTCGAGCACGGCATCGATCGGGAGGGGCGTGTCGAAGTTGCGGGGCAAAAGGCTCGATCCGTCATCGCCCCGCCTCGTGCGCAATTGCGCGCGAGGGTGGGTGATCCAGTAAACTCAGATCCCGATCATCACGAAGATCGGGATGACTGGATACCCCGCCTTCGCGGGGTATGACAATCGCGGGTAACTATCAGCCCTGCGCCGGCGGACGACCGACGCTCTCGTAGGTGAAGCCGGCGGCCGCCATGTCCTGCGGGCTGAAGATGTTGCGGAGATCGACCACGACGGGCTGCGCCATGGTCGCCTTCAGCCGGTCGAGATCGAGGCCACGGAACTGCGTCCATTCGGTCACAACGACGACCGCATCGGCGCCCTGCGCGCACGAATAGGCGTCCTCGCAATAGGTGATGTCGGGCAGCTCGCTCTTGGCCTGCTCCATGCCGACGGGGTCGAAGGCCTTGACCTTCGCGCCCATGTCGATCAGGCCGGTAACGAGCGGGATCGACGGCGCATCGCGCATGTCGTCGGTGTCAGGCTTGAAGGTGAGGCCGAGCACGGCAATGGTCTTGCCGCGCAGATTGCCGCCGAGCACATGGCTCACTTTCCGCGCCATCGCGCGCTTGCGGTTCTCGTTGACCGCCAGCACCGACTCGACGATGCGCAAGGAGACGTCATAGTCCTGCGCGATCTTGATCAGCGCCTTGGTGTCCTTCGGAAAGCACGAGCCGCCGAAGCCGGGACCGGCATGCAGGAACTTGGTGCCGATGCGGTTGTCGAGGCCAATGCCGCGTGCGACCTCCTGCACGTTGGCGCCGGCCTTCTCGGACAGGTCGGCGATCTCGTTGATGAAGGTGATCTTGGTCGCGAGGAACGCGTTCGCGGCGTATTTGATCATCTCGGCGGTACGGCGCGCGGTGAACATCAGCGGCGCCTGGTTCAGCGACAGCGGGCGATAGATGTCGCCCATCACCTTGCGGCCGCGCTCGTCGGAGGTGCCGACCACGACGCGGTCGGGGAATTTGAAGTCGCGGATCGCCGCGCCCTCGCGCAGGAATTCCGGGTTCGAGGCGACGACAACGTCGGCCTTGGGATTGGTCTCGCGGATGATGCGCTCGACCTCGTCGCCGGTGCCGACCGGGACGGTCGACTTGGTCACCACGACGGTGAAGCCGGACAGCGACTGCGCGATCTCTTTCGCGGCGGCGTAGACATAGGAGAGATCGGCGTGGCCATCACCGCGGCGCGACGGCGTGCCGACCGCGATGAACACGGCGTCGGCGTCCGCGACCGGCTTCGACAAATCGGTGGTGAAGTCGAGCCGCTTGGCCTTCACATTGGCCGCGACCAGTTCATCGAGGCCCGGCTCGTAGATCGGGATCTCGCCGCGATGGAGCGCTGCGATCTTCCTCTCGTCCTTGTCGACGCAGGTGACGTCGTGGCCGAAATCCGCGAAACAGGCTCCGGACACCAGTCCCACATAGCCCGTTCCGATCATCGCGATTCGCATGAAAAACCCTGTTCTGGCTTGGTTAACGAAACCCCAATTAAGGGGCGGTTTAGCATTTTCCCGGCGGAAGGGAACCGTCTGCGAAGCAAAAACCGGCACGCGAATTGAACCGGTAAAGAAGTCGGAAACCACTGGGCTCCACACTGCCCCGCGCCCATACAGAGCCGGGCGGAACACGCCTCGAAACGGGACACCATGGCACCATCAGGCACAATCGCCGCGAGCGGGCTTTCCAAGGCCTCTCCTGTCGCGCGTGTCGACTGGGTCGATTATGCCAAAGGCATCTGCATCGTCATGGTCGTGATGATGCATTCGGTGCTGGGAGTCGAGCTCGCCGCCGGCGAGACCGGTTTCATGCACGTTCTGGTGGCCTTCGCAAAGCCGTTCCGGATGCCAGACTTCTTCCTGATTTCGGGCCTGTTCCTGCCGTTGGTGATCGATCGCGACTGGCGAACCTATCTCGACCGCAAGGTGGTGCATTTCGCCTATTTCTATGTCGTCTGGGTGACAATCCAGTTCGGCTTCAAGGCGCCGGCCTTCGCGGCCGAAACCAGCTGGCGCGATGCAGGTCTGCTGTATCTGGAATCCTTCATCGAGCCGTTCGGCACGCTCTGGTTCATCTATCTGCTGCCGATCTTCTTCGTCGTCACAAAACTGACACGACGAATGCCGCCGGCCGCGATCTGGCTCGTTGCCGCCGCGCTCGAGACGGCGCGCATCACGACGGGGTGGACCGCGATCGACGAGTTCTGCGCGCGCTTCGTCTACTTCTATTCCGGCTTTCTGTTTGCGCCTTACGTGTTCGCGCTGTCCGATCGCGCGCGCAGCTATCCGGTGCTGGCGCTCGCCGGGCTCGCGACCTGGGCGCTGGTGAATGCCGGCCTCGTCGCGATTGGCGCCAGCGAATGGAAGATCGTCTCGCTCGTGCTCGGCTTTGCCGGCGCCGGCGCCATCATCACGATGGGCACGCTGCTCGCACGCGCACATTGGCTCAATTTCTTCCGCTTCTGCGGCGAGCATTCGATCGTGATCTATCTTGCCTTCTTCCTGCCGATGGCGGCGACGCGTACGCTGCTGCTCCGCACCGGCGTCATTCCCGATATCGGCACGGTGTCACTGATCGTCACCATCGCCGGCGTGGTCGGATCGCTGGCGATCTGGCGGGCCGCCTTGCTGCTCAACGCGTACTTCCTGTTCGAGCGGCCCGACGCGTTCTGGATTGCGCCGAAGAAGGCGGGGGCTGTGTTGCAGGCGGCGGAGTAGCTGCATTCTCGGTGTCGTCGCCCGGCTTGACCGGGCGACCCAGTATTCCAGAGACAGCAATTGTTGATCGATACGCCGCGGCGTACTGGATTCCCCGCTTTCGCGGGGAATGACGCGGGGGTGTGGGGAATGACAGTGGGGATAGCGGCGTCGGCTACCCAAAAAACGGCCTTCCGAGGCTGTCAAAGCCCGCAAAAATTCATACATTGCGGCCATGCCCAAAACTGCCCCGAAGACCTCCACCAAAGCTGACACCAAGCCCGCTGCTGCGACAGCTGCTGCCAAACCCGTCGCCGCGAAGGCGGTCGGCAAGGGCGACCACATCTTCCTGGTCGACGGTTCCGGCTACATCTTCCGCGCCTATCACGCGTTGCCGCCGCTGAACCGCAAGTCCGACGGACTTCAGGTTAATGCCGTGCTCGGCTTCTGCAACATGCTGTGGAAGCTGCTCCGCGACATGCCCGAGGACAACCGGCCGACGCATCTGGCCATCGTGTTCGACAAGTCGGAAGTCACCTTCCGCAACACGATCTATCCCGAATACAAGGCGCACCGGCCGCCGGCGCCCGATGATCTCATTCCGCAATTCGCACTGATCCGCGAGGCCGTGCGCGCCTTCGACCTGCCATGCCTGGAACAGGGCGGCTTCGAGGCCGACGATCTGATCGCGACCTATGTCCGTGAAGCCTGCGAGCGCGGCGCGAGCGCGACCATCGTGTCATCCGACAAGGACCTGATGCAGCTCGTCACCGATTGCGTCACCATGTACGACACCATGAAGGACCGCCGCATTGGCATCCCCGAAGTGATCGAGAAGTTCGGCGTGCCGCCGGAGAAGGTCGTCGAGGTGCAGGCGCTCGCCGGCGATTCCACCGACAACGTGCCCGGCGTGCCCGGCATCGGCATCAAGACCGCGGCGCAGCTGATCGTCGAATATGGCGACCTCGAACAATTGCTGTTCCGTGCCGGCGAGATCAAGCAGCCGAAGCGGCGCGAGGCGCTGCTCGAGAACGCCGAGAAGGCGCGGATTTCGCGCAAGCTCGTGCTGCTTGACGACAAGGTGAAGCTGGACGTGCCGCTGGACGATCTCGCCGTCCACGAGCCCGATGCGCGCAAGCTGATCGCCTTCCTGAAGGCGATGGAATTCACCACGCTGACGCGTCGCGTCGCGGACTATTCGCAGATCGATCCCGCCAACGTCGATGCCGATGCCAGCAACAGCAGCGGCGCCAGGGCCGGCGACGGCGCAGCAAGAGCAAGATCGTCCGACGCGTCCGGCGATCTCTTCGCCGCTCCTGCGGCCACCGCGACGGGCGGCGACAAGGGCGACAAGGGTGCGAGCCTCAAGGGCGCGCCGATCTCGCTGGCTGCTGCGCGCGAGGAGGCGCTGCGCAAGCTTCCGGTCGAGCGCGGCAAGTACCAGGCGATCAAATCGCTGAAGGAGCTCAACGCCTTCATCGCGCGCATCCATGACACCGGTCATGTCGCGATCGAGATCCGCGCCAACTCCATCGACCCGATGCAGGCCGATCTCTGCGGCATCGCGCTGGCGCTGGCGCCGAACGAGGCCTGCTACGTGCCGCTGGCGCACAAGCAATCCGGCGGCGGCGCCGGCCTGTTCGACGCGGGCCTTGCGCCGGATCAGGTCAAGCATGACGACGCGATCGAGGCGTTGCGGCCGGTGCTGGAATCACCAGGCATCCTCAAGATCGGTTTCGACGTCAAGTTCACGGCCGTGATGCTGGCGCAGCACGGCATCACCTTGCGCAACAGCGACGATGCGCAGCTCATCTCCTACGTGCTCGACGCCGGCCGCGGCTCGCACGGGCTGGAATCGCTGTCCGAGCGCTGGTTCAGCCATGCCATGCTGAAGGAGGGCGAGCTGCTCGGCAGCGGCAAGGGCAAGATCACCTTCGATCAGGTGCCGATCGACAAGGCGGCGCCGCTGTCGGCGGAAGGCGCCGACATGACCTTGCGCGTCTGGCGCGTGCTGAAGCCGCGCCTCGTCGCCGAGCACATGACGACGGTCTACGAAACGCTGGAACGGCCGCTGGTGTCGGTGCTCGCGCGCATGGAGCGGCGCGGCATCTCGATCGACCGCCAGGTGCTGTCGCGGCTATCAGGCGACTTCGCCCAGACCGCGGCCCGCGTCGAGGCCGAGATCCAGGAGATCGCGGGCGAGCCGGTCAACGTCGGCAGCCCCAAGCAGATCGGCGACATCCTGTTCGGCAAGATGGGACTGCCGGGCGGCACCAAGACCAAGACCGGCGCGTGGTCCACCACCGCGCAGGTGCTCGACGAACTCGCCGAGCAGGGCCACGATTTCCCACGGAAGATTCTGGAGTGGCGCCAGGTCTCGAAACTGAAATCGACCTACACCGACGCGCTGCCGACCTACGTCAATCCGCAGACCCATCGCGTCCACACCACCTACGCGCTGGCCGCGACCACGACGGGCCGGCTGTCGTCGAACGAGCCGAACCTTCAGAACATTCCGGTCCGCACCGAGGATGGCCGCAAGATCCGCCGCGCCTTCATCGCGATATCAGGGCACAAGCTGGTCTCCGCCGACTATTCGCAGATCGAGCTGCGCCTGCTCGCCGAGATCGCCGACATCCCCGTGCTGAAGCAGGCGTTCCGCGACGGGCTCGACATTCACGCCATGACGGCCTCGGAAATGTTCGGGGTGCCGATCAAGGGTATGCCGAGCGAGATCCGCCGCCGCGCCAAGGCGATCAATTTCGGCATCATCTACGGCATCTCGGCGTTCGGCCTCGCCAACCAGCTCGGCATCGCGCGCGAGGAAGCCTCGGCCTACATCAAGAAGTACTTTGAGCGCTTTCCCGGCATCCGCGCCTATATGGACGAGACGCGCGATTTCTGCCGGCAGAACGGCTACGTCACCACGCTGTTCGGCCGGAAGATGTATTATCCCGACATCAAGGCGTCCAACGCCTCGGTGCGCGCGTTCAACGAGCGCGCCGCGATCAACGCGCGGCTGCAGGGTACCGCCGCCGACATCATCCGCCGCGCCATGACGCGGGTGGAGGGCGCACTCGCCGAGAAGAAGCTCTCGGCGCAGATGCTGCTCCAGGTGCATGACGAACTGATCTTCGAGGTGCCGGACGCCGAGGTCGAGGCGACGCTCCCGGTCGTGCAGCACGTGATGCAGGACGCACCGTTCCCGGCCGTGCTGCTCTCGGTGCCGCTGCATGTCGATGCGCGCGCGGCGAACAATTGGGACGAGGCACACTGATCCGTCGGCGCGCTCGAAACCGAGCCGGGCACGGAGGCAAACCCAGGTGAGTGATCTCGATGCGCTGCTCGCTTTCGCGCTGACGTCGCTCGTGATCGAGATCACGCCCGGCCCCAACATGACCTATCTCGCGGCGCTGTCGCTTTCCCGCGGCATGCGTACGGGCTTTGCGGCGGTGGCCGGAATTGCGCTCGGGCTCATGACTTACGGCGTCATCGCGGCATTCGGCCTCGCCGCCGCGATCGATCATTCGCCGCTGCTCTACGGTCTGCTGCGATGGAGTGGTGTCGCCTATCTGCTGTGGCTGGCCTGGGAGGCCTGGTCGGGCCGGGAAGACATCGCGCCCGATAAAGCCGGCGATGGCGATGGGCGGCCATGGCCGGCGTTCCGACGCGGGCTGATCACCAACCTGCTCAATCCGAAGGCAGCCGTGTTCTATGTGGCGGTGTTGCCGGAGTTCGTCCGCGCCGAAGCCGGATCGGTCGTCAGGCAGACCCTGATTCTCAGCATCGTCTATGTCATCATCGCAACCTTGATCCACACAACGATCGTCACGCTGGCGGGCTCGCTGCAATCGACCATCGACGTCGCGAACAACCGCAAGACGGTGCGCCGCATTTTCGCGCTCGCGCTGGTCGCTATCGCGCTCTGGTTCGCCTTTACGACGGGCCGGCCGAATTGAATTGTCCTCCGAGCAATTGCGCGATGGTCCAGCGCTCCATCGCATATTAGAACCGTGCCATCTCCCGCACCGGTTCAGCCATGCCCCACACCTCCGCCCTGCTCGGCTTCGCCCTCGTCTGCCTCGGTCTCGTGCTCACGCCGGGGCCGAACATGATCTACCTGATCTCACGCTCGATCACGCAGGGGCCCGCGGCGGGCATCGTCTCGCTCGGCGGCGTGGCGCTCGGCTTCGTGTTCTACATGCTGGCCGCGGCGTTCGGCATCACGGCGCTACTGCTCGCCATTCCATTTGCCTATGATGCGCTGCGCTTTGCCGGTGCCGGTTATCTGTTGTGGCTGGGCTGGCAGGCGGTGAAGCCGGGCGGACGTTCGCCGTTCCAGGTGAAGACGCTTGCGATCGACAGCCCGCGCAAATTGTTCGCGATGGGCTTCGTGACCAATCTGCTCAATCCGAAGATCGCGATGCTGTATCTGGCGCTGCTGCCGCAGTTCATCGATCCCGCCGCCGGCAGCGTACTGACGCAGTCGGTGGTGCTGGGGGCGATCCAGATCGCGATCAGCGTCAGCGTGAATGCGATGATCGCGATCGCGGCCGGATCGATCGCGCTGTTCCTGGCGCGCCGGCCGAGCTGGATGCTGGTGCAGCGCTGGCTGATGGGGACAGTGCTGGCAGGGCTCGCGGTGCGGATGGCGGTGGAAGCGAAGAAGGTGTGAGGTCGTTTCTTACCCTCCCCTGGAGGGGGAGGGTCGGCACGCGATCGAGCACGGCGAGATTGCGTGACGGGGTGGGGTGAAGGTCCCTCCCCATTCGACAGTGCCCGCGTGGAAAGATCACCCCACCCGCCTCACATCTCGCTGCGCTCGATGTGAGTCGACCCTCCCCCTCCAGGGGAGGGTAAGAGAGAAGCTCAATCCAGCTTCGCCTCCATGCCCCGCTTCACGGCCGGGCGCGCCATCAGGGCTTCGTACCAGCGCTTGACGTTGGGGAAATCGGCCAGATCAACCTTGTGGCGAGGGTGACGCCAGGCCCAGCCCAGGATGGCAAAATCGGCAACCGAGAGGTCGCCGGCGACGAAGTCGCGGCCATCCAGCCGGCGGTCGAGCACGCCGTAGAGCCGGCGCGTCTCGGCCATGTAACGTTTCAGGCCGTAGGCGCGGTCCTGCTCGTTCTCGAGCGCGATGAAATGATGCACCTGGCCGGGCATCGGGCCGAAGCCGCCCATCTGCCACATCAGCCATTCGTAGACCGGGATACGGCCTGCGAGCGATTTCGGCAGGAATTTGCCGGTCTTTTCGCCGAGATAGAGCAGGATCGCGCCGGATTCGAAGATGCCGACGGGCTTGCCGTCCGGACCCTCGGGGTCGAGGATCGCGGGGATCTTGTTGTTGGGGCTGAGCTTGAGGAACCCCGGCGCCATCTGCTCGCCCTTGGTGATGTTCACCGGGACCACCTTGTAGGGCAGTCCCATTTCCTCCAGCGCGACCGAGATCTTGCGGCCGTTTGGCGTGTTCCAGGTGTGCAGCTCGATGGTCATTCTAGGCGCTTCCTTCCCGAGATATCTGGCTTCCACCTACTCCAGAAGGTTGCACCCCCACAACCGGCGGACCGGGATGGCCGATCCCTGTTGACGGGAGCCTCCCCCTCTGGAATGTCGCCGCCGTCGCGGATAAATTCCGCCACTTCCAAAAACGCTCCCGAGGGACCGCCGTGTCGAAATCAGCCTCCCGCGCCCGCCTGTTCGAAATCATCCGCCGGCGCTCCTTCGGCCGCGGTGACGTGACGCTCGCGTCGGGCCGCAAGAGCGATTTCTACTTCAACCTCAAGCCGACCATGCTCGACCCCGAGGGCGCGACCCTGCTCGCCGAGCTGACTTACGAGGCGCTGAAGGACGATCAGCTCGATTTCATCGGTGGGCTCGAGATGGGCGCGGTGCCGCTGGCTGGTGCGCTGGCGCAGATCTCCTGGATCAAGGGCCATCCGATCGCGGCGTTCTTCGTGCGCAAGAAGCCGAAGGAGCACGGCGCCAAGCTCGCGATCGAGGGCCTGCCCAGGGGCGAGACGCTCGAAGGCAAGCGCGTCGTCATCGTCGAGGACGTCACCACGACAGGCGGCTCCGCGATGAAGGCGGTGGAATCCGTGCGCGAGACCGGCGCCGAGGTGGTCCTGGTGCTGACCATGGTCGACCGCGAGGAAGGCGCCACCGACACGTTCGGTGCGGCCGGCCTGCCGTTCCGCTCGCTGTACAAGGCGTCGGAGTTTTTGAAGGCGTAACAGCTCTCATGTCCCGGGCGCGGCGCAACGCGTAGCGGCGCGCCGCGAAGGGCGGCGCGCAGCACTGCGTCCGGGGCACGAGAGTCCGCGGAAACCGTCCCCGTTCAACCCTCATTTACCATCCGGCCTTATGGTGAATCATGTGCTGAGACCTGATGGTCTCGGCCCGGTTCAGTAGCGTCGGGTGGAGTAAGCGTTTGCGTACAGTCCTGTCCCATGCGCGCCGGCGGCGTCGCGCGATGCTTGTTGCCGCCACCCTGGCAGCCCCGCTGCTTGCAGCCCCCGCCCCGGTTTCGGCCGAAGGCCTGTTCGACTTCTTCTTCGGCGGCATGCAGCAGCAGCGGCCGCAGCGCGAGGTGCCGCAGCAGGCGAACTCCTACGCCGATCCCTTCACCGGCCAGCAGAATGCCGCAACCCCGCAATATGTGCCGCCGACGCGTTCGGCTGCGGCCGGCGGCTCGGGTCCGGCCTTCTGCGTGCGCAGCTGCGACGGCAAATATTTTCCGTTGATGCGCGGCCTCACCTCGCCCGCGCAGATGTGTCAGGCGTTTTGTCCTGCCAGCGCGACCAAGGTCTATTTCGGCTCCTCGATCGACGGCGCTGCGTCGCAGACCGGCGAGCGTTACGCCGACAGCGAGAACGCGTTCGCCTATCGCAAGGCGCTGCGCGCCGACTGCACCTGCAACGGCCGTGAGCCGGTCGGCCTTGCTCCGGTCGACCTGGCGCTGGATTCCTCGCTGAAGGCCGGCGACGTGATCGCAACCACCGATGGCCTCGTCGCCTATACCGGCATTCGCGTCGGCAACGACCAGGCCGCAGATTTCACCCCCGTCGCCTCCTATCCCGGCCTCACCGCGCAGGTTCGCGCGCGCCTCGGCGAGATGAAGGTCGCACCGGTGCGCGCCGAGACAGTGTCGGCGGATGCGCCGGCGCCGGCCGAGATCGTGCGCGAGGCGCTGCCTGATGTGACGGTGCCGAAGACGACAAAGCCGGCGAAGCGGGCGGGACTGGATTAGTTCAGTCTCTCTGGCGAGCGCAGCGAAGCAATCCAGAAATGCCTCTACGGAGACACTCTGGATTGCTTCGTCGCTTCGCTCCTCGCAATGACGGAGTTTGCGGCGCTAGCGCCCGATGATCACTCCGATCACGTTCGGCGCGGCCAGATATTTCTCCTCGATCGCCGCGCGCGCAGCAGCGCGGTTTTCGGCCGTGAGCAGGCCGCGCTTCTCGGCCAAAATCATCCAGCAGAAACCCCACCAGTCGGTCAGCATGCCCGTCTCGCCGATGAGGTCATAGCCCTGCTCGGCCGCGAAGATGCGTGCATGCGCTTCGTCCAGCGTGTCCAGGAACAGATGGTCCTCGGCCGAGAACAGATCGTCGCTGACGTCGTCGATGGTGTAGCCCCAGATCGACTGGCACACGGCGTTGAACTCGCGGTCGAACTGGTCGTCATCGACCCTCTGGCGCCGCGCCGCCTGATGCAGCCGCGACAGCGAGCGCGCGAAATCCGCGATCCGGGTGAGGGCGAATTGATCGAAGGCAATGGTGGACATGTAGTCCTCGCAAAGTCTGACAGACGCTAGATATTGTGTCGGCATCGCGCCGAATCACAATGATATATCAAAGACTTGCTAAAGTGTTCTTAATTTGTTCTGGAACGAATGGCGAGGCCGTCCTCGCCGAAGCCCCTGCGACTTGCCGGAATCGAAAGGGGCCGCCTCGCAGCGACCCCTTTGCCGGTTACAATCTTGTTCGGGATGAGAAATTCCAGCCCCGGCAAGAGTGACGTTAGAGCCGACAACAGGCTTGGGCGATTCCGGAAGACTACCGTATGGAATGCTGTCCTAATTTCGGTTCGCGAGGTTCCCATTCGGCCGATAGCGGCCGACAACGCGACGGCCGGGATCTCAATAGCAGCGCGAGGCGGCAATGGCGTGGACGCGGCGGTCGCCGAGCAGATGGGCGACAAAGCCGTTTTTCCGAAAGATCTTTGCAAACGCGGCGTCGCGGATGCTGAGGCCGCCGGCATAGGCCCCGAAGGCCGGCATCACGGCGCGCATCCCGTCACTGGCGAAGCAGCGGCGCTCCATCGAACGGCCGCGCGCGGAGACGCGAGCCTTTGGATGGAGATGGCCTGCGATCTCGCCGTGCGCGCCGGTCGGCTCATGGCGGAAGGTGATCGGGCCAATCGCGACCTCGTCGGCGATGGTGCCGCCGAGATCGCGCGGCAGCATCGGATCGTGATTGCCGGAGATCCAGATCCAGTCGCGGCCGCTCTGGAGCGCGGCGACGGCATCGCGGTCGTCGGCCGACAGGCGCTCATGCGCGGTGCGGTCGTGAAAGCTGTCGCCGAGCGCGATGACAGTGCGCGGGTTATGGCGGGAGATGACAGCAGCGAGCCGGCCGAGCGTCGCCAGCGTATCGTAGGGCGGCAGCAGCACGCCGCGGGTGGCGAAGCTTGAGCCTTTTTCGAGATGCAGATCGGAGACGACGAGCAGGCGCTGCTCTTCCCAGAATAGTGCACCGGAAAGATCGGTTGCGAAGGTCACATCGCTGATGGTGACTCTGGAAACGCGCATGTCCTCGACATCCCCCGAAATCAGCGCGCCTGCCGCCACGTCAAAACCTGCTTCTATCCCATCGCCTCTTTGACCAGCTCATCGGCGGCTTCGGCCAGGAGCTCGTCTGCAGCTTCGCCATAAACTGACTCGCGGCCGATTTCCAGCATCACGGGGACGGCGAGCGGGGAAACGCGGTCGAGTTCCCGGTGCGTGATGCGGCCCTGGATGCGCATCAGCATGTCGCTGAGGCGGCGCAGATCGAGCAGGCCCGTGGCAGCATCCGCGCGTGCGGCGCGCAGCAGGACATGATCGGCCTGATGCTTGCGCAGGACGTCGTAGACGAGATCGGTCGAGAACAGCACCTGGCGGCGGCTCTTCTCTTCGCCGGTATGCCTGCGCGCGATCAGGCCGGAGATGATCGCGCAATTACGGAACGTGCGTTTCATCAACGCCGACTCGGCGAGCCAGGCCTCGAGGTCGTCGCCGAGCATATCAGGGTCGAACAGCGCGTCGAGGTCGATCCGGCCGTCGCGGATCATGAAGGACAAGTCGCCGAGCGCCCAGACTGCGATCGCATATTCGTTGGCGACGAAGCCGAGCGGCCGCGCACGGGCGCGCTCGAGGCGGCGCGTCAGCAGCATGCCGAGCGTCTGATGTGCGAGGCGACCCTCAAAGGGATAGCAGACGATGTAATGCTTGTCGGCGCGCGGGAAACTTTCCACCAGCAGCTCGCGCACCGCGGGCACGCGCGAGACGTCCTTTTGCTGCGACAGCCAGTCGCGCACCTGTTCCGGCAAGCCGCCCCACGCGCGGCCGTCGTCGAGCAGACGGCGCACGCGCTCGGCGAGATAGGTGGAGAGCGGAAATTTGCCGCCCATATAGGACGGCACTTTCGGGTCCTTGTCATGCGCGCGCGAGACATAAACCTGGTCCTCGACCAGGGTCTCGTAGCGCACCACCTCGCCGCTGAACACGAAGGTATCGCCGGGGCTCAAGCCCTCGATGAAGGCTTCCTCGATCTCGCCGAGCAGCCTGCCGCCGCGCGCGATCACGCCGGTCGAGCCGCCGGCTTTTCCTTGGCCGCCGCCGCGCGAGCGCACCAGCCGCACCTTCAGCATGTCGTCCTCGACGATGGTGCCGACATTCATGCGGTAGCTCTGCCGCACCTTTGGATTGGCGACGCGCCAGCGCCCTTCCTTGTCCTGCTTGATGCGGGCGAAGCGCTCATAGGTCTTCAGTGCGTAGCCGCCGGAGGCGACGAAATCGACGACGTCGTCGAAATCCTGGCGCGTCAGATCGGCATAGGGCGCGGCGGTGCGGACTTCGCCGTAGAGCTCGTCAGAGAGAAACGGCTCGCCGCAGGCGCAGCTGAGCACGTGCTGGGCCAGCACGTCGAGCGCGCCGGTCCGCAGCGGCGGCGTGTCCTGCGCATTCTCGGCGATGGCGTCGATCGCGACGCGGCACTCCAGCACCTCGAAACGGTTCGCCGGCACCAGCACCGCGCGCGAGGCTTCATCGAGGCGGTGGTTGGCGCGGCCGATGCGCTGCATCAGACGCGAAGAACCCTTGGGCGCGCCGATATTGACGACGAGATCGACGTCGCCCCAGTCGACGCCGAGGTCGAGCGAGGAGGTGCAGACCACGCCGCGTAAGCGTCCCGCCGACATCGCGTCCTCGACCTTGCGGCGTTGCGCGACGTCGAGCGAGCCGTGATGCAGCGCGATGGCGAGCCCGTCATCGTTCATGCTCCAGAGGTTCTGGAACAGCATCTCGGCCTGGCTGCGGGTGTTGACGAAGACCAGTGTGGTCTTGTTCGCCTTGATCAGCTCGTAGATCTCAGGAAGCGCATGGCGCGCGCTGTGACCGGCCCAGGGCAGCCGCTCGCGTGTGTCGAGCATCTCGACCAGCGGCGGCGCGGCGCCGCCGGCGATGACGATGTCGGCCGATTCGGCTTTGTCCCTGGGTTGCGGCACCAGAAAGCGCGCCAGCGATTCCGGCTCGGCCACCGTCGCGGACAGGCCGATCGCGCGCATCTGCGGCGCCAGCCGCCACAGCCGCGCGAGGCCAAGCGACAAGAGATCGCCGCGCTTGGACGTCACCAGCGCATGCAGCTCATCGAGCACGATGCGCTTCAAGGAGGAGAACAGGAACGGCGCGTCATCGGAGGAGAGCAGCAACGCGAGCTGCTCGGGCGTCGTCAGCAGGACATCCGGCGGATAGCGCCGCTGGCGCTGCCGCCGCGACACCGGGGTGTCGCCGGTGCGGGTCTCGACCTTGATTGGCAGCCCCATCTCGGCAATCGGCCGCTCCAGGTTGCGCGCGATATCGACGGCGAGCGCCTTGAGCGGCGAGATGTAGAGGGTGTGGAGACCGGCACTGCGCTGCACGCTGCGACCGGTGGAGACGAGACTTTGCTTCGCGCCGGCGTCCCGTTCAGCTCCTCGAGTCGACAGCTCCACCAGCGTCGGCAGAAACCCCGCCAGTGTCTTGCCGGCGCCGGTGGGCGCGATCAGCAGCGCGCTGGCGTCTTCGCGTGCCTTTTCCAGCAACGCGAGCTGGTGCTCGCGCGGCGACCAGCCGCGGCTCGCGAACCACGCCTGGAAGCGGTCGGGCAGCAATACTGGCGTCTCGGCCGGGGATTTGAGGATGCGGGGCGGCACGGCATCACAGGTAAGCCGTGGGGGTGGGTTCGTCGAGGGGTGGGAGGTCCGGTAGGGTGGGCAAAGCGAAGCGTGCCCACCGCAGTCGTCGTCAGGGAAAATGGTGGGCACGGCGCTTTGCGCCTTTGCCCACCCTACGGCATCTCGGTTGCGGCCCCCTACTCCGACATTGGCTTGTCGGAGATGTCCCAGTCCTTGCCGGTGAAGGTGGAGATGAACAGCGTCTTCATCGGGGTGTAGTCCTCGGGCGTGTAGCTGTAGGTAACGCCGTCGAGGAAATAGGGCGAGTGGAAGCCTGCGAGCGTGGAGGCCTGCTTCAGCACATTGGCGCGGGTGAGCTCGTCGCCGCAGCGGCGCAGGATTTCGCCCATGGTGGCCGCCTGACCGTAACCGGCGAAAGCGATGGTGTTGTCGGGGTCGATCGCCGGCATGTACTTCTTGCGCAGCTCCTCGAACGCCATCACATCAGGGTCTTTCTCCCACTTAGGCAGGCCGACCTCCTTGTTGTAGCGGATGGCGACGATGCCGGTGGCGTTCTCCAGGCCAGCGGCATTGAGGATCGAGCGGCCGGTCGAGCCCGCCGACAGCAGTTGCAGCGGCTTCCAGCCGAGCTCGGCGACTTTGCGGATCGATTGCGACGACGCCTTGCCGGTGGAAATGTTGTAGAACACGTCCGCGCCCGATTTCGAGAGATTGATGAGCTGGGAATCGACCGTCGGATCGGTGAGATCGTAGGTCTGCTCCATGATCACCTGGGCGGTGCCGCCGGCATCGGCCAGCACCTTCTTGAAGGGACTCAGGAAGTCGCGGCCGAAATCGTCGTTCTGGTAGAGGATTCCAATTTTGGCATTCGGCTTCACGCTGACGACGTGCCGCGCCAGGATACGCGCCTCGGTCGGATAGAGCGGCAGGCCCGCCATCGTCCATTTGAACTCTTTCGGGTTGTTCCATTTCGACGCGCCGGTATTGAGCAGCAGTTGCGGCACGCCCTTGGAGTTCAGGTATTTGTGCACGGAGGTCTGCGGCGCGGTGCCGAGCGAGCCGTACAGCGCAAGCACTTCTTCCTGCTCGACCAGGCGCCGCGTCGCCTCGACGCATTTCGGCGCACTGTAGGCGTCGTCCATGCTCAGGAACTTGACCTTCCGCCCGTTGATGCCGCCCTTCTCGTTCAGCATCTGGAAATAGGCTTCGCCGATGCGGCCGAGCACGCCGTAGAGCGAGCCGGGGCCGGAATGCGGCACGGTCTGCCCGATCTTGATCTCGGTATCGCTGGCGCCGGCATCGTATTTCTTCTCCGCGGCCCAGACATACGGTGCGGGCAAGGTGGATGCGGCGATGGTGGCGAGCGCGCCGGCGCTGAAATCGCGCCGCGATGGATTCTTCGTCATTATTTGTTTCTCCCTGGTGCGCGCATTGTGCTGACATCGCAGCCTCGCTCGCAAGCGGGAAGTCATCGCTTTGCGACGCAATGACGCTCAAATCACCTGGGTTGTAGCGCCTAGACTCAAGTTTTCTCGGCGACGACGACGAGGCCGCGCACCGGCTCGTTGTTCTCGTTGCGCGGCGAGGCCGGCTCCAGTGTCAACAGCTTGAGTCCCGCCTTCGCTATCGCGCCCCGCGCATATTCCGCCGAGTGGGCATAGCGCAGGCCGCCGCCGAGCACGACGCCGCTGCCGTCATGCGTCTCCAGTGTGAACGCGAGCACGCCGCCGGATACGAGCACGCGCCTGGCTTCCACGAGCACCGGGGTGAGATCGGAGAGATAGACGAACGCATCCGCGGCGACGACGAGGTTCGCGCATCCATCAGCCTTGCCGCGCAGGCCTTCGATCATGTCGGCGACTTCGAGCTCGGCATAGAGATCGGTGGCGCGCGCCTCCTTGATCATGCCGGGCGACAGATCAATGCCGATGAAATGATCGACCTGTTTCGCAAAAGCGGCGGCCGCAAGCCCGGTGCCGCAGCCGAGATCGATGGTGCGCTTGAAGAAGGCCGGCTTCTTCGCAGCGACGCGCGCGGCCAGCACCGCCTTGAAGATCAGGCTCGGGGCGCGGTAGCCGAGATCGTGGATCAGCGCATGCTCGAAGCGCGGCGCGTATTGATCGAACAGGGCCTGCACATAGGCCTTCGGCATTTCGGAGAGCTGCGCGTCGCCGAGCCGCATCAGATGCAGGCCGGCGCCGTGCTGGTCCTCGGGGTCGGAGTCGCGCGCCTTGCGAAATGCCGCAACCGCCTTGTCGCGCTCGCCGAGCTGCTGACGGATCTCGCCGAGCGTGAACCAGGCCGAGGTGAAATTCGGTGAAAGCTCGATCGCCTGCTCCAGCAGATCGGCCGCGGCGGGCAGATCGCCCTTGAGCTGGAGGTCGCGTGCAAACTCGAAGCGGCGGTCGGCCATGAGATCGCCGGAGGTAAGAAACAGGCGCAGGGGCATTGGGAACCAGAGAGCGAAGCGGGTGATGACTCGAAGATGCGGTGGCACAACCTATATAACAGGCATGCGTCCGCAAGACATCCTGTTGCCAGCTGCTGCCGGCCTGTGTTGCAAGCCCGGTGGCTTCCATATCGACCCTGTCCGCCCGGTCGAGCGGGCCGTGATCACCCACGGCCATTCCGACCATGCCCGCGCCGGCCATGGCGCGGTGCTGGCGACGCAGGAAACGCTGGACATGATGCGGCTGCGCTACGGCGAGAACTTTGCCGGATCGACGCAAGTCATCCGCTATGGCGAGGAGATCCGGCTCGGCGATGTCAAAGTGAAGTTTCACCCGGCCGGCCATGTGCTGGGCTCGGCGCAGATCGCGGTGACGTGCAAGGACACCTGCATCGTCGCCTCCGGCGACTACAAGGATGCGCCCGATCCGACCTGCACGCCGTTCGAGCTGGTGCCCTGCGACGTCTTCATCACCGAGGCGACGTTCGGGCTGCCAGTGTTCCGGCACGGCGATGCCTCCGACGAGGTGAAGAAGCTGCTGGCCTCCGTCGCGCTGTTTCCCGAGCGCGCGCATCTGGTCGGCGCCTATTCGCTCGGCAAGGCGCAGCGCGTGATCGCGCTGCTGCGGCAGGCCGGCTACGACGCGCCGATCTATCTGCATGGCGCGATGGAGACAATCACGCATTACTACCAGAGCCGCGGCATCGCGCTTGGCGAGCTCAGACCCGTCAAGGGCATGAAGAAGGCGGCGCTCGCCGGCACCATCACGCTGGCGCCGCCGTCGGCGACGTCCGATCTCTGGACGCGGCGGTTTCCCGATCCCGTCACCGCCTTCGCGTCGGGCTGGATGCGCGTGCGTGCCCGCGCGCGCCAACGCGGCATCGAATTGCCGCTGGTGATCTCCGATCATGCCGATTGGGATGGCCTCACCGCAACGATCGCCGCGACCGGCGCCGGCGAAATCTGGGTCACCCACGGC
Source organism: Bradyrhizobium xenonodulans (assembly GCF_027594865.1). NCBI lineage: Bacteria > Pseudomonadati > Pseudomonadota > Alphaproteobacteria > Hyphomicrobiales > Nitrobacteraceae > Bradyrhizobium > Bradyrhizobium xenonodulans. Next base: position 7,890,045 of record NZ_CP089391.1, read on the forward strand.
CAGGAAGATGCGCTGGTGCATTGGTGCCAAAGCAAGGGCCTGAAGGCGCAGCCGCTCGATCTGGTCGGCTATGGCGACGAGGAGGAGAGCGAGACGCCGCTTCAGGACGAGGCCGAGGCATGAATCGCTTCGCCGAACTGCTGGACTGCCTCGCCTACGAGCCCGGCCGCAACAACAAGCTGCGGTTAATCACCGGCTATTTCCGCGAGGTCGGCGATCCCGACCGCGGCTATGCGCTGGCTGCGCTGACAGGTGCGCTCAGCTTCAAGCACGCCAAGCCCGCGCTGATCCGCGATTTGATCGCGTCGCGCACCGACTCCGTGCTGTTCGGGTTGAGCTACGATTACGTCGGCGATCTCTCGGAGACGGTGGCGCTGATGTGGCCTAGGGCGGCGATGGCCACCCACAACAACCCGCCGCCTCCCACCCTCGCCGAAGTCGTCACCACGCTGCGCACCCTCGGCAAGACCGAGTTGCCGAAACAGCTCGAGCGCTGGCTCGACGAGCTGGATGAGACCGGCCGCTGGGCCCTGCTGAAGCTCGTTACCGGTGCGCTGCGCATCGGCATCTCGGCACGGCTGGCGAAGACCGCGGCCGCCGCGCTCGGCGACAAGGACCCGCATGAGGTCGAGCTGATCTGGCCGGGGCTTAGCGCCCCCTATCTCGACCTGTTCGCCTGGCTGGAAGGCCGCGGCGAAAAGCCGGTCAATCGCGATCCCGCGCCGTTCCGCCCGGTGATGTTGGCGCATGCGATCGAGGACACGGATTTCGCCGCGCTCGATCCCGCTGACTACATCGCCGAATGGAAATGGGACGGCATCCGCGTGCAGGCGGTGGCCGGACGCGACGAACGCGGCCATATCACCGCGCGGCTCTATTCGCGCACCGGCGAGGACATCACCAGAAGCTTTCCGGATCTCGTACCGTCGCTGCGGCTCCCAGGCGCCATCGACGGCGAGCTGTTGATCCTCCGCGAAGGCCGCGTGCAGAGCTTCAACGTGTTGCAGCAGCGGCTGAACCGCAAGGTCGTTTCGCCGAAGCTGATCAAGGAGTTTCCGATCCATTTGCGCGCTTATGATCTGCTCGGCGACGACGAAAACGATCTGCGCGAGCTGCCGTTCGCCGAGCGGCGCGAGCGGCTGGAGACGTTCGTCAAAAAGCTCGACGATCACCGCATCGATCTGTCGCCCACCGTCCCCTTCGCGAGTTGGGCGGCTCTCACCGCCGCCCGCGCCGCCCCCGCAAGCGCCGGCGCAGGCGAGGATGCGGACGCTGTCGAAGGCGTGATGCTGAAGCGGCGCGATGCGCCCTATCTGCCGGGACGGCCGAAGGGCCAGTGGTGGAAGTGGAAGCGCGACCCGCACATCATCGATGCCGTGCTGATGTATGCGCAGCGCGGCCACGGCAAGCGCTCGTCCTATTACTCCGACTACACCTTTGGCGTCTGGACCGAAGGCGATGCCGGCGACGAGCTGGTGCCGGTCGGCAAAGCCTATTTCGGCTTCACCGACGAGGAGCTCCTGCAGATCGACCGTTTCGTCCGCCGCAACACCACGGAAAAATTCGGCCCCGTGCGCCATGTCGTGCACGAGGGCGACAAGGGACTGGTGCTGGAGGTCGCCTTCGAGGGCCTGCAGCGCTCGCCGCGGCACAAATCCGGCGTCGCGATGCGCTTTCCCCGCATCAGCCGCCTGCGCTGGGACAAGCCGCCGCGCGAGGCCGACCGGCTGGAAACACTGGAAAAGATGCTGAAAGCGGACGTAGCTGAGGTTGAGGCTTGAGGCGCGGCAGGTGCGCTCCCTCGCCCGCTTGCGGGAGAGGGTTGGGGAGAGGGTGTCTCCGCATCGGGGCTCCCCAAGAGGCGAGAGCCCTCACCCGCGCCTTCGGCGCGACCTCTCCCGCCAGCGGGAGAGGTCGCAGCGAGCCCGCGGCGTGTGCTGTCCGAATTAAAATGCGGTAAGCTGATTGACGGTCGGGTCAGGGTTCCCCATGTGCCCCGCCGTGCCCTATAATCGGGGCGAATCCCCGCGAGGAGTTTGAGATGGCCCATGACGTCAGAGATTTGCCGGCCGGCCGCAGCGATGGGCTGAACCGCTTTCTCGGCGGCTCGCCGCTGGCGGTCGCGTTTCGCCTGGTGCTGCTCTCGATCCTTGTCGGCGTCGTGCTGGCGGCGATCGGCTTCGATCCCTGGAATATCATTTATAGCATTCGCCTCTTGTTCCAGCGGCTGTGGGATCTCGGCTTCGATGCCGTCAACTGGCTGTGGCGCTACTTCCTGCTCGGCGCGGTCATCGTGATCCCGATCTGGCTGCTCTCGCGCGTGTTCGGCACGCCGCGCAGGTAAGATGGGAGCCAGCGGCCGATGCAACTGCGCTTTGTCGGCTGCGGCGACGCCTTCGGTTCGGGCGGCAGGCTCAACACCTGCTTCCACGTCTCGGGGCGCGAAGCCAACTTCCTGATCGATTGCGGCGCGTCGGCTCTGCCGGCGCTGAAGCGGCTCGAGATCGACCGCAATGAGATCGACCTGATCCTGATCACGCATTTCCACGGCGACCATTTTTCCGGCCTGCCGTTCGTCCTGCTCGATGCGCAATTCGCGCGGCGGACGCGGCCGCTGACGATCGCGGGCCCGCAGGGCATCGAGACGCGGCTGCGTGAGCTGATGGAGGCGCTGTTCGAGCATTCCTCGAAGACGAAACAACGCTTCGAGCTTGATGTCGTCGAGCTCGCGCCGGAGCAAGGCCGGTCCTTCGGCGCGGTGAATGTGACGCCCTACCCGGTCGTGCACGGCGAATCCGGCGGGCCGTTCCTCGCCTACCGCGTCGAGGCCGAGGGCCGCGTGCTCGCCTACAGCGCCGACACCGAATGGACGGAGACGCTCATTCCGCTGGCGCATGGCGCGGACCTTTTCATTGCGGAAGCCTATATGTACGAGAAGGTGATCAAGGACCATCTCAGCCTGAAGACCTTGGAACAGCATCTGCCAGCGATCGGCGCAAAACGCCTCGTCCTCACCCATATGAGCGACGACGTGCTGTCGCGCCTCGACGACATCGCACATCTCGCCGCCGAAGACGGCATGGTGCTCGTGTTCTGATATGCACGCGCCCGTTCATCACAAGGTCGGCTCCCGCCAGGTCTTCGCCATCGCCGGTCCTGCGATGGTCGCGAACCTCACCACGCCGCTGATCGGCGTGGTCTCGACCACCGCGATCGGACGGCTCGACGATGCCGCCCTGCTCGGCGGCGTCGCGATCGCGTCCGTCATCTTCGACTGCCTGTTCTGGCTGTTCGGCTTCCTGCGCATGAGCACGCTCGCCTTCACCGCGCAGGCGCTCGGCGCCGGCGAGACGCGCGAGCAGACCGTGATCCTGGTGCGCGGCTTCATCGTCGCGGGCCTGATCGGCGCCGCGCTGATCGCGCTGCAGCTGCCGCTCTCCGCCGTGTTGTTCGATTTGATGGGCGGCAGCGAGGGCGTGACACGCGCCGCCAAAACCTATTTCACGATCCGGATCTGGTCGTCGCCGCTCGCGCTCGCCAATTACGTCATCCTCGGCTGGCTGATCGGCAAGGCTCGCGCCAATCCCGCGCTGCTGCTCCAGATCATCATCAACCTCGTCAACATGGCGGCGACGATCCTGCTGGTGCTGGTCTACGACACCGGCATCGCGGGCGCGGCGATCGCAGCGCTGCTGTCGGAGGCAGTCGGGTTCGGGCTCGGCGTACTCGTCTGCCGCCGATATGCCGAGGGTGGCTTCGCCGTGCCGCACGCGGCCCTGTTCGACCGGGCCAAGCTGATGCGGATGCTGTCGGTGAACTCCGACATCCTGATCCGCACCGCGGCGCTGATCGCCACGTTCCTGTTCTTCACCGCCAAGGGCGCGCGCGCCGGCGACGTGACGCTGGCGGCGAATTCCGTGCTGAACAATTTCCTGCTGGTCAGCGCGTTCTTCCTCGATGGCCTTGCCAACGCGGCCCAGCAGCTCTGCGGCCGTGCCATTGGTGCGCGCGATGCCAGAGGGTTTGCTGATTCCACGAGGCTGGTATTGCTCTGGGGCCTCGGGTTCGCGCTGATGGTCGCCGTGCTGTTCGCGCTGTTCGGGCCGAACCTGATCGATGTCATGACGGCCAGCGACGCCGTCCGCCGTGCCGCGCGCGAATTCCTGCCGTTCGTCGTGCTTGCGCCCATTCCCGGCGTGTTCGCCTTCGGCTTCGACGGCATCTATATCGGCGCGACCTGGGCGCGGGAGATGCGCAATCTGATGCTGTTATCGCTCGCGATCTTCCTCGCCGCCTGGTGGGCGCTGCAATCGTTCGGCAATGCCGGACTGTGGGGCGCGCTGCTCGTCTCCTACGTCTCGCGCGGCGGCCTGCAGGCTGCGCGCTATACGGCGCAGTATCGGGCGACGTTTCCCAAGCTGTAGCTCTCGTGTCCCGGACGCGCTGCTGCGCTGCGTCCGGGGCACGAGATCACCCTACATCCCCGGCCAGTCTTCCGCCGTCAGCGTCGCCGCATCCGCGCCGACGATCTCGGACAGCGAATCGCGCCCCGTGCGGAGCAGCGTCGAGGTGAGGTCGCGCTTGATCTCGTCGACGAGGCCGAGGCCCTTGTAGACCAGCGACGAATAGAGCTGGATCAGGCTCGCACCGGCACGAATTTTCGTCAGCGCGGCGCCGCCGGAGTCCACCCCGCCGACACCGATCAGCGGGAATGCGCCCTCGACGCGCACATAGGTCTCCGCGACCATGCGCGTCGACAGGCGGAACAGCGGACGGCCGGACAGGCCGCCCTGCTCCTTGGCGCGCGTCTCCTCGCGCAGCGTGCTCGGCCGCGCGATGGTCGTGTTCGACACGATCATGCCGTCGACCCGGCGCGAACGTGCGACCTGCACGACGTCGTCGAGCTGGGCGAGGCTCAAGTCCGGCGCGATCTTGAGCAGCACCGGCGTGTCGCCGGCCTTCTGCCTGACATGCTCGCGCGCGTCGATCACGCGTGCGAGGAGATCGTCGAGCAGCGCACCTTCCTGCAGATTGCGCAGGCCCGGCGTATTCGGCGACGAGACGTTGACGGTGAAATAGCTCGCCACCGGCGCAAAAGTCTCGATCAGCTTGACGTAATCGCCGACGCGATCCGGTGAATCCTTGTTGGCGCCGACATTGACGCCGACGATGCCGCCGTGCTGGGCGCGCGCGGCGAGCCGGCGCAGCGCGACGTCGGCGCCGTCGTTGTTGAAGCCCATGCGGTTGATGACGGCCTCGTCGCGCTCGAGCCGAAACAGCCGCGGCCGCGGATTGCCGCTCTGCGGCTTCGGCGTCACCGAGCCGATCTCGACGAAACCGAAGCCGAGCCGCAGCAGCGCATCCGGCACCTCGGCGCTCTTGTCGAAGCCCGCGGCCATGCCGATCGGATTGGGAAAGTTGAGCCCGAAGGCGCGCACCGCGAGCTTGGGATCGTCAGGGCGCGGCTTGACCGGCGGCAGGAAGCGCAGGCCCTGGATGGCCAGGCGATGCGCGTCCTCCGGATCGAGCCAGCGCAGCACCGGCAGCGAGAAGGCGTCGAAAGCCCGGATCACGGCAGGAGCTCCGGAACGTCGTGGCCGCCATCGGAGCGCATGTTGAGATTCGTCACCGCGATCACCGCGCCGAGATCGAGCTCGCCGTAGAGGTGTGGAAACAGCTCGTCATTGCGCGAGCGCTCCCAGCGCAATTCGCTGCCGAGCGCATCGCCGTCGACCTCGACCAGGAACAGCGCGCGCTGCCCGGAATAATGCTTGCGCAAGGTCTCGGGAACCTGGGACGCGGTCGAGAAATGGATGAAACCGTCGCGCGAATCGTCCGCGCTGCCCCGGTAAACACCCTGCCGTTCCGCCTCGCGCCAGGCCGAGGCCGGACAGATTTTGTAGATCTTGACCACCGCTACCGCAGCCCTGTTTGCTCGTTGAGTCTTTTGGGTTTTTTTGTCTCGTGCGGGTCCTCAAAACCCGGGCGCGACCGTAAAGGCCACCCCCTCCGAACTCAAGGCTTAGAGCCATTTCCGGTCTGATGAAATCGGAACGGGGCTCCAAATTCTTGTTTTGACGGGTTTTCTTCACGCCAGCCGGGATCTCCTTGCTTGGAAGCGCGTCTTGAAAGCGCGTCCTGCCCTGCCCCTTGCGCGGAAACCGGAAAACCGGTTGATTTGAGGATAGTTTTCCTGAGTTGCGACGGGCTGGACCTTCCATGGTCAGACAGGCCAAAGCGCAGAGGATGCTGACTCACGGCCAGATCTGGGCCGCGCTGGATCGGCTGGCGGCGCACGCCGGCCTGTCGCCGTCGGGCCTTGCCAAGCGCGCCGGGCTCGATCCCACCACCTTCAACAAGTCCAAGCGCATCACCGCCGACGGCCGCGAGCGCTGGCCCTCGACCGAATCGATCGCGAAAGCGCTGGCGGCGGCCGGCTCCTCGATGGACAGTTTTGCCAGACTGGTCGACGACGATTCCGGCGACAGCCACTCCGTGCCGCTGCTCGGGCTCGCACAGGCCGGCACCAGCGGCGCTTTCGACGAATCCGGCTTTCCGTCCGGCAAGGGCTGGACCGAATTCATGCTTCCAGCCGCCGAGGACAGCCACAGTTTCGCGCTGGAGATCTCCAGCGATGCGCTTGCGCCGGTCTATCGCGAGGGCGACGTCATCCTGGTCTCGCCCGGCGCGCCGATCCGCAAAGGCGATCGCGTGGTGGTGAAGAGCAAGGCGGGTGAAGTGACGATTGCGACGTTGAAGCGCCGCACCGCGAAAGCGCTGGAGTTGCAGTCGCTCGATGCGTCGGCGGCCGAGCGCACGACGGCGTCGAGCGAGGTCGGCTGGATCGCGCGGATCGTGTGGGCGAGCCAGTAACCTCAGTCTTCGTCAGCGCGTATCGGGCACGAGCCACCGAAACAGCAACACGGCCGTCAGGGCGCCCAGCATCTCCGCGGCGAGGAAGCCCGGCACGTCCACCGGACGAATTCCGGAGAACGTATCGGTCAGCGCACGCGCGAGCGCGACGGCCGGGTTGGCGAAATCGGTCGCCGTGAACCAGAAGCCGCCGCCAATATAGGCCGCCACCACGCCCGCAAGCGCGGTCGGCCGCAGACGCGAGCAGGTCCACACCATTCCGATCAGGCCGAACGTGACCAGGAACTCGCTCAACCATTGCGATGGGCCGCTGCGGGAATGGGATGACAGCGTGTAGAGCGGCATGTCGAACATCGCATCGGCGATGACAACGCCGGCAATGGCACCGGCCAGCTGGGTCGGCACGTAGAATCCGGCGGCGCGCGGTGCGATATCACCGCGCAGCGCCAGCACCAGCGTCACAAGCGGATTGAAATGAGCGCCCGACAAAGGCGCTAGCCACACGATCAGGGCATAGAGCGCGGCGCCGGTCGCCAGCGCATTGGCGAGCAGCGCCAGGGCGGCATTGCCTGCTGCCAGCCGTTCACCGAGAATGCCGGAGCCGACGATCGCAATGAGCAAAAACGCGGTGCCAAGCGCCTCCGCCACCAGCGATCGCGCGAGCGACGGCTGGCCGTCGCGACCGCCGATATCACGCACCGCGCTCAGCGCATCCACGATCGGCCTCACAGCACTTCGAATATCTTGTAGGCCACGGCGCCTTCGACGAGATAGCCCTTGCCGACGCAGACGATGTCGTTGAGCCAGGAATAGGTTTGCGAGCCTGTTTCGAACAGCGGGTTGGTTCGGAAATAATATCCGGCAGGATCGATCAGAGTGCGCCGCGCAGGATCGGCCATGTCGGCGCGCAAATTCTGCGGCGTCACCCAGCGGCCGCCATAGGTCATGTAGATCAGCTCGCCGTCATGCGTGCGCAGCGACAGCCGCACATCCAGCGTCATCGCGCCGTCGGCGCGAAACAAGGCCCAGTCGCCACCGCCCCTGAGCACGTCGCCGCGCAGGCGCGGCCCTTCGAACGAGCCCTTGGCCGCGCCGAACAAGACGCGCTGCCCGACCGGACCCGCTCCGAAATTAAGCCGCGGATCGAGATCGACGACGATGTCGAACAGGTGGCTGGCCACGAGGTCGCCGACGGATTTGACGCGGGGATCGCTCATGATCTGGTGCTCCTTGATGTCGTGGTCAGAGTTGCGCCGGCGAATGACGCTGCCTGCAAGGCACCGCCGAACAGCTTTCGCCTCGCCGCATCGGTCGAGATGCCGGACTGGGCGCAGAGTTCCGAGAGGTCGAAGACGAAGCGCTCATGCGCGATCTTGTCGTCGCGAAAGGCGAAAGTGATGAACACCGGCAGCTCGGCGCGACGGCCGTTCGGCACGCCGCCGAAGCGATCGCCCGTCATCGTCATCCGGGCGGTGCCCCAGCAGACCAGCGTGTCGCTGGAATTGGCGTGGCCTTCCAGGGTGACGTTGTAATCGGGAAAGGACGTGAAGAAGCGCGTCAGGATGCGCTCGTTTTCAGCGAGCCCCTGGGCTCTGGTGCCGAACGCCGGCGTTTCCAGCACCATGTCCGGATGCAGGACCTTCAGCGCCGCAGCGACGTCCTGTCGGCTTTTCGCGATCGCCAGCTCCTCCGCCAGCTCGAACATGCGCTCGCCGTTCATGGTCACGCCTCCTTTACATTCTTTATGTTTAATACATACATTATGTATGTCATATGCGGTTTGATACCGGCGCGTCAAGCATTAGGTTGCGCGCGATGCGGGCGAAGGAACCTCCGAAAAGTCGTCGGGAAGAGTACAGCGAGGCCACACGGCAGGCGCTGCTCGATGCCGGCCGCCAGGCGTTTGCGGCGAACGGATTTCAGGCCGCCGGCATGGAGGCGATCTCGCGGGCGGCGCGGGTCACGCGCGGCGCGTTCTACCACCACTTCGAGGACAAGAAGGCGCTGTTCGACGCCGTGGTGGTCGCCATGCAGCGCGACGCGGCGGCCAGGATCGAGGCTGCGGCCCGGAATGAGCGCAAGGTTTGGGATCGTCTCAGCGCCGGCATCGAAGCCTATCTCGATGCCTGCGAAGAGCCGGACTATGCACGCATCGTGATCCAGGAAGCGCAGGCCGTGCTCGGCGAACCGCGTTATCGCGAAATCGAGGAGACCTATCCGACCGCGCTCCTGATCGCGACACTGCGTGCACTGAAGCGCGACGGCGAGCTCGACGCGGACGACGTCGATCTGCTCAGCCGGATGATCGACGCCATGATCTGCAAGATCGGGCTGTTGTTGCCATACACAGACGATCCCGGGAAGCTGCGCAGGAACGGACAGAAGATCGTCGCGGCCGTGCTGGAGACCTTTCGCCGGAAGGTGTGAAGCTGCCTGGCGCGCGTCGCCCTCGATCGCCGTTGCGACTCACCGCCCCTCTCGCATAGGTTGCGGCCGATATTGCCGATCAAATTCGTCTTGGGGGAATACGATGAATCGCCGTCACGCATTGAAGGCCCTGGCGGGTCTCGCGCTGTGTCCGCTCTGCAAGCCGGCTTTCGCCGCCGAAGGCGCGCATTGGAGCTATGAGGGCGCCGGCGGTCCGGCCAAATGGGGCGACCTCGATGCGGCCAACAAGGCCTGCGCGGTCGGCCTGCAACAATCCCCGATCGACGTCGAGGCGACGATCAAGTCGCAATTGCCCGCGCTGAAGCTGAACTGGGGCAAGAGCGCCGACACCATCGTCAACAACGGGCATACGATCCAGCTCAACTTCACCGAGGGCAGCACGCTCACGCTCGGCGACGTGAAGTACAAGCTGCTTCAGGTCCACTTCCACCGGCCGAGCGAGCACATGATCGGCGGCAAGAATTTTCCGATGGAAGCCCATTTCGTCCATCGCAACGATGCCGGCGGGCTCGCCGTGGTCGGCGTGCTGATGGCGGAAGGCAGGCCTAACGCGGCCTTCGGCAAGATCGTCAAGACCATGCCGGCCGCGGAGGGCCCTGCAGTGAAGGCCGACGCGACCATCGATCCTCACGCCCTGCTGCCGCACAAGCTCAGCTACTTCCGCTATCCCGGCTCGCTGACCACGCCGCCCTGCTCGGAGGTGGTGGAATGGCTACTGCTGACCGACCCGATCCAGGTGTCAGCGACCGATGTTGCCGCGTTCGCAAAGCTCTATCCGATGAACGCGCGCCCGGTGCAGAAGGACAACCGGCGCTTCGTGCTGCGCTCGATTTGAGGGGGGTAGTACTCACCGTGGCCGTTGCGGCGAAAGCCAGGACGACCGTGGGAGATGATAGCGCCCCTACGAGAATTATGTAGCCCGAAGCGAAAGGCCGCGCAAAGTACTTGCTGGCTCTTTAAGTCCTCTCTTTTGCCAAGCGCTTCGCTAAATCTGCCAAGCTCTTTTCGAGATCATGTTTCCAATCGGGAAAGGCAGAATACAACTCACTTTTGTCCGGATTTCTCCCCGCCAGCTTGTCGATATGGAACTTGGCTAAAAGTACGTCGCTTCGAATTTTCTTGTATTCATCCACTTGCAGTTTACCCGGGTCGTTTTTGACGCCAAGCTCTTGATCAAAGTCGACATATATAGAATTCAACCTGAGCTTCTCCGAAGCATCAATAGAATCTTTCAACTGTTGCTTCAGACGTAATTCACCTGAATTATCCGACATTGAGTAAAGCGACTTCGTGATTACTTCAGCAAGATCCTTGGGATCATCGCTAAGCACAGTGGGCAGATGCTCAATCACCACAGAGGTCGCTTCGCGAACTTCGGGATCGTTTTCTCTTTCTCGCAAGAGCTCAAGCGCACCTACCGCGAAATCCAAAGCCTGCAACTTTCCGCTAAGGAAATGGAAGATGCCCGCCTTCTCGTGCTTGAAGTCGTGGCGGAAGATTTTCGAACGCGACTCTCGCTCTAAAAACTCCCAACAATGCACTAGCATCCATTTCACCGATTCCTCGCGAGCCGCCATCATGAGATGGATTGCTGGGCCATAGAATGATTTTGCCGCAAGCAACTCTGCGGAATCAAACAAGCGACGAATGTTCGTCTCAATTGTCGCTTCCGCATCCTTCTGCGACAATCTTTCGTCAATCATTGCAATTGCGTTCTGCACGCCATACACCGCGACGAAGGAGCCGAAGCGCGGGCCCTTCTCCTGGCCGAGCAGCACCTGATAGAGCATGTTGAACCAGTCGAGCGTGACGCCGGGACGGCCGTCCTTGCCCTTCTTGACCTGGTCGAGGAACGGCTCGCGGCGGCCGATCTCGTAGACGACATTCTGGATGTCCTCGGCGGAAGCGTCCTGCGGAAGCTGCGACAGCGCATCGCGCAGGTCCTGCAGCGCCGTGCGATCGGTCTCGGTCGGTTCGCGGAACGTCTTCGTCGGCGCCACGAAGTCGCGATAATAGTTGATCGCGTAGCCCACCATCGCATCGAGCTTCGGATGGGTCTGCGGTGACACGCCGGGCCGATAGCGGCCAATGAAACCCCACAGCGTCTCGGCATTCTCCGCGTTCGACGACGACACCAGCGTCAGCAGAAGCTGGAACGTGACAGGCATGTCGCCCTTCGGCGGGTTGCCATTATGGACATGCCAGACCGGATTGCCGAGCTGCTGCTTGGCGTCCTGCTTCGCAAAGCCGTCGATGAACTGCTGATAGTCGTCGACGTTGCGCGGGATGACGTCGAAGTACAGCCGCTTCGCGGCCTTCGGCTCGCGATACATGAACAGCGACAGCGATTCCGGCGAGGCGTAGCGCAGCCATTCGTCGATGGTCAGGCCATTGCCCTTCGACTTCGAGATCTTCTGGCCCTTCTCGTCGAGGAAGAGCTCGTAATTGAAACCTTCCGGCGGCGTGGCGCCGAGCGCCCGCGCAATCGCACCTGACAGCTTCACGGAATCGATCAGGTCCTTGCCGGCCATCTCGTAGTCGACGCCGAGCGCGACCCAGCGCATCGCCCAGTCGGCCTTCCACTGGCATTTTACATTTCCGCCGGTGACAGGGGTTTCAACTTCCTGATTTGTGTCTGGATCGACATAGGTCACCGTGCCGGCCGCGACGTCGCGGCGGATCATCGGCACCTGCAGCACGACACCGGTGGTCTTGCTGATCGGCAGGAACGGCGAATAGGTGGCGCGGCGATCAGGACCGAGCGTCGGCAGGATGATCGCCATGACCTTGTCGTAGGCGGCGAGCATCTTGAGCAGCGTCGCGTCGAAGCGGCCGGACGTATAGTAATCGGTCGAGCTGGCGAACTCGTAGTCGAAGCCGAAATGATCCAGAAACGCGCGCAGCCGCGCGTTGTTGTGGTGCCCGAACGAGGGGTACTCGTTGGAGAACGGATCCGGCACCCGCGTCAGCGGCTTGCCGAGATGCGCGGCCAGCATCTCCTTGTTGGGGACGTTGTCGGGCACCTTGCGAAACCCGTCCATGTCGTCGGAGAACGCGAGCAGGCGCGTCTTGATCTTGTCCTCGGTCAGCACGCGAAAGGCATGGCGCACCATCGAGGTGCGGGCGACCTCGCCGAACGTGCCGATATGCGGCAGGCCGGACGGACCGTAGCCTGTCTCGAACAGCACCTCGTCCTTCGGGCTCTTCTTCAGCCGCGCGACAATGGCCTTTGCCTGCTCGAACGGCCAGGCATTGGATTGTTCGGCGAGCGCACGAAGATCGCTCGGGTTCATGCTGGGATCGATAACGGACATCAAGAAGGGCCTCCGGGCCGCGGAAAATAGCGATTTCCGGGCAGAATGCAAAAGTTGCGAGCAACTATCGCGGAATCGTGGGGTGGGCAAAGCGAAGCGTGCCCACCACGTTTAAGGACGGTGGGCACGGCGCTCACGCGCCTTTGCCCACCCTACGCCAGCTCGCTCGCCGCGAGCAGCGAAGCTAGAACGGGCTCACCGAGAAATACCGCAGCCACAGATCGGTGTAGCGCCCCTTCTCCCAGACGCGGAACAGGGCCCAGTTCAGGGCCTGGCGCAGCACGTCGTTGCCCTTGCGCACGGCGATGCCGATGCCTTCGCCGAAGAAGCGGCTTTCGACGAAGGGGCCGCCGGAGAAGGCACAGCAATCGCCGGAATCGGTGCCGTTGATCCAGAACGCGAGCGAGATGGCGTCGCCGAAGATGAAATCGACCTCGCCCTTGCGCAAGGCGGTGCGGAGCGCATCGTCATTGGGATAGCCATGCAGCTCGGCGTCGGTGAACATCGCCTTCAGATACGCCTCATGCGCGGAGCCCGCGATGACGCCGACCTTCTTGCCCTCGAGATATTCGGGCCGGATCTCCGGCATCACCGCGTCCTTGCGCGAGGCGAAGCGCGCCGGCACGCGGTAATAAGGATCGGTGAAATCGACGCGGGCGCGGAGCTGCGGGCTCACCGCCATCGAGGCGATGATGGCATCGCCCCGGTTGGAGGAGAGCGCGTCGACCAGCGTCTCGAAGCGGCGCATCTGCACCGTGCAGGTGACCTTGATCTCCTCGCACAGGCTGCGAGCGAGATCGACGTTGAAGCCGGCCGGATTGCCGTCGGCGCCGGTGTAGTTGAACGGCGGGTAGTCGGTCTCGGTCAGGAAGCGGATCACGGTCAGGCGCGACAGGTCCGGCCGCTCCGGCCGCCGCCGCGGGTCCCAGAAGCCGGGCACGGCCTGGGGAGCCGCCTGGGGTGCGACCTGCGGCGTCGCCTGGGGGGCCAGCGGGGGCTGCTTGGCTGGGGCTTGGGCCTGCGCGCCGGGCAGGCCCGCGAGCAGGCAAATGCCGACGGCCAGCCCTGTCAGCAAGCCACGGGCAGATTTGGACGATTTCGCCTGTTGCGATGGAGCCATCGGCCGGAAATGAACGAATTTCGTTGAGATCGGAGGGCCTTATAGACCATCCCGCCGGGAACGCGAGCGCCGATTATGGCCTGGGTGTGGGTCTCTCGGCCGCCGTGCCGGCTAGATCAGAGATACCGCTTCAGGTCCGCCGCGGCCTCTTCCGGGGTCCGCTTCAAATTGAACGGCGAGACGAAGCGGCCGTCGCGGTCCATCAGGTAGATCAACGCGGTGTGGTCCATGGTGTAGTCGCCGTCCTTGGTCGGGACCTTCTTGGCGTAGACCCGGTAGGAGGTGATCACCTTGGCGGTCTCGGCGGGATCGCCGCTGAGGCCTTCGAGATGCGGATCGAAGCTCGACAGATAATCCTTCATCGTCGCCGGGGTGTCGCGCTCGGGGTCGACCGAGATGAAGACGGCATTGACCTTGTCGGCGTCCTTGCCCATCGCGCGCAACACTTCCGAGATCTCGAACAGTGAGGTCGGGCAGACATCGGGGCAATGGGTGTAGCCGAAGAAAATCAGGGTCGGCTTGCCCTTCAGGTCCTTGTCGGTGACGGCCTTGCCGGTCTGGTCGGTGAGCTGGAACGGACCGCCGATCGCGGCCGGCTGCGCCACCTTGCTGACCCCGCCCATGGCCCAGAACATGATCAAGAGCCCGAGGACGAGGCTTGCGGCGAAGGCGGTTGCGATCACCAGCGGACGGGCGGCGGAGCTCATGGGCGGAAAACTTCCTGTCGCGGATCAGAAGCAGGCGGCAAAGCCGGTCCTGATCATTTCGAAGAACACCTGGCTGCCGTAGTGGAACCAGAGCGCGAGCGCGCCGAGCACGAGCAGCCCGCCGGCACCTGCGCCGGCCAACAGCAGCACGGACGGCGTCCGGGCGGCAGTGGGCGAATTGTCCTGTAGCTGATGGGCCGGATGCACTGGTTGAGCCATGGCAATGATCGGGGCGAAGGCCCCGGTTCCCACGCTGTCAGATAAGCTTTGGCCCGCCTGCGGGCAAGGCGCCGCTGGCGGGCCAAACCATCCCGTCAGGCCGGGACTATCAGTGCAGGAGCTGGCCCCGGGCGGATTCGAGCTGGTCCGCTTGCGGGAGAGGCCGGCGCGACGGCTTGATCGTCGAGGCCTGCGCGTCCAGGTAGCAGGGCTTGTACATGGCCTGCAGCTGCCTGCCCTTCAGGAACAGCATATGCGGGGTGAGGCCGCCGCGCTGGTTGATCCAGCGCCTCACCTGCGAGGGGTACATCGCATAGAGCATCTGGGTTGCTTCGGCGTTGGTGATGGCACGGCCGTTGGTGCCGAAATCCCAGGCGGCGTGGAAGCCGAGCGTTGCGCTCGAGGTCACGCAGATGCGGTCATGCGGGATGGCGCCGAGGACGATGGTGCAGGCCGAGGCACAGAGGCCGTCGATGATGACGGTTTCGCCTGACTGGCGCAGATCCTGGTATTTGTCGACGTAGGTTCCAATCCGGCCGCCGCGGTCGTCTGCGATCCGAACCACCGCGTGAGAAGCCCCCATGCAAGCGATCAGGAGAACCGCCGCAAGCAACCCCGTCAGAACCTTCATTGTCCCCCGCCCCGGTCGAATTCGAATCTGCGTGTCAGGTGGTGATGCACAGCTAGCGTCTGTCGTAACCAAGGTTTTGTCTAGGCAGGCCGGCTCGCTCAAAACAAATTCAAATCCAGTGTTGCGTCCGCGCTGCACTCGGCCAGTCTCTATCCCAAAGTGGAACAAGTTAATGATGTCTTGCGCGCCACACCCTTGATCTCAGTTACAACCGCTGGCTTCAATCCGGGCAACTACAGGGGCGGAACCGATGGAGGGGGAAACACATGACTGAAGAGACGGACGTCATCGTCGTCGGCGCCGGACTATCGGGACTCGTTGCCGCAACCGAGATCGCGGATGCGGGCAAGCGCGTGGTCGTGGTCGATCAGGAGGGCGAGCAGTCGCTCGGCGGCCAGGCGTTCTGGTCGTTCGGCGGATTGTTCCTGGTTGATTCGCCGGAGCAGCGCCGGCTCGGCATCAAGGACTCCTTCGATCTCGCGATGCAGGACTGGCTCGGCACCGCCGGCTTCGACCGCGACGAGGATTTCTGGCCGCGCCAATGGGCCGAGGCCTATGTGGCGTTCGCAGCCGGCGAGAAGCGCGACTGGCTGCGCGCGATGGGCCATCGCATCTTCCCCGTGGTCGGCTGGGCCGAGCGCGGCGGCTATGACGCGATGGGCCACGGCAATTCGGTGCCGCGCTTCCACGTCACTTGGGGTACCGGCCCCGGCATCGTCGAGCCGTTCGAGCGCCGCGCACGCGAGGCGATGAAGAGCGGCCGGCTGAGCTTCAAATTTCGTCACCGCGTCGATGCGCTGTCCATCACCAACGGAACGGTGGATGGCGTCAGCGGCGCCGTGCTCGCGCCCGACGCTATCGAGCGCGGCAAGAGCTCCTCGCGAACCGTGGTCGGCGAGTTCGCGCTGAAGGCGCAGGCCGTGATCGTGGCGTCCGGCGGCATCGGCGGCAATCACGAGCTGGTGCGACAGAACTGGCCGAAGCGACTCGGCGAGCCGCCGAAATTCATGATCTCCGGCGTGCCCGAGCACGTCGATGGCCGCATGATCGGCATCACCGAGAAATCAGGCGCGCGGCTGATCAACCGCGACCGCATGTGGCACTACGTCGAGGGCATCCAGAACTGGTCGCCGATCTGGCCGCGCCACGGCATCCGCATTCTGCCGGGTCCGTCCTCGATGTGGTTCGACGCCACGGGCACGCGATTGCCGGCGCCGCTGTTTCCCGGCTCCGACACGCTCGGCCAGCTCAAATACATCATGTCCACCGGTTATGATTATTCCTGGTTCATCCTGACCCAGAGCATCATCAAGAAGGAATTTGCTCTGTCAGGCTCGGAGCAGAACCCCGACCTGACCGGCAAAAGCTGGCGCATGACGATCAAACGCGCCACCAACAAGGGCGCGCCGGCACCGGTGGAAGCGTTCAAAAGCCACGGTGTCGACTTCATCGTGAGGGACAAGATCGAGGATCTCGTCGCGGCCATGAACAAGCTCGCCGGCAGCGATCTTCTGAGGCTCGAGCACATCAGGATGCAGATCGAGGCGCGCGATCGCGAGATCGCCAACCCCTACGTCAAGGATGCGCAGGTGATGAACATCCACAATGCGCGGCGCTATATCGGCGACAAGCTGATCCGCACCGCCTCGCCGCACCGCATCCTCGATCCCGCGCAGGGGCCGCTGATTGCGGTCAAGCTCAACATCCTCACCCGCAAGACGCTGGGTGGATTCGAGACCGATCTCGACTCGCGCGTGTTCGGCGAAGAGGGCAGCGTCATCCCCGGGCTCTACGCAGTCGGCGAAGCCGCGGGCTTCGGCGGCGGCGGCGTGCACGGCTATCGCTCGCTGGAAGGAACCTTTCTCGGCGGCTGCCTGTTCTCGGGACGCAATGCCGGCCGCGCGGCGGCGAAGGCAGTGGGATAGGTCATGCGGCGGTGGATACAGATCGGGGCGTTTCTTGCGGCACTGGCCACAACTTCGGTCGCATTCGCCGATACGATCGACGTCGATGGCGCAAAACGCTCCTACACCGCGCAGCTGCCGGCGAAGCGGCTGGTGCCGCTCGTGGTCGTGCTGCACGGCAAGACCCAGCGCGGCGCCGACATGGCCGCGCGGACGGCGTGGCCCCAGGTCGCCAAGCGCGAAGGTTTTGCCGTGGTGTTTCCGGATGGCCTCAACCATGCCTGGGCCGATGCCAGAACGAAGGCGGGACCCGCGCTGCGTGGCCCACCGCCGGGCACGGACGATGTCGCCTTCATCGCAAAGCTCGTCGAGAAGCTGGTGGCCAACGGCACGGCCGATCCGAAGCGCGTTTATGTCGCCGGCATCTCCAATGGCGGCGCGATGGCGATGACGCTGATTTGCGCCCGCGCAGATCTGTTCGCGGCGGGTGCGAGCGTGATCATGAATCTCACTGATGAAGCCGCGGTCACGTGCCATCCGTCACGGCCGCTGCCGGTGCTGCTCATGAACGGCACGGCCGACCCATTGGTACCTTACGAAGGCGGCCGCGGATCGAGCTATTTTGCCGCGGACGGGTTCTGGTCAACCGAGGAGACGCTGGCCTTCTGGCGCAAGCTCAATGGCTGCGAGACCGATGACGCCGAAGTGGCTGATCTGCCCGACAGGGGGCTCACGGACCAATCCACGGTCACACGGATCTCCTCACGCTGTCCCAGAGGGCATGACGTCGTGCTCTATCGCATCAAGAATGGCGGTCACCGCATGCCTGGATTTTCTCCCGATGCCCGCTTTCCGAAGGTCGCGACCAGCCTGCTCGGGACGCAAAACAGCGACATCGACGGCGCCGAGACGATCTGGTCGTTCTTTAGTCAGTTTCCGTAAGATGCGCATGCATGCCGGGCACGCATGCGTAGCGGGGGTGGCAGAGCGCGGGGCGCTGGGCTAGACAGGGCCGCCATTCCAGCAGGAGATCCCCCAATGAGCATTCAGCGTTTCGAAACCGGTCCGCGCATGAGCCAGGCCGTCGTGCACGGCAACACCGTCTATCTCGCCGGCGTCGTCGCCAACAACGCGGCCGGCGAAAGCGTGACGAAGCAGACCCAGGACATCCTGAAGACCATCGACGGCCATCTCGCCAAGGCCGGCACCGACAAGTCGAAACTGCTGTCCGCCACGATCTACATCACCGACATGAAGACCTTCAGCGAGATGAACGCGGTGTGGGATGCCTGGGTCTCGCCCGGCAATACCCCGGCCCGCGCCACCGTCGAAGCCAAGCTGGCGGCTGCTCAGTACACCGTCGAGATCATGGTCACCGCAGCGAAGTAATCTTCGCGAAATAATCGACCTGCCAAAGAAGCGCGATGAGACCATCATCGCGCTTCTTCTTTTGCGCGTCACGATGACCTCCGAGGTAATCGATCGGCGCGCACGAACCTTCGATAGTCGGGGCAGCCGAACACGGCGCCATCGAAGGAGAGCAACATGACCGACCACACCGCCATCGCCCTCTGCTATATCGATCTCTGGAACGAGCGCACGACCAGCCGCCGGCGCGAACTGCTCAGCGAGACCTGGACCGCGGATGCAAGCTATGTCGATCCCCTGATGAAGGGCGACGGCCAGGACGGCATCGACGCGCTAATCGCCGGTGTGCAGCAGCGCTTTCCCGATTTCAAGTTCAAGCTGATCGGCGAGCCCAATGGCTACGGCGACCATGTCCGCTTTTCGTGGGGACTGGGACCGGAGGGCGTCGACAGCCCGATCAAGGGCACAGATTTCGCTGTGCTGAAGGACGGGCGGATCAGGAGCATCACGGGCTTCCTGGACCAGGTGCCAGCGGGCGCGTGAAGCGCCATTACTGCGCCCTCTCCCCTTGCGGGAGAGGGCATCACCGCTTGCAGACACAGGCTCGCTGGGGTGAGGGGTATCTCTCCGCGCGAGTCTTGCGAGTTGGGTTCGCGGAGAGAACCCCTCATCCGGCGCTTCGCGCCACCTTCTCCCGCAAGGGGAGAAGGAAGCAAGAAGCGCGCATCGACAGCAATCAAGCCAACCGGTACGCCACCCTCGCATTCACCCCAAACGCTTTGTCGCGCACCTGCGGCCCGATCTTCGCCAGACACGCCTCCAGCGCATCCTTGATCTCGCCATAGCTCCCCGCAAGCAGACACACCGGCCAGTCGGAGCCGTAGATTAGGCGGTCTTCACCAAAGCATCTCGCGGCATGCTGAACGAACGGAAGCAGCCGCTCCGCGTCCCAATCATTCCACACCGCCTCCGTCGCGAGCCCCGAGATTTTGCACCAGACATTGCCGCAGGCTCCGAGCGCGGCGATGCGGTCGGACCACTCGGTGCTGCCGCCTCCGGCAATCGGCGGCTTGGCGGCGTGGTCAAGCACGAAGCGCGCTTGCGGGAAGGCCTGCGCGGTTGTGATCGCGGCGGGCAACTCGCGGCTGCGGACGAGGAAATCGTAGGCGAGATCGTGCGCAAACACCGCGGTGAGGCCGCGCTGGACGTCCTCGCGGAGCAGCCAATCGGGATCGGCCTCGTCGTGGACCTGATGGCGGATGCCGACCAACTTGTTGCCGCCGGGCACGGCACGCAGCCGGTCGAGCGTGTCGCCAAGCGCACCGTCCGTCAGATCGACCCAGCCGACGACGCCGATGACTGAGGGCGTCGCATGCGCGATCCGCAAGAATTCCTCGGTCTCATCAAGCGCGGAGCGGCACTGCACCACGATGCTCGCGTCGATGCCGTTTTCTTTCAGGAGCGGCGCGAGGTCGGCGGGCCCGAAGGATCGGCGGATCGGAGCCAGCTCGGGCGCGTTCATCCAGGGATAGTCGGCGCGCGCGGGGTCCCAGAAATGCTGGTGGGCGTCGATAATCATGGCTCACACTCCGCCCGGCAGCGGTGCGCGGGCATCGACGAGGTTTTTCGTGCGCAGCTCCTGCCAGAAGGCCAGCGGCACTGCCTGCTCCGACATCGCGATGTTGTCCGCAACCTCCGCGGCGTTGCGCGCGCCCATCACGGCGACCGTCACCGCCGGATGCGCCATGCAGAACTGGAGCGCTGCGGCTTTCAGCTCGGTGCCGTGCTTGCGGCAGAGCGCGTCGAGCGCGAGCGCACGTTCGACCAGTGCCGCATCGGCGTCCTGATAGTTGAACTTCGCGCTCGTGTGCGGATTGGCCAAAATGCCGCTGTTGTAGATGCCGCCGAGCAGGATGCCGATGTTCTTCTCGGCACAGACCGGAAACAACGCGTCCAGCGCGGCCTGGTCGAGCAGCGTGTAGCGCCCCGCAAGCAGGAAGCAGTCGACCGGCACGGCCTCTGCAAACCGGACCGGCATCTGCGACTGGTTCATGCCGGCGCCGATCGCCTTGACCGTGCCGTCTGCGCGCAGCCGCTGGAGCGCGCGGAAGGCACCCGTGACGGCCTCGTCATAGTGATCGTCGGGATCGTGCACGAGCAGGACATCGATGCGGTCGAGCCCGAGCCTGGTCAGGCTCTCCCCGACCGAGCGCATCACGCCGTCATAGGAGAAATCGAACACCGGCCGCTCGCGCGGCGTGCCCTTGTAGTGCTCGTCCTCGACGGCAGCGCCATCGCCCGCGCGCAGCAGGCGTCCGACCTTGGTCGAGATGGCATAGGAGTCGCGCGGCTGTTGCCGCAGAAATGCGCCGAGCCGACGCTCGGCGAGACCGAAGCCGTAGAGCGGCGCTGTATCGAAGAAACGCACGCCGAGCGACCAGGCGCGCGCGATCGTCGCCTCCGCATCGGCATCGCTGACGGGACTGAACAATCCACCGAGCGGAGCGGAACCGAGGCCAAGCGAGGTGACGTCGAGAGAGCCGAGCCGCGAGCGTTTCATTCCCATTGCCTTCCAGCAGTCTTCCAATAGTCCAAATCATCTCTCCCGCTTGCGGAAATCGCAAGCGGGAGAGGCATGCAGGAGCGCGGGGCTGGTGACGCTCCTACTTCAACATCTGTGCGACGTTCTCCTTGGTGACGAGATCGAGGCCGGTGTAGACGATCTCCGGCACCTTCTCGCCCTTCTTGATGGCGAGCAGGGTATCCATCGCCTTCTCGCCCATCTCGAACGGACGCTGGCCGACCAGCGCGTTGGCATAGCCGTCGCGCAACAGCTCGAGCTGCATCTTCAGCGTATCGGCGACGACAAGCGTGAACTTGCCGGAATCGATGTCCTTCTTGTTCCTGGAGGCGAAGGCCCTGAAGCCTTCAGGGGCGAACATCGGCCAGCCACCGATCGGAACGATGGCGGCGAGATCGGGCGTCGCGGTACGCATATCCGTCATCTGCTGGATCGCGAGCGCCGGATCGTCGTTGCAGAAGGTCGGCGAGCCCGCGACCTCGGTCCATTTCGAGCCCTTCAGCGCCTCGCGGACGCCATCGACGCGCTCGGCGAGGTTCTTGGCGCCGGGACCGCCCGAGACCATGGCGTATTTGCCGCCGTCAGGCCGCATCTTCGCGAGCTGCTTGCCGAGCGCGACACCGAACTCCTTGTTGTTGGTGCCGATATAGGCGATGCGCTTGGAGCCGGGTGCATCGGCATCGAAGGTGATGACGGGAATGCCGGCCGCGCTCGCCGCCTCGATCGACTTGGTCATGGCCGCGACGTCGGCGACCGAGATGGCGAGGCCGTCGACCTTCTGGGTGACGAAGTCCTGGATGATCTGGGCCTGCGTCGCCGGCTCGTGCTCCACCGGTCCCTTGTAGATGCATTCGATGTTGCCGAGCTCCTTGGCCCGCTTCAGGCAACCGTCGCGTGCGAAGTCGAAGAACGGATTGTTCATCGCCTTGGGCACGATCACGAAGCGATAGTTCGCGGCCAACGTTGGCGTTGCCATCAGCGCGACGGCGATGCCTGCAAGAAGAAGTTTCCTCATTGTCTCCTCCACCCTTCTCTGGCGCCCGTCCTGTTTAAATCGTCCGGGAAGCGGACAGGCGGCGTTTTCGTTGCCTTCCCGGAACGTTCGTCACATCAAGTCATCCGCGAGCGGATCCGATCCACCAGCACGGCCAGGATGATGATCACGCCCACCAGCGTCTGCTGCCAGTAGGAGCTCACCTGCGCCAGCACGAGACCGTTGCGGATCACCTCCAGCAGCACGCAGCCGACGATGGCCCCGAGCGGACCGCCAATGCCGCCGGCCAGATTGGCGCCGCCGATGACGGCCGCCGCGATCACGTTGAGCTCGTAGGACGTCGCCATGTTGGCCGGCGCCGAACCGAGCCAGCCGGAGATGATGATGCCCTGGAGGCCGGCTGCGAGCGCACAGATCACGTAGACCTCGATCTTCACCCGCACCACCGGAATGCCCGTCAGCTCAGCCGCCTTCTCGTTGCCGCCGAGTGCGAAGACGTGACGGCCGAACGCGCTGTGGTGCAGCACCACGGCCATCGCCAGCGCGAGCACCACGAGATAGATGAACGGCACCGGCACGCCGAGCACGTCGCCCGAAGTGAGGGCATAGAAATAGTCGGCGTCCGGCCCGCCCGGAAAACTGCCGCGGCCGTTGGAGACGACATAGCCGAGCCCGCGCACGATCGAGAGCATGCCGAGCGTGGTGACGAAGGGCGACAGGCCGAGCACGGCGATGCAGAAGCCGTTGACGAGGCCGGCGATCAGCGCGACGCCGAGCCCGGCGAGGATCGAGACCAGCAAGATCAGCCCGGGCACGTTGGCAACGACAGTCTTGCCGTCGGCCGCCATATGCACGAACAGCGAGCCTGCCGGCGAGCCGGGCGCCGACAGCTCGGTCATCACCATCGAGGTGATCATGGCAGCGAAGCACATCATCGAGCCGACCGACAGGTCGATGCCGCCGGTGATGATCACGAAAGTCACGCCGAGCGTCGCAATGGCGATGAAGGAGAAGTTCTTCGCCACGTTCTGCATGTTGCCTTCTGTGAAGAAATACGGGCTGGCGAAATGCATGATCACCAGCAGCACAGCGAGTGCGAGCAGCACATAGCCGGTCTGGGAGGCGAAGATACCGCGCTGCCACCATCTGATACGGCCGACATTGGTGAAGCTGATCGGGGATTCCATGGGCATGGCCATCACGCCGCCTCCTTCGCGCCGGTGATGAGGGCGGTGACTTCCTCGGGGGACGTCTGGTGAATCGGCTTGTCGGCCCGCTTCTCGCCGCGACGCATGACGATGACGCGGTCGCACACCGCGAACACGTCGGGCATGCGGTGCGAGATCAGCATCACGGCGACGCCCTGCTCCTTCAGCCGGTGGATCAGGCCGAGCACCTGCTCGACCTGGCGCACCGAGATTGCCGCGGTCGGCTCGTCCATCATCACCAGCCGCGCGTTGGAGAGCCGGGTCCGCGCGATCGCCACCGCCTGGCGCTGGCCGCCGGACATCTGCTTGACGAGGTCATCGGGCCGCGTCTCCGAGCGCAGCTCGCCGAACAGCTCCAGCGCGCGCGCCGCCATCGCCTTGTGGTCGAGCAGCGCAAGCGGCCCGAATTTGCGCTTCAGCTCGCGGCCGAGGAAGACGTTGGCCGCCGCCGTCAGATTGTCGGCAAGCGCGAGGTCCTGATAGACGACCTCGATGCCGACCCCACGGGCATCGACCGGGCGGTTGAAATGGACCGCGCTGCCGGCAAAGCGAATCTCGCCATGGGTCGGGCGGAAATTGCCGGCGATGATCTTGACCAGCGTCGACTTGCCGGCGCCGTTGTCGCCCATCAGGCCGACCACCTCGCCCGGCAGGACCTGCATGTCGACGTCATGCAGTGCGCGGATCGCGCCGAACTCCTTGCCGATTCCGGTCAGTTCGAGCACCGGAGTCGCATCAGCTTTTGTCATCGGCGGCCTCGCTCAGACGTAGCGGTTGACGAGTGATTCCAGATATTCCTGCCGGCCCGAGCGCGGCTGCGGATCGAAGCCGGGCTTAAGCGCGCGGTCGGCGAGATCGGCGAGCGTGCGCTGGCCGCCGAGAATGGCGCGACCCTCGGCGCCGGCCCATCCTTCGTAGCGCTGCGCAAGCGGCGCGGTGAGCGCGCCGGCATCGAGCATGTCCGCCGCAGCAAGAAGCGCGCGCGCGCAGGCATCCATCGAGCCGACATGGGCGTGGATCAGATCGTCGGGGTCGATCGACTGCCGGCGGATCTTGGCGTCGAAATTCAGCCCGCCGGAGGTGAAGCCGCCGCGGTTCAGGATCTCGTGGAACACCAGAGCGAGCTCCGGCACGTTCATCGCGAACTGGTCGGTATCCCAGCCGAGCAGGTCGTCGCCGCGATTGACGTCGAGCGAGCCGAACACGCCGAGCGCCTCGGCGAGCGCGACCTCGTGGTGGAAGGAGTGGCCCGCGAGGATGGCGTGGTTCTGCTCGATGTTGAGCTTGACATCCTTGAGCAGGTCGTAGCGTTCGAGGAAGCCGTAGCAGGTGGCGACGTCGAAATCATATTGATGCTTGGTCGGCTCCTTCGGCTTCGGCTCGATCAGGATCGGTCCCTTGAAGCCTATCTTGTGCTTGTGCTCGACGACCAACGAGACGAAGCGGCCGAGCTGGTCGAGCTCGCGCCTCAGATCGGTGTTGAGCAGCGTCTCATAGCCCTCGCGCCCGCCCCACAGCACATAGTTCTGGCCGCCGAGCCGGTGGGTCACCTCCAGCGCGGCGCGCACCTGGCCGGCGGCGTAGGTGAATATCTCGGGGTCCGGATTGGTCGCCGCGCCCGCCATGTAGCGGCGATGCGTGAAAAGATTGGCGGTGCCCCAGAGCAGGCGGACCTTGGCGGAAGCCATCTTCGCTTCGAAGAGATCAGCGATCGCGTTGAGATTGGCGACGGACTCGCTGAGCGAGCTGCCTTCCGGCGCCGCGTCGACGTCGTGGAAGGTGAAGAACGGCACGTCGAGCAGGCGGAACAGCTCGAAGGCGACATCGGCCTTGGCCCGCGCCATTGCCATCGCATCCGTGCCGTGATGCCAGGGCCGCAAAAACGTCTCACCGCCGAAGGGATCGCCGCCCGGCCAGCAGAACGAATGCCAGTAGCAGACTGCGAAGCGCAGGTGATCCTCGAGCCTCCGGCCATGGACCATGCGATCCTTGTCGTACCAGCGGAAGGCAGGCGTGTTTCCCGCATCCTTGCCGGCAAAGGCAACAGGCGTGCTTGCATCGAAGAATTTGGCTGACGCATTCACTTAAAGCTCTCCTTCAATGCGGGATAAAGTGCGCGCCACTGCCCATAGGCCTCGTCATACGCCGCGGTGACATGCGAACGGGGCGCGAAACTCGCGAGCCGGCGCGGCCGGATGCAGACCGCTGCCGCGTCTTCGCCGGTGGCGGCGAGCCGGCCGAGTCGTGCGGCCCCGAGCGCCGCCCCGACTTCGCCCTCCTCGACGCGGTGGACGGGAATGCCGAGCACGTCGGCGCAGATCTGCGCCCACAGCGCTGAGCGCGAACCGCCGCCGACCAGATCGACCTCGGCAAGCGGCCCGCCCGCCGCGCTCAGCGCCGCCAGATTGTCGCGCGCGGCAAAGGCGACGCCTTCCAGCACGGCCTGGACGATCTGGCTGCGACCGGTCGCACCGCGCAAGCCGACGAAGGCGCCGCTCGCCGCGGCATCGTTATGCGGCGTACGCTCGCCGTCGAGATAGGGCAGGAATTTGATCGGGCTCGGCCCGTCGACGCGCTCGCCGAGCGGCGCGAGCAGCGCGGCGGCCGGCGTCTCCATCACGCCCGCGAGCCAGGCCAGCGATGCCGCGGCCGACAGCATCACGCCCATCTGGTGCCAGCGGCCGGGCAGCGCATGGCAGAACGCATGCACGGCTGATGCCGGCGCCGGGGCGAACCGATCGGTCACCCGGAACAGCACACCGGACGTTCCCAACGACAGGAAGGCATCGCCTGGCGCAATTGCGCCGAGCCCGATCGCGCTCGCGGCATTATCACCGGCGCCGCCGGCGACCACGACATCTCCCGCCATGCCCCAGCGCCGCGCGTAGTCCGGCGCGAGCATCGCGCTGACCTCGCTGCCCTCGACGAGACGCGGCATGTGGTGCAGATCGAGCCCGGTGGCATGCAGCAGCAGGGCCGACCAGCGGCGCAGACCGACATCGAGCCAGAGCGTGCCGGCCGCGTCCGACATGTCCTCGACCATCTCGCCTGTGAGCCGATAGCGCACATAGGCCTTGGGCAGCAGCACCTTTGCGACGCGCGCGAAGATTTTCGGCTCATGCCGCGCGACCCACAGCAGCTTTGGCGCGGTGAAGCCGGGCATTGCCAGATTGCCGGCGATCGTGTGCAGCGAAGGACAGCGCTGCTCCAGCATGGTGCATTCGGCGTGCGAGCGGCCATCGTTCCAGAGGATCGCCGGACGCAGCGGGCGGCCATCCTCGTCGAGCAGCGTCGCGCCATGCATCTGGCCCGACAGGCCGATACTGGCTACCCTCGCAACCTCGCGCGGATGGCGGGCGGCGAGATCGTCCACCGCGCCGATTGCCGCATCGACCCAGGCATCCGGGTCCTGCTCGGACCACAGCGGCACCGGATGCGACAGCGCCAACTCGCGCGTCGCCGTCGCGAGAATCGCGCCGGCTTCATTCACGAGCACCGCTTTCACACCGGATGTGCCGATGTCCAGTCCGAGATCCACGCCGTCCTCCCTTTGCCTATCGCGGTGCGATCTTGAAGTCGCCTTTCCCGCGGCGGGCCCTTTCAAAGTCCACTTGCCGTCAAGGCAGATTGTCCCGCATCACGATGTCGATCCTGATCTTCTCCTGTTCGCGCAGGATCGGCTCGCCGCGCGCGAGCGCCAGCAGCACGCGCACGGCGGCGCGGGCTTCATGTCCGGGGTTCTGCGAGATCGCGGCATCCATCACACCCTGGAGCAGCAGCCGGCGCGTCAGCGCGGTGACGTCGTGCCCGACGAACACAACCTTGTCGCGGCCGGCGTCGCTCAACGCCTTGTCGCTCAACGCCTTGGCGACGCCTTGCGTGCCGGCGCCAACGTTATAAAGGCCAACAATGTCAGCATGCCTGCCCAACAGCCGCGCCAACACCTGTTCCGAACGGTCGTCATCGTCGCGCCCTTCCAGCACCGGCAGCACGCTGAGATCGGGGAATTCCGACGCCATCACCTGGTTGAAGCCGAAAATGCGCTCGGCATGGTCGCGCAGGCCCTGCGAACCCGCGACGATGGCGACCTTGCCGGATCGCTGGCCAGTCAACCGACCGACCAGCGCGCCGGCGGTGCGCCCCGCGGCGATGTTGTCGATACCGACATAATGCTCGCGGCGCGAGGACGGCACATCCGAGACCAGCGTGACGACCTTGGTGCCGGCATCGACGAGATCGTTGATCGCGGCGCGGACGCCGGGATGATCGAGCGCGACCACGGCGACGCCGTCATAGTCGGCCGACAGCCCTTCCAGCGTGCCTGCGAGCACGGACGGGTCGAACACGTCGGTTGCGACCATCTCGACGTGGAGGCGGCGGGCGGAGAGCCAGGCCGACATCTCCCCGAGATAGGCCTCGATCTGCTGCATGAACGGGTTCGGCCCCGAGGGCATCACGAAGGCGAAGCGCCGGGCTCGGCCGCGGGCAAGTTCGGCGGCGGCGACGTGCGGCTGGAACGAATTGCGCTCGATCGCCGCCTTGACCCGCCGGACCGTGTCCGGCCGTACGCCAGGGCGATTGTGCAGGACGCGGTCCACGGTCGCGAGACTGACGCCCGCCTCGCGGGCGATGTCCTTCAGCGTCAGCGCGGCGGCGGTGAGGGTCTCGGCCATGGCTGAAGGCTAGCAGAGGTGTTTTGAGGTGCGCAACTCATTTTGAGGGGTGACGGGTCGTTTTCGTACCCGCCGGCACCCGGGCCTCCTTAGCCGTCCGTCATGGTCTCACGTCGCTTGCAAGTCGCTTCTGCATGAAGACGAGATCGAGCCAGCGGCCGAACTTGCAGCCGACCTCCGGCATGCGGGCGACCTCGGCAAAGCCGAGCGAGGCGTGCAGCGCGAGCGAGCCGGCGTTGGCGGCCTCGATGCCGGCGATCATGGTGTGCTTGTCGAGCGCCATGGCACGCTCGATCAGCGCGGCCACCAGGCTGCGGCCGATACCTGCCCTGTGGTGCCGCTCGTCGACATAGACCGAATTCTCCACGGTGTGGCGGTAGCCTGGAAGGGGACGGAAATCGCCGAACGATGCGAAGCCCACCACATCCCTGCCCTTCATCGCGACCAGCACGGGATAGCCGGCCTGCTGTCGTGCGGAAATCCACTCGCGCCGCGACTCCAGGTCGACCGGACCGTCGGTCCAGACCGCCGTGGTGTTGAGCGCGGCGTAATTGTAGATGGCCAAAACATCTCCGGCATCCTCGAGCGTAGCGTCCCGTACGATCAGCGACATCACATTTTTCCGTACGAGGTGCCGCGCCGCGTGATGATGACGTAGCGTGCGTCCTGCTTGGTTTCGTTCTCGAAGGTCACCGCGCGCATCACGTCGAAATCGAGGCAATCGCCCTCGCGCAAGCGTACGGTCTTGGCGTCGATATAGACGCACACCGCCCCCTCCAGCATCAGCAGCTGCTGGGTGAAGGCGTTGCGGCCCCATGGGCTGTAGGACACGCGCGCGCCGGCCGGCAGGTCGACGACGATGATCTCGATGCCGCTTGCGGCATCCGGCGGCGAGGCATGACGCCGGCGGTAACCGGTGTCGGGATCACGCCAATGCGGCTGGTCGCCAAGCCGCATCAAGCGCTCCGGCGGCTTCTCCGCGAGCGCGACGACGTCGCTGAGGGTGACATCGAGCGCCGCGCAGAGCTTGTTGAGCAGCGCCGCCGTCGCGCTGCTCTGCGCCCGCTCCACCCGCCCGATCATGGCCCGGCTGACGCCGGAGCGCGTTGCGAGTTCGTTCAACGTCATGCCGGCCTGCGTCCTCAGCGTCTTCAAGCGGCGACCGATCGCACGGTCGAGTTTCTGCTGGTCCATTTGTGCGGGTCCTGGCCTTCATCCGAAGAAACTTGCCGGGCGACCGGACCGACCCGCCAAGGCAAGAGAAGTTTAAGCCGGGTGAGGCGCGCGTGCCGGAAACGAGCGGCGAATATATTAGAATCTTTGCGGAGCCTGTAGGGCCGATTAGGATGCGCCCAGCCACGATGACCGGGAGGCGACGACATGAGCGAGCCGACGCAGCGGACGATCAAGGCCAACGGCATCAGCCTCAATGTCGCCGAGCAGGGCAAGGGTCCAATGGTGCTGCTCTGCCACGGCTTTCCGGAAAGCTGGTACTCCTGGCGCCACCAGATCGAGGCGTTGGCGGCGGCCGGCTACCACGCGGTCGCGCCCGACATGCGCGGCTACGGCAAGAGCGACCGGCCCGAAGCGATCGATCAGTACACCATCCTCCACATGGTCGGCGATCTCGTCGGCGTGCTCGACGCGTTCGAGGCGAAGGATGCCGTCATCGTCGGGCATGACTGGGGCGCGACAATCGCCTGGCACACGGCGCGCCTGCGTCCCGATCGCTTCCGCGCCGCCGCCATCCTCAGCGTCCCCTATCGCCCACGCAGTCCGGTGCGGCCGACCAGCGTCATGCCGCAGACGGCGGATGCGCAATTCTATCAGCTGTACTTTCAGGAGCCGGGCCTCGCCGAAGCGGAGTTCGAACGGGATCCGCGCGCAACGCTCGGCGCCATGCTCTTTGGCGGTTCCGGCGAAGGGGTTGCGGTGATCCGCGCCAATGCCGAGCGTCAGGGGCGGACCCCCGGCGTCGGGATGGTCTCGCGCAAGGACGGCATGTTGCCGAAGGTGCAGGTGCCGCTGCCGTCATGGCTGACCGCGGCCGACCTCGACTATTACAGCACCGAGTTCGCCCGCAGCGGCTTTCGGGGGCCGCTCAACTACTACCGCAACATCGATCGCAACTGGGAGCTGATGGCAGCCTTCGAGGGTGTGAAGGTGGTCGTGCCCTCACTCTTCATCGCCGGCGACCACGACATGGTCCTCGCCTTCCCGGGCGCCGCCGAGCACCTCGCCTACATGAAGCAGTTTGTGCCGCAACTGCGCGAGATCAAGATGCTGCCCGGCTGCGGACACTGGACCCAGCAGGAACGGCCGGCGGAGGTGAACGCCGCGATCGTGGAATTTGTGCGGAGCTTGCCGGGCTAAAGGCTGGAGCGGGCGAAGGGAATCGAACCCTCGTATGCAGCTTGGGAAGCTGCCGTTCTACCATTGAACTACGCCCGCGGATGCGCCCGTCCTGATTAGCCGAGACGGCGCGTCCCGCCAAGCGGTTTGGCGTAACCAGCCGGACGCTTCTTAACTTTCCGGTAAGATTCCAGGTGCGCCGGATTGTGGCGGTGTTATGATCGCTTGTCTGGGGAGAGACGTGCACTGAGTGGGGCGTGTGCATGATGGGGCATGGCTACGCGATCTTCGATACGGCCATCGGGCGCTGCGGCATCATCTGGAGCAGCACCGGCGTCGTTGCGGTGCAATTGCCGGAGGCGCGGGAGATCGACACCCGCCGCCGGATTTTTGCAGTCCATCCCGAGGCGCGCGAGCAGCGACCGTCCGACAATGCCGAGCTTGCGATCGAGGGCATCGCAGGCCTGCTGCAAGGCGGCGATCCTGATTTCTCCGAGGTCAGCCTGGATGCCGGCGGCGTGCCCGGCTTCAACCGGCGCGTCTACGAGTTCGCCTGCTCCATTCCGCGCGGGGAAACGCGCACCTATCACGAGGTCGCCAAGGCGCTGGGCGCTTCCGGCGCGGCGCATTCGGTGGCGCAGGCGATCGCGAAAAATCCCTATATGCTGATCGTGCCCTGTCATCGGGTGCTGGAGGCCGACAATTACACCGACCGCCTCTCTCCTTACGGCGGGGTGATCTCCAAGCGGCGGCTTCTGGCCCTCGAGGGCGCCCATCCCGTCGCCAGCAAGACGCTGTTCGAGGTGCTGCTGCCGGTTGCCCCACCGAGACCGTCCACCTAGATAGGTGGCATGGACGCGACCACGCTGCTGACCACGCCGTCGATGACCGTCTCCGAGTTTCGCTGCGATGCGGGACCGGACGACACGCCGTTTGCGGAGTGCCGCACCGGCCATTCCATTGCCTATGTCCGCTCGGGCAGCTTCGGCTGCCATTGCCGCGCCGGCTTCTTCGAGCTGGTGGCGGGCGCGATGCTGGTCGGCGCCCCCGGCGAGGAATACACCTGCACGCATGAGCATGTCAGCGGCGACGCCTGCCTGTCGTTCTTCCTCAGCGAGGATCTGGTCGACGCCCTCGGCGGACGCCGCGACATCTGGCAGGTCGGCGCGACGCCGCCGCTGCCCGAACTGATGGTGCTGGGCGAGCTGGCGCAGACGGCGGCAGATGGCAGCAGCGACTTGGGCCTTGACGAGGTCGGACAGCTTCTCGCCGGCCGCTTTGTCGACGTCGTCTCGGGCAAGGCGCGCAAGCGGACGACGCCCACCGCGCGCGACCGCCGTCGCGCGGTCGAGGCCGCGCTGTGGATCGACGACAATTCGCATGCCGAGGTCGACCTCGAACAGGCAGCAAGGCAGGCGGGCCTCAGCCCGTTCCATTTCCTGCGGCTGTTCTCGAGCGTGCTCGGCGTCACCCCGCATCAATATCTGGTGCGCTCGCGGCTGCGGCATGCGGCGCGGCTGCTCACCGACGACGACATCGCGGTCACCGACGTCGCCTATGACGTCGGCTTCGGCGACCTCTCCAACTTCGTCCGCACCTTCCACCGCGCCGCCGGCGTGTCGCCGACGAAGTTCCGGCAGGCGTCGAAGGGGATGCGCAAGATTCTCCAAGAGCAGCTTGCCCTCAACTGACTAGGCTCGTTTCCGGCGTGCGCCACTCGCGGCGCGCTTTGGAAATGGAGACGACCATGTATGACCATATCGGACTGCGCGTAGCCGACCTCGACGCGGCCACGCGCTTCTACTCCGCGGTGCTGGCGCCGCTCGGTTACGTGCTGTGCTCCAGCGGCGACGGCTATGCCGGCTTCGGCCCCAAGGGCGAGCCGGCGCTGTGGCTGCATCTGAACAAGGGGCGCAAGGCCGACGGCGCCCATATCGCCTTCCGCGCCGTGGATCATGACGCGGTCAAGGCGTTTCACAGCGAAGGTCTGAAGAGCGGCGGCCGCGACAATGGCGGCGCCGGGCCGCGCAAGGATTACAGCCCGACCTACTACGCGGCGTTTTTGATCGATCCCGATGGCAACAATGTCGAGGCGGTTTGTGTGTGAGCTCTCTCCTTCGTCATTGCGAGGAGCCCTCGCGACGAAGCAATCCAGACTGTCTCTGCGGAAACATTTCTGGATTGCTTCGCTGCGCTCGCAATGACGGTGTTTGTGGCGCCGACCTGACATAACCAAGGACATCTTCATGGCCTCTATCCATAACGACATCCCCCTCCCCGTCCCCGCCCGCGACGTCTGGGACGCCGTGCGCGATTTCGGCGCGCTGCATCAGCGGCTGGTGCCGGGCTTCGTCACCGCCTGCACGCTGGACGGCGATGCACGCATCGTCACCTTCGCCAATGGCGCGGTGGCGCGCGAGATCCTCGTCGATTGCGACGACGCCCGGCAGCGGCTGGTCTATGCGATCAACAACGAGCGGCTGAAGCACTACAGCGCTTCGGTGCAGGTGATTGCCGAGGGCGAAGCGAGCTGCCGCATGGTCTGGATCATCGACATGCTGCCGAACGAGCTTGCGGCTTATGTCCAAGGGCAGACGAAGGAAGCCGTTGTCGCTCTGCATAAGGCGTTTCCGCCGGCCGCGGCATGATCCGCCTCAGTGATCTTTCTCACAGAGCCTTGCCCTCGTCCGCAATAACCATGGCCGCGTGCGTCGGTTGGCTCCGCTCTCCCGGCGGCGCCACGCACGCGAGGAGCAGGCCATGAGAGGTGCGGACAAGGTGATCTGCCAGGCAGCCGCCGTGCTGCTGTTGTTTTCGATCTCGAGCGCGCCCGCGAAGGCGCAATTCCTCGGCGGCGGAGGTGCCGGCGGCGGGGACATGATGACCCAGATGGCGCCGATGCTGGAGATGATGAAGGCGAAGATGGGCAAGCGCCGCTTCGCCATGCTGATGCAGACCATGGGCCCGATGATGAGCCGCATGATGGAGAACGGCGGCGGCGGGCTCGGCGGCATGATGGGCGGTGGAGGCTTTGGCGGCCCAAGTGGCCTCGGCGGCGGCATGGGCGGCGGCAATTTCGGCGGCGGTTTCGGTGCGCCCAATTACGGCGGTTACACGCCGACGGGCGGCGGCTATATGCCAGCCGGCATCGGCGGCGGTGACATCATGGGCATGATGAGTGGCGCAGGCGGCAGCGACATGATGGCGATGATCCCGCAACTGATGCGGCTCGCCAATGTCGGCGGCGGTGGCGGCCATCGCCGCCACAAGCACCGCTAGTCGGCGGCGCCAGACAGCGCTGGCCTGATCGCAGCCTTGCTTTCGCGCGGTCCCCAGCGCGTCAGCACCACGCTGGAGCACGACAGCAGGCCGAGCAGGACCATCGAGCTCGCGGCCAGCCAGAAGAAGCTCTGCGCGGTGGCGTCATGCGTCGACAGCCACCAGCCGGCGGCCGCGATGTAGATCAGCCGCGCGGTCTGCGCCAGCACCGGGCCGATCACCTTGGCCGCGCCTTGCGACGAGAAATACATCGTCGTTGCAAGGCCGAAGAAGGCGTAGAACGGCCCGACCGTCGAGAGATATTGATGGCTCGTCGCGCGCACGGCCACGCTGTCGGTGAAGATGTTGACCCAGAGATCGGGGAAGATCGCAACGAGGCACGCCGGCGCACCGACGGCCACGAAAGCGGCGACACTGGCGATCCAGGCGATGCGCCGGGCGCGCGCGATGCGGCCTGCGCCGATCGCCATCCCGACCATTGGGACACAGGCGATGCCGAACGAGAACGCAATCGAGGTCAGCAGGAATTCGAGCCGCGCACCGACGCCGTAGCCGGCGAGGATCGCAGTGCCGAACTTCGCCAGCATGTGGGTGAAGATCGAGATCGTCAGCACCGATTGCAGCGGCGAGAAGCAGGCGATGGCGCCGACCTTCAGGATGTCGAAGAACATCGCCCACTGGATGCGCAAGCCGCGCAGCCTGGGAACGACGCGCGCCCGGCCGGAAAACAGGTACCAGCTCATCACGCCGATATTGGCGGTATAGGCGATCAGCGCGCCGGCGGCGACGCCGCGCATGCCGAATTGCGGGACCGGACCAAGGCCGAGACCGAGCGTGCCGCCGAGCAATATCTGCCATGTCGCCGAATTCAGCATCAGCAGCGAAGGCAGCTTCATGTTGCCCGTGCCGCGCAGCACGCCGGCCATGGTGTTGAGCAGCCACGGCAGCACCGCGCCGCCGAAAAACACCTGGGTATAGGCGATCGCCTGCGCCAGCACATGGCCGCGGCCGCCGAGCATCTCCAGCAGGCGCGGCCCGAACACCAACATGCCCAGCATGAACACCAGACCGAAGCCGATGCCGATCAGCAGCGCATGCGCGGCAAGCGTCGATGCACGCTCGCGGTCGCCCGCGCCGAGCGCACGCGCGATGGCGGATGCCACCGCGCCGCCCATGGCGCCGCCGGACATCGTCATCATCAGGATCACGCAGGGGAACACCAGCGCCATCGCAGCGAGCGACTCGACGCCGAGCCGGCCGATATAGGAGGTCTCCGCGATCACCACGCAGGTCCCGGCCGACAACCCGATCACGTTGGGCCAGGCGAGGCTGAGCAGCGTGCGCAGGATCGGTCCGTCGGTAAGCGCGCTTCGCACCGGCCGCGGAGGCGGCGGCAATGGACGCTCTTGTTCATCGACCGGGATTTCGGCGATGTCGGACATGTCCTCTCCCGGGGCACGGGCGCCATTTGCGGCGCGGCAATGATGAGGTGTGCCAATAAATTATACGCGCGCAGGGCGCTGTCAGGAGCTTGTTAGCACGGCACGCGGCGATTCCTCCTGCGCCGGATGCAGGCGTGCCCTGCGGCAGCGCATTTCGATGGGTGAAATTACCCGATCGTCCAGACCAGCGGCCTACCGCCTGCCGTCGGGCGCAGGTGCACGCCGATGTGCCGCCCGCATCCCGCAGCGAGTCCCTCGAACAATCCCTCCAGCACCTTGGCGCAGGCGCGGTGATCGTCGGCCACGTCGTCCATCAGCTTCCAGCTCTGCTGGCGGATTTCGAACGTACCCTCGGACTGCAACGTCTCGGCCGTATCATCCTGCGCCGCGAACAGCGCATTGAGGAAAGCCGCAAACTCCTGTGCACCACCGCGGCTCGCCGCCAGCGCCGCCGCGACCTCGTCGAAATATTGCATCCCGATCAGCTTGCCGGTGAGATGCAGCAGATAGCCGGCATCCTCGGGGCCGAACAGCTGCACCATCACGGGCGCGGCGGTGCGGACATATTCCATGGCGTAGTTGCGATAGGCTTTTTCGAGCCGCGGTTTTGGCCAGCTCGCGACGGGAAGTGCCGGCGCGGTCTTCGCGTCGAACAGCGGCGCCTCCAGATGCCGCGCGAACACCAGGCGCTGGTCGAGCTCGAGCGGATGGTCGTATTGATGGTAATAGCCTTCGAGCCCGTCCTGGCCATCGACGCTCTGCTTGGTGCAGACGAAGCCCAGCCTGATGTCGCCGAGCGCAACGCCGTTATTGGCGTGCCAGCCGCGCAGCATCGCGCGCGAGACCTCGCCCGGCACGCCGCAGATCGCGGTGCCCTTCCAGATCCAGCGCGGCGGCGGATAGCGGATCCAGGCCTTGGTGTCGCTCTCGTACATGAATTCGACGTGCACGCCGCCGATCCAGTTGGAGAGGTAGTGATATTGCGCGGCGGCCACCGCCGGCGGCAGATGGTCGAGGCCGAGCTTCTTGAGCCCCGGCAGGAAGCGCTCCTGCTGCTGGCGGCGGAAGACACGGAAGACGAACTCGGCCGCATCGGCCGTGCCACGCCGCGTGACGACAGTGAGGATGAGGCCGGTGAAATAGGCATGGTAGAGATCGGCGACGGCGCGCCAGCGTTTCCATTGCGCTTGCTGCGCGGCGTCTGCGGCGGCGGTCATGTTCACTCCCGATCGTTGTTTTGATCGAGTGTGTCATTGCCTCCGGTGACGGGCAACCTGACGTTCATGCAGGGCGCCCTGCACGGCGGCTCGTCAATTCCGCATCACGAATTTTGCGCGGCCTTGGCGGCGCGCTCGCGCTCGACGCGTTCCGTCACGTCGCGCGCCATCGCCACCGATCCCTGCACCGCTCCAGCGGCATCCCGCACCAGTGCGAAGGTCATCTCGATGTAGAGCTTGCGCCCGCTCTTGTGCAGCGCGCGGGTCAGCGTCGGCCGGCCCGCTAGCTTCATTACGCCGCTGGCAAGCGCGGCCTCGAAGCCTTTCCAGTGCGCAGGCCGCAGATGTTCGGGAATGATCAGGTCGAGGTTCTGGCCCAGCGCTTCCGCGGCGGTGAAGCCGAACAGGGCGGTCGATGCGCGATTCCACCGCATGATCGTGCCGGAGCGATCCGAATAGATCAGGGCGTCGGCGACGTCGTCGAGGATTTTTGCGTCGAGTTGATCGGTCATGGCGAGACCTCGCATGCGCCTGGGTTTTGCACATCCTGCCACACATTCGGTGTCATCGCCCGACTTGATCGGGCGATCCAGTACTCCGAGACGGCAGTGATTGAACCGAGAGGCTGCGGCGTACTGGGCGGATTCAACCGCTCGTCGCAACACCCTGAACAAGGAGGTTGCGATGGAGAGCCGTGCGCGAGCAAGTCGTCCTCAAGAGGCCCGACGAGAGGATTGTAGACGGTTCTGGGCTGCGATTGCCTCGGGGCGATCGAGCGAAGATGCTGCGGTTGAGGCCGGGGTATCGCCTTCGGTTGGAGTGCGCTGGTTCCGGAGGGCGGGCGGCATGCCGCCAACACATTTGTCACCGTCGTCAAGGCTTCCATCGGAGCGCTATCTCTCGTTCGCCGAGCGCGAGGAGATCGCCATCTTGCGTGTGCAGGGTCATGGGGTGCGAGCCATCGCTCGTCAGCTTGATCGAGCTCCCTGCACGATCTCTCGTGAACTCCGTCGTAATGTGGCGCGCCGCCACGGCGCCCCACAGTACCGAGCAACCACGGCACAATGGCACGCTGATCGGTCCGCCCGACGGCCCAAGCCGGCGAAGTTGGCGATCAATCCGCCCCTGCGGGATTACGTGCAGGACAGGCTTGCCGGTATGATCGCCAAGCCGGACGGGGAGCTCCTGGCTGGCCCGAAGGTCGTGTGGAAGGGACGCCGGGCTGTGCATCGGCAAAACCGGCGCTGGGCCAGGGCATGGAGCCCGGAACAGATTTCTCGGCGACTTCGGCTGGACTTTCCCGAGGATGAGACGATGCGCATCAGTCACGAGGCGATCTATCAGGCACTTTATGTGCAGGGTCGAGGAGCTTTGCGCCGCGAACTGACGGCCTGCTTGCGCACCGGGCGGGTGTTGCGGATGCCGAGGGCGCGCGTCCGCAAAGGCAGAAGCTTCATTCCTTCCGAGATCATGATCAGTCAACGTCCGGCGGAAGCCGCCGATCGAGCTGTGCCGGGCCACTGGGAAGGTGATCTCATTATGGGTCTTGGAAGTTCCGCGATCGGCACCTTGGTGGAGCGCACGACCCGCTTTACCATTCTGCTGCATCTGCCGCGTATCACAGGCCATGAACAGGAAGCTCGCGTGAAGAACGGACCTGCACTCGCCGGACATGGCGCTGAGGCAGTGCGCGACGCCATCACCCGCGCAATCGTCAGCATGCCCGAACAGCTGCGTCGATCGCTGACCTGGGATCAAGGAGCTGAACTGGCTCAGCATGCACGCCTGAGGATCGATGCAGGCCTGCAGGTCTACTTCTGTGACCCTCATAGCCCATGGCAGCGCGGCACCAACGAGAACACAAATGGGTTGCTGCGCCAGTACTTTCCAAAAGGGACCGATCTTAGCCTGCACAACTCTGGTGATCTCGAGGCCGTGGCTCTCGCACTCAACACCAGGCCCAGGAAAACCCTCGGCTGGAAAACACCGGCCGAAACTCTCGACCAATTGCTACAAGTGAACGATACACAGGGTGTTGCGACGAGCGGTTGAATCCGCCCTGGATGCCCCGGTCAAGCCGGGGCATGACGGCGGAGAGTGAGGCTAGCACTACACCCGGAAATGCTTGCTCAGCTTGAGGCCCTGCGCCTGGTAGTTCGAGCCGATGCGCTGGCCGTACATCGCGTCGGGGCGGGCCAGCATCTTCTCGTAGACGAGGCGGCCGACGATCTGGCCGTGCTCGAGGATGAACGGCACTTCGCGCGAACGCACCTCCAGCACGGCGCGCGATCCAAGGCCGCCGGCGCCGGCATAGCCGAAGCCGGGATCGAAGAATCCGGCATAGTGCACGCGGAATTCGCCGACCAGCGGATCGAACGGCACCATCTCCGCGGCGTAGTCGGGCGGCACCTGCACGGCTTCCTTGGAGGCGAGGATGTAGAACTCGCCGGGATCGAGGATCAGGTTGCCGTCGGGGCGGGCTGAGATCGGCTCCCAGAACTCTTCCACCGCATAGCCGGAGCGGCGATCGACGTCGACGACGCCGGTATGGCGCTTGGCGCGGTAACCAACGAAGCCGCTGGCCTTCTCGCCCGACAGATCGACCGAGACCGCGACGCCGCCGGAGAGATCGGCATCGTCGATGTCGACGAGGCGCTCGGCGGCATGCAAGCCGTCGAGTTCGTCGGCGTTGAGGATGGCATCGCCGGTGCGGAAGCGCACCTGCGACAGGCGCGAGCCCTCGCGCACCAGCACCGGAAACGTCTTCGGACTGATCTCGGCGTAGAGCGGGCCGTGATAGCCGGCGCCGATCATGTCGAAGCGGCGGGTGCCGTCGGCGATCACGCGGGTGAAGACGTCGAGCCGGCCGGTCGAGCTCTTGGGGTTCGCAGCCGCGACGATCTCCGGCGGCAGCGCGAGACTTTCGAGCAGCGGCACGATGTAGACGCAGTTGGTCTCCAGCACCGCGCCGTCGGCGAGGCTGAACTCATGCAGCTTCAACTCGTCGATGCGCTCGGCGACGGTCGCGCCGGGACCCGGCAGGAAGCTGGCCCGGACGCGATAGGCGATATCGCCGAGACGCAGATCGAGGCTGGCCGGCTGGATCTGGCTTTCGACGAAATCGTAGGCGGGCAGGATGAGACCCGCCTCCGCCATCGCCGCGATCATGCGGTCGGGCAGGATACCATTGGCGTCGGCGGCGACCGTGAAACTCAACCGAGGGTCCTCGTCAGGGGGCAAACGCATCCCGATAGACGGGAAATACTAGCGTTTTACGGCTATCCGATGGACGTCTTGACGGAAAGGGCATTGCGGAATATGAGCATGACTTATCCCGTGGTGATTTGAGCCGGCCGGCTTGCAGCCACGTTAAATAAGTCGCTAAACAGGCCGGGGACCTCTGTGATCCCGGCCCGTGGTTTGATCCAGGCCGGTTTTTTTGTGACCATTTCGATGGTCACGCAGGAGGTCCTATGTCGAAGTCCCCGGCGCCCACCGCGCAATACCGTCCCGAAACCCGTCTGGTCCATTCCGGCACCCTGCGCTCGCAATATGGCGAGACGTCGGAGGCGCTGTTCCTGACCCAGGGCTACGTCTACAACAGCGCCGAGGAGTGCGAGGCACGGTTCAAGGGCGAGGACCCCGGCTTCATCTATTCGCGCTATTCCAATCCGACGATTGCGATGTTCGAGCGGCGCATGATCGAGCTCGAGGGCGCCGAAGCGGCCCGCTCGGCAGCGACCGGCATGGCCGCGGTGACGACCGCGATCCTGGCGCCGCTCAAGGCCGGCGATCATGTCGTTGCTTCCCGCGCCCTGTTCGGCTCGTGCCTCTACGTCATCCAGGACCTGCTGCCGCGCTACGGCATCGAGACCACGCTGGTCGACGGGGCCGATCTCGATCAGTGGCAGCGCGCCGTGAAGCCGAACACCAAGACGTTCTTCCTGGAGAGCCCGACCAACCCCACGTTAGATGTGCTCGACATTCCCGGCATCGCCGAGATCGCGCACAAGGGCGGCGCGCGGCTCGTCGTCGACAACGTGTTCGCGACGCCGATCTGGCAGAGCCCGCTCGCGCTGGGGGCCGACGTCGTGGTCTATTCCGCGACCAAGCACATCGACGGCCAGGGCCGCTGTCTCGGCGGCATCATCCTGTCGTCGGAAGCCTTCATCGCCGAGCACATCCACAATTTCATGCGCCAGACCGGCCCGTCGATCTCGCCGTTCAACGCCTGGGTTTTGCTCAAGGGACTGGAGACGCTGGGTGTGCGGGTGCGCGCACAGACCGACACGGCCGCGCGCATCGCCGACGTGCTGGCGAGCCATCCCAAGATCTCACGGCTGGTCTACCCCGGCCGCGCCGATCACCCGCAGGCAGCGCTGGTGAAGAAGCAGATGCGCGGCGGCTCGACGCTGGTCGGCTTCGAGGTCAAGGGCGGCAAGCAGGCGGCGTTCCGCGTGCTCAACGAATTGAAGCTAGCGAAGATCTCGAACAATCTCGGCGATGCCAAGAGCCTCGTCACGCATCCGGCCACCACGACACATCAGCGGCTCAAGCCGGAAGACCGTGCCGCGCTCGGCATCAGCGAGGGCTTTATCCGCTTCTCCGCCGGGCTCGAGCATGTCGATGATCTGATCGAGGATCTGACGGCGGCGCTGGAGAAGGCGTGAGGCACGCATTCGATATCGTAGGGTGGGCAAAGCGAAGCGTGCCCACCATTTACGATCACGCCGCCAATAGATGGTGGGCACGGCGCGAAGAGCGCGCCTTTGCCCACCCTACGGCACCGAGTCACATCGGCCGGTACGCCCGCACGTCCGCGGGCACGTTGACGCCGATCTTGATCTGGCCGACGGACCGGATGATGTCGTCGCCGAGAAGCTGGGCGAAGCAGGCATAGCCCCAATCGTTCATGTGCAGGCCGTCGGCGATCACGAACCCCTCGACCGGGATCGCCTGTTTCTCGTGCCAGTCGCGCATCACCTCGAAGCGCGGGAAAATGCCGACGCGGCGGAGCTCGGCGACCTTGCCGAGCAGCTTCACCATCTTGCCGGCGCTCTCGGCGCGCTGGTTGACGGCCGGCGAATATTGCGGATCGACCAGCACGATGTCGGCATCGCCGGCGGCCTGGATGCGGCTGATGCCGCTCTCGACCATCTTCGCGGTGTCGCCGGGATCGAGATTGCGCAGCACCGCGTTGGTGCCGACCTGCCAGATCACGAGATCCGGATGCACGTCGATCACCTGCGTCTGGAGGCGCTTCATCATCTCGGGCGCGTCCTCGCCGCCGACGCCGGCATTGATGACGGTGATATCGGCGGTCGGATAGTGCCGGCGCAGCTGTGCGGCAAGACGGTTCGGGTAGTTGAAATCGGGCGAGCTCGCGCCATAGCCGGCGGTCGACGACGAGCCGAACGCGACGATCACCACAGGCTTGCCGGCAACGAGCTTGCCCGCGACATGCGGCAGCGACCCCATCGTCTTCGAGCCGTCCTTCGGCGCCGGGCACGGCACGCGGCTGAAGATGTCGCCGGCGGATTTCGCGACCTGCTTCACCTTGTCGATGGCGCGCGCGGTGATGCCGCGCTGTTCGGGGGAGGTGGCGGCGACGGTGGTCTGGGAGGGCGAAGCGGGAGCGGGATCAGCCGACTGCTGCGGAGCCGGCGCGGCCTGGGCCTGCACGGCTTGCTGCGCGCGCGACGGTGACACCGGCGTCAGCAACAGCAGCGCCGCCGCTGCGGGCGCGGCCAGCCATGCCGTCAGGCAAAAAGGGCGGAGAGAACTCATTAACGCTAGACCTCAATTTTGCTGCTGGACCGGCCCCAGATGAGCTGCGTCGATCACGAACTGTGCCAACGCCCGGCCAAGGCAATCATGGACCTGTTTCGCCAGCTCAGGCCCGCGGGACGGGCTGAACAAGTCGAACTGACCCTGATCATTCCACTGCCGCATGATCGCGAAACGGTCGAACAGCGGGACGTCATGCTCCTGCGCCACCACCCGCATATTGTCGAGATAGGGCGGCACCGAGATCATGGTTTCGGTACGAGGGCTGTACTGCAAATTCATCAACACGACGTCAGCCCCTGCATTTTGCAGCGCGGAAACCCCTTCGGTCACTGCGCCGCGAAAATCGTCGGGATCGATGGCTCGGATAGCATCCACGGTCCCGGTCTGCCAGATGACCAAAGTAGGCTTTTTTGCTTCCATCAGCTTAACGAAGGTCGCAGCCGCCTCCTCGGCCGTCCTCTTGCTCTGTATTTCTACGGAGACGTGCAAGGTCTCCGACGGCGGCAGCTTGTCCCTGAGGATCGCCTCCATACGCGCCGGATACGAGCTGCTCTCCGACGAGGGAATGGTGGTCGAGCGGCTGCCGACGACCAGGATTTCAAGCGGTTTGCCGGCCTTGACGGCCTCGGCGACCTTGGGAAGCCGGCTTTCGCTGGTGAGCAGATAGGACGGCAATTCGCAGGCTGGGGGCGTGGCCGAGACAGCAGGCGCGGCATCGCCCGCGCGCGCCGGTGGCGCGGCGAGGCCACCGCATAGCAGGATCAGGCTCAGGAGAACCTTCGCCTTCATCAGCCCCCTCCCGCCATATCGGCGCTGCCGACGGCGCTTTTGGTTTTCGAACCGCTCTTGTCAGCCACGCGCTTGTACCACGAAATCACCCAGGCCACGCCCCACATGACCAGAATTCCCGAGAGACTAATCAGCGCATGCATGGCTGCGCCGCCGGAGACCTCGGCGAGAATGAAATGGCCGGCAAAGGCCAGGAAGACGCCGAGGCAGAAGATCTCCAGGGAATGCTGCCCGCACAGAATCAATGGTCGTAGCCAGCGCGATTTCAAGCCCGGCCAATCCCGGGGTAGGAAGCGAACGGTGAGCGCGGCCAGCGCCAGGAAATGCGTGAAGCGCAGCACGTCGAGATCGGTCTTGTCGATCGGATACATCCACTGCTCGATCCGCTTCGGCATGAGGTGACCGAGTTGCGGCACGTACCAGGTCAGCGTCACGTAGAACGCCGCGGCGAGATAGGCGATCGCGATCCACATCGTTACCGGTGACGCCAGAATACGCGACATGCGCCGCGCACCTCCGAGCGCGCACCATGCACCGAAGACGAAAAGCAACTGCCAGGCCAGCGGATTGAATGCCCAGAAGCCGTTCGGATAGGCGGAGAAGTAGAGATCGTATTCCCAGGTCACCGCGTAGAGCGCGACCGAGAGCCCGAGCGTGACGTCGGGCTTCCACTTCATCGACCACAGGATCGGGGGCAGCGCCAGCATCAAGACGATATAGAGCGGCAGCACGTCCATGTTGACGGGACGGAAGCGCAGCAGCAGCGCCTGCACGATGGTGACGTCGGGCTGCTTGAGGAAGTCCATGATGCCCATCTCTTCGGTGTAGAGCGGGTTCTCGAAGCTGGTCGCCACATAGGAGATCTCGGCGAGGAAGATCGTGAACAGGAAGACGTGGGCGACATAGATCTGCCAGACGCGCCGCAGGATGCGCGCGGTGGCGATGACGACGCCGCTCTCCAGCATCGCGCGGCCGTAGACGAAGGCGGCGGTGTAGCCGGAGATGAAGATGAAGATCTCGGTGGCGTCGCTGAAGCCGTAATTACGGATCGTGAACCAGGTCAGAAGACTCGCCGGCAGATGGTCGATGAAGATCAGCCACAGCGCGAGGCCGCGAAACAGGTCGAGCCGGAGCTCGCGCTCGCCGATGGCGGGCAGCGAGATGGCCGGCGCAGCGGCACGCCGCTTCGCCCCCGCAGGCCTTGCCTCTTCAGGCTTGGCCTCCGCAGCTTTGGCGCCCGCGGTTCCCGCGATCGTCGAGCCCGTCACTTGGTCGGCAATGGTCATCGGGGGCCTAAAAACCCTTCCGCAAATGTGACGCATCAAGGAGTGTACAGGTCCGGTCGTTGTCTCGCAAAGCGACCGGATCACATTGGGCGTACTTCCCCGCCAATTCGGGCGGGACGATGTCACGAAAACCGCCCTCGGGCGTTTGGTTCCGGCCGGGATTTCGCTATGATGACAGCATGTATCGCGCCGTGACCCGCCAGATCGAAGTGACCGTCGAGCCGAACTTTGTTCCGGAACAGTCGTCGGCCGACCGCTCCCGCTATTTCTGGTCCTACACCATCGTCATCACCAATTCCGGTGAGGAGACCGTGCAGCTCAAGACGCGGCACTGGATCATCACCGACGCCACCGGCCGCCAGCAGGAGGTCAAGGGCGAGGGCGTCGTCGGCGAGCAGCCGACGCTCGCCCCCGGCGAACGCTTCGAATACACCTCCGGCGTGCCGCTCACGACCGCCTCCGGCTTCATGACCGGCCGCTACCAGATGGTCAGCGCCAGCGGCGAGCGCTTCGAGATCGACGTGCCGACGTTCTCGCTGGACAGCCCGGACAACAAGCGGGTGCTGAATTAGCGCGGCGCCGTAGGGTGGGCAAAGGCGCAAAGCGCCGTGCCCGCCATTCCAGCTGTCTCGCGCAAGATCGTGGGCCCGCTCCGCTTTGCCCACCCTACGATGCTTGAGCTCTTGGCAAGCCGCCGCCGCATCGTCATTGCCAGCAGAGCGAAGCAATCCAGACTGCTACTATCGAAAGACTCC
This sequence comes from Bradyrhizobium xenonodulans, assembly GCF_027594865.1. Lineage (NCBI taxonomy): Bacteria > Pseudomonadati > Pseudomonadota > Alphaproteobacteria > Hyphomicrobiales > Nitrobacteraceae > Bradyrhizobium > Bradyrhizobium xenonodulans. The sequence goes on from NZ_CP089391.1 coordinate 7,934,995, forward strand.
GGATTGCTTCGCTGCGCTCGCAATGACGGAGTTCGACGCCTACACCTCTTCCACGCCCGCCTCGTGCGGCGTGAACTGATACACCGAGCTGCAGAACTCGCAGGTCACGACGACCTTGTCGTCCTTGACCATGGCGGTGCGGTCGTCCGGCGAAAAGCTCTTCAGCATGGACGCGACCGCGTCGCGCGAGCAGGAGCATTGCGCCTTGAGGACCAGCGGATTGAACACGCGCACACCGCGCTCGTGGAAGAGACGATAGAGCAATCGCTCGCCGGAGAGCTCGGGATCGATCAGCTCGACGTCCTCCACGGTCTCGATCAGCGAACGCGCCTCGACCCAGGCATCGTCTTCGGCCACAGCGTGCACCTCGGCGCCCTCGGGCGCATCGCCGGGATGCAGATCGGCCTGGCGCGCGCGCTCGGGCGCCTTCGGCAGGAACTGCATCAGCATGCCGCCGGCGCGCCAGCGATGCTTGCCGCCGTCGTTCGAGCGCCACTCCTCGCCGACCGCGAGACGCACGCGCGTCGGGATCTGCTCGGAGCGCAGGAAATATTCGTGAGCAGCGTCTTCCAGGCCGCCGCCGTCGAGCGCGACCAGCCCCTGGTAACGGCTCATGTCGGGCCCCTGATCGATGGTCATGGCGAGATGGCCATGGCCAAGCAGCGTGCCGGAGTCTTTGGCATCACCGAGGCGCGCGGCGTCGAAGCGCGCATAGGCGCGCAGGCGATCTGGCGCCTGATAGTCGACGACCAGGAACGACACCGGACCGTCGGTCTGGGCCTGAAGGATGAAGCGGCCTTCGAATTTCAGCGCCGAGCCGAGCAGCGTCGTCAGCACGATGGCCTCGCCGAGCAGCTTGCCGACCGGCGCGGGATAATCATGCTTGGTCAGAATCTCGTCGAGCGCCGGACCTAGCCGCACCAGGCGACCGCGCACGTCGAGCGCGTCGACCTCGTAGGGCAGCACGGCGTCATCGATCGGAACCGCTGATGGTGCGCGAACCGGACCTTCGGATCCGGTTTTCATGTCAGGGGATTGGAAAACCATGGCGCTTATCTGGGGTCGGAGGATGGAAATGGAAGAGGTGCGGGGCTCTACCCGGGATGCAGAATGGATCGCACGAAAGCACGACAAACTCAGTGTCGTCCCGGGGCGCGCAAGGCCCGAACCCGGGACCCATAATCACGGGAATCCGGCGGTGACAACTGCGAGTCCTCGCCAAACTCAATCCTGTGGCTATGGATCCCGGATCAGCGCGCCGCTGCGCGGCGCTTGTCCGGGATGACAGCGGAGAATGGGGTCATCAACGCGGCCCCATCACCGAGATCACTTCACCGCGTCAAAGCACCAGGCCAGAATGCCCTTCTGCGCGTGCAGGCGGTTTTCGGCCTCGTCGAACACGACCGATTGCGGGCCGTCGATCACCTCGTCCGTGACCTCCTCGCCGCGATGGGCGGGCAGGCAGTGCATGAACAGCGCGTCGGGCTTGGCCAGCGACATCAGCTTCGAATTGACCTGATAGGGCTTGAGCACGTTGTGGCGATGCTCGCCTTCCTTGTCGCCCATCGACACCCAGGTGTCGGTGACGACGCAATCGGCGCCCTTCACGGCGGCTTCGGGATCGGTGCCGAGCACGATCGGCGCACCCGTGGCCTTGATGAAGTCGCGCATCGCCTTTTTCGGGGCAAGCTCCGGCGGCGTCGCGACATTGAGCTTGAACTTGAAGCGCTCGGCCGCGTGCGCCCAGGAGGCCAGCACGTTGTTGTCGTCGCCGGTCCAGGCCACCGTCCGGCCCTCGATCGGGCCGCGATGCTCTTCATAGGTCATGAGGTCGGCCATCACCTGGCACGGGTGCGAGCGCCGCGTCAGGCCGTTGATGACGGGCACGGTCGCATGCTCCGCGAGCTCCAGCAGCGCCTCGTGATTGAGGATGCGGATCATGATGGCATCGACATAGCGCGACAGCACGCGCGCGGTGTCGGCGATGGTCTCGCCGCGGCCAAGCTGCATCTCGGCGCCGGTGAGCATGATGGGCTCGCCGCCGAGCTGGCGCATGGCGACGTCGAACGACACGCGGGTGCGGGTCGAGGGACGCTCGAAGATCATCGCGAGCGTTTTGCCTTCGAGCGGCCTGACCGGCTGATGCGCCTTCTGCTTCGCCTTCATCGCGGAAGACGCAGCGAGCATGCTCTTGAGCTCCGACAACGGCAGCTCGTTGATATCGAGGAAGTGCTTCGGTGCTTTATTGGGCGACTTGCTCATCAGCTTGCCGCCCGCTTGGTCTGGCTCGACGATAGCGCGGCGCAGGCGCGCTCCAGCCGCCCGACGCTGTCCTCGATCTCGGCTTCGGTGACGATCAAGGGCGGCAGGAAACGCACGACGTTGTCGCCGGCGCCGACCGTGAGCAGTTTTTCGTTGCGCAGCGCGGCGACAAGATCGCCTGATGGCACCACGGCCTTGATGCCGATCAGGAGACCTTCACCGCGCACTTCATTGACGATGTCAGGATGACGGTCGATCACGGAGGCGAGCTTCTGCTTGAGCAGCAGCGACATCTTCTGCACGTGGTCGAAGAAGCCGGGCTTGAGCATGACGTCGAGCAAGGCGTTCGCAGCGGAGATCGCCAGCGGGTTGCCGCCGAAGGTCGAGCCGTGCGAGCCCGGCCCCATGCCGGACGCCGCATCCGCGGTCGCCAGCACCGCGCCGATCGGGAAGCCGCCGCCGAGCGCCTTCGCCAGCGACATCACGTCGGGCTCGACGCCGAGACGGCGATGCGCAAAGAGGTCGCCGGTGCGGCCCATGCCGGTCTGCACCTCGTCGAACGCGAGCAGCAGGCCCTTCTCGTCACAGAGCTGGCGCAGCGCCTTGAGGAAGGCGGGCGTTGCCGAGCGCACACCGCCCTCGCCCTGGATCGGCTCGATCAGGATGCCGGCGGTCTGCGGACCGATCGCCTTCTTCACGGCCTCGATGTCGCCGTGCGGGATCTGGTCGAAGCCGTCCATCGGCGGACCGAAGCCTTCGAGATATTTTGCAGATCCCGTCGCGGCGAGCGTTGCCAGCGTGCGGCCGTGGAAGGCGCCTTCGAAGGTGATGATGCGATAGCGTTCCGGATGCCCCTTGGAGAAGTGATGATGGCGGACCAGCTTGATCACACCCTCCAGCGCCTCCGCCCCGGAATTGCAGAAGAACACGAAGTCCGCAAAGCTCTCGTTGCACAGACGCGCAGCAAGCTTCTCGCCGTCCGGGCTCTGGAACAGGTTCGACATGTGCCAGAGCTTGGTGGCCTGCTCCTGCAACGCCTTGACCAGCGCGGGATGGGCATGGCCGAGCGCGTTCACTGCGACGCCGGAGGTGAAATCGAGATAGCGATCGCCATTGGTCGCGATCAGCCAGCAGCCTTCGCCGCGCTCGAAACCGAGGTCGGACCTGGCGAAAACGGGGAGCAAATGCGGTGCTGCGCTGTTAGACATGACGGTCACTTGATGTTGCGGACGGCGTGAGCGTGCATTGCGCAACGCACCATCAACCGGCCCGGAAAACGAAACGTGCCGCCTTTTAAGGGCGGCACGCGGGAGCATCTTATGCTTGGCAAGACGGGTGTCAATGCCGGCCGGAAAGCCTCGCGAAACGCTGAATCCGTAGTCTTGCGGTGACGATTTTGCGGGATTTTGGCCACGGAACATGTGGAAGCGAGTCGGCGGACTCTTGCGCGTGAGTCACGCCATATTGTAGCGTTTGGCTTGTCAGATACGACATCTCGTGCGGAAGTTCTGATCTCTAAGTCCTCATGTACCGGCGTAAACGTTCGGGCGGCTCTCGGTGCCCGGCGAGCCTTAAGGGATTCTGGCGGCACGGGTTTTTCGAGGCTTAGGCATTCGCAGTGCAGCCCCAGGGTGGCTGGCGCGCGGCGAAGGAAAGGGTGCAATGACGGTTTTGACCTGGTCGGATGATCGCGTCGAGCAACTGAAGAAGCTCTGGGAGGCCGGATTGTCGGCCAGCCAGATCGCGGCAGAGCTCGGTAATGTCACCCGCAACGCCGTGATCGGCAAGGTGCACAGGCTCGGTCTGTCCGGCCGCGCCAAGAGCCCCTCGTCTGCTGCGCCCCGGCCGCGCAAGGCGCGTCCCGCGCAGCACATGATGCGGGTGAGCCGCCCGATCGCGCGCGGCAACACCGCGCTGGCGCAGGCCTTCGAGGTCGAGGTCGAGGCCGAACCTGTTACCTACGACAACGTGGTGCCGATGAGCCAGCGGCTGTCGCTGCTGGAATTGAACGAGGCGACCTGCCACTGGCCGGTCGGCGATCCCTCGAGCCCGGATTTCTTCTTCTGCGGCGGCAAGGCGCTGTCGGGCCTGCCCTATTGCGCCCAGCACTCGCGGGTTGCGTATCAGCCGGCCGCCGATCGCCGCCGCGCGGCACCGAAGCCGGGTCCGCGCTGATCACTGCACCAGACGACATCGTTCCGGCACAAACCAGGACGAGCGAGAAAAAGAAAAGCGCGCCACCCGGCGCGCTTTTTATTTGCCTGCTTGCAGCCGGCCTTACGTCTGCTCCGCCTTGGCAAACCGGTCGTCCAGCGCGTAACCGGCGCCGCGGACGGTGCGGATCGGGTCCTGCTCGCGGCCGAGATTGAGCAGCTTGCGCAGGCGGCCGATATGTACGTCGACGGTGCGCTCGTCGATGTAGATGTCGCGGCCCCAGACGCTGTCGAGCAGTTGCTCGCGCGAGAACACGCGGCCCGGATGCTCCAGGAAGAACTCCAGCAGGCGGTATTCGGTCGGGCCGAGATCGATCGGCCGGCCCGAGCGCGCCACGCGGCGCTTGTCGCGGTCGAGCTCGATGTCGCCGTAGGCCAGAACGGTGGCGAGCCGCTCGGGGCTTGCGCGCCGCAGCAGGCCCTTCACGCGCGCCAGCAGCTCAGGCACCGAGAACGGCTTGACGATGTAGTCGTCGGCGCCGGTCGCAAGTCCCCGCACCCGCTCGCTCTCCTCGCCGCGCGCGGTGAGCATGATGATCGGGAGCTGCTTGGTCTCGGGACGGGTGCGAAGCCGCCGGCACAGCTCGATGCCGGAGAGCCCCGGCAGCATCCAGTCGAGCACGATCAGATCGGGAATGTGCTCCTTGAGGCGGGTGTCGGCGTCGTCGCCGCGCATCACCGTCTCGACGTCATAGCCGTCGCCTTCGAGGTTGTAGCGGAGAAGCTCGGTGAGAGCTTCCTCGTCCTCAACCACCATAATGCGTGCGCCCATGGTGTCGTCGCTCCTTAAGTCTTCAAGTATTCGGGACCGTCGTGGCGAACGTCGTCATGTCGCCCTTCGGCCGCTTGTCGGTGATCGCCTGGCCCTCGATCATGTAGAACACGGTCTCGGCGATGTTGGTGGCGTGGTCGCCGATACGCTCGATGTTCTTGGCGCAGAACATCAGATGGATGCAGAACGAGATGTTGCGCGGATCCTCCATCATGTAGGTGAGGAGCTCGCGGAACAGCGAGGTGCAGATGGCGTCGACTTCCTCGTCGCCCTTCCACACCGCCATCGCCGCCGGCAGATCGTGCGCGGCATAGGCGTCCAGCACCGACTTGACCTGCTGCTGCACGAGGTCGGTCATGTGCTCGAGGCCGCGGAACAGCTTGAGCGGATGGAAATCGGTCTCCAGCGCCGCGACGCGCTTGCCCATGTTCTTGGCGAGGTCGCCGATGCGCTCGAGATCGGTCGCGACGCGCATGGCGCCGACGATTTCGCGCAAGTCCACCGCCATCGGCTGGCGGCGCGCGATGGTCAGCACGGCGCGCTCCTCGATCTTCTTCTGGAGCGCGTCGAGCTCGGCGTCGATGGCGACGACACGCTGGCCGAGCGCGACGTCGCGGCGGATCAGCGCGTCGACGGAATCGACGATCATGCGCTCGGCGATGCCGCCCATCTCCGCGACCAGGCGAGTGAGTTCCTGGAGGTCGGTGTCGAAGGCTTTTGCGGTATGTTCAGAACCCATGTCCCGTCTCCTCAGCCGAACCGGCCGGTGATGTAATCCTGCGTGCGCCGGTCGGTCGGCGACGTGAAGATCTTGCTGGTGTCGTCGAACTCGATCAGCTCGCCGAGATACATGAAGGCGGTCTTGTCGGAGACGCGGGCCGCCTGCTGCATGTTGTGGGTGACGATCGCGATCGTGTAGTTCTCGGACAGCTCCTGGATCAGCTCCTCGACCTTGGCGGTCGAGATCGGGTCGAGTGCCGAGCAGGGCTCGTCGAACAGGATCACTTCAGGCCGCACCGCGACGGTGCGGGCGATGCAGAGGCGCTGCTGCTGGCCGCCGGAGAGCGACAGGCCGGAGGCGTTGAGCTTGTCCTTGACCTCGTTCCACAGCGCGCCGCCGCGTAGCGCCTTCTCGACCCGGCCGTCCATCTCGGACTTGGAGATCTTTTCATAGAGGCGGATGCCGAAGGCGATGTTCTCGTAGATCGTCATCGGGAACGGCGTCGGCTTCTGGAACACCATGCCGACGCGGGCGCGCAGCAGATTGAGGTCCAGCCTGGGGTCGAGAATATTGGTCTGGTCGAGCATGAGCTGACCGGTGACGCGCTGGCCCGGATAGAGGTCGTACATCCGGTTGAAGATGCGCAGCAGGGTCGACTTGCCGCAGCCCGACGGGCCGATGAACGCCGTGACGCGGTTGGTGCCGAGCGCCAGGTTGATGTTCTTCAGCGCGTGGTGCTCGCCATAATAGAAGTTGAGGTTGCGCACCGTCACCTTGGCAGGCGCATCCGGCAGCACCGGCGCCTGCGGCAGTCCGCCGGACGCGCTCATCGATACGGAAAGATCGGTCATTTTGCGGTCCTTTCGGCGCCAAGGATGCGCGCGCCAATGTTCAGGGCAAGCACGGTGATCGTGATCAGCAGCGCGCCGCTCCAGGCGAGCTGCTTCCAATAGGCGTAGGGGCTCTGGACGAAGTTGTTGATGGTGACCGGCAGGTTCGCCATCGTCTTGTTCAGGCCGAGGCTGAAGAACTGGTTCGACAGCGCGGTGAAGAGCAGCGGCGCGGTCTCGCCGGCGACGCGGGCGGTGGCGAGCAGCACGCCGGTGATGAGACCCGATCGGGCAGCACGATAGGCGATGCGCTTGATCACCAGCGAGCGCGGCAGGCCGAGCGCGGACGCCGCCTCACGGAGCGCGTTCGGCACCAGCAGCAGCATGTCCTCGGTCGTGCGCAGCACCACCGGGATCACGATGACGGCGAGCGCCAGGCTGCCGGCGATCGCCGAGAAGCCGCGCATCGGCACCACCACCGCGCCGTAGATGAACAGGCCGATGATGATCGAGGGCGCCGACAGCAGGATGTCGTTGATGAAGCGGATCACCGAGGTCAGTTTGTCGTTGCGGCCGTACTCGGCGAGATAGGTGCCGGCGAACAGGCCGAGCGGCGCGCCGATGCCGACGCCGATCACGGTCATGATGATCGAACCGACGATCGCGTTGCGCAGACCGCCTTCGGTCGAGCCCGGAGGCGGCGTGTCCGCGGCGAAGAGCTCGAGGTTCAGGCCGGACAGGCCGTTGTAGAGCAGCGTGACCAGGATCAGCGCGAGCCAGGTGACGCCGAAGGCGGCGGCTGCGATGCAGAGCCCGCGGACCACGATGTCCTTGCGGCGGCGGCTTGAATAGATCGGGTTCATGGCTTTAGTTCCCCGCCTTCTTTTCCAGCCGCATCAGCATCAGCCGCGCGCCCGCCAGCACGAAGAACGTCAGCACGAACAGCAGCAGGCCGAGCAGGATCAGGCCGGACTGGTGCAGACCGTCGCTCTCGGCGAACTCGGACGCGATCGCCGCCGAGATCGTGGTGCCCGGGGCGAAGATCGATGAAGAGATCCGGAACGAGTTGCCGATGATGAAGGTCACCGCCATGGTCTCGCCGAGCGCGCGCCCCAGCGCCAGCATGACGCCGCCGATGATGCCGACGCGGGTGTAGGGGATCACCACGCTGCGGACGACTTCCCAGGTGGTGCAGCCGACGCCGTAGGCGGCTTCCTTCAGGACGGGCGGCACCGTCTTGAACACGTCGACCGAGATCGAGGTGATGAAGGGCAGCACCATGATCGCGAGGATCAGCGCGGCGTTGAACAGGCTGAGATAGGACGGGGGACCTGCGAAGATCGCGCCCAGCACGGGGACGCCGTCGAACACCCTGATCATGAAGGGCTGGAACGTGTTGGCCAGGAACGGGCCAAGCACGAAGAAGCCCCACATGCCGTAGATGATCGAGGGAATGCCGGCGAGCAGCTCGATCGCCATGCCGATCGGACGGCGCAGCCATTGCGGGCAGAGTTCGGTGAGGAAGATCGCAATGCCGAGACCGACCGGAATGGCGATCAGCATCGCGATGAAGGAGGTGACGAGCGTGCCGTACATCGGCCCGAGCGCGCCGAGCACGGGGGGATCTGCCGACGGCGCCCAGCGCTGCGTCCACAGGAAGGAGAGGCCGTATTCCTTCATCGCCGGGAAGGCCCCGACGATCAGCGAAATGATGATGCCGCCGAGGATCAGCAGCACCGAGATCGCGCTGAGCCGCGTGATCCAGTAAAACGTGATGTCACCGAGCTTGAACGCGCTCAACGCCTTGGCGCGATCATAAGGTCCGGCGGCATCAATTACATTGCTCTCGACAGCCATCTCAGCCACGCCGATCCCCTGTACCCGTTTTATATACGCTTGTTGCAGGTCTTATTTTATAGGTCTTGTTGTCGGTCTTGCGCTCCGGATGCGGCGCGATGCGCATCCGGAGCGGAGGTCTTGAGAGGAGATCCCGGCGCGAGGTCCGGGGCACGAGCGCCTTAGCTCTTGATCTCGGCAGCCCAGGTCTTCTCGATCAGGGTCACGACGCCCGCGGGCATCGGGATGTAGTCGAGTTCTTCAGCCGCCTTGCCGCCGTTCTTGAAGGCCCAGCGGAAGAACTTGATGGCTTCCTGCGAGGCCGCCTTGTCGGTGGCTTCCTTGTGCATGAGGATGAAGGTCGCCGCCGTGATCGGCCAGGACTTCTCGCCGGGCTGGTCGGTCAGGATGACGTAGTAGCCGGGAGCCTTGGCCCAGTCGGCGTTGGAGGCGGCCGCCTGGAAGGCTTCGACGGTCGGCTGCACCGGCTTGCCGGCCTTGTTGACGAGACCGGTGTAGGTCAGCTTGTTCTGCTTGGCATAGGCGTACTCGACATAGCCGATCGAGTTCTTGGTCTGGCCGATGTTGCCCGACACGCCTTCGTTGCCCTTGGCGCCGACGCCGACCGGCCACTCGACCGCGGTGCCCTCACCGACCTTGCTCTTCCAGTCCGCGCTGGCCTTGGCGAGGTAGTTGGTGAAGTTGAAAGTGGTGCCCGAACCGTCCGAACGGCGGACCACGGTGATGGCTTCCGAGGGCAGCTTCAGGTTCGGATTGAGCTTCTTGATCGCGGCGTCGTCCCACTTGGTGATCTTGCCGAGATAGATGCTGGCGAGGGTCTCGCCGTCGAACACCATCTCACCGGGCTTCACACCCTCGATGTTGACGACGGGAACGATGGCACCCATCACCATCGGCCATTGGACGAGGCCGTCCTTCTCGAGCTGCTCGGCCTTGAGCGGCGCGTCGCTGGCGCCGAAGGTCACGGTCTTGGCCTGGATCTGCTTGATGCCGCCGCCGGAACCGATCGACTGGTAGTTCAGACCGTTGCCGGTCTCCTTCTTGTAGGCGTCAGCCCACTTCGAATAGATCGGGAACGGGAAGGTCGCACCGGCACCCGTGATGTCGGCAGCAAAGGCCGCCGTCGCCGATGCGGCGACCAAGCCAGCAGCGACGATAGTTTTGAGGAAATTCATGCTGGTCTCCATACAGGGGAGCGAAGCGCCATCCGCGCCCGATCGCGCTCCCCGTCCCGCCCCTTTAGGAGCGGTCGGCTGTGCTTTTACGAAGGTTTCGTGACAGTCGGATGACACCATCAAGCGATTGAAATCGCTCGACTATCAGACCGAGACAGGAGTCCTGACCTGGGGAAAACAGGCGGTGAAGGTGGCGCCCTGCCTGGGCACGCTTTCGATCAAAAGCCGGCCGCGATGACGGTTAAGAATATGTTTCACCAGCGATAATCCGAGTCCGGTTCCGCCTTGAGAGCGGCTGTCGCCGACATCCACGCGGTAGAACCGCTCGGTCAGGCGCGGCAAATGTTCCGGCGCGATGCCGGGGCCGAAATCCCGGACCATGACCCGGATTTCCTGAGTTCCATCAGTGGCCACGGCCGGTGTCAGCGACACGATGACACGCCCGCCCGAGGCACCGTATTTGAGCGCGTTCTCGATCAAATTCTCGAACAGGCGGAGCAGCTCCTCGCGGTCGCCCGCGATCATCACCGGCGCCTCCGGCAGATGGGTCTCGACCTCGACCTGGCGCTCGCGCGCCAGCGGCTCGAGCCCGTCGGCGACCTGGAGGATGATCGGCAGCAGGTCGACCAGGGTGTCGGGCCGGACATGGGCCGACAGTTCGACCCGCGACAGCGAGAGCAGGTCGTCGATCAGGCGCGCCATGCGGGTGGCCTGGTTGTGCATGATGCCGAGAAAGCGCTCCCGCGCCTTGGGATCGTCCTTGGCCTGGCCCTGGAGCGTGTCGATGAAGCCGGACAGCGCGGCCAGCGGTGTGCGCAGCTCGTGGCTGGCATTGGCGACGAAATCGGCCCGCATCTCCTCGACCCGGCGCAGCGGCGTCTGGTCGTGGAAGGTCATCAACATGCATTTGTCGGCGCCGCCGAAGGCGGTCGGCACCGGCACTGGCGTGATGATCAGCTCCATCCAGCGATCGACCGGGACGTGGTCGAGATAGGTCGCGCGCCGCGGCTCGGTGGTCGCGATCGACTCCCGCAGCGCCGTGATGATCTCCGGCGAGCGCAGTGCGAATTGGGCGAGCTCGTTCCGGCGCAGCGCCGGCGCGAGCTGGGCGGCGGCGGCATTGAGATGGATGACGCGGCCGGCACGGTCGAGCAGCACCGCCGGATCCGGCATGCCGGCGACGACCGCGGCCACCGCGGCGCTCTCGACCGGGTTGATGCGCCGGACATCGTCGCGCGAGGTCGCGGCATCATGCAGGCGCCAGGGGACCAGCGCCGCAGCGGCGATGCAGAGAAACACGGCAACGGCGTGCAGCACGGACAATTCGCCGAGCGAGACCACCACCGACAGCGCCAGCGCCGCGGCGATCAGAATGACGGTCGAATGCCGCAGCCGGTCGGACCAAGGCTGGGCGGTGGGAGAAGATGGGGCGTCGATCGCCATCGGGGCGAGCTTCTCCTGGGAATTGCGCCGGTCAGGCGCCGCTGTCGCTGCGCTCTCTCACATAGGCGGCTTCGGGCGCCGGGCCGGGGTCGAGCTTGAGCGCCGCCTGCTGCAAGCGTTTCGATCGAGCGCCGATGATAACCTCGCGAAACGTCAGCAAGATTACAGAAATGACGAACGGGGACAGATAATAGAGGACGCGGAACAGGAGCATGCCGCCGAGGAGCTCCTCGCGGTCCATCTGCCAGAGGCCGACCAGCATGGCGGCATCGAACACGCCGAGCCCCCCGGGCGAGTGACTGGCGAATCCGAGCAGCGTCGCCGAGACGAAGATCACCGCGACGACGACGAAGCCGAGATTGGGCTCGTCCGGAACCAGCACGTACATCGCTAGCGCGCAGAAGCCGAGGTCGACGATGCCGATCGCGATCTGAAGCAGCGTCAGCGGACCGCCCGGCAGCACCACCGTCCAGGGCCCGCGGCCAACCACGCGCGGCTGGGTCCAGACCCAGACCACATAGCCGACCAGCCCCACGATGATCATCAGCGCCGCCGCCCGGTTCAGCCAGGCCGGAAGCTGGTCGATCGAGGCGGCGGCTTCGGGATGGTAGGCGATGCCGAGGCCGAGCACAGCGGCATTGCCGAGCCAGAAGGTCAGGCCGGCGAGGAAGCAGATCTTTGCGACGTCGATCGCGTTCAGGCCGTAGGCCGAATAGATGCGGTAGCGCACCGCGCCGCCGGTGAAGACGCTGGCGCCGACATTGTGGCCGATCGAATAGGAGGTGAAGGCGGCGAGCGCGTTGATGCGGTAGGGTACGTGGGCGTGACCGATCGCGCGCACGGCGAACAGATCGTAGAAGGTCAGGGTGAAATAGCCCGCAGCCACGAACAGCGCCGCCATCGCAATCTGGCTCGGCTCGGTGCTCTTGATCGCCTCGATGACCTCGTTGCGGTCGATGCCGCGCAGCATGTGATAGAGCACATAGCAGGCGATGCCGATGACAGCGACGCTGATCACGACTCCAAGCTTATGCAGGATTTGCTTCTGGCGCAGAAACGTCATCGCTCTGCGTATGGCTTCCAGCATCTAGACCTCGAACAACGCTTCAGCGGCCAGGGTGGCCGGCGGACAGGCGGGCGACGCACAGGCACTCAACGAACCCTCGCCGCCGGCTCCGGCATCGCGCATGCCCCCTGCCCCTCCACTAGCGCGTTTTGGGGCGGAGTGGAATTCGGCAATTCGAACAAAAACTCGTGCCTTCAATATTTTAGGCAGGGTTGCGGGCTCCTGATGCACGGTTTGGCGCTTTCGGCGGCAAGCTTGAGGCGAATCTCCATGGCAATCCTGCGCAGTCGCGATGAAGTTTTGATGATTTCGACCGCACAATGTTCCGTCACAGCTTAAGCCAACGTCAATCTATGGACCTCATCCCCCTGTTGAAAGAGGGGTCGCGCCGCGCAGGACGGCTGCGGCGCGCACAATTGCGTGGCCGACGCCTCGCTCCCGATCATCGGGTTGCACTGCGATATCACAGAGGTCCTCGCGGCCGCCCGCCAGCGCGGCCTCGAGGAGCATGTTGTTCGGAGGTAGTATTCTCCTCAGGCCGCAAGCTGCGGGCGCACCGCTTCGATGCCGGCGATCCATCCGGCGACAGAGCGCCCGATCGCCTCAGGGTGATCCTCCTGGAGGAAGTGCAGGCCGGCGCCGAGACGAACGAGCGCGCAGTGCTTCAAGGCGGCTGCAAACCGCTCGGCAAATTCCGGCGCGACCAGAGCTCCGGGCTCGCCGGTGAAGAGCAGCTTTGGATAGGATGACGCGGCCAGCGCCGCGTGCGCGGATTGGAGCGCGGCATAGACATCGGCGGGCTCGCCTGCGATCGGCAATTCGCGCGGAAGCACAAGAACAGGACGGCGACTCTGCGGCGTCGGGAACGGCGCGCGATAGGGCGCCATCTCCTCGTCGCTGAGCTTGCGCACGATGCCGCCCGGCAGCACGCGCTCAACGAACGCGTTGGCCTCGAGGATCATCGCCTCGCCCTCCCCCGGCGTCCTGAATTTGCGGAAGGCCGCGCGCGCCGCCTCGGCATGATCCTGCTCTTCCGCGACCTCGGTATGGTGGAAATCCTGCCAGGTCGGCATCGGACGGATGAACTCCATGAAGGCGAGGCCGCGCACGAGATCCGGGCGGCGCGCGGCGAGATGAAATGCCAGCGCCGTGCCCCAGTCCTGCGCGACGAGATAGGCCGAATGAATGCCGCGCTCCTCAATGAATGCATCGAGATAGCGGACATGATCGAAGAAGCGATAGGCGATGTCGGGCTTGTCGGATTGACCGAAGCCGACGAGGTCTGGCGCGATGCAACGGGCGACCGGCGACACCAGCGGCAGGATGTTGCGCCAGATGTGCGACGACGTCGGATTGCCGTGCAGGAACAGCGCGACCGGCGCATCTTCCCGACCCGTCTCGCGATAGGCCATGCTGCTTCCCAGGACAGACGCGTTGCGAATTTCGATCTCGATCGGCTTACTCATGTCGGCTCCTTGAACACGGTTTGGAATGCGATGGTCTTGAAACGTTCGAGCGCCTTGGGACTGCGGTCGACCTTCATGCGCAGGATCGCGCCCTGCCAGGACGCGAGCAGGAAGTCGGCAAGCTCATCAGGCGCGAAATCGGATGCGATCTCGCCGCTCGTCTGGGCATCCCTGATGCAGGCGGCAAACGGCGCGCGCCACTCGGCGAAGATCGCTGCAAGGCGTTCGCGCAACAGCTCGCTGCTGCCGCTCGCTTCCAGGCTGAGATCGCCAATCAGGCAGCCGCGTCCATAACCGTCGGCCTCCAGCCGGAAGGTGATGATGTCGAGATAGCGCCTGAGCCGCGCCCGCGGCGTCAGCGAGGCGTCGTCGAGCGCTTCGGCGACCAATCCGCTGGTGATTTCGAAATAGCGGTCGAGCACCTCCGAGGCGAACGCCTCCTTGGAGCGGAAATGGTTGGTGAAGGACCCCTGCGGCGCGCCCGCGGCCGCGGTGACGTCGCGCACGCTGGTGCCGTGATAGCCGGTTCGGAACATGACCTTGAGACCGGCGTCGAGGATGGCGTCTTTAAGCGAGGGTTTTGGCATAGACGAATTAATACGTACGTACGTATTTATGTCAAGCGCGAATTTGTTGCCCGGCAATCTTCTTTGCTGGTCAATCGGTTACCGGATTCTTGGACGACAGATCAGGCCGCTGGATGGCTGCGCGAGACGACCCAGAAGCGCAGCCAGGCGCCGATGGTGCAGCCGGCGAGGTAGCAGGCGAACATGATCAGGCCGAGGTCGAGCCAGTAGCCGAAGCGGCCGGGCACCACATGCGCGATCGAGGCCGCGACCAGGGCGGCAGCGAGCACCGCGAGCCAGCGCGCGGTCACCTTGGAGGTGCCGTTGCCGCGCTGGACCACCGAGATCCAGCCCATGCAGAAGCCCAGCAGCAGCGAGCCGATCAGCCAGCCCATATGGAACGAGACGAGATAGGGCATCGTCACCTCACCAGAAATTCGATGCGGCGGTTCTGCGCCTTGCCTTCGTCGGTGTCGTTGCCGGCGAGCGGCTGCGTGGCGCCATGGCCGACCGCGGCGAAGCGGGTGGCGGGCAGACCGGCCTTGACCAGATAATCGATCACCGCCTGCGCGCGCTTCTCCGACAGTGCCTGGTTGAAGGAGTCCTCGCCGTCGGCATCGGTGTGGCCGGCGACCTCGATATTGGTGGTGGGGCAGCGCAGCGCGGTCTCGATCAGATGATCGAGGATGGCTGCGGAATCCGGATCGATGTCGGCGCGCTTGGCTGCGAAACGGATCTTGCCCTTGTT
Organism: Bradyrhizobium xenonodulans; assembly: GCF_027594865.1. Classification (NCBI taxonomy): domain Bacteria; kingdom Pseudomonadati; phylum Pseudomonadota; class Alphaproteobacteria; order Hyphomicrobiales; family Nitrobacteraceae; genus Bradyrhizobium; species Bradyrhizobium xenonodulans. Next base: position 7,950,114 of record NZ_CP089391.1, read on the forward strand.
GAGGAGCTCGGTGAACAATTGCTGGCAGACCGTGCCATCGACCGGCCCCGCGGCCGGCTTCACCGTGATCTCCGGCTTGTATTGCCAGTTCTTGGGAAAGTCCTTGCCGAGGCCGGCGCGGATGTCGTTGGCGGCGCCCTCGTAGAGCGCATCACCCGACAGCTTCACCTCGCGGTCGGAGACCACGAGCGTGCCGGTCGACAGCCGCGACAGCGCGCCGAGCGCTGCAACCACCGCCGTGTTGAACGACGCCGGCGCGCCGATGCTGGCCTTGAGATTGTCGACGACTTTCTCGGTGAAGAACTTTCGCAACGCGCTGGTCGCGATGGCCGCGTGCACGTTGTTGTCGGGCACGTAGCCGGTCAGCGTCACGGTCGCGGCGACCGGGTCCTTGTAGGCCTGGAAGATGTAGGGCGGCGCCTTGACCTCGTTGGCGGCGATCGAAAACCCCTCGGGCAGGTTCTTCAGCGCAGCCGCAATCGCCTCACGGCCGCCGAGGTCGCGCGCCATGCCCGACAGATTGACCTTGGTGTCCGTGATCGTGATCTTGCCGTCCTTGAGCTTGCCGATCTGGTCGAGCAGCAGCATCGCGGCCGCCTCGAACCGTGCCGGCGCACCGCGTGCCAGCCCCATCTGATCGGCGACCTCGACCCCGTTGACCTCCTTGCGCGCCGCCTCGGTGAGCCTTGCCTTCATCGACGGCAAGGGCGCGGAGCCCGACAGCGTCACCCGCACCACGTCACGCTCGGCATTCCAGACGAAGGGTTTGGCTTCGGGAACGAGGCGGGTCCGGTCGTCGACCAGGCGCACGCCCGGGACCATGTCCACCGCCATGACCGCGTCGCGGCGGCCTTCCTCGGAAAAGGCGTCCGCGGCCAGAGCGATGTCGCGGCCGTCCACCGCGATCCGGGTCTTGTCCAGAACGGTATCCTTGAGCGCCGCCGAGCTGCGCGCGGACAGGTCCGCCTCGACCGGCAAGGTATTATTCCAGGCCGCAAATCCCCACATGACGGCCAGGGGGATCAGCCCCGGCCACCATTTGCTGGCCCACCTGAAAAGCTTCTGCATTCGACGACCCGAACTCTGGAACCGGAGACAAAACAAACCCTTGACGGGCTGTCAAACCGGAAATGACGCCCTTCCAAAGGCCCTGCATGAACAATTGGAATAACTTTTTCTTCAAGGGTGTCACCCTAAGTTGAGGACGGAATGCCAGGGGTCTGCCAGCCGGACATGAAACAACTCCGTAACAACGTCATCCGCGCCGGGCTGGGAGCACTCTATTTCAGCGGGGCGCACCACCTCTTGCGCCCGCTTTTGTCGGGCGTCGGCGCTATTTTCATGCTGCACCACGTCCGGCCGGCCCGCGACGCCGCGTTCCAGCCCAACCGGCACCTCGAGGTCACCCCGGAATTCCTGCGCGCCACGCTGAGCCACCTGCGCTCGCGCGACATCGACATCGTCAGCATGGACGAGCTGCATGAGCGGCTGGTGCAGGGCAGGTTCGCGCGCCGCTTCGCCGCCTTCACCCTGGACGACGGCTACCGCGACAATCTCGACCACGCGCTGCCGGTTCTGCGCGAATTTGACGCGCCCCTGGCCGTCTACGTCGCCAGCGATTTCGCCGAGGGCACCGGACGTCTCTGGTGGACGGCGCTGGAGGCCGTGATCGCCAAGGCCGAGCAGATCGACGTCCAAATCGGCAATGGCGCGCTGCGGCTCGATGCGACGACCCCTGCTGCAAAACAGGCGGCGTTCGACCGCCTGCACGACTGGCTGCGCGCGCTTCCAGGCGAGCATGATCTCAAGCGTGAGATCGAGGCGCTCTGCACGACATATGACGTCGACATGGAAGCGCTGTGCCGCGGCCTGTGTCTGTCCTGGAACGAGGTGAAGACCTTTGCCGCCGATCCGCTGGTGACAATCGGCGCGCATTCCATCAGTCATTGCAATCTCGCCAGGCAGAGCGGGGAGATCGCATCGCAGGAGATGGCGGTGAGCCGCGCGCGGATCGAGCAGGCGCTCGGCCGCAAGGTGCAGCATTTTGCATATCCCTACGGCGACCGCGATGCCGCGGGCGAGCGCGAATTCGCGCTTGCCGCAACCGCCGGCTTCAAGACCGCAGTGACGACGCGGCCCGGCATGCTGTTCGCCGAGAATGCCGGCCACATGACCGCGCTGCCGCGCGTCTCGCTCAACGGCAACTACCAGGACACGCGGATTCTGCCGGTGCTGACCTCGGGCGCCGCAACCGCGATGTGGAACGGCTTTCGTCGGATCGCGGCGGCTTAGTAGCCTACCCTGGGTGTCGTCCCCGCGAACGCGGGGACCCATACCGCGGAAGCTATCCATCGATATCGATAGAAGTACCGAACGACGAATCTTCGTCCAACTACTCCCTGGGGTTATGGGTCCCCGCGTGCGCGGGGACGACACCGAGTTGGTTGAATCGCTGTCGCGCCACACTCAGCGCCTTCCTTGACTCCCCTCGCCTCCCCGCCCAAAAACATCGCCAACCAAGGGAGGTACCATGTTCAACGATCTGTTCTCGCTCAAAGGCCGCGTCGCGCTCGTGACCGGCGGCTCGCGCGGCATCGGCAAGATGATCGCGGCGGGATTCCTCAGCGCCGGCGCTGCGAAGGTCTACATCACCGCGCGCAAGGCGGGACCGTGCGAGGCCACCGCGAACGAGCTCACCGCGCAATATGGCGGCGAATGCATCGCGCTGCCGATCGACATCTCGACCGTTGCCGGCGCCGAACTGCTGGCGAGTGAATACAACAAGCGCGAACAGAAGCTCGACATCCTCGTCAACAATGCGGGAGCGGCCTGGGGCGCCGAGTTCGACGAATTCCCGGAGAGTGGCTGGGACAAGGTGATGAACCTCAACGTCAAGGCGCCGTTCTTCCTGACCAAGGCGCTGGCGCCGACGCTGCGCGCATCTGCTAGCGCCGAGCGGCCGGCGAAGGTGATCAACATCGCCTCGATCGACGGCATCTTCGTCAATCCGGGCGAGACCTATTCTTATGCCGCGAGCAAGGCCGGCCTGATCCATCTGACAAGGCGCATGGCGGTGAAGCTGATCTCCGACCACGTCGTGGTCACCGCGATCGCACCGGGCCCGTTCAAATCCGACATGAACCGCGCCGCGCGCGATCATGCCGACGAGGTCGCGACCCGCGTGCCCGTGGGCCGCATCGGCACCGACGAGGACATGGCGGGCGCCGCGATCTATCTGGCGTCGCGCGCGGGCGACTACGTGGTGGGCGCGACCATCGCGGTGGATGGCGGCATCGTTTACGCCAACCCCGGGATCAAGGGGAGCGGGTGGGATAGCGAGTGATCGGGGCAATCTCCGTTACGCGCAGCGGGGTTCGAAACCAAAACGTCGAAAACAACCCCATGCACAGTAGAAGGCCCCTTGATCCATAAGGGATTTTTTTGGCCGTGCGGCGGCGCTGCGATGATGTTGACCCGTCGGGCAAAACACCGGCGTGAGACCTGGCCCTCACCCCACAATCACTGTCATGCCCCGGCTACGCCGCGGCCTATCGACCTAACCACTGCTGCCGCGGAGTACTGGATCACCCGCTTTCGCGGGTGATGACACCAGTTGTGTAACGCGGCTGTCGCGTCTCGCGCGCAGCCCCCTTACGACTCGATCTTCACATACTCGAAATCGCCGGGCTTGTTGTCGATGCCGACCTTGGGCGGCGCGATCCAGGAGGCGAACACGCCGGTTTCGGTGACGGGCTGCATCAGGGAGGTGATGAAGTCGCCATCGGCCTTCGAGGGCAGCCATTCGTCCTTGCGCTTCGCCCACATGGCATCGTCGATCAAAATGCCGTCGGGCGTCGCGTGCACGTCCTTAAACTCGCCGATGTGGCGGTGGAAGGCGACGTTGGGCAGCGTCAGCTTGAAATCGTAGCCCGCGGTCGAGATCACCTTGTTCCAGCGCAGCATGCCCTTGACGCAATCCTGGCTGTAATCGTCGCGCAGGCGCATGTTGAGTGCGGTCAGCGCCGGCTCGTCCACCAGCTTGATCTCGCCGTTGATGAACTTCAGCACCGGATAGGTCGCGTTCTTGAGCTGGTGATCGTCGTCGATCTGGGTCTCGTGATAGCGGCCCTTGATGCCGGTGTTGAAGGCGTTGGCCGCGTTGGTCGAGACTTCCGAGCCGAACAGATCGAGCGACAGCGTGTAGTGCAGGTTCAGCTTCTTCTGGATGGTCGGCAGATCGATGACGCCGAGCGCGCGGACCTTGGCGATGTCCGTGGGATCAGTGATGCCGGCTTCGCGCATCGCATCGCAGGTGCGCTGCACGACGCGGGTGATGCCGGTCTCGCCGACGAACATGTGGTGCGCTTCCTCGGTCAGCATGAAGCGGCAGGTGCGCGACAGCGGATCGAAGCCCGACTGCGCGAGGCTGTGCAGCTGCATCTTGCCGTCGCGGTCGGTGAAGTAGGTGAACATGAAGAAGGACAGCCAGTCCGGCGTCGCCTCGTTGAAGGCGCCCAGCATGCGCGGCGCATCGGCATCGCCGGAGCGGCGGCGGAGCAAATCGTCGGCTTCCTCGCGGCCGTCGCGACCGAAGTACTTTTGCAGCAGATAGACCATCGCCCAGAGGTGGCGGCCTTCCTCGACATTGACCTGGAACAGGTTGCGCATGTCGTAGAGCGAGGGCGCGGTCTTGCCGAGATGGCGCTGCTGCTCGACCGAGGCCGGTTCAGTATCGCCCTGGATCACGATCAGGCGGCGCAGCATGGCGCGGTATTCGCCCGGCACTTCCTGCCAGGCCGGCTCGCCATAATGCTCGCCGAACGGCACGACGCGGTTCTCTTCCTGGGGCGCCAGCAGAATGCCCCAGCGATAGTCGGGCATGCGCACGTAATCGAACTTGGCCCAGCCGCGCGGATCGACCGAGTAGGCAGTGCGCAAATACACCAACGATTCCTGGAAACCTTCCGGCCCCATGTCGCTCCACCAATCCATGTAACCGGGATGCCAGCCTTCCAGCGCCTTCAGCACCTGGCGGTCTTCGGCGAGATTCACGTTGTTGGGAATCTTGGTCGAGTAGTCGACGTTCATGATGTTCATGTTCATGGCCGTGCTTCTCCCTAAACTCTAGTCATATCGAATTTCGGCTTCTGGCCGCTGCCGTAGCGGCGCAGCGCGCCTTCCTCGCCGACCGCGTTGGGGCGCTGGAATATCCAGTTCTGCCATGCGGTCAGGCGCGAGAAGATTTTTGATTCCATGGTCTCGGGACCGACGAAGCGCAGGCTCGCTTCCATGCCGGTGAGGCTGTCGGGCGAGAAGCTGGCGCGCTCTTCGAGGAACACGCGGACCTCGTCGTCCCAGTCGATGTCGTCGAGCGCGAAGGTGACGAGGCCGAGCTCTTCGGCCTGCTCGGCGTCGAGGGCGGTGCCCATCGTAGCTTCCGCGCGCTCGACATCGGACGGATCGGCCTGGAAGCGCGATTCCAGCCGGGTCAGGCCGTGGCTCATCGGATAGGGGCCGAAATTCATCGCGGAAAGTTCGATCGACGGCGGCGGACGGTTGTCGCCCTGGCGCGTGCCGATCAGCATGTAGGACCGGTCGGCGGCGAACACGAGCTCGGCGAGCGTGCCGGCAAAGCACGAACCTGGCTCGACCAGCGTCACCAGTGTGCGCGAGGTGACGTCGATGCGCTTCAAGACGCGCTTCCAGTAGTGCCTGATTTCATTGACCAGCCAGTGCGCCTTGTTGGCCTCGAGGAAGGCGTCGGATGCCAGCACATGGGCGCGGTCGCCATGGCTCTTGAACACCAGCATGGCGATCTCGAGCTCGTTGATGCGCAAATGCAGGATGGCGTCGTCGATCTCGCGTGCGACCTGGAGCGGCCAGAACGCAGCGCCCTGCGCCATCATGCCGTCGATGTCGGCGGGAGGTGCGGCTTCCGGCGCCTTGATCGAGATGGCGGCGATGCGCGCGGCGCGGTCGATGTCGACGGTGACGAAGCCGTAGTGAATGCTGGTCTCGCCGATGGCGCGCTTGAGCGGCGTCAGCGCGATGCCTTTACCGCTGCCCTTGCGTTTGGAGCCATCGGCGAATTCCCTGGCGCGCTCGGCGATCCTGGCCTCGAGCTTGCTATTCGGCGCGATTTCGTCGACGAGGCGCCATTGCACGGCGCGCTTGCCCTTGACGCCTTCCTCGATGGTGCAGAAGAAGTCAGCGTGGTCGCGGCGCACCTTGCGCTTGTCAACGACACGCGTGAGGCCGCCGGTGCCCGGCAGCACCGCGAGCAGCGGCACTTCGGGCAAGGCAACGGCAGACGAGCCGTCGTCGGCGAGGATGATGTGGTCAGTCGCGAGCGCGAGCTCATAACCGCCGCCGGCGGCCGAGCCGTTCACCACCGTGATGTAGCGCTGGCCGGAATTCTCGGAAGAATCTTCCATGCCGTTGCGGGTCTCGTTGGTGAATTTGCAGAAGTTCACCTTGTGAGCGTGCGTCGAGCCCGCGAGCATGCGGATGTTGGCGCCGGCACAGAACACGCGATTCTTGGCCGAGCGCATCACGACGACCTTCACCTCGGGGTGCTCGAAGCGCAGGCGCTGCACGACGTCCGCAAGCTCGATGTCGACGCCGAGGTCGTAGGAATTGAGCTTGAGCAGATAGCCCTCGAACAGGCCGCCGTTCTCGTCGACGTCCATGGTCAGCGTCGCGACGTCGCCCTCGACCGCGAGCTTCCAGTGCCGGTAGCGGGACGGTTCGGTCTGGAAATCGATGAATGTCGCGCCGCCTGCGAGGCGCCGATCTTCCCCGGCCATGGGCCACCCTTGAGCTTGATTATGTGTTCTGGCGTTTACCGTTAGATGCACAATAGTGCATCTTTTGAAGTGCGTCTAGCCCTTAACCGCCGACGCATGCACTTTGTTTCATGCGGACGGCTAAGACCGCACAATGGCGCCGAGGGCGATCCAGTCGGCCTTGGAGAGCTGGGGACGGTCGAGCTTGGCCTGGAGCAGCGCGCTGAGCGCCGGAATAGGAAAGCTCTCGACAAAGCCGTCGCCGCTAGGTGCCGCCTTGCGCGCGCTCAGCGCCCGCAACTCTGCCATCGCATCCCCGAACAGGCGCGCGGCCGAATGCGAGCGCTGCATGCGCAGCCGCAGATTCGCATTGGAGACGAGAATACAGGCGCGCAGCAGGATGCGCTCGCGGCCGCCCTGCGGGGCTGCGGCCCACACCGCCTCCAGCACCTCCTGCGCTTCCCAGAAATAGCCGCGGTCGTTGAGTGCAAGCCCGTAGCGCAGCGCCGGATGGCGCGCGGGCACGTGGCCGCGGAAGGCCGGGGGCACCAGCGCCTTGGCCAAATCAAGCGTCTCGTAATCCGCGTCGACCGCGCCGGTCTCGCCCGGCACATAGGCCCATCGCGGCCACGGCAATGGGCCGCTCGCATGTGAAGGCACATTCATCGATGTGCCTCCGCATGATCATGCGGCGCGTCCCTGAAGTCCCTGATCGTCGCGCAGGGCCGCTCTTGCAAATGGCTCAATTGCGTCAAGCGTCGCCCCCGGCGCTTCACGATGCGGGGAATGGCCCGCCTCTGAAATGATTTTCAAATCTACCGGACAGTAACACTCTTCCTGCGCAATTTCGAGCTGACGCAGCGTGCCATATTGGTCGGCTGCACCTTGCAGGACCAGAATGGGAACGCGGATATAGGCCAGGTACTCCGAGATGTCCCAGTCGCGGAATTTCGGATCGAGCCAGGCACCGTTCCAGCCATGGAAGGCGTTGTCGACGTCCTTGTGCCAGCGCGCCAGTTTTGACTTGAGGTCGGTGGTCTCGAAACTCGTCTTGATCTCGGCGATCGACTTCACCGAGATGTCCTCGACGATGAAATGCGGCGCGATCAGCACCAGGCCTTGCAGCCGGTGATCCTGATGCGCGCCGGCATAGATCGTTGCGATCGAGGCGCCATCAGAATGGCCGAGCAGCAGGCCGCGTTTGAAACCGATCGCGTCGAGGATTTTCGGCAGCACGTCCAGCGCCTCGCGCTGCATGTAGTCGAGCGGACGCGGCAGCGTCGTCGGGCTGGATTGGCCATAGCCTGCGCGGGAATAGAGGAAGACGCCGGCGCCGGTGGCTTGCTGGACTTTCTCGGGAAAGTCGCCCCAGAGGCCGACCGAGCCGAGGCCTTCATGCAGCATGACGATGGTCGGCGCGTCGGCGGCTTGCGGCGCGAGCCATTTGTATTCGAGGCTGGCGCCATCGATGCTGAGGAAACCTGTGGGGGTGAGGTTGGTCATGGTCGAATTCCGATTCCTGGTCGCTGAGGAAGTGCCCACCCTCCCCTGGAGGGGGAGGGTCGACTCACGTTGAGCGGAGCGAAACGCGAGTCGGGGTGGGGTGACAGTCTCTCCACGGATGCGGTGCCCGTGTGGAGAGATCACCCCACCCCGCTCCGCATTGCGCTTCGCTCCATGCGAAGCGACCCTCCCCCTCCAGGGGAGGGTAAGTAAGCGAGCTTGCTGCCCGCACGCTCAATTCGCGCCGTCCCGCAATTTGAACCGCTGGATCTTTCCCGTCGCCGTCTTCGGCAAGGACTCCACCACGTCGATCCAGCGCGGATATTTCCATGGGCCGATCTTCTGCTTGACGTGCTCCTTCAGCATCTCCTGGAGACCGCTCGTCGTCACGCCGGGCCGCAGCACGACGAAGGCCTTCGGCTTCAACAGGCCTTCCGGATCGGCCTCGGGCACGACAGCGGCCTCCAGCACGGCGGGATGCGTGATCAGCGCGCTCTCGACCTCGAACGGCGAGACCCAAATGCCGGAGACCTTGAACATGTCGTCGGCACGACCGCAGAAGGTGTAGCGGCCCTCGCTATCGCGAACGTATTTGTCGCCGGTGCGGGTCCATGGGCCTTCAAAAGTGCGGCGGCTCTTGTGACGCTGGTTCCAGTAGCCCTCGCCGGCGGAGGGCGCATCGACCAGCAGCTCGCCGACCTCGCCGTCGGCGACGTCCTGGCCGGCCTCGTTGACGAGCCGCACCGCATAGCCCGGTACCGGCTTGCCGGACGAGCCGTAATTGATGTCGCCCGGCGCATTCGAGAGAAAAATATGCAACAGCTCGGTCGAGCCGACGCCATCGAGGATGTCGACGCCGAAGCGCGCCTTCCAGCTGTTGCCGACGGATTCCGGCAGCGCCTCGCCGGCCGAGGTGCAGATGCGCAAAGCCTTGCCGCAGCGCTCGCTTTTCATGGTCTCGTCGTTGAGCATCGCCGCGAACAATGTCGGCACGCCGTAGAAGATCGAGGGATTGTAGCGGTTCATCAGGTCGAACATGCGCGCCGGCGTCGGCCGCTCGCTGTTCAGTACGACCGTTGCGCCGACCGACATCGGAAAGGTCAGCGCATTGCCGAGGCCATAGGCGAAGAACAGCTTGGCCGCAGACAGGCACACATCGCTCTCGCGGATGCCCAGCACCTGCTTTGCGTAGGTATCCGCGGTCGCCTGAAGATTCGAATGGATGTGGCGCACGCCCTTGGGCATGCCGGTCGAGCCGGAGGAATAGAGCCAGAAGGCCGGCTCGTCCGGATGCGTCGCGGCGGTGGTGAACTGGTCGCTCTCGCCGGCGATCTCTTCAGCGAGCTGCTTGTGGCCGTTCTGCTTGGCGCCGGACACCACGACATGCTCGAGATCCGGCATGCGGCCAACCACGTCCTTGATGACGGGATAGAGCGCTTCGGAGACGAACAGCACGCGGGCACGGCAATCGGCGAGGATGTAGGCGTATTGATCTGCGGTCAGCAGCGTGTTGAGCGGCACCGGCACGATCCCGGCGCGGATCGCGCCCAGGAACACGACCGGGAAATCGACCGTATCCAGCATGATCATCGCCACGCGCTCCTCGCGGCGGACGCCGAGCCGGCGCAGCATGTTGGCGGCTCGGCACGTTTCGCGCTGGAGCTCGCCATAGGTCAGCCGCGAGACGGTGTCGTCGAAGACGAGCTTGCCTCCCCTGCCCTCCTCGACGTTCCGGTCGAGCAGCCAGGTCACCGCGTTATAGGATCCCTCGCTCACGGCCTTCTCCCCTGAATTTAGAATTATAATTCATAGAAAGACACCACGCCGGCTTGCTGTCAATGCTAGCAGGCATTATGTTTCATTAAAACGCGCCGCAAGACCTTTAAAGTTAAAGAAGGCGTCCGCTAAAGAAGGCTCATGACCGACAGTCCCGACGCCGAATCCCGATTTCTCGAACAGCTGGGCCAGCGCGTGCGCACCATGCGCGCGCTGCGCGGCATGTCGCGCAAGGTACTCGCCAAGGTATCAGGAATCTCGGAGCGCTACATCGCGCAGCTCGAAAGCGGCAAGGGCAATGTCTCGATCGTGCTGCTGCGCCGTGTCTCCGACGCGATGGGCGCGCATCTCGAAGATTTGCTTCCCTCGGCCGATCCGACCCCGGACTGGCAGATGTTTCGCGATCTTCTGCGCAAGGCGACACCCGCGCAGATCGCGCAGGCAAAGGATCTGCTCGCCGGCGGCAGCGCCTCGGCGCCGCGGCGCGCACCGTTCTGCGGCATCGCGCTGATTGGCCTGCGAGGTGCTGGCAAATCCACGCTCGGCAGGATGCTGGCGAAGAAGGTCGGCTGGAGTTTTGTCGAGCTCAACAAGGAGGTCGAGCAGCAGAACGGGCTCTCGGTCGCCGAGATCATCGCGCTGTACGGCCAGGAAGGCTTTCGCCGCATGGAGCAGGCGGCGCTGCAACAGCTGCTCGCACGCAACGAGCTGATGGTGCTGGCGACCGGCGGCGGCATCGTCTCCGAACCTTTGACCTTCGACCAGATCCTGACCTCGTTCTACACGATCTGGCTGAAGGCCGAGCCCGAAGAGCATATGGCCCGCGTCCGCCGCCAGGGCGATCTGCGCCCGATGGCGGACGACCGCTCCGCGATGGCCGAGCTGCGCAATATCCTGCTGAGCCGCGAACCGCTGTATTCGCGCGCGACCGCGGTGGTGGATACCGCGGGGCTCAGCGTCGATGCGGCCGCGGCGCGGCTGATCGATGCGGTGCGGCCGGTGCTGCAAAACGAAGCCCGCAGCTTCGGCCTGCGCAGCGTGGCGCTGTAGAGATGACCGACAGCACCGTCACCACCTCCATGTTCGAGCGGATCGGCGGCAGTGCCACGATCGACCGTCTCGTCGATCGCTTCTACGACCGCATGGACACGCTACCGGAGGCGAAAATCATCCGCGCGATGCATGCGGACGACCTCGGCCTGATCAGGGAAGTGCTGAAGCGCTATCTCACCGAATGGACCGGCGGGCCAAAACTCTATTCGGTCGAGAAGGGCCATCCGCGGCTGCGCCAGCGGCACCTCGGCTTTGCGATCGGCGATGCCGAGCGTGACGCGTGGATGCTCTGCATGCGCGGCGCGCTGGAGGAGACGGTGACGGATGCCGCCGCGCGGCAAGACCTCGATCGTGCGCTGTCCGGCCTCGCCGACTGGATGCGCAACCGCTAGCGGCACCTTCGACGCGTAGCCCGGATGAGCGACGCCAAATCCGGGAATTTCGCGACGACTTCTCCGTGTATCGCTTCGCTCACCCGGGCTACAAAAGTCCCAATGCGACTAGATCGACCAGTAATTCGGATGCGGGTAGGGCCGCGAACGGTCGCCCCAGTCGAATTCGTCGCCGTCGAACTCGCATGGACCGCTGCTCAATTGCTCCGGCGTCAGTTCGGCCTGGAAGGCCTGACGTCCCGGATCATATTTCAGCGCGCTCCACTGCACGGGATAATGGTGATGTATACCGAGCAGCCTGCCGGTCTTGATCACGGCGTAGGCGACCGTTCCACTCACCTTGTCGAGCATCAATCGTTCGATCGTGCCGAGCTTCGTGCCGTCGCACCCATAGACGGCGACGTGTTCGACGCGATCACTGGGAACCATGGTGTGTTGCATGGCGTGCTCCCTGATCTTGTCCGAACTGCATTATAGCACAGACGGCGGAATGTAGGGCGGATTAGCGTCGGCGCAGCCCACTCTTGCGTTGCACCAACGCAGCTACAGCAATTGCGAGTGCACGGAGCCTGCGCCCTCGCGCAACAGCGGCAGGAAACGCTCGATCAATTCCTGTGCCGGCACGCGATCGACATGAGCGCCCATGTTGATGGCGGCGACGATGACGTCGTCATAACGGCGGACGGGGACCGAGATCGAGCGGAAATGCGGTTCGGCCTCGCGGTCGACGAGGGAATAGCCTTGCGCGCGATCGGCGGCGATGCGCGTGAGTAGCGCCTTGGGGTCCGTCACCGTCTGCGGCGTCAGCGCCTCGCGCGTCGTCGCCTTGAGGCGCGCAGTGAGATCGGCATCGTCGAGCTGGCCCAGCATGGCGCGGCCGACCGAGGTGCAGAAGGCCGGGAGGCGATAGCCGATCTCCAGGCCGCCCGAGAACATCCGCGCCGGACTGCTGCGCGCGACGAACACGACGTCGTCACCGTCGAGCACCGCGAGCGAGGCGATTTCCTGCGCGGCCGTCGCGATGCGATCGAGCACGGGCTGGAGCACGGCGACGAGCTGGCTGGAGCGCAAGTACGACGCCGCCAGCGTCAGCACATGCGGCGTCAGCGAGAACAGCTTGCCATCGCCGGAGACGTAGCCGCCGCGCTGGAGCGTGAACAGCATGCGCCGGGCGGTCGCGCGCGGCAGCTCGGCGGCGCGGGCGAGATCGCTCAGCGTCATCGGCCCTGTGTTCGTGCCGAAGCACTGGAGCAAGCGCAGGCCACGATCGAGCGCTTCGACGAAATCCGTCGCGCGCTCGTCGGTATCGCTCCGCTTCAGCTTGGGCATGGTGACGGGACAATCCTGCAAAATAGTGCTTGCTGCCGGTCCAAGGCATGTCATAATTCGCCCATTCGTTCAATAGGCGAACAAACGCCACTCCACAAAAGGATGCACTCGCCATGATGAGCCAGGAGCAGAACGACCTGATCACCCGCACCGGGCCGAAGGATCCGTGCGGCAGACTGATGCGGAGCTACTGGCAGCCGGCGGCGCTGGTGGATGAGCTCGAAGGCGATCGTCCGATCCGTCCCGTCAAGCTGCTCGGCGAGAATCTGGTGCTGTTTCGCGACGAGACCGGGCGCTATGGCCTGATCGACCGGCACTGCGCGCATCGCGGCGCCGACCTCGCCTTCGGGCGGCTCGAGCATGGCGGCCTGCGTTGCGCCTTCCATGGCTGGCTGTTCGACGCCACCGGCCAGTGCATCGAGACGCCGGCCGAGCCGAAGGATTCGAAGCTCTGCCAGAACATCCGCCAGCGCTCCTATCCCGTGGTGGAGAAGAGCGGCATCCTCTGGGCTTATCTCGGCGAAGGCGCGCCGCCGGCCTTTCCGGAGCTCGACTGTTTCGTCGCACCCGGCACGCACACTTTCGCGTTCAAGGGCCACATGGCCTGCAACTGGCTGCAGGCCCTCGAAGTCGGCATCGATCCCGCGCACGCCTCCTATTTGCATCGCTTCTTCGAGGACGAGGACACCTCCACGGCCTACGGCAAGCAGTTCCGCGGCGCCTCCGCCGGCTCCGACCTGCCGATGACGAAGATCCTGCGCGAGTATGACCGCCCGATCATCAATGTCGAGCACACCGAATACGGCCTGCGGCTGATCGCGCTGCGCGAGATCGACGAGGAGCGCACCCATGTGCGCGTCACCAACCAGCTCTTCCCGCACGGCTTCGTCATTCCCATGAGCACGGAGATGACGATCACGCAGTGGCACGTGCCGATCGACGACGAGAACTGCTACTGGTACGCGATCTTCACCAGCTATTCGAACCCGGTCGACAAGCAGAAGATGCGCGACCAGCGGCTCGAGCTCTATGAGCTGCCCGACTACAAATCGCGCAAGAACAGAGCCAACGATTACGGCTTCGATCCGCACGAGCAGCAGACCGCGACCTACACCGGCATGGGCACCGACATCAACGTTCATGACCAGTGGGCGGTGGAATCGATGGGCGCAATCCAGGACCGCACCAAGGAGCATCTCGGCTCGAGCGACAAGGCGATCGTGCAATATCGCCGCCTGCTGCGGCAGGAGATCGAGAAGGTCGGCGGCGGCGAGAAGCCGATGCTGTTCCTTGACGAGGCCAACGCGCGCAGCATCCAGGGACCGGCGACCATGGACGGCATCGGGCCGACGCGCGGCTGGGAAACCTACTGGATGGAAGTCGACGTCAAGCGCCGCCGCGGCGCACCGTGGACCGCGCCGGTGCCGAAGGAGATCGCGGACAACGTGCACCGGCTGACGGCTGCGGAGTGACGATCTTGCACGGACCCCGTAGGGTGGGCAAAGGCGCAAAGCGCCGTGCCCACCATGCTTCCGCCGAGGCGATCGACGCGGTGGGCACGCTACGCTTTGCCCACCCTACGGCAGTTGAAGGAGTCGCAAAGTGACTTTCGTCGCGCGTCATGCGCTGTGGTCGGATGAGCAGAAGGATGCGGCGGCGCGCATGGGCCGTCTCGTCAGCGAGAAGAATCTCGAGGTCATCCGCCTCGCCTTCCCCGACCAGCACGGCATCCTGCGCGGCAAGACCATCATCGCGTCGGAAGCTATCGCATCGCTGGAAAGCGGCTGCTCCATCACCACCACCATGCTTGCCAAGGACACCTCGCACCGCACGGTGTTTCCGGTGTTCACCTCCGGCGGTGGCTTCGGCATGAAGGAGATGGAGGGCGCGGCCGACGTGCTGATGGTCGCCGATCCCACCACGTTTCGCGTGCTGCCCTGGGCGCCGGCGACGGGCTGGGTTCTCTGCGACCTCTATTTCAACGACGGCCGCCCGGTGCCGTTCGCAACGCGGGGGCTTTATCGCAAAGTGCTCGATGAGCTCGGCGCGCGCGGCCACGATTTCGTGGCGGGGCTCGAAGTCGAATTCCACATCTTCAAGCTCGACGAAGCGCATATGCGCGCGGAGGACGCGGGCCAGCCCGGCACGCCGCCTTCGGTGAGCCTGCTCAGCCACGGCTATCAATATCTCACCGAGCAGCGCTTCGATCAGATGGAGCCGGTGCTGGAGATTTTGCGGCGCGACATCGTCGCACTTGGACTTCCCCTGCGCTCCGTCGAGGTCGAGTTCGGCCCGAGCCAGTGCGAATTCACCTTTGCACCGAAGAAGGGCCTCGAGCCCGCCGACAACATGGTGCTGTTCCGCTCCGCCGTGAAGCAGATCGCGCGCCGCCACGGCTACCACGCCACCTTCATGTGCCGGCCGAAGCTTCCGAACCTGTTCGCCAGCGGCTGGCACCTGCATCAATCGATCGTGTCGCGCGCGAGCGGTGACAACCTGTTCATGGCAAAAGACGGCGGCGAGCCGCTCAGCGCATTCGGCCGCTCATATCTCGCCGGCCTGCTCGATCACGCCCGCGCGTCGACCGTGTTCACCACGCCGACCATCAACGGCTACAAGCGCTACCGCTCCTATTCGCTGGCACCCGACCGCGCGATCTGGGGCCGCGACAATCGCGGCGTGATGATCCGCGTGCTCGGCGGCGCCGGCGATGCGGCGACGCGCCTGGAAAACCGGATCGGCGAGCCCGCCGCCAATCCCTATCTCTACATGGCCTCGCAAATCCTCTCAGGCCTCGACGGCGTCGACCGCAAGCTCGACCCCGGTCCGTCCGCCGACACGCCCTACGAGACCAAGGCGCCGCTGCTGCCGAAAAGCTTGCGCGATGCGGTCAGCGCGCTGAAGGACGACCCGTTCTTCCGCGAGAAGTTCGGGCCCGAGTTCGTCGACTATTACACCCACATCAAGAACGCCGAGATCGACCGCTTCCTGTCCGAGGTGACCGACTGGGAGCACAGGGAATATTTCGAGGTGTTTTGACACCCTCCTCCTGGAGAGCTGGTCAAGACCGCAAGAGCTCCCCGCTCACGGCGGTGTGAGACGACTTCGTCCTACCTGTTCCGACGACATCACACCGTGGGCGGACGAAGCCGTTTTCCATCCCCACGAAAACCGCCGGAAATACTCCTGCGTTAGCCTGCACTCATGTGATCAACAGTGGAGTTCGATCATGTGGGGTCAATTGTTCAGCCTGATCTACCATCTGTCGTGCCGGACCACCTTGATCGAAATCGGCACGCACCGTCTGGCGCGCTGACAGCATCGGATGCGCAATAGGTAAGACGGATTGACCAGATCAAGGGGGATGCCATGCGCAAGCTGATCCTGATCGCGGCGGCGTCGCTGTTGGCAAGCCAGGCCTATGCGGGTGGGTCGCGGAGCCTCAGTCTCGCGGCGAGCAATTCAAGCCAGCAGGCGACTGAGCAGCCCGCCACGACGGCAACGTCCACGCCGCAAGCGTCATCACAGCCGGCGAATGTCCAGACCGCGACCACCGCGCCGACCTCGGCGACGGCACCGGCGCCCCCGACGGCTCCAGCCGCACAATCGACGCCGCCGGCGAGCACGGCCGGAACGAGCAAGCCGAAGCGCCGCCAGCCCTCTACCGAAGCCCGCGTGGTGCGCGAGTTGCATCGCCACGGGATCTATTGGTGATCACTTCACCAGCGATAGCCGAGCGTCGCGATCACGGTTAGCGGGGCACCGCGGTAGCAATAGCCGACCTGGCACGTGGTGTAGTGCAGATTGAACAGGTTCTTGGCATTGACCTGGAATGTGAGGCCCTTCAGCTCCTTCGCCGCCTGGCTGAAATCATATTTCAGCGCCGCGTCGACCAGGGTCACCGAGCTGTTCTTGAACGTGTTGGCGTCGTCGCCATAGCTCCAGGACATGTAGCGTACGCCGGCGCCGACGCTCAGTCCCGCGAGCGGGCCGGCCAGCGGCAGGGCATAATTGCCCCACAGCGTCGCGGTGTGCGGAGGATTGCCGGACGGAAACTTGCCGATCGTCGTGCTGTCCGCCGCCTGCTTGGTCACCATGTCGAGATAGGTGTAGGACGAGGTGATGTCGAAGCCGCCGCCGAGGCTCGCAAGGCCCTGCAATTCGAAGCCGCGGCTTTGAATCTCGCCGCGCTGGACCGTCACGCCGGTCCCGGTCGTGACAAGGCCGCCACTCTGGGTCAGGTCGAAGACCGCGGCGGTGATGAAGCTCCGCGTCCCCGGCGGCTGATACTTGACGCCGACCTCAGTCTGCTTGCCCGTGGTCGGCTTGAAGAAGGCGCCTGTGGGATCGACGCCGAGATTGGGAAAGAACGAGGTCGAATAGGCGACGTAGGGCGCAACGCCGGAATCGAACACATAGGTCAGCCCGGCCCGCCCGCTATAGGCCTGATCAGACTGCGTCTGCCGGGTCAGCGCGAACAGATCCTCACCTGTGGTGCGGACCCAGTCGCTGCGGCCGCTCATTGTCAGGATCCAGTGATCGAGCTTGGCCTGATCCTGGATATACACACCGGACTGGGTTTGCCGCTGCTGCGTCGAGGACGAGATCGCTGGATCGGGAATGGCTTCCGGCGCGTAGACCGGCGAGGCCACATTGAGATCGGAGACACCGAAGCCAAAACCCTGCCTGTCGGTGAACTTCGACGCGGTGTAGTCGGTGCCGACCAAGAGCGTGTGCTGCACCGGCCCGGTCGAAAGCTTGGCCTCGACCTGGTTGTCCATGATGGCCGATTGCAGCGTATCGTGAACCAAGCCGGTATAGCGCGAGACCACATTGCCCACGGGAGCGCCGAGAAAGCCGACATAGCGGGTGACCGCATCGACATCGACGTAACGGAATTTCTGGCGGACGGTGATGTCGTTGTTGAACGCGTGCTCGAACAAATAGCCCACCCGTCCCTGCTCCTGGTCGAGCGAATTGTAGGATGGGCTGCCCGTGAAAACGTCCGTGGCGGTGCCTGTGCCCGTGGAATAGGTGAACATCGACCCGGGCGTCTTCGACTTCTGATAGGACCCGAGAATCGTCAGGGTCGTCGATTGATCCGGCTTCCAGGTGAAGGCAGGCGCGATGTAGGTCCTGTTATCCTTGCCGCCGGGAACGAACACATTCGCGTCACGCATCACGCCGGTCAGCCGATACGAAAACTGACCGTCGGCATCGACCGGGCCCGACAGGTCGAAATTGCCCTGAATGCGATCGCGGTCGCCGAACACCGTCTGCACCTCGTGAAACGGCTGGCTGGTCGGCAGCTTGCTCTGGAGGTCGATCAGTCCGCCGGGGGAGCCGAGGCCATAGAGTGCCGAGCTCGGGCCACGGACCAAGGTGATACTGTCGACCCCATAGGGCTCGGTCTTGAACACGCTGAGACCGGCCCCGACGAGGCGCAGGCCATCGAGATAGATGCCGTTATAGGTGATGTCGAAGCCGCGGATCGAGATGGCGTCGAAGCGCGGATCGTAGCCGGACGCATCGATGCGAACGCCGGGTTGATAGCCAACCGCTTCGGTCAGCGTCTGCACGGCGCGATCGTTGAGCTCCTTGCGCGTCACGACCGAGATCGACTGCGGTGTCTCGAGCAATGGCGTGTTGGTCTTCGTGCCCGCCGTGCTGCCGCTCGCGACATAGCTGCTCTCACTCGACGCGTTGCCACGACCGGCACCGGTCTCGCGCACGCCCGCGTTTCTGGCTGGCGCGGGCCCGGAATTTCGCTGCGTCGCGACGCGGCCGCGTGGCGACTGCGACGCTCGCTGAGCGGATTGGGTCCGCGAACGCACCTGGTTCGGTGCCTCCACCGTGACGGGAGGTAACGTCGCCGCCGTCGAGGTCGAATTGGCCCCGGAGGTTTGTGCGGCCGATGGCGTTGCGTGCAGCACCACGCCAAGACCGGCTACACCAAGACCGGCCACGCCAAGACCGGCCTTCACCACCCGTTCCCAGCCGAACGTCTGTCCGTCGTCGCGCCTCATCGTCTTCCCCGAGTTCCATCTTCAAAAGCACCACCGGAGTAAGCAGATCGAGAGGCGCACCGCCTTTGCGACTGTGCAAATCGCCTTTGATTCCACGTGGAGGCTTTCAAGACTGCGGACGGAGACTCATCGCGAACGATGCCGACACATCGCGAAACATTTCGGCAGGCGTGCAATCCTTTCGCCGCTACTGACAACGGCTCGGCGAATGGCCGAAGCGCCTGCGAAAGGCCGTTGCGAAATTGGCCGGATGGGCATAGCCGACCCGAAAGGCCGCCTCGGTGACCGACAAGCGCTGATGGATCAGAAGCGCACGTGCGGCATCGAGTCGCCTGGCCCGCAAATAGTCGATCGCGCTTTCGCCATACGCGATCTGGAATTTCTGGTTGAAGGAGCGGCGGCTCAGCCCTGCGTGCCGCGCCAGTTCGTCGATGCTCCAGGGATAGGCGAGATCGGAATCCATCCGCTCCTTGACCGATTGCAGCCGCATCCGCTGGGGATCGCCGGCCGGATCGACTTCGATCCGTCCGCGCTCGCCGAACAAGGCGTGGACCACGATCTCGGCGGCATGCGCCGACAGCAACAATTGCGCCGCGTTGCCGGCGACCGGCGGCGAGAACATTTCCGCCGCGACGGCCTGCACGCGCGCAGACGCCGTCAGAGAGACGATGGCCGCGCCGGCCTCATCGTTCTTGAACAGCGCCCGAAACGCGTTCCCGAGTCCGAGCCCGTCGATGGAGGTTTGGGGAAGCGCCAAGCCTATCGCAGGACGCTCGTCACACCGAACCGAGCATGTTGCAGCGACGGCTTCGCGCACGGCGATTGCCGTCATCTGCCTTTCACCGCCGGATCCGCGCGGCAGAATGCCGCGGCTCGCGCCGTCGTCGAACGCAACGGAGATGAACAGGCCCGGCGCGACAATCGCGGGCCCGTCGGGGTCGGCTCGAAACTCACCTCTGACGAACACGCAGCCCGGGAAATCCAGCCATTGCGCTGTCGCTGAAGCACTAGGCTGTACGGAACCGATCTCGTCTCCAGGTCGCCAGGCAATTTGATTGTAAAAGTCCCGCATCGAATCCGCTTGCGCCGCGACATTGACGGCTGGCGGCGGCGCGCTCAAGGCCTCTGCGCGCAGTTTGGAGAGCTTCGAAATTCGGGTTTGTTCGACCTCGGCCTGTGCGTGCGGCAGATCGGCGCAGACGACGGATCAGGAGACGCGTCAGATACCCAGATATTTGTGCTGGAGATCCGGCTCCGCCATCAGCTCATCCGAGGTGCCGCTCCACACCGTCTTGCCACGCTCGATGATGGTGTGGCGGTCGCAGATGCGGGCGAGATGGTCGACATTCTTGTCGACGACCAGGATCGACTGTCCGCGGCTCTTGAGCAGCGACAGGCAGTTCCAGATCTCGTCGCGGATCAGCGGCGCGAGGCCTTCGGTCGCTTCATCCAGGATCAGCAGTTTTGGATTGGTCATCAGCGCACGGCCGATCGCGAGCATCTGCTGCTCGCCGCCGGAGAGCTGGTTGCCCATGTTGGACGCGCGCTCGGCAAGGCGCGGGAACATCACGTAGATCGCCGCCAGCGTCCAGGGATTGGGGCTGTCGAAGCGATCGGCGGCGGCCGCGACCAGATTTTCGCGCACGGTGAGGTTCGGGAAAATCTGGCGTCCCTCGGGGACCAGACCGACGCCGAGCTTGGCGATCCGGTACGACGGCAGCTGCCGCACCTCAGTGCCCGCAAAACGGATGCTGCCAGCACGCGCCGGCGTCAGGCCCATGATGGAGCGGATGGTGGTGGTCTTGCCCATGCCGTTGCGGCCCATCAGCGAGACCATTTCGCCCGGCTTGATCGACAGCGACAGGCCGAACAGCACCTGGGACAGGCCGTAGCAGGTCTCGATGCCGTCGACGTCGAGCAGCGTGTCAGCCATGATGCGTCACCACGTGCTGGTCGCCGAGATAGGCGCGCTTGACATCGTCATTCGCCCGGATCGAGGCCGGATCGCCCGAGGCGATGACGCGGCCATAGACCAGCACCGAGATGCGGTCGGCGAGCGCGAACACCGCCGGCATGTCGTGCTCGACCAGCACGATCGAGACCTCCTTGCGCAGCTCCTGCAGCAGCTTCACCATGCCCTGGGATTCGGTGACGCCAAGACCCGCCATCGGCTCGTCCAGCAGCAGGAGCTTCGGCTTGCTGGCGAGCGCGACTGCGAGCTCGATCTGCCGCCGCTCGCCATGGCTGAGCCTCGACACCAGGACATCGGCGCGATGAGCAAGGCCGACGCGATCGAGCGCGGCATGCGCGGCGTCGCGCAGGCCCTTCTCCTTGCGCGCATTGGCGAAGAAGCGGAACGAGGTGCCGGCATGCGCCTGGGCTGCCAGCGCGACATTGTCCGCCGCGGTGAAGTCGAGCAGCAGCGAGGTGATCTGGAACGAGCGGGCGAGGCCCAGCGCGCAGCGGCGATAGGCCGGCAGGTACGTGATGTCGCGCCCCGCCAGCAAGACGCTGCCGGAATGCGGTTCGAGATGCCCGGTGAGCTGGCTGATCAGCGTGGTCTTGCCGGCGCCGTTCGGGCCGATGATGGCATGCAGCTCGCCGGCCGAAACGTCGAGCGAGACGTTGTCTGTCGCGACGATGCCGCCGAAGCGGCGCACCAGCTTGTCGACGCGGAGCAGCGGTTCAGCCACGATTGAGCCTCCCGAGCATGCCCATGATGCCGCCGCGGCCGAACAGCACGATCAGCAGCAGCAGCGGGCCCATGATCAGCGCCCAATATTCGGTGATCTGCGACAGGAATTCTTCCAGCAACAGATACACCACCGCGCCCATGACCGGGCCGAACAGCGTGCCCATGCCGCCCAGGATCACCATCACCATGAGGTCGCCGGAGCGGGTCCAGTACATCACGGCCGGGCTGACGAAATCGGTGTTGTTGGCAAGCAGCGCGCCGGCGAGGCCGCACATCGTGCCCGAGATGACGAAGCAGACCAGCTGGTAGCGCTTGGCGGGAAAGCCGATTGCCTGCATGCGCTGCTCGTTCGAGCGCAGGCCCTGCACGACAAGGCCGAAGCGGGAATTGGCGATGCGCCAAATCAGGAAGATCACCGCGAACAGGCAGGCGAGGCAGAGATAGTAGAACTGCGTGCGGTTGCCGAGATTGATCAACCCGGAGAAATCGCTGCGCTTGTAGACGGTGAGGCCGTCATCGCCGCCGTAGCGTGCGAGGCCCGAGGCGACGTAATAGGCCATCTGCGCGAAGGCGAGCGTGATCATGATGAAATAGACGCCGCGGGTGCGCAAGCTGAGCGCGCCGATCACGAGCGCGTAGATCGCGGAGGCCGCGAGCGCGACCGGAAACTGGATGAAGCCGCTTCCGACGCCTTCCTGTGCGAGCATGCCCACGGCATAGCCGCCGATGCCGAGATAGGCGGCGTGGCCAAAACTCATCATGCCGCCAAAGCCCATGATGAGGTTGAGGCTCGCGGCGGCCAGCGCCAGGATGACGACGCGGGTGAACAGCGTCAGGATGAAGACGTTGCCGGAGAGATGCGAATAGAGCGGCAGCAGCACGAGGCCCGCCAGCATCAGGGCCGTGACGGCCTTGCTCACCGAGAAAGCCTTCATCGACGGTTGGCCGGAAACAGCCCCTCCGGCCGCACCACCAGCACGATCGCCATCAGCAAATAGATCAGCATGGAGGACAGCGCAGGCGCGGCGGTAGAGGCCGCGGCGCCGCTCAGCACTTGCCGCAGCAGATTGGGCAGGAAGGCACGGCCGAGCGTGTCGATCATGCCGACGAAGATCGCGGCGAGGAACGCGCCGCGGATCGAGCCGATGCCGCCGATCACGATGATGACGAAGGCGAGGATCAGGATGTTCTCACCCATGCCGATCTGCACGGTGAGGATCGGCGCCTGCATCAGCCCGGCGAGGCCGGCGAGCGCGGCACCCAGGCCGAACACCAGCGTGTAGAGCAGCTTGATGTTGATGCCGAGCGCACCGATCATCTCGCGGTTGGAGGCGCCGGCGCGGATCAGCATGCCGATGCGGGTGCGCATCACGCCGAGATAGAGCAGCAGCGCAACCAGCAGCGCGACAACGATGATGGCGAGGCGATAAGCGGGATAGTGGATGCCGGGCAGGATCGGCACTGGCACCGTAAGCCAGGCCGGCAGCGGCAGCGCGAGGCCCGCCGGCCCCCAGATCAGCCGCACGGCTTCGTTGAAGAACAGGATCAGGCCGAAGGTCGCGAGCACATGATCGAGATGGTCGCGGCCGTAGAGATGCCGCAGCGCCGACATTTCGAGCACGATGCCGAGCACGAGCGTGGCCCCTAACGCCAGCAGCGCGCCGAGCAGGAAGCTGCCGGTCCAGGCCGCGAAGGTCGCGGCGAAATAGGCGCCCATCATGTAGAGCGAGCCGTGCGCGAGGTTGACGAGATCCATGATCCCGAACACCAGCGTCAGGCCGGCGGCGAGGAGGAACAGGAGCAGGCCAAACTGCAATCCGTTCAGGAACTGTTCGACGACGAGCAGCATCAAAACTCTTTCAGGCGCACGCAGCTTCGCGCCGATGTTCGAACACGGTCGCCATCAGTGAAAGAGTTCCCCCTGCCTGTTCAAGGCGGAAAAATGGGTAATGGCAGTATCGTTCCGAGGCAAGAGCGATTCGACACCAAACATGCACTTTGTTGCATGCCGATGCATGCGATCGACATTGGCCTTGCAAGAAGACTGCCGAGCAGCATGGGGCAACCTGCCGCACCCAAACGATCGCCCTCCCCCGGCAAGCCGGGAGAGGGCGCCAACATCGACGGAATGAAGACGGATGCGTCTAGTGCGACGTCATCTGCCGGGGAAGATCGTCCGCCTCGGCAAGCACGCTGTTGGCCGTCGAGGCTTCGAGCGCCGCCATCCGGAACAGATAGGCGAGCGTCGCCAATCCGGTGTCTTCCGCCATCTGCGCCAGCTCGAGCGCCATGTCGGACATGTAGCCGAGATTCTCGTCCCTGGTCTGCGCCATGATCTGGCTGTCCCGCATCATGTTCGACATCTCAGGCGCTCTTTCGTTGTGCGGCGAGGCCGCAGAGGTTGGCACGGGCGACGCAGTCGATCCGCGGACCGTCCTGCTGGACGACGTTCGTCATCCCGATGCGGTCACGCACGACATCGAGCGATTCCTGGCGAACCTCGATGGACGCCGCCATGGTCCACGAATTCTCGATCAATGCCGGCAATCCCAGCGGGGTCACGACGAAGCCGATGTCGTGGAAGCGCGGCAACCACCAGGTTTCCATGACCAGACAGAGACGCTCGATGCCCTGATCGAGACAGAACTCCTGCGCCGCTGCCATCAGTTGCAGATTGAACGCGCCGTCGCGCCGCTCGCGCGAAACGAAGAAGCGCGACCACTCCCAGACCAGCGGGTCCGAGGGGCAACCGCGCACCGCGGCGAGATGCGGGAAGACCTCGCTCATCATCGTCGGCTTGGTGGTCGGATATAGCCGGGAGCCGCCGAGCACCCGGCGGTTTTCGAGAGCCAGCAGGTAGATCGCGTCCTCATTATCGTAGGTGTCGATCTCGCGGCCGTCGGGCTTGCGCAGCGCCTCCCATTTCCGCTCCTCGACGAAAATCTCGTGGCGCACCCTGAAATGTTGCTCAAGAACGTCTTCGTAAAGGTGCCGGTTGACGGCAGAAATCACATGAATCATTTATTCCCCCATTGTTCGCAATAATGGGGGAATCCTCACGGAAAACGGCCAGACCGACTATTGGGAAATTTCCCAGTAGGCGCGGATTTCAGGGAGTGATGATTCTGTGGCGGATCGCGATCGCGACCGCATGCGTCCGGTTGACGGCACCGAGCTTGCGCGCGGCAGTTGCAAGATGTTCTTCGGCTGTGCGCTGCGTAATATGCAGGATCTCGCCGATTTCCCAGGCCGACTTCCCCTGCGAGGCCCAGGCGAGCACCTCGCGCTCGCGCGGGGTAAGGCGCATCGATGGATGTTGCGTCGGCTCCAGCAGGCGGCGAATGTGATCGAAGCCGTACATCCCGATCAGGTGCAACGCCGGCTTGCTGCGCGCATTGAGATCGAGATGAACGCCACCGAGGGAGACGCCGGCCTCGTAGCCGGTCAAGCCATGGATCGGCACGACGAAGCCGCGCGACATGCGGAAATCGGCAGCGCGCCGCATCACCTCCACCGCGCCCGGCTCCAACTCCGGATCATACGGCGCCTCGGACCACTCGAAAGGGTTCACCGTCTGCCGGCATTTGCGGATCACGGGATCGACACGGTCGTAGCTCTTCTGGGTGTAGAGGCTGAACCACTCCGCCGGCCACTTCTTGGCCAGCACCATCTGGGAAAAGCGCTGATCGGGATTCGGCAAGCCCGTGACGATGATGTGTTCAAAACCGTACCGGCCGAACGCGGTTGCAAGCGCGTCCATGGCGTCCGGAACCTTGGTATAGGCTCCCAACCCTTCGATGAAGTCGAGCGCCTCGCGGCCATAATCTACGGCATCTACGGCGGACATCGGTGCGTTTCCTGACCCTTGCCCTTCCCTATAGCACGTCTTTGGGGACTGCCTCAATTCACTGCGGCCGTAGTTTCCCGGTGCTCATCTGCTTCGAAGATTTAAACTACTTGTGGCAGAATTGACGTCAAGATACACCTGAGGCGTCCGAAGCGGGAAAACCACGATGGAAGACGAGGACATTGCCCTCAACAGCGTGCTCGGCCTGGAATTGAACCGCGTGTTTTTCGCCGTCCGCGAAACGGCAAACAAGCAGAAGATCATCGAGTTCGCGCGCGAGGTGTTGCAAAGCGAGCGCGCGGAGCTGACCGACAGCGTTTTACCCGAGGGCCCGGCGAGCTAGTCAACGCGGTTGCAGCAAACGACGCCGATGCAAGATCGCGCGACGCCGCCCGTCCATTCGAATGCGCCGATTTTAGTCGAAACACTCTGATAGCGAAGTTGCCTTTCCTTCTCCCCTTGTGGGAGAAGGTGGCGCGAAGCGCCGGATGAGGGGTTCTCTCCGCGCACTCACTGCGGCAGGATCACTCGCGGAGAGAACCCCTCACCCGTCTCGCCGCTACGCGGCGAGCCACCCTCTCCCGCAAGGGGAGAGGGAAGGCGGCGCCGCCACGATCCTCTTTCGGATGCCAAAGATTCGGATGCCAAGAGCATGATGACGCTGCGCCAGGTTGAAGTGATCCGTGCCGTGATGGTGACGGGCACCATTGGCGGTGCGGCGAAGCTGCTCAACGTCTCGGCGCCGGGGATCAGCCGCCTCGTCAAATACACCGAGCGCTCGCTCGGCATTCGTTTCTTCCAGCGCCAGAACGGGCGCTACTTCCCGACGCCGGAAGCCGAGAACATCTTCGAGCAGATCAACGGCGTCTACAAGAAGGTCGACGATCTCTCCGAACTCATCTCCAAGATCGGCCGCGGCGGCTTGTCGGAGCTGCGCATCGGCTCGGTGCCGAGCATCTCGCAGGTGATGGTGCCGCGCGCGATCGAGCGCGTCCGCCGCCGCTATCCCGACCTCGGCATCGACATCAACATCCTCAAGCTCGAGGAAGCGATCGACTATCTCCTGCTCGGCCGCGGCGAGTGCGTGGCCATGAGCTACCGGCTCGAGCATTCTGGGCTCGACTTCATGCCGCTCGCCTCGGGCGAGCTCTATTGCATCGTGCCGCCCGGCCACGAGCTTGCCGGCCGCAAGCAGGTCTCCGCCGCCGAGATCACCCGCTACCCGCTGATCGGCATCGACCCCAACGATCCCTACGGCCGGATCATGGCCGAGATCTTCGCGCGCAACCGGCTCGACTACAACATCACCATCCGCGCGCGCTTCGGCACCACGGTCTGCGCGCTGGTGAAGGCGGGGCTCGGCATCGCCATCATCGACCAGTTCACGGTGGCCCATGGCGGCTATCCCGGCATCGAGCTGTTGAAGATCGCCGAGCCGACGCGGTTCGACACCTACATCGCGGTCAAGCGCGGCGCGCCGCTGTCGCTGCATGTCGAGTATTTCATCGAGTCCCTCCGCGCCGAGATGCGCGCGGTCGAGCCGTCCCGCGGCAACGGCAAGGCCGCCCCGGCGCGCGGGCGAAAGAAATAACATTATGTTAGGTTTGCCGGATAAATGGGTAATTGTGTTAGGCGGGGGAAAGGCTATCGTCCCTCCTGGAAACCCTCTTGGAATTGCGCGGATTTCTCCGCTAATGGCCGGGACCGAACGCTCCCAACGAGACGATAGCCAACCATGTCCAAGCGCGGATACGCCGCCAGCAAGAAGCTTCTCACCGGCCTGATCGGCGCGCCGATCGCGCATTCCGCGTCCCCCGCCATGCACGAGCGCGCCGCCGAGGCGCTCGGCCTGCGCGGCCATTACCAGCTCATCGAGGTCGCCGGCGCCGATGCGGCCGGGCTCCGCATGATGCTCGAGGGCGTGCGGCGGCTCGGCTTTGCCGGCGTCAACGTGACTTACCCCTACAAGGAAGCGGTGGTGCCGCTGCTCGACGCGCTGGCGCCGGCCGCCGCCGCGATGGGCGCGGTCAACACCGTCGTCGTCAGGGATGGCCGCCTGACCGGCCACAACACCGACACGACCGGCTTTGCCCGCGCGGTAGCGCCGCTGCTGGCACCGTCCGGCAACGCAATCGCCGTGATCGGCTCCGGCGGCGTCGGCAAGGCCATCGCATTTGCGCTGGCGAGCCTGGACGTGGCCGACATCCGCATTTTCGACAGCGAGCCGGCGCGCGCCGAAACGCTCGCTTCGCTGCTGGCGAAGCAAGGCGGCGC
The DNA here is from genome assembly GCF_027594865.1 of Bradyrhizobium xenonodulans. Lineage (NCBI taxonomy): Bacteria > Pseudomonadati > Pseudomonadota > Alphaproteobacteria > Hyphomicrobiales > Nitrobacteraceae > Bradyrhizobium > Bradyrhizobium xenonodulans. The sequence continues at coordinate 7,977,794 of NZ_CP089391.1, forward strand.
GAGGGTGGCGCGAAGCGTCGAGGATGCGCTCGACGGCGCAACGGGCCTCATCAATGGCACGCCGGTCGGCATGCTGCCGAACCGTGACACCCCGGTCGCACCCTCGCTGCTGCGCGAAAACCTGTGGGTCGCCGACGCCGTGTATTCGCCCCTGATCACGCCGCTGCTGGCGGCGGCCAAAGCCAAGGGCGCGCGGATCATGACCGGGCGCGAGCTTGCGATCTATCAGGCCGCCGATGCCTTCGAGCTGTTCACGGGCCTTGCCCCATCGACCGAGGTCATGGGAGAGGCTTTCGACGAGGTGATGGCGGCACGAAGTTCGACCTATCACGCAGCGTAACTGAAGCGGCCGGATACAAGGCCGCGGACAACATCAACGAAAACGGGAGGAGAGACCATGAAATCGACTATTCTGGCAGGCGCCCTGCTTGCCCTCGCGACTGCAACCAGTGTCCACGCCCAGGCGATCAAGCTCGCCGACGTCGCCGAACTGTCGGGCGGCGGCGCCACCGTCGGCACCAACTGGAAGAACGGCATCGACCTCGCGATCGAGGAGATCAATGCCAAGGGCGGCGTGCTCGGCCGCAAGCTCGAGGTCACCCACGCCGACTCGCAGTCCAACCCCGGCGTTGCCCGTGCCCAGGTGCAGAAGGCACTCGACGCCGAGCCCTATGTGCTGCTCGGGCCCGGCTATTCCGGTTCGGTGAAAGTGACGGCGCCGCTCGCGGCGGAGGCCGGCATCGCGCAGATCATGGGCGGCGAAGCCGCCGAGCTGACTCAGGCCGGCAACAAGTTCTTGTTCCGCACTTCGTTCGGCCAGCAATCCTCGATGCCGAAAGTGGCAAAGTACATCCACGACGAGATGAAGGCGAAGACGGTCGCGGTGGTCTGGGTCAACAACGATTTCGGCCGCGGCGGCCGCGACGTCGTCGTCAAGGAACTCGACCGGCTCGGCTCCAAGGTCGTCGCCGACCTCTCGACCGAAGCGGGACAGGCCGATTTCGCCGCCGACGTCGGCAAGATCAAGGCCGCCAATCCCGATGCCGTGTTCGTCTATCTCAACGAGGAAGAGAGCGCGCGCATCCTCAAGGAGCTGAAGCGCCAGGGCGTCACCGCCCCATTGATGGGCGAGACCACGCTGATCGGCCAGAAGGTGATCGAGCTCGCCGGCGATGCCGCCAACGGCGCGCGCGGCCATGTCGGCCTCACCACGGACGCGCCGGTCGACCTGATCAAGGCGTTCCGCGAGAAGTTTTCGAAGAAGTACAATTACGTGCCCGATCATAACGGCCTGAAGGGCTATCTCGCCGTCTACATGGTGAAGGCCACCACAGAGAAGATGGGCAAGGTCGACGCGAAGAAATTCGCCGACACGCTGCATGGCCTCACCATCAAGGCCGCGGACGAGCCGGGCATCTTGATGGATGTTACCTTCAGCGACACCGGCGACATCGACCGCCAGAGCTTCCTGGTCGAGGTGGTCGAAGGCAAGCAGGTCGTGAAGCAGGTGCTGCCGAAGGTGAAGTGAGATAGAGCGGAGCAAGCGCCTCGTCCTTCGAGACGACCGCTTCCAGCGGTCTCCTCAGGATGAGGCTGAACTCGCTGCGGAGCGCATGGTCCTGCAGCCGCGCACTCCGCCCTCATCCTGAGGGCCCGCCAAAGGCGGGCGTCTCGAAGGATGTGTCACGAGGATGCTGTCGCCAGTGCGGTTGCTTGCCGCAGGCGGGGGAGAGGGACCGAAAGAGGGGAAAATGTCCAATCTGTTCGATCTTCTGGTCGCGGGACTGGCCACCGGCGCGATCTATGCGCTGGTTGCGGTCGGCTTCACGCTGCTGTGGCAGACCTCGCAGACCATCAATTTCGCGCAAGGCGAGTTCGTGATGCTGCCGGCATTCCTGATGCTGGCGGCGATGCATGCCGGCGCGCCGTTCTGGCTCGCGATCATCCTCGGCATCCTGCTCTCGATGATCCTGCTCGGCCTCGCCTTCAAGCTGCTGCTGGTCGATCCGATGATGCGCCACGGCGTGCTGCCGCTGGCCATCGCCACCATGGCGCTCGCGATCGGCATCAAGGAATCCGTCAAGCAGTTCTTCAGTGCCGAGGCCTCGCCGTTCCCGTCGATCGTGCCGACCGGCGACATCTCCATCCTCGGCCACGCCGTGTCGCTGCAGAGCATCGGCGTTCTCGTCGTCGCCATTGTTGCCGTGTTCGGCCTGACCGCGCTGCTGAACCGCACCTCGCTGGGCCACCAGATGCAGGCGGCGGCGCAGAATCCGACGGTGGCGCGCATCATCGGCGTGCCGGTCGAGCGGATGATCCTGCTGACCTTCCTGATCAACGCCTTCCTGGTCGCGCTGGCCTCGCTGCTGATCACGCCGATCTATCTCGCAAAATTCTCCTCCGGCGAGGTGCTGGGCCAGGCGGCCTTCATCGCCGCGATCGTCGGCGGCTTCAACCAGGTGCGCGGCGCGATCGCGGGCGGCCTCCTGATCGGCGTGCTCGACAACCTCGCGGCGGCCTATGTCTCGACGCAGTACCGCGCCGCCGTGCCGATGATCTTCCTGATCGCCGTCATCCTGTTCCGGCCGCAAGGATTAATGGGCCGCGCCGAGGAGCGCACCGTATGAGCGGCTTCGCCAAACCGTTGAAGATCGCGCTCGGCCTCGCCGTCATCGCCGGCCTGATCATCGTTCCCATGAACTTCAACCGCTACGGCCTGTTCATCCTGAGCCAGTGGGCGGTGATGAGCATCGCCGCGATGGGGCTGAACCTCACACTCGGCTATGCCGGGCAGGTGTCGCTGGCACAGGGCGCCTTCGTCGGTATCGGCGCCTATGCGGCCGCGATCATGACGACCCATGGCTGGCCGCTGCCGGCGGCGATCGTCGTCGCCATCATGTTGAGCTTCGCGGTGGGCTGGGTGCTCGGCTATCCCGCGCTGCGCGTGCAGCACCATTATCTCGCCTTCGTCACGCTGGCTTTCTCGACCCTCGCGTTCCTCGTATTCCGCAACGAAAGTTGGCTCACCGGCGGCATCTACGGCATCTCCAACATTCCGCGTCCGCACTTTTTCGGGATCGCCACCAACAAGCCGCTGCCGTTCTACTATGTCTGCCTCGGCTCGCTCGCGATCGTGTCGCTGGCGGTATGGTGGCTGATCCGCTCGCCCTGGGGCCGCGCCTTCATGGCGCTGCGCGAAAATCCGCTACGCGCGCAATCGCTCGGCGTCGACACCCGCCGCTACACGCTGATGGCGTTTGCGATCGGCTCGGCGCTCGGCGGCGTCGCCGGCGCGCTCTATGCACCGCTGACGCAATATATCGATCCCGTGCCGTTCAACCTGTCGCTCTCGCTCGACCTCCTGATGATGGTGATCGTCGGCGGCGCCGGCTTCTATTTCGGCCCCTTCCTGGGGGCGATGATCGCGGTGCTGCTGCCGGAATGGCTGCGCTTCACCGAAGGCTATTACCTGATGATCTACGCGGTCGCGGTGATGGGGCTGCTGATCTGGTCGCCGACCGGCATTCTGGGAATCCTCGACCGCTATCTCGCCGAGCGCCGCACCAAGGCGGCTTCCGCCCTGCGCGCCGTCGCGAAGTCCCGGCTGGAGACGGCGCAATGAGTGCGGTTCTCGAAGTCACCGACATCAAGAAGAACTTTGGCGGCATCAGCGCGGTCGACGGGGTCTCGTTCGACGTCCGCGAGGGTGAGATCCTCGGCCTGATCGGCCCGAACGGTTGCGGCAAGTCGACTTTGTTCAACTGCATCCTCGGCCAGCTCACGCCGTCAGACGGCGAGGTCAAGCTCGACGGCAAGGTCGTCACCGGCCTGCGGCCCGCTGAGCTCAACAAGCTCGGCGTCAGCCGTACCTTCCAGCTTCTACAGGTGTTTCCGAAGCTCTCGGTGCGCGAAAACCTGATCCTCGCGGGACAGGAGCACCAGGGCAACATGGCTTCGCGCCTGGTCGGCCGCTCCGACGCCGGGCTGACGGAGGCCGCCAACCAGATGATCGGCTTCTTCAAGCTCGACCATCTCGCGGCAGAACCAGCCGGCGGTCTCTCCTACGGGCAGCAGAAGCTGCTCGACGCCGCCATGGCCTTCATGGGCGGCCCGCGCCTGGTGCTGCTCGACGAGCCCGCCGGCGGCGTCAACCCGTCGATGCTGGCGGACCTGAAGGACCGTCTGGTCGCGATCAACCGCGAGAAGAACGCGACCTTCGTCGTGATCGAGCACAACATGGAATTCGTGATGTCGCTGTGCTCGCGCGTGATGGTGATGGCGGAAGGCAAGGTGCTGGCGATGGGGCGACCGGACGAGGTCCGGAAAGACCCCGCCGTGATCGAAGCCTATCTGGGGCATTGAGGAGGCGACCATGAGCGACCCGATCCTCTCGGTTCACAATCTCGTCGGCGGCTACGGCAAGATGACGATCCTGAACGGCACGACCTTCGCCGTGCCGCAGGCCACGATCACGACCATCATCGGCCCGAACGGTGCCGGCAAGTCCACCGTGTTCAAGGCGATCTTCGGCTTGCTCAAGCTGCGCGAGGGCAAGATCAGCTTTGCGGGTCGCGATGTCACCAATTTGAGCCAGCGCGCACTGCTCAATGCCGGCATCTGCTACGTCCCGCAGGGCCGCAACATCTTTCCCGAACTGTCGGTGCGTCACAATATCGAACTCGGCGGCGTTTCCGCGGACAAGGGCATCGACCTGCCCAAGCGGATCGAGGCCGCGCTCGACCTGTTCCCGGCGCTGCGGCGGAAGTCGACGCAGCAGGCTTCGACGCTTTCGGGCGGCGAGCAGAAGCAGCTCGAGATCGCCCGTTCGCTGCTGCTCGAGCCAAAGCTCGTGCTGATCGACGAGCCCTCGATCGGCCTGTCGCCGATGATGGTGCAGCAGACCTTCGACATCCTCAAGAGCCTGCGCGACCGCGGCGTCACCATCCTGATGATCGAGCAGAACGCGCGCTCGGCGCTGGAGATTTCCGACATCGGCATCGTGCTCGAGCTCGGCCAGACCCGCATGGTCGACGGTGCGAAGCAAATCCTGAACGATCCGCGGATCGGGCAGCTCTTCCTCGGCGGCGCCATGGAGGAGAGTGCGGCATGAGCGCGCCAATGCGCATCGGCGTTGCCGGCGCCGGCCTGATCGGCCGCCGCCACATCGAATTGATCGAGTCCTCCGGGGATTGCGTGCTGGCCGGCATCGCCGACCCCTCGCCCGCCGCGCAGGACTATGCGCAGGCGCATGCCGTGCCCTACTACGCGGACCATCGCACGCTTCTGGAACAGCAGAAGCCCGACGGCCTCGTCATCGCCTCGCCCAACACGCTGCATCTGCCGATGGCGCTCGACTGCGCCGAGGCCGGCGTGCCCGCGCTGATCGAGAAGCCCGTGACCGAAACGGTTGCCGCTGCGCAACGCCTCTGCGCCGCAGTGAAGCGCACCGGCGTGCCGATGCTGGTCGGCCACCACCGCCGGCACAATCCCGTCATCAAGTCGGCGCGCGAGACGGTGGCGAGTGGCAAACTCGGCCAGCTCACGGCGGTGGTCGGGCTCTGGCTGCTGAAGAAGCCCGACGATTATTTCGATGTTGCCTGGCGGCGCGAGCCAGGCGGCGGGCCGCTGCTGATCAATCTCATGCACGACATCGACAATCTCCGCTTCATCTGCGGCGAGATCGTCGAGGTGCAGGCGCTGACGTCGAACAAGGTGCGCGGCTTCGCGGTCGAGGACACCGCCGCACTGCTGTTGCGCTTCGCCAACGGCGTACTGGGAACGGTGACGGTCTCCGATGCAACGCCAGCGCCGTGGAGCTGGGAGCTGACCGCGGGCGAGAACGCGGTCTACCCGCAGCAGGATCAGCCCTGTTACGTCTTCGCCGGAACCAACGGCTCGCTCTCGGTCCCGACCATGGAGCTGTGGTCCTATTCGCAAAATCCCGGCTGGCATGCGCCGCTGGCGCGCAACCCCGTCGCAGTCGCAGGATACGATCCGCTGGTCGAGCAGCTCCGGCACTTCCTTGCCGTGATCGCGGGCCGCGAGCGGCCGTTGATATCGGTTGAAGATGCGATGGGAACGCTCGCCGTGGTCGAGGCCGTCGGCGAGGCCGCGCGGACAGGACAAAAGATATCGCCGGGGCAGATCATGGAGCAGGCAGCATGAACAAGCGCTCGATCGCAACGGTCTCCCTTTCCGGCGCCCTCGACGAAAAGCTCCGCGCCATCGCGTCAGCCGGCTTCGACTCGGTTGAGATCTTCGAGAACGATCTGCTGTCGTTCGGCGCCAGCCCGCGCGAAGTGGCGCACCTGTGCAAGGACCTCAATCTCGCAATCTGCGCATTCCAGCCGTTCCGCGATTTCGAGGGCATGCCGGAGCCGCAGCGTGCGCGCAATTTCGCCCGCGCCGAGCGCAAGTTCGATCTGATGCAGGAGCTCGGCACCGATCTCTTGCTGATCTGCTCCAACGTCTCGCCCGCCTCGCTCGGCGGCATCGACCGCGCCGCGGATGATTTTCGCGAACTGGGCGAGCGAGCCGCCAAACGTAACTTGCGCGTCGGCTACGAGGCGCTGGCCTGGGGACGCCACGTCAACGACTACCGCGATGCCTGGGAGATCGTGCGCCGCGCCGATCATCCCGCGATCGGCGTCATCCTCGACAGCTTTCATGCGCTGGCGCCCGGCTTTCCGGTTCGCGCGATGGCCTCGATTCCCGGCGACAAGATCTTCCTGGTGCAGCTTGCGGATGCACCCAAGCTCGAGCTCGACATCCTCTCGTGGAGCCGCCACTTCCGCTCCTTCCCCGGCCAGGGCGATCTGCCGGTCGGCGAATTCATGGCGGCGATCGCGGCCACCGGCTATGCCGGACCGCTGTCGCTCGAAATCTTCAACGACCAGTTCCGCGCCGGCTCGGCCACGCAGACCGCGATCGATGGCCTGCGCTCGCTGATCCTCTTGGAAGACCAGCTCGCGCCGGATTGGCCGAAGTTTTCCGGCGAGCCGCTGGCGCCGAAAGCCAAAAGCCGTGGCACCGGATTCATCGAGTTTGCGGTCAACGAGACCAAGGCGGGCGACCTCGCCCACCTGTTCGCGCAGCTCGGCTTCCGCAGGAGCGGCAAGCATCGCAGCAAGGCGGTGGAGCGCTGGTCGCAGGGCAAGGTCGAGCTGGTCATCAATTGCGAAACCGACGGCTTTGCCCATTCGCACTACGTCACCCATGGCCCCGGCGTCTGCGCCATCGCGCTCGACGTCGACAATGCCGGCCTTGCCATGCAACGCGCCGAGGCGTTGAAGACGCGCACCTTCTACCAGCCGGTCGGGCCGGGCGAGCTGGAGATCCCCGCGATCCACGGCGTCGGCGGCAGTCTGCTGTATTTCCTCGATCAGGCCGGCAAGAACTGGGACACGGATTTCGAGCCTGTTGCGAGCAATGCAGACAAGGACGCGCTGCTCGCCGTCGATCACATCGCGCAGTCGATGCCCTATGACGAGATGCTGTCCTGGCTCTTGTTCTACACCGGCATCCTCGACCTCAAGCGCCTGCCGCAGATGGAGATCGCCGATCCCAGGGGCCTCGTGCAGAGCCAGGCCATCATCAACGCCGACCAGAGCCTGCGCTTCGTGCTCAACGGCTCCTCCGCCAACCGCACGCTGCCGTCGCGCTTCATCTCGGAGTTCTTCGGGTCGGGCGTGCAGCACGTCGCGTTCTCCTGCCGGGACATTTTTGCGACGGTCGCGGAGATGCGCGCGCGGGGCGCGGACTTTTTGGATATCCCTGACAATTACTACGACGATATCGAAGCCAAATACGATCTCGCCCCCGAATTGATGGCGCAGCTGCGCGCCAATCACATCCTCTACGACCGCGAGGGCGATGGCGAGTTCTTCCAGGTCTACACCCACATCTTCGACGAGCGCTTCTTCTTCGAGATCGTCGAGCGCAGGAGCTATCAGGGCTTTGGCGCGGCCAATGCCGGGATCCGCCTCGCCGCGCAATCGCGCGAGGTACGGCCCGCGAGCATGCCGCGGGTGTGACTGTCTTCGCCTCTCCCCGCAAGCGGGGAGAGGGAGAGGAAAGAGCTCAGCTCACTTCATCGCGCACTTGTCGTGGAAGCGATCCTGGTCGTTCTCGACGATCGTCGCGACCGTCTTCAGCGAGAGCTGGCCTTCGGCGTCCTTGACCACGTCCTGGAGATAGAAGCTCTGCACCGGGATGTGGTTCTTGCCGTACTTGAACGCGCCGCGCAGCGACTTGAAGTTGGCCTTCTCCATCTCGGCCTTCATCGCGCCCTTCTTGCTGGTGTCGCCCTTCACCGCGACCACCGCGCTGTTGATGAGCTGGGCCGCGTCATAGGCTTGCGCGCCGTAATAGGTCGGCCGCAGGCCGGGATACTTCTTGCGGTAATCGGCGACGAAGCGCTTGTTCTGCTCGTTGGGAAGGTCGTTGACCCATTCCTGCGCGCCGGGCACGCCGAGCGCGTTCTCCTTCTGGAGCGGCAGCGACAGCTCGTCGACGGTGAAGGCCGTATAGAGCGGCATCGTGCTCTTCAGTCCGGCCTGCGCATATTGATTGAGGAACTGCACGCCGGCCGCACCGGGATAGAACACGAAGATCGACTCCGCGCCGGAGGCACGCGCCTTGGAGAGCTCGGCGGAGAAGTCGAGCTGGCTTGGCCAGACCGTGTATTCCTCGCCCTTGACCTCACCCTTGAACGTGCTCTTCACGCCCGCGAGCATGTCCTTGCCGGCCGCGTAGTTCGGGCCGATCAGGAACACGCTCTTGACGCCCTTCTGGTTCATGTAGAGGCCCATGGCCTGCGGCGTCTGGTCGTTCTGCCAGGAGGTCGAGAACACGTAAGGCGAGCACAGCTCGCCCGCAAGTTGTGACGGACCGGCATTGGCCGAGATCAGGAAGGTCTGCGAGTCCACCGCGCTCTTGAGCGAGGCCAGCAGCACGTTGGACCAGATATAGCCGACGATGAAATCGACCTTGTCGGACTGCACCAGCTTCTCGGTCTTCTGCTTGCCGACATCGGGCTTCTGGCCGTCGTCCTCGTAGATCACTTCGACCGGCTTGCCGTCCATCTTGCGGCCGATGTGATCCAGCGCGAGCTCGAAGGAGTTGCGCATGTCGTTGCCGATCACGGCGGTCGGGCCGCTGAAGGTCGAGACGAAACCGATCTTGATGGTGTCGCCGGCGAACGCCGGGTTTGCCAGCACCAGCGCCGCTGCGCCCGCCAGCCAGAATGCCGTCCTCATAACTCACTCCCCTCCTTATTATTGGCCCCGGAAACGGGGTGGTCGCCGCCCCGGGCCTGTCGCTATTGAACGCAAAATCTGTCGCGCCGCCAATGGCTCAGCGCCGGCCCCTGCACCATATTTCGCCCCAAACGGAGATGGCAAGAAATATAATTCTACTCACTTCGGCCTAGGCCTGGTCAAGGCTGCGGCGCTTTTTCGCGGGATATCGATACATCAGGCCGATTTGGCGATTGATGACGGCTATTGGACCGCGGCGCCCAATCCGCACTTAAATGAGAGAGTAGAGCAGCGAGATTCGAGGGACATCATGACCACGGCACCGCATCGCGTCGTCATCGTCGGAGCAGGCTTCGGCGGGCTGGAGACGACTTACCGGCTCGCGGGCGCGCCGGTCGAGATCACGCTGATCGATCGCCGCAACCACCATCTGTTTCAGCCGCTGCTTTACCAGGTCGCGACCGCCTCGCTTGCGACCAGCGAGATCGCCTGGCCGATCCGCCATCTGATGCGCGACCGGCGCGAGGTGACGACGCTGTTCGCCACCGTGAGCGGCGTCGATGCTGACAGGCGCTGCGTGCTGATCGACGACGGCAGCGAGGTGCCTTACGACACGCTCGTGCTCGCGACCGGCGCGCGTCACGCCTATTTCGGCCATGACGAGTGGGAGACCTGGGCGCCGGGCCTGAAGACGCTCGAGGACGGCACCACGCTGCGTCGTCACATCCTGGTGGCATTCGAGCGCGCCGAGCGCGAGACCGACCCGGCCAAGCGCGCGGCGCGGCTGACCTTCGTCATCGTCGGCGCCGGCCCGACCGGCGTCGAGCTCGCCGGCACCATCGCCGAGATGGCGCATCACACCTTGCCCGGCGATTTCCGCAACATCGACACGACCAAGGCGCGCGTCGTGCTGATCGAGGCCGGCCCGCGCGTGCTCGCGGGATTCGCCGACGACCTCTCGGCCTACGCGCAGGCGTCGCTGGAAAAGATCGGCGTGGAGGTCGTGCTGGGACAGGCCGTCACCGAGATCAATCGTGAGGGCGTCGTGTTCGGCGGCAAGCTGCTCGAGGCCAAGACACGAATCTGGGCCGCCGGCGTGCGCGCTTCGCCCGCGGCCGAATGGCTCGGTGCGCCGGCCGATCGCGCGGGGCGCGTGCAGGTGGAGGACGATCTCTCGATCCCCGGTCATCCCGAAATCTTTGCGATTGGCGATACCGTTTTGATCAACGCCTGGGACGGCAAGCCGGTGCCCGGCATCGCGCCGGCGGCGAAGCAGCAGGGCCGCCATGTGGCCGACACCATCAAGGCGCGCCTGCGTGGTGCCGCCACCGGCCCGTTCCGCTACAAGCACTCCGGCAGCCTCGCGCAGATCGGCAAGCGGCTCGCGGTGATCGACTTCGGCAAGGTCAAGCTGCGCGGCACCATCGCGTGGTGGATCTGGGGCATCGCCCACATCTACTTCCTGATCGGCTTGCGCCACCGCCTCAGCGTCGCGCTGAGCTGGCTCTGGATCTACGCGCGAGACCAGCGCGCCGCGCGGCTGATCACGCAGGGGTCAAGCAAGGTGGTGTAGGGGCGCTCTTACCCTCCCCTCCCGGGCAGGGGAATCGCATGTGGCTCTAAGGCATTGCGATTTGGAGAGAAATCGATTCTGAAGGTGGCTCCCGGAGTTGGAGAGGGCGACCGATGGATCGATTTTCGGAGTGCTTCGAAGACCTGCCCGACCCGCGTGCGGACAATGCGCTGCACGACCTGACGGAGCTTTTGTTCATCGCGCTGATGGCGACGTTGTGCGGAGCGACGAGTTGCACCGACATGGCGCTGTTTGCGCGGCTAAAGGCTTATCTTTGGCAGGACGTGCTGGTGCTCAAGCATGGCTTGCCGAGCCATGACACGTTCAGCCGAGTGTTCCGCATGCTCGATCCAAAAGCATTCGAGGCGGCATTCCGCCGCTTTATGGAAGCCTTCGCTCAAGGTGCGCAGATTGCACGGCCGCAAGGCGTGATCGCGTTGGACGGCAAGGCGCTGCGGCGTGGCTACGAGAGCGGCAAAAGCCACATGCCGCCGGTGATGGTGACGGCGTGGGCAGCGCAGACGCGCATGGCGCTGGCCAACGTTCTGGCGCCGAACAACAACGAAGCCGCCGGCGCTTTGCAACTGCTCGAACTCTTGCAACTCAAAGGCTGCGTCGTGACGGCCGATGCACTGCATTGTCACCGAGGGATGGCCAAGCAGATCGTGACGCAGGGCGGCGACTACGTGCTGGCGGTGAAGGAGAACCAGCCCGCCCTGCTGGCTGACGCCAAGGCCGCGATTGCCGCAGCGGCGCGCAAGGGGAAGAAGCCGGTTGCTACCGCCGATGCAGACCATGGGCGTAAGGAAAGACGCAGCGCGCTTGTCGTGCCCGTCAAAGACATGGCCGAGAAACATAACTTTCCCGCCCTCAAAGCTGTCGCCCGGATCACAAGCAAGCGCGGCAAGGACAAAGCTGTCGAGCGCTACTTCCTGATGAGCCAAAACTACAGTCGCACACAGGTTTTGCGCATCGTTCGCACCCATTGGACCATCGAAAACGGCCTGCACTGGCCGCTCGACGTCATCCTCGACGAGGATCTGGCCCGCAACCGCAAGGACAACGGTCCTGCCAACCTTGCCGTCCTCAGGCGACTTGCCCTCAACGTCGCCAGAGCTCACCCCGACAGCACCATCTCCTTGCGTCTCAAGCTCAAGCGGGCCGGCTGGAACGATGCCTTCTTCTTCGAACTCCTCGGCCACATGCGATAGCCCTGCCCTGGAGGGGGAGGGTCGGCTCACATAGAGCGCAGCGAAATGTGAGACGGGGTGGGGTGACGGTCTCTCCCCATCCAACAGTGCCCGAGTGGAGAGATCACCCCACCCCGCTCGCGCTGCGCGCGATCGACCCTCCCCCTCCAGGGGAGGGTAAAGGAAGATCGCGCTCGCAGCCTCCTACTTCACCAGCTCGCACCCGCCTTCCGCCAACGGGCGGAACGCCTGCTCCGCGGGAATCGTCGAGACCAGCTTGTAATAATCGTAGGGATATTTCGACTCCTCCGGCTTCTTCACCTCGAACAGATACATCGGATGCACGACGCGGCCGTCCCGGCGGATCGTGGTGTCGCCGAACAGTTTGTCTTTGCCCTTGAACTTCTTCATCTCGGGCACGGCATCCCTGGCGTTGTCGCTGCCGGTCGCTGCGACCGCGTTGAGATAGGCGAGCGTCGAGGCATAAACGCCGGCCTGGTTGCCGCTCGGCATCTTGCCGTTCATGCCGGGCCGCGCGGAGAAGCGTTTTGCAAACGCGCGGGTGTCGTCATTCATGTCCCAATAGAAGGCTTCCATGAGCTGGAGGCCTTGCGCGACCTTGATGCCCATGCCGTGGACGTCGTTGATGAAGAGCAGGAACGCGACCAGTTTCTGGCCGTTCTGCTGGATGCCGAACTCAGCGGCCTGCTTTACCGCGTTGATGGTGTCGCCCCCGGCATTGGCAAGCCCGATCACCTGCGCTTTCGAACTTTGCGCCTGCAACAGGAAGGAGGCGAAATCGGAGGTGCCGAGCGGATGTTTCGAGGAACCCAGCACCTTGCCGCCATGCGCCTCGATATATTTCTGTGCCTCCGCCTCGATCCCCTTGCCGAGCGCGTAGTCGACCGTGAGGAAATACCACTCCTTGCCGCCGCGCGACATCATTGCGGCGGCCGTGGTGTTGCCGGTCGCCCAGGCATCATTGACCCATTGGATGGTGTTGGGCGAGCAGGCCTTGCCGGTGAGATCCGAGCTTGCGGTCGAGGACGCCAGGAAGGTCATGCGGCTGTCGCGCAGCAGCGTGTTGATGGAGAGGCCGACGGCGGAATTCGGCACGTCGACGATGGCATCGACGCCTTCGACGTCGAGCCATTTGCGCGCAATGGCGTTGCCGACATCGGCCTTGTTCTGGTGGTCGGCGTAGACGATCTCGACCTTGATGCCTTTGCCGCCGCCGTTGAAGTCTTCGGCCGCCATGCGCGCGGCCTCGACCGAGCCCATGCCGTTGGTGTCCTGGAAGATGCCGGAGATGTCGTTGAGCACGCCGATGCGCACGACATTGTCGGAGATCTCGGCGCTTGCAGGGCCGCCGATCAGGCTCGCAGCGATCGCAAGCGCCCACTTCAAATTCTTCATTGGTCCCTCCCCTTTGCGTTTATTGTTTCCGGTCGCGTCAGGCCGGCGTGATCGTCACCGGCAGACTGTCGAGCCCGCGCAGCGTGTTGTTGAATCGGCGCTTGGGTTCGCCCGTGATCTCGATTTTGGCGACGCGACGCGCCAGCGCCGAGAGCATCGTCTCGCCTTCGAGCCGTGCCACGAGTTGGCCGACGCACATGTGGATGCCGGAGCCGTAACCGACATGGCCGGAGGTGCGGCGGGTGATGTCGTAGCTGTCGGGCTGGTCCCAACGGCGCGGGTCCCTGTTGGCGGCGGCGAGGAACATCAGCACCTTCTCGCCCTCACCGATCGTCGCGCCTGACAGCTCGACCTCGCGCGTCGTGGTGCGGAAGAAGGTCTGCACCGGGCTTTCGAACCGTACGGCTTCCTCGAAGGCGTTGCGCGCGAGCGTGGGATCGCCGCGCAGCCGCTGCCACTGATCAGAAAAGCGCGCCAGGCAATAGACGGCAGCGCCGATCCCGTTGACCGTGGTATCGAGGCCGGCCGACAGCAGCGAGCGCACCAGCAGCGGTGCTTCGGTCGCCGTGATCGCGCCCTCGTCGACATGGGCGTGGATGCAGGCGCCGATGCCACCGGGTGTGAGATTTTCACGCTGGCACTGGTCGGTGACATAGGCCTGATGCGGCGCCGAGCGCTCGATCGCCTCCTGGCGCAGCTGGTTGGGTGGGCCGAACGCGTTGAACACGACGCTTGCATAGGGGATGAGATGATCACGGCCTTCAGGCTTCAAACCGAGCGCATCCGGGAAGATCGAGAGCGGATAGGCTTCGGCCAGATCCGTGATCGCATCGAAGCTGCGCTTCTCCAGTAGCGCGTCCACGCGTGCCTCCGCCGCGGCGGCAAAGCGGTCGCGCAGCCCTTTCATCACGGTCGGGGACAGCACTTTCGCGAGCACGGCGCGGGTGCGGGTATGCGCGGGCGGATCGGCCTCGAGGATCAGGCTCGGCGGCCGCCACGGCGTCTCCTTCTTGAAATCGGACAGACCGACGCCGCGGCTGGAGCAGAACGTCGCGGGATCGTTCAGTACGGCATGGACCTCGGCATAGCGCGCCACGCCGTAGACGTTCCACTTGTCGAGATAGACGACCGGACCAGCCTCCCGCAGCTTCTCATGCGTGGGATAGGGGTCAGCAAAAAACGTCACGTCGAAGGGATCGACGTCGAGATGCGAGACGCCTGATACGGCGGAGCCGGGTGCGCTCATAAAAGTCCTCCCTCATTTTGATCTTGTGAAAAGGCGGTGCATGCCCTTAGGTCTGCGGGCACACCGCGAGTTAAAACCCCGATATGCCGCCGCCCTCGACCAGAGCCCGCCAAAAGCCTGCGCCCACTGATGTGGGGCCGACGCTCGATCTCGATCGCTACGTCCCCGCCTTCATCACCTTCATCGCCAACAAGCTCTCGAACAGCGCGACCGCGTTCTATCAGAAGCAGTTCGGCGTCAACGTCACGGAGTGGCGGATCATGTCGCTGCTGGCGATCGAGCCCGGCATTCCGGCCTCCCGCATCTGCCACGTCATCGGCTTCGACAAGGGCCCGGTGAGCCGGACGCTTGCCGGCCTCGAGAAGCGCGGGCTGGTGTCGATCCGCACCGACCCCAACGACGGCCGCACCCATTCGATCGCGCTGACGACGAAGGGACGCGCCACCCATGACAAGGTGATCGTCGCCGCCTTCGAACGGGAGCGGCGCCTGTTGTCCTGCCTGAGCAAGGACGAGCGCGAGGTGCTGATCGATTTGTTGCGCCGGCTGCACGAGAATTTGGGCGCCGTGACCGGCGGCACCGAGGCCTGACAGATCGCGCGCCGGGCGCGCCGCGTCAGTGCGTTCAGGCATGCGCCGGCGTTTGCCGACGGCACCATTCCTGCCGTGCATCGTTTCCTCCGGGATCAGGCGCAGCGGTTCGCCCCGCCGTCATCCTCGTCCGGAATGGTTCGCACGAATTAGTTGCTTAGGCAACAAAGGAATCGGCAAAATATTGCGGCATGCTGGCTGGCGTATTTGCTTCGCGCCGGTCTCGTGTCCCGGACGCGCTGCGGCGTGAAACACTGCTGCACTGCGTCCGGGGCACGAGAGCCGCTCATGCGTCACTGTTACAGGCCAATCCACTTCGCCGACGCGTCATCATTCAACCGCGCCACAGCATCCGCCCGCCGTGTCAGCACCGCGCGCTGGTTGATGTAGCCCTTGTCGGTGATCTCGCCGCCGTCGACCGACGGCGGTTCGGCGAGCAGCAACGCGCGCGTGGCGTGGCCGGAGGAGTTGGCGGCCTGCTGCTTCAGTTTTGCGAGGCCCTGCGCGATCGCGGCCCTGACCTTGTCGTGCGCCAGCACTTCTTTCACATCAGCCGCCTCGGACAAGCCCGCATGGGCGCGGCACGCAGCGATGTTCGGAAACACCAGAAACCGCACCTCGTCGCCGCCATGGCCGGTGACGACGATGTCCTGCGCGAGCGGCGCCAGCGCGGCGATACCGGCGACGCGCAGCGTGCCGACGCTGACCCAGGTGCCGGAATTCAGCTTGAAGTCTTCCGCGACGCGGCCGTCGAAAAACAGACCGCACTCGGGCCGGTCAGCATCGGCGAGCTTCACGGCGTCGCCAATCAGATAGAAACCCTCCTCGTCGAACGCCTGCCTGGTCAGCTCCGGCGCCTTCCAATAGCCCGGCGTGACGTTGGGACCGCGCACCCGCACCTCCAGCTTGTCGCCGGTGGTGACGAGCTTCAGCTCGGTGCCGGGAATGGGCACGCCGATATTGCCGGATCGCTCGGCGAGAAAATGACAGTCGGTCGCGAGCGGCGAGGTTTCGGTCGAGCCCCACGCCGAGACCATCGGCAGCGCATGGCCGACGGTCTCGACGGAAAGCTGTTCGAGCGCCTCCCAGAGATTCTGTGGCAACGCGGCGCCGGCATAGAAGGCGAACTTCACCTCGCTGAAGAAGCGGCGACGCAGATCCTCGTCGCCACGCAGCGCCGCGATCAGCATGTCAAAGCCGCGCGGCACGTTGAAATAGACCGTCGGCATCACGCTCTTCAGATTGGCGAGCGACGTCGCGAAGAGACCGGGCGCGGGCTTGCCGCCGTCGATATAGAGCGAACCGCCATTGCGCAGCACGAGATTGAAATTGTGGTTGGCGCCGAAGGTGTGGCTCCAGGGCAGCCAGTCGAGGATGACGAGATCGCCGCGCGCCTTTTCGAGGAACGTCCAGGTCTGTGCCTTGGCCTGCTGGCTCGAGGTCAGCATGCGCTGGGTGTTGATGACCGCCTTGGGCGTGCCGGTCGAGCCCGAGGTGAACAGGAATTTTGCGATCGTATCCGGCGTCACCGCGGTGAAAGCGGCTGCGGCGTCCGGCGTTTCAGGCGTTGCCGCGATGGCCCGGAAGGCCAGCGCATCGGCATCGCCAGCCTTGCCGCTGATGATCTGCGCGTTGTGCAGCGGCTTGATCGCGGCCAGCGCTGCTGCAAAAGGCTTGGTCGCGGAGACATAGATCGCGCCCGGCTCGAGCAGTGCGATCATGCTCTTGAGCTTGTCGAAATCTTTCGACATCAACGAATAGGCCGGCGAGATCGCCGCCGAGGGCACGCCGACATGCTGGGCGGCCAGCGCGAGCAGCGCGTGATCGATGCTGTTGTCGGAAAGGATGACGACAGGGCGCTCGGCGCTGAGCCTCTGCGCCAAAATCCACGATGCAGCCGCGCGGACCCGCTGCAGGGCACCCGCGTAGGTCACGGTGGCCCAGGGCGTATCGGTGCTATCTCGCTCCGCGAGGAAGATCCTATCCGGCGTCTGCCGCGCAAAATGCTCCAGCCAGTCGCCGATGCAGCGCGCGCCGTCGCGCAAGGGGTCGGGCGAACGCAGCAGGATGCTGCCGTCGGCGCGATGCTCGGCGACGGTTTTTGGCGTTGCGAACAGGCTCGAAGCGTCGCCGCGTGGAGCGGTCGTCATGGTTTCCTCCTCGCCCGTATCAGGGATCGGCTGCAGCCTCGTTCCGGGCTGCTTTGGCCATAATGTTGGGCAGGACAATTGTTGTCGTCAACAACAATCTTCCGCTTGGGGCCTCGAGGCGCTAAGGTCGCGCGGCAGGAGACACGATGTGACAGCCAGCGCCGCCCGAGCCGACACCCGCCCCTCCCCACGCAAACGCGCCGGCAACGGCACCGCCCGGCGGATCGACGCGGACGAGATCGGCCTCGATGCCCTGGTCGGCCACGCCGGTTATGCGGTGCGGCGCTTCCAGATCTGGATCTTCCAGGACTTCATCAGGACGCTCGGCGACGTCGACATCAGGCCGACGCAATATTCGGTGCTGACGGTGATCGGCGCCAATCCGGGCCTGTCGCAGATGGCGGTGGCCAAGCGCCTCGGCATCGAGCGCGCCCGGCTGGTGCACCTGCTCGACAGCCTCGAACAGCGCAAGCTGGTGAAGCGGATCAAGTCGAAGGCGGACCGGCGCTCGCACGCCCTGCACCTCACTACGCCCGGCGAGACGGCGCTGGCCAAATTCAAGCGGCTCGCCGCCGAGCATGAGCGGCATGTCGAAGCCAGGATCGGCAAGGAGAACCGCGAGCGGCTGCTCCGGATCCTCGCTGACTTCACTTGATCTCGCTTGCCTGTTATTCGAGCAGATGCCCGTAACAGGGCGCTGGCGTGACGACCGTCTCGACCGCCGATATATCCCCCAAGCCACTGATTGCACGATAATATCCGAGGCATCGCGTCTGCCCGGATATTGTACACAATGGCACATCGCTTGCTTCAATCCGGGGTGAAGCAGTTGCCGGAGTCTTGTCGCCATGGGGGCTGAGCAGCCTGAAACGATCGCCGCGATTGTGGCCGCGCATCGCGCGGGCGCGATGACGCCGGCGCAGACGGTCGCGCGCAGCTACCAGCGCATCCGCGACCATAACGATCCCGCGGTGTTCATCGGCCTGCGCGATGAAAAGGACGCGATCGCGGAAGCCGGAAAGCTCGCCGCGCGAGGTGATACGGCAAGCCTGCCGCTCTATGGCGTCCCGGTTGCGGTGAAGGACAATATCGACGCGCTGGGCTTTCCGACCACGGCGGCCTGCCCGGCGTTTTCCTACACGCCGACGCACGACTCCACCGCAGTGCAGCGGTTGCGCGCGGCCGGCGCCATCATCATCGGCAAGACCAATCTCGACCAGTTCGCGACCGGCCTCGTCGGCGTGCGCTCGCCCTACGGCATTCCCAAGAATTCGATCCGTGAGGATCTGATTCCCGGCGGATCGAGCTCGGGCTCGGCCGTCGCCGTCGGCGCCGGGCTGGTGCCACTGTCACTCGGCACCGATACGGCCGGCTCAGGCCGCGTGCCGGCGATGCTCAACAACATCGTCGGGCTGAAGCCGAGCCTCGGCATGATCTCGACCGCGGGCCTCGTGCCGGCCTGCCGCACGCTCGACTGCATCTCGGTGTTTGCGCTGACGGTCGACGACGCCGCGCTCGCGCTCGCGGTGATGGCAGGCCCCGACCAGGCCGACCCGTTCTCGCGCGACCGGCCGCTTGGCGCGGTCACACCGCTCCTGGCAAATCTGCGCCTCGGCGTGCCGCGCAACGGACAGCTGATCTTCTTCGGCGACAAGAAGGCGGAAGCCGCTTACGGCGACGCGCTGAAGCGCTGGACTGCGCTTGGCGCAACGCTGGTCGAGTTCGACCTCGAACCGTTCTACGAGACGGCGCGGCTGCTCTATGAGGGGCCGTGGATCGCCGAGCGCTATCTCGTGATCAAGGATCTGCTGGCGTCCGCGCCCGATGCGATCCATCCGATCACGCGCGAAATCACCGCGGCCGGCGCGCGTCTGACGGCGGCGGAGACCTTCTCCGCGCTGTATCGCTTGCAGGGCCTGCGCAAGATCGCCGAGCGCACCTTCACTGGTATCGACGCGCTGGTGCTGCCGACGGCGCCGACGGCCTATACGACCGCGCAGGTGCTGGCCAATCCGATCGAGCTCAACAGCAGGCTCGGCACCTACACGAATTTCGTCAACCTGCTCGATCTCTGTGGTCTCGCGATCCCGGCCGCGATGCGCGCCGATGGAATTCCGTTCGGCATCACGCTGCTCGCGCCCGCAGGACAGGATGCGCTGCTTGCGAGCATCGGCCGCGTGTTCCATGCGGACACGAAGCTAAGCGTCGGCGCGAAGGGTGTGGCACAAGCACCGCTCGCGCCGCTTGCCACAAACGGCAGCGACGAGATTCCCATCGCGGTTGTTGGTGCGCATCTCTCCGGCATGGCGCTGAACGGCGAATTGACGGCGCTGAACGCGCGATTGATCGAAGCGACAAAGACCGCGCCCGACTACAAGCTCTACGCACTTCGGACCACGCCGCCGAAGCCCGGCATGCTGCGCGTCGAAGCCGGCAAGGGCGCGGAAATCGAGCTGGAGATCTGGTCGCTGTCGTCGTCCGCCTTCGGCAAGTTCGTCAACGCGATTCCTTCGCCGATGGCGATCGGCACGGTGCGCCTTGCCGACGGCCGCAGCGTGAAGGGGTTTTTGGTCGAGCCCGAGGTGCTGGGCGAGGCGCGGGATATCACGACGTATGGTGGCTGGCGCGCGTATATGAAGGAAACCGCGGCAATTTAGGTCCCGTAGGGTGGGCAAAGCGCAGCGTGCCCACCATCAGTATCAATTAGAAAAGACGTGGGCACGGCGCTTCGCGCCTTTCCCACCCTACGGCACCGAGTTCGCCCCCTACACCGACACCGCGTAAATCTCATACTCGCCGCGCACCAGCTCGATATGCGCACGCATGGCGGCGGCGGCGCCCTGCTTGTCGCCGCGCATGATGGCGACGACGACGCGGTCGTGCTCGGCTTGCGACTTTGCCAATCGGCCGAGATTGCGGAACTGGGCACGGCGGAACGGCTGCACGCGCACGCGCGTCGCCAGCGTGATCTCGGCGATGTAGCCGTTCTGCGATCCCGCATAGATCGCGTTGTGGAAGCGCTCGTTGACCTCGTGGAAGCGATCGGGATTGCCGGCATAGCTGAGCACCCGCAGCTCTTCGTGGATGGCCTCGAGACCATGGCGCTCAGCGGCCGACATGCGCTCGGCAGCAAGGCCGGCGCACAGCGCCTCGAGCTCCGCCATCGCCTCGAACATGCTTGTGAGACGCTCGATCGAGGGCTGCGCCACCACCGCACCGCGATGCGGCCGCGCCTCGACGAGGCCGCTTGCGACCAGTTGGCGCAGCGCCTCGCGTACCGGAGTCCGCGAGACATTGAAGCGGCGCGCGATGTCGGTCTCGTCCAGCGGCGCACCGGGGGCGAGGGTTCCGCGCACGATCTCGTCGGCGAGCTGAAGCCGCAATTCCTCGGCGCGCGTGACCTTGTGCACGCTGGGCTGCGCCCGATCGACCCGCGGCACCACCGGCTCGACCGGCAGTGTCCCGGGCGGAAAATCGTCAAGCGTCATACGGTCAGGTCTCTTTCGACTCGTCGATGATGCTGACATGGGCAGCGACGACGCGCCAGCCCTCCGGGAAGCGAATCCAGGTCTGCATCTGCCGGCCGACCTTGCCAGGCGCCGTGTCGCGATAGAACAAGGTGGAGGCCACGGCCGTATCGCGGCCATAGCTGGAAATGACGGTCCTGGCGGTGCGGCGGTTGAGGCCGACCGGCGAGCGGCCGGCGCGGAAGCCGGAAATTGCCTCGTAGCCGTAGAGGTTCTCGCCGATGCCATAGCGCAGCGTGCGGGGATCGTTGCGGAAGAGTTCGCCGAGCACGGCGACGTCGTTGCCGACGAGGGCCTGCTCATAGCGGTCGAACGCGGCTTTGACTTCCGCGATCACGTCGGGGAGATCGATCTCCATCCTAAATTCCTCTCGGCGCGGGCGCTGACACCACGCCCATCTGTTCCAATGCGTACGCGACGCGCAGCGCAATGTCCTCGCGCCACGGCGCGCAGATGATCTGCACGCCGATCGGCAGCGGCTCGAGCGGCACCGGGACGGCAACGACCGGCAGGCCGATGAACGAGATCGGCTGGGTGTGGATGCCGATATTGGCGCGCACCGGCAATTCGACGCCGTCGAGATTGAAATTCACCTGGCCGAGCTTGGGCGCCGTGCAGGACGTTGCCGGCGCGATCAGCACGTCGACCGATCTGAATATCTCGGCGAGCTGCGCACGATACCAGCGGCGGAATTTCTGCGCGCGGTCGACCAGCGGCGCCGGCACCATGGCGCCCGCAATCAGCCGGTCGCGCACCGCGGGATCGAAATCGTTCGGGCGCTTGCGCAGGCGATCGAGATGCAGCGAGGCGCCTTCGGTGGTGGTGATGACGTAGGCTGCCGCGCGGGCACGCGAGGCTTCGGGCACGTCGACGACTTTGGTCGCGCCAAGGGCCTTGGCAACGCGGCTGACGGCTTCGACGGCCTCGGGAAACACGTTCTTCTGAAAGTGCCCGCCGGCAATCGCAATGCGCAGGTCCGAAACCGGATTGGCGAGCAGCGGCAGCGTCGGCTCTAACCCGCGCGTGGTGCAGGCGGCATCGTCGGCATCCGGGCCCTGCATCGCGTCGTAGGCGAGCGCGAGGTCGGTGACGGAGCGCGCGAACGGGCCGAGATGATCGAGGCTCGCCACGAACGGGAACGAGCGCGCGCGTGACAGCCGGCCATAGGTCGGCTTCAGGCCAAAGATGCCGCAGAACGAGGACGGCACGCGGATCGAGCCATTGGTGTCGGAGCCGAGCGCGATCGGCACCAGCGCGCCGCCGACGGCGCTGCCCGAACCGCCGGAGGAGCCGCCGGTCATCCGCGTCGTGTCATGCGGATTGCGCGAGGGGCCGTCGTGGACGTTCTCTCCCGTAAAATCGTAGGCGTATTCGCCCATGTTGAGCGCGCCGACCAGCACGGCGCCAGCCGCTTCCATCCGCTCGATCAGCGTGGCATCGCGCTTGGCCGGCGCGAGGTCGCGGTTGATCTTCGAGCCTGCGCGCGTTGGCAGGCCTGCGACATCAAAGAGGTTCTTCACTGCGAACGGCACGCCGGCGAGTGGGCCGACGGTCTTGCCCGCCGCGATGTCGGCATCGATCGCGCGTGCCTTGGCGCGGGCGCGATCGGCGGTGACGTCGGTGAAGGAATTGAGGATGGTGTCGTGCTGCTTGATGCGTGCGAGGGCTGCTTCAGTGGCATCGAGCGCGGACAGCTTGCGGCCCGCAACCGCACTCGCGATTGCCGCGGCCGTCATCTCTGGCTTGGTGGTCATGGCAACATCACGCCGTGAAGATCGGTGCCGGTTCGGTCTCGTCCGGCAGCGCGAATTCGTCGACGAGGCGGCCAAGCCGCAGCGAGACCTCGAGATTGGCGCGCACCGCGGGCCTCCAGGCTTCTTCCACCGACAGCGCCAGTGCTTTCGATACGGCGTCGATATAGTCGTCCAGCGTCTCGGCCATCACGCTCCCAAACAATCTTAGTGAACCGGCAACGGCGGATGCGGGATCGCCGTCAGCAGCTCCTTGGTGTAGTCGTCCTGCGGATCGCTCAGGACCTGCTCGGAAGAGCCCTCCTCGACGATCCGCCCCGTCCGCATCACAATGACACGATCGCACAGCAAGCGCACTACGTTCAAATCATGCGAGACAAACAGATAGCTCATACCTAGCGTTGCCTTGAGGTCCTGGAGCAGGTTCAGGACCACGGCCTGCACCGAGACGTCGAGCGCCGCGGTCGGCTCGTCCAGGATGACGAGCTTTGGATGCAGGGCAATCGCGCGGGCGATGCCGACGCGGGCCTTCTGGCCGCCGGACAATTGGTGCGGAAACCGATCGAGCAGATTATGCGGCAGGCCGACCATGGTGGCCAGTTCCTCGCAGCGGGCACGGAGCGCGTCGCGCCCCCTGATATCGCCGAGTTGCATGATCGGATCGGCGATGGCGCGGGCGGCGGTGAAACGCGGGTTGAGGCTGTCGGTCGGATCCTGGAACACCATCTGGATGCGGCTGCGCTGCGGCAGGCGAGCGAAAGACGCGGGCGCGATGCCGCCGATGTCCTCGCCGTCGAACTGGATCAGGCCGGAGGTCTGGTCCAGCAGCCGCATCACCATCATCGACGTGGTCGATTTGCCGCAGCCGGATTCGCCGACCAGGCCGACGCTCTCGCCATGGCCGATCGAAAAGCTGATGCCGTCGACGGCGCGGAACACATCGGGCTCCACGGGGGGCTTGCGGCCGAACAGCTTTCCGAGCGTGGCCGTGGCGCCCTGGCGGGGGTATTCCTTGACGAGCTTTTCGATGCGGAGAAGGGGTTTCTGGCTCTCCGTGTTTGCGGCGGCGGCGGGACCGGATTCTACGCTCGCGGCGGCGAGTGCAGCGCCTTCCTCCTCCGGCAATAGATCGCGCAAGCTCACACCAAGCCGCGGCGTCGCGCGCATCAGCTTCTTGGTGTAGGGGTGCTGCGGGTTGGCAAAAATGTCGGCGGCTTTCGCGGTCTCGACCACGCGGCCCTTTTCCATCACGACGACGCGGTCGCAATAGGCGGCCGCCAAGCCGAGGTCGTGCGTGATCAGGATGGTCGACATCGCCTTGCGCTTGGTCAATTCGACGATCAGGTCCATCACCGCCTTCTGCGTGGTGACGTCGAGACCCGTGGTCGGCTCGTCCGCGATCAGGAGCTGCGGATTGCAGGCGAGCGCGAGCGCGATGACGACGCGCTGGCACATGCCGCCTGACAACTCGAATGGATAGGCGTGGTAGCGCTCGCGCGGGCGGGCGATCTTGACCTGCTCCAGCGCCTCGATCGCCTTCTCGCCGCGGTCAGTGACCTGCGCTTGCTGCACATGGGTGCGCAGCACGTCCTCGATCTGGTCGCCGACCTTGCGGATCGGGTTCAGCGCGGCGCGCGGGTTCTGGAAGATCATCGAGACTTCGCGGCCGCGCAGGTCGCGCATCTGGTCTTCGGTCGCGGCCTTGACGTCGATGCCGGAGAACATCACCGAGCCCTCGGCGATCCTGCCGGCGCGGTCGAGGATGCGCATCACCGCGTAAGACGTCACCGACTTGCCCGAGCCGGACTCGCCGACGATGGCGAGCGTCTCGCCCTTGGCGACGGAGATGTCGACGTGCTGCACGGCCTTCACGATGCCGCGGCGGGTGGTGAATTCGACGGTGAGATCCTGGACGTCGAGCAGCGGCTGGGCGGTCATGGAGGGCTCCCGTCGCTCAAAAAGTGCGAAAACAACCCCATGCACAGTAGAACGGCATTGGAATCATTGGAGAATTTTCGCCGAAAATTGGCCATCACGTCCTCCGCTGGGGGTCGACGATGTCGCGGAGGCCGTCGCCCAGGAGGTTGAAGCAGAACACGGCGATCATCAGCGCGAGGCCCGGGAATAGCGCGATCCACCACTCGCCCGAGACCATGAAGCCGGCGCCTTCGGCGACCATGATGCCCCATTCGGCGGTCGGCGGGCGGACGCCGAGGCCGATGAAGGACAGGCCCGCGGCGTTGAGGATGGCGTAACCCATGGTCAGCGACATCTGCACGATCATGATCGGCATGATGTTCGGCAGGATGTGCACCAGCAGGATGCGGAATTCGCCATTGCCGGACAGGCGCGCCGCCTGCACGAAGCCGGCGTTGCGGCGAACGTTCGCCTCGGCGCGCGCGACGCGGGCATAGAGCGGGAAGTTCACGATGGCGGTGGCCAGGATGATGTTCTGCACGGTGTTGCCGAGGGCTGCGACGATGCCCATCGCGAGCACGAACAGCGGGAACGCCATGATGGTGTCGGCGATACGGCCGACGATGCGGTCGGTCCAGCCGCCGAAATAGCCGGCCGCGATGCCGGCAAGGCCTCCCATCAAAAACACCAGCACGACGGAGGCAACCGCGATGAAGGTGTCGAGCCGCGTTGCCACGACGACGCGGCTGAAGATGTCGCGCCCCAATTGATCGGTGCCGAACCAGTGCGCGGCCGACGGCGGCTTCAACGATGCGGCCGTGTCGGACGCCAGCGGGTCATACGGCACCACATAGGGACCGAAGATCGCGGCGAGGAGGATCACGATCAGCAATGCGAAGGCGAAGCCGGTGACTTTGTTCTCGCCGAGGACGTAGCGGGTCTGTTCGAGAATGGCGACGAGGCCCGAGGTCCGCGCGGGACCAACCGGTTCAACAGCAGGCGCAACGGAGCTCATGATTTTAGCCCTCCAACCTGACGCGCGGATCGATCACGCCGTACAAAATGTCGATCACGAGATTGAGCAGCACGTACATCACCGCCATGGTCAGCACGAAGCCCTGCACCGGTGCGAAGTCCGACGAGATCAGCGCTTCCACCGCATAGGAGCCGATGCCGGGCCAGGCGAACACTTTTTCGACCAGCACGTTGGCGCCCAGCAGGAACGAGAACACCATGCTGAGCGTGGTGATGACGGGCAGCATCGCGTTGCGGAAGGCGTAGGTGACGATGACGGTCGCAGGCGACAGGCCGCTGGCGCGGGCGGTGCGGACGAATTCGCTGGCGAGCACGGCCAGCATCGAGGCGCGCGTCATGCGCGCGATCGGCGCCAGCGAGAAGATCGCGAGCGTCGTCGCGGGCAGGATCAGCTGGCTCAGCGCCGAGCGGAACGCCTCGAGGTCGCGCGCGAGCAAGGTGTCGATCAGATAGAAGCCTGTGACCGTCGGCGGCGCGCTGTAGAACACATCTAACCGGCCGAGCGGTGCCGGCGACCAGCCGAGCTGGAAGTAAAAGACATAGACCAGCACGAGGCCGGTGAAGAACACCGGCAGCGACACGCCGGCTGTCGTCGTGACACGGCACAGATGATCGACCCATGATCCCGGCCGTGTCGCCGCGAGCACGCCGAGCGGGATGGCGATGACGATGGAGACGATGAGGCCGAGCAGCGTCAACTCGGCCGACGCCGGCAGGCGGTTGCGGATCTCGGCCGCGACCGGCTGTCCCGTGGTCAGCGAGTTGCCGAAATCGCCATGGGCGAGATCGTTGGTGTAGCGGAAGAACTGCTCGATCAGCGGCTTGTCGAGGCCGAGCTTTTTGCGAATCTGCTCGACGGCTTCCTTGGTCGCGGCGGGGCCGGCGAAATAGGCGGCGGGATCGCCCGGCAGCGCGCGCGTCAGCAGGAAGGTGACGATGACGACCCCGATCAGCGAGGGAATCGCGAACATCAGGCGCTTGCCGATCATGGTCAGCATGGGGCGGCACTCCTGCGCGTGTTGCGCACGCTACTAGCGGCGCGCGTCGCTGCGCCCCCTCGCCCCTTGTGGGAGAGGGTTGGGATGAGGGGTAGCCTCAAGCGAGGTCCGAGTTCGTGGCTACCCCTCACCCGTCTCGCCGCTACGCGGCGAGCCACCCTCTCCCACAAGGGGAGAGGGAATGAGAGAGCCGTGCTCACCTCACTCATGCCCCCTCACCCCTTCGCCAGCGCGCGGTAATCCAGCCTGCGGTGGAACCAGTATTGGTAGCCGCTGATGTTCTTCTGCATCGCGACGTTGACGAAGGGCTGGTACAGCGGGATGCGCGGGATGTCGGTGAAGGCGAGATCGACGAAGCCCTTCACGTCAGTATCGTAGGCCGCCTTGTCGCCGGTCGCAGCCGCCGTGCGCGCGCCGTCGATCAGCTTGTCCATCTCCGCCGACTTGTAGCTCATGGTGTTGAAGACGGAATTGTTGCCGTGATAGCACCAGTAGAAGAAGTATTCGGGGTAATCGAGCCAGCCTGAGAACACGTTGGTGAAGAGCGGCATCTCCTTCTTGTTCAATTCGGTGCGCCAGTTGGCGCCGGGCACCTTGTTGATGGTGGTCTTGATGCCGATCTGCGCGAGGCTCTCCTGCACCAGCACACAGAGCGGCTCGTTGACGCCGGCGAAATTCAGGTCGAACGAGATGGTGGTCTCGAAACCGTTGGCATAGCCAGCTTCAGTCAGCAGTGCCTTCGCCTTGTCCATGTCGGTGTTGTATTTGTGCGGCTGCGGCCAGGCGACTTCGGTCGCCTTGTCCTTCGCTGCGCCGAACATCGGGTTTGCGAGCCCGAACATCACGGCGTCCATGATCTTCTGGTAGGGCAGCGCGTAGGCGACCGCCTGGCGGACCTTTGGGTTGTCGAAGGGCGGCTTGGTGACGTTCATGCCGATATACTGGATGCCGTTGGAGAACGGCAGCGACACCACGTTGAGCTTGCCGTTCGCCTTCATCTCCTGAAAGTCCTTGTTCGGCAGCTCGTAGGAGATGTCGGCATCGCCGCGCTCCAGCAGCGCGCGGCGGTTGCCGGCCTGCGGCACCATGCGCCAGATCACGCGCTTGATCTTCGGCAAGGGACCACAAACCCAGTCCTCGTTTCGCTCCATGATGACTTCAGTGCCGGCGGTCCACTTCGTCACCTTGTAGGCGCCGGAGCCCGCGGTCTGCTGTTTTGTAAACTCGAGGCCCCACGGATCCTTCTCGCTGGCGTTCTTCTTCACCAGCTCCGAGTTGACGATGCAGGGCACGATCACGGCGAGATCGGGGACCGTCAGCCTGTCCTTCTTCAGGAAGTCGACGCGCAC
This sequence comes from Bradyrhizobium xenonodulans, assembly GCF_027594865.1. NCBI lineage: Bacteria > Pseudomonadati > Pseudomonadota > Alphaproteobacteria > Hyphomicrobiales > Nitrobacteraceae > Bradyrhizobium > Bradyrhizobium xenonodulans. Next base: position 8,005,793 of record NZ_CP089391.1, read on the forward strand.
CGTATTGTCGTCGATCACGACGAACTGCTCGGGCTTTGTGAGAGAGCCCGCGCTCATCTGGAAGGTCGGGAAGCCGCCGACGCTGACGGCGCGGTCGAGGGACCACTTCACGTCCTTGGCGGTCACGGGCGTGCCGTCGTGGAATTTGGCGTTCTTGCGCAGCTTGAAGGTGACCGACATGTCGTCGATCTTGAACTCCTCGGCGAGCTCGCCCTTGAACTTGTCGCGGTCGTAATAGGGCACACCGCCGGGACCGCTCTTCATCTCGTGGCTGATCAGCCGGTCGTAGCAATTCCACGACACCTCGTAGCCGGGCACATTGGTGCCGACGCCGTGGATGTCGAGATTGTTCGGGCCGCCCTCCGAAACGATCAGCAGCGTCTCCGAGCGCGCATCGGCATAGGCGGTGGAGATCACGGACGGCATCGCCGGAAGCGCCGCGCCAGCGGCCAATCCGGAAACGGACTTGAGGAAATCGCGGCGCTTCATGAAATCGCTCCAACACAAAGTTTTTGGTTGGAACCGGATTCGCAAGGTTCGTGCCAGAGCCTAACGAGATGCTACGAAGGACCTAAGAAGCTGAAACTACATATGAAAATCTCACTTGATCTCTCAATGACCGAAGCCTGGACGACGGTTATTGCATACAAAGATAATATATTTGACTGTTAAATAGGCAGATAAAGCGCTAGCCCATTCGATGAGCTATTGGCAAAAGTCCTCATTGTTAACGCGCAGGCAGCGCGGCGCTGCGACCGTCTTCAGCCTGCTGCAGCTATCGTGATCGTCCACCTTCTTCAGCGCGCGCAGCGCGGCCATGGTCGGCCGATACCAGAGGAAGCGCTCGTCGGAGAGCTGCGAGGCGCGGCGCAGGCCCTGGATGGTGGCGGCGTCGAACACCCCGCCTTGCTCCCCGGTGAGACAATCGAGCCGCGCCAACTGGCCCTGAATGAGCTGCACCAGTTCGCGCCCCTCATAGGTCGGTCCGGCGCTATCGAGCACGGTGATCTCGCGCAGGCGCGAGGCTGCAAGGCGCGCCTCCTCGGCCTCGGGCGCATCCGGAAACAGCGCGGCGACGAGGTCATAGGCCTCGGGCGTCCGGGTCTGCCGCGCACGATCGAGCACCAGTGCCGCGGCAGATGCCCCTGCCGGCGCTCCGTTGACTGCGCCCTTCCGGAGTTCGGCAACGGCCGTGCGCGCCTCATTGGCCTCCGGACTTGCCGGAAAACGGTCGATCAGGAGATCGTAGAGCGCGGCATTGCCGGTCTCCTTCGCCGCGGCGAGCAATTGTGCGGCCTGGCTCGGCGGAGGCGGCGGCGGCACGAAGAAGAAGTCGAGCTCGAGCGAGGTGGATTCCCAGGGGATCTGCTGCTCGCCGGTGGCAAGCCGCACCTGGCGACGTACGCTCTTGAACACGTCCTCCAACCGCTCGCCGGGCACGATCATCGCCTCCGCCAGCGCCCTGGTGTAGGGGCTGTGGCCGTCCTCGCCGTCGAAGGCGGCCTTACCCGAGCCGGTAGCTGACGCAATGAACACGCCGTAGACGGCGCCCATCGGCACCATTCCGGTCGCACTTGCCGCGACGCCCGGCGGAAACGGATTGTCGCGGCAGGCATCGACGATGAGGATGTTGAGCGCGTTGCCCGCCCCGGACAGGCGATCGGCAACGCGCTTCACGCTGAGCGATTGCGGCACGATGTCGGCGCGCCGCTTGATGTCGGCATTGACGGGCACGAGGTAGTTGACGCCGTCGTTTTCGACGCCGTGACCGGCGTAGTAGAGCAATGCGACGGTCGAGGGACCGCGTGCCTTCACCTTCTGCGCAAATTCCTCGACGTCCTGCGACAGGCTTTTCAGGTCGCGGTCGGCAACTGCGGTGACTTCGAAGCCGGTCTGGCGCAGCCTGTCCGCGATCAGCTGCGCATCGCGCCCGGGATTGGCGAGCGTGCCGAGTTTTGCGTAATGGGCATTGCCGATCACCAGCGCCAGCCGCGGCGCGGTATCGGCGACCGGTTTTCGCGGCTCTGACGCGGCGCGCGCGGAGCCGGCGGCCAGCACCATGAGCGCGGCGGCAAGCAGCACCGCAAGTCGACCTCTTCGCATCTGTACCATCACATGGTCACCCGCGCGGAACGTTACGCAAAGGATGTTCAGCTGTCATGTCGGGCGATCGACATGACGCTTCATCAAATTGACGAGTGCTATCCGCAATATCTAGAATTGAATTTTAAGGAATCATTTCCCCCTCCATGCCGCGCCAAAATCCCCTTTCGATATCCCGGCCGGGCTCGCGCCTCGCGCTCGCCGTCGCCCTGACGGCCCTGCAAGCGCTGACCGCCTCGGCCGGCGTCCTGAGCGGACGCGAATTCCAGAACCTGATCGCGGGCGGGCCCGAGGGCACGACCATCGTGTTTCAGGGCGGCACCGACAAGATCTTCTACTCGCCGAGCCTGAAGAACCGGCTGCGCCAGAGCTCTGAGCTCGGCCCCGAATTCCTCAAGCAGAAGATCCTGCAAAGCACCGTGACCGAGGGCACCTTCATCGGCGCGACCATCGAGGGCGGCAAATGGCGCACCATTTCGGGGATCGCCGGCATCGCGACCGACGCCGACAGCGGCCATGGCATTCTGACGCTGCTGCAGACCTTCCCCGAAGACACCAGCATCAAGGCGTTCCAGAAGCGCGACCGGCTCTATGCCGTCGTGATCGTCGAGGACGCGCCGGGCGGCGTCGTGTGCCGCAGATCACAGTGGGAGCATTTGTTCGCGCTTAAGGGTGAACCAAGGCTGACGACGGTGCCGTGCGACTTCACGGTAGGCAACGCGGTGACTCCAACAGCGCCGCGATAAGGGGGACTTTCATGACGACACTGATTCTCGGAGCCCGCCTGGGCCTCCGGCGTAAGGGCGTGCGGATGCTGGCGCTGGTCATGCTGGCGATGCTGGGAGCGCTGGTCCCCGACCGGGACGCGTCCGCATCGGCCGTGCTGAATGCCGCCGCGGCCACCGCGACGTCCGGCCTGTCCGGCTGCAACACCAGCCAGGGCAAGGCGCTCTACAATTGCGTCGCCGACGTGCTCGAGCGCATGGCCAACGACGTCAATTCGGTCAGGGTCGGCGAGACCCAGCGGACACTGCTGACGGCGGCGAGCCAGCTCCGCGCGGCCAGCAGCAAGGCGCAGGCGCTCTCCGCCATCACGCAATGCCAGGCGGCCATTGCCGGCGCGCTGCGGCAGGTGAAGGCCACTCCCGGCGGCAAGATGATGGTACCCGGATGGGGCGACGAAGGGCTGGCTTCCATCGTGGGCGTGCTGGCGAAGGCGGCACGGCTGATCCAGGCCAAGGGATAGAAGGGGCAACGTCATGATTTCTGAAAGCAACATGCTCAAATCGGCTGAGCTCGGAAGACCCGGCCGTCGGCGTGGCTTGATGGCGAACGGCGTGCGCATCATCATGGCGCTGGTGATGCTGCTCGCGGTGCCGCTCGGCACCAACCCGGCCCAGGCCGGCGACGGCGGCACAGGCGCCGCCGGCGCGGTCGGCAGTGCGAGCCTGGAGGCGTGCCGCACGACAAGCGGCAAGGTCCTCTATGACTGCGTTGCGAACGCGCTAGACAAGATGAGCACCACTCTGACGAAATGGGCCCCGCCCGAAGCGCATAGCGCGCTGCAGACCGCGGCCTCGCAATTGCGGGCCGCAAGCAACAAGGCCCAGGCGCTCTCCGCCATCGCGCAATGCCGCTCGGTGTTCGCAGGCCTCGTGAAGCAGGCGACGGCCGCCAAGCAGCAATCTGCCCCCGGCCTCAGCGCCATCGTCGGTGTGCTCAGCAAGGCGGCCGCATTGATCCAGGCGAAGGGATAGGCACGATCGCGAAAAGCGGCGAGCACCGCTCGCCGCTTTTCGCTCAGCCCGCCCAGATCAGCTCCTGCAGCTCTATCAGATCACTCGCCTTCTCCTGCCAGCCCTCGATGCAGACGTGGCTGTTGAGGTCGCTGGCACGGTGCAGCAGCATCAGGGCCATCAGGCGCCGCTTGAGCGCGAAGTCGGGCTTCGCATAGCCAAAGCCTTCGAGCAGGCTGCGCACCCTGCCGGGCCGGCCCGCGGCCATGAAGGTGCCGGGCCCGAGCAGATCGTAGTCGCGCCATCCTGCCAGCACGTCGCCAAAGTCGAACAGGCCTTTGAGCGACCATTGATCGTCGCGGCAGGCGAGCAGGAAGTTTTCAGGAATGTATTCGCCAATCAGGATCACCGGCGGCGCATCCATCGGGATCAGCTCGGCCGCATCGCGCAGGAGATCGTCGAGGCCGGCGAGAAACTTTGGCGCAAGGCCGAGGCGCGTGTGCCGCGCGCGGCACGCCTGCATCTGGGCGCGCATGAATGTGTCCCAGCGCGGCTCGATCTGCGCGAGCGGGCCGAGCGGCGCGCGCTGGACACTTGCGATGGTCTCGCCGATCTGGCGCAGCACGCGCTCCTTCTGGTCCTCCGCCAATGACGGCCAGACCTCCGAGCCGAGCGTGCCTGATAGCCGCGTGATGACGAGATAGGGCCAGCCGTCGCGCGTGCCCTCCGCGACGATCTCGGGGATCGGCAGCGACAGGCGGCCGGCGAGCTGCGTCAGCGAGCCGCGCTCGGAGACGAATTGCGCGCGCAGCAGCGGCGGGAAGATTTTCAGGATCAGATGATCGCCGAGACCGACCACGAGATTGGTGCCGGTCGAGAACACATGCGGCGCGCCGGCATCGAGACCGTGGTCGTGTGCGATATCGAGCGCGATCGGCAGCCATAGCGACGGGTCGGAGCGCCAGGCGCGAAAGCTTTCCGCGTCGGTGAAGTGAGGCAGCTGTTGCGATGGCGTGCTTGTCATTGGCGTATCGAAAGCAGGGTTAGCTTTGGTTGACTCGGTTCAAGCCAAGGAGACGGTGCACCTCTCCCGCTTGTGGGAGAGGTCGACGCGAAGCGTCGGGTGAGGGTTCTTTCCTCTTGGGGAGCATCCCGTTGCGGAGACACCCTCTCCCCAACCCTCCCCCGCAGGCGGGGGAGGGAGCGCACCGCCGTTGCGGCTACAGCTACGCTCATTCCGCTAGCATCGCACCGACGCCGGTTCGATCGATGCAAGCCCAGAACGCGGTGCACCTCTCCCGCTTGCGGGAGAGGTCGGCGCGAAGCGTCGGGTGAGGGTTCTTTCCTCTTGGGGAGTGTCCCTTTGCGGAGACACCCTCTCCCCCAACCCTCTCCCGCAAGCGGGGGAGGGAGCGCACCGTGCTCGCGGCGACAGCTTCGCTCATTCGCAACATGCTACCTGTCCGGACTGGCGCGCTCGAACTGGCGCAGCAGCTTGTTGCCGCGTTCGACCGCGGCATCGAGCGCGGCTTGCGCGTCCTTCTTGCCGGCAAAGGCCTGCTCCAGTTCGTCCTCGATCGCGCCGCGGATCAGCACGAAGGAGCCGAGCCGGATGCCCTTCGAATTCTCCGTCGGCGGATGCAGCGTGATCTCCTCGAACGAGATCGCCGTGCCCGGATTGCGCTCGTAGAAGCCTTGCGCGCGGGTCAACTCGTAAGCGGCGCGGGTGACCGGCAAGTACCCGGTGTTCTGGTGCCAGGCCGCCTGCACGCCGGGCTGCGACAGATAGGCAAAGAACCGCGCCACGCCCTTGTATTCCTCGCGCGGCCGGTCGCGCAGCACCCACAGCGTGGCGCCGCCGATGATCGAATTCTGCGGCGCGTCCTTCACGTCGGGCCAGTACGGCATCATGCCGTAGCCGATATCGAACCTGGAATTCGCCTTGATGTCGGCGCGCGTCGCCGAGGAGCCGATGAAGATGCCGCACTCGCCGTTCTGGAAGCGCGGTTCGGCCGATTGTCCGCGGCCGCCATAGTCGAACAGTTTTGTCTTTTGCCATTCGCTGAGCTGGGCGATGTGCTTCACGACGGCGGGATTGTTGATGGTCAGCTCGGCGTCGAGCCCGGCAAAGCCGTTGGTCCGGGTCGCGAGCGGCAGATTGTGGAAGGCGGAGAAATTCTCGATGTGGATCCAGGACGGCCAGGAGGTGGTGAAGCCGCACGCCGCGCCGCGGTCGCGCAGGCGTTTTGCAGCGGCACCAAGCTCGGGCCAGGTTTTCGGCGGCGTCTCCGGATCGAGCCCGGCGTCGCGGAACATGGTCTTGTTGTAGTAGAGGATCGGCGTCGAGGAATTGAACGGGAACGACAGCAGATTGCCGGCGGCGTCGGTGTAATAGCCGGACACCGCGGGCAGGTAGTCGGCCAGCGAGAACGGCTCTTTCATGTCCCGCATCATGCTGAACACCGGATAGATCGCGCCCTTCGCCGCGGTCATGGTGGCGGTGGCGACCTCGTTGACCTGAACGATCGCGGGCTGGCTGCGCGAGCGAAAGGCGAAGATCGCCGCTGTCACCGTCTCGGTGTAATTGCCCTTGTAAGTGGGCACGACACGGTAATCCGGCTGCGAGGCGTTGAAGTCGGCGGCAAGCTTCTCGAGCTGCTTGCCGAGTTCGCCGGACATGGCGTGCCACCAGACGATGTCGGTGGCGGCACGCACCGGCGCGGCCAATGAGAGGGCCGCCAGGGCGGCGGCGATCCGCAAAAGACGCGATGCTGAAGTCACGATGGCTCTTCCCGTGTCGCGCGGCAAAAGGCGACCCTACCTGCTTAAGGCGCGGCATTTGCGGTTTCAACCGGGAATGCGCCGCGGCTGCGCCGCACAATCGCCCTGCGGGATGGCCTTCCCCCGACCATCTGCTAGATTGCGTTGAACCTTTTGGCTCCGCCATAGACTCCACCACTGAGGGGTTGAGTGTGCCAGTGCTGAACCGTGCCGAACTCTCGCGGACCGGGGTGATCTTCGTTGCGCTTCTGCTCGCGATCTGCGCGACGGGCGCTGCTGCGCGCGAATTCCGCGCCGCCGACACCCAGAGCGAGGACTATCCGACCGTCCAGGCGCTGCGCTACATGGGCGCCCTGATCGCTGAGCGCAGCGGCGGCCGCCACGAGGTCAAGGTGTTCCACTCCCGCCAGCTCGGCGAGGAGAAGGAGACCATCGAGCAGACCCGGGCCGGCGCGATCGATCTCAACCGGACCAATGTGGCGCTGATCGGCAATTTCGTTCCGGCGATGAACGTGCTGGCGATGCCGTTCCTGTTCCGGTCCATCGAGCACATGCAGAAGGTGCTGGACGGGCCGATCGGCAACGAAATCCTGGGCAGTTTCGAGCCCTACGGCTTCGTCGGGCTCGCCTTCTACGATTCCGGAGCGCGGTCGATCTACAACGTCGTCCGTCCGGTCAGGAGTATCGCGGACCTCAGGGGATTGCGGATCCGGGTGCAACAATCGGAGTTGATGAGCCAGATGATCCGCTCGCTCGGCGCCGAACCGGTCGAGCTGCCCTACGGGCAGGTGCTCACCGGACTCACCAACCATCTGATCGACGGCGCCGAAAACAACTGGCCGTCCTTCGTGACCACGGACCATTACAAACATGCCGGCCACTACACACTCACCGAGCACACGATGAGCCCCGAAGTGCTGGTGATCTCGCTGAAGGCCTGGAAAAGCCTCTCAGCCGACGACCAGACCCTCTTCAGGGAGGCCGCGGCCCGCTCCAGCCGGTTCATGCGCGAGAAATGGCGCGACCTCGAGGAGCAGTCGCAGCGCAAGGCGATCGAGGCGGGCGTCACCATCGTCAGGGACATCGACCGCAAGCCGTTCGAGGACGCGATGGCCGCGGTCTACAGCAAGGCGGGGCGCGATCCCGCCGCGGCCGCGCTGATCGAACGCATTCGCAAGGTGGAGTGAGGCTTCGTGATCGCGACCGGACACAGCGAGCACGCAGACAGGCCGCCCGGTCCGATCGGGCGGCTGCGCGCGCGTCTGGTCGGCGTGCTGCGCGCGGTGCCGATCCGCTGGCGCATCCTGTCGATCGCGGCGCTGAATTCCGCCGTGGTCGTGGTGCTGGTGGGGATGATCTGGAACGGCGCGCAGGTGCTGGGCTCGGCCTGGGACGACGTCCGCCAGGTGCGCGAGTCCGACCGGATCCTGGCGTTGCTCGAAAGCGAGACCGGGCGGCTCCAGAACCTGATCCACCGCTACATCAACCAGCCGAGCCCGGACCTGTTCGCCGAGATCCTGCTGCTGCGCGAGGCGGTGCTGGGCACGCTGACCGACCGCGCCGCCAAGGACCCGATGCTGTCAGGGTCGGTCGAGGAGCTGGAGCGCACCACCGACCGCTTCCTCAACGGCTTCGGCGAGCTGCGCACGGTGCAGGCGACCATCGCCAAGACCTATGAGGAGCAGGTGCAGGGCCCGGCCAGGGACATGGCCGGCCTCTATTCCATCATCGAAGGCGCCACCGGCCATCGCGACGCGCTGATCTGGCCCTCGCTCGGAAAATCCCGCGAGGCCTTCACCGCGATGCTGGTCGCAGCCAATTCCTACTATCTGTCGCTGTCGACAGGCGCGGCCGACGATGCACGCCGCAACACCGAGACGATCGAGAAGACCATTCCGGTGATGATCGATCTCGCCGACAACGATCTGCAGCGCATGGCGCTGCAACGGCTCGGAGCCCGCACCATGGCGTTGCGCGAGGGCTTTGCAAAGCTCTCCGAGCAGCTCACGAGCCGGACCGAATTGCTGCGCAACACCATCGACGCCAGCCAGGCCGAGGCGATCGGTGCCATCGACGACCTCTCCATCAAGATGCGCCGGCGCGAGCAGAAGGCGCAGGAGACCTTCGATCGCACGCTGGCCGACATCTCGCGGCGGGTGCTGTCGATTGCGATGATCTTCCTCGGCATCATCCTCGCCGCCGGCGTGCTGATTGCGCTGTCGATCCGGCTGCCGCTTCAGCAGATCATGACGGCGATGCGCGCGATCACGCTCGGCGATCTCGGCCGCGAGGTGCAGGGCACGAAGGCGCGCGACGAGGTCGGCGCCATGGCGCGCGCCGTCGAGGTGTTCCGCGAGAACGCGATCGCGAAGCGCCAGACCGAGGACGAGTTGCGCGCGTCCAAGGAGAAGGCCGAGAGCGCACTGCTCGAGCTCAACACCGCGCAGCAGAATTTGATCGACGCCGAGCGGCTCGCAGCCCTCGGCGGCCTCGTCGCCGGCGTCGCGCACGAGGTCAACAACCCGATCGGCATCAGCCTCACCGTTGCCTCGAGTTTTGCCCGGCGCACCGAGATTTTCGAGGCCCAGCTTAGGGGCGACGGGGGCTTGCGCCGCTCGCAGCTGGAAGAGTTCGTGCAGTCCTCGCGCGATGCCGCGCAGCAGCTCGTCGCCAACCTCCAGCGCGCCGGCGAGCTGATCCAGTCGTTCAAGCAGGTCGCGGTCGACCGCTCCCATGCCGAGCGCCGGCAGTTCTCACTCAGCGAAGCCACCGACCAGATCGTTGCAAGCCTCAGGCCCGTGCTGAAACGCTCGCCGATCACACTTAAGGTCGACGTGCCCGAGGGGTTGCTGCTGGACGGCTATCCCGGCTCCTACGGCCAGATCCTGACCAATCTGTTCCTCAACGCCGCCAACCACGCCTTCGCCGACGGGCGCGCCGGCACCATCACGGTCTCGGCCCGGCCGCGCGGGGCCGAGGACATCGAGATCATCTTTGCCGATGACGGGGCCGGCATGACCCCCGACGTGCAGCGCCAAGCCTTTGACCCATTCTTTACCACCCGGCGCAATGAAGGTGGTACGGGACTTGGGCTGCATATCGTCTATAACCTCGTCACCCAGCAGCTCGGCGGACGCATGATGCTGGAATCCAAGCTGGGACAAGGCACTACTTTTCGGATTATCATGCCCCGCCTCGCCAGGGGCGGCGCGCAAAGCACAGAGATTGACGGGACTTCTCAATGGCCGAACAGGACGATGTCCTCCACCTGATCGACGATACCGGTACCGCGCCGGAGGACCAGAACGCCCGAAAATGGAAGATCGCCGTCATCGACGACGATCCGGCCGTGCATGACGGCACGCGTTTTGCGCTCTCGGACTACAGCCTCAACGGCCAGGGCCTCGAGATCCTCTCCGCCCATTCCGCGGCCGAAGGTCGCAAGCTGATGGCCGCGCACAACGACATCGCCGCCGTGCTGCTCGACGTCATCATGGAGACGGATGTCGCGGGCCTCGAGCTGGTCGAGTTCATCCGCAACGAGCTCAAGAACGAGACCGTACGTATCATCCTGCGCACCGGGCAGCCCGGCCAGGCGCCCGAGCGGCGCGTGATCGTGCAGTACGACATCAACGACTACAAGGCCAAGACCGAGCTCACCGCCGACAAGCTGTTTACCTCGCTGACCGCGGCGCTGCGCTCCTATCAGCAGCTCGAGCGCATGTTGCAGACAAGGCGCGGGCTCGAGATCATCATCGACGCGGCATCGACGCTGTACGACTTCAAGTCGATGCAGCGGCTCGCCGAGGGCGTGCTGACCCAGCTCGCCTCGCTGCTCAATGTCGATTGCGCCGGTATACTGGTCTTGCGCGATAATGGCGGCATCGACCCCGAACTGTCCGTGCTCGCCGGCAGCGGCTGCTACAGCCGCTTCATCGGCACGACCTCGTCGAAGGCGCTCGACCCCGATCTGCGCGCGATGGTGGAGGCCGCCTTCCAGGGCCGCAAGAACGAGTTCGCCGACCATCGCAGCGTGATTTACTTGCGCACCGGCTCCGGCCGCGAGGTCGTGGTGCTGCTCCAGGCCGAGCGCGAGCTGTCCGAGACCGACCGCTCGCTGGTCGAGATCTTCTCCTCAAGGCTCTCGATCGCGTTCGACAACGTCATCCTCTATCAGCAGCTCCAGGACGCCAACACGCAGCTCGAAGACCGCGTCGCCCAGCGCACCCGCGCGCTGATGCAGGCCAACCGCCGCCTCTCCGCACAATGGCTGCGGTTGCAGCGCGCCAACGGCTTCAAGAACGAGATCCTGGGCACCGTCGCCCATGATCTGAAGAACCCGCTCGGCGTCATCCTCGGCCGCACCGAGATGCTGAAGGAGCTGATCTCGACCGGCGCCTCGGAAAGCGGCGTGGTCGCCCAGGTCGACCACATCCGCGACGCCACCAAGCGCCTGACCACGATGGTCGACCATCTGATCTCGGACGCGATGGCCGATGCCTTCGACATCACCATCCGCCGCGAGCCGGTCGACGTCGCCGCCCTGGTCAAGGAGGTCGCCGAGGCCAACCAGCCGCTCGCCGTCAACAAGCAGCAGGCGATCAGCGTGACCGCGCCGGCGAACATCGTCACCATGTGCGACACCGACCGCATCCGCGAGGCGATCGACAACCTCATCAGCAACGCCATCAAATACTCCCCGATCGGCGGCAAGATCGGCGTGGCCGTGGCCCACGAGGGCGGCGAAACCATCGTCCGCGTCAGCGACGAGGGCGCCGGCCTGTCGCCGGAGGACCTCGGCCGCCTGTTCGGCCGGTTCCAGCGGCTGTCGGCCAAACCGACCGCGGGCGAGAGCTCGACGGGGCTTGGGTTGTCCATCGTCAAGCGTATTATCGACATGCATGGCGGCGAGGTGACGGCGGAGAGCGAGGGCCCCGGCAAGGGCTCGACCTTCACCATCACCCTGCCCGCGACAGAACTGCCGTGATTTGAGCACCGATATCTGCAAGATTCCGAAGTGACATGACCCAAAGCCAGCACATCATGATCGTCGACGACGAGGCCCCGGCCCGGGAGATGGTCGGCGATTACCTCAAGATGCACGGCTTCACCGTGACGCTGTGCGACGGTGGCAAGTCGCTGCGCGCCGCGATCGACGGCAGCATGCCCGACCTCGTCGTGCTCGACCTCAACATGCCCGAGGAAGACGGCCTCTCGATCATCCGCGACCTCAAGAGTCGCATCAACGTGCCTGTGATCATGCTCACGGCCACCGCGAGCCCGATCGACCGCGTCGTCGGCCTGGAGCTCGGCGCCGACGATTACGTGGCAAAGCCCTGCGAGCTGCGCGAATTGATGGCGCGTATCCGCTCGGTGCTGCGGCGGAGCGCGCCGGCCAAGGCGGCGGCGCCGGAGGCGGCGGCGAAATCGGACAAGGACCAGCTGGTACGGTTCGGGACGAAGTGGCTCGATCTCGAAGCCCAGGCCCTGCGCGACGACGAGGGCAACGAGCATCCGCTGACCGCGTCCGAGTTCGGGCTGCTGAAAGTGTTCGCGGCCAATCCGAAGCGCGTGCTGTCGCGCGAGCGTCTGCTGGAATTGGCCAATGCGCGCGACGCCGAGGCCTTCGACCGCGCCGTCGACCTCCGCATCATGCGCATCCGCCGCAAGATCGAGCCCGATCCGGCCAAGCCGGCCGTGATCCGCACCATCCGCGGCGGCGGCTATCTGTTCTCGCCGGCGGGCGAGAAGGCCTAGGGGCGGGCGGCAGTGCCGTAGTAGTGCCGTAGGGTGGGCAAAGCGCAGCGTGCCCACGTTCTCTCAATACTTGGTTCGTGGGCACGGCGCTTTGCGCCTTTGCCCACCCTGCGAGACCGCCGTCCAGGCTACGCGCGCCCCGGGACGACGGCGGTAGGTGCCGTGCGACCGAACGCAATCCCCCGAAATACGTTCCCGGCGCTTCCGTCCGGCCCCAAACCTCCACCCCCGTATTTTCCGTACATTGAAATTCCGGGACTTTTTGCCCCGAATGTTTCGTCGCCCCCCATTCGACGAAACAATTTGGCGGCGCACGAAACCATTTTCCCCTTTTCGTGCAGACGTCCCGAAACGTTGGCTCATTAACACTTTGGTCCAAGGAAACGCCGCTCGGTTGCGGCGCTACGGGGAGCCAGGTCAATGCGGAACGTCATCGCCATCAACGCCCAAGCCAGCCAGAGCATCATTGCCGCTCAGGCGACCTCGGACGATATGCTTCTCGAAAGCATTGCCGACGGCAACCGGACGTCGATGCACATCCTCTATTGCAGGCACAATGTGCGGGTTTATCGTTTCATCCTGCGCATCGTGCGCGATGCCACCACGGCGGAAGACCTCGTCAGCCAGGTGTTTCTGGACGTGTGGCGGACCGCCGGCCAGTTCCAGGGCCGCTCGCAGGTCTCGACCTGGCTGCTCTCGATCGCCCGCTTCAAGGCCCTGACCGCGATGCGCCAGCGTCGTTTCGAGGACATCGACCAGGAGGACGTGCGCCAGATTCCCGACGATTGCGACACGCCGGAGACCTCGCTCGACCGCAGCGACACCAGCGCCATCCTGCGCGCCTGCGTGCAGAAGCTGTCACCGGCCCATCGCGAGATCATCACCCTCGTCTACTACCACGAGAAGTCGGTGGAGGAGGTCGGCCAGATCATCGGCATCCCCCAGAGCACGGTGAAGACCCGGATGTTCTACGCCCGCAAGCAATTGGCCGAGTTGCTTAAAGGCGCCGGCGTCGAGCGCTTCGCCGCGTAAATCCAGTAATTTCAATTGGATAGGGCCTAACCTTGGGCCCTGTCCCCGGACACGGAAGTGTTACCGCCGACGAAACAATTGAAACAAAGCACAACATCAGGCGGAAAAACTTCCCTCCTATAAAGCTACATACGGTTTTCGTTAAACCTCCCAAGACCTCCAACGACCCGGCGAGATGCCCCCTCGCCGGGTTGTTTTTATTTTGGGGGGAACCGTGGAAATGGGGCGGACGGCGCTCACCGCAGGCTCCAGCCTCTCCCGCATGCGGGAGAGGCCGACGCACTCGCAGAGTGCGGCGGGTGAGGGTTCTTTCCTCTTGGGGAGTGTCCCGATGCGGGGACACCCTCTCCCCAACCCTCTCCCGCAAGCGGGAGAGGGAGCGCACCGCCTTCGCGGCTGACGCCACCCGTCACGAGCGCGTGACGACGCGTAACGTCCGCCGCCTCCATTCCGAACTGCCCTCGTGACCTCCCTCACGAGTGCCCCGATGCTCGAACTTCTCTTCGCCGTCCTCGCCGGTGTCCTCACCATCGCCGCGCCGTGCACGCTGCCGATGCTGCCGATCCTGCTCGGCGCCTCGATCGGCCGTGCGGGTCATTTGCGGCCTGCGATGATCGCGCTCGGCTTCGTCGTCTCGTTCTCGGCGACCGCGCTGCTGCTCGGCGCCATCACGCGGCTGTTCGACTTCGATCCGAATGTGCTGCGCGAGGCCGCCTCGATCCTCCTGCTCGGCTTCGGCCTGCTGATGCTGTGGCCGGCGCCGTTCGAATGGCTGTCGATCCGGCTCAATGGCTGGCTCGATCTCGGCAATTCCAGCGCCGTGCAGCGCGAGGGCGCGCTCGGCGGGCTCGTGCTCGGCACTACGCTGGGCTTGGTCTGGACGCCCTGCGCCGGTCCGGTGCTGGGCTCGATCCTGACGCTCGTCGCAACCCAGAAGAACGCCGCCTGGGCCGGCACGCTGCTCGTCGCCTACGCCATCGGCTCGGCGATCCCGATGCTGGCGATCGCCTATGGCGGCCAGGCCGCGACCACGCGCGTGCGCAGCCTCGCCCGCATCTCGCCGCGGCTGCAGCAGGGCTTTGGTGTCGTCGTGATCGCTTTCGCGGTCGCCGCCTATTTCCAATACGACACGCTGATCGTGGCGTGGCTCACCGGCTTCTATCCCACCGGCCAGATCGGCCTGTGACTATCTCGCATCTCAACCGGAGGACGTTTTCCATGACTCTCAAGCTGCTCGCCGTCTCCGCCGCCCTGATCGGCATCGCCGTGACAGGCGCCGTCATCCCCGGCATCTGCGACGAGGCCGCGCGCGCAACGCCGGTCGCCACCGCGCCCGCGGTGCCGATCCAGGTCGCTGCCGCAAGCCAGCGGACCGCGCCCGACTTCGCCGGCATCAACAACTGGTTCAACTCGAAGCCGCTGAACATGGCCGACCTCCGCGGCAAGGTCGTGCTGGTCGATTTCTGGACCTATGGCTGCGTCAACTGCGTCAACACGCTGCCGCACGTCACCGACCTCTACGCCAAGTACAAGGACAAGGGCCTCGTCGTGGTCGGCGTGCACACGCCGGAATTCCCGTTCGAGCGCTCGGTCTCGAACGTGCAGGCCGCACTGAAGCGCCACGGCATCACCTATCCGGTCGCGCAGGATAACGATTCGAAGACCTGGAACGCCTACAGCAACCGGTACTGGCCGGCGCAATACATCATCGACCAGACCGGCAAGATCGTGTTCCAGCACGAGGGCGAGGGAAGCTATGGCGAGATCGACCGCACGGTGGCAAAGCTGCTGAATGTCAGCAGCTGAAGCTGCGGCGGAGCGTCCGATGCTGCTTGACTCCACGGACCCGTCCGTGGAGTTTCGCGAGCACCGGAATCAGCCGCCCGCAATGGACGACGCGACCACCAGCACCGACATTCGCCTTCGCGAAGGCTCTTCGATCGCGCAGCGGCTGGTCATGTCCGCCTTTGCGGCGGCCGTGGCGCTGTGCTTCACGCCGGGCCTGTTCACGCACGACACGCTGGAAATCATCATCTCGGTGGTCGCACTGCTCGTGGGCGCCGGGTTCGTCGTCGGCATCATGCTGGCGCCGGCGGTGGTGTGGATCATCACGCCGAACGAGATCCTGATCGGGCGGCAAAGTCCGTTCGGCAAGCTCCGCACGCGGATCGTCGCGAAAGACGACATCGCGGGATTGCAGGTTCCCGGTAGCAAAAGAGTGAAAGCGCGCTTCCAACTCGTCTTCACGCTGGCCTCGGGGGAGCGCCTGACGTCCCCGCCGATCTCCGACGTCACCCATGTTCGTGACACGGTGGCCCGGATCGCCACGCAGTTCGATGTCCCCAATGTCGAGGAACCGGTCAATCCGCTCGATGCCAGCAATCCCGAGATGCATCTCGGCGAGCCGCTCGAGGCGTTTTCGACGCGGGACATCAGGATCGTGTCGCTGATCGCCGTCGCGTTGTCCGCCGTGCCCTACGCCACCAAGCTCTGGCGCGGATGGCCGCCCACGCATGTCGATATCCTGCTGCTGCCGCTTGGCGTGATTGCAGCGTTCGCCGTGCATCGATACGCCAATCTCGTGACCGGCGCGTTCTGGATCATCCGCGAGGGCGATATCCGCGTCGAACGCCTGTGGGGCGACGGCACGCCGCGCGCAGACCATATCGAGGGTCACGACGTCAGGACGATCACGGTCGACCGTCGCGGCCGCTCCGAGGACGAGCACTGCATCGTCACGATCCGGTTGCGGTCCGGGCGACGATTTCGCAGCCCCCGCATCGGCTCACGGGTCGAGGCCCGTGCGGTCGGGACGGAGATCGTCCGGCGGCTCGGGATCGCGGCGGAGAGCAACAAGATCTAGCCGGCAACCAGTGCCCATTGCCGAAGTTGATCTTTCCGCGAGTTCGATCTGAGCCTCTCCCGCTTGCGGGAGAGGCTCAGATCGAAGGCGCGGGTGAGAGCTCGCTCCGCATCGGGAGTCCCATTGCGGAAACACCCCTCTCCCCAACCCTCCCCCGCAAGCGGGGGAGGGAGCGCATCGAGCCAGACGCCACCATCACTGCTTTTCGCGCCATCCCCTGTTTGTGGCATTGCCCGGACTCGTCAAAAAACCATAGGCATTCTCGTGACATACCAGCCGAGCGCGCCATCAACTTGCCATGAACATGCCCCTGAGATTTGATGGCTTTGAATGATTTGCGCTGTGGCAGCGGGGAGAGCTTGAAATGACGGATTTTCGTCGCCTGACGGGGATGTGTGTGGCTGCGATCGGCCTGATCCTGTCGGTGCCCCAGGCCTTCGCCCAGCAGCCCGACCGCGGCGACGAGCCCGGCCTGGTCGCCGACGACGCCTACCAGCTCGAGCCGGAATGGCAGAAGCAGGTGGTCTACTTCCGCACCACCGAAACGCCGGGCACCATCATCATCTCGACCGCCGAGCGGCACCTCTATCTGGTGCAGCCGGGCGGGCGGGCGATCCGCTACGGCATCGGCGTCGGCCGCGACGGCTTCCAGTGGCAGGGGCTGGTGAACATCACCAACAAGAAGGAGTGGCCGGACTGGACGCCGCCGCCGGAGATGATCCAGCGCCAGCCCTATCTGCCGCGCTTCATGGCCGGCGGCCCCGGCAACCCGTTAGGGGCCCGCGCCATGTATCTCGGCACCACCGTCTACCGCATCCACGGCACCAACCGTCCCGATACGATCGGCACCAAGGTGTCCTCGGGCTGCTTCCGTCTGGTCAACAATGACGTCGCCGATCTCTACGATCGCGTCCCTGTCGGCACCAAGGTCGTCATCCGGCAGAAGCCCGAGCTGTAAGACCTAACGTTCGAGCATGGTCGCACCGATCATGCTCGCCCGCCTCCGTCCGAATTCCTTTTCCCGATTTTTCGAGAGAGCAACATGATGCGCACATTCCGAGGCGGCCTGCTGATCGGGCTCGCGGTCGCCGTGCTGGTCGCCGTCCTGGCCATCATCTACGAATTCTACGACACCCGCACTCTGAAGCGCACCGTGCGCCGCGGCGAAGTGCTGTGCGGCGTCAACAAGGGCCTGCCGGGCTTCTCGATTCCGGACGACAAGGGCAACTGGACCGGCTTCGACGTCGATTTCTGCCGCGCTGTCGCGTCGGCGATCTTCAACGATCCGGGCAAGGCGAAGTTCGTTCCGCTCGACGCCGGCGAGCGCTTCAAGGAATTGCAGAGCCGGAAGGTCGACATCCTCTCGCGCAACTCGACCTGGAGCATGGCGCGCGAGCTCGATTACGACCTCTATTTCCCCGCGGTCGCCTATTACGACGGCGCAGGCTTCATGCTGCCGCGCTCGCGCAACAAGGAGACCTCGCTGGACCTGACCGGCAGCAAGGTCTGCGTGCAGGCCGGCACCACCACGCTGCTCAACGTCGCCGACTACTTCAAAGCCAACAACATGAAGTATGAAGAGGTGAAGTTCGACAAGCTGGACGACGTGGTGAAGGCCTACGACACCGGCAAGTGCGACACGCTCTCCGCCGACGTCTCCCAGCTCTACGCGCTCAGGCTGAACCTGTCGAAGCCCGGCGACCACATGATCCTGCCGGACATGATCTCCAAGGAGCCGCTCGCTCCCGTCGTGCGCCAGCGCGACGACGACTGGATGATGATCGTGAAGTGGACGCTCTACGCCATGATCAACGCCGAGGAGCTCGGCGTCACCTCGGAGAACATCGACGAGGCCCTGAAGTCGAAGAAGCCGGAAGTGATGCGCCTCGTCGGCACCGAGGGCAATTACGGCGAGCAGCTCGGCCTCACCAAGGACTGGGTCGTCCGCATCATCCGCAACGTCGGCAATTACGGCGAGATGTACGAGCGCAACATCGGCGAGAAGTCGAAGCTGAAGATCCCGCGCGGCATGAACCAGCTGTGGAACGCGGGCGGCGTGCAGTACGCACCGCCGATGCGGTGACGGCGGTCTCTCCGCCGTCATTGCGAGCTTGAGGCATGCGCCCGCCACTCACTCCGCTGTCATCGCCCGCGAAAGCGGGCGATCCAGTATTCCAGAGGCGGTTGTAGTCAATCGAGAAGCCGCGGCGTACTGGGTCGCCCGGTCTCAAGCCGGGCGACGACACCGGCTATGAGGCGCGTCCCCGCCCCAACGTCGGCTCAATACCCCCGCGCCTTCGCCAGCTGCTCGGTGTGGTAGTTCGCATCCCCGAACAATTCCTCGCACACCCTCGCGCGCTTCATGAAGAAGCCGATGTCGAACTGGTCGGTCATGCCCATGCCGCCATGCATCTGCACGCCCTCCTGCACCGCGCGCGTCGCGGTGGTGCCGGCGCGCGCCTTGGCGACCGCAACGGCTGAGGCGGCCTTGGCGACATCAGCATCCAGCGCCTGAAGCGCCTTCATGGTGGCGGCGCGGGTGATCTCGATGTCGACATAGAGCTCGGCGGCGCGGTGCTGGAGCGCCTGGAATTCGCCGATCAGCTTGCCGAACTGTTTTCTGTTCTTCAGATATTCGACGGTGCGGTTGAACACCTCGTCGCTCAAGCCGACCATCTCGGCGGCGACTGCACCGCGACCGATATCGAGCACGCCGTCGAGCAGCGTGGCGCCTTGATCGACCTCGCCGAGCACGCTGTCGGCTGTGACCTCGACATTGGCAAGCTCGATCCGCGCCGCATTGTGCGCATCGACCATGATGGTGCGCTCGATCGCAACGCCCTTGGCCGCGGGGTTGACCAGGAACAGCGTCAGGCCCTCGCGCTCACCGGCGGCGCCTGCGGTGCGCGCGGCGACGATCAGGAGGTCGGCGACATGGCCGTCGACCACCAGGGCCTTGGCGCCGGAAAGCTTGAAACCGTTGCCGGCGCGCACGGCCTGCAAGCTGGTCTGGAGCGGGCGGTGCTTGGCGCCCTCGTCGATCGCAAGCGTCGCGAGCAGCGAGCCGCTCGCGATCTTCGGCAAGAACTCCGACTTCTGCGTGGCATTGCCGCCGCGGTTCAGCGCCGAGGCCGCGACCACGCTGGTGGCGAGGAACGGCGACGGCATCAAGGTGCGGCCGATCTCTTCCATGATGATGCCGGCTTCCATGAAGCCGAGACCGGAGCCGCCGAACTCCTCCGGCACCAGCAGGCCGGCAAAGCCCATCTCGGCGAAGGAATGCCAAAACTCCTTGGAGAAGCCGGTGGGATCCTTGCTGTCGCGCAAATGGCGCAGATGCGACACCGGCGCCTTGTCGCTGATCAGCCCGCGCGCACTGTCGCGGAGCATCGATTGTTCTTCGGTGAGGACGAGGGCCATGACGGGCTCCGGAAAGGACTGTCGATTGAATTCGGTGGTGAACCTCATGGTGAGGAGGCGCGTGGCGCCGTCTCGAACCATGAGGCTGTGGCCATCCTTCGAGACGCGGCCTTGCGGCCGCTCCTCAGGATGAGGACTGTACCTAGGCCCCGGGCAAATCCAAAATGCGCTTGGCGACGATGCCGAGCATGACCTCGCTCGTGCCGCCCTCGATCGAGTTGGCCTTGGTGCGCAGCCAGGCGCGCGGACGCGCGCCCTGCTTCGAGCGTTCGCTCTCCCATTCCAGCGCGTCGAGGCCGCCGGCCGACATCAGGATCTCGTATCGGCGCTTGTTGAGCTCGGTGCCGTAATATTTCATCGCCGACGAGAACGCCGGGTGCGCCTGGCCGGCCTTGGCGAGATCGACCGCGCGCTCGGCGCAGGCCGCGAGCGCGGCCTCATCGACGTCGAAGGTCGCGATCTTCCCGCGCAGCATGGAATCGTCCAGCTTGCCTTGCCCATCCGTGCCGACGGAGTCGGCCGCGATCTGGCCGAGCGGACGGCCGACGCCGCGCTCGCCCATGCCCGAGATCATCGCGCGCTCGTGCTGGAGCAGATATTTTGCGACGTCCCAGCCGCGGTTGACGGTGCCGACCACATGCGACGTCGGCACACGGACGCCGTCGAAGAAAGTTTCGCAGAACGGCGAGTAGCCCGAGATCAAGAGGATCGGCTTGGTCGAGACGCCCTTCGAGGCCATATCGAACAGGATGAAGCTGATGCCGTCGTGCTTCTTGGCGGCGGGATCGGTGCGGACCAGGCAAAAGATCCAGTCGGCGTAATTGGCGTAGGATGTCCAGATCTTCTGGCCGGTGATGACGAAATCGTCGCCGTCGCTCTCGGCGCGGGTCTGGAGCGAGGCGAGATCGGAGCCGGCGTTCGGCTCGGAATAGCCCTGGCACCAGCGGATCTCGCCGGCCGCGATCTTCGGCAGATGCTCCTTCTTCTGGGCCTCGTTGCCGTATTTCAGCAGCGCCGGCCCGAGCATCCAGATGCCGAAGCTCGACAGCGGCGGACGCGCGCCCATCCTGGCCATTTCGGCGCGCAGCACCTTGTGCTCGGCGGCGCTGAGGCCCCCGCCGCCATATACCCTCGGCCAATCCGGCACGGTCCAGCCCTTGTCGCGCATGCGCTCGAACCAGACGCGCTGCGGCTCCGACGAGAACTTTGCGTTGCGTCCGCCCCAGAACACGTCGGTGTCAGACGTCACGGGCTTGCGCATCTCGGGCGGGCAGTTCGCGTCCAGCCAGGCGCGCGTCTCGTTGCGGAATTGTTCGAGATCGGCGGTCTCAGAATCGCTTATCTTAGCGTCAGCCATTGGTCGTTTCCATCAATCAAGATCGATTTATTGCCGGCGACTCTGGGCCATCGCCCCGTGGAATTCAACCACTTCCGCAGGCCGCGCTCGGCTATAGTCACCGCGACGGCGGTGCCTGAAAACAAAGAGGAAACGACAATGCGCCTGAAGCTTCTTTCGCCTGGCGAAATGAACGAGAGCCAGCGGCAGACCTATGACGAATCGATTGCCGGCAAGCGCGGCAAGCCGCCGGCGCCGATGATGGCCTGGCTGGGCAGCCCCGAGATGGCCCGTCACGCCACGCGGCTCGGCGAAGTGCTGCGCTTCGACACGATCTTCCCCGCCAAGCTTTCGGAGATCGCGATCCTGGTGACGGCGCGGCACTGGACCGCGCATTACGAATGGTTCGCGCACAAGCGCCTCGCGCTTGCCGGCGGCATGGACCCGAAGATCATCGACGCGATCCGCGACCGCCGCACGCCCGAGTTCGACGATCCCAAGGGCAGGATGATCTACGACGTCGCGAAGTCGCTGCATGAGGGCCACGGCGTCGAGAAGGGCCTCTACGACGAGGCCGTGAAGCTGCTCGGCGAGCGCGGCGTCGTCGAGGTGATCGGGCTGTGCGGCTATTACACGCTGGTGTCGATGACGCTGAACACCTTTGAATTCGGGCTGCCGGAGGGCGAGGTGTCGGAGCTGGCATAGTTGCGCATCCGGAAACGCTGGGTTTCGGGATAGGCCAATGGCGCTGTCCCGAGGCCGCGCCTATGTGGAGTTCATCAACGGAGCACCACCATGTCGGAAAACCAAGCCGTCGCCGCCGGCACCAGGATCGGCCACGTTCACCTCAAGGTCGCCGATCTCGATCGCGCGCTGGGCTTTTATTGCGGCGTGCTCGGCTTCGAGCTGATGCAGCGCATGGGCTCGGGCGCGGCCTTCATCTCGGCCGGCGGCTACCATCACCACATCGGGCTCAACACCTGGGAAAGCAAGGGCGGCTCGCCGCCGCCGCCGGGCACGACCGGGCTGTTTCACACCGCGATCCTCTATCCGACGCGCCCGGCGCTGGCGGACGCGCTGCACCGCGTGCTCACGGCCGGCATCGCGCTGGACGGCGCCAGCGACCACGGCGTGTCCGAAGCGCTGTATCTGCGTGATCCCGACCAGAACGGCGTGGAGCTGTATTGGGACAAGCCGAAAGAGCAATGGCCGTTCGGACCGGACGGGAAGCTTTCGATGTTCACGAAGCGGCTGGACGTGGAGGACTTGCTACGGCAACGCGAGTCGTGATGCCGTAGGATGGGCAAAGCGAAGCGTGCCCACCAACTCTTGGTGACTCATTGAGAATTCGTGGGCACGGCGCGGTGCGCCTTTGCCCGCCCTACGAGAGCTTCGCCCGGGGCGTCCCCCGCACCATGATCAGCGCCGCCGCCACCACCTCCAGCGCGATGCAGAGATAGAACGGCAGTGTGTATCCGCCGGACCAATCGCGCAGAAAGCCGACGACACCGGGGCCGAACGCATAAGTCACCTGGTTGATCGCGGTGTTGAGGCTGATCAGCACGCCAAACGCGGCGGAGTCGAATTCCTGCTGCACGATCAGCGACGGCAGCGTGATGAGATTGCCGACAGAGAAGCCGAACACCGCGCAGGCTGCGATCAGCACATAGTCATTGTGCAGGTTGATGACGACGCACAATGCCGCCGCCTGACTCAGGAACGACAGCGCGGAGGCCAGCCGCTGGTTGAGCCGGTCGATCACCAGCGAGAACAGCACGCGGCCGATCACCGCCATCGCCGTCAGCACCGCAACCGCGACGGCGGCACGCTCGCGCCCGATCACGGGATCGAGGAACGAGATCAGGTGCACGATGAAGCCGACCTGGGCGAACAGCACCAGCGCAAACGCAATCGTCACCGTGAGGAAGCCGACATCGCGCAACGCCCAGGCACGGATCTGCGTCGATGATTGCGGCTTCGCCTTCGCTGTCGTCTGCCAGCCGTGAAGATCGGGCGGCCGTCCCACGAGGATGAGGATCACCGGCAGCAGCAGCACCAGCATGGCACCGGCGGCGGCGTACATCGCGCTGGCAAAGCCGATATGGCCGATCAGCGTCACCAGCAGCGGCACGCCGACGATGCCG
The DNA here is from genome assembly GCF_027594865.1 of Bradyrhizobium xenonodulans. NCBI lineage: Bacteria > Pseudomonadati > Pseudomonadota > Alphaproteobacteria > Hyphomicrobiales > Nitrobacteraceae > Bradyrhizobium > Bradyrhizobium xenonodulans. The sequence goes on from NZ_CP089391.1 coordinate 8,028,965, forward strand.
CCGAAGCTCGCGCCGTTCAGCGCGAGGCTGATCGCCATGCCGCGCTTCTGGTCGAACCACAGGCTGATCGTGTTGGTGATCATGGCGAGGCTGGTGCCGGCCCAGCCGAAGGCGAGCACAGCGTCCGCGAGATAAAGCTGCCAGGGCTCGCGCACCGCGCCGATCGCGACCGCGGCGGCCGACATCGCCAGCGTGCCGGCGATCAGGCTGAGCCGCGGACCATATTTTCGCACGGCTTCGCCGACGAAGACGACGAGCAGCGCGCCGAACAGATAGAAGAACGTGGTGCCGGAGGAGATCAGCGATGCTGGCCAGCCCCGCGCGCGCTGCAGCTCGGCGACATAGACGCTCTGCCCGTAGAAGCCGAGACCCCAGCCGAAAGTGGCGAGCAGGAAGCAAACCGCGACGATGCGCCAGCCTTCGTAGCCGAGCGAAGATTCGTCGATTGGTGCGGTGGGGCGGGGATTGTCGAGCATTTGCGCTTGTCCTTGGTTTCCCCCGCGAGCGCTGTGCTTCACGCTCGCCTGTTCATGACGAGCATCATGTAACAATTCTGCTTCCGAAAATCACTTCGACCGGGATCGAAGTATCAACGTTGCTGACAGCCTCCTGCCAACTTGTGTTGAGCATGATCTTTCCGGAAAACCGCTACACACTTTTCGGGATCGTGCACTAGATCGCATCCGGGAACTCGCCCATCGCCGCGTCCGGCCGCGCCTTGCGGCGGCGGGCCCAGGACGCCAGCGAGAGCACGGCAAGGCCAAGCACCACCGGCGGGAACACCACCAGGTTCACGGCGGACCAGCCGTAATTGGCAAGCAGCTGGCCGGAGGAGAACGAGCCGATCGCCATCATGCCGAACACGAGGAAATCGTTGAAGGCCTGCACCTTGTTGCGCTCCTGCGGCCGGTGCGTCTCCAGCACCAGCGCGGAGGCGCCGATGAAGGAGAAATTCCAGCCGACACCGAGCACGATCAGCGTGGCCCAGAAGTGCATCGCGGTGAGACCGGACAGACCGATGCCGGCGGCGGCCGCCTCCAGCAGCAGGCCGGCGGCGACGATCTTGGGTGCGCCGAAACGCGCGATCAGCGCACCCGTGAAGAAGCTCGGCCCGTACATGGCGACGATGTGCCATTGAATGCCGAAATTGGAATCGGACACGGACAGGCCGCACATCTTCATGGCGAGCGGCGCCGAGGTCATCACCAGATTCATCATGGGATAGGAGATCACGCCGCACAGCGCCGCCGCGATGAAGCGCGGCTGGGTCACGATGTCGAGCAGCGGCCGGCCGCCATGCAGATCGGCCGGCGCGGGTTTTGGCATGTCGACGCCGGCGACGATGCCCATCGCAACCAGGGCGACCGCGGCCTGCACCAGGAAACTGAAGGCGAACAGATAGGGCGACCAGACGTCCATGGTCCATTGCACGAGCTGCGGACCGAGCACTCCGGCGAACACGCCGCCCGCCATCACCCAGGACACGGCCTTGGGCCGATAGGCCGCGCTGGCACCGTCGGCGGCGGCGAAGCGATAGGACTGCGCCACCGCGCCATAGAGGCCGCCGAGGAAGGTCGCAAGGCAGAACAGCGCGAACGAGCCGCGCAGGATCGCGAACGAGCCGAGCAGGCCGGTGAGCGTGCCGAGGCCGGTGCCGATGACGAAGGCGGCGCGGCGGCCGAAACGGCGCGAGATCGCTCCGGTCGGCAAGGTGCCGGCGGCGAGCCCCACCACATACATCGAGATCGGCACCGTCGCGAACGACATGTCGGGCGCAAGCGTGGCGCCGACGATGGCGCCGGTGGCGAAGATCACGGCCGAGTTGGCACCGGTCAGCGCTTGCGCGGCGGCAAGGCGCACCACATTGGCACGCACGCGGGCGTCGGCGGCGATCTCATTGGCTGTCGTCACGTCTAACATCGGCATTTCCGCCCCAAGGGGCTTTCAAGGGGCTGTGTTGATTCCCGGCACTATGGAGGGGCGCGGGAACACGGGCAACCGGCGCAAACGGGCGCGGGCCATGCCCCTGACGCAATCACGCCAATGATACCGGAACGCGCCCTTGACGGCTTGCGTTCGATCAAATCCTATCCGCCGCGTTCTCAGGAGTTTCGTTCATGTCCGTCGACGACCGGCCTACGCTCAGCGCTCCCGACGACGATCCCTGGCTGTGGCTGGAGGAGATCGAGGGCAAGCAGGCGCTCGATTTCGTCGCGCGGCAGAATCAACTGACGCTTCAAGCGTTCGGGGGCAAGGCCTATGAGCGCGACCGCGACATCCTCGCCGCGATCTACGATCGTCCCGACAACATTCCCTATGTCAGCCGGCGCGGAGATGACCTGCACAACCTGTGGAAGGACGCCACCAACCCGCGCGGCCTGTGGCGGCGGACCACACTGGCGGAGTTTCGCAAGGCCGATCCGGCGTGGGAGATCATGCTGGATATCGACCAACTCGCGGCGAGCGAGGGTGAGGACTGGCTGCTGAGCTCGATCACCTCGCTACGAGGGACCTCGCGAGCGATCCTGAGCCTGTCGCGCGGCGGCAGCGATGCCGTGACGTTGCGGGAGTTCGACCTCGACACCAAGAGCTTCGTTGCCGACGGCTTCACGCTGCCGGAAGCCAAGGGCGGCGTCGACTGGCTCGATGCCGACACGCTGCTGCTGTCGAGCGCCCATGGCGAAGGCATGGCGACGAGCTCCGGCTATGCGCGGACCGTTCGCGTATGGCAGCGCGGTCAGCCTGTCGATCAGACCGAAGTGATCACCGAGACCACCGCCGATCACATGGTGATCTATGGCGGCGTCGACGACACTGGACCTGCGCCGCGAGTTTGGATCGTCGATCAGATCGACTTCTTCAATCACGCGATCTCGCTGCGCGACGCGGCCGGTCACACGACGAAGCTCGACCTGCCGACCGGCATCTGGCTGCAAGCGCATGGCGACTGGTTCGCGATGAAGCTGCGCAAGGACTGGACGGTCGAGGGGCGGACCTACGCCACCGACACCGTGCTCGGCATCTCGCTCTCGGCGTTCCTCGCCGGCCGCCGCGATTTTGCGGTGCTATTCGAGCCTGCGCCGCGGCGCGCGCTGCAAGGCCTGTTCTGGGCTGCGGGAAAGCTGGTGCTGTCGATCCTCGACGAGCTCAAACCGCGCTTCGAGATCTGCACGCCGTCCACCACAAGCTGGAGCCGCGAGACGCTTCCCGGCCTGCCTGAGATCGGCGTCGTCGACGTCTGGCCGCTCGATCGCCATCCGTCCGAGAGCAACGGCGACCTGCTCGCCAACGTGCAGGATCCGCTGACGCCGCCGTCGCTGCTGTTGCTCGAGCGCGGTGTCACAAGCCCGACCGTGCTGAAGCAGGCGCCGAAGATTTTCACCGCCGACGGCCTCGTGGTGAGCCAGCACGAGGCGATCTCTGTCGACGGCGAGCGCATTCCCTATGTCCAGACCGGCCCGGCGAACGAGACCGGCGATGCGCCGGTCTACATGAGCGCCTATGGCGGCTTCGCCCATGCGGTGAAGCCGTATTACAATTCCTCGCTCGGCAAGCTGTGGCTGGAGCGCGGCGGCACCATCGTGCAGGCCAATTTGCGCGGCGGCGGCGAGTTCGGCACGCGCTGGCACGATGCCGGACGGCTCGCCGGCAAGAAACTCTCGCATGACGATTTCGCGGCGGTGGCCGCCGATCTCGTCCGCCGCGGCGTGACCAGCGCAAAGCGCATCGCCGCGCAGGGCGGCTCGAACGGCGGCATCCTCATCACCAACATGCTGGTGCGCTACCCTGAGCGATTCGGGGCGCTGTTCTGCACCATCCCGCTGATCGACATGCGCCGCTACACCAAGCTGCTGGCGGGTGCGAGCTGGATCGCGGAATATGGCGATCCTGACAAACCTGAAGAGTGGGACTGGCTGAAAACCTACTCCGCCTATCACAACGTCAAAGCCGGCCAGTCCTATCCGCCGATCCTGATCGCCACCACGCGGCGCGACGACCGCGTCCATCCGGGCCATGCGCGCAAGATGGCGGCCAAGCTCCAGACGATGGGCTACGAGGCCTGGTTCTACGAACCGGAAGCCGGCGGCCATGGCTACGGCAAGGACAACAAGGAGCGCGCCGGCTTCGAGGTGCTGGGCTTCCGGTTCTTGAAAGACAAGATCGGGTGGCGGGACGGCGAGGCGTGACCGCCTCTCGATTTGACCAATGCGAGCCCAGCGGGGCGGTACACCTCTCCCGCTTGCGGGAGAGGTCGCGCCGAAGGCGCGTGTGAGGGTTCTCTCCTCTTGGGGATTTCCCGTTGCTGAAGCACCCTCTCCCCGACCCTCCCCCGCAAACGAGGGAGGGAACGCACCGCCGTTGCGGCTAGCGCGCGAACACCAGCGTGAGATTGTTCGCGGGCATCTCGATCGTATCGACGAGGCGAAGGCCCACACCCCGTGCAAGGGTCTCGACATCGCTGATATCGCGCACGCCCCACTCCGGATTGCCTTCGCGCAAGGAGGTGTCGAACACCGCATTGCTGAGCGCGGTGTGCTTGCCGTCGCGCTTGAACGGGCCGTAGAGGAACAGCTTGCCGTCGGCCCGCAGGTAACGGCCGGCGCCGGCGAACAGGCCCTCGGCCACGGCCCAGGGCGCGATGTGGATGACGTTGGCGCAGAATAAGGCGGCAAGGCTCGTCGGCCCCTGCCCGCTTTTCATCTCCGGGCACCAGTCGGGATCGGTGAGATCGATCCGCAAGGGCGGGCGGATGTTTGGAAGGCCCGAATGAACCCGCCAGGCCTCGATGCTCCTCAGGTGCCGCTGGTTGAGGTCGCTCGGCCACCAGATCAGGCCGGGCGTGTTGCGGGCGAAATGGACCACGTGCTGGCCGGTTCCGCTGCCGAGCTCGACCACGTGGCCGGTCAGGCCTGCGAGGTGCTTTTCCAGCGCCGCCCAGAGCGGCTCGTGATTGCGATGGAATGCCGGCGCATCGAGCCGTCCGTCGGGCTCGACCCGTCCGCCATCCCTGCCGAATTCGACGACATAGTCCGCCAAGTGAGGTCCCCTTGAAAAAACGAGAACACGATGAAAACGAAAGGAGCGCCCAAACGCCCTCGAAACAGCCGGCCCGCACCCATTGATCTTATTCGTGGGGCCAAATCGGCCGAACAGATAATCTCTTTAGTTGCAATGCGGAAGATATTAACTCCATTTTGCCGCGTGCATAGTCTTGATTGTCAGGCGATGCCCTTTGTGCTTTGGAACACTATATTTCCGCAAACGAGATCATCGGCATAACGCCTCGGAATGACGCCTTGACCGCCTTTCCCCGGACGCCCGTCCTGTTCCTCCTGCTGGCCATCGCGGCCGGCCTTGCCGCGAGCCCCGCGCGGGCGCAATCCGCCGTGGCCGATGGCCAGAAGCTCGCCTTCGACCGCGGCAAGGGCAATTGCTTGACTTGCCACGTCATCAAGGGTGGCGACCTGCCCGGAACGATCGGCCCGGAGCTGAAGGACATCAAGTCAAAATACCCTGATCGCAGCGAGCTGGTCGCGATCATCTTCGACGAAACCAAGCGCAATCCGCAGACCATGATGCCGCCGTTCGGCCGGAACCGGATTTTGACCGAACAGGAGATCAGCGCGATCGTTGATTTCCTGCAAACCCTGTGACTTCAGGCAGGCCCAAGAGACTGTCCGGGAGATTTGAGATGACCACGACCACCGGCCCTCGTCCGACGCGGCGCCTGATCCTTCAGGGCACAGCCAGCGTCGCGCTGCTCGGCCTCGGCAATCTGCCGTTCGGCGCAACCTCCGCGCTCGCGGCCGCGAACGACAAATATCCGGAAGAGGCGTTCAAGCAGAAGAGCGAGGCCGACGCGATCAAGGCGCTCTACGGCAAGACCGCCGAGCCGTCCGACAAGGTCAAGCTCGACGCGCCCGAGATCGCCGAGAATGGCGGCGTCGTGCCGATCTCGGTGACGACGACGCTCGACAAGGTCATCTCGATCTCGTTCTTCGTCGCCGAGAACCCGAGCGCGCTCGCCGCGAACTACAAGATATCCGACGGTACGATCCCGAGCGTCGCCAACCGCCTGAAGATGGCCAAGACCAGCAAGGTGGTCGCGATCGTGGAGGCCGACGGCAAGCTCTACAGCGCGACCAAAGAGGTCAAGGTCACTGTCGGCGGCTGCGGCGGCTAGGGAGAACCGAGATGGCATCCACCATTCGCGTCCGCGCAACATCCAACGGCGACATCACCGAGGTGCAGGCGCTGATCCAGCACCCCATGGATACCGGCCTCGTCAAGGATTCCAAGGGCGAGCTGATCCCGGCGCACTACATCCAGGAGCTGAAGTTCGAATGTAACGGCAAGGACGTCTTCGTCGCCAATTGGGGCACCGCGGTCTCCAAGGACCCCTACGTCAAGTTCAGCTTCAAGGGCGCCAAGAAGGGCGACGACCTCAAGATCTCCTGGATCGACAACAAGGGTGGATCGGACACGACCACCGCGAAGATTTCGTGATGAAGGCCCGATCTGCCCTCCTGCTTGGCTCGCTCAGTGCCGCGCTGGTCGCGTTCGCCCTCACCTCGCCGCGCGTGGTCGCGGCGGACAAGGTCGATCCCGTCGCCGACGCCAAGGCGTTCCAGAACTTCTTCTTCCAGAAATTTCCTGATGTGAAGCACGAGGACTTCGTCAACGGCCCCTATTCCATGAACGCGGACATGAAGCGGCAGTGGCAGGAGAAGGAAGAATTCCCGCCCTACGAGTTCGCGCTCGACGCCGGCAAGGAGATGTTTGCGACGCCGTTCAAGAACGGCAAGACCTATGCCGATTGCTTCCCGAGCGGCGGCATCGGCATCCGCCAGAACTATCCCTACTTCGACGAGAAGGAAGGCAAGGTCGTCACGCTGGAGCTCGCGCTCAACCGCTGCCGCGAGGCCAATGGCGAGGTGCCCTATTCCTACGTCAAGGACGAGATGGCCTCGCTCACCGCATACATGGCCTACACCTCGCGCGGCAAGCTGATGGACATCAAGATTCCCGATGATCCCCGCGCGCTCGCGGCGTTCGAGAACGGCAAGCGCTATTTCTACACCCGCCGCGGCCAGATGAATTTCTCCTGCGCGAGCTGCCACGTGCAGAGCCCGGGCGAGCGCATCCGCGCCGAGATCCTGGCGCCGGCGCTCGGCATTCTGAACGCGATGCCGATCTACCGCTCCGAATGGAGCGGCATGGGCACGACCAGCCGCCGCTTCGTCACGTGCAACAGCCAGACCCGCGCGGTTCCGCTGGAGCCGCAGGCCGATGAATATCGCGACGTCGAATATTTCCTGTCCTATGTCGCCAACGGCTTGCCGATTTCGGGCCCGGGAGCGCGGCCATGAAGCGGTCACTTCCCCTCGCCATGCTGCTCGCCATGAGCCTCGCGCCGGCGGCGCGCGCGGCAAATGAGGCGGACTACAAGGCGGCCTATGCTGCTGCGGAGGCCGTCTCCAAGGAGGCAGCCGGCATGCGCAACCAGTGGACCGTGACCGTATCTGCGCTTGCGGCGGCGAAGAAGGCGGCCGACGGCGGCGATTTCGACCGCGCGGTCGCGGCGTCGAAGGAAGCCGAAGCGCTGGCGAAGGCCTCGATTGTCCAGGCCACGACCGAAAAAGAAGCCTGGAAGGCGATGGAAATCCGCTAGACTGAGCCGTGTTGGAACAGCCGAGCGATCATTGAGGGGCGGAGAATTCGAGATGGCGATCCGCCGCCGCGATTTCCTGAAGAGCACAGCCGCAACGGCCGCATCGCTCAGCCTGCCGCGGCTTGCGCGCGGCGCCGAGACCGCGAGCATTTACGACCTCGAACGGTTCGGCAATGTGCGCATCCTGCACACCACCGACACGCATGCGCAGCTCAACCCGGTCTATGTCCGCGAGCCCAGCGTCAATATCGGCATCGGCGAGATGGCGGGGCGGCCGCCGCATCTGGTCGGCCGCGCCTTCCTCGAACGGTTCGGCATCCGGCCCGACAGCGCCGATGCCTATGCGTTCAGCTGCTTCGAGTTCGAGAAGTCCGCAGGCCGCTTCGGCAAGCTCGGCGGCTTCGCCCATCTGAAGACGCTGATCGACCGCCTGCGCGGCGATGCCGGCGAAAAGCACTCCGTGCTCGTCGACGGCGGCGACCTCTGGCAGGGCACCGGGCTCGCCAACGTCATGCAGGGCCGCGACATGGTCGAGGTCGCCAATCTGCTCGGCATCGAAGCGATGACCGGGCATTGGGAGTTCACCTATGGCGAGCAGGCGCTGCGCGACAATCTCGAGCGCTTCAAGGGCGAGTTTCTGGCGCAGAACGTTTTCCTGACCGAGGAAGCCGCGTTCAACGACGCGGCCGCCTTCGACAAGGCCACGGGGCGCGTGTTCAAGCCGTCGACGATCAAGGAGCTCGGCAACCGCCGCGTCGCGATCATCGGCCAGGCCTTCCCCTACGTGCCGATCGCGCATCCAAGACGGTTCACGCCGGACTGGACCTTCGGCATTCGCGAGGAAGAGCTTCAGAAACATGTCGACGGCCTGCGCAACACCGACAAGGTCGATGCGGTCATCCTGCTGTCGCACAACGGCATGGACGTCGACCTCAAGCTCGCCAGCCGTGTCACCGGCATCGACGTCATTCTCGGCGGCCATACCCACGATGCCGTGCCGCAGCCGATCGCCGTGAAGAACGCGAACGGGACGACGCTCGTCACCAACGCCGGGTCCAACGGCAAATTTTTGGGCGTGCTCGACCTCGCGCTCGACAAGGGCAAGGTCGGCGACATCAGGTATCATCTGCTGCCGGTCTATTCGGAGCTGCTGAAGCCGGATCCTGCCATGGCCGAGCTGATCGGAAAGCTGCGCGCGCCGCATGTGAGCGACTGGTCGGAAAAGATCGCAACGCCCGACCGCCTGCTCTATCGCCGTGACAATTTCGCCGGCCCGGTCGACGAGCTGATCTGCACCGCGCTGCGCACGGAGCTCAATGCCGAGATCGCGCTGTCGCCGGGCTTCCGCTGGGGCGTCACGGCGCTGTCGGGCCAGGCGCTGACCATGGAGGATCTGCTCGCGGAGACCGCAATCACCTATCCCGAGACCTATGTGCAGGAGATGACCGGCGCAGAGATCAAGAACGTGCTGGAAGACATCTGCGACAATCTCTTCAATGCCGATCCCTATTACCAGCAGGGCGGCGACATGGTGCGCGCCGGCGGGCTGAGCTACACCTGCACGCCGACGGATGCGATCGGCAACCGCATCTCCGAGCTGAAGCTCGGGGGCGGCAAGACGCTCAGTGCGAGCCATCGCTACAAGGTCGCGGGCTGGGCCTCGGTCAACGGCCAGCAGGGCGCACCGGTGTGGGACGTCGTCGCCAAATATCTGCGCTCGGGCCGGATGTTACAGGAGCGGCTCGGCTCCGGCGTCATGCTGAAAGGCGTCGACGGCAATCCCGGCATTGCGGGACAGGGATGATGCGGTTGCAAATCTTGTCCGCGATGATGCTGGCGCTGCTCGCCTGGACGGCTAGCCCGGCGGCTTCTGCGCAGCAGGTGCCGCTCCAGGACAAGCCGTTCGCCGAGCACAAAATCGTGCTCCAGCTCTCCGATGGCGATGCGAAGAAGCAGGCCCTGGTGCTGAGCGTCGCCAACAATCTCTTGAAGGCCTACGACCCCGACAAGGTCGCGATCGAGGTCGTCACGTTCGGCCCCGGCATCGACCTGCTGCTGTCAGGCAGCGAGCGCCGCAAGCAGGTCGAAAGCCTGATCGCGCAGGGCGTACGCTTCGATATCTGCCTCAACACCGTCGACACGATCGAGCGGGAGACGGGCCAACGGCCGGAGTTCATCCCGGCTGCGACACCGGTCCAGGTCGGCGTCGGGCAGATCCTGTTCCTGGCGGAGAATGGGTACACGGTGGTGAGGCCGTAGGGCTCGCCGCCGCCACATGCTCGGTCTCATTCCCCGCGAAGGCGGGGAATCCAGTACGCCGCGCCCCCTCCGTATCCCACTTCGGCCTCTGGAATACTGGATCGCCCGCCTTCGCGGGCGATGACAGCGAGCGCGAGGCGCAATAATAATCTTCTATATTTTACTTCATGCGCAGCAAAATACTTCTCCTCCTGCCGCCCGGCGTAGTAGAATCCTCGAAATCACTTCACGCCGGGTCCTGCCATGATCTTCCGCCAGCTCTTCGACAGCGTTTCGGGCACCTACAGCTACGTCCTCGCCAGCCGGCCCGGCGGCGAGGCGTTGATCCTCGACCCCGTGCTGGAGAAGGTCGATCGTTACTGCCAGCTGCTGCGCGAACTCGACCTCAAGCTGGTCAAGGCCGTCGACACCCATCTGCATGCCGATCACGTCACCGGCCTCGGCGAGCTGCGCGACCGCACCCATTGCATGACCGTGATGGGCGACCAGACCAAGGCCGACGTGGTGGCGATGCGAGTTGCCGACGGCGACAAGGTGACGATCGAGGGCCTGTCGCTCGACGTGATGTACACGCCGGGCCATACCGACGATTCCTATTCCTATCTAATGGGCGACCGCGTCTTCACTGGCGACACGCTGCTGATCCGCGGCACCGGCCGCACCGATTTCCAGAACGGTTCTTCGCGCGCACAGTATGAGTCGATCTTCAACCGGCTGCTCAAGCTTCCGGACGAGACCATGGTGTTCCCGGCGCACGACTACAAGGGCGACACCGTCTCCACCATCGGCGAGGAGAAACGCTACAATCCGCGGCTGCAGGTGCGCTCGGTCGATGAATATATCGAGCTGATGGCCAATCTGAAGCTGCCCAATCCGAAGATGATGGACGTGGCGGTGCCCGCCAACATGCGGGTCGGCCTGCATCAGGAGGAGCTGGAGAAGGAGGGCCGCGCGCTCAGCGCCGTCGAGGCGATCCGCTCGCTTGGCCGCCCCGATATCCTCCTGGTCGATTTGCGCGAGAGCAACGAGCGCGCCAAGCACGGCATGCTCGAAGGTGCGCTGCACACACCCTACCCCAGCGTCGAGGAGAGCCTGAAGCCCGGCGGCATGCTGCGCGAGGTCGTGGCCGCGACCGGCCGCCGCGTCGTGTTCTTCTGCGCCTTTGGCGAGCGCTCGGCGATGGCTGTCGCCGCTGCCAAGGAGGCCGGCCTCACCAACACCGCCCACATCGCCGGCGGCATCGACGCCTGGAAGAAGGCCGGCGGGCCGCTGGTCCACTGACCACGCTGCTTGCGATAGGTCAGCAACTACACATATCTTCCGGATAGGATCGGGTGCAGCATCACCATCCGGGATCAGCCATGGCCAAGATCGGCAAGCCGAGCGAGCCGCACAACGTTGCAGACAACAAGAAGGTGGAAGGCGGGGCGAAAAAGCCCCCGCCGCCGCTCGACGACGACGAGTACGAAGACGGTGACATCGCGACGCCGAAGCGTGACCGCTACGGTGCGGATGACGAGCCGTTGTGAGAGGTGGAAGTCGGTTTTGATCCCGCGCGTGCCCCACCTGCACTACCTGCCATGCGCCGGCGTTCATGGACAAATAACCGCTGTCCCCGATAGTTTGCGCGTCCTCTCAAGGACGTGAAACGGAACTGCAATGGTCGATGTTCTCGCTGCACCGCAGCAAGGCAAGGCGGACAGCGCGCTGCGCACGCTGACGGGAATCTCGATCGCGCATTGGGTCAGCCATTTCCACCTGCTCGTTCTGCCGATGCTGTTCCCGTTCCTGAAGAGCCAGCTCGGCGTCGGTTATGTCGAGCTCGGTTTTGCGCTCACCGTGTCCGCGGTGGTATCGGGACTGACGCAGGCGCCGACCGGATATCTCGTCGACCATTTTGGCGCGCGCAAGATTTTGCTGGGCGGCCTCACGCTCGGCGGGCTCGCGCTGATCCTGCTCGGGCTGCATCTGAGCTACGCCTCGCTGATCGCTTGCGCCGTGCTCCTGGGTCTCGCCAACAGCGTCTATCACCCCGCCGATTACGCGATCCTCGCCGAGCACATGGATGAGGCGCGGATGGGCCGCGCCTTTTCGGTTCACACCTTTGCCGGCTATTTCGGCGGCGCCGTGGCCCCGGCGATCGTCGCTGCGCTCGTCACGGTGTCCGGCGGCCTGGGCGCGCTGATCGCATCCGGCGTGATCGGCGTTGCGGTGGCGCTGCTGCTGATCGTCATGAACATTCCCGATGCCGGCGCGCACAAGAAGAAACCCGGCAACGAAACCGCGCCCAAGCAGGCGGTGATCACGCCGGCGCTGATCACGCTGACGGCGTTATTCATGCTGCTCAGCCTGTCGGTCGCCGGCATCAACAATTTCGGCGTCGTGGCGTTGATGAGCGGCTATGGCACGTCCTACTCCGTCGCCAACGTCGCGCTCACCGCGTTCCTTGGCGCCAGCGCTGCCGGCGTGCTTGCCGGTGGCTTCCTCGCCGACCGCACCGAGCGCCACGGCTATGTCGCCGCGGCCTGCTTTGCCGCGAACGCGGCAATCGTGCTGCTGATCGCGCTGGTGACGCTGCCCGGCTGGACCCTGACGGCCGCGATGATGCTGGCGGGATTCCTCTCCGGCGTGATCGCACCCTCGCGCGACATGCTGGTGCGCAACGCCGCGCCTGCCGGCGCCGCTGGCCGCGCCTTCGGCATCGTCTCGACCGGCTTCAATCTCGGCGGCATCGTCTCACCGCTGCTGTTCGGCTGGATCATGGACCAGAGCGCGCCGCACTGGGTGTTCGGGGCGTCCGTGATCTTCATGGTCGCGACGGTGGTGCTGTCGCCGTTCACGGAGCGGAAGCGGCAAGCCAAGGCGGCCGCGCAACCCTGAGCGCACTTCCCCACGGTTGACACTGCGCCGGCGCGCCCGAAAATGCGCCCAAGCAGAACAACAAAAACGGGAAGAAGCACCATGAGCACCCCTGATCTCGTGATCCGCGGCGGCACCGTTGCGGACGGACGCGGCGGCGAGCTGTTCGAGGCCGACGTCGCCATCACCGGCGGCAGGATCAGCGAAATCGGCAAGGTCTCTGCCAAAGGCAGCGAAGAGATCGATGCGCGCGGAAAACTGGTGACGCCGGGTTTCGTCGACGTGCACACGCATTACGACGGGCAGGTCACCTGGAGCCAGGACATCACGCCGTCGTCGCAGAACGGCGTCACCACCGCGATCATGGGCAATTGCGGCGTCGGCTTCGCGCCGTGCAAGCCTGAAGACCACACTCGGCTGATCCAGCTGATGGAAGGCGTCGAGGACATTCCCGAGCCTGTCCTGAGCGCCGGCATTCCCTGGGCCTGGGAGAGCTTTCCGGACTACATGAACTGGCTCTCCAGGCGCGATTTCGACATCGACGTCGGCGCGCAGCTGCCGCATGCCGCGCTGCGCGTCTATGTCATGGGCGAGCGCGGTGCGCGCCGCGATCCGTCGACGGCGGAGGACAATGCGGCGATGGCCAAGCTCGCAGGCGAAGCTGTGCGCTCCGGCGCGCTCGGCTTCTCGACCTCGCGCACGCTCAACCACCGCACCTCCACCGGCGATTTCACGCCGACGCTGAAGGCGGGCGAGGACGAGCTCACCGCGATTGCCGGCGCGATGCACAGCCAGGGCCGCAGCGTGCTGCAATTCGTGCTGGATCTTTCCACCCTCCACGAAGACCTGCCGATGATGCTGCGGGTGGCCGATGCCACGAAGTGCCCGATCTCGTTCTCGATCACGCAGAACGACAAGGCGCCAAACCGCTGGCGGCAGACGCTGGACGAGATCAACGCCGCGGCGAAGCGCGGCCTCTCCATCACCGCGCAGATCGCGGCGCGGCCCGTTGGGCTGTTGCTTGGTCTCGAGCTGTCGCGAAACCCGTTCCAGACCCATCCGAGCTACAAGGCGATCGCGCATCTGCCGCTGAAAGAGCGGCTGGCACGGCTGCATCAGGCTGACATGCGCAAGGCCATTTTGAGCGAGACGGCAACCGCGACCGATGATCCGCTGTTCTTCCGGCCCAACTACGACATGATGTTCCTGCTCGGCGATCCCCCCGATTACGAGCAGCCGCCGGAGAACGCGCTGGGCCCGCAGGCACGCAAGCAAGGCCGCCAGCCGGAGGAGCTCGCCTACGAAGCGATGCTGTCGGACGAGGGCCGCGGCATGCTCTATGTGCCGTTCCTCAATTATGCCGACGGCAACCTCGATGCGACGCGCGAGATGCTGATCGATCCGCAATCGGTGCCCGGCCTCTCCGACGGCGGCGCGCATTGCGGCATCATCTGCGATGCCAGCTTCCCGACCTATCTGCTGACGCACTGGACGCGCGACCGCACCCGCGGCGAGAAGCTGACGATCCCGTTCGTCGTGGCGGCGCAGTCGCGCAAGACCGCGCTCTCGGTCGGCCTCACCGACCGCGGGCTGATCGCGCCCGGCTACAAGGCCGACGTGAATGTGATCGACTACGACCGGCTGCATCTGCATCCGCCGAAGGTGCATTACGACCTGCCGGTCGGCGGGCGGCGGCTGTTGCAGGACGTCGACGGCTATGAGGCGACGATTGTGTCCGGCGTGGTGACGCGGCGACAGGGTGAGGCGACGGGACGCCGGCCGGGGAAGTTGATTCGGGGTGCGCAGGGACTGGCCAGCTAGCGAAAGCTGCGGTGCGAAGACCGCGCCTCAAACTCGCTGTCGTCCCCGCGAAGGCGGGGACCCCTAACCACAGGGAGTAGTTGTAGAGCTGAAGCGGTCACTCCGACTCATCGCCAAACTGCTCCCTGTGGCGATGGGTCCCGGGCTCGCGCTGCGCGCGCCCCGGGACGACAGCCGTGATGGAGCAAGCAGCGCCCCCTACGTCGGCGAGACCACGCCTTTCAGCGGCGCGGCCTGCGCGGCCGCACCGCGGGTCAGCCTGGCCTTTTCGGTGTTCGGCCAGAGCAACAGCAGGCCGATCACACCGGAGCCGACCATCACTACCGCGTTGATGGTGAAGCCGGTCATGTAGCCGTCGAGCATGGTGCCGGCGCGCTGGATCACGGTGCCCATCACGCTCGGCGCGATGATGCCGGAGAGCGTGTAGAGCGCGCTGTAGATCGAGATGACCGCGCCGCGTTGCGAGGCCGGCGTGAACTCGCCGAGCATCGGCGGGCAGACGACGTAGATCGCGCCGCACAGGCCGGAGCCGACGACGAGCAGCGCGATCTGGAGGCCAGCGCCCGTGACGTGCGGCATCGTCGCCAGGATCAGGCCGCCGACGATCAGCGGCACCGAGCCGAGCACGCCGCGCGAGATACGCGTGGTGTAGCCGCGCGCGTTCATCACCTGCGAGATCCACCCCGTGAGAATGACGACGATCGCGCCGAACACCCAGGGCAGGACCGAGACGAACCCGGCCTGGCTCTGCGAGAAGCCGAGGCCCTTGACGATGAACGGCGTGAACCAGGTGAGCCCGAGCGAGAGCGCCCAATAGGCACCGAAGGTCGCGATCGCGCAGCCGATGAAGGTGCGCGAGGTCAGCAGGTGCAAATAGGGGATTTTCGGCTCGGTGGCAGCGAGGACCTGCGTGTCCTCCAATGGGCCTTCCTTGCCGAAGGTGAGCCAGGCGCAGACCCACATCAGACCGACGATTCCAAGCGCGCCGAAGGCGTAGTGCCAGGAATGATTGACGATGACCCAGTTCAGCGCCGGCACGGCAAGAATGACGCCGAAGGCCGAGCCCTGCGACAGGATCGCGGTCGGCAGCGTGCGCTTCTCGTCCGGGAACCATTTGTAGATCGCGTGTGCGGCGACCGAGAAGGCCGGGCCTTCGCCGGCACCGAGCACGATACGGCAGATCAGGAGCGTGGTGAACGAGACGGTCCCGACCATCGGGAACTGGGCCAGCGCCCAGATCACCGCCAATGTCAGCAGCACCCAACGCGTCGGCACCTTGTTGACGATGAAGCCGACCACGATGGCCGAGATCGAGAACAGGAAGAAGAACGAGGAGCCGAGAAAGCCGAATTGCTCGGCGTCGAGCTTCATCTCGGTCATGATCGGCACGCCGGCGAGACCGACGACGATCTTGTCGGCAAAGTTCACGACCATGAAGAGAAAGAGCAGAAAAGTGACGGTCCAGGCGCCCTTCGGCGTTTGCTTGGATTCCCCTGCCGTCCTGCCCGCCGCATCGGGCGTTCCCTGAGCGCTCATCGTTCTCCCCGTATGTCTTTAATTGCCGGCACTTTTTTGATTTGGCCGTTCCGGGAGCTAACAACGGCTTGGAAGCCAACGCAACCCGGCATTTCCACGGCAAGTGTGCTACGCAGCATTGAGTTAATTCCGTCCGGCGCATCGATCTTGCTGAGCATCCGAAACCTCTCCAAAACCTTCTCCTCGGCCGGCGAGCCGGTCCATGTGCTGCGTGGTGTCGACCTCGACCTCAGGGCGGGCGAGCGCGTCGCGCTGACGGGCGAATCCGGCAGCGGCAAGAGCACGCTGCTGCACCTGATCGCGGGCCTCGATGCCGCCGATGGCGGCACGATTCGGCTCGCTGACATCGAGGTCACCAAGCTCTCCGATGCGGGGCGCGCAGGCCTGCGGCGCGACCGGATCGGGCTCGTGTTCCAGCAATTCAACCTGATCCCGAGCCTGTCGGTCGCCGATAACCTCGCCTTCCAGGCACGGATCGCCGGCCGGCATGATGCAGCCTGGAGCAAGGAGCTGGTCGAGCGGCTCGGCCTCGGCGGCCTGCTCAAGCGTTATCCAGAACAATTATCGGGCGGCCAGCAGCAGCGGGTCGCGATCGGCCGGGCCCTGGCGACGAAGCCCTCGCTGCTGCTCGCGGACGAGCCAACCGGCAATCTCGATGAAGCCACCGCCGACGAGGTGCTGGCGCTGACGCGCGATCTCGTCACGCGCACCGGCTGCGGCTTCCTGATGGTGACGCACAGCCTGCATCTGGCCGGCACGCTCGACCGCCACGTCACCCTGCATGCGGGACGGATCGCATGAGGCGCGCGCTGTGGGTCCTCGCCGTGCTCCTGAGCCATTGGCGGCGGCACAAGATGCAGTTCGCCACGCTGCTGATCGGCCTGATCGCGGCGACTGCGCTGTGGAGCGGCGTGCAGGCGATCAACCAGCAGGCACGCAACGCCTATGATCGCGCGGCAGCAACCTTCGGCGGCGTGCGCACCGCCATGCTGGTCGCGCCTGACGCCGCGACGTTCTCACAGGATCTCTTCGTCAAGCTCCGCCGCGCCGGCTGGCCGGTCTCGCCGGTGCTGGAGGGCCGCGTCCAGGTCAATGGACGCTCGATGCGGCTGCTCGGTATCGAGCCGGTGACGATGCCGGCCGATGTCGGCAATGCACCGCGCCTTGGCGCCTCGAATTTGAGCAGTTTCGTTGCCCCGCCCGGCCAAACGCTGGTGGCGCGGGAGACGCTGACCGATCTGCAGGAGCCGGAAGGCGCCGCACCGCCGATCAGCAGTGGCGCAAAACTGCCGCCGCTGCGCGTGCTGCCGCAACTCGTGCCCGACGTGCTGGTCGTGGACATCGGCGTGGCGCAGCGTTTGCTCAACAAGCCGGATCAGGTGTCGCGGCTGCTGATCGGCAAGGCGAAGGGCAAGCCGGCGCCGCTCGCGAGCGTCATCGGCAATCAGTTGCAGCGGGTCGAGCCGAATGCGGAGACGGAGCTGGAGCGCCTCACCGACAGCTTTCATCTCAACCTCACCGCGTTCGGCCTGCTGTCGTTCTTCGTCGGCCTTTTCATCGTGAATTCAGCCGTCGGCCTCGCCTTCGAGCAGCGGCTGCCGATGCTGCGGACGTTGCGGGCCTGCGGTGCCTCGGCGCGCCTCGTCAACACGGTGCTGGTGGTCGAGCTGGTGGCGCTGGCGCTGGTCGCGGGCCTGATCGGGCTCGTCTGCGGCTATTTCATCGCGGCGGCGCTATTGCCGGATGTGGCGGCATCGTTGCGCGGGCTCTATGGCGCGCAAATCCCGGGGCAGCTCACGCTACGCAGCGAATGGTGGCTTGCCGGGATCGGCATCAGCATTGCCGGCGCGCTGGTCGCGGCGGCAACGAGCCTGATCAAGGCTGTCAGGATGCCGGTGCTGGCGACTGCGCAGCCGTACGCCTGGCAGCAGCGGCAGCGCCGCTGGCTGGTACTGCAAAGCGCTGCGGCCTGCGCCGTGTTCGCGGTCGCGCTGCTTCTGCTTCACTACGGACAATCGCTGATCGCGGGCTTCGGTGTGCTCGCGGCACTGATGCTCGGCGCGGCGCTGATCCTGCCGGCTTTCCTCGAGATCATCCTGCTCGTCGGCCAGCGCTTTGCACGGGGCCCGCTCGCGCTGTGGTTCTGGGCGGACAGCCGGCAACAGCTCTCTGGATTGTCGCTGGCGCTGATGGCGCTGCTGCTTGCGCTCGCCGTCAATGTCGGCGTGTCCACCATGGTGGAAACCTTCAGCCGCACTTTTATAGGCTGGCTCCACGGACGGCTCGCGGCCGATGTCTACATCAGCGCGTCCGACAATGCGCAAGGCGTTGCAATCCGGAACTGGCTGAAGGAGCGCAGCGACGTTCAGGCCGTCCTCTCTGGCGGACGTGCCGAGGCGCAGGTTCAGGGCCAGCCGGTGGAGTTGCTTGGGCTGCCCGACCACGCCCTCTATCGCGAGCGCTGGCCGCTGCTGGAGACCGCGCCGCGTGCGTGGACGCAGCTCGTGCCGGGCAATGCCGCCTTCATCAGCGAGCAATTGAGCCGACGCCTCAATGTCCGCGTCGGCGACGTCATCGAAGTGCCGGCGCCCGGCGGGGCGTGGGAGCTTGATATCGTCGGCATCTATGCCGATTACGGCAACCCCAAGGGACAATTCGCCGTCAATGTCGCGGCGCTGATCCGGCACTTTCCGCAGACGCCGCAGACCCGGATCGGCCTGATCGTCGCGAAGGAGAATATCCCCGGCCTGATTGGGGCGCTTCAGAAGCAGTTCGCGCTCGACGGCCGCAGCGTCGCGGATCAGGCGACGGTGAAGGTAGAATCGATCCGCATCTTCAACCGCACCTTTGCGGTGACGTCGGCGCTCAATGCCTTCACGCTCGGTGTCGCCGGCATCGCGCTGCTGACCAGCCTCTTGACGCTGGCGAATTCGCGCCTGCCGCAGCTTGCGCCGCTCTGGGCGGTCGGCATCACGCGGCCGCGCCTTGCCGCGATCGAATTGACCAAAACACTGTCGGTTGCGCTGTTCACATCGCTACTGGCCGTGCCGCTCGGGCTGCTGGTGGCGTGGTGCCTGATTGCGATCGTGAACGTGAAGGCGTTCGGCTGGCGGCTGCCGTTCCATGTGTTTCCCCTGCAATTGGTCGAGCTGGTTGTGGTCGCGCTGATCGCTTCGCTGCTGGCCGCATTGCTGCCGATGCTCCGGCTGGCGCGGATGCAGCCGGCGAGCCTCGTCAAGGTGTTTGCCAATGAGCGCTGACAACATCTCGCGCCGCGCCTTTGCCGGCGGCATCGCCGCGCTCGCGCTCGCCCGCCGCGCGGATGCGCAAGGCTATGCCGGGCTCGGCGAGACCGCCAACGGCTTCGCCAAGGTGACGCCGGGAAAGACGTTCGACTTCCCGGGCGATCACGGCCCGCATCCGGAGTTTCGCATCGAGTGGTGGTATCTCACGGCAAACCTCGTCGACAGCAGCGGCGCGGCCTGCGGCCTGCAATGGACGCTGTTTCGCCAGGCGGCGCAGCCGGGACCGCAAGGCGAGGGCTGGGCCAATCAACAGATCTGGATGGCGCATGCCGCAGTGACACGCGCCGACACCCACCGCTTCAACGAAGTGTTTTCGCGCGGCGGCATCGGACAGGCCGGCGTCACGGCAAAGCCGTTTGCGGCATGGATCGACGATTGGGAGCTGAAAGGTGTTGAGCGCACCGACGATCGCACTCTGGCGCCGCTGACGTTGAAAGCGTCCGGCACGGATTTCAGTTACGCGCTGACGCTGGAAGCCGATCGTCCGGTGGTGCTGCAGGGCGATCGCGGCTACAGCCGCAAATCCGAGCGCGGGCAGGCGTCGTACTATTACAGCCAGCCGTTCTACCGTGCGCGCGGCACGCTCACCATCGACGACAAGCCGGTCGATGTGTCCGGCCATGCCTGGATGGACCGCGAATGGAGCAGCCAGCCGCTCGACGCCGACCAGACCGGCTGGGACTGGCTGTCGCTGCATCTGTCATCCGGCGACAAGCTGATGCTGTACCGGCTGCGCCAGAACGACGGCAAGGGCTACCCGTTCGGCAACTGGATCAGTGCCGCCGGCGACACGCAGATGATTGCGGGCGGCGATATCCAGATGATGCCGAAGGCGACGGCCGAGGTGGCGGGACATAAGCTGCCGGTGGAATGGCAGATTGCGATCCCCTCGCGTTCGTTCTCGATTTCCTGCAAGCCGCTCAATCCCGGGGCGTGGATGGGGACCGGCTTCTCCTACTGGGAAGGGCCGATCAGCTTTGCCGGGACGCATGACGGCGTTGGCTATCTCGAGCTGACGGGCTATTGAAGCGCGGTCTCTTTGGGGAAACCGAGCGATGTATCATCTCACCGCCCTCGTCACGCTGCTGGCGATTGCATTTTATTTCTTCACCATCATGAACGTCTCGCGGTCGCGTTCGAAGACGGGCGTCAAGGTGCCGGCGACATCGGGCCATCCCGACTTCGAGCGCGCCTTCCGCATCCAGGCGAACACGCTGGAATGGATGCCGATCGTTCTGCCGGCACTCTGGCTGTTCGCGATCTATATCAGCGATGCCATTGCAGCCGGGACCGGCGCGATCTGGATCATCGGCCGCATCGTCTACTTCATCGGCTATTCGCAGGCGGCGGCCAAGCGCGGCCCCGGCTTTGCGATCCAGGGCATCGCGGCCATTGCGCTGTGGGCGGGGGCTCTCGGAGCGGTGGTGTTGCGGCTGGTGAAGTGAGACGCGAGCAGCGGTCACACATTCCGCTGTCGTCCCGGACAAGCGAAGCGCAGATCCGGGACCCATAACCACAGGGAGTAGTTTGGCGAAGACTCGGAGTCACCGGCTCGCTCCACGGCTCCTCCCTGTGGTGATGGGTCCCCGCGTTCGCGGGGACGACAGCGAGAATGTGGCACTCGCTGTGCCTCTTCCGTCACTTCGTCAGCGGGCAGCCGCTGTCCTTGGCGGCGAAGAAGGCCTTGTCGCCGGGGACGGTGGCGAGCAGCTTGTAATAGTCCCAGGGCTTCTTCGATTCCGACGGCTTCTTGACCTCGAACAGATACATGTCGTGGACCATGCGGCCGTTCTCGAGCACCTTGCCGCCCTGCGCGAAGTCGTCGTCGACCGGCAGTTCCTTCAGCTTCTTGGCAACCGCATCCGGATCCTTGGTGCCGGCGGCCTTGACCGCCTTGAGATAGCTGATCGTCGCCGAATAGGTGCCGGCCTGGATCATGTTCGGCATCCGGCTGGTGCGCTTGAAGAAGCGTTCGCCGAAATGGCGCGTGCGGTCGTTGAGATCCCAGTAATAGCCCTCGGTCAGCACCAGGCCCTGCGCCGCCTGCAAGCCGAGACCGTTCACTTCGGCCAGCGTCATCAGGAGGCCGGCGAGCTTCTGGCCACTGGCGACGATGCCGAATTCGGACGCCTGCTTGATCGAGTTGGTGGTGTCGAGGCCGGCATTGGCGAGACCGACGATCTTCGCCTTCGAGCTCTGCGCCTGGAGCAGGAAGGAGGAGAAGTCCGAGGAATTCAGCGGCACGCGCACCGAACCGACCACCTTGCCGCCATTGGCGGTGACGATCTCGCTGGTGTCCTTCTCCAGCGCGTAGCCGAAGGCGTAGTCGGCGGTGAGGAAGAACCAGGTGTCGCCGCCGGCCTTGGTCAGCGCACCGCCGGTGCCGACGCCAAGCGCGCGGGTGTCGTAGGCCCAGTGGAAGCCGTAGGGCTGGCAGGCATCGCCAGTGAGGCGCGAGGTCGCGGCGCCGACGACGACGTCGATCTTCTTCTTTTCCTTGGAGAGCTCGTGGATCGCAAGCGCGACCGAGGAGGTCGTCAGCTCCGTGATCATGTCGACGTTCTCGACGTCGTACCAGCGCCGCGCGATCGAGCTCGCAAGATCCGGCTTGTTCTGGTGATCGGCGGTGACGAGCTCGATCTTCTGGCCCAGCACCTCGCCGCCAAAGTCCTCGATCGCCATCTTGGCGGCCTCGACCGACCATTTGCCGCCGTAATCGGCATAGACGCCGGACTGGTCGTTGAGGATGCCGATCTTGACGCCTTGCGCGGAGGCCGGCGCGGCGAGGAGCAGGGCAGAGGTTGCGACGGCAGCCAAAAGTGCTGATTTCATTCGTTAAGCTCCCAGCAGTTTTCTGTTTTGAAATCGCGCGGATACTAGTGAAGAACCCCGCGTGTGCCCATCCATTTCATGTTGGTCGTTAGTATGGCGGGGGCAGGAAGGCTGCGCGGCAAACAACCGCTGTCGTCCCGGACGCGAAGGCGCGCGTTCGTCGGGACGACACCGGAAATTTGGAAGCGCCAGTGGCCCTCACCAACACTTACGGAGCAGCCACCTCCGGCTTCTTCCCCTCGTTCCGCCCCTCGGCAAGGTTCCGCACCACCACATAGAAGATCGGGGTGAACAGCAGCCCGAACAGGGTGACGCCGATCATGCCGAAGAAGACGGCAACGCCGACGGCCTGCCGCATCTCCGAGCCGGAGCCGCTCGAGATCACCAGCGGCAGCACGCCGAGGATGAAGGCGAAGGAGGTCATCAGGATCGGTCGCAGGCGCAGGCGGCAGGCGTCGATCACGGCCTCCAGCCGCGGCTTGCCCTCGTTCTCGATGTCGCGTGCGAACTCGACGATCAGGATCGCGTTCTTGGCCGCCAACCCCACCAGAACGACGAAGCCGATCTGGGTGAGGATGTTGACGTCCTGGCCCATGATGCGCACGCCGATGGTGGCGGCGAGCAAGCACATCGGCACGATCAGGATCACCGCGAACGGCAGGGTCCAGCTGCCATATTGCGCCGCGAGCACGAGATAGACGAACAGCACGCAGATCGGGAACACGTAGAGGCCGGCATTGCCGCCCGTGACCTGCTGGTAGGACAGGTCGGTCCATTCGAAGGTGAAGCCGCTCGGCAGGGTGTCGTCCGCGAGCTTCTTGATGGTGTTGAGCGCGGTGGTCGAGCTGGTGCCCGGCGCCGGCTCGCCCTGAAGCTCGGACGCCGCATAGAGATTGTAGCGCGCGACGCGGTCCGGGCCCGACACGTCCTTGAACTCGACCACGCTGCCGAGCATCACCATATCGCCGGAGGCGTTGCGCGTGCGCAGGCGTGAGAGGTCGCTCGGTTCTTTCCGGAACGGGAAATCGGCCTGCGCGGTGACGTGATAGGTACGGCCGAACAGGTTGAAGTCGTTGACATAGGTCGATCCGAAATAGGTCTGGATCGTGTCGTTGATGTTGGCGATGGGCACGCCGAGCTTCTGCGCCTTGGTGCGGTCGATATCGACGAAGAGCTGCGGCGTGTTGGCCGAGAACGGCGAAAACACCGAGGGAGCGAGCAGCGAAGGCGATTTGCGCGCCGCGGCGACAAGCTCGTCGGTGGCCGCGGCGAGCAGCTCCGGCCCGCGGCCCTGGCGGTCCTGGATGCGGATGGTGAAGCCGCCGCCGGTGCCGATGCCGGGCACGGCCGGCGGCGGAATGACGATGATGAACGCGCCCTGGATCGCGGCGAGCCGCTTGCGCAGCTCGGCCGTGATGGCGTTCGCGGTCAGCCCTTTCTTGAGCCGTACCTCGGGCTCGTCGAATACAGGGAATAGTGCGGCCGCATTGCCGGCCTGGGTGCGCGTCGCACCGGAGAAACCGGCGAAGGCCGCGACGCGGACGATACCCGGCGTATCCAGCGAGATCCGCTCGATCTCGCGCACGACCTCCGTGGTGCGCGCCAGCGACGCCGCGCCCGGCAATTGCACGGAGATGATGACGTAGCCGCGGTCCTGCGCCGGAATAAAGCCTTGCGACGTCGTCCCGATCAGCCAGCCGGCGCTGCCGATCAGCACGACATAGATCAGGATCATCACCACTGAATGCCGGATCACGAAATTGGCGAGGCCGGCATAGCCATGCGCCAGGCGGTCGAAGACGCGGTTGAAGACGCCGGTGAAGGCACCCCACGCCCGCGCGATCAGATTCCAGGCGGCGGGCGGCCGCTTCTCCTCGTGCGGGGTGAGGATCAGCGAAGCCAGTGCCGGCGACAGCGTCAGCGAGCAGAAGCAGGAGATCGCGGTCGCGACCGCGATGGTGACGGCGAATTGCTGGAAGAACTGCCCGGAAATGCCACCGAGGAATGCCGTCGGGACGAACACCGCGCAGAGCACCAGCGCGATCGAGACCAGCGCGCCGCCGACCTCCTCCATGGTCTTGAGCGCAGCATCGCGCCGGCTCAAGCCGTGCTCGAGATGGCGCTCGACATTCTCGACCACGACGATGGCGTCGTCGACCACGATGCCGACGGCGAGCACGAGGCCGAACAGCGTGAGATTGTTGATGGAGAAGCCCAGCGCCGCCATCACCGCGAAGGTGCCGACCAGCGAAACCGGTATAGCGATGATCGGAATGATCGCGGGCCGCCAACCTTGCAGGAACACCAGCACCACGATGACCACGAGCAGCATGGCCTCGTAGATGGTCTTGATCAGCTCGTGGACGGACTGCGCGATGAATTCGGTCGGATTGTAGCCGATGTTGTAATCAAGACCTTTCGGGAAGCTCTCCTTCAGCTTCGTCATCGTGTCGGAGATGTGCTTTGCCGTCGCCAGTGCGTTCGACCCCGGCCGCTGCGTCACCAGCATGGCGACCGCTGATTTGCGCAGCAGGAAGCTGTTGGTGCTGTAGGCGAGCGCGCCGAGCTCGATACGGGCGACGTCGCGCAGGCGCACGGTGCGGCCGTCGGAGCCGGCCTTGATCAGGATGTCCTCGAACTGCTTCTGGTCCTTCAGGCGGCCCGTGAAGGTGAGGTTCGGCTGGAAGGCGCGGTCGGCGATCGGCGGCTCGGCGATCTGGCCGCCCGCGATCTGCACGTTCTGCGCCCGGATCGCGGCCAGCACTTCGGTCGAGGTCAGGCCGAGATTGGCGATCCGATCGGGATCGAGCCACAGCCGCATCGAATAATCGCGCGCGCCGAAAATCTGGATGTCGCCGACGCCGTCGATGCGCAGCAGCTGGTCGCGGACCTGGAGCAGTGCGTAATTGGAGATGTAGAGCTGGTCGAAAGTGTCGTCGGGCGACAGCATGAACACGACCATCAGGATGTCGGGCGAGTTCTTGCGCGTGGTGACGCCGTTGCGCTGCACCTCTTCAGGAAGGCGCGGCTGCGCGATCGCGACGCGATTCTGCACCAGCACCTGGGCCTTGTCGAGATCGGTGCCGAGCTTGAAGGTGACGGTGATGGTGAGCTGGCCGTTCGAGGTCGCCTGGCTGTAGAGATACAGCATGTCCTCGACACCGTTGATCTCCTGCTCGATGGGAGCGGCGACGGTGTCGGACACAGTCTGCGCGGAGGCACCGGGATATTGCGTGGTGACCACCACGGTCGGCGGCACAACTTGCGGATATTCGGACACCGGCAAGGTGGAGTAGGCAAGCGCGCCGACGATCAGCAGCACGATCGACAGCACCATCGCCAGGATGGGCTGGTTGATGGAGAGACGACCGAGATTCATGACTTGCCACCGGCCGGCGCTGGAGCAGTCTGCGGCGCGACCTTGGCGCCGACGCGGGCGCGCTGGATGCCGTTGACGATGACGCGGTCCTCCGCCTTCAGCCCCTCGCGGATCACGCGCAGGCCGTCGTCGAGCGGACCGAGCACCACGGGGCGCGCCTCAACGGTGTCGTCAGGCTTGACCACGAACACGATCTTGCGGGACTGGTCGGTCGCGACCGCGACGTCGGGAATCAGCAGCGCCTCATAGGGCGCGCTGCCGATCAGGCGGACGCGGCCGAACTGGCCGGGCAGGATCGACAGATCGGTGTTCTTGACCACGGCGCGGCTGCGCAGCGTGCCGGTGGAGACGTCAAGGCGGTTGTCGAGGAAGTTGATGCTACCCTCATGCGACGGTTTTGTCTCGCCGGCGAGCGTCACCTGGACCGGGTTCGCAGTATCGCGCGAGCTCGGGCGGCGGCCTTCGAACCACAGCTTGCTGTATTTGATGAAGGTGGCCTCATCCATGTCGAAATAGACGTAGATCGGGTCGAGCGTCACGATCGAGGTCAGCAAGGTCGAAGAGCCGTTGTCGCTGCCCTGCACGAGATTGCCGGGGCTGACGAGATGGCGGCTGACCCGGCCGGTGATCGGCGCAGTCACATGCGTAAACTCGATATTGAGCCGGGCGGCCTTCAGCGCGCCTGCAGCCTGCGTCTCCGCGGCATGCGCGGCCTGCAAGGCCTGGCGGCGCTGATCGACGGCCTGCTCGGAGACCGCGCTGGTCTGGACCAGGCTCAAACCGCGGTCGAGCTCGCGCTTGGCAAGCTCCACCTTGGCGCGCGCGTCGGAGAGCTGGCCGTCGGCCTGCTCGGCGACCGCCTCGAACGGACGGGGGTCGATGACGTAGAGCAGATCGCCCTGACGCACGATCGCGCCGTCCTGGAATTCGACGGAGTTGACGAAGCCGCCGACGCGGGGTCGCACCTGTACCTCCTCCATCGCCTCGAAGCGGCCGGTGAACTCGTCCCAATCGGTGACGGTGCGCTTGACCGGCTGGGCGACGGTCACCGGCGCGGGCGGCGGAGCGGAGGCCTGAGACGCCGGCTTGTCACAGCCGGAAAGAGCGAATGCTGCGGCGAGGAGACCGGCAATTGCGTAAGGCATTGCACGGGGCCCGGGCTGAACGAAATCGTGCGTTTTGACAAACGGCTCGTGTCCATCCGGTCCAGTCATCCCAGGTCCTCTTATAAAAACCGCGGAAAATGCAGGTTACCCTCCTGCAAGCGGGCGCCACAAGATGGGTGGCAATGATGAACTCTTCAAGACCAATGCGGGCGCAATGCTTCGACGGATGCCCTGGCCGGATGGCGGGTTGACATGGAGAGAGTTGGGTTTGGACGCCGACCTTTCTTCGCCTCTCCCCGCCTGCGGGGAGAGGCCGGAGCGCATCGCAAGATCCGATCCGGGTGAGGGGGCTCTCCGCGACTCCAGCTGTCACCTCCCTCGCGGAGAGCCCCTCACCCCAACCCTCTCCCCGCAAGCGGGGAGAGGGGGGAGAGAGACCAGCGTGTTCGCACATGACGGGAACGGCGGGCTCGGCTAGATTACCCCACCAAAAACAAGACGAAGTGTCCGGGGAGGACAGGCGTGCACCAGGGACGTGTCGTTTACGGCGCGATCGAGGAGGTCGTGTTCGGCCATCCGGCGGCCGCGGCTATCGTCGCACAGATGGACCGGCTGGGGACGCGCCGTGCCTTCCTGATGGTCTCGGGCACGCTGAACCGGCAAACCGACGAAATCACCAGGATCAAGGAAGCACTCGGCGCCCGCTGCGCCGGCCTGTTCGATGCCATGCCGGCGCATACGCCGCGCGAGGCGGTGATCGCGGCCACCAACGCCGCGCGTGAGGCGGGCGCCGACCTGATCGTCACCGTGGGCGGCGGCTCGATCACCGACGGCGCCAAGGCGGTGCAGCTCTGCCTTGCCAACGGCATCGACGACGTCGACGGCATCGAGCGCATCCGCGTCCACAAGGGCGTCGCGCCCGAGATGAACGCGCCGAGCGTACGGCAGATCAGCGTGCCGACCACGATCGCCGGCGGCGAGTTCAGCGCGATCGCCGGCGTCACCGACCTGCGCACGCATGTGAAGCAGATGCTGCGGCATCCGCTGACGGTGCCGCGCGCGACCATCCTCGATCCTGCCATCACCGTGCACACGCCGGAATGTCTGTTCCTCTCCACCGGCATCCGCGCCGTCGACCATTGCGTCGAGGCGATCTGCTCGAACGAGACGCACCCTTATGCCGATGCCCAGTCGGTCAAGGGCCTCGCCATGCTCGCCGACGCGCTGCCGCGGGTGAAGGCCGATCCTGCCGACCTCGATGCCCGCATGGACGCGCAGATCGGCACCTGGCTGTCGATGGGGGCGCTTTCAGCCGGCGTTCCCATGGGCGCGAGCCACGGCATCGGCTACGTGCTCGGCGCGGCCTTCGACGTGCCGCACGGCTACACCTCCTGCATCATGTTGCCGGCGGTGATGCGCTGGAATGCGCGCGACAATGCCGAGCGCCAGATGATCGTCGCGGCCGCGATGGGCTATCCCGGCCACAACGCCGCCGACGTGCTCGACGCATTCATCCGCTCGCTCGGCATGCCCCGGAGCCTGTCCGACGTGCGCGTGTCGCCGGAGCATTTCGACGCCATCGCGGAACAAGCGATGCGCACGAACTGGATCCCGCGCAATCCGCGCAAGATCGACGGCCCCGCGCAGTTGCGCGAAATCCTGCTTCTCGCCGCATAATTCACCTGGAGGACGGATGTATCCCGGTCAGCATGCCCGCCTGCGCCCGCTCCAGCCCGCCTTCATCATGGCGGCGACCGGCGAGGCCGTCACCTATCGCGAACTCGATGCGCGCAGCAACCGCCTGGCGCATTTGTTCCGCAAGCACGGCTTGAAGCGGCGCGACCATTATTCGATCTTCATGGAGAACAATTCGCGCTACCTCGAAGCCTGCGGCGCGGGCGAGCGCTCCGGGCTGTACTACACCTGCATCAATTCGTTCCTGACGCCGGGCGAGCTCGCCTATCTCCTCGTCAATAGCCAGTCGAAGATCCTGATCACGTCCGTTGCAAAGCTCGACATCGCGCGCGAGGCGATCAACGCCTGTCCGGACATCAGGCTCTGCATCGTCGCCGACGGTCCGGGCGAGAGCGATCGTATCGTCGGCCTTAAGGACGCGACCGCCGGTCTGCCGGCGACGCCGATCGCCGACGAATGGCTCGGCACCGCCATGCTCTATTCGTCAGGCACAACGGGACGGCCGAAAGGAATCCTGCGGCCGCTGCCGGAGGAGCCGCCAAAACACAATCTGCCGCTTTTCGATTTCCTGACCAAGCTCTGGCACTACCGCGAGGGCATGGTCTATCTGTCGCCGGCCCCGCTCTATCACTCGGCGCCGCAAGCCGCCGTGAACCTCACGATCCGCATGGGCGGCACCGTGATCATCATGGAGAGCTTCGATCCCGAGCGTTACCTCCTGCTCGTGCAGCAATGGGGCATCACCCACACCCAGCTGGTGCCGACGATGTTCTCGCGCATGCTGAAGCTGCCGGAAGAGGTGCGAAGCCGCTACGATTTGTCGTCGCTGGAGATCGCGATCCACGCCGCCGCGCCCTGCCCGGCGCTGGTCAAGGACGACATCATCAAATGGTGGGGGCCGATCATCCACGAATATTACGGCGCGACCGAAGGCCTCGGCTTCACCGCCTGCAACAGCGAAGAATGGCTTAGCCACCGCGGCACCGTCGGCAAGGTGCTGCTCGGCGACCTCCACATCCTCGACGAAAACATGCAGGCGTGCCCGACCGGCACGCCGGGCCAGGTCTGGTTCAAGACGGCCTCGCCGTTCGAATATTTCAACGACCCCGAGAAGACGAAAGAGGCGCGCTCGGCCGACGGCAGCATGAGCACGGTGGGCGACGTCGGCTATGTCGACGCGGATCGCTTTCTCTACCTGACCGATCGTGCGACCTTCATGATCATCTCCGGTGGCGTGAACATCTACCCGCAGGAATGCGAGAATCTGCTGATCACCCATCCGAAGGTCGCCGACGCCGCGGTGTTCGGCGTGCCCAATCCCGATCTCGGCGAAGAGGTGAAGGCGGTGGTACAGCCGATGCCCGGAATCGTGCCGGGTCCCGCGTTCGCCGAGGAACTGATCGCCTTCTGCGCGAAATCGCTGTCGCGGCAGAAAGTGCCGCGCTCGGTCGACTTTGAAAAGGAGCTACCGCGGCTGCCGACGGGGAAGCTGTACAAGCGGCTGCTGCGAGATCGGTACTGGGGCAACAAGACGTCGAAGATCGTGTGAGAAGCAGGCACACATTACAGTTCCGCGACCTGTTCGCACCTGCACTCTCACATGATGAGAGTGTGAAACCCTGCGGCCTTCCGTCATCCGAATTGTCGAGGCGGCTGCTGGCCTTGCGGGTTGCCTCGCTGCGCGCGCGTCGCTATCGTCCGACAAACAGGCCGAAAAGGCCGTTGTCCAGGGAGGATGAGCATGCGGAGCGTGTGGGCGCTCGCCGTAGTGGCGGCGCTATCTGTGCTGACGGCCTCAACCACCACGCTCGCCGGCGAGCCCAAGCAGGGCGGGATCCTGCGGATCTATCACCGCGACAGTCCGGCGAACGCCTCGATTCTCGAGGGCGCGACCTATTCGGTCAACGTGCCGTTCATGGGGGTATTCAACAACCTCGTCATCTACGACCAGCACAAAGCGCAGAACAGTCCCGACAGCATCAAGCCTGAACTTGCGGAAAGCTGGTCCTGGAGCGGCGACAACAAGAAGCTGACGTTCAAGCTGCGCCAGGGCGTCAAGTGGCATGACGGCAAGCCATTCACATCGGCCGACGTCAAATGCTCCTTCGACCTGCTGATGGGCAAATCGCAGCAGAAGCTCCGGCAGAACCCTCGCAAGACCTGGTACGAACAGGTCAACGACGTCACGCCCAACGGCGACTTCGAGGTGTCCTTCGACCTGAAGCGGCCGCAACCCTCGTTACTGGCGATGCTCGCCTCCGGCTACACGCCGGTTTATCCCTGCCATGTCTCGCCGGCGGAGATGCGCACCCATCCGATCGGGACCGGGCCGTTCAAATTCGTCGAGTTCAAGGCCAATGAATCGATCAAGCTCGCTCGAAACCCGGACTACTGGAGGAAGGGCCTGCCCCATCTCGACGGCGTCGAGTACACGATCATCACGAACCGCTCGACCGCCATCCTCGCCTTCGTCGCCGGAAAGTTCGACATGACTTTCCCGACGCATATCACCATCCCGCTGCTCAAGGACATCAAATCGCAGGCGCCGAACGCGACTTGCGTCGTCGAACCGACCAACGTTTCGACCAACATCATCGTCAATTCGACCGCGCCGCCGTTCGACAACATCGACATTCGCCGCGCGATGGCGATGGCGCTCGATCGCAAGGCCTTCGTCGACATCCTGTTCGAGGGCCAGGCCGATGTCGGCGGCACCATGCTGCCACCGCCGCAAGGCATCTGGGGCATGCCCAAGGACAAGCTTGCGACCATTCCCGGCTATGGTCCGGACGTGAATGCGAACCGGGAGGAAGCAAAGAAGCTGATGCAGAAGGCGGGCTACGGCCCCGACAAGCATCTCGCGGTGAAGGTCTCGACGCGCAATCTCGCGGAATATCGCGATCCCGCGGTGATCCTGATCGACCAGCTCAAGAGCATCTATATCGACGGCGAGCTCGACGTCGTCGAAACCGCGAACTGGTTCCCGAAAGTCGCGCGCAAGGACTACATGCTCGGCCTCAATCTGACCGGCAATTCCGTCGACGATCCCGACCAGTCCTTTTACGAAAACTATTCCTGCGGCTCCGAGCGGAACTACACCAATTACTGCAACAAGGAGATCGAGAAGCTGTTCGACGCGCAGTCGCAGGAGACCGACGTCAACAAGCGCAAGCAACTGGTCTGGGAGATCGACAAGAAGCTCCAGGAGGACGTGGCCCGCCCCATCATCTTCCATGCGCGGGCCGGCAGCTGCTGGCAGCCCTATGTGAAGGGGGTCACGATCATGTCGAACAGCTCCTATAACGGCTTTCGCTACGAGGATGTCTGGATGGACAAGTAGCGCGGGCGGCTGACGGGTTCGACGGGAGGCGATGCATGTTTGCCTATCTGGTGCGGCGCCTGTTCCTGATGCTCGTGACCCTGTTCGGGATCTCGGTCGTCATCTTCTTCCTGCTGCGCATCGTGCCCGGCAACATCGTCGACATCCTGTTTGCCGCGGCCGGCTACGTCGATCCCGCCGACAAGGCCAATCTGGAGAAGGAGCTCGGCATCGATCAGCCGCTGATCGTGCAATATTGGCACTGGATCAGCGGCTTTCTGCGCGGCGACTTCGGCTACTCCTACGTCTCAGAGAAGCCGGCGCTGCAGGAGATTTTGCCGCGGATTCCGATCACCGCGCGGCTTGCCGGCCTGGCGCTGTTGTTCTCGGCGTCGATCGGCATTCCCTTAGGCGTCATCAGCGCGGTGAAGCAGGGCACAAGGCTCGACTACGGCTTGCGCGTCGTCAGCCTCAGCGGCTTGTCGCTGCCCTCGTTCTGGCTCGGCCTGCTCATCCTCACCGCCTCGGTGGCGATGTTCGGCCAGATGCCGATCTTCAATCCCAATCCGCAGACCTGGCTCGAAGCCTTCGCGACCTATGCCGTGCCCGCCGCCGCCGTCGGCTTCCGCAGCGCCGCGCTGACCATGCGCATCACCCGCTCCTCGATGCTGGAGGTGCTGCGGCAGGATTACATCCGCACCGCCCGCGCCAAGGGCGCCTCCGATGCCGCCGTGAATTATCAGCACGCGCTGAAGAACGCGATCCTGCCCGTCATCACCGTGATCGGCATCGAGGCGGCGTTCCTGATCGGCGGCCTGATCGTGACCGAGACCGTGTTCAACATCCCCGGCGTCGCGCGCTTTCTGGTCGAGGCGATCCGCTGGCGCGACTATCCGATCGTGCAGAACCTCGTGATGCTGATTGCCGTCGTCGTGGTGAGCGCGAATTTCATCGTCGATATGCTGTACGCGGTGTTCGACCCGCGGATCAGGTACACGGATTAGGAGAGCTGTTTGGCCGCGATCGACTTTGACGTTGAACTGAGGCGCGCCGGAGCGCACGCGACCGGCGGCTGGCGGCGCGTGCTGTTCCTGGCGCAGCGCCACGTGCTGGGCGCGGCCGGGCTGATCATTATGGCGGTGTTCGTGCTGACGGCGATCTTCGCCGACTTCATCGCGCGCTATGATCCCCTCACGGTCGATGCCGCGCGTGCGCTGGCGCGCCCAAGCTTGGCGCACTGGATGGGCACGGACTCCTTCGGCCGCGACGTGTTCAGCCGCATCATCCACGGCGCGCGGATCTCGCTCGCGGTCGGGATCGGCTCGACCGCGCTCGGCGGCACCATCGGCGTGATCGTCGGACTGACCTCCGGCTATCTCTCCGGCTGGGTCGATCTCGTGTTTCAGCGCATCTCCGACGTCCTCCAGGCGTTGCCGCTGCTGGTGCTGGCCCTGATCATGACGGCCGCGCTCGGGCCATCGCTGCCGAATGTCATCCTGGCCATTGCCATTCCGCTGATCCCGACCGTCTCGCGTGTCACCCGCGCCAACACGCTGGCGCTGCGTGAACTGCCATTCGTCGAGGCCGCCAAGTCGATCGGCATGAGCGAGGTGCGGATCGCGCTGCGCCATGTGCTGCCGAACACGCTGGCGCCGCTGATCGTGCTGGCGACCGCGCAGCTCGGCTCGACCATCCTGACCGAGGCCTCGCTCTCCTTCCTCGGCCTCGGCATTCCCGAGCCTTATCCGTCGTGGGGCCGCATGCTCTCCGAATCTGCCGCCGAATATGTCCGCACAGCGCCGTGGCTGGTGATCTTCCCGGGCATCGCCATCAGCCTCGCCGTGTTCGGCGCCAATTTGTTCGGCGACGCCCTGCGCGACATCCTCGATCCCCGGCAGCGCGGCTGATGGCTGATCAATCCAATCTCGTGCTCGAGGTGAAGAACCTGAAGACGGTGTTCTTCACGAATTCCGGCCTGTTCAAGGCGGTTGATGACATTTCATTCACCGTGAAGCGCGGCGAGACGCTGGCGATCGTGGGCGAATCCGGTTGCGGCAAGAGCGTCACTGCGCTGTCGCTGATGCGGCTCGTCCCCGATCCGCCCGGCCGCATTGTCGGCGGCTCGATCTCGCTCGAAGGCACCGATCTGCTGGCGCTGGACGAGGCCGGGATGCGTGCTGTCAGGGGCAACCGCATCTCCATGATCTTCCAGGAGCCGATGACGTCGCTCAACCCGGTGATGCGGATCGGCGACCAGATCGTCGAGGCCGTGCGGCTGCATCGGAACCTGTCCAACCGCGAGGCGCAGGACGTCGCAGTCGAGATGCTGCGGCTGGTGCGCATTCCTGAACCGGCCCGGCGCGCGCGCGAGTATCCGCATCAGCTCTCCGGCGGCATGCGCCAGCGCGCGATGATCGCGATGGCGCTGGCCTGCCGGCCGGCGCTGCTGATCGCGGACGAGCCGACCACCGCGCTCGACGTCACCATCCAGGCGCAGATTCTGGCGCTGATCCTCGATCTCCAGAAGGAGCTCGGCACCGGCCTCGTGCTGATCACGCATGATCTCGGCGTCGTCGCGCAGACCGCGCAGCGCGTGATCGTGATGTATGCGGGGCGGAAGGTCGAGGAAGCCAGTGTCGAGGCGCTGTTCGCCGCGCCAAAGCATCCCTATACGCGCGGGCTGATGGCCTCGATCCCGGCCGTGCCGGCCCCCGGCGTCGCCGCGCAGGAGCGGCTCAACGAAATCCCCGGCACCGTGCCCTCGCTGGTGCGCCTGCCCAAGGGCTGTGCATTCGCACCGCGCTGCAAGCTCGCGATCAAACGCTGCGAGGAATATCCGCCGCTCATGGACTGGGGCGGCGGCCACCTTGCCGCCTGCTGGCGTGCGGCTGAAGTGGCGGAGGTGGCATGACCGAGGCGTTGCTCGAAGTCATCGATCTCAAGAAGCACTATCCGGTGCGCGCCGGCGTGCTGCGCCGGCAGGTCGGCACCGTCCATTCGGTCGACGGCGTCTCGTTCTCGCTTCATGCCGGCGAGACATTGGGGCTGGTCGGCGAATCCGGCTGCGGGAAATCGACCGTGGCGCGCAGCGTGCTGCGGCTGGTCGAGCCGACCTCCGGCCAGATCCGTCTCGACGGCGAGGACATTACCCGTCTCTCCAAGACCGCGCTGCGCCCGTACCGGCGCTCGATGCAGATCGTGTTCCAGGACCCGTTCGCCTCGCTCAATCCGCGCATGACCGCGGGCGACATCGTCGGCGAGCCGCTCGCCGTACACGGCCTCGCGACCGGCAAGGCGCTGGAGGCGCGGGTCGCAAAGCTGTTCGAGCAGGTGGGACTGCGGCCCGACCAGATGCGTAACTTTCCGCATCAGTTCTCCGGCGGCCAGCGCCAGCGCATCTGCATCGCACGGGCGCTTGCGCTGGAGCCACGGCTGATCGTCTGCGACGAGCCGGTGTCCGCGCTCGACGTCTCGATCCAGGCGCAGGTGATCAATCTCCTGATCGACCTGCAGCGCCAGCACGGCTTCTCCTATCTCTTCATCGCGCACGACCTCGCCGTGGTCGCCCATATCAGCCACCGCGTCGCCGTGATGTATCTCGGCCGCATCGTCGAGATCGCCGACAAGGACGAGTTGTTCCGCAATCCCAGGCATCCCTACACGCAGGCCCTGCTCGCCTCCGTGCCGATCGCCAATCCGCTCGCAAAGAAGCTCGCCCCGCTGGTCGACGGCGACGTGCCGAGCCCGGTCAATCCGCCGTCCGGCTGCGCGTTTCACACCCGCTGCCGGTTTGCGATGGAGCGGTGCAAGACCGAGCGGCCGGCGCTGGTGGACGCGGGTGCCGGGCACCAGGTGGCGTGCTTGCTCAATGAGGGGACGGGGCGGAGCAACGCGATCCCGTAGGGTGGGCAAAGCGTAGTGTGCCCACCATCGGTGCGTAGAATCGCCGGCATTCCGTGGGCACGGCGCTTCGCACCTATGCCCACCCTACGATAACTCGTTGCGCTGCTCCGCTACGCCCCGATCTCCACCACGATCCTGCCCGTCGTCACCTGCTCGCCCTCGGCGACGTCGATCGCGGCGACCACGCCGTCGATGTCGGCCTTGTGGACGTGCTCCATCTTCATCGCTTCCAGCGTCAGCACCGGCTGACCCGCGATGACGCGGTCGCCGGGCTTGACCATAACGGCGACGACGCGGCCGTTCAGTGCGGCGCGGACTTTGCCATCGCCGCCGTTGCTTGCAGCGGCCTTCGGCGCAGCCAGGGTGAGATCGGTGACCGCGAGCGGGATGCCGCGGTGCTGGAGATAGAGCCGGTCACCGTCGCGCAGGAATTTCGCGCTGTCCATCACGCCGCCATGGCGGAAGCGGATGGCGTCGGAATCGAGCTGATCGATCTCGAACCTGTCCTGCCGGCCGCCGGTGGCGACGGTGTAGCTGCCATCACGCTCGCGCGTGACTTCGAGCTCGTGCGTGTGGCCGGCGATATCAATTTTCGCAGGCAGGGGGAACGTTGCCGACAGGCTACGGCCACGCTGCCATGACGGCGCGCAAGGATTTGTCACGTAGAGCAGCAGACCCGCCAGTGCGATGCCGAATGCGACGTTCGCTTGCGGCGCCAGCAGGGCGTCGCGATATGCGCCGATGAAGGCCGTCGTCGCCTCACCCCTGGCAAAGCCGGGGTGACGCAGGCAAGACATCAGGAAGGCCTGGTTTGTCGTCACGCCAAATGCCGTGAGCTGCTCCAGGCCGACGATCAGCCGCCCCCTCGCCTCCTCGCGCGTGGCGCCATGGCTGATCACCTTGGCGATCATGGAATCGTAGAACGGCGGGATCTCCGAGCCTGATTGCAGCGCGTGCTCGACGCGGATGCCGTCAGGCACCTGCCAGCGCGCCATGCGGCCGGACTGCGGCATGAAATCCTGTGCGGCATCTTCCGAGCAGAGCCGCACCTCGATCGCATGACCGTGGAAGCGAATGTCCTGCTGTTTCACCGGCAACGCCTCGCCGCGCGCGACGCGCAGTTGCAGTTCGACGAGATCGAGCCCGGTAATCGCCTCGGTCACGGGATGCTCGACCTGAAGGCGCGTGTTCATCTCCATGAAGTAGAACGCGCCGCTCGCATCGAGCAGGAATTCCAGCGTGCCGGCGCCCTCGTAGCGCAGCGCCTTGACCGCTGCGACAGCGACCTCGCCCATTTTCGCGCGCAGCTCGGGCGTCACGGCGGGCGACGGCGCCTCCTCGATCAGCTTCTGGTGCCGCCGCTGCACCGAACAGTCGCGCTCGCCGAGATGGATGGCGTTGCCGTGGCTGTCGCCGAACACCTGGATCTCGATGTGGCGGGGATTCTGGATGGCGCGCTCGAGGATCACCGTGGGATCGCCGAACGCCGCCTTGGCCTCCGACCGCGCGCTGCGCAGCGCATCCGCAAAGGACGCAGCATCGCTCACGAGCCGCATCCCGCGCCCGCCGCCGCCGGCGACCGCCTTGATCATCACGGGGAAGCCGATCTTCCTGGCCTCCGCAAGCATGATTTCGTCGCCCTGGTCGGCGCCTTGATAGCCGGGCACGACAGGCACGCCGGCCTTCTTCATGATCTCCTTGGCGCCGGCCTTGTTGCCCATCGCCTCGATCGCCTGCGGCGACGGGCCGATGAAGACGAGGCCGGCATCCTTGCAGGCCTGCGCAAAGTCCTCGTTCTCGGCGAGGAAGCCGTAGCCGGGATGCACGGCGTCCGCGCCGCTCGCCTTGGCAGCTGCGATGATCGCGGGGATGTTGAGATAGGATTGCGCCGGCAAGGCTTCACCAATCCGCACAGCCTGGTCGGCCTGCTTGACGTGGAGCGCGTCGCGATCGGCATCCGAATAGACCGCGACGACGCCAAGGCCGAGCTGCCGCGCGCTGCGCATCACGCGCAGTGCGATCTCGCCGCGATTGGCAACCAGAACCCTGAAGAACGGCCGTTGATGCACTGATCCGTTCCTCATGGGCGGGCCACCGAAAACTGCATGCGCTGGGGTGTACGTGAATCGCCCTCGCGGCAGATCGCGAGCACTTCGGACAGCACCGCGCGGGTGTCGCGCGGATCGATCACGCCGTCGTCGAGCACCCGGGCGCTGGTCGAGAACACGTCCATCTGGCCGTCGAACACGCCGACGATCTGCGCCTTCATCGCATCCAGTTTTTCCTTCTCTACCGGCTTGCCGCGACGCGCCGCGGCAGCCTCGGTCACGATCGCCATGGTCTCGGCGGCCTGCTCGCCCCCCATCACGGCGGTCTTGGCATTGGGCCAGGAAAAGCAGAAGCGCGGATGGAAGCCGCGGCCGCACATGCCGTAATTGCCGGCGCCGAACGAGGCACCGCAATAGATGGTGATCTGCGGCACCGTCGCTGACGTCACCGCCTGGATCATTTTCGAGCCGTGCTTGATCATGCCGGCTTCTTCGTAGGATTTGCCGACCATGTAGCCGGTGGTGTTGTTGAGATAGAGGATTGGCGTGCGGGTCTGGCAGCAGGCCTGGATGAAATGCGTCGCCTTGTTGGCGCCGGCGGGATCGAGCGGCCCGTTGTTGGTGATGATGCCAATCGCCTGGCCCTCGATGCGGGCATGGCCGCAGACGGTGGCCGGGCCGTAATTCGGCGCCATCTCGGTGAAATCGGAATCGTCGACGATGCGCGCGATCACCTGCTTCATGTCGACGGGGCGCTTGTGGTCCATCGGCATGATGCCGAGCAGCTCGTCCTGGTCGTAACGCGGCGGTTTGAACTCCGACGCTGCCTTGCCCGGCCGTTCCCATTGCAGCGCCGCCATGATCTCGCGCGCGATACGCAACGCATCGCGGTCGTCCTCGGCGAGATAATCGCCGAGGCCGGACACCTGCGTGTGCATCTCGGCGCCGCCGAGCTCTTCCTCGGTCGCGATTTCGCCGGTCGCAGCCTTCAACAGTGGCGGGCCCGCAAGGAAGGCGCGGGTGCGGCCGCGGACCATGACGATGTAGTCGGAGAGGCCGGTTTGGTAGGCGCCGCCCGCCGTGGACGAGCCATGCGTGACAGTCACGACTGGAAGACCCGCCGCCGAGAGCCGCGCAAGGTTACGAAAGATGTTGCCGCCGCGAACAAAATCCTCGACACGGTAGCGCAGCAGATTGGCGCCGGCGCTTTCGACGAGCTGGACATAAGGCAGCTTGTTTTCCAGCGCGAGCTCCTGGACCCGCAGCGTCTTGTCGAGGCCGTAGGGTTGGAGCGCGCCGGCATCGATGCCGGAATCGCTGGCACTGACCATGCAGCGGATGCCCGAGACGAAACCGATGCCGGCGATGACGCCGCCGCCGGGCACGCTCTTGCCGGCATCCGGTACATCGAACATGTAGCCGGCGAGCGTCGACAGCTCGATGAAGGGCGCGCCGGGATCGAGCACCAGCGCGACGCGCTCGCGCGGCAGCAACTGGCCGCGCTTGTGGAAGCGATCCTTTGCCGCCGCCGACGCGGCTCGCGTGCGCTCTTCCAGCGCGCGCATGCGGTCGATGAGACCAAGCATGCCGTCGCGGTTGGCGTGGTAAGCGGCGCTACCGGGGGAAATGGTGTTTTCGAGAATGGACATAACTCAATCCTGCTCGTCATTGCGAGGAGCGGCTTGTCCGCCGTAGCTCGGAGAGCGAAGGCGGGAGCGACGACGCAATGAAGGGTGAGGCGATACCTTACCTGTTCGTCCCAAAAATCTTCCGCGCCTCGGCGGGGCTCGCGATCTCGCGGCCGGCGCGGCGGGCGCAGGCGGCGATCGCCTCGATCAGCTGACCGTTCGACGTCACCTTCTTGCCGTCGGCGAGATAGAAGGCGTCCTCGAGACCGGTGCGCAAGTGGCCGCCGAGCTCGGCGCAACGCTGGTGCAGCGGCCAGATCTCTTCGCGGCCGATCGCCGTGACCTGGAAATGCGCTTCGGGCCGCTTCAGCTTGATCAGGATCGGCAGCAGCTCGGGATCGGAGGGCATTCCCGAAGCGACGCCCATCACGAAGTTATATTCGAGCGGGCCCTTGTACATGCCGACTTGGCGGTACATGCCGACGCAACGCACGATGCCGACGTCAAAGCACTCGAATTCGGGGATGGTGCCGACTTCGTTCATGACGTCGAGATAGTCCTTCACCTTCTCGACCGAATTGTCGAACATCATCGGCGGCCAGGCCCATGTGTTGTCGGCTTTCACCTTCAGATAGTTCAGCGAGCCGGCGTTGCAGGCGGCGATCTCCGGCCTGGTCTCGCGGATGCAATCGAGCGCGCCCGAGTAGTTCGGCCCCGAGACGCCCGAGGTGTGATTGATGATGGCGCCGGGGCAGGCTTCGCGGATCGCGTGCTGGATTTCCTTGCTGACACTGACGTCCCAGGACGGCAGGTGTCCCTTGTCCGGCGCCTGCTGGCGCAGATGGATGTGCATAATGGACGCGCCGGCATCGAACGCAGCCTTGGCCTCGCGCGCCATCTGCTCAGGCGTCACGGGCACATTGTGCTGCTTCGGGTCGGTGAGCACGCCGTTCAGCGCGCAGGTGATGACGGCCTTGTCGCTCATGCCAGAAATGTCTCGCAGGTTGAGAATTCAACGCTTGCGATCATGTGACGCGGAGGATGCAGCTTCTTGCGCGGAGAAGCTGAATAAGGGCGAGCTTTCGTAGGGCGGGCAAAGCGAAGCGTGCCCGCGTCTTTCATCACAATCCGGGAGAGATGGCGGGCACGGCGCTTTGCGCCTTTGCCCACCCTACGAGAACGGTGCTAGCTCGCCTCCGCAAGCCGCACCGTCTCGGTGCTGCGATAGATCGCAAGATCGCGCGAGCCGACGAAAATCGCGCGCGGCTTCAATCCGTAGAAGCGGCGGATCGAATGGCTGAAATGGGTGCTATCGGGATAGCCGATGTCCTGCGCGAGATGGGCGAGGTTGAGGTCCTGGTTGGCGAAGTGCAGCAAATGCCGCGCACGCTTCCAGGCGCGGAATGAGCGGAACGAGATGCCGGTCTCCTCCTTGAACAGATGCAGGAAGCGCGACGCCGAGAGACCCGCTTCGGCTGCACAAGTATCCGCCGTCACCGGCTCGCCGGAGAAACGCTCGATGCGGGCGACCGCTCGCGTCACGCGCGGGTCGAGCACGCGGCGGGGCAACGCCTCGCCAAAGCACATCTCGTCGAATTCGGCGGTGGTGATGTCGCCATAGCGGCGCTGGCGCAGCAGCGTGTAGGCGGCGAGGATCTTGCGGGCATAGACCGCGCGCTCCGGTCCCATCAGCCGCGCGGCCAAAGCCTCGATCACGCCATCGGGCATGCTCTCGGGCTCGAGAGTCACGCTGATTGCAGTGCGGTAGTCGCTAGCGATGGAATGCCGCTGGTTCGGCAGGGTGACGAACAGCTCGCCGGTGGCGAGGGCATCGTCGATCGTCAGGTGCAGATTGCCCTTCACCGCCACATAGACATGGCAGCAGCCCGGGGTGCGCTTGCGCGGGCGGCCGAGCAGGCCGGCATAGAACACCCGCTCCGGCGTGATCAGCATCAGATGGTCGGATTCGCGACCGTTATCTTCCATGGGGATCCTCCTCGCGCGGCTCTTTGGCCGCTGCGGACGGAGTCACCTTAGCGGAAATTTGGGCGCTGTCACGACGGGATAGCGCTGTCATGGGGCGCAAAGCGTTGGCATCCCAGGACGGCGATGCATCCGTCCGGAACCCGTCCTCAGGCCGCAGTCCCAGCCCGCGAAGGCTTACGCCCTCACGCGCGGTGCAACATTCTGCTCAACGCCAGCCTTCTGCTCCGCGGCGACGGCGCGCTTGAACCCGTCGCGCTGCTGCAATCGCGCCCAATAGGCCGCGACATTTGGCCCAAAGTCCTTCGCGAGCCCGATGCTGTCGGCGAGCCGAAGCGCGTAACCAATGACAATGTCAGCGGCGGTGAAACGGCCCGCGCACAAGGTTTCGGCATTCGCGGTCGCTGCCTCGACGGCGCGCAAGCGTCCCAAAAACCATTTGGCATAGTCGCCCGCGACCTGCGGATTGCGGCGCTCCTCCGGCTCGAGCTGGGTGTAGCGGAGCACCAGCGTTTGCGGGAAGGTTAACGTGGCGTCGCTGAAATACATCCAGTTCAGGAAGGCGCCATAGGCGGGATCTTCGGAGCCGACCATCAACGGCGTCGGTCCATATTTGATGCCGAGATAGTGGCAGATGCCGGAGGACTCCGTCATCTTCGTCTCGCCGTCGACCATGAAGGGGATTGTGCCCAGCGGATTGAGCGCAAGGTACTCCTTGGCGAACACTCGCGGCGGGAACGGCAGCATCTTCAGTTCATACGGCAGCCCCATCTCCTCCAGCATCCAGAGCGGACGGAACGAGCGCGCGGCATCGCAGTGATAGAGCGTGATCATCAGGCGTTCCCCTTACTACCCGGCAGCGTCCCCATCATCTTGCACAGGACCATCAGCATGACCTCGTCGGCGCCGCCGCCGATCGAGGTCAGGCGGCTGTCGCGATAGGCGCGGCTGACCGGCGTCTCATTGGTAAAGCCCATTCCGCCCCAGTATTGCAAGCAGGCGTCGGTGAGCTCGCGCCCGAGCCGGCCGGCCTTCAGCTTGGCCATGGTGGCAAGTTTTGTGACGTCCTCGCCGGCCACCAGCTGCTCGGCGGCACGATAGATCAGCGCGCGCAGCAGCTCGACCTCGGTCTGCATTTCCGCGAGCTTGAAGTGCACCACCTGGTTGTCGAGGATCGACTTCCCAAACGCCTTGCGGT
This sequence comes from Bradyrhizobium xenonodulans, assembly GCF_027594865.1. Classification (NCBI taxonomy): domain Bacteria; kingdom Pseudomonadati; phylum Pseudomonadota; class Alphaproteobacteria; order Hyphomicrobiales; family Nitrobacteraceae; genus Bradyrhizobium; species Bradyrhizobium xenonodulans. Next base: position 8,071,508 of record NZ_CP089391.1, read on the forward strand.
TGCGCGTGTATTCGATGGTCTGGTCGATGATGTATTCGTGGGCCTTCAGGCAGGCCGCCGCACCCCAGAGCCGCTCCTCCTGGAACTGGATCATCTGGTAGCTAAAGCCCTTGCCTTCCTCGCCGATCCGGTTGCGCTTGGGCACACGGACATTGTCGAAGAAGATCTGCGCGGTATCCGACGAGCGCATGCCCATCTTGTCGAGCTTTCGCGCGACAGTGACACCCTTGCTCTTCATGGGGACGCAGATCAGCGACTTGTTGCGGTGAACGGGCCCATCGCCGGTGTTGGCGAGCAGGCAGATCCAGTCGGCCTGGGTGCCGTTGGTGATCCACATCTTGCCGCCATTGATGACGTAGTCGTCGCCATCGGAGCGCGCGGCGGTCTTGATTGAGGCGACGTCCGAGCCCGCGCCGGGCTCGGAGACGCCGATGCAGGCGACAAAGTCGCCGGAGATCGAGGGGCTGAGGAATTCACGCCGCACCTCGTCCGAGCCGAACCGCGCCAGCGCCGGCGTCGCCATGTCGGTCTGCACCCCGATCGCCATCGGCACGCCGCCGCAGGTGATGGCGCCGAGCTCTTCCGCCATCACCAGCGCGTAGGAATAATCGAGACCGGAGCCGCCGAACGCGACCGGCTTGTTCAGGCCGAGAAAGCCGAGGCTGCCCATTGTCTTGAACAGCTCGTGCGCCGGAAAGATGTCGGCCTTCTCCCACTCATCGACATGAGGGTTGATCTCGGCCGCGATGAATTTTTGCAAGGACCGGCGGATGTCGTCGTGGTCGGCGGTAAACAGCATTTCTTCCCCTTATCACAACCCCATCTGCCGCGAGGCCAGATCCTTCATGATCTCCTCGGTGCCGCCGCCGATGGCATTGACCTTGACCTCGCGGTAGATGCGCTCGGCCTTGATGCCGCGCATGAAGCCGGCGCCGCCGAAGATCTGCACGGCCTCCGAGGCGCAGAACGCCATGGTCTGCGTCGCCTGGTTCTTCATCATGCAGATTTCGGCGACCGGGCTTTCGCCCTGCTCGAGCCGCCACGCCAGCATCTCCAGCATCGCTTGCGACGCCGCAACCTTCTGCGCCATGTCGACGATCTTGTGGCGGATCACCTGATGCTGGGCGAGCGGCTTGCCGAAGGTCTTGCGCTCCCTGGCGTAGGCAATGGCTTCGTCGAGGCAGACGCCGGCGAAAGCAGTGCAGCCCGCCGCCATGCCCATGCGCTCGCTGTTGAAGTTCTGCATGATGATCTTGAAGCCCTGCCCCTCCTCGCCGATCAGGTTTCCGGCCGGCACGCGGCATTCGTCGAAATGCAAGGTCGCGGTGTCGGAGGCCCACCAGCCCATCTTCTTGAGCTTGGTGCGCGACAGGCCGGGCGTATCGCCCTCGATCAGGAGCAGGCTGACGCCGCCGGCGCCCTCGCCGCCGGTGCGCACGGCAACGGTCAGATAATCGGCGCGCATGCCGGAGGTGATGAAGGTCTTCTCACCGCTCACGACGTAGTGATCGCCATCGCGCCGCGCCCGGGTGCGGAGGTTCGCGACATCGGAGCCGCCGCCCGGCTCGGTGATCGCCAGCGCGGAAATCTTCTCGCCGGCGAGCACCTGCGGCAGCACGCGCGCCTTCACCTCGGGCCGCGCCGCGCGCGCGATCGGCGGCGAGCCGATGGTGTGGCTCATCAGGCTTGCGCTGATTCCGCCGGCGCCAGCCCACGCCAGCTCCTGGCTCGCGACGATCTTCATGAACTGGTCGGCGGCGATCCCGCCATATTCCTCGGGGAATCCGAGTCCCAACAGGCCGATCCCGGCCGCCTTGCGATAAAGTGCGCGCGGGAATTCGCCGGCCTCGTCCCATTCATGGGCGAAGGGTGCGATCTCCTTGTCGACGAAGCGCCGCATCACATCGCGGAAAGCGTCGTGCTCGGCGGTATAGAACGGGCTCTTCATCGCATTGTTGCCTCGCAGACGGATTCGTCGCGTCAACCATGGCCGGAACCTTGGCGGCTCACTTGCGCGGAGTGGCTGACCGGAAGGAGCCACGCCGGACGGTGCCTGCCTCTAGCAACTCAACGCAAGACGATTTTCGCCCCTCGCGCGCCAACTCCAAGTCAAAAAAAGACGTGGTGCACAAACTCCGGCCGGTCCCAGGGCCATGCCGGGCATAGCGCACGATAGCAGGAACGCAGGCGGCACAAGACCGCCGAGGGAGGGATTTTTGGCCGTTCGTTACTACGACTGGATCGTCCACCACGGCCGCCGCACGCCTGATAAGGTCGCGGTGATCGACCTCGCGAGCGAGCGCCGCTTCACTTATTCGCAGCTCGACGCCCGAGTTTCGCGTCTCGCTTCATCCCTTCGCGACACGCACAAGGTCTCGCGCGGCGACCGCGTCGCGGTGCTGGCGCTGAACACGACCGATACGCTGGAGGTGCAGTTCGCCTGCGGGCGGCTGGGTGCGATCTTTGTGCCGCTCAACACCCGCCTGACCGTTCCCGAGCTTCAGTTCATCACCGGTGACTGCGCACCGAAGGTGATGATCCACGACACCGATCTCGCCGAGACGGCGCTGAGCGTCGCAAAGCTCTGCAATATCGCGACCAGTCTGCTGCTTGGCCCCGGCGGCGCCTATGAGGCCGGCATCGCGGCCGCGAAGCCGCTCGACCGCGCCGAGGAGGTCACGCTCGATGATGTCTCGACCATCATGTACACGTCAGGCACCACGGGACATCCGAAGGGCGCGACCATCACCCATGGCATGACCTTCTGGAATTGCGTCAATCTCGGCGGCCCTGCCTGCATCGGGCCGGCCTCGGTGCTGCTCACCGTGCTGCCGCTGTTCCACACCGGTGGTCTCAATTGCTACACCAATCCGGTGCTGCATGCCGGCGGCACCGTGATGATCATGCGCGCCTTCGATCCCGGCACGGCGCTCGGCCTGATCAACGATCCCGCGCAGGGCATCAACGTGTTCTTCGGCGTGCCCGCGATCTACCAGTTCATGGCACAGCATCCGGCCTTCGCGACCACCGATCTCAGCCGGCTGATCGTCGGTGGTGTCGGCGGCGCACCGATTCCGGTGCCGCTGCTGAAGGTGTGGGAGGCGCGCGGCGTCGCGCTTCAGCAGGGCTACGGTATGACCGAGACCTCGCCGGCCGTGCTGGTGCTCGACCGCGAAGATGCAGCACGCAAGGCCGGCTCCGCCGGCAAGCCGGTGCTGCATACCGAGGTTCGGATCGTGCGCCCCGACGGCAGCGACGCCGATGTCGGTGAGCTCGGCGAGCTCTGGGTGAAGGGACCGAACATCACGCCGGGCTACTGGAACAGGCCGGAGGCGAACCAGACCTCCTTCACCGATGGCTGGCTGCACACGGGCGATGCGACGCGCGTCGACGAGGAAGGCTTCTACTACATCGTCGACCGCTGGAAGGACATGTACATCTCCGGCGGCGAGAACGTCTATCCGGCCGAGGTCGAGAACGTCCTGCACCAGCTCGCCGCGATCGCGGAAGCCGCGGTGATCGGCATTCCCGATCCGCAATGGGGCGAGGTCGGCCTTGCCATCGTCGCGGCCAAGCCGGGCCAGCGGCTGACCGAGGCGGATGTCTTCGCGCATTGCGCGGCAAATCTCGCCCGCTTCAAGTGCCCGCGCCAGGTTCGCTTCGTCGATGCGCTGCCACGCAACGCCACCGGCAAGATCCACAAGCCGACCTTGCGGAAGGAATTCTCGGTGACATCGGAAGTCGACAAGAAAGTCGCCAACGCCTGATCGAAGCGCCCCTCGCGGGCGCTTTTCTCTTTTCGACGTGCCTGCTCCGACCAGAAGAAACCCTAAAGAAAACCCCAAGGAATTTTCATGAACAAGAAACTCTCTTTGCTTGCCGCAGCAACGGCGATGGCGCTGCTTGCGACCCCGTCCGCCCATGCGCAGAAGGCGTACGACACCGGCGTCACCGACACCGAGATCAAGATCGGCAATGTCGAGGCCTATTCCGGTCCGGCTTCCGCTTACGGCATCATCGGCAAGACCGAGGAAGCCTATTTCAAGATGATCAACGATCAGGGCGGCATCAACGGCCGCAAGATCAACTGGATCTCCTATGACGACGGTTACTCGCCGCCGAAGACCGTGGAGCAGATCCGCAAGCTGATCGAGAGCGACGAGGTGTTCCTGGTGTTCAACGCGCTTGGGACGCCGACCCAGACCGCCGTGCAGAAATATCACAATTCCAAGAAGGTGCCGCAGCTCTTCCTCGCCACCGGCGCCAGCAAGTGGAACGACCCGAAGAACTTTCCCTGGACCATGGGCTTCCAGCCCAGCTACCGGGTCGAGGCGCAGATCTTCGCAAAATACATTTTGAAGGAGAAGCCGGACGCCAAGGTCGCGATCTTCTATGCCAACGACGATTTCGGCAAGGACTACCTCGCCGGCATCAAGGACGTGTTCGGCGACAGGGCCTCGAAGATGATCGTCGCCGAAGAGAGCTACGAGACGTCGGAGCCGTCGATCGATGCGCATATCGTCAAGCTCAAGGGCACCGGCGCCGATGTCTTCGTGAACATCTCGACACCGAAATTCGCGGCACAAGCCATCAAGAAGATCGCGGAGCTGGAGTGGAAGCCGATGCACCTGATGACCGACGTCTCGGTGTCCATCGGTGCGGTGATGAAGCCAGCGGGCCTCGAGGCCTCCGAAGGCGTGCTCTCGGCCGGCTATCTGAAGGATGCCTCGGACCCGCAGTGGAAGGACGACGAGGGCATGAAGAAATTCATGGCCTTCATCGACAAGTACATGCCCGGCGCGAACATTTCGGACGCCAATCTGGTCTACGCCTATGCCGCAGCCCAAACCATGGTGCAGGTGCTGAAGCTGTCAGGCGACAATCTGACCCGCGAGAACGTGATGAAGCAGGCCGCCAGCCTCAAGGACTTCGTCCCCGACACGCTGATCCCGGGCATCAAGATCAACACCTCCGCCACGGACTTCGCGCCGATCGAGCAGCTCAAGATGTGGCGGTTCAAGAAGGGCCAGTGGGAGCTGTTCGGCGACATCATCAGCGCCGAAACGGGCGGCTAGTTCGACCGAACCTTCCGTTTGAAGCCATCGAATAGCGGCCGAAGGGCCGCTATTCTTTTGGGAATGCGGCCACGCAATCCCCGGCCTCGGCCTCGGACGTCTCCTGACCGACGTCGATGGAAACGATCGACAGGCCGAGACGGCGTGAGTCGCCGACGCCTCTGAGCACGGGGCACGCCCATGCGAGAGTGGCGATGCCGGATGGGGGCATGTCGAGATTGAGCGTGTAGCTGTCGCTACCCGTCACGATCGCCTCGGGATCGACAGGTTTACCGTCGAGATAGAAATACGTGCCGATCGTGTCCAGCGGCGCGCGAAGTGCGGGACTTCGAATGCGGACGATGTTGCGGCCGGGCGTTCCCTTGATCCGCACGGCAGCCTGCGGCTCGCTCCAGCGGAAAGTATGGCCGGCGGAAGATTCCTCGGCATGGAATCCGATCTGCGCGATAATTTGCTTTCCCATCAACCCGGCGACCGGCCCGGCCTGCCGGTGCGCGTGATGAATACAGTCGAGCCGTTGAAGGCGTATCAGTGAAGCGATGTAGCACTTCATCCATCGACCGATCGCGTCGCTCGATCCGATGTACCCCAGTCCGGTCAGGACCGCGCGTGCGTATATGGCCGTCAGGCGCGCCGCCGTGCGGACACCGAGATCCCCGCGCAACGCCGGCATGGCCCAGCGCCGGAGGGATCGGAGCATTTCGTCAGGTCGCTTCCAGCCCCGGCCCGCGAGGCTGTCGCGCATGAGCGCATTCAATGCATTGCGGGCGAGCAATGCATCGCGCTGGTCCCGTTCGCGCCATTCGACCGGAATCTCGAGCAGCTCGCTGCCGGGATCATTGCGTGCCTCGCTGAGATAACGGATCTCGCCCTGCACGAAATCGAGCGTGAACTTTTTCAGTTCGCCGACCTCGCCGACATAGTAGTGATGGAAGCGCGCTTCCTCGAGATAACCGATCGCATGCCCCCTCGCGTGGTAAGCGGCAGCGAGCACCCATTCGGCGAAATGGCCGAGCTCTTCGCGCAAGCCGCCGCATTCCCAATAGACGTCGCTTCGCGTCACGAAGCACTGGTCGAGCACCTTGCGCCATGGATGCTGCTTCATGCCGAACTCGATGTCGGCCTGGTACATCGCAGCTTCCGCCACGGACAGGCGGTTATGGCAGATCGGCACCGACTGGCAGGAGAAGCCCGCCCAATCGGGATGCGCATCGATCGCGCGGATACAGAGCTCGATCACGTCGGGCTCGGGCCGGCAATGCGATTCCGTGAAGAACAGATATTTGCCGCGGGCCTTGGTCGCACCGAACGCACAGAGCCCGATATCGTGCTCGAAACCAGCATCCTCAATCCGGGCCTGATTGCCGGCAAGCACCACGAGCTCGTCGCGCGCGGTGAAATCGGGCGGCACCACCAAAATGATCTCGTAAAGCGATTTGTCCGCGGTCTGCGATACCCAGCCGAGCCAGGACAGCTCCCACTGCCCGCGGTGATATTCGAGCGGGATGATGATCGAGAACAGCGGAGATTCGCCGCCGTCACGTACGGGCGCGTCCTGCATGCCCCCTTATAGACGCATACGACGCCATTTTCGGACTCTTTCTCGCGGACTATACCGACAGAAACACCGCGAACGATTCTTCCACCGTGCGGCGCAGATGCCGTCCATACAACGCGTGGTTGGCATCGCCAGGCCCGACCCGTCCCAGCGATGGCTGCGGGACGTTGCGGAGCGGCACATAGGCGATCGGCGCTGCGACCGGCGTCAGTTGCGAGCCGGAGCCGGCGCGGAGCGTCGAGATGATGCCGTACATCTCGCCCGCCACCGTCGGCCGCGACACCGTGATCACGCGATGCTGGCCGTGCTTGATGATGACGAGGTAGATGAAGCCGGACTGGTGGGGGACGGCGACCTCGCCGGTATGCTCGTAGGCCGCATCGGTCCGATCGCCCTCGCGGAAGACCAGCGAAGAGACCTTCGGCTCCCAGACGATCTCGGTACGGTAAGCAAAAATTGCGTCCTTGTCGCCGAAGGACGGCCGCAGCGTGATGTAGACGTCCTCGAGCCAGGTTACCGCGCGATGCGAATAGGAGCCAAGGCTGTCGGGCGCGACATCGTTTGCGGCCGGAGGCGTCATCACGACGGCGCTCTTGCGCAAGGAGACACCCAGGGCCTGCTCCAGCCGCACCGTCGTCGCCAGCGTGAAGGGCCGGCGGCCGCCGAGCACCTTCTCCAGGGTCGACAGGCTGAGCTTGGCCTGCTCGGCCAGCGCCTGCCGGGAGATCCGGCGCCTCGCAAGCTCCTCCCGAATGGTCTCGGCAATCTCCCGGCTCTGCTCGTCCGAAAGCTGCTTGTCCGTGAGTTTATCCTGCATCTGCATCGTCGACCCTGCTCCAGGACGACCATTCTAGCAGGCCGGACAAACCAGCACAAAACCGCACATGGCGGCCCGGGCGACCGGTGTGCCCGGCCGGCCGCGGCGGAACATTGCCGATCATTCTGCTCGCGAAAACGGGCTCTCCCGGCGAATGCTCAGAGCCAGCAAACGTCCTTCGGGAGCAGGCCAAATGGACACCTACGACACAGCCGACAACGACGAGCACCCCATGTTGAATCGCTTGATCAAGCTTGGATTGTTTCTTCTCGCGCGGGGGATCGCGGTGATGCTGATGGCCTTCGTGGCCCTGCTCGTCAGTTTCGGGGAGAGTTGGTCGGCGACGACGGAGCAAGCCGGCCTGCTCCAGCCCGGAGAGGCCAGGTCCGGTACGCTTCTCCTGAAGGAGGACGGCGCCACCACCGAGGCGATCCGTCTCGGCATCGACGTCGACATCACCGTATCGGGCCCGACGCTGCGCGCCCGGGTCACGCAAATCTTCCGCAACCCGACCAAGGATTGGGTCGAGGCGACCTATGTCTATCCGCTTCCGACCGGCGGCGCTGTCGATACGTTGAAGATGGTGGTCGGCGACCGAATCATCGTCGGCGACATCAAGGAACGGCAGCAGGCGCGCGTGATCTACGAAGAGGCGCGCCGCGCCGGCCAGAGGGCCGCACTCACCGAGCAGGAACGGCCGAACATCTTCACCAATTCGCTCGCCAATATCGGCCCCGGCGAAACCGTGCTGGTGCAGATCGAATATCAGGAGCCGGTGCATCAAAGCGGTGACGAATATTCGCTGCGGCTGCCGCTGGTGGTCGGCCCGCGCTACAATCCAACGCCGATCGTGCAGAGCGTCGACTTCCGCCAGGACGGCTCGGGCTGGGGCGCGACCCATTCGGACCCGGTGCCGGACCGCGAGCGCATCTCGCCCCAAGTACTGGATCCCGCAAAGCACGCAGCGGTCAATCCGACCAGCATCACCGTGCGCCTGAAGGCCGGCTTTGCACTCGGCGAGGTCAAGAGCCAGCATCATAACGTCAAGATCGAGAGCCCGGACAATGCGACGCGAATCGTCACGCTTGCCGACGGTGCCGTACCTGCCGACCGCGATTTCGAGCTGACCTGGAAGCCCGCCGCGGAGAAGGCCCCGTCGGTCGGCCTGTTCCGCGAGCGCGTCGGCGATACCGATTATCTGCTCGCCTTCGTCACGCCGCCCAGCGCCGAGCAGGCGACGCAGAAGCCGCTGCCGCGTGAGGTGGTGTTCGTGATCGACAATTCCGGCTCGATGGGCGGCACGTCGATCGTTCAGGCCAAGGCGAGCCTGACTTACGCGCTCTCCCGTCTCCAGCCGACCGACCGCTTCAACGTGATCCGTTTCGACGACACCATGGACGTTCTGTTTCCGGCCTCCGTGCCGGCCGACGCGGCGCATGTCAGGGACGCGACCTCGTTCGTCGACGCATTGCAGGCGCGCGGCGGCACCGAGATGGTGCCGGCGATGCGCGCCGCTCTGACCGACAAGCTCGGCGACACCAGCATGGTTCGTCAAATCGTGTTCCTGACCGACGGCGCGATCGGCAACGAGCAGCAATTGTTCGAGACGATCAATGCGATGCGCGGCCGCTCGCGCATCTTCATGGTCGGCATCGGCTCCGCGCCCAACACTTATCTGATGACGCGCGCCGCCGAGCTCGGCCGCGGTGCCTTCACCCATATCGGCTCGGTCGAGCAGGTTGAGGAGCGCATGCGCGGCCTGTTCGCCAAGCTGGAGAACCCCGCCGTGACCGGCCTCAGCGCAAAGTTCTCCGACGCGAAGGCCGATTTGAGGCCGGCGATCATTCCCGACGTCTATCGCGACGAGCCGCTGGTGCTGGCAGCAAAACTCGACAAGCTCGCGGGCTCGCTCGAAATCAAAGGCCGCGTCGGCGACCGTCCGTGGTCGGTGACGCTGCCGCTGCAAAACGCCGCCGAAGGCAAGGGCCTGTCGAAGCTTTGGGCCAAACGCAAGATCGGCGATGCCGAGGTGGCGCGCACCCTGCGCGAGATGACGCCGGAAGACTCCGACAAGGCGATCCTGGCGCTGGCGCTTGACCATCAGATCGTCACGCGCCTGACCAGCCTCGTCGCGGTCGACAAGACGCCGAGCCGCCCCGAGGGCACGCCGCTCAAGCTCAGCGAATTGCCGATCAACCTGCCGGCCGGCTGGGATTTCGCGAAGGTCTTTGGCGAACGACAGCCGCTGCCCGCGCAGCTCCGCGAGCGCCATGCCGACGCGCGCAACCAGCCTGCGACCAGGCGGCCGACACCCACGGTGCCCGACGCGATCCGCCTGCCCAAGACTGCAACCTCGGCCGAGCTGAAGATGATCGGAGGCTTCATCCTGATCGTGCTCGCCCTGATCCTGTTCGTGTTCAACCGGCGTCAGCCCTTGCTCACTGACGCCGCTTGAGAGAGGAGCCCCCCGAACTCCTCTGTTAGCGCGCGCGGTCGCCCGTCCCACACCAACGGCCGCGCGCGCCTTTTTCTTGCTGTCATTGCGAAACAAATGCCCCGCCTCATCTCTCCCCTGGCTCTCGCGCTGATCGGCCTCATCCTGCTCGGCGACGGCGCCTACATCCATGCCAAAGCCTGGCTGGCGCAGGTGCTGCTGGAGCGTGCGTTCGACAGGAGCGTCGTGACCGGCGAAGCGGTCAAGCCATGGTCATGGGCCGACACCTGGCCGGTCGCGCGGATCGAGGTGAAGCGGATCGGCGCCAGCGCCATCGTGCTGGGAGGCACCAGCGGCCAGGCGCTTGCTTTCGGACCCGGCCATATCGACCAAACGGTTGATGCGGGCGACCGCGGTATCGCGGTATATGCAGCCCATCGCGACACACATTTCCGTTTCTTGCGGAATGTTGCCATTGGTGACGTAATCGATGTCACACGCAGTGACGGCAAACACTTCCGCTATCGAGCGGATGCCTCCGCTATCGTTCGTTTCGATGCATCGGGCATCGATCCCGCTACGCAGGATTTCGAGCTGGTGCTCGCGACCTGCTGGCCGTTCGATGCCGTCACGTCCGGTCCCGAGCGCTACATCTTGCATGCCACCTTGATGGCAACCGATGAATAGCGGTTCGCAATCGGCCATCCCGGATCGGGAAAGACCGCGCCAAACAGCCGGGCAACCGCGCCTGATGGAACCGCTGAACTGGCGCCGTCGTCCGTAGACCTATAAGAATGGTCGATTGATTTTTCTGATGCTGCAATTTTCAGGACGACCGGTGATGGACGACGAGTTCAGGCAGCGCCTCGAACAGCGGCTGGGGCAGCTCGAAAACCGTGTCGCGCTGTTGGAGAGGAACCAGGAACTCATTGCCTCCGGGCAAAGACGCTCCTCTCTTCGCAGCCTCTGGCGGCGCCCGCCGATATGGACCTTCGAGCAGTACCCGCCGCGCCTGCTCAACCTGAACGTCTCCCCGCCGGCTCCCGCGATCACTGGGCATGCGCCCCGAATCGCGATGGTCACCCCGAGCTACAACCACGTGCAATATCTCGGTGCCACGATCGAGAGCGTCGTGAGCCAGAACTATCCGAACCTGACTTACCACGTGCAGGACGGCGCCTCGATCGACGGCACAGTCGATCTCCTGAAGAGCCTCGGCGACAGCGTCAGCTGGACCAGCGCGCCGGACAAGGGACAGTCGAACGCCATCAATCTCGGCTTCGCCGGCGCCGACTGCGAGATCATGGCCTATCTCAACAGCGACGACATGCTGCTGCCCGGAACGCTCGCCCACGTCGCCAACTACTTCGTGTCGCATCCCGATGTCGACGTCGTCTACGGCCACCGCGTCTTCATCGACCGCGAGGGGCTCGAGGTCGGACGCGCCGTGCTGCCGCCCCATGACGGCAATGCGCTGCAATATGCCGACTATATTCCGCAGGAGACCATGTTCTGGCGCAAGCGCGTGTGGGACAGGATCGGGCCGATCGACGAGAGCTTCCATTACGCCATGGACTGGGACTTCATCATGCGGGCGCAGGAAGCGGGATTCAAATTCGTGCGCCTGCCGCGATTTCTCGCCTGCTTCCGCATCCACGATGCGCAGAAGACGGCTTCGACCTACGCCGTCGGCGTCAGGGAGATGGGCATCCTGCGGCGCCGCGTTCTCGGTTTCGATCCGACCCAGATGCAGATCCGGCGCGCCATCGCGCCCTATCTCGCAAGGCAGTTGGCGTATCACTATGCCTACAGGCTGGGCCTGCTGCGCTACTGAGAAAGCAGAGATCAGCGGCGTTGTGAAGCGCGAACGCCGAGATCGAGCCAGATCCGTTCGACACCGATGCCGAGCGGCCGCACATCGTCGCCCAATGCCAGATCCGCAGGCGAGCGCGGATCGGAGAGCGCCAGGCGAATGGTCAGCGTCCCGTCGGCGGCAATCGCGCCGGGATCGAGCGTCAACCTGCGCAAGCCGGCGAACGCGTCCGTCGAGAAGGTGAGTTGCTGGAGCGCTCCGTTGCCGACGCGGCAGACGGCGCGCAGGTCCGGATTTTCTTCGGAAACGAATGCCCGGCACGCCAGGACAACATCGGTCGGCCGTGACGGAACGGAGCGAACCTCGAAGCGGAGCACGCAATTTCTGGCGATCGACCAGGTGCCCCATTGCTCCGGCTCACTCCATCCTTCGATCAACGCCCCGACACCGGTCCCGTCGCGTGTGAATGTGAGCTCGTCTGCGCCAAGGACCGGCACGGTCACGGACGTCTCCAAGGCGGCGAGATCGAACGGCGCCTGATCCGGAACGAACTGCGCGATCAGGCGCACCGCATCCGCGATCGAATCGAGCCCGAGCGCAGCGCAATCCAGCTCGTATATCGCACGGTTCGGCCCGGTTACGCGGACGCCCCGGCCGGGCGGCGGACGATCTGCAAGGCGTGCCGGAATGATGATGTCGGCCGCATCGAAACCATGGGTGTGGGCGAGCTCGCCGATGGTCTGCACGGTCCGGTCGTACAGGAGCGGCCGATTGTTGATGTCGGTCGCAAGCGCCTGCGCCAGCGCCTTGAAGTCGAGCCGCACATCGTCGTCATCCGCCAGCAGCAGGCGCTTCAGGACGAGCATGTCCTTGGCGATAAAGAGCTGGAGCGCGTTGAGATCAGGGAGTTCTGGATCGCCGTCAACGGCTCCGAAATCGCGGGCGCCGCGCGACGTTTCGAGCAGGTCTGTCGTCTCGAAGAACAGCGCATGGCCGGTGCTGTGCCGCGAGAATCCGGCCATGCTCAAAGGGCGCGACAGGCGGACGAAGCTGTCGGTCAGCGCGGCGTTGGCGATACCGGAGGCCACGTCGGGCGACAGCCCGATGAAATAGCGGCCACCGATCGCGCGCATCCGGTCGATGATGCTGCGGCGGACGAACGAATTGTAGATCATCGGCAGATGCGCATAGTGCGCCTGAAAACCGAAGATGCGTATGAGTTCGTTCCGTGACGAGACTCGCCTTGCGGACGAGGTGAGGTCGATCTCCGCGAGCAGCCGGTTGCGGAAAGCCGGATCGTAGTAGTTCGGCCAGTGATAAGTGTAGGCACGCCAGCTCAGCAAATCGATCGTCCGGCCCGAAAGAATGTCCTCCGCGGTCGCGCAGGCATACGGCATCAGGGCGTCGTCATCGCCGATGAAGGTGACGTACTCGCCCGAGGCATGGCCGAGCGCGGTCTCCCAATTGTCGGTCATGGTGAGAACGGCGTCGCTGGCGAAGTGCCTGAAGCGCGCGTCCTTTAGACCCGCGACCATCTCGGCAATCTCGGGATTGCCGCCATTGTTCTGGACGACGAACTCGCAATCGGCATTCGCAGGCTGGCGCGCCATGGTCGCGAGCGCATGACGAAGCGTGTCCGGACGATCGAGAGTTGGCACCACGACGGATAGCAGCGGCATGATCACCATTGCGAGAATGAGCGTCGCGAAGTCCTAGCACTTCGCCGCGCCGTTCGCACTTTCGCCAAAAGTCTGGTGATGCTAGCCTTTGTCACGAAGCCGCGCCATTCCGCCACGCGGGATGGAGCCCGTCACGATCAGTCCCGCCAGACGCCGGCGCATGACAGCGCGCCGCAACAAGAACAATGGGTGAGGAAGCACCATGGAAGCTCAGGTATCTCCCGTTTCTCCGAGCCCGTGGTCTCCGTCGCCCGACGCGAGCGATGTCGTCAAGGGCATCCACGCCATGTTGCATCCGCACAATATCGTGCTGGTGGGCGCGACCGACAAACCCGGCAACTATGCCGAGCGCATCTGGAACAATCTGGTCAGGTACGGCTACGAGGGCGGACTCTATCCGGTCAACACCAAGCGCGAGACCATCTGGGGCGTCCCTTGCTTCAAGGACTTTGCCAGCCTGCCGGAAAGGCCCGATCACGTGCTGGTGCTGGTGCCGGCGCGCTTTGCCGTTCAGGTGATCCGCGACGCCGCCGCGGCCGGTGCGCGGTCGGCCACCATCGTCACCTCCGGCTTCAGCGAATTGCAGGACGAGGAGAGCCAGAGGCTCGCCGCCGAATTGCAAGCCGCGATCCGCGAGACGGGCCTCGCCGTCACCGGCCCGAACTGCCTCGGCAATTTGAGCGCGGGCGAAAAGCTCTTCACCAATATCGACGACCGCATCGTCACCATGGAGCAGGGCGCGGTGGCGATCGCCGGGCAATCCGGCGCCATCGTGATGGCGATCCGCCAGGCGCTGGAGGATCGCGGCGTCGGGGTCGGTTACATGGTGACGACCGGCAACGAAGCCGGGCTCGAGACGCCGGACCTGATGCGCTATTTCGCCGAGGATCCGAGCATCAAGGTGATCGTGGTCTATCTCGAAGGCGTGCGTAACACCAAGGCGTTCCGGGATGCCTGCAAGGCGGCGCGGGCTGCGAGCAAGCCGGTGATTGCGCTCAAGCTTGGGGCGTCCGAAGGCGGCCGCGCCGCGGCGATGGCGCACACCGGCGCGCTCGCGGGCTCGATCGAGACCTTCGACGCCATTGCAACGCGCGAGGGCGTGATCCGGGTCGGCGGGCTCGACGAGCTGATCGAGACCACCGAATGCTTCGTCCACTCGGCCGTACCCAAAGGCGACCGCCTCGCCGCCGTCACGCTGTCCGGTGGCAAGCGCGGCATGCTGCTCGATGCATTCTATGCCGAAGGCCTGAACTTTGCGCCGCTGAGCCCGCATGTCGGCTCGGAGCTGGCGAAGATGCTCGGGCCGGGGTCGATCGTCGGCAACCCGCTCGACGCCGGCTTTGCCGCGGTCGTCGATCCCTCCGTCTACATGAAGTCGATCAAGCTGATGATCGACGATCCCGATATCGACATCGTCATCATCGATGCCGAGCTGCCCAAGGCGCCACACGAGTTGCGCGAGCGCAATCTGCGCATCGTCGACGAGATGGCGAGCCGGGCCGCAAAGCCCGTGATCTATATCAGCGCGATGTCGATCGGCTTCACCGAGTTCACCAAGGATTTGCGCAAATCGCTGCCGCATCTCGCGGTGATGCAGGGCATGGACCGTGCCGTAACGGCGATCAAGTCGCTGCTCGACTACGCCAGGCTGCGCAAGGAAGTGCCCGACATCGTCTCGAGCTCGAAGCCCGCTGCGCGCACCGTCCTTGAGAAGGCGCTGAAATCGGCGAGCGGCGCCGCGCTCGACGAGGTCGCCTCGAAGAAGCTCTTGAAGGCCTATGGCATCCCGATTTCGAAGGAAGCCATCGCGCAGACCGCGGCCGAGGCCGTGAAGATCGCCAGGCAGATCGGCTTCCCGGTGGTGGCAAAGCTCGTCAGCGCCGAGATCCTGCACAAATCCGACATCGGCGGCGTGGTGCTGAACCTCAACAGCCCAGCCGAGGTGAAGAAGGCGTTCACCGACATCACTGCGCGGGTGGCGAAGCTGAAGGGCAAGCCGAAGCTCGACGGCATTTTGATCGCGCAGCAGGTCAAGGCCGATCTCGAGCTCGTGGTCGGCGCCTCACTGGATGCCGAGATGGGCCCGGTCGTGCTGTTCGGCACCGGCGGCATCGACATCGAGCTGATGAAGGACGTCGCGCTGGCCGGCGCGCCGCTGGACGAGGCCGAGGCGCGGCTCCTGATCGGCCGCACCAAGGCCGGCATCAAGATGCGCGGCTATCGCGGCAAGCCGGCCTTGCACGAGGCCTCGGCGGTGAAGGCGCTGGTCGGCCTGTCCAACCTGATCGCCGATGCGGGCGACCGGATCGCCTCGATCGACATCAACCCGTTCCTGATCAACACCAGAACGGGCGTCGCCGTCGATGCCCTGATCGTGCTGAACAACGCTGCAGCCAAGAGCGCCGCCGGGCATTGAAGGTACGCAGGGCGGATCAGCGCAAGCGTAATCCGCCAATTTGCGCCGCGGGAGGGATAACGGCGGGTTACGCTTCGCTAACCCGCCCTGCGTACCATTGCAGCTCCTTCCAACCTCCCCGCTTTGGCCGTAGACTCAGCCTGCATGGCACGCGCGAGCAACCTTGTCATCGGAACCGTGACGCTGGCGGCGATCGCCGTGGCGTTCGGCGGCGTGCTCGGCGTGCAGAAATGGCGCACCATCCAGAGCCGCAGCCAGTTGCGCGTCGTATTCGAGGGCGGATCGGCCAGCGGCCTGCGCCGCGGTGGCCCGGTCAATTTCGACGGCGTGCCGGCGGGCCAGATCCTGTCGATCAAATTGGACAGTCCGCGCAAGATCGTGGCGCTGGTGATGCTCGACAACACCGCGCCGATCCGCAAGGACACGGTCGCAGGCATCGAATTCCAGGGCCTCACCGGCGTCGCCGCGATCTCGCTGATCGGAGGCGCACCTGCTGCCCCGCCGGTGCCGCTGGACTCGGATGGCATCCCGGTGCTGACCGCCGATCTCAGCGACGCCGAATCCATCGTCGACACCCTGCACAGCGTCGACCGCACGATCGTCAGCAACGCCCCCGCGATCCAGGAGGGCCTGCACACGTTCGAGGCCCATACCGCCGATCTCAGGAGCAAGGGCGGCGAGATCGATTCCGTCATGGCCAAGGTCGACAGCGCCTTTGCGGGTTTCGACAAGGCGGTCACGAAGATCGAAAGCGTGGTGCCCGGCTTTGCCGACGGCAAGGCGGACGAGCTGTTCGAGAAGATCAGGGGATTGCACGAGCTCGCCGATACCATGAAGAAGAAATCGGCAGGCTATCTCGAGGATATCCGTCGCTCGCTGCTCGACGTCAGCGAGGCCGCCAACAAGATGGCCGGCACGCCCGCGCCCGCAGCCGCCACCCCGCGCCCACCGCGCAAGCCGCCGCAGAAGAAGCAGTAGGGCTCTTCCTGATCCTCCCCTGGAGGAGGAGGGTGGCAGTCCCGCCTGGTCTAGCGACGATGTTCACCACGCGTAGCGCACGACGCCCTTGCCGGCGTAGGAGCGCGTGACGTTCGAGAACTCGCCCTCGAAGGTCGCCGACGCGGACCAGCCGTTCATCCAGCTCATCTGCACCGACGCCGTGGTCAGTGCGGAATCGCGCGCCTGCGCCGCACCGTTGACGACGAAGGCCGCGCCCGGCAGCGTCTGGAACACGGCGCCGACGGTGCGGTCCGGATTGTAGTCATGTGCCCAGGCGAGGCGGCCGCGCAACGTCATGAGGCCACCCGCCGCAGCGAACGACTTGTCCGCGCGCAGGCCGAGCTCGGTGCGGCTGCTGGTGACGTCCCTGGCACCGTAGTTGAGCGCAAAGGTGCTGTTGCCGACCACCGCGAACTCCGAATAGTTCGGCAGGCTGAACAGGGTCGCCTGGGCGGCAGCATAGGGCGTCAGACCGATCCATTGCGTGGCATAGCGGTAACCGCCTTCGACCCGGCCCGAGAGTGCGTTGGCGTTGAACTGCGCGCGCAACTGATCGATGCCGGCAGCCGTGACGATGCGGTTGGTCGTGACGTCCTGCCAGCCATAGGCCAGCGCCGCCGTGATATAGGCCGGCCCCATCGTGTGGCGCACGAAAGCACCGGCCTGGAACAGGTCGGACCGGCCCCAGCCGAGCCCGTTGACGTTGAAGCCGGTGCCGCCGCCGGCCAGCGCAAAGCCTGCGATCGTCGACGGCGAGAAGCGATAGTCGAGGCCGACGGCGGTGCCGTAGACGCTGCTGCTGGTGTTGTTCGAGCCGAGCGCAACGTTGCCGTCGGTGGTCTGCGAGCCGCCATAACCGGCTGCCCAGACATCCCAGCGCTGCTCGAACGTCGCGGCCGGCGCCTTGCGGGAGATCGAGGCGAAGGCGTCGCGCGTGGTCTTGTCACGCGCGCCCTTGCCGGTCGCCGCATAGGCATTCGCGCTCGTCTCATCGGCATAGGGCGTCGCACCGGGCGCACCGCTGCGCCCGGAACCAAACACGTCGGTCAACAGGCTGATGAACAGGTTCATCGCGTCGAACGTCGTCTGCTGCGATCCCGTCGCCGATTCGCCGGAGGCCTGGGTCAGGCCGGCCGGCGAGAGCCCGGCGTAAACCGCCGGCAACCCACCATTAGCCTTGAAGAAATCCTGAAGGGCGGTGGCGACGTTGCTTTGATTGACATTGAGATTGTTCTTCGCGCCATAATCGAGCGCGAAATCGAGATAGACGACACCGGCCCCCACCGTTGTGGTGCCGACGAGGCCACCGAAGGTGGCAACGCCCGTGAAATTGCCGCTTGAGGCTCCGCCGAACTGCATGATCGTGTACCGCGGCAGCACTGTGCTTCCCGGCAGGAACGGCGCAACGACTGTGCCATTCAGCACGACGTTGCCGGTGACGGCCGCAAAGCTCGAGCTGGCCGAACTCAGCGTAACGAGATAGAGCGCGCCGGACTGGAATGCGAGGCTGCCCTGAACCGTTATGCTGGAGCCCGGCGTACCCGAGCCCGGCGCAAAAATACCACCGTTCGCGACCTGCATTTCACCAACCACACCGATGCCGGTGAGTGCGCCACCGGCGTTCACCGTCGTCAGACTGGAAGCTGCGATCGAGCCATCGACCTGGAGCACGCCGCCGTTCACGGTGGTGCTGCCCGTATAAGCGTTGGTGCCGGACAGAATCAGCTTTCCGCTTCCGACCTTTTCGAGCGAGCCGGAGCCGGCGGGACCGCAACCGCACGGATTGAAATCGCCGATGACACCACTGACTTCTGTCGACGCATTGTTGCCGCCGACGACGAGCGTATTGCCCCCGCCGATGTAGTAGGTGCCGCTACCTTCGATCGAACCGGCGGTGATGCGCCGGTCGCTGTTCGGCCCGAGGCTGCCTCCGAAATCGACGATACCGGTGCCCGTCGTGATGAAGCGCGCGTTGCCGCCGGTGGAGTTGTCGAAGAACGAGGTCTCGCCACCGTCCTTGGTGATGATCGTGGCATTGGCGGCCGTCGCGAACGCGCCGAAACTGGTCCGACCATCAGCCTCGTTGATGATCGTTGCGTTGCCGGCGGTCGCCGTATCAGATCCGGACGACGTCCCAAACAAGGTCGTGCCGAAATCCTTGTTCACGATCGTAGCTGACGCGGCCGAGGATTGCTCAACGAACGCGATGCCGCCGCCATTCTGGTTGGTGATGGTGGCCGCGCCCGCGTTGGTCTGGCCAAAGAAGCCGACCAAGCCGCCATCGTTGAGGATGGTCGCCCGGCCGGCCGTGGCGGTGTCGGTCCCGCCCCCAAACGGATCTCCGAAATAGATCTGCCCGTTGTTGGTGATCACCATAGAGCTGGCGGAGGTCGCGTTGAGGAACTGCGTCGTGCCGGAAAAGTCGTTGAAAAGCATCGTGACGCCCGACGTGTCGGCATTGACGATGCTGAAGAAGCCCTCGTTGATGACGGCCCCGACAATGCTGCCGCTGCGGGTCGCATCGCCTAGTTGCAGTGCCGCACATGAGCAGATGAAGGTGCCTCCGGTGTAGGTATTCGTGCCGGTGAGCACCACGACACCGCTCCCGAACGAATTGTCCAGGACCGTGAGCTTGCCCGCTCCAGCGCCGTCGGAGATATTTCCGGCGATCGTCAACATTGTCCCATTGGAATCGATGGCGCCGCCGGAGCCGCCGCTGTTGATCTTGAAATTGTTGGCAATAGTGAGATCGCTGAAGCCATCGGCCTGGAACGAGCCGGATTCGAGCGTGATCGTGCCCGTGCCCGCCGATTGATCGTTGGTGACCTGAAGGGTGGCACCGACGACCCTGGTGCCCCCGCTGTAGGTGTTCACTGCGGACAGGATCGTGGTGCCGAAACCGCCACTGGAGTCTGTCACCTGCAGCACACCTGTATTGCCATCGCCGTTGGCGATGACGCCCGCCAGCGTCAGCACGGTGCCGTTGTTGTCGACGGTGCCGCCCGCCGTGTTGACATTGAAGGCGTTCGCGAAGGTCAAGTCGCTGGCGCCGTCGACCTGGAAGGTGCCGCCGTTGAGTGTTACGGCACCACTCGACACGGAGGTGTCGCTCGTGACTTGCAACGTACCCGACGTGATGGTCGTCCCGCCCAAATAGGAATTACCCGCGCCAAGCACCGTGGTTCCGGGACCCATTTGAACAACGTTTCCGGTCCCGCTGATGACGGCGCTGAACGTGAAGGTGTCCGAGCGATTGAAGGCCAGCGTTCCGCCGTTGTCGACCGTACTGGATCCGATATTCCCGCTGGTCCCGCCATTGCCGAGTTGCAAGGTGCCTGCGGCAATCACCGTACCGTTGGAATAGGTGTTGTCTGCCGTCAGCGTCAGCACGCCAGCGCCGAACTTGCTGACGGCGCCACTCCCGCTGATCAGCCCGTCGAAGGTGATATCGTCCGATCGGTTGAATGTAAGCTGGCCGTTGTTCAGGACGTCGCCGACGATACTGCCGCTGGTGCCTCCGCCCGCACCGTTGCCCAGCACCAGCGTTCCGGACGATATCGTCGTGCCGCCGGTGTAGGTGTTGGCTCCCGTGAGGATAGTGAAGCCAGTGGGCGTATTCTGAATCGTTACGGAGCCGCTACCGGAAATCGTTCCGCCATAGCCCAGACCATTCGACCGGGAGAACACCAGGCTTCCGTCGTTCAGAACGTCGCCGATGATGGAGCCGGTTGTGCCGCCGTTGCCGATTTGCAGCGTGCCCGCACTGATCGTGGTGCCGCCGGTGTAGGTGTTGGTTCCGGTCAGGATCAGCGTGCTGGATCCCGCCTGCGTCAACTGAACGCCGGACACTGCCTGACCGAGGTTATTGGCGATGGAAATCGTTTGGCCGGCATTGGCGTTGTTGGTGACGCCGCCGCTTACGCCTGCCTGACTGAAAGTCACGTCATCGCCGCTGATCGTGTAGGATTGCGAATTGGCGCTGAACGTCCAGGAGCCAGGCGACACAAAGCCCGTTACGATCGATGCTGAGCCGGTGGCACCAAAAACTGCCGACTGCCCCGCAGATACCGGCGGCGCGCCACTTGGCGGGTTGGACCAGTTGGTGTCCAGCTGATAACCGGTCGTGGCGGTCGAGCTGCCGGTACCTCCCCAGGTATAGCTCTGCGCGTCTGCGTCCGTGCCAAATCCAAAACAAGCTATCGCGGTAGCCACCAAAATGAGCGGAAACGCAGCGGCGCCTCCGCCCAGCCGATCGCGTTCGCCAGTTCGCCACTGAATCGGCACGCCACACCCCCACGCCACTGCGCCTTGCGGCGCTCCCCGGCGATGGTTAGCACGTCGTGTTCCGTAGTTTTGCGGTGATGTTTCTGAATCTTGCCGTGTTACCCGAAAAACGGGAACTTTCGGGCTCGGTGTTGTACCCGCGCAACGCTCATTTGGGGTGCCTTCGCAACCAGAGCACGATTCCGTCCGTCCCCGGGGGCAGGCCGGGGACGGACGTTGCAGTGCGATCAGCGCCTCAATAATTGCTGGCCGCAGCCTCGTTCGGGATGCCGTCGATCGGGCATTCGTCGGTGCCCGGTGTCGAGCGGGTCATCGCCTCGACCATGTCGCGCGTGCCTTCGGGATCGGCGATCCAGTTCTTGTAGAAATCATAGGGGCATGCCGCGACGCCGCGCGGGCTTTCGCCGGAATTGATCATGCCGGTGTAGCCGCGATGGACCAGCTTGTAGAGATGGTTCTGCGACTGGCCGTTGCGACGCGCATCGCGGATCAGATGTTTCGAGAGCTGGGCGTACTGGATGCCGTAGTCCTCCTCGCCGCACTCGCCGAGCGTACGGCCATCGAAGCCGATGATCGCGGAGTGACCAAAATAGGAATAGACGCCGTCGAAGCCGGAGGCGTTGGCGACCGCGACATAGACGTTGTTGGCCCACGCCATCGCCTTGGAGATCATGACCTGCTGCTCCTTGGCCGGATACATGTAGCCCTGGCAGCGCACGATCAGCTCGGCACCCTTCATGGCGCAATCGCGCCAGATCTCCGGGAAATTGCCGTCGTCGCAGATGATCAAGCTGACCTTCATCCCTTTGGGGCCGTCGGAGACATACGTGCAATTGCCGGGATACCAGCCCTCGATCGGCACCCATGGCATGATCTTGCGATACTTCTGCACGATCTCGCCCTTGTCGTTCATCAGGATCAGCGTGTTGTAGGGCGCCTTGTTCGGATGCTCCTCGTGGCGCTCACCGGTCAGCGAGAACACGCCCCACACTTTCGCCTTGCGGCAGGCTTCGGCGAAGATCGCGGTCTCCTCGCCCGGCACTGAGCACGCTGTCTCGTACATCTCCTTGGAATCGTACATGATCCCTTGCGTGGAGTATTCCGGGAAGATCACCAAATCCATGCCGGGCAGGCCGGCCTTCATGCCCACCAGCATGTCGGCGATCTTGCGCGCGTTGTCGAGCACCTCGGCCTTGGTGTGCAGGCGGGGCATCTTGTAGTTGACCACCGCGACGCCGACGGTGTCGTTGCTGCTGGAAATGTCACCGTGAAGCATGTTGGGCGCTCCTGCCTTTTATTGGTTTGAGATCATCGCGGGTGTTAGTGGCTGATCATCCAGGGACGCGCGGTGGGAAATCCCTTGGCGCCGCTCCTGGTCTTGGTCACCAGCCGCGCGGGCTTCTTCCTGTCGGTCGAGCCCTTGTCCTTCACGGTCCTGCCCGTGGAGCAGCAGCCGCAGCCGGGACCGTGCGAGGCCTTGTATTGCGCGAGCGTCTGCGGCGCGTGCGTGCTGCGCTCGTTGACGGCATGCGCCTTGCGCTTCTCGGCCGGCATGCAGAAGAAATTCGGCGCGGTCAGGATGACCCGTGGCGCCATCGTCTCGCAATGCGGGCAGCTTTGCGGATCGTCGCATTCCGCCATCGGGCGGAGGTCCTTGAACGGACCGCAATCGTCACAGAGATACTCATAGACCGGCATTGCATCATCCCTACGCTGTTGCCTGTGAGAGACTTCCCGCGGCGGATGCGGGACGGCAACCGCCGCCATCCCGCATCCTTCTCGCGCACCGATTACTTGTCCGGCGAGATCGGCATCTGGATATCGCCCGTGATGTGCTTGATGGGTCCTGCCGCCGACGGCATCACGTCGAAGTCGAAGATCTCCGTCGGCAGCCATAGCGTGGCGCAGGCATTGGGCACGTCGACCACGCCTGAGATGTGGCCCTGGCACGGCGCGGTGCCGAGGATCGAATAGGCCTGGGCGCCGGAGTAGCCGAACTTCTTCAGATATTCGATGGCGTTGAGGCAGGCCTGGCGATAGGCGATGTGGACGTCGAGATAATGCTGCTTGCCGGCCTCATCGACAGAGATGCCTTCGAAGATCAAATAGTCCTTGTAGTTCGGCGTGATCGGCGACGGCTTGAAGATCGGATTCTTGATGCCGTATTTCGCCATGCCGTCCTTGATCACCTCGACCTTCAGATGCAGCCAGCCGGCCATCTCGATCGCGCCACAGAAGGTGATCTCGCCATCGCCCTGGCTGAAGTGCAGATCGCCCATCGACAGACCCGCGCCCGGGACATAGACCGGGAAGTAGATCTTCGAGCCGCGCGAGAGATCCTTGATGTCGCAATTGCCGCCATGCTCTCGCGGCGGGACGGTGCGCGCGCCCTCGGCGCCGATCTTGGCTTTGACATCGCCCTTGGCGCGGCCGCCATGGGCGGTCGCCGCGAACGGCGGATTGGCGAGGCCCGGCACGCGGGTCGGGTTGGTCGAGATCAGCTCGGCCTCGCGCTTGTTCCAGGTCTCGAGCATCTTCGGATCGGGCAGGCAGCCGATCAGGCCGGGATGAATTAGGCCGGCGAAGTTGACGCCGGGCACGTGGCGCGACGAGGTGTAGAGGCCCTTGATGTCCCATATCGACTTCTGCGCCAGCGGGAAATGGTCGGTGAGGAAGCCGCCGCCATTCTGCTTGGAGAAGAAGCCGTTGAAGCCCCACAGGCTCTCCTTCATCGGGCCGACGTCGAGCAGGTCGACGACGAGGAGATCGCCGGGCTCAGCGCCCTTGACGCCGATCGGACCGGACAGGAAGTGCACGATCGACAGATCGATGTCGCGCACGTCGTCGGCGGAATCGTTGTTCTTGATGAAGCCGCCGGTCCAGTCATAGGTCTCGATGATGAAGTCGTCGCCGGGATTGACCCAGGCCACGATCGGGATGTCGGGGTGCCAGCGGTTGTGCACCATGTCATTTTCGTAAGCCGACTTGGTGAGATCGACCTTGATCAGTGTCTCTGGCATCGAGATGCTCCCCTTTTACCGTGGTTGATTAGACGGACAGATATTTCGAGACCTGCGCGGCATCGACGGCGTCGCGCGGATCGTCACGCACGATCTCGCCGTTCTCGATCACCAGCACGCGGTCTGCGATGTCGAGCGCGAAACTGAGAACCTGCTCGGACACGACGATCGAGAGGCCTTTTTCATCGCGAATGCGCTTCAGCGTGCGCGCCATCTCCTTGATGATCGACGGCTGGATGCCTTCAGTGGGCTCATCCAGCAGCAGAACCTTCGGCTTGGTCGCAAGCGCGCGGGCGATCGCGAGCTGCTGCTGCTGGCCGCCGGAGAGATTGCCGCCGCGGCGACCCTTCATCTCCAGCAGCACCGGAAACAGCTCGTAGATGTCGCCGGGCACCTCGGAGCCGCCGGAGACGACGAGGCCGGTCTCGATGTTCTCCTTCACCGTCATGGTAGAGAAGATCATGCGGCCCTGCGGCACGTAGGCGAGGCCCTTGGCCACGCGCGCATAGCTCGGCAGGCCGCCGAGCTCCGCGCCGTCCATGGTCATCGAGCCGCTCTTGGCGGGCAGGATGCCCATCAGCGACTTCATCAGCGTGGTCTTGCCCATGCCGTTGCGGCCCATGATCGCCACGATCTCGTTGGGCGCGACCTTGACGTTGAGCCCGTGCAGCACCTCGCTCTGGCCGTAGGCAACATGGAGGTCGGAAATTGCAAGCATCGTTACGCCTCCTTAGTGGCCCAGATACACTTCGACGACCTTGGGGTCGTTCTTCACCTTCTCCATCGTACCCTCCGAGAGGATCTGGCCCTGGTGGAGCACGGTGACCTTGTGCGCGATGTCCTCGACGAACTTCATGTCGTGCTCGATCACCAGCACCGAGCGGTTCTTGATGATGCGGTTGAGCAGTTCGGCGGTCTTGGCACGCTCGGAGACGCTCATGCCGGCGACCGGCTCGTCGAGCATCAACAGATCCGGATCCTGAATCAGCAGCATGCCGATCTCGAGCCATTGCTTCTGGCCGTGGCTGAGCTCGGCGGCAAAGGTGTTGAGCTTGTCCTTGAGGAAGATCATCTCCGCGACCTCCTCGACCCGCTCCTTCACGGGCTGATCGCGCTGGAAAGTCAGCGAGCCAAACACGGTGCGGCCGCGCGGAAAGGAGATCTCGAGGTTCTCGAACACGGTGAGATCCTCGAACACCGATGGCGTCTGGAACTTACGCCCGACACCGGTCTGAACGATCTCGTTTTCCTTCATTTTCGTGAGCTCCTTGCCACGAAACTGAATCGAGCCCGAGGTCGCCTTTGTCTTGCCGCAGATCAGGTCGAGCACCGTGGTCTTGCCGGCGCCGTTGGGACCGATGATGACGCGGATCTCGTTCTCCTCCACGTAGAAGGAGAGATCGTTGACCGCCTTGAACCCGTCGAACGAGACAGTCAATCCGGAGACCGCGAGCAGGAATTCTTTGGGCTGATGACCGACGAGCATAACCTATCCCCTCACTGCCAGCGTGGCATCGGCATCGTGATGACCGACGAGCATGACCTATCCCCTCACTCTGCCGGTGCGCCGTCGGCGACCGAATTGTCCTTCCAGTCCGCCTTCGACTTGCGCGAGGCGAACAACCGATCGATGCGCGGCTGCACGTAATCGGCCCAGAGCCCGGACAGGCCGTTCGGGAAGGCGAGCACGACCGCGATGAACAGCGCGCCGAGGCCGAACAGCCAGAGTTGTGGGAAAGATTCCGACAGGCTGGTCTTGGCGAAATTCACCAGAATGGCGCCCCAGATCGCACCGAAGATCGACATGCGCCCGCCGACCGCGGTGTAGATCACCATCTCGATCGAGGGCACGATGCCGACGAAGGACGGCGACATGAAACCGACATTGAGCGCGAACATGGCGCCGCCGATCGCGGCGAAGACCGCGGCCATGCAGAAGGCGAAGATCTTGAAGTTGGCGACGCTGTAGCCGGAGAAGCGGACGCGATCTTCCTGTTCGCGCATCGCCACCAGGATGCGGCCGAGCTTGGTCAGGCGGATGAACTGCGCGATGCCGATGCAGGCGAACAGCAGCACCACCTCGACGAAGTACAGGATGACCTTGGCGTGGTCGGGCCGGATGTCCCAGCCCTTGAGCGTCCGCAGATCGGTCATGCCGTTGATGCCGCCGGTATAGCCCTGCTGCCCGACGATCAGGATGGTCAGGATGGCGGCGACGGCCTGGGTGATGATCGCAAAGTAGGTGCCGCCGACGCGGCGCTTGAACATCGCCGTGCCGATGATCAGGGCGAAGAGGCCCGGCACCAAGATGATGGCGAGGATGGTGAAGGTGAGGCTGTGAAATGGCTGCCAGAACAACGGCAGCGACGTGATCTGATTCCAGTCCATGAAGTCCGGAATGCCGGGCGTCGACTGGATCTTGGTGTTCTCCACGCTCGATGCCTCGAGCTTGAGGAACATCGCCATGCAATAGCCGCCGAGACCGAAGAACACGCCCTGTCCCAGGCTCAAGATGCCGCCATAGCCCCAGCACAGCACGAGGCCGAGCGCGACAAAGGCGTAGGTCAAATATTTCGCGACCAGATTGAGGCGGAACACATCCAGCGTCAGCGGCAGGATCACGAACAGCACGGCGGCCAGAACGATGAAGCCCATGAGCTCGGATCGATTGAAGAAGCGCGAGTTGATGATCATGACTTGCCTGCTTCCCGTTATTTGCGGACTTTGAGGGCAAAGAGACCCTGCGGCCGCAGCATCAGGATGCCGACGACGGCGAGCAGCGTGAGCACCTTGGCCATCGAGCCCGACAGGAAGAATTCGAGCGTCGACTGCGTCTGCGAGATCGAGAATGCGGAGGCGATGGTGCCAAGCAGGCTGGCGGCGCCGCCGAACACGACGACAAGGAAGGTGTCGACGATGTAAAGCTGGCCCGACGTCGGCCCGGTCGAGCCGATCATGGTGAACGCGCTGCCGGCGACGCCGGCGATGCCGCAGCCGAGGCCGAAGGTGTAGCGGTCGACCTTCTCGGTGTTGATGCCGACCGCGCCGGCCATGATGCGGTTCTGCACGACGGCACGCACCTGGCGGCCCCAGCGCGATTTGTACATGACATAGGCGACAGCGATGGTGATGAGGACGGTGAGACACATCACGAAGACGCCGTTGATCGGCACCTCGATGCTGTCGGTGACGTGCAGCGAGCCGAGCATCCATTGCGGCAGCTCGACGCCGACTTCGCGCGCGCCGAACACGGAGCGATAAGCCTGCTGCAGCATCAGGCTCAGGCCCCAGGTGGCGAGCAGCGTATCGAGCGGGCGCTTGTAGAGATGCCGTATCAGCACCCATTCCACCAGCATTCCCAGCGCACCGGACGCGACGAAGGCCAGGATCATCGCGAGGAAGAAGTAGCCGCTGAACAGGCTCGGCAAATAGGTCTGGAAGAGGCTCGAGGTCATCCAGGTGACGTAGGCCCCGAGGATCATGAACTCGCCGTGGGCCATGTTGATGACGCCCATCTGGCCGAAGATGATCGCAAGCCCGAGCGCCATCAGGACGTAGACCGAGAACAGGATCAGTCCCGCAAAACCCTGCATGACGAAGATCGAGCCAAGATCACCAAGCGAGTAGTCGCCGAACATCGATGTCCTCCGTCGGGGATAAGGGTCCCGCGTCGCGAGCAGGTTCGCGACGCGGGGGTCTTGGGCGTGGGTTTGCTGTCCACGCCAGGGAGAGGCTTGGTGTTAGGGAGAAGGCGCGAACGACCCCGCGCTTCTTACTGGTAACCCTTGGGGAACGGATCCGGCTCGACGAGATCGGCGGTCTCGTAGATCAGCTCGAACTGGCCATCGAGCTTGGCGCGGCCCACCCGGGTCTTCGACCAGAGGTGATGGTTCTCGTGGATGCGCACGTAGCCTTCGGGGGCGCCCTTGAACTCGACGCCGGGCGAAGCCGCCGCGATCTTGTCGACGTCGAAGGAGCCGGCCTTCTCCACCGTCAACTTCCACAGCCACGGGCCGAGATAGGCAGCCTGGGTGACGTCTCCGATCACGGTCTTTTCGCCCCACGCCTTCTTGAACGCGGGCACGAACGTCTTGTTGTTCGGATTGTCGAGCGACTGGAAGTACTTCATGCAGGCATAGGCGCCCGCAATGTTCTCGCCGCCGATGCCGTCGATCTCGTCTTCAGTGACCGAGATCGTCAGCAGCGCCTGCTTGGACAGGTCGATGCCGGCCGCCTTGAGCTGCTTGTAGAAGGCGACGTTCGAGCCGCCGACGACGTCGGTGAAGATCACGTCGGGCTTGGTCAGCTTGATCTTGTTGATGACCGAGTTGAACTGGGTGCTGCCGAGCGCATAATACTCCTCGCCGACGACCTTGCCCTTCAGCACGTTCTCGACGTGCTTGCGCGCGATCTTGTTCGAGGTACGCGGCCAGATATAGTCGGAGCCGATGAAGAAGAACGACTTCGCGCCCTTCTCCTTGGCAATCCAGTTCAGGCCGGCGAGAATCTGCTGGGTCGCTTCCTGGCCGGTGTAGATCACGTTCTTGGACTGCTCGAGGCCTTCGTAGAAGGTCGGGTAATAGAGCATGCCGTTATACTGCTCCATGACCGGCAGCACGGCCTTGCGCGAGGCCGAGGTCCAGCAGCCCATGATCGCCGCGACCTTGTCGTTGACCAGCAGCTTCTTGGCCTTTTCCGCAAAGGTCGGCCAGTCGCTGGCGCCGTCCTCCTGGATGAACTTGATCTTGCGCCCGAGCACGCCGCCCATGGCGTTGATCTGCTCGATGGCGAGCTTTTCGGCCTCGATCGAGCCGGTCTCGGAGATGGCCATGGTGCCGGTGGCCGAGTGCAGGATGCCGACCGTCACCTCGGTGTCGGTGACCGCAAGACCCGTGGTGTTGACCGCCGAGGTCGCCGGCGTCTGTGCAAACGACGCCTTCGGCAGCATCGTGATGGCAGGCAGGGCGGCCATTCCCATCAATAGTTTGCGCCGGAGCGGCGACAACAGGCCCTTGTTGGCTTCGTTTGACATGAGCACCCCACTTTTTGTTCGAGGACACGCGATTGGTGCCGTGAGGATGGCTCGGATTTGTGCAGCGCAAGCATACGCAAGATCGCGTATACTGCACCGCAAAATACCGACGTAGGCTTTTGGTACGGGATTTGCGAGGGCTCCGGGTCAGTATCGGGAGTGGGGTTAGTGGCAGGGCGGCAGCGAATAGACCGCGTCAGGCGCCAGTATAATCAATGGGTCGCCAACCAGACGCTGGAAGACTACGCGCTGCGCTTCACCGCCAAGAGCGCGCGCCGCTGGTCTGCCGCCCGCGTCGCCAACACCGCGCTCGGCGCCATCTCCTTTCTGGCGCTGGAAGCGATCGGCGGCACCATCACGCTGAACTACGGCGTCACCAATGCCAGCGCCGCGATCCTCGTCGTCTCCATCATCATCTTCTTTTGCGGCGTGCCGATTGCCTATTACGCAGCCAAATGCGGCATCGACATTGACCTGCTCACCCGGGGCGCAGGCTTCGGCTATATCGGCTCGACCGTCACATCGCTGATCTACGCCTCCTTCACCTTCATCTTCTTCGCCATCGAGGCGGTGATCCTGGCCACCGCGCTGGAGATGTGCTTCGGCATTCCGCGCCCGATCGGCTACCTCATCAGCGCCGTGGCGATCATCCCGCTCGTCACCTACGGCATCACGCTGATCAGCCGCTTCCAGCTCTGGACGCAGCCGATCTGGATCATCCTGCACATCCTGCCCTTTGCCGCGATCGCCTGGGCCAATCCCTACTCGTTCGCGGAATGGCGCAAATTCGCCGGCGAGCACGGCGACGCGAGCGGGCATTTCGACCTGCTGCTGTTCGGTGTCGCATCCTCCGTGGTGTTCTCGCTGGTGGCGCAGATCGGCGAGCAGGTCGACTTCCTCAGATTCCTGCCGCGCGACCGCCGAACGTCGCGAACCTCGTGGTGGATCGCCCTGCTGATCGCGGGCCCCGGCTGGATCATCTTCGGCGCGCTGAAATTGCTGCTGGGCTCATTTCTCGCCTTCTTTGCGCTAAGCCACGGCCTCTCCGGCGAGCTCGCCGCCGAGCCCGCGCACATGTATCTCGAGGCGTTTCGCTACGTGCTGTCGCAGCCGGACATGGCGCTGGCGCTCACCGGCACGTTCGTGATCCTGTCGCAGATCAAGATCAACGTCACCAACGCCTATGCGGGCTCGATCGCCTGGTCGAATTTCTTCTCGCGTCTGACGCACAGCCACCCCGGCCGCGTGGTGTGGCTGGTGTTCAACGTCATGGTGGCGCTGCTGCTGATGGAGATCGGCGTCTACAAGGCACTGGAGCAGACGCTGGCGCTCTATTCCAACGTCGCGATCGCCTGGGTCGGCGCGCTGGTCGCCGATCTCGTCGTCAACAAGCCGCTCGGCCTGCGCCCGCCGCAGATGGAGTTCAAGCGCGCCCATCTCTACGACATCAATCCAGTCGGCGTCGGCGCCATGACGATCGCGACCATCGTCTCGATCGCAGCGTTCTACGGCCTGTTCGGCCCGACCATGAAGGCGCTCGCCGCCTTCGTCGCGCTGACGGTGGCCTTCGTCACGGCGCCCGTCATCGCCTGGCTCACCGACGGCAAATATTACATCGCGCGCAAACCGAAGAAGAGCTGGGCCAATATCGAGGCGATTCAGTGCTGCATTTGCGAGCACAGCTTCGAGCCTGAGGACACCACCTCCTGCCCGGCCTATGCCGGCCCGATCTGCTCGCTGTGCTGCTCGCTCGATGCGCGCTGCCACGATCTCTGCAAGCCGCATGCACGGGCGCAGGTCCAGTTCGCCGACGCGCTCAGCAGGATCTTGCCGCAGCCGATCTATCAGCGGATCAACTCGCAGTTCGGCCACTATGTCGGCGTGTTCGTGGTCTCGGCCGGCCTCGTCGCGCTGGTGCTGGGACTGATCTATCTGCAGACCTCGGCGAGCGTGCCTGGCGAGAATTCGCTCGTCTCGAACGTGCTGTGGAACGTGTTTTTCTCGCTCAGCATCATCATCGGCGTGGTGGCCTGGCTGTTCGTGCTGGCGCAGCAGAGCCGCCGGGCCGCCGAGGCCGAGACGCGGCGGCAGACCGCGCTTCTGATCCAGGAAATCGACGCCCACAAGCGTACCGACGCCGAGCTCCAGCGCGCCAAGGAGGTGGCCGAATCCGCCAACCTCGCCAAGAGCCGCTACGTCGTCGGTCTCAGCCACGAGCTGCGCTCGCCGCTGAACGCCATCAGCGGCTATGCCCAGCTCCTGGAGCAGGATTCGACGCTTCTCACCAAGCCGCGCGACCAGGTCCGCGTCGTCCGCCGCAGCGCCGATCACCTCTCCGGCCTGATCGACGGCATCCTGGACATCTCCAAGATCGAGGCCGGGCGACTGTATCTGTCGCGGGACGAGGTCCGCGTGAGCGAATTCCTCGACCAGCTCGTCGGCATGTTCCGTCTCCAGGCCGCCGCCAAGGGCATCGACTTCGTGTTCAGGCGCCCCGCGCATTTGCCGGTCGTGGTCTATGCCGACGAGAAACGGCTGCGTCAGGTGCTGATCAACCTGCTCTCCAATGCGATCAAGTTCACCCAGACCGGCAGCGTGCAGTTCGTCGTGCATTACCGCAGTCCGGTTGCCGAGTTCGAGGTGATCGACACCGGACCCGGCATCCAGGGCGACGATCTCGAACGCATCTTCGCGCCGTTCGAACGGGGCGCACTCGGCGTCTCGCAGCCGCAGACCGGCACCGGGCTAGGCCTGACCATCAGCCGGCTGCTCGCCGGCGTGATGGGCGGCGACATCAAGGTCTTGAGCACGGTCGGCACCGGCTCTACGTTCAAGGTCAAGATCCTGCTGTCGGAGGTGACCAATCCGCAGCGCATCGCGCCGGTGGAGGCGCCGGTCTCCGGCTATCACGGCGCGCGCAAGACCATCCTCATCACCGACGACGACCCCGTGCACCGCGACCTCCTGCGCGAGGTGCTGACGCCGCTCGGCTTCATCCTGCTCAGCGCGCCCGACGGCCCCGGCTGTCTCGCACTGGCGCAGCATTGCCGGCCCGACCTGTTCCTGCTCGATATCTCCATGCCGGCCATGGACGGCTGGGCCGTGGCGGAGGCGTTGCGCGCGAGCGGTCATCATCAGGCACGGATCCTGATGGTATCGGCGAGCGCACTCGAGGCCCACGGTACGCCGCTGGCGCAGCCGTTCCACGACGGCTATCTGATGAAACCGATCGACATCCCGCGATTGCTGGAGACCATCCGCCAGCTCCTCAAGATCGAATGGCAGTACGGATCGGACGAGATCGAGGTGCCGTTCTGGCGGCCCGAGAGCGGATCAAGGCCGCCGGCGCGGCACATCGAGGCGCTGATCGGGCTCGGCCAGATCGGCTACGTCAAGGGCATCCAGCTGAAGCTGGACGAGATCGGCAGCGAACACCCCGAGCATGCCGACTTCGTCGCCGAAATGCGGTCGCTGGTCGACCGCTTCGATCTCGACCAGTACATGGCCACATTGAAGACGTTGCATGCGCATGAGCATTGAGTCGAAGAAGCGCGATGTCGCGCTCGTTGTGGATGACTCTCCCGAAACGCTGCGGCTGCTCACCGACGCGCTCGACGGCGCCGGGATGACGGTGATGGTGGCGCTCGACGGCGCCGCCGCGATGCGCATCGTCGACCAGATCACCCCCGACATCGTGCTCTTGGATGCCGTGATGCCCGGCATCGACGGGTTCGAGACCTGCCGCCGCCTCAAGCGCGATGCGGGCTTGGCCAACGTCCCCGTGATTTTCATGACGGGTCTTGCCGAGACAGAGCACATCGTTCGCGGGCTGGAAGCCGGCGGCGTCGACTACGTGACGAAGCCGATCGTGATCCAGGAGATGCTGGCGCGCATCCGCGTCCATCTCGGCAATGCCCGGCTGACCCAGAGCGCGCGCGCCGCGCTCGACGTCTCCGGCCGTTTCCTGTTCGCGGTCGACCGGCAGGGCAATTTGCTCTGGGCAACGCCGCAGGCGCAGAAGCTGCTGTCCGATCATCACGGCGTGCAGGCCGACGACTTCGTGCTGCCGCCCTCACTGCTGCAATGGCTGGAGCAGGCGAAAGGCAAGGGCAGCGCGAAGTCTCAGGCCGCGTCGCTGCCCGACAATCCGCAACTCCGGCTCTATTACATGGGCGAAACCGCTCCGAACGAATTCCTGCTGCGGCTCTCCAAGGAATCCGGCACGGCGCTGCCGCCGGAATTCACCAGCGAGCTCGGCCTCACCACCCGCGAAGGCGAGGTGCTGGCCTGGCTCAGCAAAGGCAAGACCAACCGCGACATCGCGCAGATCCTGGGCTTGAGCCCGCGCACGGTCGACAAGCATCTGGAGCAGATCTACGCCAAGCTCGGGGTGGAGAACCGGACCGCGGCGGCGGCGATCGCGACGAATGCGACGAGAAGGAATTCGTAAGCGCCTGTGCGGGCGCGTTGTGCTGCCGCTCACCCAACCAACGGTGTCGTCCCGGGCTCGCTTCGCGCCCTGGGACGACAGCGGAGGATGGGGCGATCGTTATCGCCCCTCACACGATCCCTTCACCCATACACAAACGCCGCGTCATCCATATCCGTCTTCGGGATCTCGTCCTTCTCGGTCCAGTAATCCTGGCTGTGTTGCCATTCCGGCTTGTCGCCGCGTTTGGGCAGCAGGTCCATGTTGCGCATCATGTAGCCGGGGTTGAAGTTCTCCGGATCGATCCAGGGCAGGATCGGCATGTTGTGGTCTTCGGGACGCAAGGCCACCTCGACTTTCTTTTTGCCCTTTGCCTTCATGTGACCGAGCAGCCGGCAGACGAAATCGGCAACGAGATCGACACGCAGGGTCCAGCTCGCACGGAAATAGCCGAACACCCAGACCATGTTCGGAACGCCCGTGAACATCATGCCGCGATAGGTCACGGTGTCGCCGAAGGCGAGCGGCTTGCCGTCGATCTCGAAGGCGATGTCGCCGAGGGCTGCGAGATTGAAACCGGTCGCGGTGACGATGATGTCGGCGTCCAGCAGCTTGCCGGATTTGAGCTGGATGCCGTTCTCGACAAAGCATTCGATCTCGTCGGTGACGACCGAGGCTTTGCCGCTGGCAATGCCTTTGAACAAATCGGCATCGGGCACGAAGGCGATGCGCTGCCGCCACGGCCGGTAGCTCGGCGTGAAATGCGTCTCGACGTCGTAATCGGGACCGAGCACCGCGCTGATCTGGCCGATCAGCTCCTTCTTCACCTGCTCCGGCTTGGAGAGGCAGAGCTTTGTGAACGCATCCTGCTCGAACAGGATTTTTCTCCGAACGATCTCATGGATCCAGGCCTCGTCGACCTGGAGCCGGCGCAGTTCCTCCGCGATCTCGATCGCGTTGCGGCCCAGGCGGAAATAGGTCGGCGAGCGCTGCAGCATGGTGACATGCGCGCATTTGTCCGCGATGTTCGGCACCAGCGTGGCCGCGGTCGCGCCCGAGCCGATCACGACCACCTTCTTGTTCGCGAGGTCGATGTCATCAGGCCAGGTCTGCGGATGGACGATGCGGCCCTTGAAGCGATCCGTGCCCTTCCATTCCGGTGTGTAGCCTTCCGAATGGCGATAATAGCCTTGGCACATCCAGAGGAAGTTCGCGGTGAAGGTCTTTGCTTCCCCGGTATCGGTCGTGATCGCTTCGATGGTCCAGAGATTTTGCTCGCTCGACCAGCTCGCCGAATTGATCTGGTGCTTGTAGCGGATATGCCGAGCGATATCGTTCTCGTCGATCACCTCGTTCATGTAGGCGAGGATCTCGTCGGCGGTGGCGATCGGCGGCCCGACCCAGGGTTTGAAACTGTAGCCGAAGGTGTGGAGGTCACTGTCCGAGCGGATGCCGGGATAGCGATGCGTGGTCCAGGTGCCGCCGAACGTCGCCTGCGTTTCGAGGATGACGTAGCTCGTGCCCGGCAGCTGCTTGTTGATGTGGTAGGCGCTGCCGATGCCGGAGATGCCGGCGCCGACGATCAGCACGTCGAAATGTTCAGAAGCCTGTTTGGCCGTGGCGTGACTGCGAACAGCGACATTCATTGTTGCTTCTTGCCTTGCTTGTTTTTGTGGCCGTCCTTGACTGGACGGCGCGTTTCCTCCGCGGCGGGCATGGTCGCCCGTCGCGCTTCCGCTTCAAAATGACATAGATCAAGCCGCGGTCAAATCACAGCGCCGCACCCCAGCTCCGCGCGGTCTGCAATATCCAGTCGCGATAGAGCGTGAGCGGGGTGACGCCGGTCAATCCGCCGCAGCCGGCGGCGTTGTTTGGCCCGGTCGACCAGCTGATGAGGCCGACGAGCACCGACCCGCTCGGCTTGTCCTCGAACACGGGACCGCCGGAATCGCCGGTGCAGGCGCCGATTCCGTCACGAACACCGTTGGTTACGGGATCGACCAGACGGATTTGAAGCGTGCCGGGCTGCCCCGTGGCAACGAGACCGGCTACGCGAATC
This sequence comes from Bradyrhizobium xenonodulans, assembly GCF_027594865.1. Lineage (NCBI taxonomy): Bacteria > Pseudomonadati > Pseudomonadota > Alphaproteobacteria > Hyphomicrobiales > Nitrobacteraceae > Bradyrhizobium > Bradyrhizobium xenonodulans. The sequence goes on from NZ_CP089391.1 coordinate 8,107,123, forward strand.
ATGCCGCCGCTCTTGCCGTCGCCGCTCACGGTGACGCCGATACCGGCGATGACGAAGCGGCCGCCGACCTGGATCGGAATATTTGGTGCGCCGACGACGATTGTCGATTTTCCCTTGGGTGGAATTTCCAGTTGCAACAAGGCCACGTCGGCAGTGGCGCGATGCGATTGCATCGCCTGCATGTTGAAGCTCGGATGGATCGCGACGGTGCGCACGTTCAGCAATTGAGGCTGGCCGCCGGCGTCACGATCGACGATCTTGTAATCCGCACCCGGCTGCACGCAGTGAGCAACTGTCAGCACCAGCCTTGGGGCAATCAAGCTGCCGGTGCAGAAATTGCCGCGCGAGCCGACGATGGTGACGACTGCGCGCGCGACGCCATCGGTCTGCGGCGTGCCGCCGCCGACGATGGCGTGAGCGGGTGTGGCGAGGAGCAGCGCGGCTATGGCGAAAGTGACAAGCTTCTTCATGGGAACATGCTTCGGCATCGGCGGGGATTGCTTCGGACTGGTCCTTGCCGATAGCGCATGCTAGCCCTCTTGGAAAGGAATTGACGAGGGGCGGATCTTGACGATCGAGGCTGTGATCTTTGATTTTGGCGGTGTGCTGACAAGCTCGCCATTCGAGGCGTTTTCGCGGTTCGAGACCGAGCGCGGCCTGCCCATCGACATCATCCGCCGCACCAATGCCGCCAATCATCTGGAAAACGCCTGGGCCAGGTTCGAACGCGCCGAGGTCGATATCGAGACGTTCGATCATTTGTTTGCAGCAGAATCACTCGCGCTCGGCGCAGAGGTGCGCGGGCGGGACGTGCTGCCGCTGCTGCAGGGCGATCTGCGTCCTGAGATGGTCGAGGCGCTGAAGCGCATCAAGGCGCAACTCAAGACCGGCTGCATCACCAACAATCTGCCGGCCAACGCGATCGGCAGCATGACCGGACGCACGCTCTACGTCGCCGAGGTGATGGTCCTGTTCGACCACGTCATCGAATCCGCCAAGATCGGCCTGCGCAAGCCTGACCCGCGGATTTACCAGCTGATGGTCGAGACGCTGAAGGTCGATCCGAAAAACTGCGTTTATCTCGACGATCTCGGCGTCAATCTGAAACCCGCGCGCGAGATGGGCATGATCACGATCAAGGTTGCAAGTGGCGCCCAGGCCATCGCCGAGCTCGAGGCGGCGACGGGGCTGAAGCTGAACTAGTTCGCAAAGGCCGTAGAGTGGGCAAAGCGAAGCCTGCCCCCACAAGCAGAAGGTGGGCACGGCGCTTCCGCGCCTTTGCCCACCCTACGAGAGCCTACTTCGCCGCAACAGCGATCCGCTCCGGGAACGCAGCCGCAAGCGAGGCGCGATCCGGCTTCAGCACGCCGCGCTCGGTAATGAGCCCCGTGACGAGCCGCGCCGGTGTCACGTCGAACGCGTAATTCGCGACCGGCGAGCCCTCCGGCACAATCCGCACCGTTTCCAATCTTCCATCCGCAGTGCGGCCAGTCATGTCGGTGACTTCCGCACCGCTGCGCTGCTCGATCGGGATATCGCGGATGCCGTCATGGACGGCGAAATCGATCGTCGGCGACGGCAGCGCGACGTAGAACGGCACGTCGTTGTCATGCGCCGCAAGCGCTTTCAGATAGGTGCCGATCTTGTTGCAGACGTCGCCATTGGCGGCGACGCGGTCGGTGCCGACGATGGCGAGATCGACCATGCCGTGCTGCATCAGATGCCCGCCGGTATTGTCCGGAATCACGGTGTGCGGCACGCCGTGATGGCCGAGTTCCCAGGCGGTGAGCGAGGCACCCTGGTTGCGCGGGCGGGTCTCGTCGACCCAGACATGGACCTTGATGCCGCGCTCATGCGCGAGATAGATCGGCGCGGTCGCGGTGCCCCAGTCGACGGTGGCAAGCCAGCCGGCATTGCAATGGGTCAGCAAATTGACCGTCTCGCCAGGCTTCTTCTTTGTGACGATTGCCTCGATCAGCTTCAGGCCGTTGCCGGCGATGCCGCGATTGATCTCGACGTCCTGCTCGACGATTTCGTCGGCGCGCGCATAGGCTGCCTCGGCCCGTTCAACGGGATCGACCGGCACGAGCGCCGTGCGCATCTCGTCCAGGGCCCATTTCAGATTGATCGCCGTCGGCCGCGCCACGACAAGCGTGTCGTAAGCGCGCTTCAGGCCGGCGTCGGAAGCGTCCTCGCGCATCGCGAGCGCCATGCCATAAGCTGCGGTCGCGCCGATCAGCGGTGCCCCGCGCACCAGCATGTCGCGGATGGCGACCGCCGCGTCTTCGCATGACGTCAGCTTCGCAACAATGAACTCGTGCGGCAGCCTGCGCTGGTCGATCGCGCCGACCGACCACCCGTCGCGCTCACGCCAGATGCTGCGGAAATGCTTGCCGTCGACCTTCATGGCGTTCTGCCTCTTCGTCCTTCTTGTGTCTCAACCGCGCAGGATGCGCCCGGCCACCGCGTCGAGCTTCTTCAGAAGCTCGGGGTCGCGGGCCTCGGGCGCCGTGATCAGCGCGGTGTCGAGCGCGCGATCCGAACCGATCGGGCACGGCTCGTGCTCGCGGGGAAAGTCCTTGGCCAGCCGTGCCACCAGCGCCTTCGCCTTGTCGGCATTCGAGGTCAGCACGCGGATGATGTCCTGGACCGTGACGGCATCGTGATCGGGATGCCAACAGTCGAAATCCGTCACCATCGCGACGGTGGCGTAGCAAATCTCAGCCTCGCGGGCGAGTTTCGCTTCGGGCATGTTGGTCATGCCGATCACGGAATAGCCCAGCGTCTTGTAGGTCATGCTCTCCGCATAGGTGGAGAATTGCGGCCCTTCCATGCAGACATAGGTGCCGCCGCGCGCAAACGCGATGCCCTCGGCTTCAGCGGCCGCCGCAAGATGGATGCGCAGCCGCGGCGAGACCGGATGCGCCATCGACACATGGGCGACGCAGCCCCGGCCGAAGAATGAGCTCTCGCGCTTGTAGGTGCGGTCGACGAACTGATCGACGAGAACGAAGGTGCCGGGCGGCAGTTCCTCCCTGAAGGAGCCGCAGGCCGACAGCGAGATCAGGTCGGTGACGCCGGCGCGCTTCAGCACATCGATATTGGCGCGATAGTTGATGTCGGAGGGCGACAGCCGGTGGCCCTTGTCGTGCCGCGGCAGGAACACGATCGGCAGGCCGGCAATAGAGCCGCGCCGCAGCGGGGCCGACGGCTCGCCCCAGGGGCTCTTGATCGCCTCTTCGCGTGCGCCTTCGAGTCCCGGCAGATCGTAGATGCCGGAGCCGCCGATGATGCCCAATACCGCCTGCGTCATGCCTGCTCCACCCTGTCCACCACGTGCGACATGGTTAAGCTATGCCAGTTTTACGGCGGTTTTGGAACCGGGGGTGCTGGAGTGATGCCGGTGGTGTGAGGGGCGGAAGATGCTCAACTCACACTCGATGTCGTCCCGGTGAACGCCGGGACCCTGCGTTCGCAGGGGCGACCCGGGGAAAAATTGGTGCGCTTAACTAAGCCGCGGTCGCCAGCTGCAACTGGGTTGCGACCATGCGCTCCAGCGTCTCGACGGACTGGAAATTCTCCGGCGTGATCTCGGACTGCGGGATGGTGAAGTCGAACTCGGCCTCGACACCGAGCATCAGATTGACCATGTCCATCGAGGTCAGGCCGGCGTCGACGAGCTTCGCCTGTGGCGTGACGTTCGCGGGAAGCGAGTTCTGATCGAGGATGCCCTTGACCAGCTTAATGATGCGATTGCGCAATTCGGTATCGAAGGCCTGCATCGGCAAATTTCCATCTGTCCATGAAAGGTCGGAGCTGTCGCCGGCTACGATGGGCGCGACGGGCCGATCCCACAATGGGCGTCACCATTACTTCGCGTTTCTTAGTAAACGATGACTCAGATTGTCCGGAATTCGATCTTCTTCCAGAACCCTAACGCGATCGCCGAAATTCGGCCGATGCAAACAACCGGACCTTAACTGTTCGTTCGGAATTTGGCTTTGTTTACCCTCTATTTCATCGACGAATTTGAATTAAATCCGTAGCCTCACATCACAAGCAAAGATGGCCGGATGATCGCCGGCGGCATCGCGAATGATGCCGGCGATCTCGAACGGCAAACCGGAGGCGGACGAGTATGAACGTGCGTGAAGCAGTCCTCACTGTCGACGAAACGCAAACGAGCTTCCTCGAGCAGGGCCCCTCCCTCGTCGAGCGCGCCGCCCGGACCGCCGCTGCGGCCGCAGCCGACGCAGACGGCGTCGATCGCGACGCCCGCTTCCCCCACAAGGCATTCGAAGTCGCCCGCGAGCAGAAATTGCTCGGCGTCATGATCCCGGTCGAGTTCGGCGGCCTCAGTGCCTCGATCTACGACGTCACCGACATCTGCTACACGCTCGGGCGCGCCTGCGCCTCGACCGCGATGATCTACGCGATGCACACGACGAAGGTCGCCTGCGTCGTCAGGCACGGCCACGGCATCCCCTGGATGGAAACCATGATGCGCCGGGTCGCTCGCGACCAGTGGTTGCTCGCCTCCTCCACCACGGAAGGCCAGAACGGCGGTAACATCCGCGCCAGCGCGGCCGCAGTCGACGTTGCCGGCGACACCGTCTCGCTGGTGCGCGACGCCACTGTGATCTCCTACGGCGCCCAAGCTGATGGTCTCGTTACCATCGCCCGGCGCGCCACCAACGCCGCAGCCTCCGACCAGGTGCTGCTGGCGCTGGCCAAGGACGATTATTCGCTGAAGCAGACGCTGGGCTGGGAAACGCTCGGCATGCGCGGCACCTGCTCGACCGGCTTCGAGCTGAAGGTCGACTGCCCCGCCGACCGCGTCTTTCCGGAAGCCTATGACAAGATCCATGCCCAGACGATGACGCCGTTTGCGCATCTGTGCTGGTCGTCAGCCTGGGCCGGCATCGCCGCCGCGGCCGTGACCCGCGCGCAGGCCTTCGTTCGCAAGGCGGCCCGCACCTCCGGTGGCCAGATGCCGCCGGCCGCCGCACACTTCACCGCCGCCAAGATGTCTCTCGCGAAACTGCGCGCGCTGATATCAGCCAATATCGACGCCTTCGCCCGCGTCGAGCATGACGAGCGCGCGCTGAGCTCGCTCGACTTCCAGTCCTCGATCACGCTGCTGAAGGTGCAGGCCTCCGAGCTCGCGGTCGAGACCGTGATGCATGCGATGCGCACCGCGGGCCTTTCAGGCTATCGCAACGACGGCGAATTCACCATGGGTCGGCATCTGCGCGACGTGCTGTCGTCGCCGATCATGATCAACAACGACCGCATCCTGGCCAACGCCGCCACCTCGACCCTGATGAGCGGCGTGCCATTGAGCCTTCGCGACTGACGTGCCTTCACGACTTGCGAGCCTTCGACTTGCGAGCCTTGCCGATTGACGTGCCTTTGGTGACCGAACCAACAAGAACAATTTTTTGACATAGCAGGACATCGAACCATGAACATTGCCGTCCTCCCCAATTCGCCCGAGACCGCGCCTGAGATCATCGACCCGCTCGATCATCTCGCCGACAAGCTGTTCCACCCGATGGGCTCGGACGGCGTCTACGCCCGCACCGCGCTCTATGAGGGCGTCGTCGAGAAGCTCGCCGCGCTGATCACCGGACATCGCGAGGCCGGCACCGAGGTGATGCGCTTCCCGCCGGTGATGAGCCGCGCGCAGCTCGAGAAATCCGGCTATCTCAAGAGCTTTCCGAACCTGCTCGGCTGCGTCTGCGGCCTGCACGGCACCGAGCGCGAGATCAACGCCGCGGTGAGCCGCTTCGATGCCGGCGGTGACTGGACCACCTCGCTGTCGCCGGCCGACCTCGTGCTGTCGCCCGCCGCCTGCTATCCCGTCTATCCGATCGCGGCGAGCCGCGGACCTTTGCCGAAAGGCGGCCTGCGCTTCGACGTCGCCGCCGACTGCTTCCGCCGCGAGCCGTCAAAGCATCTCGACCGGCTGCAATCGTTCCGGATGCGCGAATATGTCTGCATCGGCAGCCCGGACGACGTCGCCGATTTCCGCGAGCGTTGGATGGTGCGCGCCCAGGCAATTGCGCGCGACCTCGGCCTGACCTTCCGCGTCGACTATGCCAGCGACCCGTTCTTCGGCCGCGTCGGCCAGATGAAGGCGGTGAGCCAGAAGCAGCAACAGCTCAAGTTCGAGCTCCTGATTCCGCTGCGCTCGGAAGAGCAGCCGACCGCCTGCATGAGCTTCAACTATCATCGCGAGCATTTCGGCACGACCTGGGGCATCCAGGACGCCGATGGCGAGCCGGCGCACACCGGCTGCGTCGCCTTCGGCATGGATCGCCTGGCCGTCGCCATGTTCCACACCCACGGCACCGACCTTTCCGCCTGGCCCGCCAAGGTGCGGGAGATCATGGGCATGCAGCCGCAAATCGCGACCGATGCCCATGGCGAAGGCTGGCGCTAACAGAGCTCACGAGGCCTACCATTTCCACGGGCAAGACGAACGTGATCCACACCAAGGTCCGATGCCGCGAGATCACCGAGGCCGACGTCGAGAAGGTCGCCGACCTCCTGACGCGCGGCTTCGTCGGCCGCTCGCGGAACTATTGGATGCAGGGCCTGCGACGGCAGGCCTTCCGGCCCGTACCGGAGGGCTATCCGCGCTTCGGTTACATGCTCGACAATGACGGCGAGCCCGTCGGCGTGCTGCTGCTGATCTACACGACACGGAAGCACGGCGAAGAGACCGCCATCCAGTGCAATTTGTCGAGCTGGTATGTCGATCCGGCCTACCGCAACTACGCCCCGCTGCTGACCAAGATCGCGCAGCGGCACAAGGACGTCACCTATCTGAACATCAGCCCGGCACCGTGGACCTGGCCCATCATCGAAACGCAGGGCTTCCGCGCCTATTGCAGGGGCATATTCTTCTCCGTGCCTGCGCTGGCGCGTCCCCCGCGCTGGAGCAAGATCGAGGTCATCCCGCAGCACATCAAGACGATCGAGGGACTTTCCGACGACGAGACCGAGCTTTTGACGCGGCATGCGCGCTACAATTGCCTCAGCCTCGTCTGCCGCACGCCGCAAGGAGCGTTCCCCTTCATCCTGCAACCGGTGCGCATCCGCCGCGGTTTCATCGCCCCGCCCGCGATGAAGCTGATCTATTGCCGCAGCGCCGCCGAATACGCCGCCTGCGCAGGCCGCATCGGCCGGCTGCTGCTGCGGCTCGGCAAGATCGCGGTCGCGGTCGATTCCAACGGCCCGATTCCCGGTCTCGCCGGTATTTATACCGAGCGCCGCGGCCGCAAATATTTCAAGGGCCCGCATCGGCCGCAGCTCGCCGACCTCACCGATACGGAACTCGTGCTGTACGGGCCATAGCAGCGGCCGCAGCCTCCCCTCCTTCCCGTGAAGGATAGCTCGGCGCCCGCGGTATGACCCCACCAGTCAGTGTCGGTGAGTTCCCGCGCATTCGCGTGCCGGCGCACGCATCTCTCCATCGCCAGTCACCCTCCGTAAACTACTGCGCTTAAGGGAATTTTCCCGCCTCTTCGCTACCCTCGGCGACTGAATTACGTTGCGCCAAGTTTATTGCCCGCCGAGACCCTGTCGATCCCATGACGTCGACCTGCGATAACGAGCCCGGTGCACGCCGCGAACAGAGCCCGGAAGCTCTTGTCGCGCTGAGCCAGCTTGCGCTCGACCATATGGAGCAGGGCGTCTGCGTCTACGACGCCGACAACCGGATCGTGCTGGTCAACCAGCGCTACCTCTCCTTTTTCAACATGTCGGCCGATATCGTGCGGGTCGGCACGAGCTACCGCGAGGTGCTGACGCACAGCGCGACGCGCGGCAACTTTCCGGAAGGCGAGCTCGATGCGCTGTATTCGGCGCGGATCGCACAGATCGCAGCCGGCAAGCCATTCCGGACCGAGCAGCATCTGGCGAGCGGCCTCGTCATGGCGCTGGAGCTGAAGCCCCTCCCCGGCGGCGGCTGGATGACGATCTGCGACGACGTCAGCCGTCTCGCCCGGCTCGAGGCAGAATTGCGCGTGCAGACCGAGCGCAGCCAGCACGCGCTCGCCAACATGTCGCACGGCCTCATCATGTATGACACCGACGACCGCGTCGTCGTCTGCAACGAGCGGTTCCTGAACCTCTACAACCTCGACCCCGAGATCGTGAAGCCGGGTATCCCGCATGGCACGGTGATTGAGCACTGGATGTCGCGCGGCAATTTGCCGGGCATGTCGGCGGACGAATTCCACGACACCAGGCTGGAGGACGTGCGCACCAGGAAGGCGAAGACCCTGCTGGTGATGCGCTACGACGGACGGATGGTGCAGGCGGTGTCCCGCTTCCTGCCCGACGGCGGCTGGGTGACGGTGCATGAGGACGTCACGGAGCGGCTGCAATACGAGGAAACGCTGAGACAACAGAACTTCATCCTCGATGCGGCGCTGGAGAACATGGCGCACGGGCTCGCCTTCTACGACAGCGACATGCGCCTGCGCGTCTGCAACACCACCTACCGCAAGATCTACCGGCTGTCACCGGAGGAGACCAGGCCCGGCACGCACCTCGCCGAGCTGATCGAACGCTCGATGGCAAACGGCGCGTTTGCGTCCGAATACAGTCCCCAGCAGCTTCTGGAGGCCGCCAGCGCGCGGATCGCGAACCGCGATTCCTCGCCGATGCGCCGGCGCATGTCGAACGACACCGTGATCTCGGTCAGATACTGCGCCCTTCCCGAGGGCGGCTTCGTCGCAACTTACGAGGACATCACCGAGCGCGAGCGCGCGATCGAGGAGCTGAGCGAGCAATATCGGCGCTTCGACGCGGCGCTGAACAACATGAGCCAGGGCCTGTGCATGCTCGATTCGAGCCTGCACGTCATCGTCTGCAACCGCCGCTACATCGAGATGTACGGCTTGTCGCCCGACGTCGTGAAGCCCGGCGTCTCGATGCGCGAGATCATGGAGCACAGCTGCGATCTGGGCATCCATCAGAACACGACGGCCGCGCGGCTCTATGCCGATTATGTCGAGCGGCTGCGCGAAGGCGAGCACACGCTGCACCGCCACTTGAGCGACGGCCGCATCATCAAGCTCAATCACAAGCGGATGGAGCATGGCGGCTGGGTCGTTACCTATGAGGACGTCACCGAGCGCCACAAGGCCCAGGCCCGCGTCGCGCACATGGCGCGGCATGATTCGCTCACCGACCTGCCCAACCGAACGCTGTTCCGCGAGAAGATGGGCGAGGGGCTGAACCAGGTCGCGATCGCCGGCGGCGCCATGGCCGTGCTGTGCTTCGACCTCGACAATTTCAAGACCGTCAACGACCGGCTCGGCCACGCCGCCGGCGACCGGCTGCTGCGCTGGGTCGCGGCACGATTGAAGGAGAATGTCGGCGAGCACGATACCGTCGCCCGCCTCGGCGGCGACGAATTCGCCGTTCTCCAGCGCGGACCGCAGCCGCAATCGGCGGAAAGGCTCGCCCGCCACCTGGTCGAGATCATCGGCCATCCGCCGCCGCTGGAGAGCCAGTCGATCCATGTCGGCGTCTCCGTCGGCATCGCGATCGCGCCCGATCACGGGCTCGATGCCGACGAGCTGATGAAATGCGCCGACCTCGCGCTGTACCAGGCCAAGGCCAAAGGCCGCGGCGTCTTTCAGCTGTTCGAGCCCGAGATGGAGGAAGAGGCGCGCAGCCGGCATGCGCTGGAGCAGGACCTGCGCGGCGCGCTGGAAGCCAGCGAATTCCATCTGGTGTTCCAACCGCAGGTGCGGCTCGACACAACCGAACTCACCGGCTTCGAGGCGCTGCTGCGCTGGAAACATCCGTCACGCGGCTTCGTCTCCCCCGCCGAATTCATTCCGCTTGCGGAGGAGAACGGGTTGATCGTTCCGATCGGCGAGTGGGTGCTGCGCACGGCCTGCGCGACCGCGGCATCCTGGCCGGATGTCACCGTCGCGGTCAATTTGTCGCCGGTGCAATTCCGCTCGCGCGGGCTGGTCGCGATGGTCACGAGCGCACTCGCCGAAGCCGGCCTGCCGCCGCAGCGGCTCGAGCTCGAGGTCACCGAAACGGCGCTGCTCGATGACAGTGAGGCGACGATCGAGATCCTGCACCAGCTCCGCGCGTTAGGAGTGCGCGTCAGCCTCGACGATTTCGGCGTCGGCTATTCCTCGCTGAGCTACTTACGCAAATTTCCGTTCGATCGCATCAAGATCGACCGCTCCTTCGTCGGCACGCTCGGCGAAAGCCCGGAGAGCATCGCCATCGTTCGCACCATCGCCAGCCTCGGCTCCGTGCTCGGCGTCGAGACCACGGCGGAGGGCGTCGAAACGATCGAGCAGCTCGACTTCGTCCGCGAGTGCGGCTGCACCGCGGTGCAGGGATATTATTTCGGCAAGCCCTGCCCGGCGGCCGAAGTCGGACGCACGATCGAGACGCTGACCGCGGTTCGACGCGTGGCGTAAGGGCTTCCACCCCGTCAAATTCCGTCTCTCGGCACGCCTCCAAACGACCAATTGTCGCACGTGTCTTTTCCGGCCGGATCGCCGCTCCGTCTCTTGCGGGCGGCGCGCGCAATGCACTTTTCTTCTCCCGTGATTTCGGGGACAATCCCGCATAACAATGAGAAATGGCGGTCCAATGAGGCCGCCGCGAGGGAGGAGCTTCGATGTCGCGATTCGGGCTGAAGACGATCGCCTTTGCCGCCATGCACCTTGTCATGGGCACGTTGCTCGCAACCGCCGCCGGCGCGCAGGACTATCCCAGCAAGCCGGTCACGCTGATCGTGCCATGGCCCGCCGGCGGATCAACCGACATCTCGATGCGCGCGATCGCCGACAGCGCCTCGAAGGTGCTGGGGCAGCCGATCGTGATCGACAACAAGGCGGGCGGCGGCGGCACAGTCGGGCCGGCGACCATGGCTGCGGCCGCGAAACCGGACGGCTACACCATCTCGCAGATTCCCATCACCGTCTTCCGCCTGCCCCTGATGCAGGAGGTGTCATGGGACCCGGCCAAGGACTTTTCCTACATCATTCACCTCACGGGCTATACGTTCGGCGTGACCACCAGCGCGGAATCGCAGTTCAAATCCTGGAAGGACGTGGTCGATTTCGCCAAGGCCAATCCTGGCAAGGTCACCTACGCCTCGCCCGGCACCGGCACCTCGCTGCATATCGGGATGGAGCAGATCGCGGCGATGTCCGGCATCAAGCTGACGCAGGTGCCGTTCAAGGGCGGCGCGGAAACCAACGCCGCCGTGCTGGGACGGCACACCATGCTGCAGGCCGATTCCACGGGATGGCGGCCGCTGGTCGACGCCGGCAAGCTGAAGCTGCTGATGGTGTGGACCGGCGCACGGTCGCCGAACTATCCCGACGTGCCGACGCTGAAGGAGCTCGGCTATCCCATGGTCTATGATTCCCCGTTCGGCATCGCCGGACCGAAGGGCATGGATCCCAAGATCGTCGCCAAGCTGCACGACGCCTTCAAGAAGGCGGTCGAGGACCCCGCGGTGATCGCGACGCTCGCCAAATACGACATGGTGCCGAACTACAAGAACACCGAGGATTACAAGAAGTTCGTCGTCGAGGTCACGGAGTCCGAGCGCAAGGTGATCGATACGCTCGGGCTTGCGAAGAAGTAGAGTTGCCCTGCCACACATGCTGGCCTCATCCTGAGGTGCGAGCCATACTTGCGGCTCGCCCCGAAGGATGGATCGGGGCACCGTCGCCCTTCGAGGGCTGCGCTGCGCTCCGCCACCTCAGGATGACGGCGAACTGAGAGCACACATGACCGACCAAACCAACGTCAAACTCCGCCTCAGCAACTCCGAACTCTGGGGCGGCTTGATCGGGCTCGCGCTCGCTGGCTTCGTGATCTGGCAAGGATTGAAACTGAAGCTCGGCACCATCAACGATCCCGGCTCCGGCTATGTTCTGTTCTACACGGGCATTTTGATGTGCGTGTTCGCCACCTCCATCATCGTCTCGGCCATCACCGAGGGCGGACCGACGCTGGCTTCGCGCTGGGAGAACGTGCGCTGGAGCAAGCCGCTTCTCGTCATCGCCTGCCTCACCGTATTCTCCTTCGCCCTGGAGCCGCTCGGCTTCCTGCTGTCGTCGATCCCGCTCATGCTGGTGCTGCTGCGCGTGATTGATCCCGTGCGCTGGACCCTCGCGATCCCGGTCGCCGTGCTGGTGCCATCAGGCATGTGGTGGGTGCTCAAGCGCCTGCTGCTGATTCAACTGCCCTCAGGCCTGTTCGGGATCGGCTGATCGCATGGAGACGCTCGTCAACGTCGCGCATGGGTTCGGCGTCGCGCTGCTGCCGATCAACCTGCTCTACTGCTTCATCGGCGTCTTCATCGGAACGCTGGTCGGCGTGCTGCCCGGCATCGGGCCGATCTCGGCGATGTCGCTGCTGCTGCCCGTGACGCTGTCGGGCACGCCGGAATCCGGCATCATCATGATGGCCGGCATTTACTACGGCTCGATGTATGGCGGCTCGACCACGTCGATCCTGGTCAACATCCCCGGCGAAGCGGCCTCGGTCGTCACCTGCATCGACGGCCACCAGATGGCGAAGCAGGGCCGCGCCGGCCCCGCGCTCGGCATCTCCGCGTTCGGCTCCTTCATCGCCGGCACGTTCGCGCTGGTCGCCTTGATGCTGGTGGCGCCGAGACTCGCCAGCATCGCGATCGCATTCGGGCCAGCCGAGTATTTCAGCCTGATGGTGCTCGGCCTCGTCGTACTCACCTTCCTCACCCAGGGATCGATGCCGAAGGCGCTGCTGATGGCCTGCATCGGCGTCGTGCTGGGACTGATCGGGCTCGACAGCATCACGGCGCAGCCGCGGCTGACTTTCGGCCGCATGGAGCTGATCGACGGCATCGGCCTGGTGCCTGTCGTGATGGGCCTGTTCGGCGTCGCCGAGGTGCTGCTCAATACCGAGCAGGCCATCAAGCGCGACATCATCAATGCCAAGATCACCCAGCTTCTGCCCAACAAGGCCGACTGGCAGGCGAGCGCCGGCCCGGTGGCGCGCGGCACGCTGCTCGGATTCCTGCTCGGCATTCTGCCGGGGGGCGGCGCGGTGGTGGCCTCGTTCGCATCCTATGCGCTGGAGAAAAGGCTATCGAAATCGCCGGAGCGTTTTGGCCATGGCGCGATCGAGGGCGTCGCGGGGCCCGAATCCGCCAACAACGCGGCGGCCGGCGGCGCATTCATTCCGCTGATGACGCTTGGCATCCCGCCGAACGTGGTGATGGCGCTGCTACTCGGGGCCTTCGTCATCCACGGCCTTCAGCCCGGACCGCTGCTGATCACGCAAAACCCCGGCCTGTTCTGGGGCATCGTCGCCAGCATGTATATCGGCAACGTCATGCTGCTGATCCTCAATCTGCCGATGATCGGCATGTGGGTGCAGCTACTCAAATTGCCCTACAACATTCTCTTTCCGCTGATCATCCTGTTCACGATCCTCGGCGTGTACTGCTCGAGCAACAACGTGTTCGACGTCTATGTGATGATTGCGTTCGGGATCATCGGCTATTTCATGCGCAAGCTCGGCTACGAGCCGGCGCCGCTGGTGCTCGCCTTCGTGCTCGGACCGATGCTGGAGAACAATCTGCGCAAGTCGCTGATCCTGTCGCAGGGCGATCTCTGGACCTTCGTGCAGCGGCCGATCTCGGCGGCGTGTCTTGCGCTGGCGATGGTGTTGCTGATCGCGCCCCTGCTGCCCGCGCTGCGCAAGAAGCGCGAGCTGGTGGCGCTGGACGAGGGGGCGTGAGGAGATCCCGTAGGGTGGGCAAAGGCGCGCATGCGCCGTGCCCACGATCTGCCTGGGTTGGAGAGAGGTGATGGGCACGCTTCGCTTTGCCCACCCTACGACACCTACGGTGTCTCAGCCCGCCGCAGGCAGCGCATTATCCGGCGGCGCGCTCCACGGGCGGTCGGCTGAAGCCAGCCCGATCAACCTGCCCTGGATGTAGTCGCAGCCCCAGTCGCGCAGCATGTTTGCGGCCTCTTCGTCCTGCACCCATTCGGCCACGGTCTTGATGTCGAGCCGGCGGGCAAGGTCGATCAGGGTCTGCACGAAGGCGCGGTCGTCGGCGGAACGGGTGATGTTCTGCACGAACGCGCCGTCGATCTTCACGATATCCACGCCGAGCTTGCGCAGGTTGCGGAACGAAGTGTAGCCGGCGCCGAAATCGTCGATGGCGATGCGGCTGCCAAAATTCTTCAGCCGCGTGACAAAGCCGCGGACGTCATCGATGTCCTGGATCGCGACCGTTTCGGTGATCTCGACGATCAGCCGCTCGGCAACGCCGGGATGGGCCAGCATCAGCGACTCGATCCCCGCCCACCAGTCCGGATCCATGGTCGTATCCGGCGAGATGTTGAGGCTCAGGCAGATGTCGGGCGCGGCCGCGAGCTCGGCGACCACGAGCTCGAGCACGCGGTGATCGACCAGGCGGATCAGGCCGAGCCGTTCGGCGACCGGCACGATGTCGGGCGCGAGCAGCACCTGACCGTCACCCTGGTCCATCCGCACCAGACATTCGTGGAAGGCACGCTCACGCGAAGCCGTCGACACCACCGGCTCATAGGCGAGCCTGATGCGGCGTTCGTTCAGCGCTGTCACGATCTCGTCGGTGACGCGAATGTTGACGCGGCGCTGTGCGTCGCGCGCGGGATCCGGACGCCAGGCTGCGAACGAGCCGGAGCGGCGGCGCTTGGCGGCGTCCAGCGTCTCATGGGCGCGATTGACCGCCTCGTCGGTGTTGCGGGCATAGCGCGGCACGCTCACTGCGCCGATCGAGGCGGTGACCGACACCGGTCCGGATCTGGTCGGCACCACCTCGTCGCGGATGCCGGCGAGGAAGCGCTCGGCGGCGACGTTCATGTCGTCGACGGTGCAGTTCTTCAGGATCAGGCCGAACTTGTTGCCGGAGAAGCGCCCGAGCACGTCACCGCCGCGCAGCCGCGCGCGGATGCGCTTGGCGACGTCGAGGATGACGGCGTCGGCAACGTCGAAGCCGAAGGCGTCGTTGACGCGGGCGAGATGATCGATGCCGACCAGCATGAAGGCGGCGGTCGAGCGGAAGCGGGTCGTCTCCTCGATCGCCTCGGCCAGCGCCGCGATCAGATGGGAGCGGTTGAGCTCGCCGGTCAGCGGATCGAGCCGGGCGAGCTTCGTCAGCTCCTCGTCGCGGGCATGGCGCTCATTGTTGATACGGACGGAGCCGATCGCGCGCGTGGGGCGGCCGTCGGGGCCGGCGAACCAGCGGCCGGTCTCCTCGATCCAGACTAGGGGATCGGAGGCGCTCATGCGCACGCCGTATTCGACGCGATAGGGCGTGCCGTCGGCGCCATGCACGGCGGAGGTCTGCGCCAGCGCGGCGGTTCGGAGCATTTGCGCGGGCTCGATCAGCTTGGCGAATTCGGCGCCGGTCGCGAGCCGCTCGGCCGGGATGCCGGGGAAGACGGCGCCGACCTCGCCCCAGACGATGGCATCGCTGGCGATGTCCCAGGCGAACACGGCCTGGCCGAGCGCGGCCAGGATGTCGGAGGCTTGCGGCAATGCAGGGGTCAAAATCGCCTCGTTTCGGGACAGCGGGGAAGTCCTGAGCCGGCACAGAATACGGCCAGATTCGCCTCCGACCCTAGGCAAAGTTCATAAACAATTTGGAAACCACGTTTCGCGGGCTCCCGGAACCAAATCGGCCCGGCCGGCATAGGCCTTGCGAGTACATGACACGCACCGGCGCCAGCGTCCCGAAACGCGACAGGCTCGGCCGGATTAACGGTGATAGCGATGTTGGGTACTGATCGATCGGACGAAGCGGATAACGGCACGGGCACGGCCCTGGTGCCGCAGTTGCAGATGTTGCAGTGGGTCCACAAGGCGCCGCTGCCGCGCCCCGATCCGAGCTTCGTCGCCCAGCTCATCGCCAATGCCGAGCACCTGCCCCAGACCAGCCGGCTCCGCCGCGCCTCTTCCGAAGACGCGCAGATGGCCTATGGCGACAAGCGCCCGCTTTCGAGCGTCACCGCGCGCACGCGGCAGGTGGCTTGAGAAGCAGGACGAGTCCAACCCTCACCGTCCCTGCGGAGTCCTCCTGACCCAGCCCTCTCCCCGTAAGAACGGGCGCAGGGAGCACACCGACGTTGCGGTGAGACTGTGCCGATCCAGAGAAATCAGCGCTGCGTATCGGGCGAGGACGGTGTGCCGTTACCCGGCTGAAGATGCGGCGAGGGAATTTCCGGCGAGGGCACAGGCTTCGGCGCGGGGTGATCCATCAACACGGATTCGGCGACGGACTGCGCCGAGGGCGCGGGCGGCACCACCGGTGCTGCCTGCGGCGCGGTGACCGGCTCGAACTTGGGCTCGGCTGCGATTTCATCGGCCGGCGCTTCGGCCCGGCGCTTGGCTTTGCGCGGCGCCGGCGCTGTCGTCTCGGCGACATAGGTGACGCGGCGGCGCGTGCGCTGGGCGATGCCACCGAGGAAATCGGCCATCGCGAGCAGCACCAGCAGGAAATAGGTGGAGTTGCCGAATTTGGGCCACATCACGAATTCGGCTGCGGCCGCGCCAAACACGATCAGCGACAGCAGATGATCCATCAGGAATTTCGAGCCGGGCCGCGCGCCTTTGACCACCTCTAACAGCAGCAGCACGATCCCGAGCGCCAGCATCAAATCGGCAAGCGTGACCGGCCAGGTCTCGCCGGACACCATCGGCACCTTGAACAGCACGTCCGTAAAGGACACGGTCGGCATCAGGAAGGCGATGATGTTGTAGACCGCGAGCGGAATCAGAAGCAGCGGGAAACCGACCATCGGCGAAATGCCTTCTCGATCTAGATATCCGGGCAAGACAACGCGACGGCGAAGCATTTGGCTCCGCCGCCGTCACTGTCATATCTCATGGGTTGGCCGAAATCAGGCAGGTCAAATCAACCTGCCCGGAGAAGGGTCCTTAACTCAGGACTCTTTCTTCTTCAGGACCTGACGGCCCTTGTACATGCCGGTCTTGAGGTCGAGATGGTGCGGACGACGGAGTTCGCCGGAATCCTTGTCTTCCACGTAGGTCGGCTTCTTGATGGCGTCTGCCGAGCGGCGCATGCCACGACGCGACGGCGAGGTTTTTCTTCTCGGAACGGCCATTTCAATATCCTCTAGGGATTGGTGTGGTCAGGGCATCGTCCGCGAGGGACGGCTCAGCACCCGCAATAGGAGGCGAGCTGAATGCCGATCAAGGCCGGGCTTATAGAGGAAGGCTGGCCGTAAAGCTAGGCTTTTGGGTCGGAAAATACGCCCGAAATGGGCTCGAAATCAGCGATTTTCCCGCCAGCAGGTCGAAAGCGAAGAGGCCTGCGCCCTCGCCACATAGGTCCCGGCCAACCGCCGGACGCCCGGCCCGGGGGTCCTGGCGCTGCGTTTGACCGGATTCGGCAAGGTCGAGGCCAGAAGGGCCGCCTCCCGCGGGGACAGGCTGGCCGCCGACTTGCCGAAGGCGTAGGCACTGGCCGTCTCCACCCCGAACTGCCCCTGGGCGCCGAGCTCGGCGATGTTGAGGTAAATCTCCAGAATCCGCGGCTTTGGCAGGACGAGGTCGATCCACAGCGCCAGCGGGAATTCCAGCGCCTTGCGGACGAAATCCCGCCCCTGCCAGAGGAACAGGTTTTTCGCCACCTGCTGGGTGATGGTGGAGGCGCCCCGGAACGGCGTCCCGTCCTCCTGCGCGTCGTCGATCGCCTCGCGCAGCGCGCCCCAGTCGATGCCATGGTGCTTGCAGAAATGGGCGTCCTCGGCCGCCACCACCGAGCGCGGCAAATAGGGCGACATCGCCGCCAGATCGATCCATTCCCGATGCATCGGCGCGCCCCGCAAGCTGCGCCAGGCCATCAGCGTCGAAACCGGATGGCCGGTGCGGTAAAACGGCGCGATCACATAAGGCGCGAGAACCACGACCGCGAGCGCTACCAGCAGGATTTTAACGATGCGCAAATCGACCTTTCCGGCGCAAATTGAAACGCGGCCACGGATCCCGCCATTAAGTCTGTGATAATTCGGGCCTTTTCCAGCACTTTTTAGGCCTTCCAAACGATTGACTGGGGCGGGCTCATAAAGGATTGTCCCGCCGAATTTTAGTTCTGGAGCCCTTCTTGATGACCGGCACGTCCCCGTCCGATTTCGCCAAACGTCTGGACAAGACCGCTGATGACACCGAGGCGCTGCTCGGCCGCCTGCTGTCGGACGACATCCTGCACGATGAGATCGCCCGGCCCAAGCGACTGATGGACGCAATGCGCTATTCGAGCCTGAACGGCGGCAAGCGTCTGCGGCCGTTCCTGGTGGTCGAGAGTGCCGCCGTGTTCGGCGTTCCGCGCGAAGCGGCACTGCTCGTCGGCGCCGCGCTCGAATGCATCCACTGCTATTCGCTGATCCATGACGATCTGCCGGCGATGGACAATTCGGACCTGCGCCGCGGTCGCCCCACCCTGCACAAGAAGACCGATGACGCCACCGCGATCCTTGCCGGCGATGGCCTGCTGACGCTCGCCTTCGACATCGTCACCCGCGACGAGATCCATCGCGACGCCAATGTGCGCCTGCTGCTGACGCGCGCGCTGGCGCGCTGCGCCGGCATCGGCGGCATGGTCGGCGGCCAGATCCTCGACCTCGCCGGCGAAGGCCGCTTCGGCGGCAATGAACCGATCGATGTCGCCCGGATTCAGCAGATGAAGACCGGCGCGCTGTTGCGCTACGGCTGCATCGCCGGAGCGATCCTCGGCCAGGCCTCCCAGAAAGAATATCAGGCGCTCGACGATTACGGCCGCGCGCTCGGCGAAGCCTTCCAGATCGCCGACGATCTGCTCGACGTCGAAGGCGATGCGGCAGCCCTCGGCAAGCCGGCCGGCGCCGATGCCGCACTCGGCAAAACCACCTTCGTCACCCAGCTCGGCATCGAAGGCGCCAAGCAGCGCGTGCGCGACCTGCTCGCGCGGGCCGACAGCGCCGTGTCGATCTTCGGCGACCGCGCCGCCGTGCTGCAAGCCGCGGCGCGCTTCGTGGCCGAGCGGAAGAACTGACGCGCATCGATGGCAGCCGGCGGCAAAGAGGATCCGGTCCTCGTCCGCTTCCGCAAGATGTCGCGGCCGGTGCGGCTGATCTATGCGCGGCCGCGTACCTTCATCGCGCTCGCGGCCGGCGTTCTGGTCTGCCTGCTGCTGCCGGGCTCGCACCGGCTGGTGACGCGGCTCCTGTTCGGCTGGGATGCGCTGATCGCGGTCTATCTCGTGCTGGTCTACGCGATGATGCTGTGCAACGACCACCAGCACATCCGCCGTGCTGCGGCGATGCAGGACGACGGCCGCTTCGTGATCCTGCTGGTCACGGCGATCGGCGCCTTCGCGAGTATCGCCGCGATCGTCTCCGAGCTCGGCACGCCGCATCGCGGTGCTGCGGAGCTGACCATTGCGATCTCCACCATCGCACTGTCCTGGGCCGCCGTGCACACGACCTTCGCGTTGCACTACGCCCATGAATATTACCGCCCCCCGTCGGGCGGGTTGCAATTCCCGAGCGGGGACAAGGAAGACCACGCCGACTATTGGGACTTCGTCTATTTCTCGTTCGTGATCGGGATGACCGCGCAGGTCTCCGACGTCGGCATCTCCGACAAGATCATCCGCCGTACCGCCACCGCGCACGGCATCATCTCATTCATCTACAACACGGCGCTGCTGGCGCTGACGGTGAACATCGCGGCGAGCGCGATCGCGACGTGATCAGCGACATAGTCCCGGCTTCGCCGGGACTATGTCGCGAAAGCAGCACTCTTAGTTGCAGACCTCCACATTGGCATCAACGTGAGGGCCACCGCCGCCGCGATATTCGAGGCGACAGCCGCGCCTGACGGGACGGCAGAGCAGATCGTTGCAAAAGACCTGTCCGCCACCGCCCGCAGCGCGACCCGCGCCGGCCGCAGCGATACCGCCCGCCGCTCCAGCGGCCGCACCACCCGACTGACGACGCTGCCGCGCCGGCCGGTCATCGCTGTCGTCGCGTCTGGCGGTTGCAGGCTTGGCCGTTGCAGGCTTGGCGGCACGCTGCTTCTCGCATTCATTATCGTCGTTGATCGCATAGCCGTCACGGCAGACGATCTTGCTGCACTTGTCGCCGTCGACCTTGAAGCCGTGCTCACAAACCAGCGGGCAAACGCGCGACGGCTTTGACTTGACGGTATCGAGCGCATCGGTGCTCGCCACCTTCACGTCGAGCTTAGTGCCGGCATAGCGGTTGAACTGCGACAGCGACCGCTGCGAGGACGTGTTCCAGTTGCCGTCCGCCTGCCCGGAGAAGCAGCCGACGCGCCCGAGCTCGGTCTGCACCGAGCGGCTGAGGTCGGCCGGCGCGGTCGCCGGCGTCAGCGAAGCGACGTTGGTGCCGGCGGGGCTCGCCGTGCTGGCGGGCGCAGCGCTCGGCGCAGTGGCGGCGAGGTTGACGCGCTGCTGCTCGGCGGCGGCCGCCTGCTGTTGCGCCTGCTCTTTCGCCTTCTGCGCGGCGAGCTGCGCCTGCTCGGCGGCCTTGGCATCGGCCGCGGCCCTGGCCTGCGCATCCTTCTGCGCGCCGAGGGCGGCGAGACGATCACGCTCGGCCTCGGCCTGCTTCGCCTTCTCGATCGCCGCGGCATGGGCCTGCTCGGCGCCGATTTTCTCGACCTGCAGCTTGGCGAGGCTCGCATAGAAACCGTCGGAATGCTGAGCGAGGAAGGCATCCCACGCCGCCTTGTTGCCGACCTGGAGCGCCAGCTCGTAGTCGCGACGGATATCGGCCTGCGGGTTCGCCACAGGCGCGACTGGCGCTGCGGCCACCACCTTGACCGGGACCAGCGGAACGTCCTCGCCACCGAGCGAGCCGTACACGAACGGCTCCTGCTTGTTGCCGGTCGACTTGAGCACATCGTCCCGCACGAAGCCGAAGGCGCGGCGGACGTCGAGGCCCGGCGTCGTCAGATGCTTCGACAGCGCGACCGTAAACGGGCTGTTGGCGCCGTCGCCGTCCTGCGCGGTGAATCCGGCCTTGGCCGAATAGGCGATCAGCGTGTTCGGGCTGGTCGGCTCGACCTGGGCCAGACCACGCCCGATGCCGCGCGAGACGATCGTGCGCTTCATGGTCTTGCCGAACGGATTGTCGCGGCAGGCATCCAGGATCACCAAGCGAAGCTGTTTGGCAGGTTCGACCGCGACCAGGACGCGGTCGAGCGAGAGCGCCTCGTCGTACACGTCGGTGTCGCGCTCGAGCCTGGCGTCGACCGGGATCAGATAGTTCGAGCCTTCGACCTCGATGCCGTGACCGGCATAGTAGACCACGGCGATGTCGGCACTGCGGGTCGCATCAGCGAACTCGCGCAGCACGCGCCGCGTGTCCTGGGCCGACAGATCGTGCCGGGAATCGACGATGTCGAAGCCGGCATCCTTCAGAGTCTTCGCCATCACCGAGCCGTCGTTGACGGGATTGGAAAGCGACGGCGCATGCTGGTAGGCCGAATTGGCGATCACCAGCGCGACGCGCTTGGCGGCGAAAGCGGGTTCAGTGCCGAACAGCAGCGCGGCGGCCAGGAGAAGCGGACAAAGTCTGAGCAGATTGCGCATGACACGACTTCCGAAAATTCGGGGCATTTCGAGCCCTTTGGACCGCTTTAGCAGGATCTTCCGCTGGCGCTTGTGATGGAGGTCACGAAGGCGGCGCCGGCACCCGGGCGAAAGACCCCTTCTGTATGTCGCACCAGCGGCGGCGCGGTTCGCCGGCAAATGCGCGTCGCGGAGCGGGTTCCATCAGCCATCTCCGACGTGCCCCCGATATTGCGGCAGATCGTCCGTAATCTCGTGCCAAGCCGCCTTCGAGCCCACGAAAATATGGACGCTTGGCCGGATTGAGGGGGCATCGACCAGGGTTCCCATGGCGACATGGACCCATTTGCCCTCGCGCACCTGGGAATAAAGCAGCGAGCCGCACCGGGCGCAGTGAGCATCATGGGTCGTGTCGTCCCCGTAGATGAGGCGCTTGTCCTCGCCCTGGACGATACGGAGCTTGTCCTGCGTGATCCCCGCGAACGGCTTGAAGGCGGAGCCGGTGGTACGGCGGCAGTTCGAGCAGTGGCAGTTCATCGCATAGGAGAAGGCATCCGCCACCTCAAAGCGCACGGCACGGCAATAGCATTCGCCGGCGAGGATACGAGCGTTCGAATTTTCTGATGCGGTCATGACGACGCCTTCGCGCAAATGGCTGACACACCCATAGCGCATTTTGATGTGTACGACTAAGTTCGCCCCAAGCCATCATTCAAAGGGATGACCCATGAACCAGGACCGTTCAAGCGTCGAAGCCGTCGTGCAATCCTATTTTGACGGACTTTACGACGGCGATGCCGAAAAGCTCGGCGCGGTGTTTCACCCCTCCGCCGATTTGCGCTGGGTGGAAAAGGGCGAGCTCAAGGTCCTGACCGTGCCGGACTGGCTCGCCTGGGTACGCAAGCGCCCCTCTGCCAAGGCGGAAGGCAAGCCGCGCGAGGATTTCATCGTCACCATCGATCGTTCGGACGACAACACCGCCTTCATCAAGGTCAAATGCCAGCTGCCGCCACGCTATTTCACCGACTATCTGGTAGCGATGAAGCTCGCCGACGGCTGGCAGATCGTGTCGAAATCGTACCGGTATGATCTGAGGGAGTGAGGGGGCTTTGCCTTCCGCTGCCCGAATTCGGACGCGCTCGCCCTCCATTCTCCGTCATTGCGAGCGAAGCGAAGCAATCCAGAATCCCTCCGCGGAGACAGACTGGATTGCTTCGTCGCTTCGCTCCTCGCAATGACGGTGCCGATAGAGGGTGCGCTCCATCCCCGCCCACGTCCACTCGCCTGAAAGCTCCCCATGCTTCTCGACCGCCGCTCCCTGCTCGCCTCGCTCTGCTGGATGGCCGCTTCCCCCGCGCTCGCTGCGGAGGCGCCGCCGGAGCTCGAAGCTTATGAGCGCGAGAGCGGCGGGCGGATCGGGGTCCACGCAGAAAATCTCGCGACCGGAAAAAAACTCGCCTGGCGCGCCGACGAGCGGTTCGTCATGTGCTCGACCTTCAAGGCTTCGCTGGCGGCTTGCGTGCTGGCGCGGGTCGATCGCGGCGAGGAGCAGCTTGCGGCCACGATCGCTTACGGCAAGGACGACCTGCTGGAGTACGCACCGGTTGCGAAACAAAATCTCGCGGCCGGCAAGATGTCGGTCGCCGAAATGTGCAAGGCGATCGTCGAGCTCAGCGACAACACCTGCGCCAATATGCTGCTGGCGCGGATCGGCGGACCGGCCGCGCTCACCTCATTCTGGCGGTCGATCGGCGATACCAACTCGCGGCTCGACCACAACGAGCCCGAGCTCAACCGCTCGCCGCCGGGCGATCCTCATGACACGACGACACCCGCGGCGATGGCCGGCAATCTGAAGCGTCTGGTGACGGGCGAAGCGCTGTCGCCGGCCTCGCGCGCCCAGCTCACCGAATGGATGGTGGGCTGCAGGACCGGCGCGAACCGGCTGCGCGGCGGCCTGCCGGCAGACTGGAAGATCGGCGACAAGACCGGCAACAACGGCAAGGATGCATCGGGCGACGTCGCGGTCGCCTGGCCCAAACCCGATACGCCGATCCTGATCGCAGCCTATACCCAGGGTGGCACGCCCAACGCCGCTCAGATCGAGGCGGTGTTCGCTCGCATCGGACGGATGGTGGCTGAACGGCTGGCCTGAACCACGCCGCATTGACCTTGCGGCTGCTTCCGGGTCAAGACAGACCATCATGGAAGCGAAATTTCAGACCTTTCTCATCCTGCTCGCCGCGTTGGCGGGCACCGCGCTTGTCGCGCGCCGCTTCAACGTTGCGCCGGCCATCCTGATGATGCTCGCGGGCGTCGGCCTCGCCTTCGTGCCGGGGATGCCGCCGGTGGAATTGCCGCCCGAGCTGGTGCTGCTGATGGTGCTGCCGCCGCTGATCTACTCGGCGAGCGTCGCCATGAGCTGGCGCGAGTTCCGGAACAACCTTCGCCCGATCGTGCTGCTTGCGGTCGGCGCGGTGATCTTCACCGCCGCGCTTGTTGCGACGGCAACGCATTATCTGATCGGCCTGCCCTGGACCGTCGGCTTCCTGCTTGGAGCGATCGTCGCACCGCCCGACGTGGTGGCGCCGCTCGCGATCGCGCGCCGGCTGAACATGCCGCGCCGGCTCCTCGTCATCCTCGAGGGTGAGGGGCTCGCCAACGATGCCACCGCGCTGATCCTCTACCGCTTCGCGCTCGCCGCCATCATGGTCGGGCATTTCTCGCTGCCGCTCGCGGCCGGCGAATTCCTGCTGATCGTCGCCAGCGAGATCGCCTTCGGTATCGGCGTCGGCTGGCTCTCGCTTCGCTTCCGCAAATGGTCCAGGGATTCTCAGGTCGAGCTGACGCTGTCGCTGATCACGCCCTACGTCTCCTACTGGCTGCCCGAGCATGTCGGCGGTTCCGGCGTGATCGCCACCGTGGCCTGCGGCCTGTACGTGAGCTGGAACGGCCCGCTGCTGATCTCGTCGGCGACGCGCCTGCAAGGCATCTTCTTCTGGGACCTCGTGATCTATCTGATCGAGGGCTTGCTGTTCCTGCTCACCGGCTTCCAGATGCGCGCGCTCTACGAGAAATCGAAGGCGTTCCCGCTCGACGACATTCTCATTGCGACCGCCGTCGTCCTGGTGATCGTCGTGATCGCACGCTTCGCCTGGCTCTATCCCGCGACCTATCTGCCGCGGATCCTCAGCAAATCGCTGCGCGAGCGCGATCCGTCCCCGCCATGGCAATGGCCGTTCACGCTCGCCTTCACCGGCGTGCGCGGCGCGGTGTCGCTGGCGGCCGCGCTGGCACTGCCGTTCACGCTGCCTGACGGCAATGCCTTTCCCTATCGCGACCTGATCCTGTTCGTCGCCTTCGGCGTCATCTTCGTCACGCTGATCGGCGTCGGTCTGACGCTGCCGCCGGTGGTGCGCTGGCTCGGCGTCGCCGAGGCCGGCCGCAACGAGCATGCCGCCGAGCACGAGGCCGAGATCGCCGCGCGCCGCCAGGCGCTCGATGCCGCACTGAAATCGCTCGACGCGCTGACCGCCGAAAAGGACGTTTCCGACGAAGTCATGCGGCTCCTGCGCGCGCGCCACGAGATCCGCGTCAACCAGCTTCCCGAATCGCTCGATCCCACCCATCACGACGTCTCCGCCGCCGGCACTGCGCTGACGCGCGATTTGATCGCCGCCGAGCGCAAATTCATCCACAACCTCCTGCGCGACGGCCAGATCACGGACGAGACACGGCGGCGGATCGAACGCGATCTCGATCTGGAGGAAGCGAGTTTGGCGAACCGGGAGTATCGGGGCGCGCCGCTGTAGCTTCCCGTCATTGCGGGCGCGACGGAGCCAGCTACCGCTTCTCGCAGAACTCCCCGACCGCTGCCGCAACGGCCCCCGCAATCGTCTCCTGCCGCTCCGACGAGTTCATCGTCATCTCCTCGTCGCGGTTGATGATCGAGCCGGCTTCGAGCAGCACCGCGGCGCTCCTCGTCCGCGACAGCACGACGAGCCCATCATAGCGGTAGACGCCGACATCCTTGTCGAGCAATTGGCGGCGGTAGCGGCCCATCACCGGCATTGTGTACTGGCTGGCATAGTGCAGGCCCTGCTCCTTCAACTGCCGGCCGATCATCCGCGCTAGCATCAGGCTGGTGGCGAAATGCGGATTCTGGCGCGACACGAACAGCGAGTGGCCCGAAAAGCGGTCGCTGAAATAGCTGTGTGCGCCGTCGAATTCCCAGGTCTCGAGCAGCTTGTCCGGCACAGAATCATGATGGATCGACAGGAACAGATCGGCCCGGCCGTCATTCGCGGCACCGACGCGCTTGAACAGGCTCGGCCGCGCCTTGCCGTCGGTGACGAGCAGGCGGGTCGCGGCAAAGCCTTCGGATTTGAGTTTCGCCGTGACGAGTGTTGCGAGACGGAAGTTGAAGCCGAACTCCGGATCATTGCGCGCACTCAACGCGCCGTAGGAGTCCGGCGTGTGCCCGACATCCACGATGATGCGGAATTTTCGCGGCTCGCACTTTTCCGGCGTGAACGCCCTCGGTTTCGCCTTTGCCACCTTCCGCGTCCCTGCCGCCTGGCCAGGGTCAACTGACGAAATCAAAAGCGGGATCAGCGAAACAGCGACAGCGGCGATGGCACGCCACGTCTTGCTCACACCGGCCGCTCCCCCTTCACCGTCACCCGCGTTCCCGAGCGCGTGTGCGGCCAGTAGTCCCACATGGCGCGGTGCTGGGTGCAGCGGTTGTCCCAGAAGGCGATGGCGTTCTCGGTCCAGCGGAAGCGGCACTGGAACAGCGGATTCTCGGCGTGCTGGTAGAGATAGGCGAGCATCGCGTCGCTCTCGTCGCGGGGGATGCCGTTGATGTGGCGGGTGAAGCCGCGGTTGACGTAGAGCGCCTTCTTAGCCGTCACCGGATGGGTGCGGACCACGGGATGCTCGGCATTCGGATAACTCGGCCTGTCGGCGACGCCATAGTTCGCGTAGAGACCGCGATAGATCGGCTCGCCGTCATGCAGCGCCGTCAGCCCGTCGAGATAGGCCTTCATGCGATCCGACAACGCCTCATAGGCCGCGTACATGTTGGCGAACAACGTGTCGCCGCCGCGCGGCGGGCATTGCCTGATGTAGAGGATCGATCCCATCGGCGGCTCGAGATCGCAGGACACGTCGGAATGCCAGCCTTCGCCGTTCGCCCGCGGCGAGTTCTTGTCGGCGTAGATCTTCATCAGCGCCGGATCTTCATCTTCGCGGGGAGCTGCGGGATGAAAATGCAGCTCGCCGAACTTGCGGCCGAAGGCGAGATGCTGCTTCGGCGTGATCTCCTGATCGCGGAAGAAGATGACGAGGTTCTCGGCGAGCGCGCGGTGGATCTCGTCCATCTGCCGGTTGGAGCGGGCGTCGTCCGAGACGAGCTTGCCAATGTCGACGCCGGAAATTTCCGCGCCGATGACGGGGGTGAGCTTTTCGACCGCGATGGTCTCATAGGGCGCGCCGTCCTCCGCCGTGTGGCGGTAGCGCGGGCCCTGCTTGCCGGCGAGTGAGCTCATGGCGGTTCTCCCGATCATTGTTGATTGGGAGCCATCGTAGCCCGGATGGAGCGAAGCGCAATCCGGGAACGGTCGTCCAAAAATAAGGCGGGTTGCGCTTCGCGAACCCGCCTTACGATTCCAATGTTGAGGAGACGCTTACTCTGCCGCGGTCACCGGCACCTTGGCGCCCTGGCCGTAACGCTGCTCGATGTAGTCGATCACCAGCGCCTTGAAGTCGGCGGAGATGGTCGGGCCGCGCAGCGTGCGGAACTTCTTGCCGTCGACGAAGACGGGCGCAGCCGGCGCTTCACCGGTGCCGGGCAGCGAGATGCCGATATTGGCATGCTTGGATTCGCCGGGGCCGTTGACGATGCAGCCCATCACCGCGACGTTGAGCTCTTCGACGCCGGGATATTTGGTCTTCCAGGCCGGCATCTCGTCGCGGATGAAATCCTGGATCGAGCGCGCCAATTCCTGGAACGTGGTCGAGGTGGTGCGGCCGCAGCCGGGGCAGGCCGCAACCAGCGGCACGAAGGTGCGGAAGCCCATGGTCTGGAGCAGCTCCTGGCCGACCTGCACCTCGCGGGTGCGGTCGCCGCCGGGCTCCGGCGTCAGCGAGATGCGGATGGTGTCGCCGATCCCCTGCTGCAAGAGGATGCCGAGCGCGGCCGAGGAGGCCACGATGCCCTTCGAGCCCATGCCGGCCTCGGTCAGGCCGAGATGGATGGCATAGTCGGAACGCGACGCGAGATCCTGATAGACCGCGATGAGATCCTGCACCGCCGAGACCTTGGCGGACAGGATGATGCGATTCTTGGGCATGCCGAGCTCTTCGGCGCGCGCGGCCGAGAGCAGCGCCGACTGCACCATGGCCTCGCGCGTCACCGCGCGCACGTCGCGCGGATTGGCGGACGCAGCGTTCTCGTCCATCAGCTTGGTCAGCAGCTCCTGGTCGAGCGAGCCCCAATTGGCGCCGATGCGCACCGGCTTGTTGTTCTTGTTCGCGATCTCGATGATGTCGGCGAACTGGGTGTCGCGCTTGTCCTTGAAGCCGACATTGCCGGGATTGATGCGGTACTTGGCGAGCGCTTCGGCGCAGGCCGGATAGGCCGCGAGCAGCTTGTGGCCGATATAGTGGAAGTCGCCGATCAGCGGCGTGGTGATGCCGCGCTTGGCAAGGCCGTCGCGGATGTGCGGGACGGCGGCAGCGGCCTCCTCGCGGTCCACGGTGATGCGGACCATTTCGGAGCCGGCGCGCGCGAGCGCTGCAACCTGGGCGATGGTGCCGTCGATATCGGCGGTGTCGGTGTTGGTCATCGACTGCACGACGATCGGCGCACCGCCGCCGACCGCGACGTCGCCGACCTTCACCTGGGTGGTCTGGTGCCGGGCCGCCGGGCCCGCGATGTCGGAATCGATGAGGTTTTCGAGCTTGTTCATGGGGTCCAAATATCAGGTTTTGGTGACGTTGAGCAATGCATCGCGCGGCGCCGCGGCCACTTGGCTCGGACGGTTAACGAGGAAAAGCCCAGCAATTACAAGGACCGCAGCGGCCCCGAATGTCAGGCTTAGGGTGTCGTGCATGATGAAATAGCTACCCACCACGCCAAACAAAGGGGTGATGAAGGTAAAAGCCGACAATTTGCTGGCCGAATAGGTCTTCACCAGCGCGAACCAAAGCGTGAACGTGGTTCCGACCACCCAGATCGCCTGGAAGGCCATCAGGCCGAACGACAGCGGCGACGGGGTATGGGTGATGGTCTCCCCGAACAGCCAGGCGGCGGCGCCGAGGATCGGAATCGAGGTCGCGACCTGATAGCCGAGCGCCTTCTCGGGCGCGGCGAAGCGCAGCCTTGTACCCTTGGCGACCAGCGTGGTCGCCGCCCAAAGCCCCGCGCCGGCCACGATCAGGAGATCGCCGAGCAGGATGTGCGAATCCACATTGGGCTGCGGCACGCCGATCGCGAGCGCAACGCCGGCAAAGCTCACGGCCAGACCCAGCCATTGGGTGCCGCCGAGCCGTTCGCCGAGCACCTGATAGGAGCCGAGCGCAACAAAGAACGGCGCCGTGTAGAGGAACACCACCGCGCGGGAGGCCGAGGTCAGGCGCAGGCCCTGGAAGATCAGCACGAACTCGATGCCGAACATCAGCCCGGCGATGAGGCCTGCCTTCCAGGTGCCGTCGCGCTCGAAGAATTTCACGCCGCGCAAGCTGCCGACGATGAACAGCACCGGCAGCGCCCCCATCGAGCGGATCATCGCCTGGAGCATCGGCGGCACGTCCGGCAGCACCAGCTTCACCGCGATCTGGTTGAATCCCCAGGTCAGGCACAGCATGAGCATCAGGGCGATGGCGCCGGCACTGAGGGGGCGGCCGGCGGACGATATGGCTTGTGGTGAGGACATCTCTTCCCGGATACCGGCTTGCGCCGTTGTTGCTTTAGG
The DNA here is from genome assembly GCF_027594865.1 of Bradyrhizobium xenonodulans. NCBI lineage: Bacteria > Pseudomonadati > Pseudomonadota > Alphaproteobacteria > Hyphomicrobiales > Nitrobacteraceae > Bradyrhizobium > Bradyrhizobium xenonodulans. The sequence goes on from NZ_CP089391.1 coordinate 8,136,742, forward strand.
ACTTCTTCTGGCAATGGGTGCAGACGCCCGTGATCTCCACCACGGACAGTTTTGGCGCAAAACCCGAGCCGCGCGCCGCGGAATTGAGGTCTTTGGCAAAAGACGCCGAGGAGATCTCCCCAACCAGGCCGCACCGCTCGCAGATCAGGAACGCCACCGCCGAGGTCGCGTCGTGGTCATGCGCCGCACAGGCGAGGTAGGCATTGCGGCTTTCGATGCGGTGCACGAGGCCGTTGGCCATCAGGAAATCGAGCGCACGGTAGACCGTGATCGGCGCCGGCCGCGGCATCGACTTGGCAAGTTCGTCGATCACCTCATAGGCGCCGAGCGGGCGATGACTGGACAGCAGCGCTTCCAGCACCTGACGGCGGATCGGCGTGAATTTCTGCGCGCGCTGCCCGCAGACCTCCTCGGCATGCGCCAGCGCATCCGCGGTGCAGCGGCCGTGATCGTGGTCGGGCGCGGGGAATGCCGGCTTTGCGAGCGTCATGTGGCCCGCCTTCTAGCATTTCGGAGAGGGAACCCAAAGCACGACCCTGCGAACGGCTGTCAGCCATGCTCACGCTGCGGGACAGCGTCCCGACAATCCGCCACGAAATAATCATAAGCTTGCTTATAATATCCCAAGCTTATTGGAGACCAAGCTCATGAGCCGCGGGCCCGTGGACCAGAACTTTCTGTTTACGCTCGCTGAGCTCTATCGCTTGCTGCGCGTCTATGCCGACAAGGAGGCCTCGCGCTTCGGCATCACCCGCGCCCAATGGGCGGTGCTGGCCAAGGTCGAGCGCAGCGAAGGCATGAAGCAGTCGGAACTCGCCGAATTGCTGGAGGTGCAGCCGATCACGCTGACGCGCCTGATCGACAAGCTCTGTGACAGCGACTGGATCGAGCGCCGCAACGACGCCTCGGATCGCCGCGTCAAGCGCCTCTACCTCAAGAAGGCCGGCCGGACGTTGCTCGGCCGGATGAGCGGGCTGAAGTCCGAGCTGACGGCCAACGCGCTCGACGGCATCACGCCGACCGATGCCCATCGCCTCCTGACCCAGCTCGAAACAATCAAGGAAAACGTGCGGACCGCGATCCAGACGTCGGGAGCGGAACAAGCACGTAAGGAGCAGCGCTATGGCTGATCAGGTCCTCAAATTCCAGCCCGAGCAGAAGATCGAGGGCGGCAAGCCCACCAAGAAAGCGGGCACTGATCCGCGCCGCCGCCTGGTGGCCGGCCTGCGCCGCTATCGCCGCTTCCTGCTCCTGGTCGTACTTCCGGTCGTCATGGCCATCGGCGGCATCACCTTCTACCTGCATGGCGGCCGCTATGTCGGCACTGACGACGCCTATGTCGGCGCGCAGAAGGTGCTGGTGACGCCCGACATCTCCGGCAAGATCCAGAAGGTCGTCGTGAAAGAAGGACAGTCGGTCAAGCAGGGCGACGAGCTGTTCGAGATCGATCCTGCTCCGTTCCGCCACACCGTGGATGAAGCCAAGGCGCAGCTCGCGCAGGCCCGCACGACCTACGACAACCTCGCTGCCAACATCAAGATCTACGGCGACATGCTCAATCTCGCCCAGCAGGGCATGGACCTGAAGCAGCGTGACGTCGAGCGCAAGCAGGCGCTGGTGAAGAACAATTACGGCTCGCAGCTCGACCTCGACAATGCCTCGAATGCGCTGGTCACCGCGGGCGCGCAGGCGCAGTACATCAAGCAGCAGCTCTCCAACGCCAAGACGCAATTGCTTGGCGATCCCGCGTTGCCGCTGGAGCAATTCCCGCCTTACGCACAGGCGAAGGCCAAGCTGGATGACGCCCAACGTAACCTCGACCACACCGTGCTGCGCGCGCCGATGGATGGCGTCGCGACGCAGGTCGAGCAGATTCAGCTCGGCCGCTATGTCGCCGCCGGCACGCCGGTATTCTCCATCATCGACGTCGCCCATCCCTGGGTCGACGCCAATCCGAAGGAGAGCGACCTCACCTACGTGACCGAGGGCCAGGCAGTCACGCTCGAAGTCGACGCGTTCCCGAACCATGTCTTCAAGGGCAAGATCGGCTCGCTCTCGCCCGGCACCGGCGCGCAATTCGCGATCCTGCCGCCGCAGAACGCCACCGGCAATTTCGTCAAGGTGGTGCAGCGCGTGCCGGTCCGCATCTATTTCGACGAGACCGACAAATATGTGCGGAAGCTGAAGGCGGGCATGAGCGTCTACGCCACCATCGACACCGGCCACCGGCGCTCGCTCGCCGGCCTGCTCGGCCTGTCGGCAACGGCGAACCAGGACAAAGACTGAGACAAGGACCGATCCGATGTCCGGCCCCAATGCCAGCCTGATGGTCCCCGGCCTGCGCCGGAACATGGTGACGATCTGCGCCATGACTGCGACCATCATGCAGGCGCTGGACACCACCATCGCCAACGTCGCCCTGCCCTACATGCAGGGTACGCTGTCGGCCTCGCAGGACCAGATCAACTGGGTGCTGACCTCCTACATCGTCGCCGCCGCGATCATGACGGCGCCGGTGGGCTGGATCGCCAACCGCTTCGGCCGCAAGCGCATCTTCATCATCTGCTCGGCCGGCTTTACCTTCGCATCCGTGCTGTGCGGTCTCGCGCAGGACATCAACCAGATGGTGCTGTTCCGCCTGCTGCAAGGCGTGTTCGGCGCCGCGCTGGTGCCGCTGTCGCAATCGGTCATGCTCGACTATTACACGCTCCAGGAACGCGCCAAGGCGATGTCGATCTGGGGCATGGGCGTGATGATGGGTCCGATCATGGGACCTTCTCTGGGTGCCTGGCTCACCGAGACTTATTCCTGGCACTGGGTGTTCTTCGTCAATCTGCCGTTCGGCGCCATCACCGTGCTCGGGCTGATCGTCTTCATGGACGAGACCAGGAAGGACCTCAGCCTCAAATTCGACTGGTTCGGCTTCGCCGCGCTGGCGGTTGCGATCGGCGCGCTTCAGCTCGCGCTCGACCGCGGCGAGCAATTGGGCTGGCTCGAATCCAATGAAATCCTCGCGGAGTTCATCGTCTCCGCCGTCGCCTTCTACTTCTTCGTCGCGCACTCCTTCACGACCTCGACGCCCTTCATCCGCTTCGCGCTGTTCCGGGATCGCAACTTCGTCACCGGCTGCATGTTCATGGTCGTGATGGGGCTCGTGCTGTTCTCGACCATGGCACTCGCCTCTCCCTACATGCAGAACGTGATCGGCTATCCCATCATCACCGCTGGCCTGCTGCTGGCGAGCCGCGGCTTCGGTACCTTCTTCGCCATGATGCTGGTCGGCCGCATGATGCGTTATTTCGAGGCGCGCACGCTGATCATCGCGGGCCTCACGCTGACCGCGGGCTCGCTGTTCCAGATGACCGGCTGGACCGATCTGACCCAGGTGCCGGAGATCGTGACCGTCAGCATCATCCAGGGCTTCGGCTTCGGTCTCGTCTTCGTGCCGCTCTCGACGGTGGCGTTCCTGACGCTGTCGAACGATCTGCGCACCGACGGCACCGCGATGCTGACCCTGATGCGCAACGTCGCAAGCTCGGTGGGCATTTCCGTCGTCATCGCCCAGCTGACGCAGGGAACGCGCAAGACCTATGCGATCCTCTCCGAGCATATCAACCCGTTCAACCACGCGCTCCAGATGCCGGACGTGCGCGGCATGATCAACCTCTCGACCGATGCCGGCCGCGCCATGGCCGACCGCATGGTCAGCGTGCAGGCGCAGATCATCGCTTTTGCACACGACTACATGCTGGTGATGATCTTCATCCTCTGCACCATCCCGCTCGCATTGCTGATCGGCTCGACCAAGGCGACGCTGCGCAAGCAGGCCGCCGGGCCGGAGCACGCGGTGATGGAGTAGCCACGGGTGTCATGCCCCGCGAAGGCGGGGCATCCAGTACGCCGTGGCTTCTCCGTATCACACGAACATCTCTGGGATACTGGGCCGCAGCCGGGCGACGACACCGAATATGTAGCGCCGCCCTTACCCCAACAACTCCTCGCAGCCCAAGTCCTCGACCGCCATCATCACCCGCTCCAGATTGTTCCACCAGACGATCGATGGAGTGTCGACGCTCCATTGCCAGACGGGCTTGGTGATGTGCCAAAGCACAGACCAACGATAGTCCTGATCGAGCGCGCCGCGCGTGTAGCCGCTGACGCCGTGTGCGATCAGCGTTTCATGGTAGCGATTGAGCAGGGCCCGCTCGAGCGTCTGCCGGCGTTCCGGGTACCATTGCGTCGCCATCATGTAGGCGAGGTCGTTGGTCGGCACGTTGATGCGCCACCGGTCGAAATCGAAGAGGCGTGCGGTATCAGCGATGCCGGCACGCGGCAGCAGGAAATTCCAGCTATGCGCGTCACCATGCACGATGGTCAGGTTGCGGTGCGAATGGTAGCGCTGCAAGAGCCGGCCCGACTGCTCGATGAAGCGGCGATAGAGGATGCGACGCTCTTCGCTGAGGCAGTCGCCGAGCAGGTCGGCGAAGCGATCGTAGTGACCCGCGAAGGTCTCCATTTGCCTCGCACTGTCGCCGACGCTCGACCAGGAGCCGACAGCCTCACCAAGGTTGGCATGATTCCACCACGCCGCGTGCCAGCCGGCGAGCGCGGTGACAATCGCCATCGCCTGCTCGCGTGACGGCGGCAACGGCCACTCGGTCGCGATCTCGTGACTGCCGGTGAGGTCCTCGAGCAACAGATGCCAGGCGAGGCTCTCCTCATCGAAATCCCCACCAAAGCAGCGCGGCGCAAGTTGCGTCGGCATTTTGGGCGCGAGCTGGGTGTAGAACTCCACCTCATGCCGGCCGGCATTTGCGAGCGTCTTGGCGAAGGAAGGTTGCGCCATCTTGAGGATCAGCGATTGCGGCGCGCCGCCGGACTCGCCGACATAGCGCAGGCCCAGGCGGATGATGTGTGACAACATCGTGTCCCGCTGGTGAAGCACCTTCACCTCGCGGACCGCGCCCGCGTCCAACGCGCCGGCCTTGCGCAGCGCAGCCGTCAGTTGGGCCGGCTCAACGACCGCCGGCAGTTGTGGAGGTGTCATGAGAACCACGATGCCCCTGTCCCGCGCCATCCTGCACGATCACGACCCCGCGCACCAGCTTCCGACCTGATGCCTCGCTTTATGCCGCCGCAGTCGAGTCGCGCACGGTCCGGACCACCACCGATCGCAGTTGATCGAGGTTGGCGGCCATGCCGGCGATGGCCTGCCTCACCTCCGTGGCGCGCTCGTTCACCGAGGCAGCGTCGCGGCTGACATTGGCGATCTTGGCCGAGACCTCCTTTGCAGCCGAGGCCGATTCGGAAATCGACCGCGCGATCGCCCGCGTCGCGGCGTCCTGCTGGTCCATTGCGGCGGCAACCGAGGTCGCGACGCCGTCGATCTCGACGATGTGGCCCCCCATGGTCTCGACGGCATCGACCGCAGCCTGTGTCGAGGCCTGAATCTCCGCGATCAGGCGCCCGATCTCCTCGGTGGATTTGGCGGTCTGGTCGGACAGGGATTTCACTTCGGCGGCGACCACGGCAAAGCCGCGGCCGGCCTCACCGGCCCGCGCGGCCTCGATCGTGGCATTGAGCGCCAGCAGGTTGGTCTGGCCGGCGATGCCGCCGATCAGGTCGGAGACCTCCGCGATCTTCTTCACCGCGCCCGCCAGCGCCTGGATGGTCGAACGCGCCTGCTCGCGGCCCGCGACCGCCGATTTGGTAACGGTGCTGGTCCGCGCGACCTGGGTTGCGATGTCCCGGATCGAGGTGCTCAGCTCTTCGGCCGCGGCCGAGACGGTCTGCGAGCTGCCCAGGGCCTGGGTGGATGCCGAGGCCACGGCCTGCGACTCCATGGACAGCGACCGGGCGATGTCGGACAGGCTGGAGGCGGCCCGTTCGACGCCCTGGCTTGCCACGCTTGCGGAATCGACCGAGCGGCCGGTCTCGCGCTCGACGGTCTCGGCCATCTGGTGCAGGGCGCCGCGCTTGGCCAGCGCCGCCTCCTGCTCCTTCCGCAACTGATCCTCGCGCAGGCGGGAATTCTCGACCGCCCCCTGCTTGAACACTTCGAGCGCGCCCGCCATCGAGCCGATCTCGTCCTGCCGGTGGGCGAAGGGGATGGCGGCGACGAGATCGCCGGTCGCGAGCTTCTGCATCGTGTCCGTCATGCGCACGATCGGGCGCACCACGCCAAGGGCGACGCCGAGCAGCCCGGCGGCAATGAAGGCAAGGACGGCCGCGGAGACGCCGAGGAGAATGTAGAGGATCGAGCTGTCCCGGTCGGCGGCCAGCTTCTCCATGTCGGCATTCTGCTTGTTGGCGCTCTCGACGATACTGTCGATCACGGCGCGATGCGCGGTGTAGGCGTCCTTGACCTGCGCATAGGCGCGCTCGGCGCCGGCCATATCCTTGCCCTTGAGGGCCGGCAGAAGCTGATCGGACAGGATCTTCCAGAACTTCTGCACCTCGGCATCGGATTTTTGCACCAGCGCCGTCTTCAGGTCGGCTGAGAGGCTGGAGGCGGTCCAATAGGCCTTGCGCTCGTCGTAATCCTTGCGGAGCTGGACCAGGCGTTCGCCATGGGCCGCCAGCTGATCCGGCTCGCGCATGGCGAGCGTGGCCTCGAGATAGGCTTCGATCACATATTCCGGCGGCGGCAGGATGTCGGCGATGAGGTCGTTGCCGAGCTTGATGTCGGAATACAGCGGACCGCCGACCTTGAGCTCGCGCAGGGCGTAGAGACTGGTCGAGACCACGGCCGTGAAACCGATGGCCAGAACGATGCCGAAAGCAATGATCGCGGAGGAAAGGGAAAGACGAATTTTCATGGAACAATCCGATGGGCCGCACCAAATCCAAACGGACTCTAAACGACTGCGGTAAACACGGGATTGCTACGCGCATAAATTGCACCGCCAAGGCCCCGGAAAACTACGGGAAATGCGATGCTGTCTCGATTGCCGATGCGCTCGGTGAGAAGCGTGGCCTTACATGTCGAAGAACACCGTCTCATTGTCGCCCTGGAGCCGCAGGTCGAGCCGGTAGACCGGCTTGCCGGCTTCACGCACCGCGGTCAGCGTGGCGCGGCGGTCGGCCGGCACCAAGGCCAGCACGGGGTCGGCGGCGTTGCCGGCCTCGTCGCTGAAATAGATCCGGGTATAGAGATGCCGCAGCATGCCGCGGCCGAACACCGCGAGCACGATGTGCGGCGCCTGCGGCTTGCCGTCGGGGTCGGGCACCACGCCCGGCTTGATGGTGTCGAAGGAATAATTGCCGTCCTTGTCGGTGCCGCAGCGGGCAAAGCCGCGGAAGCTGGCATTCGGCAGCGCGCGCTTGTCCTGCGGATCGGCGAAGCGTCCTTGCGCATCCGCCTGCCAGATCTCCAGCATGACATCGGGCACGACGACGCCGTCGCCGTCGAACACGCGACCCTCGATGCGGACGCGGTCTCCGGTCACGTCGGGCGTCAGCGTCGAGTTGATGAACGCATCGTTCCAGGCGTAGTCGCCGGTCGGCGTCAGGCCGTATTTGAAGAACGGACCGACGGTCTGCGAAGGGGTGATCCCTTTGTCCTTCTCGTTTCCCTGCACGTTAGTGGTTCTCCATTGGCGTAGCGTTCTTGCCGCGCAGTACGATGTCAAAGCGGTAGCACAGCGCCCATTCGGGCTGGGTATTCTCGAGATCGAACGACGAGACCATGCGCGCCCGCGCCTTCTCGTCCGGCACCGAGTTGAAGATCGGGTCGAACGGGAACAGCGGATCGTTCGGGAAATACATCTGCGTCACCAGGCGCGTGACGAAGGAATGGCCGAACACCGACAGGTGGATATGCGCGGGACGCCAGGCGTTGTGGTGATTGCCCCAGGGATAGGCGCCGGGCTTGATGCTGACGAAGCGGTAGTAGCCGGCGGCATCGCTCACGGTGCGGCCGGCGCCGGTAAAGTTCGGATCGAGCGGCGCCGGATGCTGGTCGCGGACATGGACGTAGCGGCCGCAGGAATTGGCCTGCCAGATCTCGACCAGCGAGTTCGGCACGCCGCGACCGTCTTCGTCGCGGACATGGCCATGCACGATGATGCGCTCGCCGAGCGGCTCACTCGCGTGCTGGCGGGTGAGATCATTGTCGCCCTCGCGCACCGTCTCGTGGCCGTAGACCGGGCCGGTCAATTCCGACAGCGTGTGGCGCATCGGGATCAGTGGCTTGTTCGGCGCACGCTTGATCGAGCTCTTGTACTCGGGCGACAGCGGCAGCGGATGCGCCTTGTTGCTGTCGGTGGGATAGATGAATGTCATGGGCGACTCCTCCCCGGCCATTGTGGTCCGGCCGGTCAACGCTTCCGCCAATCATTATATGATATAACTAATTGGGGGAAGCGGTTTGGCAGACCTCCTGCGTCTGGCCGGAGCGCACTTATTTGATCGGCGGGCGCGGCAGCACGGCCTCCCCGGCTTCGAGCCGGTAGGCGTGGTCGAGCGAATACCAGGGCGTCGCGACGTCGGGTGCGGCCGGATGCGGCGTGTCATGGCGCAGGAACTTGCCGATCAGCGCCTGTGTCACGCCGAACTGCACGTCGCTGTCGATATGGGGATCGTTGGGGTCGTAGACCTGCGAGATCAGCACCTTGAATCCGGGCTTGAAGATCAGGGCGTGCAGATGCGCGGGACGATAAGGGTGGCGGCTCTGCGCTTCCAGCAGGCGGCCGACCACGCCATCGGTCGGAATGGGATAGCCCACCATCATCACCGAGCGGAATGAGAAGCGCCCGTGCTCGTCGGTCGTGAACTTGCCGCGCAGGTTCATGTCGGCCTGATCGGGGTTCTGGTTCTCGTAGAGGCCGACCGGGGAGGCGTGCCAGACGTCGACCTCGGCGCCGGAAACGGGACGGCCGTCCCTGTCGACGACGCGGCCGTTGACAAACAGCGGTGCGCCCGGGGTCTCGGAGCGGACGATCGATCCGCCATTCTCCACCCGCGGCGAATTCAACCGCCAGAACGGTCCGAGCAGCGATTGATCCGTTTCCGTGTTGCCTTGGTCGCCATTGTTGAGCAGGCACACCAGCGGCGAGACGCCGAGCGAGCCGGCCATCAGCACGACTTCATTGTGCGTGTCGGTGGTCAGCTTGCCGAGTTCGGCCACGATCGCCGTCGCATCGCGAAACTCCTTCTCGGTCAGGCGAACGTCGCGGACGAATCCGTGCAGATGCTTGACCAGCGAGATCATGATCTGGCGCATCCGCGGATCGGAGGTTCGCTCCATCACCGCCAGAGCGGCGGCCGTGACGTCCTGCTCGCGTTCGATGATCATGCCCGTCTCCCAACCCACACGCTTCGCCTCTCCCCGCAAGCGGGGAGAGGGAGAGGAGAGAGCTCAGTTCAGCTTCTCGATCGCGACTGCCACACCCTGGCCGACGCCGACGCACATGGTGGCCAGCGCGAGCTTGCCGCCGCGCTTCTCCATGCCGTGCACGGCGGTGAGCACGAGACGCGCGCCGCTCATGCCGAGGGGATGGCCGAGCGCGATGGCGCCGCCATGCGGATTGACGAAATCGGCATCGTCGGCGACGCCGAGCTGGCGCATGCAGGCGATGCCTTGCGAGGCGAAGGCCTCGTTGAGCTCGATCAGGTCGAAATCGCTGATCTTCTTGCCGAGCCGCTCCATCAGCTTGCGGGTTGCCGGCACCGGGCCGATGCCCATGATGCGCGGCGGCACGCCGGCCGAGGCAAGGCCGAGGATACGCGCGCGCGGCGTCAGGCCGTGCTTCTTCACGGCAGCTTCGGAGGCGAGGATCATCGCGGCGGCGCCGTCATTGACGCCGGAGGCGTTGCCGGCGGTGACCGTGCCGGGATTGCGCACGATCGGCTTCAGCTTGGTCAGGCCCTCAAGCGTGGTCTCGGGACGCGGATGCTCGTCCTTGTCGACCGTGATCGGGCCGGCCTTGCCGCCGGGAATGGTGATCGGGATGATTTCTTCGGCGAAATAGCCGGCGGCGATCGCGGCACCCGCGCGCTGCTGCGAGCGGATCGCGAACGCGTCCTGGTCGGCGCGCGAGACCTGGAATTCCTCGGCGACGTTCTCGCCGGTCTCCGGCATGGCGTCGACGCCATACTGCGCCTTCAGCAGCGGATTGATGAAGCGCCAGCCGATGGTGGTGTCGAAGATTTCGGCCGAACGCGAAAAGGCTTCCTGTGCCTTGCCCATGACAAACGGCGCCCGGGTCATGGATTCGACGCCGCCGGCAATCGCCAGCTCGATCTCGCCGGAGCGGATGGCGCGCCCCGCAGCACCGACCGCATCGAGGCCGGACGCGCAGAGCCGGTTCAGGGTCTGGCCGGGAACCGAATCCGGCAGGCCCGCGAGCAGCAGCGCCATGCGCGCGACGTTGCGGTTGTCCTCGCCGGCCTGGTTGGCACAGCCGAAGAAGACTTCGTCGACCTGCGCCCAATCGAGATTAGGGTGCTTGGCCATCAGCGCCTTGATCGGGGCCGCCGCGAGGTCGTCGGCGCGCACCTTGGCGAGCGAGCCGCCGAAACGGCCGATCGGGGTCCGCACGGCATCGCAGATAAAGACGTCACGCATCGTTGTTCTCCCTGAATGCCGCGGTTCGGCCAAATTCTTCAATGTCGGCGGAGTTTTAGGAGGGCGCCCGCGGCAGGTCAATTGACTGATGCGCGCGTGTTCCGGGGGGTGCGCACGCCCTTGGCGCATGCCGCGCTGCGGACAACGTGGAAAACCTCCCCTCGCCGGCCAAAGCGATAGGAGCGCGGGGCGAAATTTTGTAGGTTGCGCCGCTCATGACAGTACAACAGCCGATACCCGTACCGCCCCCCGACGACGCGCCCGCACTACCAGCGGAAGCCGCCGCGCGCGTCACGCCGATGATGGAACAGTACCTTGAAATCAAGGCGGCGCATCAGGGCCTGCTGCTGTTCTACCGGATGGGCGACTTCTACGAGCTGTTCTTCGAGGACGCCGAGATCGCCTCCCGGACGCTCGGCATCGTGCTGACCAAGCGCGGCAAGCATCAGGGCGCCGATATCCCGATGTGCGGCGTTCCGGTCGAGCGCTCCGAGGACTATCTGCATCGCCTGATCATCGCCGGCCACCGCGTCGCGGTGTGCGAGCAGACCGAGGATCCTGCCGCCGCGAAAGCGCGCGGCAACAAGAGCGTGGTCCGCCGCGGCGTGGTGCGGCTGGTCACGCCGGGCACGCTGACCGAGGACACGCTGCTCGATGCCCGCGCCAACAATTACCTGCTGGCGATCGCGCGCGCCCGCGCCTCCGGTGGCGGCGACCGCTTTGGTCTCGCCTGGATCGACATCTCGACCGCCGAATTCACCGTGATGGAATGCTCGAGCGGCGAGCTCGCCGCGACGCTGGCACGCATCAACCCGAACGAGGCCATCGTCACCGACGCGCTCTACAACGACAGCGAGCTCGGCCAGACCTTGCGCGAGCTGCCGGCGGTGACGCCGCTGACGCGCGATGTCTTCGACGGCGCCACCGCCGAAAAGCGGCTGTGCGATTACTTTGCCGTCGCGACCATGGACGGGCTCGCGCAGCTCACACGGCTGGAGGCGACCGCCGCGGCCGCCGCCGTCACCTATGTCGACCGCACCCAGGTCGGCAAGCATCCGCCGTTGTCGCCGCCGGCGCGCGAGGCCTCGGGCGCGACCATGGCGATTGATCCCGCCACCCGCGCCAATCTCGAACTGACGCGGACGCTCGCCGGCGAACGGCGCGGCTCGCTGCTCGATGCGATCGACTGCACCGTGACCTCGGCCGGCTCGCGGCTGCTGGCGCAGCGGCTGGCGGCGCCGCTGACGGATGCGCCGGCGATTGCGCGGCGGCTCGATGCCGTCAGCGCCTTCGTCGCCGACTCGGCTGCGCGCGAAGACATCCGCAGCATTTTGCGCGGCGCGCCCGACATGTCACGCGCGCTGGCCCGTCTTTCGGTCGGCCGCGGCGGGCCGCGCGATCTTGCGGGCTTGCGCGACGGCATCATCGCCGCCGACCAGGTCTTGGCGCGGCTTTCCGAGCTCGACCAGCCGCCGCAGGAGATCGCGGCAGTGATGGCGGCCTTGCAGCGTCCGTCGCGCGAGCTCGCCACCGAATTTGCCCGTGCGCTCGACGAGCAATTGCCGCTGATCAAGCGCGACGGCGGCTTCGTGCGCCAGGGCTATGAGCCCGCGCTCGACGAGGCGCGAAACCTGCGCGACGCCTCGCGCCTCGTGGTGGCCTCGATGCAGGCGCGCTACGCCGACGACACGGGTGTGAAAGGTCTCAAGATCCGGCACAACAACGTGCTCGGCTATTTCGTCGAGGTCACCGCGCAGCACGGCGACAAGCTGATGTCAGCGCCGCTGAACGCGACCTTCATCCATCGCCAGACGCTGGCGGGCCAGGTGCGCTTCACCACCTCCGAGCTCGGCGAGATCGAAGCCAAGATCGCCAATGCCGGCGACCGCTCGCTCGGGCTCGAGCTCGAGATTTTCGAGCGGCTCTGCGCCAAGGCGCTGGATATCAGCGACGATCTGCGTTCCGCCGCTCACGCCTTCGCGTTGCTCGACGTCGCGACCTCGCTCGCCAAACTCGCGATCGACGACAATTACGTGCGGCCGGACGTCGATGGCTCGCTCGGCTTTGCGATCGAGGCCGGCCGCCACCCCGTGGTCGAACAGGCCCTGAAGCGCAACGGCGAGCCGTTCATCGCCAATGCCTGCGACCTCTCGCCTGCGCCGGCACAGAAATCCGGCCAGCTCTGGCTGCTGACCGGTCCCAACATGGCCGGCAAATCGACCTTCCTGCGCCAGAACGCGCTCATTGCCTTGCTGGCTCAAATTGGCAGCTTCGTGCCGGCCACGCGCGCGCGGATCGGCATCATCGACCGCCTGTTCTCGCGCGTCGGTGCCGCCGACGATCTCGCCCGCGGCCGCTCCACCTTCATGGTCGAGATGGTCGAGACCGCCGCGATCCTCAACCAGGCCGGCGAGCGCGCGCTGGTGATCCTCGACGAGATCGGCCGCGGCACTGCGACCTTCGACGGCCTCTCGATCGCCTGGGCCGCGATCGAGCATCTGCACGAAAGCAACCGCTGCCGCACGCTGTTCGCGACGCATTATCACGAGCTGACCGCGCTCTCGGCAAAACTGCCGCGGATGTTCAATGCGACGGTGCGCGTGAAGGAATGGCAGGGCAACGTCGTGTTCCTGCACGAGGTGCTGCCGGGTTCGGCCGATCGCTCCTACGGCATCCAGGTGGCGAAGCTTGCGGGCCTGCCGCCGGCGGTGATCACGCGCGCCAAATCGGTGCTGGCAAAGCTGGAGGCCCAGGACCGCGGCCAGACCGCGCGTGCACTGGCCGACGACCTCCCGCTGTTCGCCGTGCCCTCGCGCGCCGCCGCGGAAGCTGCGCCGCCGAGCGAAGCCGAGCTGCTGATGGAAGCCGTGAAGGCGCTGCACCCCGACGAGATGTCGCCGCGCGAGGCACTCGATGCGCTGTATGCGCTGAAGGCCAAGCTGCCGAAGCCGTGACGGTGCCGTAGGGTGGGCAAAGCGTAGCGTGCCCACCATACAAATCACACTGGAGAGATGGTGGGCACAGCGCGCGAAGCGCGCGCCTTTGCCCACCCTACAGGTCTGGCCTACGCCCTCGCCGCGATCGCGGCGGCTTCTGCGGCCGCGCGCTGCATGCTGGTCGACATCTCGTTCGTGACCGTGCTCTGCTCCTCGACTGCGGCGGCGGTCGACGTCACGTATTCGCTGACGCTGTTGATCGCCTGCTTGATCGAGCCGAGCGCGCTGACGACGTCGCCGGAGATGCCGTTGAGGCTGCCGATCTCCTGGCCGATCTTGTCGGTCGCCTGCTTGGCCTGGTTGGCGAGGCTCTTCACTTCGGAGGCGACCACGGCAAAGCCGCGGCCGGCCTCGCCGGCGCGCGCCGATTCGATCGTGGCGTTCAGCGCCAGCAGGTTGATCTGCCCGGTGATGCTGTTGATCATCTCGACGATGCCGCTCATCGACTGCGCGGCCTCGGTGAGGCGCTGGGCCTGGGCGTCGGCGGAGGCGACCTGATCCACCGCGCTCAACGCAGTCTCGCGCGATTTGGTCATGGCCTCGGAAATCTCCCGCACCGAGGCGTTCAGCTCCTCCGAACCGGCTGCGACCGATTCCATCATGCCGCGGACGCGCTCATTGCCCATGCGGACCAGCACCTGCTTCGTGGTGTCGGTGGCATATTTCACGACCTTGAACGGCTTGCCGTTGAGATCGAGAATCGGATTGTAGGACGCCTGGATGTAGACCTCCTTGCCGCCCTTGCCGATGCGCTTGTATTCGGCCGCCTGGTACTGGCCGCGATTGAGCGCAGCCCAGAACTCGCGATAGGCGGCGCCGTCCCGCTCGCTGGGATCGACGAACATGCTGTGATGCTTGCCCTTGATCTCGGCGAGCGAATAGCCGAGCGCGCCGAGGAAGTTGGCATTCGCGGCGATGATCGTGCCGTCCATGTTGAACTCGATCACGGCCTGGGCCTTGTCGATCGCCGCGATCTGGCCGGCGAGATCGGCGTTCTTCAGCTTCTCAGCGGTCACGTCGGTCGCGAACTTGACGACGCCGTACGGTTTGCCGTTCTCGTCGAGCAGCGGATTGTAGGAGGCGAGAATCCAGACCTCGCGACCGCCCTTGCCGATACGCTTGAACTCGCCGGCCTGGTAGTCGCCACGGTTGAGCGCGGCCCAGAATTCGCGATAGCCCGCGCCGTTGCGCTCGCCCTCGGCCACGAACAGGCTGTGATGCTTGCCCTCGATCTCGGCCAGCGAATAGCCGAGCGCCTTGCAGAAATTCTCGTTGGCAGTGACGATGGTGCCGTCGAGCTTGAATTCGATGACGGCCTGGGCGCGGCTGATGGCTGCGACCTTGGAAGCCTCGGTCATGCTCCGGATTTTCTTCGCAGTGATGTCGGTCGCAATCTTGGCGACCATCACCGTCTTGCCGTTGCCGTCGAGCACCGGATTGTAGGATGCTTCGATCCAGACCTCGCGGCCCCCCTTCGCGATCCGCTTGAACTCGCGGGCCTGATACTCGCCGCGGTTCAACGCGGCCCAGAACGCCTTGTACTCGGCGGTGTCGCGCTGGTCGGCCGGCACGAACATGGAGTGATGCTTGCCCTGAATCTCGTCAAGCCGATAGCCGAGGGCGTCGAGAAAATTCTTGTTGGCCGTGATGATCGAGCCATCGAGATTGAATTCGATCATCGCCTGCGAACGGCTGATGGCGTCGAGCCGCGGTTGTGCATCACTGTGGGACTTGCGACCAAACATCAAAGAATCTCCATCTCGAAATCATGCCGATGGGCCACGCCCGTCGGGGATGTGACCGTTCGGCGCCACTGCCGTATTCCAATCGACGATTTCCGCAGGTCCGCGCGATCGGATGCAAATCGGACGGAATTCGCGCTTCCGACAGCGGAAACGGATACGCAATGTCGTTCGTAAGGGAAAAGCTCGAATAAAGTTCTAATAGAGATGTCGAAAATCAGCAGGCGCGCGGCCGTGCCTGCCGGCGCCGAGGTCCCGCCAGGCGCGAGCGCGCGATTTGAAATGACACTTCTCATTCAATGGCTTGGGCGCCGTCGAGCCGGCATGAGAGTCTCGGACGTGTCTTCTCGCGACTCCGTGTCGCGCATATCCGTAGTGTCACGGCAACGGCCGCGCCTTGTGCCGCGCACGCCGGCCAATTCCCCAGAGCGACAGGTTCCACACGATGCAAGTGCCGAGCGCGAGACAAAGACCGACGGCAGAGCCGAACCACACCACCGCAACGTGCATGACGGCGATTGCCATGCCGAAACCGAGCAGCCCCCAGGCCGAATTGGCGAGTACCGCAGCGGTCGGCGGACCGCCGATGCGCGGATGCAGGATCACCATGATGCTGGAAAACACCACGGGATACAGCGCGATGATGCCGCTGATCCGCGGGCCGACCCAGCCCGACGTCGAGACCACGATGGCGACGAGGGTTGCGACCAGCGCAGCCCGCATCGGCACGTCGTACCAGCGGCGCGTCACCAGCGGCATCTTCACGTGGCGATAGCCCGCGAGCAGCGGAATGCAGATGCCGAACGCGATCAAATTGGCGGCGAGCCCGGCGCTGAGCGTCCAGTCGAATTGCCGGATGATCGAGGCGAGCACGATCCAGACCGCAACGGCGCTGCCGCAACTCGCGACAAGACCGTGCCGCTGCGACAGCACGACATAGGTGAGGCACATGAAGATCGTCGCCGCATTGACCGGCAGGCTCGCCAGCGCACCCTGCGCGATGAAGGCGGCGTCATGGTCGAGCGCGAGGAAGACATAGGACGGACCGGCGGAGACCGGCAGGGTCGCGACCAGCGCGCCGATCACCGGCCCCGAGCGTTCGGTGATGATCGACGCCGTCACGACGAACGCCGCCGCGATCGCCATGCGCAGGAGGAGGAAGAGGAGGAAGTGGAGGTCGGGGGACATCAGGCGCGGGATGATTTTTTGTTGAAGCGTATTATCCGCGGAGTCGTTCACCTCTCCTGTAGGGAGAGGTCGATTTGCGCAGCAAATCGGGTGAGGGCTTCAGGTCCCACGAGAGAGCACAGGCCCCTCACCCGCGCCTTCGGCGCGACCTCTCCCGATGGGAGAGGTGGACAGCTCACATCCGCTGCATCGACACCGAAACCTTCGGGCCGTTCTTGATGGTTTGATAGACCACGCAATAGCGCTCGGTGAGTTTCAGCAACAGATCGAGCTTGTCCTGCGGCGCATCGGTGTCGACCTCGAAGCGCAGCCGGATCTCGGCGAAGCCGACCGGGGTCTCCTTGTCGACGCCGAGCGTGCCGCGAAAATCGAGATCGCCCTCGGCATAGACGTTGCCGGTCTTCAACGGCACTTCGATCGCGGTCGCGACCGATTTCAGTGTGACGCCAGCGCAGGCGACCAGCGCTTCCAGCAGCATGTCGCCGGAGCAGAGCTCGAGGCCGGAGCCGCCGGTGGCCGGATGCAGACCGGCAAGCGCGATGGCACGGCCGGTCTCGACCTTGCAGGCGATGCCTTCGCTGTCGGTCGAGCCCTTGGCCTTCAGCGTGATCATCGCGGTCTTGGGATCGGTCTTGTAGCGCTCCTTGATCGGAGCCTGCATCTGGCGCAGTTGGGCAGCGTCCATTGTCGTTCTCTCCCGGAAAAATCGCTTCCCGATGTACCGGCTCAGAGGGACATTGTCACCACCACATGGCCTGACCGGGACCCTGGGTTGCGTCACGGTCGGGCACGCTGCGGTCGAGCGAACGGTCGAGTGACGTCAGCACACTTCGCTTGAAATTCTCGAACAGCGGCGAGTTGCGATCGCGCGGGCGCCCCAGATTGATCTCGATCTGGTCGAACAGCCGGCCCGGCCGCGGCCGCATCACCAGCACGCGGTCGGCCAGCACGACGGCTTCGTCGACGTCATGTGTGACGAGGATCAAGGTGGGGCGCGTGTCGGCCCAGAGGTCGAGCAGGTGATCCTGAAGGTCGCGGCGCGTGAAGGCGTCGAGCGCGGAGAACGGTTCGTCGAGCAGCAGCACTTCGGGCTGCGGCACCAGCGCACGCGCAATCGCGACGCGCTGCGCCTGCCCGCCGGAGAGCTCGCGCGGCCAGGCCTGCGCCTTGTCGGCGAGGCCGACGCGCGCGAGCGCACGCGCCACCTTCTCGCGGCGTTCCGCTGCGGGCAGGTCAGCGAGGCCGAAGCCGATATTGTCGGCGACGCTGAGCCAGGGCAAAAGCCGCGGCTCCTGGAAGATGATGCCGATCTTGGCGTGCGGCGAGCCGATCGCCTCGCTGTCGAGCGTCACCGAGCCGGAGCTGGCGCGGTCGAGGCCGGCAATGGCACGCAGCAGCGTGGACTTGCCGCAGCCGGAGCCACCGATGATGGCGACGATCTCGCCCTGCCTGATCTCGGCGGAGAAGCGCGCCAGCGCCTGCACACCGTTGGGATAGGTCTTGCTGACCCGGTCGAGCGCCAGCATCGCTTAACTCTCCCTGGCGCGCCCGAAGGCGTCCTGCCAGCGCAGGAACGGCGCGGCCGCGACCTCGATCAGCCAGTCGGTGAGCTTGCCGAGAATGGCGAAGATCACGATGGCGGCGAGGATCTGCGCGGGCTTGCCGAGCTGCTGGCCGTCGAGCAGGAGATAGCCGAGGCCTTCTGAGGCGCCGATCAATTCGGCCGCGACCACGAACATCCACCCCAAGCCGAGGCCGACGCGCAGGGACACGACGTAAGCCGGCAACACGGCAGGCAACAGGATGCGGCGGATCATGGCGAAGCCGGAGAGGCGGAAGGTGCGACCTACCTCGACGATCTTGCGATCGACGGAGAGGATCGCGCCCATCACGCCGAGATAGACCGGGAAGAACACGCCGACCGCGATCAGCGCGATCTTCGAAGTCTCGAAGATGCCGAGCCACAGGATGAACAGCGGCACCCAGGCGAGCGACGGGATCGCGCGCAGGGCCTGCACGGTCGGATCGAGCAGCCGGCGCGCCAGCGACCAATAGCCGGAGATGGCCCCTAACAGCGTTCCCGCGACCACGCCGAAGGCGAAGCCGAGACCGACGCGCCACAGCGTCGCGGCAATATGGCGAAGCAGCTCGCCGGAGCGGGCAAGCTCGGTGATGGTGGCAAACACGCGCGAGGGCGGCGGCACCAGCCGGCCGTTGGACCAGCCGAACCAGACCACGAACTCCCAGCCGAGCGCGAGGATGAGCGGCAGCAACACGCCCAGCATCGGCCGCGCATAGCGCGCGATGCGCGACGGCGCGGCGGCGCTCTCGGCGGGTTCCGATGATTGCTGCAGGACGGGCGCGTCGGAAATCATGGCCGGTAGGAAGCGCGTCTGGTCGGGGAATGCAACACTACTCTTGCCGCGCCCTCCGCTGTCGTCCCGGACAAGCGCAGCGGAGCGGAGCGCAGATCCGGGATCCATAATTGCAGGCCGATGTGATTACGGGGACCCGGAGTGACCGTCTTCGCGCCAAACTACTCCCTGTGGTTATGGGTCCCGGGTTCGCTTCGCGCCCCGGGACGACGGAGTTTGTTGCGCGCGCTTACCGACCTAATTCGTCGGCAGCGGGACCTGGTCGTCGATCAGGGCATCCAGCGTCGCCTTCACGTCGACCTTGGCGTCGACGACGCCGGCTTGCTGGAGCGCGAGGCCGGCGGCGAGGATTGACTCGCGCTGGGGTGCGCCGATGCGGCTGTGGGTGAGCTCGGTGCGCTCCTTGAGCTGCTTGTCGACGACGGCCTCCGGCAGTTTTGTGACCGCGATGAAGGTCTTCTTGAGCTCGTCGTAATTCGCCAGTGAGTACTTTCGCGCTTCCTCATACACAGCGAGCACGCGGCGGGCGGCGTCCGGATGATCCTTCAGGAACTGCTCGCGCACATTGAGGATGCCCCAGGTGTTGGCGTCGGCCTTACGATAGAACAGCTTTGCGCCCTCCTCGACCTCGGCCTGCGCCATCATCGGATCGAGCCCGGCCCAGGCATCGACGTCGCCCCGGATCAGCGCGGTCTTGCCGTCGGCGTGCTGGAGCAGCACCGGCGTGATGTCCTTTTCGGTGAGGCCGGCACCGAGCAGCGCACGCACCAGGAAGATGTGCGGATCGGTGCCGCGCGTCACCGCGACGCGCTTGCCCTTGAGGTCGGCAACGCTGGCAATCTTGGAATCCTTGCCCGTCACCAGCGCGGTCCATTCGGGACGCGAATAGACATAGATCGACTTGATCGGATTGCCGTTGATGCGCGCGACCAGCGCCGCAGACCCCGCGGTCGAGCCGAAATCGATCGAGCCGGCGTTGAGGAATTCAAGCGCCTTGTTGGAGCCGGCCGACTGCACCCAGGTGACGGTGATGCCGTCCTTGGCGAACTCCTTCTCGAGCAGCCCCTTCTGTTTCAGGACCATCGACACCGGATTGTAGGTCGCCCAGTCGATCCGGATTTCCTTGAGCGGATCGGCCGCCTTTGCCGCAGGGGTCACGGCGAGCGCCATTGCTCCCGCCAGCAGAATGCGTCGTGTCATCCCGGTCATGCTCAGCCTCCTCCAAAACTTCATTGTTTTTCAATGAGTTACATCTAGAGGTCAACGAGAAAATCCACCCCTTGAAAGCGCGCCGCCCGAGAACAATTTTGCCCGAGGCCGCGGCTTTCCAGCATGGAACGACTATTGCCAGAGAATGGCGGGTGACAGCGCCTGCCACCTCTTATATCCGGTGAAGCATGGACAGCGTCGCGACTGAGGACAAGCAAGAGGTGGACGATCGCTTCGACACCGCGCGGATCACCGCCGCGGTCGATGCGCTTGCCGAAAAGCACGAGGGACGCGAGGACGCGTTCCGCACGGCCATGGCGCAGTTGCTGAAGGCCGAGCTGATCGCGGCGCGCGCGGCAGCACAGGCGATCCTGCTGAAGGACCGTCACGGCCGTCGCTGTGCCGAACGGCTGTGCCATGTGCAGGACGAGATCATCCGCATCCTCTATTCGGCCGCGACCCGTCACCTCTACCGCTCGCCGATTCCGACCGGGGCCGAGCGCATGGCGGTGGTCGCGACCGGCGGCTACGGCCGCGGCCTGATGGCGCCGGAATCCGACATCGATCTGCTGTTCATCCTGCCCTACAAGCAGACCGCCTGGGGCGAGCAGGTCGCCGAAGCCATCCTCTATTGCCTCTGGGACATGGGCTTGAAGGTCGGCCACGCCACGCGCTCGGTCGACGAATCGATCCGCCAGGCACGCGGCGACATGACCATCCGCACCGCGATCCTGGAGACGCGCTTCCTCACCGGCGACCAGCCGCTCTATGACGAGCTGGTCGAGCGCTTCGACAAGGACGTGGTGCAGGGCACCGCGTCCGAGTTCGTCACCGCAAAGCTCGCCGAGCGCGAGGAACGCCACCGCCGCGGCGGCCAGTCGCGCTATCTGGTCGAGCCCAACGTCAAGGACGGCAAGGGGGCGCTACGCGACCTGCACACGCTGTTCTGGATCGCCAAATACGTCTACCGCGTGCGCGACACCGACGAGTTGGTCGAGCGTGGCGTGTTCGACGCGCAGGAATACCGCACCTTCCGCCGCTGCGCCGACTTCCTCTGGTCGGTGCGCTGCAACCTGCATTTCTACTCCGGCCGGCCTGAGGAGCGCCTCTCCTTCGATCTCCAGCGCGAGATCGCGATCCGGCTCGGCTATACCTCGCATCCGGGCATGCAGGACGTCGAGCGCTTCATGAAGCACTACTTCCTGGTCGCCAAGGAAGTCGGCAACCTCACCGCCATCCTCTGCGCCAAGCTCGAGGACCAGCAGGCCAAGCCCGCGCCGGTGTTGAGCCGGATGATGGCACGGCTGCGCCCCACCCCGGTGAAGCGGCGCGTCCCCGACAGCGACGACTTCATCGTCGACAACAACCGCATCAACGTCGCCGCGCCCGACGTCTTCAAGCACGATCCGGTCAATTTGATCCGCATCTTCCGCCTGGCGCAGAAGAACAACCTCGCCTTCCATCCGGACGCGATGCGCGACGTGACGCGCTCGCTCGGCCTGATCAACGCGCAGCTCCGCGAGAATCCCGAGGCCAACCGTCTGTTCATGGAGATCCTGACCTCCGACAATGCCGAGATCGTGCTGCGGCGGATGAACGAAACCGGCGTGCTCGGCCATTTCATCCGCGCCTTCGGCAAGATCGTCTCGATGATGCAGTTCAACATGTATCATCACTACACGGTGGACGAGCATTTGATCCGCTGCGTCGGCTTCCTTCAGGACATCGAGCGCGGTGGCATCGAGGAATTCGCGCTGGCCAGCGATTTGATGCGCAAGATCCGGCCCGAGCATCGTTCGGTGATCTATATCGTGACGCTCCTGCACGACATCGCCAAGGGCCGGCCGGAGGATCACTCGATCGCGGGCGCCAAGGTGGCGCGCCGGCTCTGCCCGCGGCTCGGCTTCAGCGCGGCCGACACCGAGCTCATCGCCTGGCTGATCGAGGAGCACCTGACGATGTCCACGGTCGCGCAGTCGCGCGATCTGTCCGACCGCAAGACCATCGAGAATTTCGCCGCCGTGGTGCAGTCGGTCGAGCAGATGAAATTGCTCACGATCCTGACCACCGCCGACATCCGCGGCGTCGGTCCCGGCGTGTGGAACGGCTGGAAGGCGCAGTTGCTGCGCTCACTGTATTACGAGACTGAGCCGGTGCTGACCGGCGGCTTCTCGGAAGTCGACCGCGGCAAGCGCCTCACGGCCGCCTACGGCGAATTCCGCAACGCCTTCGCTGAGTGGCCGGCGGACGAGCTCGATGCCTATATCGGCCGGCACTATCCGGCCTATTGGCTCAAGGTCGAGCTGCCACGAAAAATCCGCCACGCCCGCTTCGTCCGCTCCAGCGAGCAGGCCGGCCACAAGCTCGCGATCAATGTCGGCTTCGACGAGGTGCGCGGCGTCACCGAGCTGACGATCTTCGCGGCCGACCATCCCTGGCTGCTCTCGATCATTGCAGGCGCCTGCGCCTCGGCCGGTGCCAACATCGTCGACGCGCAGATCTACACCACGACCGACGGCCGCGCGCTCGACACGATCTCGATCTCGCGGGAATACGACCGCGACGAGGACGAGGGAAGGCGCGCCACCCGCATCGGCGAGATGATCGAGGACGTGCTGGAAGGCAAGCTGCGGCTGCCCGAAGTGGTGGCGCGGCGCACCGTGCGCAGCAAGGCGCGGCCGTTCGTGATCGAGCCTGAGGTGACCATCAACAACCAATGGTCCGACCGCTACACCGTGATCGAGGTGTCCGGCCTCGACCGCCCCGGCCTGCTCTACGAGCTGACCACCGCGATCTCCAAGCTCAACCTCAACATCGCCTCGGCCCATGTCGCGACCTTCGGCGAGCGTGCGCGCGACGTGTTCTACGTCACCGACCTCCTGGGCGCACAGATCAACGCGCCGACGCGCCAGGCCGCGATCAAGAGCGCGCTGACCCATGTGATGGCCGGCGACAAGGCGGTCGCGGCACCGGCGGCGTGAGGCTGGCTTCGTGTGCAGGATCGTATTCGACCTGCCTTACTCGTCTCCAGAACTAACCATGGTCGTATGGCTAACACTCAGATCTTAAGTGCGTGATTTTCTTCTAAGTATTGGACCGCCTTTTCGAGCGCGCGCATAATATGCAGCTCGTTCGTGCCCATCACATAGCGGCCTGTCATTTGCACATCGATTGGCAAATCGCTGTACGGAGGCTTGGGCTTAATTTTCTGACCGGTCTCGTCCGTAAAACTCAATGGGTATCTAAAATCCCGTCCCTCTCCGAGAAAGGTCCCCTTCGAACCATAGTTCTTGATTTTACCATTGAACGTCTCGCTTCCAATGATCCGCTCGAGCTCTCGGAGGAGGCTGGCGCGCTTTTTTGTGATCTTCACGATTTCCTCGTTAGTCGTACGCCGCTCACATGCAGAGCGGCTTCTAACATGCACATTATCACGCACCTCTAGCGCCGCGGCGCCTACGCGGCTGATCGGGGTTTATCGCCCGAAAGACGTGCTTGTAGCCTTCCACCGACATCTCGAAAAATTCTACACGCAGCTCATCAAGCTGCTGGATGATTTGCGAGCGATGTTGTGGATCGATGCGAGAGCCGAAATATATCGCGGTTACAACTCTCTCGTCATCGTAGCTGTTCTGGCCGACACGGCCCATAACTCGCCACTCGCGCTCATATGACCAGTTGGCCTTCTTATGTGAGAGAATCTTAATGGCGGAGTTTCTGCTATTAAGTGCTTCGTCTGGGCCTATTGGCGGTGGGGAATCGCCGTACGCAACTCTCGCCACACGAACATCGCGAGGTAATCCATCGATCAGTGCCTGCGTCTTGTACTGAACGCAGATACCCGCGTAGTTGTCCGCATAGTGCGCCCACATTAATTCATTCGCGTTCGTTTCGCTGAAGCAGGCAATTCCGTGATCGCTCTTTGCGTCATAGATGCGACGGACGACTCTCTTGAAGTCCTCTGTCCCACGCAGCCCCTCTGTGGGATCGTAAAATCCCTCCATGGCGTCATTCATGCGTTCGAAATTGGGGCAGTAGAGGTAAGCCTCTCGGATCGAGTGAACCTCCTGAACTAGGCTCTCTTCTCTACGCGACAGCGAGCGGTACCGATATAGGTATGGCGGCAAGACCGGGGGTTCAACGCGGGCCATCGGAAACCGTTTTAGACGATTGAATACTCCGCGATTACAATCCCAACGTTAGTTCGCCGTCAATAGACTGCGTCAGTTCATGTTACGCTCGCGGCTTTCAAACCCAATCTTGGCTTCGGTGCTAGTGATGACAGGCTAAGGGTGGCGCCCTCCCTTCAAACCTCCACCCCCTCATGCCGGAGCAGCCAGCGCTTGCGCTCGAGGCCGCCGCCGTATTTCACCAGCGAACCATCGGCACCGATCAGGCGATGGCACGGCAGCACCACGCTGATCGGGTTGGAGCCGTTGGCGTGGCCGACGGCGCGAATGGCCTTGGGCATGTCGATCCTTGCGGCCAGCGCGCCGTAGCTCATCGTGGTGCCCGCAGGGATTTTCGCGAGCGCGGTCCAGACCTTTTGCTGGAACGACGTGCCGGCGATGCGCCAGACGATGCCTGAGAGCTGGCCGAGATCGCCTTCGAAATAATTCGACAGCGCAGTCCGCATCCGCGTCGGCGCAGGCTGGTCGCTGAGATCCACCACGCCGTAATGCAGGCGCAACAGCTCGCGCATGCGATGCTCGTAATCCTCCCAGTCGAGCGCGCGCAGGGCGCCCTCGGCATCGGTGACGAGCAGGGCGATCCCGATCGGCGTCGCCAGCCGATCGAGACCGAAGCGTTCGAGCGTTCTTGTTGGTCGAGCGGCCATTGCGGCACCCTTGCATGGAAACACGCCCGTCGCACTTGCCATGCCGGCTGTGCTAACGTCCACCCGAAAGCTGACGCTTTGGGGGAGCTCAACTTGATTCTGATCGCGAATATCCTGGTGGCGCTGGTCGCCACGCTGCACGTCTTTTTCCTGATCCTGGAGATGTTCCTCTGGGACAAGCCGCTGGGCTTGAAGGTCTTCCGCAATTCGCCTGAGAAGGCCGAGATCACGAAAGTGCTGGCCGCCAATCAGGGGCTCTATAACGGCTTCCTGGCCGCCGGCCTGATCTGGAGTCTGGTGCACGGCAATCCAGCCTTCGCATTCCAGGTCAAGGCGTTCTTCCTGCTGTGCGTGATCGTGGCCGGCGCCTATGGCGCGGCAACCGTCAGCACGCGGATCCTGATGGTGCAGGCGCTGCCGGCAGTCATCGCACTGCTCGCGCTTTACTTCGCCTGAGACGCTACGGCGCAGCGCCGCGCTCCTTGCGCCGCGCGCCGCCTTCCTCCACAATCTTCGGCAGCGATGGCGACCGTTGCAATCAACGGAAAAAGACCGTCGGCCGGAAATTCCGTCAGGAGGAACAACCCAACATGACCAATCGCAGAGCCTTCATAACTGCCACGGCAGCGCTCGCCGTCACGTTCTCCGCCAGCCAAGCCCTCGCCCAGAAGAAATACGACACCGGCGCGAGCGACACCGAGATCAAGATCGGCCAGACCGTGCCGTTCTCCGGCGCCTATTCCGTCTACGCCAATATCGGCAAGACGCAGGCCGCCTACATCAAGATGATCAACGACCAGGGCGGCATCAACGGCCGCAAGATCAACCTGATCCAGTATGACGACGCCTATTCACCGCCGAAGACGGTCGAGCAGGTGCGCAAGCTCGTCGAAGGCGACGAGGTGCTGTTCACCTTCCAGCTCATCGGCACTGCGGCCAACGCCGCCGTGCAAAAATATCTCAACGGCAAGAAGGTGCCGCAATTGCTGGCCTCGACCGGCGCGGCGCGCTTCAACGATCCGCAGAACTTCCCCTGGACCATGGCCTACAATCCCAACTACGTGTCCGAGGGCCGGATCTACGCCAAGTACATCCTCAAGGAGCATCCGAACGCCAAGATCGGCGTGCTCTACCAGAACGACGACATGGGCCGCGACTATCTCGCCGGCCTCAAGAGCGGTCTCGGCGACAAGGCCAGCATGATCGTCGGCGAGGTCTCCTACGAGGTCACCGATCCCACAGTCGACTCGCAAGTGGTCAAGCTGAAGTCGATGGGGGTCGATCTGTTCTATGACGCCTCGACGCCGAAATTCGCGGCACAGGCCATCAAGAAGCTCGCCGATCTCGGCTGGACCCCGGTGCATATCCTCGACATCAATGCGAGCCCGGTGTCGGCGACCCTGAAACCGGCCGGCCTCGACATCTCCAAGGGCATCATCTCGACCAATTACGGCAAGGACCCCGGCGATCCCCAATGGAAGGACGACGCTGGCGTGAAGGCTTTCTTCGCCTTCATGGACAAGTATTTCCCGGAAGGCGACAAGCTCAACACCATCAATACCTACGCCTATTCGGTGGCCGAGCTCCTCGTGCAGGTGCTGAAGCAATGCGGCGACGACCTGACGCGTGAGAACGTCATGAAGCAGGCTGCCAGCATCAAGGCCTACACGCCGAGCCTCGCGCTGCCCGGCATCAAGATCAGCACCGGCCCGAACGACTATCGCGTCAACAAGCAGATGCAGATGATGAAGTTCAACGGCGAGCGCTGGGAGCTGTTCGGCCCGATCATCGAGGACAACGGCCCGTCGGGTTAGGAAGACAACGCACGCATCATAGGGTGGGCAAAGGCGCCAAGCGCCGTGCCCACCCTACGAGCTAGGAAGGTATCTCCCCGAAATTCTTCCCGACCGGCAGCACGGCATGGCGGATCAGCCGCGAGTCTTCCACCGCTGCCTGCCGGTGCTTCACCGCCTCGCGGTAGACCGGATCGCGGATCATCTCGACGAAGGCTGAGACGCTTGGATATTCGGCGATGAAGCAATGGTCCCAGCGTTCGTCCTGCGGGCCGATCAACATCAGCTCGAACCTGCCTTGCCAGACGATGCGGCCGCCGAGGCGTTCGAACACCGGGCCGCTCTCGCGGCCATAGGCCGCATAGGCTTCCGCGCCGCTGGCCTTGCGGCCGTCAGGATAGGCGGCGTCCTTGCGCAGCCGCACCAGGTTGAGCATGTGGATCGGGCCGGGGCGATCGTTGTCCCGGAATTGCGCAAAGATCTCCTTGGTCGGATCGATATGGCCCATGCCTGTTCCCTCTCGTTTTTATGGGGACGATCCTAGCTTCGCCGCCTCGTAAGCGGAACTGCGGCCAAGGAATGCCCCATCTCCTAATCACGCGTTAACGCCGGGGTAACCGGGCCTTAAACAGCGACCGCTAGCGTGCGGCAGGGCGGGCTGACCGGGCGTTTCGCGTATGGGGTTGGGAAAGAAAAAGGGTGGGCGGAAGGAGCCGTTGTTCGGCTTGCCTGCTGCACTCGCCGATCTGCGCCTGACAGCTGCGGACCGGATTCCCAATGCCGAGGACAAGCCGAAGAAATCCGCGAAATCATCTGCCAAACGCAAGAGCGACGATGCCGGCGACGAGCCGCCGCGCGAACGCAAGCCGCAAGCCAGCCGCAGCGGCGCCAAGCGCCGCTCGAAATCGCGTTTCGGTGCCGGTCTCGGCCGCCTGGTCTATTGGGGCGCCGTACTGAGCCTGTGGGGCGTGATCGCCGTGATCGGCGTCATCATCTATGTCGGCGCCCATCTGCCGCCGATCCAGTCGCTGGAGATTCCAAAACGCCCGCCGACGATCCAGATCGTCGGCATCGACGGCAGCATGCTGGCGCAGCGCGGCGAGATGGCCGGCGCCAACATCGCGCTGAAGGATCTGCCGCCGTACTTGCCGAAGGCGTTCATCGCCATCGAGGACCGCCGCTTCTATTCGCATTTCGGCATCGATCCGGTCGGCATCCTGCGCGCCCTCGTCACCAACGTGCTCCATCGCGGCGTGTCGCAGGGCGGCTCGACGCTGACGCAGCAGCTCGCCAAGAACCTGTTCCTGACTCAGGAGCGCACCATGCAGCGCAAGCTGCAGGAGGCTGAGCTGGCGATCTGGCTGGAGCGCAAGCACTCCAAGGACGAGATCCTGGAGCTCTATCTCAACCGCGTCTATTTCGGCTCCGGCGCCTACGGTGTCGAGGCCGCCGCGCAGAAATATTTCGGCAAGTCGGCCAAGAGCATCACCGTGGCGGAGGCCGCGATGCTGGCCGGCCTCGTCAAATCGCCGTCGCGCCTTGCGCCGAACCGCAATCCGGAAGGCGCGGAAGCGCGCGCGAAAATCGTGCTGGCGGCGATGGCGGATGCAAAGTTCATCACCGAAGCGCAGGCGCAGGCCTCGATCGGCCATCCCTCCTACAATGTGAAGCCGGCCGGCGCCGGCACGGTGAATTACGTCGCCGACTGGATCGGCGAGGTCTTGGACGATCTGGTCGGCCAGATCGACGAGAGCATCAAGGTCGAGACCACGATCGATCCGAAGCTCCAGGGCGTGGCGGAAGCCGCGATCATCGACGAGCTCGCAGCCAAGAGTGTGAAGTTCAATGTCAGCCAGGGCGCGCTGGTGGCGATGACGCCCGACGGCGCGGTGCGCGCCATGGTCGGCGGGCGGAACTATTCCGACAGCCAGTACAACCGCGCAGTCACGGCCAAACGCCAGCCGGGCTCCTCGTTCAAGCCGTTCGTCTATCTGACGGCGCTCGAGCAGGGCCTGACGCCTGATACCATCCGCCAGGACGCGCCGATCGAGGTCAAGGGCTGGCGACCCGAGAACTACACCCACGAATATTTCGGCGCGGTGACGCTGACCCAGGCGCTGGCGATGTCGCTCAACACGGTCGCGATCCGCCTCGGCCTCGAGGTCGGGCCGAAGAACGTGGTGCGCACTGCGCACCGGCTCGGCATCTCCTCGAAGCTCGAACCCAACGCGTCGATCGCGCTCGGCACCTCCGAAGTCTCGGTGGTCGAGCTGGTCGGCGCCTATGCGCCGTTCGCCAATGGCGGCCTCGCGGTGGCGCCGCATGTCGTCACGCGGATCAGGACGCTCAGCGGCAAGCTGCTCTACATGCGCCAGCCTGAAGAGCGCAACCAGGTCATCGACCTCCGCTATGTCGGCATGATGAACACGATGATGCGGGAGACGCTGATATCAGGCACCGCCAAGAAGGCGGAGATCCCCGGCTGGCCGGCGGCCGGCAAGACCGGCACCAGCCAGGATTACCGCGACGCCTGGTTCATCGGCTACACCGCCAACCTCGTCACCGGCGTCTGGCTCGGCAATGACGACAACTCGCCGACCAAGAAAGCCACGGGCGGCGGCCTGCCGGTGGAAGTGTGGACGCGCTTCATGAAGACGGCGCACGAGGGCGTGCCGGTAGCGGCCTTGCCGAGTTCGCAGGGCACCTGGGGCCTGTCGAACCTCGCGCAGGCGGCCTCGCAAGTGTCGCCGCCGACACCGGCCGCGCCCGGCCCTGCAGCGGTGAACAGCGGCGGCTATCGCCCGCCGCCGCCGACACGCGCCAATGTGCGGCCGGAAGCAGCCGCAGGGCTCGACGGCTGGCTGATGGACCGGCTGTTCGGCGGCAATCGATAGATTCGTGTTGAGGTTCTGAGCGCCTCAAAACAAAACTGCGAAAACAACCCCATGCACAGTAGCCGGTGATAGCAGAATCAACGGCTTACGCAGGTCGCAAGACGGCTCATTCCGGCAGCACGGCCATTTGACACGTCGGGCAAAACAGCAGCGATCCGCCATCATCCCGAACACGTCCGCGATCTCCGCTATCCCTCCTCGCCACCAGTCTCGTCTTCGGCAAGTCCTGCCTATGGCGGCAAGATTCTCCGCGAGCAGCGGCTCTCTCAACGCGAAAACACCAGTCTCTTCAAGCTCCCGTCAGCGGCCCGGAATTTGCTCTCATGGGTTGAGTGAGTGGTGAGGAGCGTTCGATGATGTCAGGTGTATCCAGCGCAGCGTTGCCCCATCTGCGGCCCGCGTCGACGTCCGCTTCAAATGCGACATCGAGTCTTCAGCCGGTGGTACCGGATGCGACTGACGCTGCGACCAGCGGCTTCCGGCTCGACGTCTCGCAGGTCAAGCCGCTGTCAGGCGCCAAGGGGATATCGGCGGCGGATCATCCTGACCTGCGCGACCTCATGGCAACGAACTGGCTGATGACTCACGAGGCGAGCGCGGATCAACCGGCCGTCGCGGACAATGCGCCGGAGAACACCTATGCCCAGGTGAAGGTTGGCGGCAAGGTGGTGGCTACTCTGTACAACGGCGGCTCCTCGGTGATGACCAACGCGGCGGCCGCAACGATCGGCAAACTCGAGGATCCTCCGGGTCTGGGTGGACCTGATCTGGCGCAGTGGCGGGCCGACCAATACGCAGCGCGGCTCGGCGGCACCGTCGAGAAGGCGCCCACCGCGATCACGCAATCGCAATGGATCCCGCGTGAAAGCGTGTCCACGACCTATAGCCGCGAACAGCTCGACGCAGCCTTCCAGGCGATGCTGGCCGAGGGCCAGAAGGCTAGCGCGCAACGGCAATCAGCCTATCTGGCGTCGCGCGCGCAGGCGGGGACGAGCGCAGATGTGAGTGCTTGATCTGAAATGACTTGAGGACACGCCTTAAGGTACGCAGGGCGCGACCTCATTCTCCGCCGTCATTCCCCGCGAAAGCGGGGAATCCAGTACGCCGCGGCTTCTCGATTCGATCACTACGGTCTCTGGAATACTGGATCGCCCGCTTTCGCGGGCGATGACAGTCTTTGCCAGGATAGCGGCGCGGCCTAATCCTCGACTGCGCCCTACTCCTCGATCCCGTACCGGTGCAGATCGTTCCCGTAGGTGTCGAGCCACTTCTTGGCGCGCTCCATCGACGGGCAGACCTTGCCGCAGACGCGCCAGAAGCGGGCCGAGTGGTTCATCTCGACGAGATGGGCGACCTCGTGGGCGGCGAGGTAGTCGAGCACGAAGGGCGGCGCGAGGATCAGGCGCCAGGAGAACGACAGTGAGCCTGCCGAGGTGCAGGAGCCCCAGCGGCTGGACTGATCACGGATCGAGAGCCGCTTGACCTTGACGCCGAGCTCGGCGGCGTGGGTCTCCGCCGAACGCTGAAGATCCTTGCGCGCCTCGCGCTTGAGGAAGTCGCTGACGCGGCGGTCGACATGATCGAGACCACCGGCGACGCAGAGAATCTTTTCACCGCTGTCACGCGTCTCGGTCCACACCGTGCCGCGGCTGCCTGCGCGATGAACGATGCGATGGGCCGTGCCGCGCAGCGGTATCACTGTGCCAGGCTGGAACGGTGCGGCCTTCGGCAAGCGCCCGAGACGCGCTGCGATCCACGCGCCGTGACGCGTCGCGAAGTCCTTCGCTTCAGCGAGCGTGCCGCGCGGCGGGATGGTGAGGATGGCTTCGCGGTCGCTCGGATGGATTCTGAGCGTGTAACGACGCGCTCGGCGGTGTCTTCGCAGGCGAATCGCAAAGAATTGCGATCCATGAGTGATGACGAGGGTCTTTGGTTCGTGGGGCCGACGATAGAGGAGCGCGCGAGTGGCCATGTCTGTCAGTCCGGGGGGCAGGAGGGCGCCCGGATTCTGCCATAACCGCCGCCAGGGAAAGCGCTCGGCGCAAAAACAAATCATTTGCCCAATATACAGCGGTCTAGCGTCCGGGAGACCCTACAGACTGGGGTTGGAACCCGGTTTTTTCGCCCCCGCTGGACGCATGCGACACCCCCAAGGGGTGAGGTAAGACTCACTCCTAGAAAGCTACCTAAATACCGCGAATCTGGAGAGATCCAGGCGCTGTCGGAACCGCCGACAGGGCCCGGATTTTCGACGGGAAAGCCGAAATACGCGACTATTCGGCTGCAATCGCCTGCAACGAGGCCGGATTCGCTGCCGAGACCATGAAGTCGTGAATCCGCGGCACGATTTCCGACTTGAAACGCGATCCGTTGAACACGCCGTAATGTCCGACGCCCTTCTGGACGTAATGAACGCGGCGGTGATCGGGAATCGCGCTGCACAAAGTGTGCGTCGCTTCGGTCTGACCGAGACCCGAGATGTCGTCGTTCTCGCCTTCGACCGTCATCAGCGCGACGCGCGTGACCTTGGAGGGATCGACGCGGGTTCCACGATGGGTCATCTCGCCCTTCGGCAGTGAGTGCTTCACGAACACGGTGTCGACGGTCTGGAGATAATACTCGGCGGAGAGATCCATCACCGCGAGATATTCGTCGTAGAAGTCGCGATGCTTGTCGACGAGGTCGCCGTCGCCCTTCACCAGATTGGCGAACAGACGCTTGTGAGCGTCCATATGCCGGTCGAGATTCATGCTGATGAAGCCGTTGAGCTGCAAAAAGCCGGGATAAACGTCGCGCATCATGCCCGGATGCGGGAACGGCACCTTGGTGATGACGGTGTTGCGGAACCAGTCGATGCCGCGCTCCTGGGCGAGCTTGTTCACCGCGGTCGGATTGCGGCGGGTGTCGATCGGGCCGCCCATCAGCGTCATCGAGGTCGGCACGAAGGGATCGCGCCGCGCTTCCATGATCGAAACAGCGGCGACGACAGGCACGGAGGGCTGGCACACCGCCAGCACATGCGTATTGCCGCCGAGGACGTGCAGCATCTCGATGACGTAGTCGATGTAATCGTCGAGATCGAAGCGGCCTTCGCTCAAGGGCACCATGCGGGCATCGGCCCAGTCGGTGATGTAGACCTCATGCGCGGGCAGCAAGGCCTCGACCGTGCCGCGCAGCAGCGTCGCATAGTGGCCGGACATCGGCGCCACGATCAGCACGCGCGGCTGCGGGCTGCGCAGCGGACGGGTGAACTTGCGATCGAAATAGAGCAACCTGCAGAACGGCTTTTCCCAGACCGAGCGGACCTCGACGGGGACGCGAATGCCGTTGACCTCGGTGTCGTTGAGGCCCCATTCCGGCTTGCCGTAACGGCGCGTGGTGCGCTCGAACAATTCGCAGGCCGCGGCGACCGACTTTCCGACCTCGGTGCGTGCCCACGGGTTGAGCGGATTCTGAAACAGAAGTTTGGTCGCGTCAGTGATCGCGCGCGCCGGATTGAGAGAGGCCTGCCCCATCTCGTACATCCAGTACATCGGCGTCGTTAGAACCGGACTGCCTTCGGCCGACAGGGGCGGCGCACCAAACTCACCAATAGGCATCGTTATATTCCTCTTCGCATCGCAGCATACTGCCGAATGCGTAATATTGCGTCAATGCATGGTTCCGTACATCTACGTGGCCGGAGCGGCCAAACCAGCCTGAATCCACGGGAAAGTGACGTTATTCGCCGCCCGACAGCAACGAGCCGTGCTTCCGGGCGCTGCGCAGAAGGGCAAGGAATGCCCCAAAAGATGCAACCAGAAGGCCAGCATTGATGACCAACGCCTCCAGCATCAGATCGATCCGGAAGGTGTTCTCGATCAAGAGCGCGCGCATCCCCTCGAACACGTAAGTCGGCGGCAGCACCCAGGCGACATGTTGCAGCCAGACCGGCAGCACGCTGACGGGATAGTAGATGCAGGCGAGCGGCATGATCGCGAACATCAGGGTCCAGACAATGCTCTCGGCGCCGAGGCCGTTTCGCACCACCAGACCCGAGACGAAAATGCCGACCGACCAGCTGGTGAAGATCAGATTGCAGAAGAACGCGATCAGCGGCAGGCCGAGCGCGTAAACATTGAAGTGAAACAGGAACAGCGCGAGCAGCGTCATCGGGATCACGCCGATCGCGAGCCGGATCAGGCTCATGACCATCAGCGACAGCAGAAACTCGATCGGCCGGAGCGGGCTCATCATGAGGTTGCCGAGGTTGCGCGCCCACATCTCCTCCAGGAAGGAGATCGAAAAGCCGAGCTGGCCGCGAAACAGGATGTCCCAGAGGATGACGGCGCCGATCAGCGTGCCGCCGGCGCGCGCGAAGAAGTTGGAATTCTCGGCAATGTAATACTGGATGAAACCCCAGGTGATGACTTGCAGCGCCGGCCAGTACAAGAGTTCGAGCAGCCGCGGCCAGGATGACAGCAAGAGGTACCAATAGCGCAGGATCATCGCACCGATGCGATGCGGGGAGATGCCGCGGTGGAGGGAGACGTCGCTCATCTGACCGCCTCCTTCGCACCATTCACCCGGCCACGCGCGACGTCCAGGAACACCTCTTCCAGCGTGGTGCGGTTGTAGCGGGCCATGATGCCTGCCGGCGTGTCGTCGTCCTCGATGCGGCCGCGCTTCATGATGATGACGCGGTCGCAGAGCCGTTCGACCTCGAGCATGTTGTGCGATGCGAGCAGGATGGTGGCGTTGTTCTCCTTGCGATAGCGCTCCATATGCGCCCGGACCCAGTCGGCCGTGTCGGGGTCGAGCGAGGCGGTCGGCTCGTCCAGCAGCAGCAGCTCGGGCTGGTTGATCAGCGCTTTCGCCAGCGCGACGCGGGTCTTCTGCCCGGCGGAGAGCTTGCCGTTGGCGCGGTCGATGAAATCGGTGAGGTCGAGCTCGTCGGCGAGCCTGGCGATGCGGTCGGCGAGGTTCTTCACCGCATAGAGCTTGCCGAACACGGTGAGATTCTGCCGCACCGTGAGCCGCATCGGCATGTCGACATAGGGGCTTTCGAAATTCATCCGCCCCAGCACCGCCGCGCTCTCCTCGGGCATCCGATGACCCAGCACCTGGACGCGGCCGGAGGTCGGCAGCACCAGCCCCATGATCATCGCGATCGTCGTGGTCTTGCCGGCGCCGTTGCCCCCGAGCAGCCCGGTGATGCTGCCGCGCGGCAGCGAAAAAGAGATATCGTCGACGGCGCGGGTCTGCTTGTAGACCTTGACGAGGCGATCGACCTCGATTGCCGCGGATGAAGTGATACCCGCGACAGTCGGCCGACTTGAAGCCTTGTCATTCCCGGTCATGCTGGGCCGTTCTTCTGCTATTGCAGCGGAGAGCGCAAGGCTTGTAATGCCCGGGTGGTTCCGCGAGCTCTGCGTTTGTGACGAGAAGGCGCCGCCCCATTGGCCGACATGACCGAAATTGCCGCTTCCAACTTCCGCCACGCGCAGCGGCATATCCGGCTGGACACGATCCTGCGGCTGCGCTGGCTCGCGGTGCTGGGCCAGCTCGCCGCGATCTTCATCGTGGCGCAGGGGCTGGAATTCAACGTCGAGATCGTCCCCTGCGTCAGCATCATCGCGCTGTCGGCGACGCTCAATCTGGCGCTCCAGACCGTGGCCAATCCGATGCAGCGGCTGGAGCCGATGCAGGCCGCCGGCCTGCTCGCGCTCAACATCGTGGAGCTGGCCGGCCTGTTGTTCTTCACCGGGGGCTTGCAGAACCCGTTCTCGTTCCTGTTCCTCGCACCCGTGCTGATCTCGGCCACCGCACTGCCGGCCCGCTTCACCTTCGGTCTCGGCGTGTTGGCGGTCGCCTGCGCCTCGATCCTGTTCTTCTTCCATTTTCCGCTGCCCTGGGATTCCGACGATCCGCTGGTGCTGCCGCCGATCTATCTGGTCGGCGTCTGGCTCTCGATCGTGCTCGCGATCGGCGTCACCAGCCTCTACTCGTTCCAGGTCACCGAGGAGGCGCGCAAGCTCGCCGACGCGCTGGCTGCGACCGAGCTGGTGCTGACGCGCGAGCAGCATTTGACCCAGCTCGACGGTCTCGCCGCTGCGGCCGCGCATGAGCTCGGCACGCCGCTCGCGACCATCTTCCTGATCTCGCGCGAGCTGGAGAAGACGGTGAAGGATGCAAGCTTTGCCGCCGATTTGAAGACCCTGCGCGAGCAGACGCAGCGCTGTCGCGACATCCTGAGCAAGATCACCCAGCTCTCCTCCGAGGGCGCGCCGTTCGATCGCATGAAGCTGTCGGAGCTGATCGAGGAGGTGGTGGCGCCGCACCGCGATTTCGGCGTCGACATCAAGGTGCGGATCGCGGTCGCCATCGTTGCCGAGCCGGTCGGCTCGCGCAACCCGGCGATCCTCTACGGCGTCGGCAACATCGTCGAGAACGCGGTCGATTTCGCCCACACCTCGGTCGAGGTGAACGCCTGGTGGAACAAGGACACGATCGAGCTCGTGATCTCCGACGACGGCCCGGGCATTCCGCCCGACATCCTCAACCGGATCGGCGAGCCCTATCTGTCGCGGCGGCGCAATCTGGATGACGGCGCCGGCGAGCGGCGCGGGCTCGGGCTTGGCGTGTTCATCGCACGCACCTTGCTGGAACGCACCGGCGCAAAGGTCTCGTTTACCAACCGGACCTTTCCGGAACACGGCGCAGTGGTCCAGATCAATTGGCCGCGAGAGCGTTTTGAGGCTATCGAGATGCTCGAAGAAACAATAGGATAGGCCGCGACCTTGCGTCGCACAACGGGGCTGATCGACTATTGGCGGCCTTGGCACCGTCCGATTGCGACGCCATATGTGGATGCGCAGAGAGAGGACAACACCTTGAACGCCATCGCCGAATTGAACGAACAGACCGACCGCTCGCTTCTCATCGTGGAGGACGACAAGCCGTTTCTGGAGCGGCTGTCGCGCGCGATGGAGACGCGCGGCTTTGCGGTGACGTCATGTGACACGGTCTCGGATGGTCTTGCGCAGATCGGCAAGGCTGCGCCGGCATTCGCCGTGGTCGATCTTCGCCTCGGCGACGGCAACGGCCTCGACGTCGTCTCGGCGCTGAAGAAGAAGCGCCCCGAGGCGCGTGCGATCGTGCTGACCGGCTATGGCAACATCGCCACCGCCGTCACCGCGGTGAAGATGGGCGCGATCGATTATCTCTCGAAGCCCGCGGATGCCGACGACGTCGTCGCCGCGCTGCTGTCGACCAGCGCGGAGAAATCCGAGCTGCCGACCAACCCGATGTCCGCCGACCGCGTCCGCTGGGAACACATCCAGCGCATCTACGAGATGTGCAACCGCAACGTCTCGGAAACGGCGCGGCGCCTCAACATGCACCGCCGCACGCTGCAGCGGATCCTGGCGAAGCGCGCGCCGAGGTAATGGCCTCGTAGGGTGGGTAGAGCGAAGCGAAACCCACCTTCTAAGCGCCTTGCACCAAGAGCGATGGGTTTCGCTACGCTCTACCCATCCTACGGATTCACTCCCAAAATTCCGCGTGCCCCTGCGGATCGACCAGGCGGTTGATCCTCAAGGCCGCCGCCATCGCAAACCGCACCGTCATCTGCTTGCGCGTGGCGGCAGCGAGCTTGTGCTCGGGCGCCTCGCACTGCAGATGCGCACCATAGGCATCCGCGATGATCAGGCCGGTGCCTTCCGGAAAGATCTCGCAGGGCAGATCCTGCGTGAAGGCGAAGAACAGCCGGTCGCAATGGGCCCGGTACTCGTGCCATTTCTGGTCGGCGCGCAGATCCTCCACCGAGGATTTGATCTCGACGATCCAGATCTCGCCGCGCTCGTTCAGCGCCACGAGGTCGGCGCGCCGGCCCGACGGCAGCGGCAATTCGCTGATGCAGGTGAAGCCGAGCGAACGCAGCAGCCGTGCCGTGCCGCGCGCGATCGCCAGCGCCGTTTCGGACTGGCGGCGATCGGGCGGCGGAACGAGGGCGATGTTGCGGGCGGAATTGTCCATGGCGGAAGGATAGCCGATTCCGTTCGCGGGGACGACAGTGAGTGTGGGAGCGGGAACCTCCCTCCCCCGCCGCACTTATCACGCAGCCGCCGCACCTCGGCGGAGCTGTGAGGCCGCTCGCGCATGATCGACGATCTCTGGTACAAGAACGGCGTGATCTATTGCCTGTCCGTCGGCACCTATATGGATGCCGACGGCGACGGCGTCGGCGACTTCAAGGGCCTGTTACGCCGGCTCGACTATCTGCACGGGCTCGGCATCACCACGATCTGGCTGATGCCGTTCCAGACCTCGCCCGGCCGCGACGACGGCTACGACATCGCCGACTATTACAGCGTCGATTCCCGTTACGGCACGCTCGGCGATTTCGTCGAATTCGCCCATGGCTGCAAGCAGCGCGGCATTCGCATCATCATCGACCTCGTCGTCAACCACACCTCCGACCAGCACCACTGGTTCAAGGAGGCGCGGCGCGACAAGAACTCGCCCTATCGCGACTGGTATGTGTGGTCGGACAAGAAGCCGGCCGGCGCCAACAAGGGCATGGTGTTTCCCGGCGTGCAGAAATCGACCTGGACGCGCGACAAGGAAGCCGGCGCGTATTACTTCCACCGCTTCTACGATTTTCAGCCCGACCTCAACACATCGAATCCGCATGTGCAGGCCGAGATCCTGAAGATCATGGGCTTCTGGATCCAGCTCGGCGTCTCCGGCTTCCGCATGGACGCGGTGCCCTTCGTGATCGCGACCAAGGGCGCCAAGGTGAAGAAGCCGGTCGAGCAATACGACATGCTGCGTGCGTTCCGCGAATTCCTGCAATGGCGGCAGGGCGACGCCATCATCCTCGCCGAGGCCAACGTGCTGCCGGAAACGGACATGGAATATTTCGGCCACGATGCCGACCGCATGCACATGATGTTCAACTTCCACGTCAACCAGCATCTGTTCTACGCGCTGGCCTCCGGCGACTCGCGGCCGCTGGCGAAGGCGCTGAAAGCAACCAAGCCGCGGCCGGCCACGGCGCAATGGGGCCTGTTCCTGCGCAATCACGACGAGCTCGATCTCGGGCGCCTGACCAAGGCGCAGCGCGACACCGTGTTCAAGAAATTTGGCCCCGACAAGGACATGCAGCTCTACGATCGCGGCATCCGCCGCCGCTTCGCGCCGATGCTGGGCGGCGACCGCCGGCGGCTCGAACTCGCCTACAGCCTGATGTGCACGCTGCCGGGAACGCCTGTGATCCGCTATGGCGACGAGATCGCGATGGGCGACGATCTCTCGCTCCCCGAGCGCAACTGCGCGCGCACGCCGATGCAATGGTCGACCGAGCCGCATGGCGGCTTCACCAAGAACGACAAGCCGGCCTGCCCCGTCATCGACAAGGGTCCCTACGGCTATCCGCACGTCAACGTCGCAAAACAGCGACGCGATCCCAACTCCATGCTGAACTGGACCGAGCGCATCGTGCGCATGCGCAAGGAGGTGCCGGAGATCGGCTGGGGCGACTTCGCGATCGTTCCGACGCGCGATCCCGCGGTGTTCATCATGCGCTACGACTGGCGCAACAATTCCGTGCTGTTCGTGCACAATCTGGATCAGATGCCGCGCGAGATCGCGTTCTCGGCGGGGCTATCAGGCGAGGCCGGTGCGCACCTGATCAACCTGCTCGCGGAAGACCACAGCCACGCCGACAAGCGCGGCCAGCACCGCATCGTGCTGGAGCCCTATGGCTATCGCTGGTACCGGGTCGGAGGGCTGGATTATCTGTTGAAGCGGAGCGATATCGACAGCAAGACCACGGGCAACAAGCATCCGGGGTGATGCGGCCGTTGCGTGCCGCTGTACCGCACCCACAACTGTCGTCCCCGCGAACGCGGGGACCCATAGCCCCAGGGAAGAGTTTGGGGCGCGCTGGTCACTCCGAATCTTCGCCAAACCACTCCCTGTGGCTATGGGTCCCGGATCTGCGCTCCGCTTGTCCGGGACGACAGCTAGGCTGGCGGTGCCACGATCACACCCTCATTGCCGCGCAGATCCAGCACGCCCTCCAGCTTCTCGCCTTCGCGATCCAGAAACGTCGACAGCAGAATCTCGCTGCCGAAACGAATCGCGCTGGTGGTCACCGCGATCGGCTCAGGACCAAGATTGAGCACGACGATCATGCTCCTGCCCGCGGCCTCCCGCCGATAGATCAGGAGGTCGCCCTGCGCAGCGATCGGATGATAATCGCCCGAAGCCAGCGGCGGAGAGGACTTCCGCAAGGCGATCAGGCGCTTGTACAGGCTCAGGATCGACCGCGTATCCGCTTCGAGATTGACGACATTCTCGTGGATATGGTCCTCCGGCAGCGGCAGCCATGGCCGCACCTCCGAGAAGCCGCCGAATTGCGAGAAATCCCACTGCATCGGTGTGCGGCAGCCGTCGCGGCCGACGCCGATGCCGGGCACGTTCTTCTCGAAGGGATCGCGCACGTCCTCGGGTGCGATCGCGAGCTGATGCATGCCGATCTCGTCGCCGTAATAGAGCGTCGGCGTGCCGCGCAGCGTCAGCAGCAGCATGGCGGCGACGCGGGCCTGCTCCGGCCCGACACGGCTCGCGACGCGCGGACGATCGTGATTGCCGAGCACCCAGTTCGGCCAGGCACCTCGTGGCAGCGCCTTCTCGTAGTCTTCGATGATCTTCTCGATCGAACGCGCACTCCAGAAGGTCGAGAGCAGCGCGAAATTGAACGGCATCTGCGCGCCGGTGAGGTCGTTGCCGTAATAAGCCATCAGCCGATGCAGCGGCAGATAGATCTCGCCGATCAGAACGCGGGCGGAGTACGCATCGGTGACGCGCCGCATCTCGGCGATGACGTCATGCACCTCATCCTGGTCGGTGGAATATTGGGTGAGGATCTTCTCATTCGGTGGCCGGCCCTCGACGTAATGCGGGTTGGGCGGATTGTCGCGAAATTCGGCGTCCTTGATCAGGTGCCAGATCACGTCGACGCGAAAACCGTCGACGCCCCTCTCCAGCCAGAACCGCATCACGTCGTAGATCGCGGCCCGGACCTCGGGATTGCGCCAGTTGAGGTCCGGCTGCTGGGCGAGGAAGGCGTGGTAGTAATATTGGCCGGTGGTCTCGTCGAAAGCCCACGCGCTGCCGCCGAACTCCGACAGCCAGTTGTTCGGCACGCCGCCGTCGGGCGCCGGATCGCGCCAGACGTACCAATCGCGCTTGGGATTGTCGCGCGAGGACCGGCTCTCGACGAACCAGGGATGCTGGTCGGAGGTGTGGTTCGGCACGAGGTCGAGGATCAGCTTGAGGCCGTTGTCGTGCGCGGCCGCGAGCAGCGCATCGAAGTCCTCCATCGTGCCGAACAGCGGCTCGATGCCGGTATAGTCGGAGATGTCGTAGCCGAAATCGGCCATTGGCGAGGGAAAGATCGGCGACAGCCAGACCGCGTCGACACCGAGCGACTTGATGTAAGGCAGCCGCCGCAAAATGCCGGCGAGATCACCGACGCCGTCACCGTCGCTGTCCTGAAAGGACCGCGGATAGACCTGATAGAAGATGCCCTCGCGCCACCAGTTTTCGTCGCTCTGAGCCATGCCGGAGAACCCATCCAAATCTGTATCTCGCGCGGAAGAACGCGAGAGCAACGTCCCGGTTCAAATTGGCGGGTCAATTGGGACGGCCGTGTGACCGCAGGGGTAAATGTTCCGGCGCACTTTCCGGGTCTTTGGCCCGAATCTTTTGCTTGGCGGCCTGGCAAAAATCGGCATTGTGACGCCATGACCGAGCAAGATGACAACAAGGCCAAGGCCGGCGCGATTATCGTCCCCGTGACGCTGTTCGAGCAGAACTGCACCATCATCTGGGACGAGCCCAGCAAGAAGGCCGTGGTGATCGATCCCGGCGGCGACGTGCCGAAGATTCTGGACGCGATCAAGCAGACCGGCGTCACCGTGGAGAAGATCTGGCTGACCCATGGTCATATCGACCATGTCGGCGGCGCGGCCGAATTGCGCGATGCGCTGAAGGTGCCGATCGAGGGCCCGCATCCCGCCGATAAATTCCTGCTCGACAACGTGGTCGAGAGCGGCGCGCGCTTCGGCATGACCGGGGTGCGCAATTTCGAGCCGGACCGCTGGCTCGACGAGGGCGAGACCGTGTCGATCGGCAGCTTGCAGTTCGATATTTTCCACTGCCCCGGCCACTCGCCCGGCAGCGTGGTGTTCTTCAACAAGGAATTGCGTTTCGCCCATGTCGGCGACGTGCTGTTTGCCGGCTCGGTCGGCCGCACCGATCTGCCCGGCGGCAGTCATGCCACGCTGATCAACTCGATTCTGACAAAACTGCTGCCGCTCGGCGACGATGTCGGCTTCATCTGCGGCCATGGCGCCGGCTCGAGCATCGGCCAGGAGCGGATGACCAATCCGTTCATCACCGGCGAGATGTAAGCGCCTATTCCGCGGCGTCCGCAAGCGCCGCCGTCTCACTCAGGTTACGTTCGCCCCACTCGCGGATCGCGGCGACGACCGGCACAAAGCTCTTGCCCTTGCGGGTCAGGCGATACTCGACCTTGGGCGGCACCTCGCCGAAATCCTTGCGGTCGATCAGGCCGCTTTGCGTCAGCGCCTTCAATTCACGGCTGAGCACGCGCGGGGTGATCTCGGCGCTGCCTGACGTGCCGCGCAACAGCCCGCTCCTGATCTCGCCATAACGGCGCGGGCCGTCCTTGAGGTCCCAGACGATGCGCAGCTTGTATTTGCCGCTGATCATCTTTTGAAACGCCGCGACCGGACAGGCGCGCGCCGGGAGGGCCTTTGCACTTACCTTGGCCATGTCGTCTCCTCCATGTGCGGGGAGAGATTAGGAGCAACGTCGAAAAAGTCCATACTATCAATTTTGTCCATACTTGCGGGATCGCTTGCAAGGCGCAGATGATGACGCACACGACGAACAGGGAGAGTCACATGAAGCACTTCATGATCAGATACGAGTTCAAGGACGGCACGACGGAGGCCTGGCACCGGGAGATCGGTCGCTTCATCAAGGCCATCGACGGCGATCCGGAACTGAAGGGCCGGATCGGCTATCGCGTCCTGAAGAACCGCGACGACGGCCACTATTTCCACCTCGCCAGCGTCAGCGACGAAGCCGCGCAGAAGACGCTGCAATCACGCGACTTCTTCAAGGCCTATCAGGAGATGACGCGGAAGGTCGCCGGCGGCGAGGTGACGGCGACGCCGATCGAGTGGATCGATCAGACCGCGTAGCGTCGCTGAGCTGATGCGACAGCGGGGTTACTTCATCAACCCCGCGGCGGTCAGCGCGCGGGTGATGATCTGGCCGAGATCGAAGCCGCGAGCTTGTTCGCGCGTCGGCTCGGCCGATTCTTCGGCGACCTTCGCACGGATCGAGCGGGCCAGATGCGGCGCCGGCGTCAGCGCCGGCTTCGACGCAGCGGCGGGCTTTGCCTCCGCCTTTTTCTTCGCGTCCGCAATCCATTCGGTGAGGCCGAAGAATTTTGCGATGTGGTACGACGAGGAAATGCCGGCCTCGATCAGGAACGCACCTTCGATGCCGTAGCGCTGGTCATTGTCGGCGAGGCCGAGCGGGGTGCCATGCGCCATGTCGGTGATGGCGTAGGACTCGACCAGCGTCTCGCCATCCTTGTTCCACCAGGCCTGGCGCGGATAACCATCGACGATGGTTTCCGCCATCGGCACCAGCGGCAGGTCGTGCAAATCAAGCCACTGCTTGACGATCTCGTTGGCGTTGCCGGGATTGACGGTGCGGTCGGCGCTGCCGTGCCACACCGAAACCTTCGGCCAGGGTCCGCGATGGTTCGAGGCCCGTCGCACGAAATCGCCGAGCTCGCGCTCGGGACGCGCGGGGGAATGAAACATGCCGTCGAGCGCCTCGCGCAAATTCGACGCGATGCCATAGGGCAATCCGGCGATCACTGCGCCGGCCGCGAAGACCTCAGGGTAAGTCGCGAGC
This sequence comes from Bradyrhizobium xenonodulans, assembly GCF_027594865.1. Classification (NCBI taxonomy): domain Bacteria; kingdom Pseudomonadati; phylum Pseudomonadota; class Alphaproteobacteria; order Hyphomicrobiales; family Nitrobacteraceae; genus Bradyrhizobium; species Bradyrhizobium xenonodulans. The sequence goes on from NZ_CP089391.1 coordinate 8,180,350, forward strand.
ATCACCGAGGTCATGCCGCCGCCGGCGGACAGGCCGGTGATGGAGATGCGCCTGGGATCGATGCGATGCGCTTTGACCATGTGCGCGATCATCTCGCGGATCGAGCGCGCCTCGCCGCTGTCGCGCGCGGTGTCTTCCGGATTGAACCAGTTGAAGCAGGTGTTGCCGTTGTTGGCGCGCTGCTGCTCGGGCATCACCAGCGCGAAGCCGTAATGCCGCGCGAGCGTCGACCAACCCGCGCCGAGATCGTAACCCGCCGCAGTCTGGCCGCAGCCATGCAGCACGACGACGAGCGCGCGCGGCTTCTGAAGTTGCGCCGGCACGAACGCGAACATGCGCAGGTTTCCGGGATTGTCGCCGAAGCCCGTGACTTCCTCCAAGGGACTGGACGCATCCGCGCCCTGGCCAAACTCGGCAAAGCGCAGACCGCCCAGCTTTGGCAGGCGTTTCAACAATTCGACATTTCTGGCTAACGACACGGCAACTTCCTGGTGGGCGACTTTCAACGTTCAGCCAGACCAGATAGTTGCTGCATTGCAAAATAAAAAGACCGTGCGCTGTCAGTCCGACGAAAATCGCGGGAAAACCCGCGGGAATCCGCACGTATTAACCGCACTGCCTCAACTTCGTGCAGATGCGCGGCGCGTCCACGCCAGAAATGCGGCGCAGATCATGATTAATGTCACAAACAGCGCGAGCGAGACGACGAAAGCTGCGCGCGCTGATTGCAGAGCCTCGATCGCGAAGAACACCGCGCCGATTGCGGCCACTCCGGCCGCATTTCCGATCTGCGCAATGGTGCCATACATGCCGGACGCCGAGCCCGCTGCGGCAGGTTTGACCGTCGAAAGCACCGCACCCGAGAGCGGCGCCATCACCAGCCCCTGGCCGTAGCCGAAGATGATCATGGTGAGCGCCAGCAGGAGCGCGGACGGCGCATCGGCATAGAACGCGACGAGCGCAAGCGCGGCGAGGCCCGCGATCTGAAGCGCGCAGCCTTCGATCAACACTTTTGTGCCGCGATGTCGCGCCCGCGCGCCGCTGTGGCGTGACGCCACGACGAAAGCGAGCGCGAGCGGAATAAAGGCCATGCCGGCTGCGAGCGGCGGGATCTTGAGGCCTCTCTGCATGAACAACGTCATGACCAGATAGAACGAGAGATTGGCAGCGAAGAAAAAGAAGGCTGCGCCGAGGCCGCGCAGGAACGCGGCATCCGCCAGCAGCGTCAGATCGATCAGCGGCATGCCGCCGGCGCGCGCCACCGCATGCTCCAGTTTCAGGAACGCGGCGAGGATTGCGCCGCCGCTTCCCATCACCGCCCACAGCCACGGCGCCCAGCCGACATCGTGGCCGAACAGCAGCGGCCCGATCAGGCACAACAGGCCTGCGAACAGCACCGCGCTGCCCTTGATATCGAGCTTCGTGCCGGCCCGGCGCGGCACCGACGGCATGATGCGCCATGCGGCCGCGGCGATGACGAGACCGCACGGCACATTGACGAAGAACACCGCGCGCCAGCCGGTATGTGCAAGGTCGATCGTGACGAGGAGACCGCCGAACAGGAAGCCTGCGGCGCCCGCGAGCCCCAGCACGATGCCGTAAATGGCAAAGGCGCGGCTGCGCGTCTCGTCGGTGAAGAGCAGATGCAGCGTCGCCAGCACCTGCGGCACCATCAGCGCCGCGGTCGCGCCCTGCGCCAGCCGGGCGACGATCAGTTCCGCGCCGGATTGTGCCAGGCCGCACCACAGCGAGGTCGCCGTGAAGCCGAGCACGCCGGCGAGGAAGACATTCTTCGTGCCGTGAATGTCGCCGAGGCGGCCGCCGGTGACGACCAGCGTGGCATAGGCGATCAGATAGATCGCGATGACGGATTCGATCTGGGCCGGCGTCGCGTGCAGATCGGCCGCAATGGTGGGGATGGCCACGTTCACGATAAAGGCGTCGACGCCGAACATGAACTGTGCCGCGACGACGATCGCCAACACCCACCAGCGGCGCGTCGAATCGACTTGTTTTGTGACGGTTTGATGCATTTTCGCGCGAACCTTCCGCGATTTATTTGCGCGCGAAACTCGCAGATCGGCGTCATCCGCGCGATTACCTCCGAGGTAGGACTTGCCGCTCTGGCCCGATTGCTGCATGGCAACTCCCGCTGGTTTTTGCGGGCTCGGAAGTCTTCGGGATGTACGACTACGACATGGTGGTGATCGGCTCGGGCCCGTCGGGGCGCCGGGCCGCGGTGCAATGTGCCAAGCTCGGCAAGGCCGTGCTGGTGGTGGAGAAGGGCCGGCGCGTCGGCGGTGTCTCGGTCCATACCGGCACCATCCCCTCGAAAACCCTGCGCGAGACCGTGCTCAATCTGTCCGGCTGGCGCGAGCGCGGCTTCTACGGCCGCTCCTACAAGGTGAAGCAGGACATCGCGGCGAGCGACCTGATGATCCGGCTCCAGAAGACGCTCGACCACGAGGTCGAAGTGCTCGAGCATCAGTTCAGCCGTAACCTGGTGCGCACCGCCAATGGCGAGGCCCGCCTGGTCTCGCCGCACGAGGTCGAGATCACCAGCTCCATCGGCGAAACCAAGACTGTGTCGGCCGCCTTCATCCTGATCGCCTGCGGCACGCGCCCGTTCCGGCCCGACTACGTGCCGTTCGACGGCACCACCGTGCTCGACAGCGACGAGATCATCGAGCTACCGAAGCTGCCGCGGAGCCTTGCCGTAATCGGCGCCGGCGTGATCGGCGTCGAATATGCCACCATCTTCAGCGCGCTCGACGTGCCCGTCACCCTGATCGAGCCGCGACCGACCTTCCTCGACTTCATCGACAAGGAGCTGATCGACGAGTTCATGCATGAACTGCGCGACCGCAACGTCGCGCTGCGGCTCGGCTCCAAGGTGACGTCGATCGAGAAGAATGCGCAAGGCAGCATCGTCACGAACCTGTCCGACGGGCGGCACGTCACCACGGACATGCTGCTGTTCGCCGCGGGGCGCGTCGGCGCCACCGACAAGCTCAACCTCGAGGCGGCCGGCATCGCGGTGGATCATCGCGGCCGCATCACCGTCGATCCCGTGACCTTGCAGACCAGCGTGCCGCACATCTACGCCGCCGGCGACGTGATCGGCTTTCCGAGCCTTGCCTCGACGTCCATGGAGCAGGGGCGCGTCGCGGCGTGCCACGCGCTCGGCATGGAGCCCCTGGCTCCGCCCGAGTTCTTTCCCTACGGCATCTATTCGGTGCCGGAGATCTCGACAGCGGGACTCACCGAGGAGGAGGTGCGCACGCGCGGCATCCCGTACGAAGTCGGCATCGCTCGCTTCCGCGAGACCTCGCGCGGCCACATCATGGGGCTGAACAGCGGCATGATGAAGATGATCTTCTCGACCAAGACGCGCCGCCTGCTCGGCGTGCACATCCTCGGCGAAGGCGCCACCGAGCTGATCCATATCGGCCAGGCCGTACTCAATCTCAAAGGCACCATCGACTATTTCATCCAGAACACGTTCAACTATCCGACGCTGGCAGAGGCCTACAAGATCGCCGGCCTCGACGCGTGGAACAGGATGACGCGGTGATCCTTTCTTCACCTCGCCCCGCTTGCGGGGAGAGGTCGGAATTCAAACGCAGTGACGGTGTGGGGGCATTTCGAAAATCCAACTATCGCTGTCCCCGCGGAGAGACGCCCCTCACCCCGCCCTCTCCCCGTAAGAACGGGGAGAGGGAGACGAAACATCTCGTCTCGCCTCAACGCATGCCTGCATTCCGCCGCGCGGGACATCGCCCGATTGCGTTCGCTTGTCCCAGCACGTAGCCTCACCGCCTCAACAAACAAAAAACTCAGCCGGAGAGAACGCCATGGCGCGCCTGAAATTCGGAGCCTTTCTTGCCCCGCATCACCCGATCGGGGAGCATCCGATGCTCCAGTTCCGGCGCGATCTCGACCTCGTCGAGCAACTCGACGCGCTCGGCTATGACGAGTTCTGGTGCGGCGAGCATCATTCCTCCGGCTGGGAGATGATCGCCTCGCCCGAGATGTTCCTGGCAGCGGCCGGCGAGCGCACCAAACGCATCAAGCTCGGCACCGGCGTGGTGTCGCTGCCCTATCACCATCCCTTCAACGTGGCCCAGCGCATGGTGCAGCTCGACCACATGACCGGCGGCCGCGCCATTTTCGGCTCGGGCCCCGGCGCGCTGGCCTCGGACGCGCACACGCTCGGCATCGACCCGATGACGCAGCGCGACCGCCAGGACGAGGCGATCGGCGTGATCCGCCGCCTCTTCAACGGCGAGCGTGTCACGGCGAAGACCGACTGGTTCACCATGAACGACGCCGCACTGCAGATCCTTCCGCTGCAGGAGGAGATGCCGTTCGTGGTGGCCTCGCAGATCTCGCCGTCGGGCATGACGCTCGCCGGCAAATACGGCATCGGCATCATCTCGCTGGGCTCGATGACGACGCAAGGGCTGATGTCCCTGCAACAGCAATGGCAGTTCGCCGAGGATGCCGCCAAGAAGCACGGCACCAAAGTGGATCGGGCGAACTGGCGCGTGCTGTTGACCTGGCACCTCGCCGAGACCCGCGAGCAGGCCCGCCGCGAAGCCGGCGCCGGCCTGATGCGCTGGCACAATGAATATAACGTCGGCACGCTGCAGCGGCCGGGCCTGACCGCATTCTCCTCGCCCGACGATGCCGTGGACAAGACCGCTTTCGTCGAGGGTGCGGCTTCCGTCATCGGCACGCCCGACGACCTCGTCAAGATGATCAAGAACGTGATGCAGGTGTCGGGCGGCGTCGGCGCTGTCATCGGCTTCGTGCACGATTGGGCCAATCCCGAAAATACCCGCCGAAGCTGGGACCTGGTGGCGCGTTACGTCGTGCCGGAGATCAACGGCTATATCGACGGACTGCGCAAGTCGCAAAAGTTCGTGATCGAGAACCGCGCGATCTTCGAACGCGCCGGCCAGGCGGTGATGGCGAAGATCATGGAGAACGAGAAGGCTGCAGAGGCCCTGAAGGTGACCGGCGCCGGCCGCGTCGCCATTCCCGCCGTCAACGCCCCGGATTTGCAGAAGGAAGCCGCGAAGCGGTAGGGCCCGTTGGGACAACGCTTGTAACGACGTTCACAAGAAAGACGTACCGGCCTGTGCTATGCTGACCCGGTCAGCTGGCGCGGGCCGCAATGCTGTGCCCGCGCGCTGTTCGGTCAGCCAACCGGAGCAATCGTCATGTCGATGCAGAATGTCGCCCCAGCGCTCGGCTTCACCGCCCCCAAGCGCAACGAGCTGACGCACATCCCCGGCGATGAAGGCTGGCCGATCATCGGCAAGACCTTTCAGGTGCTGGCCGACCCCAAGGGGCACGTCGAAGCGAACGGCGCCAAATGGGGCCCGGTTTACCGGACCCATATTTTCGGCGAGACCAATGTCGTGCTGCTCGGCCCCGAGGCCAACGAGCTCGTGCTGTTCGACCAGCAAAAGCTTTTTTCCTCGACGCATGGCTGGAACAAGGTGCTCGGGCTGTTGTTTCCACGCGGACTGATGCTGCTCGATTTCGACGAGCACCGGCTGCACCGCAAGGCGCTGTCGGTCGCGTTCAAGTCCGGGCCGATGAAATCCTATCTCAGCGATCTCGACCGCGGCATCTCCGCGCGCGTCGCGCAATGGAAGGCAAAGCCCGGCGAGATGCAGCTTTATCCGGCGATGAAGCAACTCACGCTCGACCTCGCCTCCGCATCCTTCCTCGGCGCCGATATCGGGCCGGAGGTCGACGAGATCAACCGCGCCTTCGTCGACATGGTCGCGGCCGCGGTCGCTCCGATCCGCCGCCCCCTGCCCGGCACGCAGATGGCGCGTGGCGTTGCGGGGCGCAAGCGCATCGTCGCCTATTTCCGCGAGCAGATTCCGCTGCGGCGCGGCAATCACGGCGGCGACGATCTGTTCTCGCATCTCTGCCGCGCCACCCATGAGGACGGCGCGCTGCTGTCCGAGCAGGACATCATCGACCATATGAGCTTCCTGATGATGGCGGCGCACGACACGCTGACCTCCTCGCTGACCTCGTTCGTCGGCGAGCTCGCTGCGAACCCGGACTGGCAGGACAGGCTGCGCGCGGAAGTTCTTGCGCTGGGGCTCGCCCCGGATGCGCCGAGCAGCTTCGACGATCTCGAAAAGATGCCGCTGTCGGAGATGGCGTTCAAGGAGGCGCTGCGGATCAAGCCGCCGGTGCCCTCGATGCCGCGACGCGCGATGCGCGATTTCACCTTCAAGGGATTTACGATTCCCGCCGGCACCGCGGTCGGCGTCAATCCGCTCTACACCCATCACATGAAGGACATCTGGCCGGAGCCGGATCGCTTCGATCCCTTGCGCTTCACCGAGGAAGCCCAGCGCAATCGCCACCGCTTCGCCTGGGTGCCGTTCGGCGGCGGCGCGCATATGTGCCTCGGCCTGCACTTCGCCTACATGCAGGCGAAATGTTTTGCCCGGCACTTTCTGCAAAACATCGAGGTGTCGCTGGAAGACGGCTACAAGCCGGACTGGCAGATGTGGCCGATCCCGAAGCCGCGGGATGGGTTGAAGGTGCGGGTGAAGGCGGTGTGAGCACCGACCTCGTAGGATGGGCAAAGGCGCGGAGCGCCGTGCCCACGATTACGCGCGATGAAAAGAATTGGTGGGCACGCTTCCGCCTTCGCTCTTCGAGCTACGGCGGACAAGTCGCTTTGCCCACCCTACGGCTCCGTTGCCGTGGCCTTACGCCCCCTGATCGAACGCGTTGCGCAAGGCCGCGAGGCCCTGCTGCTGCTGGCTCCAGTTGCGGCCGGCGGTCATGGCGCCGTCGATGACGAGATCGTGGCCGTTGATGAAGCTGGACTCGTCGCTCGCCAGGAACACCGCGGCATGGGCGATGTCATCAGGGAGGCCTGCCCGCGGGATCGGCTGCGCGGTCTTGTAGACCTCGCGCATCACGGCCGGCGTCTTCTCCGCGGCATCGGTCGACAGCCCCAGAGCCTTGCCGAAGATGCCGGTCGCAATCGCGCCGGGCGAGATCGAGTTGACGCGCACATTGGACTCGCCGAGCTCCATCGCCACGCATTTGGTGAGATGGATCACCGCCGCCTTGGCCGCGCCATAGACGATCGAGGAGGAGAAGCCGGCGAGACGGCCGGCAATGCTGCCATTGTTGATGATGCTGCCAAAGCCCTGCTTCTTCATATGGGGCGCGGCATGCTTCATGCCGAGCATGACGCTGCGCACCAGCGTCGCCATCGCCGCATCGAACCGCTCGACCTCGAGGCCTTCGATGCCCCCCGTCTGCGCCGGGCCGCCGGCATTGTTGAACAGGCAGTCGATCCGGCCGAATTTTTCCACCGCGAGCGCGATCAGCGCCTGCATCTGCGCTTCGACCGTCACATCCGTCTGGCGGAAAACGCAATCGGCCCCGAGCCGCGATGCCAGCGCCTCGCCTTCCGGTACGCGTCGCCCGGCGATCACAATTTTGGCACCTTCGGCAACGAAGACTTCCGCGGTACGCAATCCGATCCCGCTCGTCGCCCCCGTAATCACCGCAACCTTGCCATCCAGCCTGCCCATGGAATGTCCCTGTTTTCAAATGATTTGATGCCAAATGGCGGACGCCGGTCGATGACGTCGCCGCGACAGTCGGCGCCGCGACGCTCACTATTCCCGCCAGCCCATGACAAGGCAAGCTTTGCTTGCGCATGCGACATGCGTAACATTCTCGCTTCTCTGTGGATTTTCGAACGCATCGCGCATCCGGGCCCGGCATGGAGAAGCTGATCGACGAGTTCCGCAAGGGCTGGCAGGGCGAGGCACCGCCATCGCTCGCGCTGAGTCTCGCCTTCGCGGCCGCCTGCCTGCTGGTTGCGACGCTGGCGCGCTGGGGTCTCGCGCATGTGCGGCCCGACGTCTACTTCACGCCGTACTTCCCGGCCGTGTTCTTTGCCGCCGCATTCGGCGGCTTGCGGATCGGCATCATCACGGCGCTGATCGGCGGCGTGCTCGGCGTCGTCGTCAATTTCGGCGACGCCTTTGCCGATCGTACCAGGTTCACCTTGCTGACGCTTTACTGGGGCGTCACCGCGCTCACCATCTGGGGCGTCGAGCATTATCGCACGATGCTGGCGGAGCAGCGCCGGATCTCAAAGCGTCTGATCGAGGAAGAGGATTACCGCAAGCTGCTGGTCGACGAGCTCCAGCACCGGCTGAAGAACAAGCTGTCCACGGCACACGCGGTGCTGCACCAGGTGCTGCACGACCAGCCGCAGGTCTGGGCCAAGGTCGATCCGCGGCTGCGCTCGCTGGCCACGACCGACGATTTGATCTCGCGGATCGACAGGGCCGGCTGCGACATTCGCGATCTCCTGATTGCGGAGCTCGGGCCTTACGGCCATGTCCGCTTCACGCTCAACGGCGACCAGCTGTTCCTGCCGCCGAAACTCGCGGTCACGCTGTCACTGATGTTTCACGAGCTCGCCACCAACGCGGGCAAATATGGCGCATTCTCCGCGCCGCGCGGATTATTGCAGGTGTCCTGGACCGTCAGCGGCGATCGTCTGACCGTCACCTGGGATGAAACCGAGGGTCCGAGCATCGACAAGGTGTCGGCGCCGGGCTTCGGCACCAAATTGCTGACGTCGGCGCTATCCGCCTTCGACGGCAAGACCGAGGTCTCGTATCTCCAGACCGGCCTGCATTGCATCATGCAATGCCGCATCCCCAAGAACGGCTGAGGACCACCTCTCCCTCCGGAACGGACGTCGACTGCGGCTCGCACTGATTTCAGTCGAGCCATCCCGCGGCCAGACTTGAAACAAGCGAAAGCGAACCGCGCGCTCCGCTCGCAGTTTCGCATGCGCCGTTGACGCTCTGTTAATGACGATGGATTGCACGTGTCGCATCGCCGCAAAACACCCCCGTATTTCTGCGGACCCCTTAACCAAACCTAAGAGGGAACTGCGCAAGATCGCGCCCATTGCAAAGGCGCGCTGAACAAGAAGATTCATGACTTCTATGAACGACAACAAATATTCCGGCGCGAGTGAAGCCGAGCTCGGGTTTCTCAAGGAAATCGTTAGAATGCTGCCTGCCGGCCTGACCGTGCAGGACGCGCAAGGCGAGCTTCTGCTGGTTAACGATGCCGCAGCCAGCCAGCTCGGCATGGATGGCAGCCGTCCCGCGCCGGATCTCGCACAGCGCCGCGACGCCTGCCGGCGCGCTCTGAGCGCCGGCCAGGCAGTCGTCACCGAGGAAGCGCTCCATGACGGAGCTGCACGCCAGGTGCTGCTGACCACCCATCGCCCGATCAGCCATGCCGGACGCGAGTTGCTGATCTCGGCCTCTTCAGACATCACCGAGCAGAAGAACTTCGAGGACCAGCTGTTTCGCTCGGCCTATTTCGACGAATTGACCGGCCTGCCCTCGCGGCGCGTGATCGAGCATCGCACCAACGGCCTGCTCGCGCGCGACAGCAAGGGCGATCGTTTCGCGCTTGCCTTTCTCGACGTCGACAATTTCAAGCACATCAACGACTATTACGGCCATGCCGTCGGCGATGCGCTGCTGGTCGAGCTGTCGAAGCGGCTCGGGCGCGACCTGCGCGATTCCGACATGCTCTCGCGCATCTCCGGCGACGAATTCTTGCTGCTGCTGTCGCCGATCCAGAGCCAGGAGGAAGTCGCCGAGTTCATGCAGTCGACGCTGGAGCGGCTGACCGCGCCGTTCTTCATCGACAATTCGGAAGTGTTCGCCTCCACCTCGGTCGGCGTCAGTCTCTATCCCGATCACGGCCGCAGCTTCGAGACGCTGCGCCAGAACGCCGACATCGCGATGTATCGCATCAAGAACGACGGCAAGGGATCGGCGGCCTTCTTCGATTCCAGCATGGAGCGCGAAGCGCTGGCGCGGATGAAGATCGAGCAGTCGCTGCGGCTCGCGATCCTCGAAAAGCGGTTCTGCTGCGCCTTCCAGTCCAAGGTCGACATCCGCACGCAGGCCGTGAAGGGCATCGAGGCCCTAGTGCGCCTGCGCGACGACGAAGGCGTAATCCAGGCACCGGGCTCGTTCATCAACCTCGCCGGCGAATTGGGGCTGATCGACGAGCTGACCCATCTCGTGCTCGCCGAGATCGTCAAGTCGATCGATCTGATCAACGACACCTTCGGCGCGGAAGCGACGATCAGCATCAATGTCGCCGCCAAGCAGGCCGGCAATCCCGAGTTCATGCGCAGCTTTGCGCTGGCGCTGGAGGAGACCGGCTTTCCGCAGCGCTTCATGATCGAGGTGACGGAAGACGCCTTCGTCGCCAAGAATCATTTCCAGACCGAGATCCTGCCGATGTTCCGCAAGCTCGGCGTTGGCATCTCGATCGACGATTTCGGCACCGGCTATTCCTCGCTCTCGGCGCTCGCCGACATCACCGCCGACGAGATCAAGATCGACCGCTCCTTCATCACCGACATCCATAAGCGCCCGCGCAGCCAGGGCATCCTGCGCGCGATCGAATCCTTGAGCGACGCGCTCGGCATGACCGTGATCGCCGAGGGCCTCGAATCCTACGAGGAGCTGGCCTATCTCCAGGCCGCGACCAAGATCCGCTATGCGCAGGGCTATTATTTCGCCCGGCCGATCTTCCTGGAGGAGCTGAAGCTCGCAACGCCCGCCTCCAGCGAGTCGCGCGCCAGCGTGGCGAGCCGCCCGATGCAGCAGAACCGCCAGGGCTATTCGCGCGCGAACGGGTATCGGCGGTAGGGCAAGCGTGGCGCTGCAATCTCGATGTCGTCGCCCGGCTTGATCGGGCGACCCAGTACGCCGAGACGGTAGTGGTTGAATCGATAGGCCGCGGCGTACTGGATGCCCCGCCTTCGCGGGGCATGACAATCGTAGGGGCGGTCCAGGTCCCCGAACTCATTTCCCCCTTTGAAATCGCTGCCCTTTTGCTAATAAACAGGCGGACTTCCCGCGGGGTGTGTCATGCCTGCCTCTTCCACCTCCATCAGCGATCCCGCCTATCTCCGCGCACGCGCGATGGAGACGCTGTTCGAGCGGCTGGAGAACCTCTGCGAGGGCGCAATCGCGATCGATCGCGGCGGGCGGGTCGTCTACGTCAACGAAAAATACCTCGCCTCGCTCGGCCTCAAGCAGACCTTCGAGGCGATCGGCCGGCCGATCGAGGAGGTCATTCCGAACAGCCTGATGCGGAAGGTGGCCGAGACCGGCGAGCCGATCCTGCTCGACATCATGGAGCTCGGCGGCGAGCAGCTCGTCGTCACCCGCATGCCGATCGAGGACGAGAACGGCAAGGTGATCGGCGCGATCGGCTTCGTGCTTTACGACCACCTCGAAAGCCTCAAGCCGCTGCTCGCCCGCGTCGCCCAGCTCGAGAGCGATCTGCGGCTGGCGCGCCGGCAATTGTCCAACGCCCGCGCGGCCCGCTTCACCTTCGCCGACTTCGTCGGCACCTCGCCGGGAATCGCGCAGGCCAAGGAGCTCGCAAACCGTGCCGCGCGGCAGAGCGTCACGGTACTCCTCACCGGCGAGACCGGAACCGGCAAGGAAATGCTGGCGCAGGCCATTCACAACGCGTCATCCCGCGCGGAGAAGCCGTTCGTCAGCGTCAATGTCGCCGCGGTCCCGGACACGCTGATCGAATCCGAATTCTTCGGCACCGCGCCGGGCGCCTATACCGGCGCCGACCGACGGGGCCGCGAGGGCAAATTCCGTATCGCCGACGGCGGCACGCTGTTCCTCGACGAGATCGGCGAGATGCCGCTGCAATTGCAGGCCAAGCTGCTGCGCGCGCTCCAGGAGCGCGAGATCGAGCCGCTCGGCTCCGACAAGGTCTCCAGGGTCGACGTGCGCGTGGTTGCCGCCACCAATGTGGACCTGCGCAAGCGCGTCAGCGACGGCACGTTCCGGCCCGACCTCTACTATCGCCTCAACGTGCTCTCGATCGACCTGCCGCCGCTGCGCCAGTGCCTGGACGATCTTCCTGATATCTGCGCCCGGCTGCTCGAGGACATCAGCGCGTCCGGCGACTATGTCAGCGCCAGGATCACGCCGAGCGCGCTCGCCGCGCTTGCGCGCTACGACTGGCCGGGCAACGTCCGCGAGCTCCGCAACATCCTGGAGCGCGCGCTGATCCTCAGCGATTCCGGGCGGCTGACCGGCGACGACGTCGCGCGCATTCTTCCCGTCGGCGCCGAACTCAGGTCCGCAGCGCCGGCGCGCCCGGCCGGACTCGTCGTGCCCTACGCCGAGGCCGAGGCGGAGTTCGAGAAGCACACGCTCGAACAGGCGCTCGCCGCCAGCAACGGCCAGATCTCCGAGGCCGCCAGGATGCTGCGGATCTCGCGCGCGACCTTCTACAAGAAGCTCGCCAAGTTCGGCCTCGCCGCCGGACCCGCCTCCGTCTGAGTTTCGAGACACGGACTGTCCGGAGTCTCGGATTCCGGACAACGCGCCGTGCGGCCCGGTCCCGAGACCAACGCTGAAATTGCTGGGTTTTCGGCCATTTGCGCAAAACGACGCCATCTGGCGCGGCGCTTGCTCTTCGCTTTGCACAATGACGCATGCCGCACATGCGCATTCGCAATCAGGGAGAACGCCAGATGAGTGAAGCGATCACGGTTCATCAGCTTCAGGCCAAGCAGCCCTCGCACGTCACGGTCGCCACCGCGAGCCTGATCGGCACGGCCATCGAGTGGTATGACTTCTTCCTCTACGGCACCGCCGCGGCGCTGATCTTCAACAAGCTGTTCTTCCCGACCTTCGATCCCATGATGGGCACGCTGCTGGCGTTTGCGACCTACGCGCTCGGCTTCATCGCCCGCCCGCTCGGCGGCGTCGTGTTCGGCCATTACGGCGACAAGATCGGCCGCAAGACCATGCTTTATCTGACGCTGCTCATCATGGGCGCTGCGACCGCAGCGATCGGATTTTTGCCGACCTATGAGACCGCCGGCATCGGGGCCGCGATTCTGCTCGTCACCTGCCGGCTGGTCCAGGGTTTTGGACTTGGCGGCGAATGGGGCGGCGCGGTGCTGATGGCGGTCGAGCACGCGCCTGCGGACAGACGCGGCTTTTACGGCAGCTGGCCGCAGCTCGGGGCGCCGCTCGGCCTCGTGCTCGGCACGCTGGTGTTCTCGGTGGTGTCCGCGATGCTGACCGACGCCCAGCTCCTGGCCTGGGGCTGGCGCATCCCGTTCCTGTTCTCGATCGCGCTGGTGCTGGTCGGCCTTTGGATCCGCTTCACCATCGCGGAATCGCCGGAGTTCCAGAAGGTCAAGGACAGCAAGCAGGACGTGAAGATGCCGATCGTCGAGGCGATCCGGATGTATCCCAAGAACATCCTGCTCGCGATGGGCGCGCGCTTTGCCGAAAACGGCTTCTTCTACATCTACGCGACCTTCGTGCTGGCTTATGCGACGCAATCGCTCGGCATGAACAAGCAGGACATGCTCAACGGCGTGCTGATCGGCGCGGCGATCGAGACCTTCACCATCCCCGCCTTCGGCGCGCTCTCCGACAAGGTCGGGCGGCGGCCGATCTACATCTTCGGCGCGGTGTTCTCGGCGCTGATGTCGTTCCCGCTGTTCATGCTGCTGGCGACCAAGAACCCGCAATATGCCTGGATCGCGATCGTGCTCGGTCTCGCCATCGGCCATGCCGCGATGTACGGCCCGCAGGCGAGCTTCCTGTCGGAGCTGTTCGGCACCAAGGTGCGCTATAGCGGCGTCTCGCTCGGCTACAACCTCGCCTCGATCTTCGCCGGCGCGCTGTCGCCGCTGATCGCGACCGGATTGATGACGGCCTACGCGCCGGCAACCTGGCCGATCTCGCTCTACATGATCGCGCTGGCGCTCATCACCATCGTGTCGGTCTATTTCGCCACCGAAACACGCAAGATAGTTCAGACCTGAACGGCCTGATCGCGTCTTCGATCGCAGGAGCAGCCTGTTCCAGGGCTGCTCCTCGCGATAGGATCAACCCACAACAACGACGGCATGCGGTCGAGAAGACCGGGAGGAACGCCGTGAGCCATCACCCAGCTTTGCCTTACCTGCCCAATTCCGAGAAGGGCAAGGTCGTCACGGCGGCCGAAGCGGTCATGCTGATCCGCGACGGCGACACGGTGGCGACCGGCGGCTTCGTCGGCATCGGCTTTGCCGAGGAGATCGCGATCGCGCTGGAGGAGCTTTATCTCGCGAGCGAAGGTGACGCGCCCTACACGCAGGGCAAGCCGCGCAATCTGACGCTGGTCTATGCGGCAGGCCAGGGCGACGGCAAGCAGCGCGGCCTCAATCATTTCGCGCATGAGGGCCTCGTCCGTCGCGTGATCGGCGGGCATTGGGGCCTTGCCCCGAAATTGCAGCAGCTCGCGATCACGGGCCAGATCGAGGCCTACAATTTGCCGCAGGGCGTCATCACGCATCTGTTCCGCGACATCGCCGCGCACCGGCCCGGCCACATCACCCGCGTCGGCATGGGCACCTTCGTCGATCCCCGGCACGGCGGCGGCAAGCTCAATGCGCGCACCACCGAAGACATGGTCGAGCTGATCACAATCGGCGGCGAGGAGTGCCTGCTCTACAAGACGTTCCCGATTCAGGTCGGGATCATCCGCGCCACCACCGGCGATCCCGACGGCAACCTCACCATGGAGAAAGAGGCGCTGACGCTGGAGGCACTCGCCATCGCCATGGCGGCGCATAATTCCGGCGGCATCGTCATCGCCCAGGTCGAGCGCGTCGCCGAGGCCGGCAGCCTCAATCCGCGCCAGGTCAAGATTCCCGGCATCCTCGTCGACTGCATCGTCGTGGCGAAACCCGAGAACCATTGGCAGACGTTCGGCACGCCATACAATCCGGCCTATGCGAGCGAGATCCGCGTCCGCGCCGCCTCGCTCCCGGTGATGCCAGTCAGCGAGCGCAAGATCATCGCCCGGCGCGCCGCGCTCGAGCTCAAGGCCAACAGCGTCGTCAATCTCGGCATCGGCATGCCCGAGGGGATCGCCTCGGTCGCCAACGAGGAGCGGATCATCGATCTCATCACCCTGACGGCGGAGCCGGGCGTGATCGGCGGCATCCCGGCGAGCGGCATCGATTTCGGTGCGGCGATCAACACCCAGGCAGTGATCGACCAGCCCTACCAGTTCGACTTCTACGATGGCGGCGGGTTAGATGCCGCCTTCCTCGGCCTCGCCCAGGTCGACCGCGCCGGCAACCTCAATGTCAGCAAGTTCGGACCGAAGCTCGCCGGGGCCGGCGGCTTCATCAACATCAGCCAGAACGCCAAGGAGGTCATCTTCGTCGGCACCTTCGGCGCGGGCAAGCAGCACATTGCGGTAAATGACGGCAAGCTCGTCATCCTCAATGAGGCGACATCACGCAAGTTCGTCGACAAGGTCGAGCAGGTCACCTTCAGCGGCCCGTTTGCCGCCGCGCGGCGGCAGCGCGCGCTTTACGTCACCGAACGCTGCGTGTTCGAGCTCAGGCCCGACGGGCTCGAGCTCACCGAAGTCGCGCCCGGCATCGATATCGAGCGCGACATCTTACGCCTGATGGATTTCAAGCCGCTGATCCCGCGCGATCCCATCGTGATGGACGAGCGCATCTTCCGCAACGGCCTGATGGATTTGCGCGAGCGCTTGCTCACCATCCCGCTCGACCAGCGCTTCACGCTGGACGAGCAGCAGAGCCTGTTCTTCGTCAACCTGGAACGCTATCCGCTGCGCAGCAAGGCCGAGATCGCCACCATCGCTTCGATCGTCGAGGCCAAGCTCACCCCGCTCGGCCGCCGGGTCTACGCCATCGTCAATTATGACAATTTTTCCATTCTGCCGGAACTGATGGACGATTATTCGGCCATGGTGCGCAGTCTGGTCGACCGCTTCTATTCCGGCGTGTCGCGCTACACCACGTCGGGTTTCCTGCGCATCAAGCTCGGCGAAGCCCTGGAGAAGCGCGGCGTTGCGCCGCATATTTTCGAGAGCGCGGACGAGGCGCAGTCGGACTGGCGTCAGGTCGAAGGCACCGGCACGGCGCGCGTCATGCGGCAGGCCTAAAAATGATGCATGCTCGAAAGGCCGACACGCTCCACCGGAAGGTTCAATTGCAATGTTCGTAGTGTTGTGCAAATCGCTGTTGCCGAGAAACTTTAAATCAGGAGGGACCATCGTGCGTCGATCACTCATCATAACAACAACCATCCTCGCCCTCGCCGCGGGGACCTCCGCACGAGCCGACGATCTCAAGGTCGCGCTGATCTACGGCAAGACCGGTCCGCTCGAAGCCTATGCCAAGCAGACCGAGACCGGCCTGCAGATGGGTTTCGAATACGCCACCAAGGGCACCATGATGCTCGACGGCCGCAAGATCGTCATCATCACCAAGGACGACCAGGGCAAGCCCGACCTTGCCAAGACGGCGCTTGCGGAAGCCTATCAGGACGACAAGGCGGACATCGCGATCGGCACGACCTCGTCGGCCGCAGCACTGGCGATGCTCCCCGTCGCGGAGGAGAACAAGAAGATCCTGATCGTCGAGCCCGCAGTCGCGGACCAGATTACCGGCGAGAAGTGGAATCGCTACATCTTCCGCACCGCGCGCAACTCGTCGCAGGACGCGATCTCGAACGCGGTCGCGATCGGCAAGCAGGGCGTCACCGTCGCGACGCTGGCGCAGGATTACGCGTTCGGCCGTGACGGCGTCGCCGCCTTCAAGGAAGCGCTGGCCAAGACGGGTGCGACGCTGGCTGCCGAGGAGTACGCCCCGGCCAACACCACCGATTTCACCGCGGTCGGTCAGCGCCTGTTCGACGCGCTGAAGGACAAGCCGGGCCGCAAGATCATCTGGATCATCTGGGCCGGTGCCGGCAACCCGCCGTCCAAGCTGCAGGACATGGATCCGAAGCGCTACGGCATCGAGCTGTCGACCGGCGGCAACATCCTGCCGGCGCTCGCCGCCTACAAAGGCATGCCGGGCATGGAAGGCGCGACCTATTATTTCTACGAGATCCCGAAGAACCCGGTGAACGACTGGCTGGTCGCCGAGCACCAGAAGCGCTTCAAGTCGCCGCCCGACTTCTTCACCGCGGGCGGTTTCGCTGCCGCGATGTCCGTCGTTGGCGCCGTCACCAAGGCGAAGTCGACCGACACCGAGAAACTGATCACGGCGATGGAAGGCCTGGAGTTCGACACGCCGAAGGGCAAGATGGTGTTCCGCAAGGAAGACCATCAGGCGCTCCAGAGCATGTATCACTTCAAGGTCAAGGTCGATCCGAACGTCGCCTGGGCTGTGCTCGAGCCGGTGCGCGAATTGAAGATCGAGGACATGGACGTTCCGGTCCGCAACAAGCGTTGATCTTTCTTGCTTCACGTCTCCCGCTTGCGGGAGAGGCCGGGAGAGGGTTTCTCCTCTAGGGGATTATCCCAATTGCGGAAGCACCCTCTCCCCCGCCCTCCCCCGCAAGCGGGGGAGGGAGCGCAGCGTGATCGTGGATACGTCTGACCCCTTTTATTCGCCGGACCTCAATGCCACTCTCTCTCGAAACCCGCGACCTCACCATCCGCTTCGGCGGCCATGTCGCGGTCAACAACGTCACCTGCACGTTCCGTCCGGGCGAGCTCACCGCCATCGTGGGGCCGAACGGCGCCGGCAAGACCACCTATTTCAATTTGATCTCGGGCCAGCTCCGCGCCTCGAACGGCAGCATCCTGTTCGGCGGCACCGACATCACCCAGCAGTCCGCGCCGATGCGCACCCGCGCAGGCCTCGGACGCGCATTCCAGCTCACCAACCTGTTTCCGAATCTCTCGGTCGAAGAGAACGTCCGCCTCGCGGTGCAGGCGGCTGATGGCACGCATTACGAAATGCTGCGCCCCTGGATGGTCCGTCGCGACCTGATCGCGCGCGCCGATGGCATCCTCGACCAGGTCGCGCTCGGCAATCGCCGCGGCGTCGCGGCAACTGCGCTCTCGCATGGCGACCAACGCAAGCTGGAGGTCGCGCTGATGATCGCGCTCGAACCAAAAGTGTTCATGTTCGACGAGCCGACTGCCGGCATGAGCATCGACGAGGTGCCGGTCGTGTTGAACCTGATCGCCCAGCTCAAGCAGGACAAGAGCAAGATCATTCTGCTGGTCGAGCACAAGATGGACGTGGTGCGCTCACTCGCCGACCGCATCATCGTGCTGCATAACGGGCAGCTCGTTGCCGATGGCCCGCCCGCCGAGGTGATTGCGTCTCCGATCGTGCAGGAAGCCTATCTCGGCGTCGTACCGAAGAGCGCCGCATGACCGATCTGCTCAAGCTCTCCGGCGTGCACACCCATATCGGGCGTTACCACATCCTCCAGGGCATCGACCTTGCAGTTCCGCAAGGGCAGGTCACGATGCTGCTCGGCCGCAACGGCGCCGGCAAGACCACCACGCTGCGCACCATCATGGGCCTGTGGCAGGCTTCCAGCGGCGAGATCAGCCTTGGCGGCGAACGCATCGAGAGCCTCGCCACGCCTGACATCGCCCGGCTCGGCGTCGGCTACGTGCCGGAGAGCATGGCGGTGTTCTCCGACCTCACGGTGAAGGAGAACCTCGTTCTCGCCGCGCGCGACGGGCCGCTCGACGAAACCCAGCTCGACTGGATCTTCGGCTTCTTCCCGGCGCTGCGCCGGTTCTGGCTGTCGCGGGCGGGAAGCCTCTCGGGCGGACAAAAGCAGATGCTGTCGATCGCCCGCGCCATCGTCGAGCCGCGCAAGCTGCTGCTGATCGACGAGCCGACCAAGGGGCTGGCGCCGGCGATCGTGATGGCGCTGATCGAGTGCCTGAAGGAGATCAAGCGCAAGGGCGCGACGATTCTTCTGGTGGAACAGAATTTCTTTGCCGCCCGCGAGCTCGGCGACAACGTGCTGGTCATGGACAACGGCACCATCGTCCATCGCGGCGAGATGCCGGCGCTCGCCGCCGACGTGCCGCTGCAGGAGCGGTTGCTCGGCCTGAGCCTGGAGGCGCATCAGTGACTGACCTTGCCGCAAACGACCCGCTGCCGAAGCCGAAGCGCGACATTGCGCCGATCCTGCTGCCGATCGCAGTCGCACTTCTCATGATCCCGCTGATCGGCTCGACCTCTTCCTGGCTGACGCTGACCGCCGCGAGCCTTGCCATGGGCATGATGATCTTCATCATGGCCTCCGGGCTGACGCTGGTGTTCGGCCTGATGGACGTGCTCAATTTCGGCCACGGCGCCTTCATCGCCGTCGGCGCCTATGTCGCAACCCTGGTGCTGGCACCGTTCGCGGCGTCCATTCAAGCGGACTCGCTGTGGATGAACCTCGCAGTGCTGGCGCCGGCCGCGCTGCTGTCGATGGCGGTGTCCGGCGCGCTCGGCCTGATCGTCGAGCGCGTGCTGATCCTGCCGGTCTACGGCCAGCATCTGAAGCAGATCCTGATGACGACCGGCGGCCTGATCGTCGCCGAGCAGACTCTCTATGCGCTCTGGGGACCGCAGATCATCCCGATGCCACTACCGACCTCGCTACGCGGCTCCTTCATCCTCGGCGACGTCGCGATTGCCAAATACCGCGTGCTGGCGATGCTGATCGGCCTTGCCGTCTTCATCGCGATCCAGCTCGTGCTCAACCGCACCAAGCTCGGGCTCCTGATCCGCGCCGGCGTCGAGAACCGCGAGATGGTCGAAGCGCTCGGCTATCGCATCCGCCGCCTGTTCCTCGGCGTGTTCATGACGGGATCGGCGCTCGCCGGCCTCGGCGGCGTGATGTGGGCGCTCTATCGCGAACAGGTCCACGCCTCCATGAGCGACGACCTCACCGTCCTGATCTTCATCGTCGTCATCATCGGCGGCTTAGGGTCGATCGGCGGCTGCTTCATCGGCGCGATCCTGGTCGCGATGGTCGCCAATTACGGCGGCTTCCTGGTGCCGAAGCTCGCTCTCGTCTCCAACATCCTGCTGATGGTCGCCATTCTGATGTGGCGGCCGCGCGGCCTCTATGCGGTGACCAGCCGATGATGATCCTCTCAGGCGATCCACCGCGCAGCCGCGTGCTCACGCTTCTCCTCGTCGTCATCATCCTGGCGCTGGCGGCGACGCCGTTCCTGTTCCCGGGCGCCAAGGCGCTGAACGTCGCAGCCAAGATCTGCGTCTTCGCGGCGCTGGTCGCCTCCTACGATTTGCTGCTCGGTTATACCGGCTCGGTGTCGTTCGCCCACACCATGTTCTACGGCATCGGCAGCTACGCGATCGCGATCGCGCTGTACGGGATGGGCCCGAACTGGGCGGCGGTCGCAACCGGCATCGTCGTCGGCCTGCCGCTAGCGGCGCTGCTCGCGCTCGCCATTGGTCTCTTCTCGCTGCGCGTCGCCGCGATCTTCTTTGCCATGATCACGCTCGCGGTCGCCTCCGCCTTCCAGGTGCTGGCCTCGCAGCTCTCCTGGCTCACCGGCGGCGAGGACGGGCGCAGCTTCCAGCTGCCGGAGCTGCTGCGGCCCGGCACCGTGCTGATCTCAAAAAACCTGTTCGGCTTCGAGGTCAACGGCCGCATCCTGACCTTCTACCTGGTATTTGCGGTCTCGGCCCTGATGATCCTCGCGCTGCTGCGGGTGGTGAACTCGCCGTTCGGGCGCGTGCTCCAGGCGATCCGCGAGAATCGTTTTCGCGCCGAGGCGCTCGGCTTTCGCACCGTCTTCCACCTGACCTACGCCAACTGCCTCGCCGCGCTGGTCGCCGCCGGCGCCGGCATCTTGAACGCGCTTTGGCTGCGCTATGCCGGTCCTGATACCTCGCTCAGCTTCTCGATCATGCTGGACATCCTCCTGATGGTCGTGATCGGCGGCATGGGCACGATCTACGGCGCGATCATCGGCGCCACCATCTTCATCCTCGCCCAGAACTATCTGCAATCGCTGATGGGCGTCGCCTCCAAGGCAGCGTCGGAAGCCGGGCTGCCGCTGCTGCCGGGACTGTTGCATCCCGACCGCTGGTTGCTGTGGCTGGGGCTGCTGTTCATCGCCAGCGTCTACTTCTTTCCGACCGGCGTGGTCGGACGGCTGCGCCATGGCGGCAGTGGCAAGAGCGCGGGCGCCTCGCATTAAGCCCCGGTTAATGATGCAGCGCAGCGGTTGGTGCTGGAACGATGCAACCGCGACGTGCTTCGCGCGTTGCGGCACGCGGCCGTCGCTACGCAACCGGATTAATCCTTAGGTAACTGGCTTTCCTAAGGGTTCTCCTACCTGTGCATAGTATTCCTGGTCCCCCAGGGAGGGGGAATGAGCCAGGTCTTTGCATCGATCGCAGCCGGAATGTCCCTAGCCGTCAGGAACGGCTGGGAGGCAGCCATTCGGCGCGGACCGGTCCTGTGGCTGACCCTGTGCGGCGTGCTGCTCGTCGCGGGAATCTTCTCCGTGACTGCCGTGGCCGTCGGCGAATTCCGCGAACGGACCCTGACCAACCGCGAGCGCGAGCTGGAAAACACGGTGCAGCTGATCGCGCGGCACTTCGATCAGCAATTCGAGGATTCCGACGTCGTCGCCGCCGACCTTGTCGGCCAGATGAACCTGCCGGAGATCACCTCGCCCGCCATGTTCCGCGAGCGCATGTCCGGACCTGCGGCGAACCAGATGCTGCGGAGCAAGATCAGCTCCGTATCCTATCTCGGCGACATCGCGATCTACGATGCCGATGGCGAGCTGATCAACTGGTCGCGGGCCCAGCCGTTGCCCAAGATCAATGTCTCCTCACGCGCTTACTTTCAGACGTTCAAATCCGATCCCAGGGCCGAACCGGTCATCCTGGAATCGGTCCGCAGCTTCATCATCGGCAAATGGACCACGGTCGTGGCGCGCCGGCTGAACGGCGCCGACGGCACCTTCCTCGGCGCGATGGTCCGGCGGATCGATCCGGACAGCTACCAGCACTATTTTGCATCCGTTGCTCTCGCCGAGGGTACGGCGATCTCGCTGTTCGATCGCGAAGGCAAGATGCTGGCGCGCTATCCGCATATCGAGGAGCTGATCGGACGGAGCTTCAAGGATGCGCCGCTGATGCAGAGGGTGCTGACCAAAGGCGGTCAGCACACGCTCCGGGTCAGGAGCCCGCTCGACGGCGAGGAGCGGCTCGGCTCGGCCGTGTCGCTGACGCATTTCCCGCTGGTCATCGTCGCCACCAACACCACGGCCGCAGCGCTGGCCGACTGGCGTCAGCAGACCGGATTCATGGTCACCACAGCCGCGCTGTCGGCCGCTGTGATCGCGCTGATCCTCTATCTGATCATCCGGCAGATCAACCGGCAGAACCGCGAGGCCCAGGAGCGGATCGAAGCGGAGCGACTGCGGCTCGACACCGCCCTGAACAACATGTCGCAAGGCCTGATCCTGTACGACGCGGCCGGATACATCGTCACCTGCAACCGCCGCTACGTCGACATGTTCGGCCTCTCCCACGACGTCATCAAGCCCGGATGTCACATCCGCGAGGCGATGCATCATCGCAAGGAGCGGGGCGCGTTCAGCGGCGACGTCGAGGCGTTTTGTGCCGACGTCATGCGGATCGTCGCCGAGGGCACGGTCGCAACGAGAATCCATCAGTTGCCCGGCGGCCGCGCCTTCCAGGTCATCAACACTCCGCTCGCACAGGGCGGATGGATCGCCACGATCGAGGAGATCACCGAGCGGCGCAATCTGGAGCAGGAACGCGACCGCAACTCCACGTTCCTGCGCGAGATCATCGACCATATTCCCTCGCGCATCACCGTGAAGGATGCCCGGACGCGGCGCTACCTCCTCGCCAACCAGGTCGCCGAGGAACAACTCGGCGAGACGTCCGAGACCATCGTCGGCAAGACCGCGTTCGACCTTTACCCGACGGCAACCGCCGAGATCGTCACCCGGGACGACGACAAGCTCCTGCAATCTCCGGACGGCCTCTTCCTCGACGAGCACGTCTGGAGCACGCCGACCATCGGGCAGCGTTACATCACCTCGCGGCGGATCGGCATCCGCGACAAGGCCGGTGAGCCGCGCTACATCATCAATGTCGTCGAGGACGTCACCGAGCGGCGGCGCGCCCATGAGAAGATCGCGCATATGGCGCATTACGATGCGCTGACCGACCTGCCGAACCGCGCGCTGTTCCGCGAACAGATCGAACGCGAGCTGGCAAAGGTCGCCGGCGGCGAGCAGTTCGCGCTGCTCTACATCGACGTCGACGAATTCAAGGGCATCAACGATTCGCTCGGCCATCACGTCGGCGACGAGCTGTTGAAGGCGATCGCGACCCGCCTCCGCGGCTGCCTCAAGCGGGGCGACCTGATCGCGCGGCTCGGCGGCGACGAATTCGCGGTGATCCAGACCGGGATCCGGTCGGCTTCCGACGCGCTGTCGTTCGTGACGCGGATCTACGAGGCGATCCGCCAGCCCTATCACTGCCTCGGCCATCAGCTTTCCACCGACGCCAGCATCGGCATCGCGCTGGCGCCGCAGGACGGGACCGATCTCGACCAGCTCATCAAGCACGCCGATCTCGCGATGTACGGCGCCAAGGCCGAAGGACGCCGCACTCATCGCTTCTTCGAGCCGGAGATGGATGCGTGCGCCAAGGCGCGCCTGACCATGGAGCAGGATTTGCGCCAGGCGCTGCTGAATGGCGGCTTCGAGATCTACTACCAGCCGCTGGTCGATTTGCGCACCAACGACGTGTCGGGCTGCGAGGCGCTGCTGCGCTGGCGGCATCCCGAACGCGGCTGGGTGTCGCCGGCGGAGTTCATTCCGGTCGCCGAGGACACCGGCCTGATCAACGAGCTCGGCGACTGGGTGCTGCGCATGGCCTGCAACGAGGCCGCGACCTGGCCGGCGCATGTGCGGATTGCGGTCAACGTCTCGCCGGTACAGCTCAAATGCGACACGCTGGCGCTGCGGATTGCGGGCGCACTCGCCGCCTCCGGGCTCGCTCCCTCCCGGCTCGAGCTCGAAATCACCGAGGCCGTGCTGATCCGCGACGACGAGGCTGCACTCTCGATCCTGCACCAGCTCCGTTCCATCGGCGTGCGCATCGCGCTCGACGATTTCGGCACTGGCTATTCCTCGCTGAGCTATCTGAAGCGCTTCCCGTTCGACAAGATCAAGATCGACCGCTGCTTCGTCGCCGACATCGCGGAGACCAGCGGCGCGCCCGTGATCGTGCAGGCGGTGGTGAACATCGCCGCGGCCAGCAACATGACCACGGTCGCCGAGGGCGTCGAGACCGAGGCGCAACGCGAGATGCTGCGCGCGCTCGGCTGCATGGAGATGCAGGGCTATCTCTTCAGCAAGCCGAAGCCGGCCGCCGAGGTGCGAAAGCTGTTCGGTCCGAACGATGCCGAGCCGGTGGCGGCGGTGGCCTGAGATGGCAAATCCGAGGAAAGCTTCGGCGAAAACTGTCGACGTCGCGGATTCCTATGCCGTGCGGCTGATGCAGCATCTGGTGGTGCCGACCTTCGTGATCGACCCCAAGCGCCGCGTCGTGATCTGGAACAGGGCCTGCGAGCGGCTGACCGGCGTCGCCGCCTCGGAGGTGATCGGCACCACGAAACACTGGCAGGCCTTCTACGAGACCAAGCGCCCCTGCCTCGCCGACCTCGTCGCACTCGACCGGCCCGAGCAGCTCCCGGAGTTTTATTCGGAATATGCCGCGCGCGGCCATAACGGGCTCGGCTTTTCCGCGGAGAACTGGTGCGTGATGCCGAAGCTCGGCAGCCAGCTCTATCTCGCCATCGACGCCGGCCCGATCCACGACGAGGCCGGCCATCTGATCGCGGTGGTGGAAACGCTGCGCGACCTCACCGACCAGAAGCGCGCGGAGGCGGCGCTGAAGGAGCTCGCCACCAAGGACGGGCTGACCGGCCTGTCGAACCGACGCGCGTTCGACCAGATGCTGATGAGCGAATGGGACCGCGCCCTGCGGACGCAGAGGCCAATGGCGCTGCTGTTCGTCGACGTCGATCATTTCAAGCTGTTCAACGACCGGCACGGCCATCAGAACGGCGACGAATGCCTGCGGGCGGTCGCTTCCGTCGTCAGCCGGCATGCCCTGCGTCCGCTCGATCTCGCCAGCCGCTATGGCGGCGAGGAATTTGCGCTGATCCTGCCGGACATGGATTGCGACACCGCCTGCACCATCGCCGAGGATATCCGCATCGCCGTCATGGCCTTGGCGATCGCCCATGGCGCCGCGGGCGCCGACGACCACGTCACCCTCAGCGTCGGCGTCGCCAGCCACATTCCGGGTGCGGCCGACGGCGGCGGCCCCGACCGGCTGCTGGGCGCGGCCGACGAGGCGCTCTATGTGGCCAAACGCCTCGGCCGCAACCGCGTCATCTGCGCCGAGCGCGTGCTGGCCGAATTCGCCGCCCTCGGCCGGGAGGCCGCACAGGTTCCGGCCCCTTTCCGGCGCAAGACGGCTTGAGAGCCATCCGGCGAGAAGCGGTTGCCCACCCCTCGCCAATCGGCTAAATGAACCTCCACTAGCACCCGTAGCTCAGCTGGATAGAGCGTTGCCCTCCGAAACTGGACCGGTGACAGACAAGATCCCTCAGAATGCTGCAGGTTTTCTGACGCCGGTGTGTCATGTCCTCGCCTCAGGCACACCCGGGCCACGCTTGGTCTTGTTCGCTGCGATCGCCCGACTTCAAAATGGCCGATCTTCGGAGGAGTTCGCGGAAGGTAGCACTTCGAATCCTGCGCGTGTTATGCGAGGGTCAAAACTTCAAATTGCTAACATTGCTCGCGAAGCGACCGAATGGATCCGCCAAGTCTTGATACTCTCATGCGAGTGGCCGCCTTCGAGCGCGTGCGAGGGCTGAATGAAATTCACGACCATCTGACCACCTCGGAATTGAAGCCGGGGTTTCTCTTTCGGGGAGAGCGCATCGCATTGGTCAACCCCCAACGGGGTCTTTTCAAGCCACAACAGATGCGCTTCTTGCTGTCGATTAAGACGGTGTTCCCCAAGCCAGGCGCTAAGGTCTGGTATGATGACTAGCGCGAAGTCCATCGCCAAATATTTCATGGTGATGAGAGCCTGGACTACGCCTTCATGGGCAAAAACCCTGACGCCGCAGATAATCGATGGTTGAATGAGGCATACGAGAACCAAATACCAATTATCTATTTTCTTGGCACAGCGCCAGGCCGTTACCAAGCCCTTCTGCCGACCTTTATCTCCGACTGGGACGGCAACGCACTCAAGACGAGCGTAACGTTCGGACCTAATCCGGAAGGTCTAGCTCCCCCCAACGGATAGCGCGGAGCGGCGGTATGCGCTACGCAACAGTCAAGCAGCGGCTGCATCAGCCGAACAAAAGACTATCAAGATCGAGATCGATTAGCCATGCGCTTCGAGCGCTTTCAGGCAATTGCCTAAGCTTCGGATGACGTGACGCTCGGGGCTTATGCGACCGTCATCCGATAAAGACGAGCCGGATTGACCTGAGCCCCTGAACTTCCTCCAAAAATGGGTAGAATCCGTCCACCTTGAGGGAGACGGAGATGAAGCAGTCGAGGTTCACGGAAGAGCGGATCATTGCGGTGTTGCGGGAGCACGAGGCAGGATCGAAGACCGGTGATGTTTGCCGGAAGCACGGGATCAGCAGCGCGACGTTCTACAAGTGGAAGGCCAAGTATGGTGGCCTGGACGTATCCGAAGCTCGACGCCTCAAGGTCCTTGCCGACGAGAATGCGAAGCTGAAGAAGCTGTTGGCCGAGGCGATGCTCGACAACGCCATGCTAAAGGACCTCAATTCAAAAAAATGGTGACGCCCGTTGCAAGGCGGCAGGCTGTGGCTCACCTTTGTTCGAGTTTTGAGGTCAGTCAGCGGCGGGCGTGTGAAGTGATTGGGGCTGATCGGTCCTCGGTGCGTTATCTCAGCCTTCGGCCTGACGACGCGACCATTCGCGTCCGGCTGCGCGAGTTGGCGTCGGTGCGCCGGCGCTTTGGCTATCGCCGTCTGCTTCTCATGATCCGCAGTGAAGGCGTGCTTATCAACCACAAGAAGCTGAGGCGGCTGTATGCCGAGGAGCGGCTGCAGGTTCGCCGGCGAGGTGGACGCAAAAGAGCTCTCGGAACACGGGTTCCGATGGAGTTGCCGCAGGGACCGAACCAGCGCTGGTCACTGGATTTCGTCAGCGACACGCTGACCGACAGCCGACGCTTCCGTATCCTGGCTGTCGTTGATGACTTCACCCGGGAATGCATCGCATTGGTGGCCGACACGTCGTTGTCGGGGATCCGGGTGGGTCGTGAGCTCGATGCCGCGATCGCCCGACGAGGCCGCCCAACGATGATCGTCAGCGACAACGGGACCGAGCTCACCAGCATGGCCATCCTGCGTTGGTCGCAGCTCACCCGGATCGAGTGGCACTACATCGCGCCGGGCAAGCCGCAGCAGAATGCCTTCGTGGAAAGCTTCAATGGACGACTGCGCGACGAGTTGTTGAACGAGACGTTGTTCTCGTCACTCGATCATGCTCGGGAGCTGCTCGCCGAATGGCAGGACGATTACAACACCGTTCGTCCGCACAGCGGGATCGGCAACCTGCCGCCATCAACTTACGCCAGGCTAACAGCGTCCGAGATGCAACGGGACGGGACGCTGCGCTGTGTCGAGGGCTCCGCGCCCCGTCCCGTTGCATCACCAAGCCACACAGGCTCAAATGACCAAAGGATTCCGCCCATCGCTGGATGACCTTTGGGGCTCAGGTCACGATGTCTGCACTTACGTTTGCTCCTGCGGTGAGCATGGACAGCCAGTCTCGATATGCGTCGCCGTATTCAGTGGAAATTCGTTTTCCAGCCAGGAACGGCGGATTGCCTACTACGGTGTCGAACCCGCCGTTATCTCTCGCAAAGACTTCCGGAAACTCAATTTCCCAATGAAACGGAGTGAGCGGATGTTCGCCTTGTTGCAAGACCGCCGCCATAGCGGCAAGGTTATCCCATGCAGCCTCTAGCGATCCGGTCAACCAACTCTCGGCCTCCGCTAGTTTCGCTTCCCGCGTCTTTTGCTTGTAGCTTGAGAAGAACGTCGCGATGATCGCGTTTCCGATTGTTCGTGTAAATCTAGTTCGCTCCTCCACGAACTGATGCTGACGCTCCAAAACGTAACGCATGGCGTCGTCGGGGGCCGCCTGGATCTCCGCGCGCCCCTTAATTGCCTCGGCGACACGCTGCTTCACCAGCTGCCTAAACAGTGGCAGACCGGGTTTTGAGATGTTCCAATGAACGGCCGCGATCTGAGCTTCAGTCAATCCTACGAGACTGTCGCCTGATTTAAGCGCGTGATCGAGGAAAGTGAATTCATGATCGCGCGCCAATGTTGCCAACCAGAGCGATAGTTTGGCGAGATCGGTGGCGAGAGGGTTCTTGTCCACGCCGTAAAGGCATCGCTGCGCGACAAGACGACGAGCATGCAACTCCTCGTCCTCGTCCGGTGGGATTGCCGGCCTCTTTTCCGGCCAGCGCGTCCAAGCGGCGAGCAGCCTCGCAGCAAGAGCGCGACAGGCTTCGACTAGAAACGCTCCGGAACCCATCGCAGGGTCACAGGCCTTCAGGGCGAGAATCTCTTCCGGCGTCGCGTCCGGTCCGAGTCGTTCGAAGGCCGGCGCCAGCGCGTAACGCACGATCGGTTCGGTGAGGCTACGTGGTGTATAGTGGCTGCCGCTGCGACGGCGCTCGTCGGTCGGTTGAAGTATCGGAGTGCTGGCTGACAGCTCACGC
This sequence comes from Bradyrhizobium xenonodulans, assembly GCF_027594865.1. Classification (NCBI taxonomy): domain Bacteria; kingdom Pseudomonadati; phylum Pseudomonadota; class Alphaproteobacteria; order Hyphomicrobiales; family Nitrobacteraceae; genus Bradyrhizobium; species Bradyrhizobium xenonodulans. The sequence goes on from NZ_CP089391.1 coordinate 8,209,124, forward strand.
TTCCGGGGCGAGGCACGCTCATCGACGATCGAATCCAGCGCCGCGACCAACTCGGCGACAGACTCGGCCGCCTCGACGGTCTTGGCCTGTGCCGCGGTTAGCGCACGGTCGCCGTCTTCCTTCAGATACTTGACGCGATCCTTGCCGCTTTTGGCGAGCAGAGCGTCGAGATTCACGAATACCGGCGTGCGGTTGTTCTTGCCTGCCTTGATGGCGAGCGCGCGGCCGGCCGCCCGCTCGACCGTAAAACCCATCACGGTCTCGTAGACCGAGCCGATCTGTTCAACGTCGAGGGTGCGATAGGAAAGGCGCTCGCGGGCGCGGTCGGAACTACGTCCCTTGGCTTCCAGGGTCATCAGACCTTCAAGCACACGCAGGACACAACCGTCGGAGACAGGTGTGACCGTCGGTTCGGCGTCCAAAGCGCGTCCTTCAAGAAACGGGAAGACATCCGGATCAAACAACTTACCGCCGCGTGCTTGAATGATGTGCGACGGGTGACCGCCATGGATCAGACGAAACAAGGCCAGAAGCCGGCCCCAGCCGCCGCGTCTTTCGTCCATGGTATCGGGGTTGAGCGCAGCGTCTTGGGCCAGCTTGGCGTAGAGCCCTCGGATGGAATAACCGTTGTCATAGAGTGCGCGCGAGCGGCCGTCGGTTCGCGACGGCAGAAGATCGCGATCCTCGGCATAAAGCACAAACACCAGCCGCATCAGGACCGTAAGCAAGCCTTCGTAGAGATGGCCGGGCCGCTCGGTCGCAAGCTTTTGGATCGCGTCCGGATCGGCAGCATTGAGTCCGCGCAACAATTCGTGCAGCGCGCCGAGGACCTGCTCGGCGAGCGCGGTCGATACCGCTGCTTGTGCCTCGCGGCTTTTCTTCAGGACCGCGGGCAAACGTCGATCTTCGGCATCGGTGAAGAGCCGGCCTCGGTCGAGCATCAGCTTGAGCCCGCCGAGCATCGCACGCCCGCCGACTGTCGCGAGTGATCGTATTGGGAAGGCAAGCCACCCGGACGTCTCGCCCTTTGGGGCATAGACCAGCCGGATATCCTTGTCGGTGATCATCAGCCCCGCGGAGACACCGGTCTCGCGCAACAGCCGCTCGAAACGTTGATGTGGGGTCGCCTCCCAGCCGCCGAGCGCGCCACGCTGATCGGGATCGATGCCCGCCCCCTCCAGCCTGACAAGCAGTTGCCAGGGCTGCTCACCGCCCGATGGATCAAGGACGGCCCAATTGGGCGAAAGTGTCGTGCCATACTCCGGCAGGCGCAGGCTAAGACTGTCGGGTAGAGCAGGACCGCCGGGCGCGCCTGCGACCACCCGCGCTTCCCAGCCGAGGATCCCTTCCGCAAAGACCCATGGATCGACCAAGGCTGGTCTCGCCGGATCGGGATCGACAAGCAAATCGACCTCGGCGCTGTCGATCTGGCTCTGCGGCGTCGGCTCAAGGATCAGATCCTTGACCACGGCTGGTGCGACCACAAGGCCGACCGGCTGCACGTGGTCCAGCCATTCAAGCGCGGGATCGCGGTATATCTCTCGCATCGTTTAACCTGAAACTGGCCAGAGATAGACAATGCCAACTGGCTCGAGGCGATGCGCCGTCACGTCATAAGAATGCAGGATGCGCTCTGGCTCTGTTTTCATCTCCTGATCGAGGCGCTCAAGCCGCGTTCGCCAATGACGACGATCCGCCTCCTGTTCTCGCCGCTCCTCCTCGGCGATTCCCGGGAGAGAAAGCTGATTGGGGTCGAATTCGTCCGCCGCCTTGGAAATTCGGCCACGCTGGCGCTCCAGCAATTCGCGCAGCGACTTTGACTCCTCCTCGCCACGTTTGCGCAGCAACTTGGTATTGGTTGCAATGCGCTCGCCGGCGATGCTCTCAAGAGCGGGACGCAAATCCGTGATGTCTTGCTCAATCAATGCCTGAACGCGCGCAACCGCCATCGCGGTCGCCGGCGTCGCCGTTCTCAACGCCTGCTCCAGCTGATCCAGCGTCCGCGCCTCGCTGCTCTCGCCCAGAGCTTTCAATGGCTTCCGGGCACGCTCGGCCTCGGACCAGATCGCAGCGATTGGAATGACCTCCTCGTGCAAGCGTGTCGCGCCGCTGCCATACAAGCTGAGACGCCCCATCAGGACGATGCGCGGCTGCGCGCCCGGCCCCATGATCACCGAAACGCGTGACAGATTCGATTCGAAGCCTTGCGAAATGAACCGTGACAATAGCCTTCGGACAAGACGGTGTTCGAGATGGACCTGGACGACATTCGGCGCGTCGCGACCGTCCGCCAGCACCGGGGGTTTGAAAGAAATCGAACGGATAGGCGCGTTACGCCGCCAATCCGAGTAACGTTCGCCGCGCTTTCTCGGACGGATTCGCAGATCGTCGAACGCGTCGCCCCAGCTGCCCTCGCCCTTGAAGGCCAGATGAGAGGGATCAAAACGATAGGTTTCGACCGGGCCGACGGCCTCCGCCCGGGCCCCGTCGAAATGGTAGCCCGCGCGATCAAGCGCGACAGCCACCACATGCCTCAGATCATCCTGATTGACGCCGACCTTTTCCTGCGAGTCTTCCAGCACCCGTTGCAGCTCGCGCTGCTCCTTGGTGATCTTCTCAAAGCGGACGCGCTCATCATCGTCCATCTCAGCCCGCGCCCGAGTAAGACGCTCGGCATCGCTCTCTGCCTCGATGGCTTTGGCGATCTCCGCGGCCGTCCCCTGACGGATGCCACTTTCCGCTAGCCGCTTCGTCACACGCTCTTCAATCACCTGACCGACTGAGCCGAGCTGATTACGGATCGACTCGGTCTTGCGCACAAGGGCATCGAGAACGATGTCCGCTTCGCGCTGCTCATACTTGAAGTAGCGGCAAATGATTAACTTTGCCGGCTGCAGCTTGCGATCAATGCGCCCGTTGCGCTGCTCAAGACGAGAAGGGTTCCAAGGCAAGTCGAAGTGGATCAAGTCCGAGCAATAAGTCTGGAGATTGATACCTTCGCGGGCAGCATCGGTGCAAAGCAGTATCCGGACAGGTTCGATCGTGGGGTCGGTGTTGAAGGCGCGTTTGACGGCTTCGCGCTTGTCAGTGCCGGTGGCGCCCGAGAACACAAGAATGCGTTCGTCCGATTTATCGGTGGCATCGATTGCCTCAAGCAGCCGCCGCTCCAACCATCGGCGCGTATCTTCGTATTCGGTAAAAATGATCAGGCGTCGATCGTTCCAGGTCTTGCCCGCGAGCATATTGCCCTTGATCCATTCGACCAGCCAGTGAATCCGAGCGTCGGGGCGGCTTGCGGAAGCCTCTGCGACCGCCAGCATGTCGTCGACCGCGGCAAGCTCAGCTTCAAGCGCGCTTTTGGTAGCTCCGAGCGCCCCCGCGCGAGACGCCGCCTCGGTCGCGGAGGCTTCGTCCTGATCTAATGTTGCTTCGGCGTCCGAATCCTCGAGGTCAAGCTCAGCAGTGACCTCACCGCTCAGCGAAGCAACGAATGTCAGCGCGGCTAGTGATTCACGCGCAGTAATCTCCCCGTTGATCAGCCTTGCCAGCGAACCACGATGAACCTTCAGCGTTTTGGCAAATGCAGCGTTTGATGAAAGCAAGCGTTGCTGCAATCCCACGAACGCAAGCTTGGCCAACGCCGCCTTTTGGCTTGGCAGGGTCGATATGCGCGCCATCCGCAGTTCGCCATACGCGGCGAGCCGGCGAGCGAGATCGAGCTCCGGCGCATCGGCCGGAAGGCCAGAAATTGGAATTGCCTCGATCCGCCGCTCTGGAAACGCCTCGCCGAGCCGGCGAAGGTCCGATTTCAGCCGGCGGACCATGACCGGCTCCAGATCCCTCGGCCGAACCTCCACTCCGCGCGTGAATCGCTGTGGGTCGAGCATCTCTAACAAGGCGGAAAAACTATTGCTGTGACCATTGTGCGGGGTTGCGGAGAGGAACAAGCGATGTTCAAAACGCTCTGCGATGTTGCGGACGGCTTTGGTGAACTGGCTCGATATCGCATAACGCGATCCCCCCGCTGGGGCCGCATGATGCGCTTCGTCAAGGATCAGCAGCGCGCGAGCGCGAAACTCTCCGAGGACATCCCTCAAGCCGGAGACATACGTTTCATCAGTGAGTAGGCGATGAGAAATGATGAAGCGGGAGCCGGTGCGCCAAGGGTTGACACCAAAGCCGTGCAAACGCCTCATCTCGGCGAGATGCTCTCGGTCGACAATCTGGAAGGATAGACCGAATTTCGCCTGCAGCTCGTCCTTCCACTGCAATGTCATGGAGGGCGGCGCTGCCACAACGATGAAGTCTATGCGGCGGCGCAGCAAGAGCTCACGAGCGATCAAGCCGGCTTCAACGGTCTTGCCAAGCCCGACGTCATCGGCGATCAGCAGATTTACCCGGGGCAGCCGTAGGGCTTTCCGCAAAGGTAGAAGCTGATAGGTATCCAACCGAATTCCCGCCCGGAAGGGCGCTTGAAGCAAGTCCCGTTCAGCGGCGGTGGAGGAATTCCAGCGAATCACCCGCAGATGGGCTGCGAACACGTCGGCCGAATCCGGTCCGCCTGCCCCGACACGTTGCCAGTTATCCTCGCCTAGGATCCTTGGTCCGATCTCGGCATCCCAAATGACCTCGAGTTGCTCGCCCTGGGCGTCGTCGGCAATGCACGAAAGCCTCAGCGACTCGAACTCTCCATCCCCCTTCACGGTCTCCTCGACCAGCCAAGGGCGCCCCCGGAGCTCCACAAAAGCCCCCGCCTCAAGTTTCCCCGCCATTTCAAGTGCTTCCAGTGTGGCCTTATCGAACCCGATAGGACAATAGTTGCGGCTAAAGCGCCACACAACTATTTGCTAGAAGGTAAGCCCATCACTGCGGCATACCAATCGCAGGGCGAGACTAGAAGCTACCGACAGTTGGGTGGGCGACACTCAACAGTTGGAAAAAGCCTAACTTCGGTGGGAGCCTAAGCTGCATGTATAGAAGCGCAAATAGGTTCATGATTGGAAGCCGCAAGGGCTCGGGCTATTCAGAGCGCGGAGCCGATTCGGAGCCCAAGGTAGCTGCAACCAAGCTACGCAGGAAGACCCTTGCAATTGCTTGCGAGTATCAAAAACTCCTAGGCAAAAAGAAAGCCGATGAACACAAGAAATTGAAGGAGCGACAGCGAGCAATTGCTGCGGACAAGGCACGCGCTGCTTTGCGCAAAGCTGTAAAGGAGCACAGGCGTCTACCCGCCAACTCTAAGAAATCCAACTCCTCAGAGCTTGATGATAGAGCATCTAAAGGACGAAAGCTGATCGTTGTGAGAAGACGGGAAGGCCGTGAGATCAGATTGCGCACCGATCCGGTGGAGTAAAGCAGAATGGCAATTTACGAAAAACCGACCAAGACGCTAATGCTTGAATTCGTGAAAGAGAATTTGAAACCCGGACAGACATTCGAAAAGAAACAGGTCGTTCATTGGTTCAAACAGCATTATCCGAACATTAGACCCACAACGGTCCAGATGCACGTTGAGGGCATGGCAATAAACTCCAATGTAAGGAAACACCACGCCAGCATACGCCCCGGGTCTGGACACGACCTGTTTCAAAATTAGGCCAGGAGAGTTTCGACTCTTGGATCCAGCAAATGACGGACAACCAATTTACCGCGAGCAATCCGAAACGAGCTCTCCACAAGACGCCGTAGAAGAGGACGATGCTGAGGACACATCAGAAGCTCAACCAGGCTCCAAGGAATTCGCGTTCGAACGAGACCTCCGAAATTATCTCTCTAAGAACCTTACTTCCATTGAGCCGGGGCTAAAAATCTTCCAAGAGGAAGAATTCTCCGGGATCGAATACCCCGTGGGTGGACGTTATATCGATATCTTGGCGATGGATGCCAAAGGCGACTATGTGGTGGTGGAGCTAAAGGTCTCGAGAGGTTACGAGCGGGCCGTCGGACAAATCCTAAGATATATGGCATGGGTAAAGAAGCACCTTGCCTCCGGACACCGCGTTCGCGGCATAATAGTCGCCAACGAAGTAACCGAAGACCTGCGACTCGCTGCCTCGTTGATTCCGGATTTACAGCTCTTTGAGTATTCCATCTCAATGAAGCTGAAACCTGCCGGCCAGTAGGCCCGCAATGACCTCGGAATGCTGGATTTTCGGTTCCGAGCGGCTGAATCGCTGCAAAGCAGCGATTTGGCCTGCGCCACAGTGTCGGCACGACTGGCACGCGCTTCCCTGGCGCACCCGACACGATTCGAACGTGTGACCTTTGCCTGAGCGAGGGCGACGCAACCATCCACCCGAGCCACCCTAGGCAAAGCTAGCGGTTGCCCACCCCTCGCCAATCGGCTAAATGAACCTCCACTAGCACCCGTAGCTCAGCTGGATAGAGCGTTGCCCTCCGAAGGCAAAGGTCACACGTTCGAATCGTGTCGGGTGCGCCAGTGAAACCAACAACTTAAAAAAATTTTGTGCTTCGCCATTCGCCGTTGGGTAAGCATAGGGTAAGCAGCTTCAGCCTAAGTATCCAGCGTCTTTCGGAGCTTGCTTAATACTGGATCTTCACGCATCTGCCCGAGGCGAGGCTTTCGTTGTCCTGCGTGAGGCGTGCGACTTGCTGACAGCGCACCATCCATAGAATGGAAGAACAACTGGCAGATCGCCATTCCGGGCGTCAATTTAACAGGCAGCTCTCCAACATTCGCGATTTCGAGTGTTAGACAACCGGAAAAGCCAGGATGCACGCCTGCTGCCGTTTCAATGATTATGCCTCTTCTTCCTAGGCTCGATTGGCCGACAACAAAGGCCGTAAAGCTGACCGGCAACCTAAGCCACTCCAGCGTAACCGCCAAAACAAAACGACCGGGATGCAGGACGAAGTCTTTTCCAAACGGCACGTAGTATTGCTTGGAAATCTTTTGAACTTTGTCCTGCGCTGCAGGCGTGGTCTCGATATGTGTTTCGTTTGACTGCCTCACCGCCAAGAACCAGCGCCCCAAACGGAGACTGATCGACGATTCGCCGGATAGCTCAAGATCATTCAATGCGGGCTCTGGCACCAGTGCTATTCCGTTAGGATCAATCAACTCAAATGCATTGCGCACATTCGTCGAACGGAGAATGAACCCTAACAAGGGCAGGACTTGCAGAATTTTGAGGTTTATATTTTCGGCTACCGAAGAGATGCTGGCATCGTTTTTGAGCCGTATCGCTCGATCCAGGTTCGTCTCCAATCCGGCGAAGACGCTCTGGAGTTTTTCGAGAGCCCGTCTCCCAGCCGCAAACGGAAAATCTCCCGTCAGGATCTCGCTAATCGTCCGCTGGACGTTTCGGACATTATTCGTCAAAACGGCATCGACTCGACTAGGATGCCCTAACACAGATGCTTCTCAGCAGCCTTTTTTAGGCCTCCTAGCAGCTAAAAATATATTTGGGTACAGCTGTACGAGCGGCGTCGATTCCAAGGTTCAAAGGGTTACCCGGCCTTAACCATTCAGGCACCGGCGTACGGTTGGCGGTGCGCGTCTCGCGAGGCGTCCCTTTCGGCCGACCAAAGTTAGGCTTGACGAACAGCTAGAGGTGCCACGGCCTCTAGGAGCCAGCCCTAGCGGCTTGGGATTGGCCGTCGTGGACGGAATCCTCCGGCGTGCCTGCCGCCAGAATCGTTACCCCGCCGCAGTCCGGCCGTGACCGCAACCATATGCTGGCAAGCTTCACGCTGAGGTCCCCTACGAGCAAGAGAGGCGGGAAGCGCGGAGGTCGATGCTGCGGGCGATCGAATGACCACGACCTAGATTACATCGCCCCAACGACGCGCCCGTTCATTGGCGGCGCCCCTCCCGCTCGATCGTTGATACTGTCTACAGCCGAAACGGCTGCTTGTGCTCCGCTGCGACCATCGGCGCCACAGCGAAACCATCGACCTGATTCTTAGCCCACGATCGGACACTTGTTTTCGGCGGTGAAGGAAGAATGGCCGCATCACCCGAGGGAGTACGGTATCTTCCGATATCTGAATAGCTACCTCGCTGGGCTTTATTGAGCATGGGTCCGCTATGTCCTCGAAGGTCATAATCGCACCGCAAACGGTTTCGAACGCCGAACACGATGAAACAAAATGGTTCGGTGATACTTCGTGAGCGAAGACTCGTGTCTCGCAGTTAAGCAGGGGAATCCCGAGCGTTTCAAAGAAGCGAGCAGCAAGTTCTGAACAGAAAGGCCCGGATGACCTCGCGTCGTTCGCAGAACTTCGATTGATCATTAAGAACACTGCTCGAATTGCTGACCGCAAAGGAAGCGGAATGGACGATGCAGCTGAGACCAATCGATCCCGAGTTGGATAATGGCGATGGAAGTAGCTTTCGCGGATATGCTGAGACGCGCGATCGAGCTCCGCGGCAGATACAGTCTCCACCGATCTGTTTCGAACGAGTGTGACAGCACTCGGGTTCCCCGGGACCATCGCCACTTCGATCGAGACTGATTTTGTTGGGTTGAACAATGTAAACCGGGCCAGAGGTGTTGCACCAATGCCGAGCTCATCTGCTTCGACCAATTGAAGATTGTTCCAACTGCTCGTTTTGTCGGAGCGCTCCCGAGTGTCTATCGGCATCCAAAGCGCTGCGTGCGACCACCTTCCGCCGCTCAACCTCGCAAAGAGCGCCGACTCCGTCTCATCGCCGCGCGACAGAAGAACGTCGCCCGCCCTTACGCGGTCGAGCCGTATAAACATAGCTCGACGGAGTTGCTCCTTGTTAGAAACTTCGTCAACTCGAGCTAGGGCCAATTACCTTATCTCGCTGGATCGAAGGGTTCTGGGGGATGGATGCAGACACACCAGGATATTTGAAGACAGTCAGGCGTAAAGCATAGTCAACCTTCTCAGCGCGCTGCTCATCCGTAAGCAACGAAAAACGCACGCGCAGTGACCGAAATTCGGTTATCGCCGCGTCGAACACTGCGAGATAATCGTTGGGCTTCAAAAAGCCGAAAAGCGCCGCACAAAGGCCTCCTGCTCCCGATAGGTACTTAGCTCCCTCAGCAATACCAAACGTAACGCCCATCGCCGCCAAAGCGGGGAAAGTAATCGCTCCTCCTCCGAGAAGAATATAGATCGTATACCAAAGAAAATAGTATCGCATTGCCTCGCGCTCGTATCCGGCAACGTCATCGATAGAGAGGGGCATACTAATCTCCTCACTCATAGAGATGAAAGGCTGGAGCCTTCCACCGGAGCGCAGTCTATGGTTGAATTGCCGGCTAACACAAGGCGATTGCAGAACGCGGGAGGGAGATGGCAGAGCCCTTGGGTGGCCAGCCGTGATTGGCATGGTTGGAGGCGTGGTGGGCCTGCTCGGAGGCCTCGCATCATTTTGGGGACCGCTTCTACAAAGGGGCGGCCGGTTGGCTCACTTACGACGCGAGGCCAAACTGGGCTTAAATGCGCTATTGAAAGAGCGAAATGACGAATCACAGGGGCGGCACTGCGCCGCCAAAACCGTCTTGGACATGGCGTGCTTATGCAGCCATCATCGGGTGCGGCGCTGCGGTGCTGGCACTCCTGGCTTGGGTAGCGTCGATGGTGAAAAACGTCGATGAGCTTGCAGCGATGAGGCAAAAAGTTGCGGAGTGGATCGCGCCCACTCCCGTTAGTTTGACGTTGAGGGACGCACGTGTCACCGATTTCAATAAGCTAGAGATGAGGTTGCCGGATGGACGCAGAACGCCCATAGCAACAGTTGAAGTTGTGGGCGACAAGAAGGGCGACGCATCGCTGCGCGATTGCGCTGGTGAGCTGGACCTAGATAGCGGCCGTCAGTTCTTGCCAACCCCGTACCAAGCGATTCCGCTTACCTACACGTTTCCCAGCGGATCGAACCAAATGCTGTTGAAGTACGTATTCAACCTGGAGCTTTGGCTTGGTGGTGTCTTCGTTCTTCAGGGGCAGCCCCCTCCTCAAGTGAAGCTTAAATTCAGAGTGCTTTGCCACGGAGTGGTGACGGGATTTACCGACCTAGTTGCGACAGATTGAGTCGCGGGCCCATTCCTACTGGCGTCCAGCTTGGCTGCGTTTGCGCAGAGCAACTTGGAATGAAGCAGCAATAGAGGCCGACCTTCTGTTCCACCGACGACAGGCTGCTGGTCGCCACCATGCGTCGAACGTTACGATTCCTTCTCGTTGATCTGCTTGCGCTTGCCGCGTCAGCCATTGCGGCAATCGCCCCTATCGTCGAGTCCGTGCAAGTCGACCGCGCCTCGAGCGACCTTTATCAGTGGCAGAGGATTGATTTTCGTTCTTCGGGACGTCCCCAGAGGGACAGGGCGCAGATCAAAGTTGCCATCCGTACCAAAGGGCCCAGCATGCAGGGCCTGATCCGGATTCCTGGCGCGCCGGCGTCTAATTTCGACACCGGCAAAGGGTTGACCGTGGTGGAGCTCATCAATGCCGGCAACGAAGCCACGGGCTATCGAGATAGTCGCACTAGAGATTCTGCTTACGCAGGCGACGCCTGGGCAGCACTACCAAGTCTTTGCGGTTGACCCGGCAGAGAGAATTAGCCCACCGGGCTCTCAGCACGGTAGGAATTTAAACTGCTGCGTCCCATGCTCGCCGGGATCCGGGCCGCGTTCCGCTATCTTGTAGTTCTCATGAGCCTCGATGAAGGCGCGCTCGGAAATCCAGGTCCGCTCGTACCTCACGAGCTTTTCCGCGGACGAGGACAGTTGACCAGGTCCATTGTCGCTCAAATAGGAAGTTTGGACTTCTCGCCTGGGGCCGTCGTCGCTGATCGGAACGCGATGCCAGACCAACTTTGCAGGTCTAACAGCACAGAGTGTTTGGATGCTCCCGAACGCATCAGGCACGTATTGAATCGCTCCGTTGGAATGAACCAAATCGACGTTTCCGAGCCAGTCGGCCGCCTCTTCAATCCGCTCGAAAAACATCAGCCGGTCGGTGGCAAGCTCATTCGCACGCCGCACCATGGCCGGCGTTTCAACCACTGCCCATCGGATGTCCGGGGATTGTTGGCGCGCCACTTTGTAATGCAGCCCCGCACCTCCTCCGAAATCGAGAACGGTCCCGACACCCGCGACCAGCGGCCACTGCCCGTCCGGCTTGTAATTGACTGTCTTGAGGAAAATGGTTTCGACCAGCTCGGGGTTTTCGTACCCTTCGATGACCTCCCGGGGCAGAAACAGCTTACGCTTTATTTTTTGGATGAAATTCATACGGTTGGCCCGGCACACTTTTTGATAGTGGCTGCCGGGTAGCACAATTCGAAACATTTGGAAACGATCCGTAGCGCCCTGAAAAGCACTTGAATGGGGCCACCACCATCGTGCATCGAGCATCCGACGGTATGCTCAGGTGATGGCGCGACGTTCGCGGCCAGATCCCCCGCGACGTTCTCAAGTCAGAAGAGCTGCAACCTTCTCCATAATGGCCCGCACGACGTCATCCATTGTGTGGCAGCAATAGCGCGCAAACCGAGAGCGGGACGTTGCCGTGAGACCGATCACGTGTTTGGCCATTTCGCTCAAGGGCAAGAGGAAGTAGTCAACAACCTCCCTATTTGTCTTCTGGTCCAATCGCAGCGCAAGAATCAGTCCGGCTGGCTCAATCGTGCGCCGATGGACCAACCAACAGGGCGCGTGGCATCTCCCGACGTAATAACGCGCCGTCCGCACCGAGATGGCGAGCTTGCCGGCAACCGTCATCACTCCAGCTTCCGCATCAAAGACTGCGGTAACGCCACGCGCTGTGATATGAGCGACCAAAGCTTCTACCTGTCTCGATAGCTCGGCTTCAGATTCCTTCCGCCCGTCGGCGTAGTCGTAACTGCGTTCGGGATCAACATAACCGACCCGGCGAAAGGCCGCTCTCAGGCTGCCGAACCGGTATGCGTACAGTGCGGCGCTAGGCATATTCTCCGTTGCAGCTAGAATCGAGGCGCTCAGCTTCCCATTCACAGCGAGTGTCTCTCGCAACTTCTCCAGTAGCCACTCGTTCGACCACCTGCCCTCTCTTTCATTCAGGAGCCTCTGGGCTTTCTGGAAGATGCTCTTGTCAACAATTGGCTCGAACAGACCAGTGGCCCGAATCCATTGCTCTGGCGGATTCTGCTTCCTCACTTGCTTCAGCCGGCACGAAGATCGATTGTAGACGCTATTACCGATGTAGGCCTCATTACTCAAAACTTGACGAACCATCGCATGTGACCACGGCGTCCCTCTGTGGTTAGGAACTCGCTCGCTGTTCAGCCAGCGGACAATGGATTCTCGGGATCGGCGATGCACGGCAAACTCCCGAAAAATCCGGGCGACGATACGCTGCTCGTTCTCCGTTCCTGGCCGGATCACAACCCGATCGGTTTGCAGGTGCTTGCGTTCGCCTTTTAGCAAGATACCCCTGGAACATCCGCTTTCATCGATTAGCTCTCGTTGGAGGCCATACCCCGCCGGGCCGCCCTGCTTGAAGCCCAAGCTCGCTACGCGGCACGCCCCTGCGTGCACCTTTACGGAGAGCTCTCTGGAGTATTCGGCGGCCATCACTCGCTTGAGGTTCTTCACGATGCTTGCGATGACACTGCCGTCATTGTCGAATTGCTCAGCGCAATAACACACCTTGATCCCCGCCTGACGGCAGGTGAATTCGTGGTAGGCGCCTTCATCGGTGTCCTGGAACCTCCCCCAGCGGCTCACGTCATAGACTAGGATGTGGTCGAAATCCGCTCGACCGCTGCGGACATCATCAAGCAGCTCAATCAGGCCGTCGCGCCGATGAATACTGAGGCCGCTTCGACCCTCGTCGGTATAGGTGCGAACGATCACAAGGCCATGTTGCGCGGCCTAGACAGCGATGGCCGCAGCTTGGTTTTGTGTCGAATAGCGCTGATTATCCGTCGACATCCGCACGTACTGTGCTGCCCGTCCTCCATTTGTTGGCGATAGCAAATCGGTCCTAGGGCGGATGATTAGGGCGTTGTCCATGCGCGCCTCCGCTACAAAGCCGCTCACTTCCTCTGGTGCGGTCACCAGAGCAATGAAGAACCATGCTTGCTCAGCCATTCTAGCACCGCGGAGCACACCAGGGAAAACAGGCCGCCCCAAAGCCAAGAACGTCCGCGGGCGGCGCTGATGGATCTCAGATACAGGAATGCCCCGAGGAAAGTTCCGTAATTTTTCCTGAAGTCGCCGTTGAGCTTAGCAATTTTGGACAGATCGCAAGAGGTCTCGACGTCGTCGTCCATGGCGCTGGTCTCCCAATGGTTTAGAGCCAGCGCCCTATAAACTCCTGTTTTGCCCGACGGCACAAGCGAAACTTCGGTATATCGAAAACACGTTTGATTCACGCCCTCCACACATTTCCACACCCACGACGCGAAGTACCCCGCGCGCGTTCCAGAGCCCAAGGGATTGATAATTTGACTCTCGCCAGCGCCGCGTTTCGATGGCGCTATGCCTCGCCCTGTCCGACGCGCCACGCCTACGCATGCCGACGGCCGCCCGCTGAAGATCACCTTCGGCGAGATGCGCGAGATGAGCCTGCGCGGCGTCCTGGTCTATTGCCACTGCGGCCATCACATCGAGATCAACGCCGATCGTTGGCCGGACCAGATGCGGCTGTCCCACCTCGAGCCGCGCTTCGTGTGCTCCGCCTGCGGCAGGCGCGGCGCGGATGTCAGACCGGACTTCAACTGGAATAAGCCGGTGATCTCGGCGATGGGCTATCGATAGCCCCGCGAATGCGGCCCCGGCCGTGGGGGGCTTTTGGGGTGTGGAGGCCGGGGCCGCTGGAGGTGCTTGGACCTTGGGCAGGCCAAGCAATCCCAAGACTAGGAAAAACCGGCAATCAATTCTGTTCGCTTCCACACATTGGCTATACGGTTCCTGCTGGGGAACGGAGTAGCTGCAATGAAAGACATGCTGGCTCAGTTGGAAAAGCTGCGCACGGATGCGGCTGAATGCGCTCTCATCCGAGACCTGGCAACCGATCCTAAGAAGCGAGATCTATTCACCCGGCTGGCGGATCATCTGAGCGCGCTCGCCGCCGAGGTCGAGAGAGCGATTGCGGAGGGTATGAAGAGCAAGGGATGACTGGCTGGGCGCGCCTTTCGATGAGCCAATCGAGATCGACGGTCGCGAGTTGGTGACGCTCCGCGATGCCGGCGAGTACATCGCCGCCCTGCCGAACAAAGAGCACGCAGCGCCGGAATGGCGGGCGGCGATGGAAGCGCCGCTCCTAGTCGTCGAGCTCGGCGGGCCGACGATGTTCGCCCGGATAGGCATCATGCGGGCACTGAACTGCGGGAAGCCAGCGCCAAAGCTGGAGCCGAGGCGGAAGAAAGCCAGGGTCTTTACGGTGATCCGGTGAATTGAGAATCGCCCTATACCTCTGCGCAGTTTCTGCGCTTGGGGCATAGATCGATGAAGTTGATTGGCGAACGTCCTTATTCCGATCCGGAAGCCGCCGCACGCAAGCTGGTCGAACTCGCCAAGAGCATTCAAGCCGTTCAGGACGGCCGCATCTATATCGAGAAGATCAACGCGCCATTCCTGTCGAAGAGCGGCTGCAAGGCCACCGGGCCCAAGTTCGGCACTGGCATCCGCTACGCGATCGAGCAAGGCTGGTTCGAGTTGCACGAAAGCGGCACCTATGTGCGGCTGCTGAGTGGCGGAGATCACAAAATCGCCTTGCGCGCCACAACCTAGATTATCTTTCCGCAAACTGTCGTCATACCGTGCGCACACTCACAATGCTCAATCTTGAGGCGGCTGGCACTTCTATCCAAATGGTTGTGCCGGAATACTGACGGCCCTAGCGGGAGGCCCCCCGGCTGGGGCCATTTCTTCAGTATCGAAGCGGCCAGGAACCACGGCCTTCACATCAGCTTGAGAGTCTCGCTGGCTTGTCGATCGAGCTGGCTGAGCGGCCCCGGCCATAACCCCTGCGAGCCGGGGCCGCCTCTCCGTCATCAGTGCCAAATGAAAGAGGCCGCCAACTGAGGCGGCCTTCCTGTCCTATTGGGAAATTAATTTACGGGTGCTTGCCCTTCGAACCGCGCCAAAAGCCGACCAGCGCGCGCCACTCGAATACAATGATGATGCTGCCCAGCAGCGCGGTCCCGAGACCGGACATTAGCAAGATCATTTCCAGCATCGAATCGCCCCGTGCTGTTGTCCAATTTCGCGAGGGTACTAAGCTGCGCAATTGTTCTTCTATGTATCTTCCGGCATAGCCCGTGCCTTTACGTGTCCGCGAATTCACATTTGTTGTGGCGGGAACTGAGGGCACTGGGAAAAATCGGCAAACCGGGCTGGCTGGATACTTCACTTGATCTTTTTACCCGGTTCATTTGACCGTGCGCGGGCCGCAGCGATTGAGTTCGCTGCGGCCTTCGTCGTTTCGGCGCCCCCGAACTCTATGGCTCAGCTAATCCTTGCTTAAGCTGTCGACGCCCATAGTGCCCTCTTTTCAGCCGATACTTTTCAAGGAGCATCCGTTGTGGATTTGGATCTGCGAGGCGAGCTCGAAGCCTTGATGACCGAGATAAAGAAGCGCCAGCGGCACATTGAAGATCAAGCGTTTCTGATCAGCGTTCTGGAGCGCGACGGTCACAACACGGTGGAGCAGCAGGCCGCGCTCAAGCTCGAACGCAAGCAGCTTGCACTGCAGACGGAACGGCAGACAAACCTCTTACAGAAGGCGCTCGTCTAATTTTAGCGCCATTCGTTCTCAGGCACTGTCCGCGGGTGGCGGCCGAAGCTCCTCCAGTCCGTCCTCGATCACTCGAAGGTCCTCAAGTAGAGCATCTCGCGACTGAGCCGGGTCGATGCCAGATGTTGACTGTAGGGATCCCAGCAACTTGCGCCGCAGTTCTCGCATATTCTCCAGGGCTCGCCGGTTTCCTAAACGCACATAAGCGGAAACGATCGATTCAATCGATGTTGGCAATGGTAGCTCCTAATAGACATTTCTAAAATAGGTTGCAGAATAATCCGTTTGAGCTAACCCGCAAGCTCTGCTGACGCGAAGCTGGCAGACTACCTTCGTATAGACACTAATAAGGAATCAGGCCCGGATTCCCTCTGGGACGGGGCCGTTGGCAGCATTGGCGGCTTCGTGCTTGGGGTGAGGGACCCGTCCGCCGGCCTCGGCGGGCCCTCCCTCAGCCCTCTAACGTGCAGAGGAACCTACGAATGCACGGGCCGCTGCGTGTTCATCGCTGCGGCCTTCGTCTTGATACCTACGGATAACGGCTCAGTGAACGAAACCATTTGCCGCTTCCTCGAAGTAGTCCGGAAACAGTCAGAGCCGAACCTGTCGTCATTAACGAGGGACTTCAGATGCTCGCATTTCAAACGACTGCACTCGCCCTTGCTGCCGGCATTCTATTTTGGATGTATTCGGGGGATTTCGGCGCCGACGTAGCTCTCGCCGTCGTGGCCTGTCTCTCATAAGAGAAAGGCCCACCAGTGAAACCGGCGGGCCTCTCTTGTACTCCCGAGGTCAGCTCGCGTCAGTCGAGCTTGAGCTTCTTCTGGAGCGTCCTGATCATATCCTCGACGTGTCCAACGGCGAATAGCGCGCGCGCAACGCTATCTGGCGTTAGGTCGTGGCGGATTACCTCGAATACCTGGCCGCCGTCGCCGCTACGGTTAAATTCCGTATCCCCAACGACCTCGAACACCGTCAGCGACGCAATGCGCGCCATCTGCGCAAGTTCTGAGAGGTCACCCTCGAGATCAAGCGGACTGATCGGCATGTATCGATCCTCGGCTACTCGCGTCACGTTGGCCAAATCTGCGCTCTTGAGCATCATATTCATAGCGTCTCTCGGGTTTGGTTCATGTCTCGTCCATCAAGCGGCCGATGCTTACAGGCAGGCTCTCAGACACTGTTGAGCGCTGATGATCAAATTCCTGAGTTCTTCCTCCCCGAAAGCGTTGTCGGGTCTTCCACTTGACGAGTATTTTCCCTCGCTGACGTCCTCAACATAGGTCATGAGCGCGAGCAATCCCGCCAAGGAGGTCGGGACCGTGTTGGAGAGATCCCAGCAAACGCTCCTTTCAAGGTCGCCGAAGTGCTCTTCCTTCACGGGATCAGGGCTAAGCGTGTCTTCGAAAATTTCCTTTGTCGCTTCGGCATACTCTGCGTTAGCCCTCTTGTGGTCCTCGATGGCCGCGAAAATCGGATCGCCTTCGCCGGCAACGCACGGCACTGCCGGTGCGGCGGTGAGCGCGCTCGTTGCAATAAACATATTCATGACTGCTCTCCTGCTGATCTGGGCCCCAGCAGCTTGAATTGCGACCGGGCCGCAAGGTTCTCCGTCCACATGGCCGCTCTGACATGCGCCAGGTGAACTGGTCGGATTGAAAGGCGCGGAGGAAAATGGAGTACCGCCGGGGGCGTTGATGGTCGGGCTTATCGTTTGGGAGATGCGTACCGCGTTGCTCATGTCTATCTCGATGTTGATGGCTGGGATTGGATGGGATCGCGCAGTCAACCGAGCTGGTCCGCCCCTGCCGGCTGCTTGCCTTTGCTGAGCAAGTCTAGAGTTGCTTCACCTCCTTTCGAGCTTGCCCGTCAAATCGCGTTGGGTGGAAGATGGAAGCTCTTCAGAAGACCGAACGGCGCACGCCACTCCGCGCAGTGCCGTAGGGTGCGACAGTGGTCATTGCGACGGGCAGGCCGTGACGCTGGCGCCACGCGCACAGCATCTCCGGGATCATGTCTGCGCACATGCGGACGGAGGCCCGGAGGGAGCGCGGGGTGATTTCTCCCCAGGTTCGCATCGCTTCTCGGCGCGCCAGACCCTTGAGGACCCAAATCTTCACTTCGCCGGTTTCCTCGTCGATCAGGTTGCGGATGGTAAGGGTGGCTGCGGGCATAGCTCCGCCGTTCACCGGGAAGGTGCTTTTGCTCATCGGGTTGCCTTCGGGCTTCTGTCTTGATACAAAATGGATCATAGCTGTGATCCAAAAAGTGTCAAGCAGGAATCGTGATGATTTCGATCGAACAGATAAGAGCTGCGCGCGGCCTACTAGGTTGGTCTCAAACCGACCTTGCAGAGGCTGCCGGGCGCTCGCTACCGACCATCAAGCGCCTAGAGCGGGAGAGCGACGACGGCTCTGCTGTGTCCGAGGATGTTCGGGATGCGGTGCGCGGCGCCTTAGAGAAGGCCGGCGTCGAGTTCATCCCCGAAAACGGGGGCGGAGCCGGCGTGAGGATGAAGAAGCGGAAGCGATAGAAGCGCCTGACAGCGCTCTCGCTAAAGAGTGTATTTTGCCTCTTGCAAACAACTACAATGTGTTTTGGATAGCTCGGCAGACAACTGGAGGTAAACGTGCTCAATTCGTGGACTGGACGCCTCGCGACACTCTTCCTACTCTTCTGTTCGGCCGCATTAACTTCAAAAGCTTCGGCTGCGTCAGATTTAAAACTCCTACAGTCGTCGATGGCTTGCTACTCCAAAACCGCAGGAAATGACACGACGAGTACGTGTACCTCGGTTGCTTATGTTTTGAACTTGCAGAGCACCGCGAAGTCCACGCCCCAAATTTTTACGTGTGTTCTAAGTGTGCAATTCGCCTATGTAAAAGTAGCGTATATTCGAGAGAACGTGCGGACTGTTCGGTGTGATCCGCAGTTTTCCCTACCCTCCGTTGGATCGGTGAACTCCTACGCTGTGCCACATTATGCGCCAGTCGAGATCGAGCCCGGTACTACCAGGGTTGTGGGGCCTGACAATCATGTCTGGTACACAGCAGCTCCGGATGGGCCTCTTTACGCTTGCCTGTTCCTGCCATTCACAGGTCTCCCGGCCAATTATCCCATTCGTTGGGGGCGGCCAACGGTGTGCGAAACCTTTAAGGCGCCTGAGACGGAGCCGAACTAGCTCGGTCAGAATGTCGAAACCGCGGAGCCGGCGTGAGGATGAAGAAGCGGAAGCGGTATTTTTTTTCAGAAGTACCCCACCCATTTTGGGGCCCCAGCTCACCTACTTGCGAGCGGCAAAAGGGCCTTTTTCGCAGAGGACGTGGATGGGAAAATCGAACGAACTTACCCACTCCATAAAAGGGCGATTATTTTCGTGCTGAAAATGCTCAAAGTCCCTATTTTCGTAGGCCAGAAAATCAGCTCGAAAATCAAAATAAATGGAATTTTTGGGCTGGCGTTGGCCGTCGTCGCTACGTTCGCTGCGACCGCTCACGCAGAGGACCTGGTCGGGCAAGCCAGCGTGATTGACGGCGATACCATCGAGATCCACGGCACCCGCATCAGGCTTTGGGGTATTGACGCTCCCGAGAGCACCCAGCTCTGCCGGAACGATGACAGCAACCTCTATCAGTGCGGACGCGCTGCGGCGACTGCGCTCGCTGGACTGCTCTGGGCGATCAAGCGACCGGTCCAATGCACCTCGATTGATAAAGACCAATACGGACGCACCGTAGCAACGTGCCAACTCGGGATGCCGGGACCCGACATTGGACAATGGTTAGTTGCTAATGGGCATGCGCTCGATTGGCCGCTGTACTCGAAAGGTAAGTATGCCGACGCGCAGCGCGGTGCGGAGAAAGGCGAACGGGGAATATGGTCGGGCAGCTTCGTCGAGCCCTGGCAGTACCGTGCTTGCGTCAAGGCCGGCGGCAGACCGGCCGCATGCTCCGACGACGCGGACGGTCGTCACTGAGCGGAGTGCCGGACCTATTTTGGGTCGTCGGGTGAAGGGCGGCCAATCTTTGCCGTCAGTTCGGCTATCCGCTTGTCGTCCTTCGCCTTGATCGCCTTGCGAAGCTCTTTCAGGTCGGCCTCACCAAATCCGGCACTCCTGGCTGGCTTCGTTCGGAGAGAGGCGCGGGTCGTTGAGGCGAGCCGGTTGCCTAATTTTCTTTTGGGGGACTCCAGCGGACCGAGGTCCACATCGTCCCAGCTGGCTGCCAACCCTTTCTTTGTTTGTCGAGGTTGTAGTTTAACCGGCGGCGGGGGGCGCTTCAATTCTTCGAGGGCCTTAATTCCGCGTTCGATCACCCTTTCAGAATGCATGCCGCCAAAGGCCGGCTCCTCGCCGAGAACCTTATGTGCGGCCAGGCGGAGCGCGCCCTTCACAATATCGTCGAGGCCGTCTTCGCGGCGCCAGCGGCGATAGCGCCAATCATCGTCGGCCGAATAATCCATTTCAGCTTGTGGGAGGTGGAGAGCCTCATTCAGTTCTGGAACCGACAATCCGCGGTCCGCCTGGTTCTCAAACTCGCTGACCGCCTCCACGAGGAGCCGAAGTCGGCGGACAAGGAAGGCCGCCTCAGTATCGTTACCGGCCATTGCACGAAGCAGAGCGGCAGCAAATTCGGACAGGGCGCGCTGTGCCTCGTTCCTTGCCCACTCGATTTGTCGATCGGCACGAGCATTGGGGTTGTCGCTGACTACCCTAAACTTGGGAGGCTGCTCGTCTCCATTGTCATCGTCGTCGTTTGACACCGTTTGCTCCTCTCGGCCGACGGCCGTTCAGGCTTGATCTCGTTTGATTGAAATCAAACGGTAGCAACGTAATGTTGCTCGCCACCTCTATCCATATTCAATTGGTCGCCATTGTTCTACAACCAGAATTTGTACTATCCTGCGGCCACTTCAGTCAGCCCAGGAAGGGGGATGGGCATGCTCAGGATCGTCCAGCTACTTGTTCTGTTATCTGGTGCCATCAGCCTGTCTGGCTGCATCACAACGTCGATGCAGGGGTATGCTGACCGGGATTTGCCGGCGAAGCCAGTTAAACGGGTCATTGCCTATGTTGCAGCGCAGGGGCCACTCGCCACGAATATTCAATCCAACATTCAAGAGGAGGCGCGCAAGCATCAGGTCGATGCCGAGGACGCTCTGAATGTCTTTCCGCCAACTCGCAAGTACAGCGACGCTGAGATCCGGAAAGGCATGACGCAGACGGGTACCGATGCGGTGCTTTTCATTAACGTTGGCGACACGGGAGTGCAGCGAGAGTACGCAGGAACCATTCTTTCTGGGGAATACGTTGGTTCATCATCAACGAGCGGCACGATCAACAGCGCCGGCTCGTTTTCTACGGTGTCGATGAACGGTACGACCTCCGGAACGCTGACTGCCACCTCAACTCCAACGTACAGATATCGGCGCCAGACAAACTTCACCGCTCGGCTCGTCGAAGTTTCTAGTGGTCGAAACCTCTGGGTCGGAAATGGTCAAGTGAACGCGGGGGGCCTTCTTTTCGTAGGAGATGGAGCGAATGCCTCCAGCTCGGTTGCCGCTATATTTGATGATCTGCAGCGCAAGGGGATCATCTAGGCCGACCAGCAGCCGGCTCGCCGCAAAAGGTGATGGAGACGGCAGACGCTATGGCGTTACCGATTTTCACACTCCGCGAAGGAGCGCGCTTTTTAAGGCCGTGGCGAGGCCACGAAAGCGCGAGAGCAAAGGATTAGAAATGGCGTGGTCAGTTGTTACGATGTCAACATCGCTTGGTCTTGGGACTATGCTTTGCGTAACAGAGAGCCCCCAAATTGGGGGTGGCCCATACGCTCACCCAACGGCGGGTGATGTATTTTCGATTGAAGCAGCTACGGGCGCTCGAATTACGGCCACGGTGGCGTCGGCTTCGTCAGCCGAGATGATACTCCAATCTCCTACGGGAGATTGGCTGCTTACGCCTTGGCAGCCGGAAGACCGGCCAAAGACTGTCGAAACCCCGGGGATGCATTCGACATACTGGATCGTCAGATCGTCAGCCTGAGACAAGCTCGAATACGCACTTGTCGCGATCAATATGTGGCGAACAAGGCCACTGGGTCGAACGGGGGCCTGTTGTGGATCCAAGACAGCGGTGGCTATTACACGGAATGCAATAAACGCTTGAAAGGCTGAAGGGATCAGCCGATCTGCGCTTCGCTATTGGGGCCTCCCTTACCGCCGCCGGACTTGATTTCGGTTGATTAAATTCAAAGGGGCTTGCCGGTAATACAGAGAAACCCATCTCGGCTTTGGACGGCCCCAGCAGCGACCAATTCAGCCACCTGCCGACCTGCATCATCCTTATCGGTCGCCGTGATGATGTGCACGCTCCTGGCGGTTTGACTTCGGCGGCACTCTAGAAGCTCCAGACGGCGGGAGAAGGCGGCCTTCATGTCTGCACCCCGAGCACGGCGTGGATCAGCTCGACGTCGCTCATCTGCCTCATGCGCTCCTCGGTGAAGCTTGGGGCGGGCCCAATGCTCGCCGCCTTGCCCGCCGGGCGTCCAGCAATTCGATCTATCGAGCGGTTCAATTGTTCATATTCTGCGGCCGGCATGGCTTGACCGAGCCGTTCACCGTACCAACGCGGCTCTGGCAACGGACCATCCTCGAACCACTCGGCGCAGACCACCTTATCGCCAGGAGCAAAAGTGGCGCCTGTCAGCACCCCGGCAACGTCCGCCTCGGGTCGACGCCACACCACCAGCATTTCGTGAGGCCGCGCCGTGCGCACCTCGAGCTTGATGATGCGCGATTCCAGACCACGTCCAATCATTGCAGTACCTCTGGACGAGCATAAACCTCCAGCCACTCCTCGACCGTGGCACAAGGCCAGGGAGCGGTTATGAAGCAATGCCCAGCGGACTTCGCCGCTTCGATCGCGGCCAGTTCGTGTGGGAGGGCCGGTTCACTTACATGATAAACAAACGGCGGCCTGACCGTGACGCTTCGCTGCTCTTCCAATCGAACGACGCGAGATTTCAGATTTCGCCCCATCATTGGCTCGTCATCCTCTCCAAGCGCTCAAGCCGTTCGGTAAGCTCGGCCGTCTCGAATGCCTTCACATAGCTGTCGATTAGTTTGCCGATCTCGGCAGCGTCGGCTGGAGTGATTTCGCCCGACGCGACCGCAGCCAGAACAGCGGAAACGACCGCTGCCGCATCTTGGGCGCTCTTGATCTCGGGCAGCGTGAACGTCACGGGCCTGTCCTTGCGAGGGGGCAGGATGCGATCCAGACAAAGGCGCAGTGCGACCATATCGCCGTCCAAGGCGAGGTTGATCGCCTTCTGTGTCAGGGCGGTAGCCTGCCCGTCCAAGAGAACTTCCAGCGCCAGCGTTGTGGCGTTGCGTGCTCCCCGCGGACGGCCGCTAGGATTTCCGGACTGCCCTTTCTGGAATCTTCGGCCCCGCTGTTTTTCGACTGTTTTTTCAGTTTCCGGCATTAGCAGGCGGCTCGGTTTCAGACGCTTCGACGATCAGTCGGAAATTCTCATCGATGCCATAGGCTTGGGACTTTCCAAGCTCGCTATTCACCTCGCTGTCGCGCCAGACCTGCTCGTCGCCATCCATAGTTTTCACTTGAAAGCGCACGGTGAATTTCTGGCCGTCTTTCTCGTTTATCGTGAGTGTGATCATTGGGGGGTCCTAAAGCTTCAGGTATGTCGTGGCGAGCATCGTCGGCTGGACGGTCGCGTGAGCCTGCCCGCCGCTCGGGTTGATCGTGATTCCGGTGGTCGCACTCTGCGAAACCCAACTGCTGACCCCGCTATTGGACGCACCAATATAGGCTTGGTCGTTATTGCCGATATATGACGTGCTAGTCGAACGGGGGACCGACACACCATGTATGTGGCCCGGATCAGTGTAGGGAATGCTCGACGGAAGCTGAGCCGCTGTGAGCGTCCTGCTTTCGACGCCCCCTGGGGTGCCAAGGATGGTTGCGGTCGCTCCGAAATACGTCGCAGTGAGGCGACCAGCCGGGCTTGCGCCCATATCGTCAAGTCCTGCGATGGTGCGGCCCCGGAGATCGGGAAGCGCGATGGTTTTGTTCGCAGCCCAATCCGCCGCGCCGGATGCGCCGCGGCCCCCGCTCACAGCAAGGTTTGCGTCGGCGCCCCAGAGGTAGGCAAATAGCGCCTGACAGTCTGAATTTGCCCGCTCCGTCGCGCCCGAGGCCGGACCGCCGATCGTTCGCCCGTTCGCCCGTACCCAGCCTGACAATATGCCGGTCCCATAAAACTGCATGAAGGCGCCGGTCTGGAAGATAGTGGTTGGATCGACCGTGCCACCGCCTCCGCCTCCCGCACTGGGCCCAATTACCAAAACGTTGTCAGCGACGAGCTGCTGAACACCATTCTTGTCCGTCAGCCTGACCTTGATTGATCCATCAGCGCAGAACAGCTGCGGCACGCGGCCGGCGGCATCAAGCGTGATCGGATTAGGCCAAGGAATTGTCAGCCCTACATCCTGAAAGCAATTCTGCGGCTCGGATACCGTGCCCGCTTTGATCAGAAACAGTTGCCCGCCGCCGAGAGGCTTTCCCAAGCTGCCGAACTGCTGCGTCATCGAGAGCGGGATTGTGCCGGCGGCCATGGCGCTCGAAGCAACCAGCGCGCACACAAGCAATGCGCACGCCGCGCGACCAGCAATCTCACGAAGATTGATGCCATCTGAGCGAAGTCGATCGACGATCGATTGGCGGATGTAGTCAGATTTCGATTGGCATCTTTGCTTTGCAGCTGTTTCTATGGCTTTAGACAGGTTCGTCGGCGCTCTAAACTGCACCAGATCCTCAAACTTGCGAGCGTCGTCCATCGCTTTGCCCGATGCAATCTGCATGGGGTTGTCAATACGAGTGATGGGGATGCTCCGCCACGTCAAGACTGCTGATCTTGCGGACTATGCAGTTTCTGCGCCACCCGGCCCAAGAGTCAAAACGCTTGCGATGGTCTGCTTTCGGGCTGGTAGCGGTAGTTGACCCTAGGGAAGGAGGGGCGGCTAAGGGCCAATTCCGGACATGATAGCGCATCACGTCGGATGCCCAAGCCGCCACGGAAAGCTCGACACGCTGACGATCTATGACCGTCGCGACAACGATCTCGAAGATCACACCGACATGGGCAACAAGACCTTCGGCATCTGGCAGGGGACGTTCAGCGGGATTTAGCGATCCACTCCCTCAGCGTCGGAGAGCGCATTGCTTGAGTCCGAAAAAGTTCCTATGGCGATCGGCATATGGGCTTGGCCCAGTGAAAACACCATAAACTCCAGCTCGATTCGTGAGGAGACTTAGCTGGCTACCCCGGCCTAATCTCTGCTCTGGCGGTTGGAGGTGCTTCTATGTCTTTTGACCCAATGGCGGCTGCCGTCGATTGGCTCGATTCCTACCGTGCCGGCGATATCGAAGCGATCCTCGAAATGTACGCCGAAGATGCCGTGATGTACTGCGATTGTGACGAATTGGTTATCACCGGCAGAGAAGGCCTCCGAAGCTACTGGGTTGCTCGTCTGCAAAAATACCCCGCTGCCGAGCTGGACAATCTTCAGCCCGCGCGCGACGGGGCAACGATCTCTTACATTTGCGAGGAAAATGTAGTGAAGGCGGACTTGGCTTTTAATGATGCCGGAAAAATCAAGACCTTGAGCTGCGGCCCGCTCCCGCGAGCCTCCAGCTGCAAGATCAGAAGCTGACGCCGACCAGGATGGACATTCGAGTGCTGGAGTCCGCTAAGGGCGGACATCAGCTTGCGACAGGCAGGGATGTCGGCAAAGGGCCCAAAAGACGACATGGCTTATCCCCCAACCAACTAAGAAGTCGGAACCACGCTCGGGAAAATTTGGCAATTAACCCGACCCCTCTAATAAGGATGGAAGCCAGGTTCCGGGATGCTCTTGGCTCAAGCAAGCGTGAGTGTTGTCGCCTCGTAAAGCCCCAATTGACTGCAGCAGTTTTGAAGTAAGAAAACTAGAGAAGTTGTTTGGAATGCTTTTACACCCTGCAACCTGCTGCGCAGGTTCTGGGCGATGTCATGCAGCGCCGGATTGCTTTTCATGAAACGTTTGGCTTCGTTGACGGCGGATATTGCGCCGACGGCGAACCGGCCGCGCACGCTGAGCGGGATGAAACTGTCAAAGATTGGCTCGTAGTCCGGGCAGACCAGCAGCTTGTAGTCGTAAAAGCCAATGCCAAAGTCGAAGGCGCGATACCTCTGACCGGCAAAATGATCGATGACATGGCGCATGAGAATCAGGCCAGGGCTAAACTTCGCTTTCCGCGACATGGTATAGGTGTTGAACATCGCCGAAAAGCGGTGGTCGTCCGCCATAACGGCGAGGATCGCGATCACCTCCTCGTCGCATTCGAGCGCATGGATCTCGATCGCGCGGCCGCAGTCGGCTAGCTTTGTCATGCAGGCGCTGCGGATGAATCCCTGCACGTCCGGGTCGGCGAACGGGCTTGGCAGCTTCTGCTGCGCCATTATTCGTTGCGGCTTGACCTGGAAGAACCAGTCGAGCAGACGGGTGATATCGACGTCATCAGACGCGATGTAATAGCGGTAGCCAGCAAGCAACTGCAGCTTGCGCTCCTTGCGCTGCAGCCGGCGCCGGAGAGATTCGCTCACCAGGCTCACCGATGTCGCGCCCGGCTCGATCGTCCGCACCGGGCAGTGAACGGTTGAGGGCTCATGCGGCAGCAGCCTCAAGGGGTTTTGTAGGTCGCGCCAGTAAGTCGGCTGGCGGCGCAGCACGAGCACGTCGGCTTTGTCGCGCGCGGCGAGCATCGCCGTCAGCGAGCGGAGATCGTGTTCGGTAGCGGTCGCCGCGAACTCGCTCTGCCACAGGCCCATGTTGAAGGTTGAGTGAGTGCCTCCCATGAAGCTCGCGTAGCGCACGCCGAAGGCTGTTTGCAAGGCAAGCGGCAGCAACCCAAGCGGCCGGCCCTCGTCGTCACGGGCGATCACGAGGAAGGGAGAAAGCCCCGCGCGCTGCCCGACTCGACGCTGCCAAGCGGCGAGGAAATCGAACCGCTGATAGGGCGTGGCAGAATTGCTCGGGCACTCAAGACTGCGCCAGACCGCTTCGGCAGTCGCGAGGTCGTGGACGATATCGACCGAAGCGACGCGCCTTGATCGCGAGCAAAGATTGGCTTGCATCGTCCGGCCTTCGTCCTCGATCGCGATCCTGCGGGAGCCGTCCCATAACTCCACGGCCAGCCCATAGCTGGCGAGGTCTCTGGCGCGTTCCTTTGCAGCTTCGTCATTTTGCGACGACAGGTGCGCGCGGTTGATGATGTGGCCTTCCTTGTCGAGGATGAATACCCTGTAGTTATGGTGTACCGATGCACGCCAATTGCTCATTTGAGCCCACCCAGAAGTAGCCGCGCGTCCCTCGTCAGCGCTCGCCTATATTGTTGCGAGAGTTTCTATTCCAGGGTGGAAAATTGGAGCTACGGTGGAAAACTGGAGCTACCTCGACCGGGAAAAAGCGGCAAATGGAACTCGACTTCAGCAGGCCGCTGCGTGGTTTAGCGGCGCAAGCCGCTCGTTACCCAAAGCCCTATCCAACCGATGAAGAAGAGTAGGAGAGGAGGACCCAAGACAACTACTGGATAGACGGCTTTCGGGATCGCAGAAGCCGGCGGGACGGCGGGCGGAAAATCACACAAAGGCCCCTTGCTCTTCGATGGTCCACAGTCACTCTCGTATTTGGCCCAAACCGCGGCGGCGGCGCGCTCGTATGCGCGCACATGTGCGTCTCTCTTCCAAATATGGACGGCTATCGGGCCAGCAACACCGCCCCAAACGAGAGAGAGAACGATCCACAGCTGCAGCAGACGTCGGGTCGGGTTCATGGTCCCCTCGACCAAGAATGGCGGATACGTTCGGTGATGCCAGGCGATCGTCAGGCTCCCCGCCCAAACTGCGGTCACGTCGGAGCCGAACCCTTTCGCAACCTGATTGCGGGCGCAAGTACCTTTCCGCGCTCCGTGATCAACGCCGCGCAAAAGCAGACATCGTGGGATGTCCGAGAAGGGTCTTGGTCGTGTGGAAACACCAAGATTGTTGAGAGCGGAAGGCGACCAGCCCTCCACGCCCGTCAGGAGAGTTTCCGGCTGGAGCTGATCGGTGCTGCCGCGGTTACGTCGATCGTAGCCGACACGGTCAGGATTGGAACGTCTTTCGTTCTCACGAGCACGGACAGTTTGTCGGTTAGCTCCGACGGGCTGTGATCCCGTATCCCTTCGGCTAGATATCTCATCGCAGCGTCGCACGCAGTTGCGAAGTCCGGAAGGTCCTCACCCTGGTCGTCAAGGATCGTCCCGGCCGAGTCTTTGTAGTCGAAGTAGAAGCGCATGGGAGCCAACACTGGCTTGGTCCAGGTGTTCCTATCTGACAAGAGCCGCTGCCCAGCGAACGGCGTTACTCACTCAAGATGAGCCGTTCCGCCTGAGGTAATCCTGGAGTCCGCTAAGGGCGGTTAGCCGCGCGACCTGACCGAACCTGCGGCCCTTCGTTCTCAGGGTTGCAGGAGCGATAAGAGCCTTTGACGGTCTTGATCGCGCAGCCGCTGGCACTCACGTAGCCGTTCAAGCTCCTTTTCGGCGCTTTCCGAATTTTGACCTTCCCGTTTCAAGTCGACAATCAGCCGCTCCTGTTCTGCAAGCTGACGCTCTCCTGCGACCACATCGCTTTCAACACGGTCCAACTCATCATGGATCGAGGTTCTGTCCATCGAAGTGCTCCACGTCCTCGATCAACCCGGATCAGTGTTTCACCGTTCCTAACCCTTTTGCCATTTTATCCCGGCCGTTTTTGACGGGGAGTTGTGGAGTCATCCACGAGATCTCGGCATCTTCGGCGGGCGGCAGGTGGTCACTGACAGATGACGGCGGAGTGGGTCGTTCAGGCCCTAGAGTCCGCTAAGGGTCAAAACTGAGAAGAACTTGGGCGGAGCAAATCCCATCCGCTGTGCTCCCGTAAGCGGACCTCAGCGCGCCGGGCCATCACTTCGACTTCGGGCCAATGAGCGACACATGAGGGCGTCGCCGTGCGTGGCCGAACGTCGGTCCTCTCCGATCAGGTAGACATCGCAGCCGGCAGGATAAACTCGTTAAGTAGAATTTCCTCTGGAAGGGTCATCCGTTTCGGCAGCCATGCAAGAGCAAGCGCGACCAGACCCAAATCCGGAACGATCATCAGTCGTTGACCGCCCCAGCCCATGGCCCCGGCCCACTCGACCACTCGCCCGCGACAGAAAGAGCGTCCGAGCCACCAATGATAGCCGTACAGGAACAATCCCGGTCCATTGTTGTGAGGCTTGATCGAGTCCGCGATCCAAGCCGATGGAACAATCTGCCGGTTATTCCAGACACCGCGATTTATCACCAGCTGACCAAGCTTCGCCCAGTCGCGTGGGCGAGCCCGCAATGCACCGCTGGCCTGCGGCTGACCATCCGGCAATTGTCGATTCCATTCGACGTCCTCGATGCCCAGCGGCTCGAACAATTCGTCTCTCGCCAGCGCGTCAAGGGACTTGCCACTTGTCTTCCGCAAGACCGCGCCAATCAACTCGGTCGCCCCGCTGTTGTAGTTGTAGGTGCGCCCCGGCGGCGCAACCGCCGGCTGTTCCAGGACGTAGCGATAGGCGTCCTTCGCGCCACGCATCTTGCCGAAGCTATCGAACGGCGGCTTGAACTCGGACCAATCAAGGCCGTCCGACATCGTCAGCAGATGGTACAGCGTGATCGGGCTCTTCTCCGGCGTGCGCAGATCGGCATATTCCGGAAAGTAGTCCAGAACCGCTGCATCCAGAGTTTTGATCCAGCCACGTTGCAGGGCGACGCCGACCAAGAGCGAGATCACGCTCTTGGTCATCGAGTTGCCATTGTGCTTCGTCGCCGCGTTGAAGATCGTATGCTTTGCCGGCTCAAGACCATTTTGATCCTGCCCGGCCGCGTACTGCTCGTAAACGAGCACACCATCGCGCGCAACGATGATGGCGTGAACGTTGTCGAGCCGGCCATCGGCCACGCGCCGGCGCATATCCTGCAGCAGCGCGGAGTCGAACCCATGCCATGCAGGATTTCCGACACGCCAACCGTCATGAAGATCCTCAGGACTGTCCGACACGCTCTCCGAAGTCATCGGGGCCCCCTTCGCTGAACCGTGCCCAGCCAACAGCAATGCTCCGGAGCCGACAATGACGTCGCGTCGATCCACTCTGCTAATCACGTTGCAAACTTCTGTAAATGAGAACGAGAGGTTGTCTCTTCGGCGGTAAAGAATCAAGACAAACTACGCTGTCATGCCAATTCTATTGCTCCGGTCACAAGGCGACGCGACCCAGGCCTCTTTTCCGGCTCCAAAGGTCCGCTTCGGTCACAAGCGGCGCTCGAGCAGGTCCTAGCCCCGCGTCCGCTCTGCGTCCCATAGCCGGCATTGCAAATGCCTAAGCCCAGTTCGGCTGAGGGCCAGAAGCTGACTTAATGGTCTGCAAACCCTATCGTCAGAGAGCGGCCAGCTTAGAGGGTCCTCGTGCTACTTTAGCGGGCATGTCACCTTTCAGCATTCGCTCCACCCTTATGCTCGTCCTCGTCGTCGGGGGCACGTCAAGCGCCTACATGTTCCTCGGCCTCAGCCTCGTCGTGGTACTGATAGCGTTGGCCCTAGCCTGCCTTGTGTACGTTCCATTCGCTAAGCGGTACGGATGGGGCAATGAAGGGCGTCTCACGAGGCATCTCAGTCGTCCGCCGTTCGAAGACGAAAGCCGCAAATCCAGTTGAAGTGCACCGCGGGGACGACCACTCCGAACCAAGCAGTGAACGGTGGAGCTGGCCGTAATGGGCACATTCTACAGCGATGACCAGATACAGGAAGCGATTGCGGCCTTGGAGAGCTACTCTCCAGGTATTTGGGAAACCATGAAGAGGATGGCCTTGATCACGGATCCACGGAGTAAGCAAGAAGAGCTAGCAAAAGCGGCCATCTCACGTGCGCTTATTGTCGTTTTGCCCAAAGTCTCGTTCGTCGCTCAGGCCGACGACAAATTCGAGGCCGAGAACCGTCTGATCATAGACGTGGGCAACGCTGTAAGGAGCG
This sequence comes from Bradyrhizobium xenonodulans, assembly GCF_027594865.1. Classification (NCBI taxonomy): domain Bacteria; kingdom Pseudomonadati; phylum Pseudomonadota; class Alphaproteobacteria; order Hyphomicrobiales; family Nitrobacteraceae; genus Bradyrhizobium; species Bradyrhizobium xenonodulans. The sequence goes on from NZ_CP089391.1 coordinate 8,239,978, forward strand.
CAATCGATGCGGGAAAAGGTGGCTCCTAGAGCCAACCGAACGTCCGCCTTGGGTCAAAAGCAGATGGTTTGCGGGCTGGGCTACAAGGTCCGCTAAGGGCCAGGAGCAGTTGTCTCGCGGTGGCTATATGGCCAGTCTTTTGAGAACTGTGTAGACCGCGAATGCTACTATCGGAAGTACCACGATCGTCATCAGCAACCGCTGCTGCACAAATTGCTTCTGCTGATCATCCCTAGGAAAGGCCTCCCAAGTCATCCGCTCCCACAGACCCTTCCGAGGTGATGGTTTGATACCCCTCATCCAAAGAGTGCCATGAACAATTGCCACGCTCAAAGTTAGCGTCAGTATCACGAAAAAAGCGCTCTTGGGCATGCAGCACTCCTCTTCGATGCCCCAACAGGATCGCGCGGCAGCCGTCCTTGCGATACACCATCTCAGCGGTCAAGGGCCTGCCGCCTTGTCGGTAAGTGGAATTGCTCGAACGCCTGCTCAGGGTCACATCCGGGCATCGCGGCCATATCCGTCCTTGGTTCGTTTGCACCTCGCAAGCCGACGTCAGGGCGTAGAGACTGAGCGGCAGCAACGGGCCATCAGCGGACTAAGTGGTCCTTCGGTATCAGCACGAGACCGAGCAACGGATCGCCCTGAAGATAGCCGAGAATAATGCCGTGCCCCCCGGCAGCGCGGGGGCAGCCTTGGTACAAAAGTATCTTCACGGTGTCTGTCTTGATTGATCCCTTGATCACGCGATCAACGCGTGCGCTCAACAGCTCCCCTTGCAGACCTCGCGCGTCGCTGACCTGCGTGCGATCATGGATGGTTGCTTCGATGATCTCGGATGCATCGATGTCGGCCGGGACCTGCTCGAACATAATGCTCCGTCCTACCAAGATGGCGCAGGCGGTCGCACCGGTGCATGCTATGCAATAGATCGCCAATGAGAGCGACCATGTACGTATATGGGCAGGCAGGTCGTTGAACATCGCACGACAATGCCAACTCTCCGCAAGGTCCGCAACGGGCGCCCGGTTTCCCCGCAACACCGGACGTGACAACAGCCGGGAGCTTTGGGCGGCTAAGGGCCAGCAGCGGAAGTTGCGGCAGACGGTCGTTTACCTAAGGTTAGGCACTGTTGCCTCACAACCAATGGATGTTTGCGCAATCGTGGAATCGAGCACTTGGTGCGGTACTGCTCTTCGTTCTCGCCGCCGGTGTCTTCCGAGTTGCGGGAGGCTGGGCATACGGCGAGCCTCCGTATGTCCAATACTTAAAATGGGTGCATCACGACATCCCGCGATTTACAGTTCCGGCGCGTCTGATCGAGGGGACACCCTTCACTTTTCAAGCCCAGATCATCGGAAAGAAGCGATATAAGCTGAACCTCGTGGTCTATTTCACTGGACCAAGGGAGGAGGCTGCTCTTGAGGCTCTGCTCGGTCCCATTGCACAACCGATTAACGCAGGATTGCCCCTCGGGAAGCTGCCGACGAAGGTTCATGTAACCGTTCAGGATCAAGAGCGGCGCGTGGTGTTTGATCAGACCCAGAGTTCGGACGGGATCGACGCACGGACAGCTTTCTCGCGTGCTCGTGAGCTCGCCTTACTGCCTTTGGATGAAGGCCGTTACACGGTCGCTATCACGCCCTTGAGGGACATGACGGCATTGTCTCCGTTTCGAACGGAAATCGAGGTCACTTATTCCGGGAAGTAGCGTCCCGGGCAAGCGCGGGAACGTCAGCTATTGGTCTTGGCTGTGTGAAAACGGCAAGACGGTTGAGAACGATAGAACAAGTTATTCGTCCGAGGCCGATCTAACGCTCATGCTCGCGAGCGATTTCAAGTTAGACGACGAATTGAAGAACATGATTCTAGCCGTCTTTCGTCTCCTCGCGTTTTTACACAGCCAGGGTCACAAGCGGCGCTCGAGCAGGTCCTAGCCCGCGTCCGCTCTGCGTCCCATAGCCGACATTGCAAATGCCTAAGCCCAGTTAGGCTGAGAGCCAACAACGGACATCAACCGTCCGTCAGTCGTGTTTGCTAGACGAGTTAGCGTCACCGTGTTCCGGCTTGTTCGGCTGGCTGAGAGCGTATCGTAAGGTTTCGAGGCTCAAAATAACGCCGTGGGGATCCTGATCAATGATCCAGACGTCTTCCATCCCTTCGGCCGCCATCTGTTCGCCCAGCGCAAGCGCGTCTTGCGGTGTCGCGGCCTGATAGACCTGCGGTCCGGACCTAACGATGAATCTATTCTTGGGCATGAGAGGGGGCGATTTCGTAAGGGCCATAAGGGAAATCTAGACGGGGTAGCGCCACCTCAGAATGCGACGGACAACAAATCAGAGCCAAAACATTTGCCGGCAGGCTAATCCAAAGAAACGTCGGGACCGTCAACGCGATGCACGCGTGGATCAGATAAATAACCTGGCCGATCAGACTGGCAAGCAGTCCAACTCGAATCCAGCCCAATAGCGTTCGCGCACCCAATCGTCGGACTCGCCGATCAGATATGCTGCGATCCATGCCGAAAAGGATTCCATGCTCTACTGTAACACCCCGTCCTTCGCAGGTATTTAAGAACTCGCTTCGACATTGATCAAGTCCGCTGCGGGTCCAAAAGCGGCTCAGCACGTCCATCGCGCTAGGTCCGGTCTCCCTCAAACAGCCGACGTGGCGACGGCGCGTTCGTTGTTCGGCTCAGGGCCAGAAGCTGACATCCCAGTTATGACGTGATAGGCAAAACGGGAGGGGCTGCCTATGCACTACGACGTCTGTTGGCAACGCTGCGTTACGCCACAAACGAGCGAGGCATATGGTCAATGGCGCTGGTCTGTGGGCATCACGCCAGCCGAAAAGGCTGTAGCGCTGCAGCCCATCGATGAGTGAGGGATCACATGAAATTGCGTGTCTGGCACGAGATTATGGCTATGGCAGCAACTGTTGTTCTAATGGCTGGTCAGCTTCATGCCGCGGGACAGAAAGTACGAATCACAGGGATTTACAGCGACCTCTACTTCAACCAAGAAGGTGGTGATCTGCTGGGCAACGAAATCTTCATCGTTTACGCGAGCGGTGGTTATGTAGCATTCGTCCAACAGTCTCAGGGTGAGCCTCAAATGCCGAGCGTTGTACCCGTGAGCATCGATGGCGACACTATCAGTTTTACTGTTCCTGACCCATCAGGGGGCACGGACGAATACAAAGGAAGAATCAGCGTAGCGGGTTTCGTTGGCACCCTGCAGCACCAGCCGGCGCGTGGAGAGCCTGCACAACGCGCGATCCGTCTTAAGCGCAAGAAGAGCTACTGGGAATAGCGCATCCCTGACGGATAGCGAACCTGCACGCCCGGCGACCGAAAGTTCGCCGAAACAGCTGGACTCGTTAACTCAGCACTCGATCGATCAAATCTACGCAACGAGTTGCCAATGTCTGTTTTGGGTCACAAGCGGCCCTCAGCGGGCCTCGTCGTGAAGGTCGGGTACGGGCCAAAACCAGACATCGACAGGACGATGCCCACATCATGGTAGCTCGTCAGCGGCGACAATCCGGCGCACCTCTTCTCTTTGCGCTTATCGCGCGCTTCAATCCCAATCCATCCCGCCAATGACGCCAAGAAACCAGCCACCCAAGAAAGCGGCGGTAAACGCCGCGAGGTCGAGTGCCACAGACGGGCCAAAGTCCTGCTTGTCTTGAACATGATGAAATGCGAGCAGCGCGAGCGCAATGATCGCCGCGCACATCGCCGGCCAAAGCGCCTGTTGCCGCGCTTTAAGCCGCTGGGCCGAGGCAGCCCCCTGAGAATTCCGTGATAAAGTCCTGGATCGACGAAACGATGCCACGGCGCTCAAGACGACTACGATCAGAAAGGCTGTGAAGTACACCAGACTTTCTCCCCCATGCCAGCGGTTAGTGCGCGGCGCGGCCGTCGCCCTTCGGTCAAAAGCTGCCATCAGGACGTGGAAACCCTCGCCCTTTCGGAGGTGCCTGTTCGATACAGGTCTTCGCCCGGGCGACGATTTCCTTTGGCGATAGCTCCTTGAGAATGCGATCACGTTCATTCCCAAAAATGAAAGCAAGCTCCAAAAGGCGTTCACGTTCTCCTTCAGGCTGACGTGTGTCCAACCTTCTGAAAGTCGTCGACGCGTTCTGGTGGTTGATCTCAGCGTCGTTCGCTTTCTGTCGCAGCGCAGCGTCAGTCGGGACTTTGCCGGTTTCCATAAGTTTGTCCGCGACAAAGATGGTCGTCGCGCAGGTGAGATGGACGTCCTCCTGGGGAGAACAAGCCGCTACCGATAAGCTCGTAGCAGCAAACAGAGCTAAACCGACGGTTTTGCAGAGAGGGATCACACTTAATCTCGGTTCTGACCGGTGGACCAAAATGCCGACAACGCCACCCCACTTGTGGGTTGCACAGCAGCACTCCGTCAACCGAGAACACGGTGAATGCTCAATTTTCCATGAATAGGGGAAGTCTGCTACGGGTCACAATGCGCCTTCGCGGATAGTCCGACTGACGTCCGGTCAATCCCTGATAGCGGAAGTTTTCGGTTTAGGCAGACCGAAGCGCTCGAAATATTGAGCAACTGCCGAGTTCGAGTGGTCGCCCGCATGGTACGCAGCGAGAGCTGCCATATCGCTATCCAGGAACATCGCTAGGGCGACCTGGCTGACAACCCAAACGCCGCCGCCAACACGACGTCCGAGACCATGCTGAGGGCACCAATTCCGGATCGTCGTTTCCGACTTTCCGGCCCTCCTGGCTGCCGCAGCGAGGCTGATCCCTTCCCGAGGGTCATACGGCATCAGGATCTTGAAGTGAGAATGCTCCGGAGGTTTCATCTTTCCACCGTTCTCAGCAGCGTTGCCAGTGGGCCCGCCGAACCGCCCTCTCTTGCCAAGGCATGCTGGATTGTCTCGACAGGGCAGCCATGCTGGAGGGCCAAGGACGCGACGATTGCCGCGTCCTGGGCGTTGGTTTCGGCAGCCGTGCCGACCTTCGTCCCGTTGATGAACACTTCCGCAATTCGACCATCCTCAAACCGACCGATGCCGCCCGTGTAGGACTGGCCATCGCATTCGAACCGGAAGAGCCAATGCGCTCTCCGGTCGTTCAGGCGAGTTCGGAGGCCCGTCATCGCGGACCTCCGGCCTCTCCATGGGCGCCCAAATCATCCATGGGCGCCCTTGTTTGGGACGGGGCGCCCATGGGGTTTTTGGGCGCCCATGATGCGTCCGGCACCTCCAACACGTACCGGGAACCGGGCCCGAAACCGTCCCTGGTGGACTTGATGCCCAACTCGATCCGGGCATCGCGGAAGGCCTTGCTCTTGCTCAGCCGCTTGTCGTCCTCAAGCAACGCCGCCGCCCGCGCCTGACGCTCGACCTCCAGAACGTCCACCGGGCCGGCCGAGAGGATGTCCCTCAGAAACTGCATGACATCGTCCTTGCCGCCGCCCGACTGCCCCTTCTTGGCCCCGCGGTTCTCCGATGCAGACAGCGCTTCATCGATCGACTCGCTGACGTGGTCGCCCTCGAACATGACATTCGATGACATCACGTCATCCCCGACCAGGCGTTGTTCGAGCCGAAAGGCGAGCCCCTTGCACTTCTTGCCGAGGTTATTCTTGGCCTGGAGCAAGAACCGCCGCTCGTCGTCTTCCGGATCTTCGATGACCGCAAAGGCCGCGCGAGCTGCCGCCACGAAAGCGATCGAGCCGGCGAACCGGTTCAGGGCGCTTTGGTTGCCACCGCCGCCCCCCTTGTTGAGGTGCGTCACCGCGACGACGGCGATCCGGAGGCGGTTGGCCATGTCAGCCAGCGGCTCCAGGACCTCGCGGGTCTCCACGTTACCGTTGCCGTCGCTGCCACCCATGTACGCTGAGATCGGATCGACGATGATCAGCCTGACCGTGCCGATTTTCCTCGCCATATCTTCCAGCAGATCGACGTCTGTCTTCAGGCTGAACGTCTTCCGGCCCGTTCCGTCCGGCTTCGTCGCCGCCGAGACGATGTGAACGCGCTCGCGATCGGCCCCCGCCGCCATGAGGCGCGGGATGATGGTGTCCTGTACGCCGTCTTCCGCAGACATGAAGATGACGTCGCCCGGGAGCGTCGAGCCCTCACCACACGGCCAGTGGCCACCGTTCGAGACGGTAGCCGACATGAACGCGGTCAGCTGGCTCTTACCGAGGCCCGGGGGACCACCCAGCAGGACGAGCTTGCCCTCCGGGATGCGGCCGGGCCAAACCCAGACCAACTTCTCCGGCTCGAGGTCGCTGGCGCGATGCACGATCAGCCGCCGCTTTGCCGGCTTCGAACCAGACGGTGCTTGCTCCGGCTTTTGCGTCGAGGTCGAAGCCCGCTCCGCATATTGGCCGATCAGTTCTTCGATCTCTCGTTGATCACGACCGAAGTGTCCGTGAGCGACGGCGATTTCAGACAGGCGATCGACCATCACGTTCTTGGGCACCCACTGGCTCGCCACGGCATCCGCCAGTGTCGCTGCGGCTTCCGTGAAAACGGCGAGCTTGGCGTCCTGAGACGCCAATGCCACGCTGCGCTTCACCTCGCGCAGTATTTTTGCGGCCGTGGGACCGTATTGCCGCTCATCGCTATGATCCGTGTCGACTGCTTCGTCTCCGGAATGGCTCTGATGGTGGTCCGAGGCCTGGGAGTTCGCTGACAAAGCTTCGGCACGGCGCTTCAACTCGTCTGCGGTCAGGGGCGCGCGTGAGTGATGAAAGTTCATTTACGCAGCCTCTGCAACAACGGTGACGGGGGTTTCGAGCCGGTAACGACCGTGCATGCCGGGGAACGGACCCGCATGCGGCTCGCTGGTGGTCGAGATATTCAAGCCGGATTTCCTGAGCATGTAGATGTAGTGCGAGCATCGCGCCCCGGAGGTCTCCAGCAGGGTGATCCCAGCTGATCCGGCGTCGATCAACTTTCGCAGCATCCAAGCTTGGCGGCCGGTGAAGGTCCGGCACGATCCGTCTGCCTTGCGGATGGTGATGTTGCTCATTGCTCCACCCCCGTCCCGATTCCGGCGAGGTTTGCGACCAGGTCGGCAACTGCCGGGTGGACGCGGTACCGACGCGCAACATAGTTGCCGGCCCTCGTGCTGGGATGCACCACCACCATGCGCCAGTTGAACAAGGGCAGGTCGGAAACTGATTGTGCTTTGTGATGTCGTTTGCTACAGGTTTTCAAGTTCAAGACTCCTAGAGAGCCCGGTGCGCACGATCTGATCCGCCAAGATGTGGATCGTGCAGCCGGGTTTTCGTTTTGGGGAACAGGGGTTAGGCGACGCGCCGGACTTCGGAGGTTGATCTGACCAGGGGTCCGATCTTCCTCTGTGCCCAAGCGTCGAGGCCGGAGACGGGGTAGAGGGGAAAGCGTCCCGCCAACCGAAAGGGCGGGCCTTCCGAACTCACGCAAGCAAGCTTTGCCAGCGTCTTGGGTGAGCACGGGACGTTGTAGGTCTCGACAACATATTTCGCTGCTTGAGCACGCCGCAGCAGGCGTTCGGGGTTGATCTCAGCGTTTTCTTTCATCGGGTCTCTCATCAACAGAGGGGAATCCTCTTCGTCGACGTGAAACCTCTCGCATAGTCGCGAGCCCGAAAGCCGCTCAGAACCCGTCCAAAACTGATCATAACCTCCGATCAGGGGTTATGATCAGAGGTCCTTCAACCAAGTCGTAATGTAGCGACGAACAGTTGGCTCGGCCAATTCGACGCCCTTCCTAGCCCACTCGTTCATAACGGCTTCAGCGAGCTGACTCTTGCTCGGCAGGCGCTTATTCGTACGACCTGGTCGGCCGTGCTGCTTCACCAAGCCGAGCGCATATTCCTTGACTGCATCCCAATCATATTCAAGCGGACGACCGCCCTTGTCCCGCTCCCTAACTTCAACGTCGGCCATCGGACCAGACGCCGAATAGTACCAGTCCGAAAAGGAGTCTTCGATCGAAGCCCAGACACCATTCTCGATTTCTTGAAAGTTCACATCGAGCGGAGCACCGGGGACAAACGGCGGAATGAGAACCAGATGAGTTCCGCCTGTCTCGACATAGGTCAGACCATCATCAAACCAGCTCATGGCATTTTCTTGGGCCCAAGCCTCTGCGGGCTGGTCGAATCGCTCTCCGGTCCGGACGAACTGCAGCACAGATTGCAGTTCGCCTGCATTAAGTGCTGTTCGAAGTAGCTTTTGGCTTTCCTGATAGGCCTTGAAGCGCTCTTCGATCGAATCGTCGGGTAGCTCGCCAGTTTTGCGATCCCGAAGACTTAGCTCGATGCCCTCCAAGGTGCGTCTGAGATCCTTGTAGTGCGCGGTCTCCCCCAATCGCTCATATGCATTGATCTCTGAGAGGGTCATTTTGGCGTGATCCCAGAGACTTTCGTTTAGCTCTCGCGCTATAAGCAACACCGCTCTTTCGAGCGCGTAGAATCCCTTTGGGACAAAGTCCGCCATTGCACTTCCGCTTGTGCTCCGCATATGGCCGACGCGGCAGGCTGGTGCGGACCAGCTTTTCGGGAGCTACCCTAGCCGCGCCGATTGATTAGGCCTTCCGAAGCTGGACGACCTTGCTTTGCTTCTTTCCGGTCATGGCATCATCGATGTGCCTGGCGATCCGATCGGCAGCTGCGAGGAGCGCCGAATCGATCTTGTGAATGTATCCTTCAGTGACACTGGCTCTGGAATGCCCGATCAGCGCCTTGATGGTCGGGATCGAATATCCGATATCCTCGGCCGTCGAGCTGAACGAGTGTCGCAGCCCGTGGCAGGTAATCCCCGGCACATCTTTAGCAGAAACCTTCTTCAGCCAGCGGGTTAGGCCGGTGTGGTGCTTCGTGTCGGTCGTGACAGCGGGGAAGACGTACTTGGATTTCGACTTAGCCATTGCCGACTTTAGGACGGAGATAACGGCTGGCCCCACGGGCCTGATGCTTTTGCCGGTCTTGCTGTCGCCGAGCCGCAGCGCCATTCCCACAGGGTCGACTTCAGTCTTGAGCAGGCCTTCGACCTCATCCAGACGGCAGCCCGTCATCGCGGCTGCTCTGCTCGCCAGGATGGGCTGCCAATGCTCGCCGCTCGCCTCTGCGGTAGCGAGGCTTTTGCCTAAGCGACGATAGCCCGCATCATCCAGGCGCCACTCGAGCGTTTGGTCCTTTGGCCGCCTGATGCCACTTATAGGATTGTCCGGCCGGTAGCCTTCATCGACAGCGTAGCTGAATATCCCGCCGAGAAGGCCCATCGTGCGGGCAGCTGTCCCCTTCCCGCCCGTCACAATCGCGCGGCCCCGCTTCTTGGTCTTCACGTCGGTTGCGGACTTGCCGGCGATAATGTCGCGCTGAAGCCCCTTGGCATCAGTCGAGGTGAAGCCCTTCACGGTCTTCTTGCCCACGAGCTTGATGATGTGCCGCTCGATTCGCCCCTTGTCGCTGTACAGAGTCGTCTGGCTCTTTGTTTCCCCTCGTCGCGTCAGGATCAGACCGCGCTCGGCCTTGTCGAGGTATTCCCGGCAGAGTTCCTCGAGGGTCATAGCGCCGCGGGCGAGTTTCTTGCTCTCGACGGGATCTGAGCCCCTCACGACGTCTGCCAGGGCCAGCTTGGCGTCCTTGCGGGCCTCTTCAGGTGTCAGCACGCCGTACCGGCCCAAGGTGAGCCGACGGCTCCGCCCATTCGCGTTCCGATACTGGACGATGAAGGACTTGGCGCCGCTTTTCTTCACCCGCAGGCCGAAGCCCGGCAGCTCGTCGTCCCATACAAAGACGTCGGCTCCCGTGGTTTCGGCTGCATCGACTGTGCGTTTGGTGAGTTTCGGCAATTTTCCCTCAGGTAAGCACTGGGTAAGCAGGCGCCGGAAATCGATGGAAATTCGGAGCAACGACCGTAGCCCCCAAATCAGGCTGATTTCAGCCTATATCCGGGGGCCATCAATTCCAAGGGATTTGAGGTAAGCAGGGGTAATTTCCCCACCTTTGCCCTCCGAAGGCAAAGGTCACACGTTCGAATCGTGTCGGGTGCGCCAGTCTTGTCGTCGTTTTCCTACCGGCGCCTACGTCAGCATCGAGATGATCGCCTGAATCTGGTCGGACGCGGACGCCACCAGTCCGTCATAGGACGTCTGGCCGTGGGCGGCAGCTTTCAGAATGCATTCGGCGACGGCGGCTTTCAGACCGAACACGGACTGATCCGCCGGCACGCTCGCCATCACGGTCTCCAGTGCCTGACGCATCGTCTGAATGAGCTCGGAGCTGTATTGCATGGGCTGTCCTCCCCGCGCCGATATGGGGACGCATGTCCGGGCTTGCCACTCACAAGCCCGGGATTGATTTTTGAATTCGATCGAGACTGAACGTCTCAATTCAACCGTCAGGTCGCCGCATTGAGCACGCCGGGGGATAGCATCCATCACCTCGCGCTTCTCTGCGCACAATTGTATCATCCTTCCATGAGCGAATCCGGCACGGTGACTGGCGAGGTCTCGCCCGTCCGCAAGATCCTCCATATCGACATGGATGCGTTCTATGCGTCCGTGGAGCAGCGCGATAATCCGGAGCTGCGCGGCAAGGCGGTCGCCGTCGGAGGCTCCGCGGAGCGCGGCGTCGTCGCGGCCGCCAGCTACGAGGCCCGCAAGTTCGGGGTTCGCTCCGCCATGCCGTCGGTGACGGCGAAGCGGCAATGTCCCGACCTAATCTTCGTCAAGCCGCGCTTCGAGGTCTACAAGGCGATCTCCAGGCAGATCCGCGACATCTTCGCCGAGCACACGCCCATCATCGAGCCGTTGTCGCTCGACGAGGCCTATCTCGACGTCACCGAGAACCTGCAAGGCATTCCGCTGGCGCGGGACGTCGCCTTACGTATCCGCGAGAAGATCAAGACCGAGACGGGCCTCAACGCGTCGGCGGGCATCTCCTACAACAAATTTCTGGCCAAGCTCGCTTCCGATCATCGCAAGCCTAACGGCCAGTTCGTGATCTCGCCTGAGATGGGTCCCGCTTTCGTCGAGACGCTGCCCGTCGGCAAGTTCCACGGCATAGGCCCGGCGACGAGTGCGAAGATGAACGCGCTCGGCCTGTTCACCGGCCGCGACATTCGCAACCAGACGCTGGAGTTCATGAACGCGAATTTCGGCAAGTCGGGCGCGTATTATTACTGGATCTCACGCGGCGTCGACGAACGGCCGGTCCGGGCCGACCGCATCCGCAAGTCCATCGGCGCGGAGACCACGTTCTCGACCGATCTCAGCGAATATGGCGCGCTGGTCGCCGAACTCAAGCCGCTCGTCGACAAGGTCTGGCGCCATTGCGAGACCACCGGAAATCGAGGCCGCACCGTCACCTTGAAGATCAAATTTGCCGACTTCGAGATCATCACGCGCAGCAGATCCGCCGCTTCGGTGGTTGCGGGCCGGGACGATCTGGAGCGGCTGGCCTGTGGCCTGGTCGAAGCCGAGATGCCGTTGCCCAAGCGCGTCAGGCTGCTCGGGGTCTCGCTGTCCGCCCTCCAGGCCGGGGACGATGCAGAGCCGCAGCTGACGTTCGGCATTTGAGCCGGACTGGGTGGCGGGATTTTCAGGCCCGCCACCGATGCAAATCGATCCGCTCAGACCAATCAATGCCTCACGTGCTCGAACACCACGATCACGCCGGTCGGCTCGGGCTCGTGCGCCATCAGGCGCGTCAGGTCGGCATCGCTCCAGTCGGCGAGGCTGACGACTTCGCCGGTCTCGCGCTCGGCGCCGAGCGACGGCGTTGGCTCGAGGACCTTCAGTCCCATCTCGTCGACGAAGAAGGTGTGCTCGCCGAACATGCTGTTGAGCTGGGGCATCGCGGGATGCTCGTCGGGCAGCACCTGAGCGCCGAGTTGGTTGACGGTCTGCTTCACCTGTTCGGATGTGAGCTTCATGAGCTGCTCCGTTTCTGTCACGTCGGGTTTCATTGAGGTGAGCCACAGCGGGCGTTCCCTGCGTCGATGTTCGCCTGGCTCAAATTCCCGAACGGGTGCTGCGCACAAATGTTCCCCGAGAAATGTATTTCGTGATCGCGTGTTACACCTGCCGCGTTCGCGGCACGAGATCGCCACAGGATGCACACGATTCGGCACGATGCGCGCGGAGCAGAACTTGCTACTTGCCCCTGACCTCACCGATCGACAGCGCGCAGATCCGTGACAGATAGATGTAAGGCAGACCGGTCTCCTCGGCCCAGGCGTTGAACTGCGCCTGCACCTTGGCGAGATCGCGCTTGGATTTGACCTCTTCGGCGATGTCGAGACCCGCTTCGCGCAGGCAGGCGACCACGTCCTTGGATGTGACGAAACCGTCCCAGCCGACGAAGCGCAGCAGCATCTGGCCGGTATTGCCGCCGAGCCTGGAGCCGCGCCTGGTCAGGAGATCGAGCAGGCCGACCTCATCTGAGGATGGCCACTTCGCCAGAAATTTGCCGAAGCTGCCGTGCTCCTTCGCGATCTCCTGCATGAAGGCGGCATTGTCGCGCACCGACATGATCTTGGCGGCGTTGCGCACGATGCGCGCGTCGCGCAAGAGGCCTTCCCAATAGTCCTCGGGCTGGAAGGTGAGCTTGGCCGGCTGGAAATGCAGGAACGCCTCTTCAAAGCCGTCCCATTTCGAATCGATCACGCTCCATGCAAAGCCCGCGCAAAACACCCGCTTGCTCATCTCGGCGAGGATGCGGTCGTCGCCGCGTTTTGCGAGGCCCTTCAGGTCGGGCTTCTCGGGCATCAGCTTTTCGAGCGCCTTGGGCCCGCCCTTGCGCTTCTCGGCGCGGGCACGAATGGTCTTGAAGGAGGTCATGCGGACACGAGCGGTTGAAGGAGAGCCACGACATCAGAATTCGATGATCGGGTCCAGCCCCGCTGGGATTGACGGGAAGGAGCGGCCATGCTGGTCTGCTTCTTGCTTTATGACTTTTGTAATTCCCTGACATTTTCAAGCTCGTACGGATTTTCAATGCGCTGCCTGGTCGTGGCCGACCTGCATTACTCGCTGCCGCAGCTCGACTGGCTGGTCAGCGCCGCTCCGCAATTCGACCTCGTGATCTTCGCCGGCGATGCGCTCGACATCGGCTCGATGGTGGATTTTCGCGCGCAGATCGTGGTGGTGAAAAAATACCTCACGCTGCTCGCCGCCCAGACCCGCGTGATCCTCTGCTCCGGCAATCACGACCTCGACGAGCGTAATGCGGACGGCGAGAAGATCTCGCGCTGGATCTCCGAGGTGCGCGAGATGGGCATTGCCTGCGATGGCGACAGCCTCGCCATCGGCGACACGCTGTTCACGGTGTGCCCGTGGTGGGACGGGCCGCTGGTCAAGCAGCGCATCGTCGAGCAACTGCGCGACGCGGCGGCCGGTCGACCGAGGCGATGGATCTGGGCGCATCATGCGCCGCCGGCGAATTCACCGACCAGCTGGGGCGGCAAGCGCTTCTTCGGCGACGTCGACCTGGTGCAATGGATCATGCAGTACCAGCCGTCGATGGTGATCTCGGGCCATGTGCACCAGTCGCCCTTCATCACCGACGGCTCGTGGTTCGACCGGCTGGGCCAGAGCTGGGTGTTCAACACCGGCCTGCAACCCGGCCGTCCCCCGACCTACATCGTGCTGGACCTCGACGCGGACCAGGCGTTCTGGCTTGCGGCCGGCGAAGCGCAATGGATCGATCTTGCCGCGCCGCTGAAGCGGCCCGCAGCTCCGATCGAGGCGCCGCCGGACTGGCTCACATTCTTGGATCGGATTGCCGATCCGAGCCTGGCGAGACCTCAAGCGGCGGCAGGTTGATCATGCTCTGGAGCACCTCGCCGACCATGGCCAGATGCGTGCCGTGGCCGGCATATTGCCGCTTGAGATCGGCCAGATAGGTGTTGGCGACGTTGAGCCGCTGCGCCAGCATTTTTGCGATCAAAAGCGCCACGCCCGGCTCCTGCGCGAGGAACGAGGCGGCATCCTCGAACTCGTAGACGACCGCATCGGAGCAGGCCCGCACGGTTGCGGTATGCGGCTGACCCAGCAGCACGGACATCTCGCCGAGCACCGCGCCGGGCTCGGTGACGGTGGCAACCACCATCTCGCCCTTGAGCACCTCGAGCTTGCCCTGCATCAGCACATAGAGATGGCCGGTGGTGCCGCCCTCGGTGACGACGACCGCGCCGGCCGCAAGCTGCCGCTCCGTTCCGCCGGTGCAATAGTCCAGAACTGCACGCATCGCCAAAGTCTCCCGTCACGGGATACACTAGAGCACGATCCGCAGACGAGCGCAGCGATTTTCAATTGCACTACGCTTGCTCAAATTTGCGGCAAGCCCGGCTAGCGCGACAGCCGCTTTGCGAGGTGGACCGACTGCCAGTCGCCGAGGCCGGTGTCCTCGAATCCCGCCTTCTTCGCAAGGCCGCGCATTTCGGCATTTGCCCGCGCGGTCTCGGCTGCGATCATCTCGTGACCGAGATCGCTCGCGTGCCGCTCCATCGCAGACATCATCTTCAGGCCGACCCCTTTGCGCTGAAAGACATCGGCGACGGAGATGGCGAAATCACCGTGGCGGCTGGCCGCGTCATAGGCGTAGAGCGTCTCGCCGATGATCGTGCTCTGGCCCTCCTGCCTGAGCTCGGCGAGCAAGGTGAAACGATCGGGATGGCCGGCTTTGGCAACGCACTCGGCCGCGACCACGGCGAGGTCCGCCCGCGCGCCCATGAAACGCTTGTTGCGCGTTGTCGTGGAGAGGCTCGTGAAATAGATCGACAGGCTCTCCACATCGGACACGCTGGCGGTCCTGATGCGGAGTGTGCCTTTCGTCTCATCCGGCTCGACAACGGCATCCAGAGATGGCTGTGACATGCGCGAGACTTTCGGCAGGTTGCGTCGACTGCAGACCTAGCCGAGGCGGCGCCCTTGCCGCTTGGACAGCGCTGCCAATCTCGCGGCCGAAAACGAACAAATCATTGCCCTGTGCCGTGCGTCACACAGGAGCCTGCGGTCATGCGGCCTCTCGCGTTCCGACGCGCCGCTCCGGCCTTGTCGCGGTCATCGACTGCTCCTCGCCGTCCTGCGGCGCGCCCCAGAATTCCCGCACAGTGGGTCCCCATTTGAGTCGCCGTGCGCGCAGAAATTCCAGGATCTCGTGCGGCCACACCCTGCGGCCCATCTGGGTGTACCAGCGCATGGCGTGACGCAGGCCTGCGTCGCGCTGGAACAGCGTCCGCCAGATCGCCTTGGGGCGACATTGCAGCGCCATCTCCGTGAACTTGAACCAGACCAGCACGCGCCACGGCGCCATGTGGCGCGTGGCGAGCACCTGGTGCTTGTAGTCCCAGCGCCGGCGGTCGGGCTGGATCACGCGGCGGTCGGCGGCGAGCCGGAAGTACGGCGTCCAGCGATGCGGCGTGACATAGAGGAGCTGGACCTGATCGGGATCATAGGCGAGGAGCTGCTTCAATCCGCGCCAGTGATCGCGATCGGTCTCCTCCTCGAACCCGACCACCCAGGTCGCCATCGACAGGATGCCGTGCTGCCGCAGCAGGCGAATGGCCTCGCGGTCGGTCGCGGTGGTCGCACCCTTGCGGATCAGCTCCAGGGTCTTTTCGTCGGTGTTCTCCAGCCCGAGCAGGAAGCGCTGCCAGCCGGCCTTCTTGTAGAGATGCAGAATGTCGGCATCGCGCACGATGTCGTCGGCGCGAGTCGAGCCGACCAGGATGAGGTCGACATTCTCGGCGATCAGCGCGTCGAGGAAGGCGCGCCACGCTTTCCTGGACACGGTCGGATTTTCGTCAGCGAAGTTGATGACCTTGACGCCGTGCTCGCGGTTGAGGCGCGCCAGCTCTTTGGCGAAGCGCACGGGATCGCGATGGCGCCAGCGCGTCCAGAAGCCGCGCTGGCCGCAGTAATTGCACAGATGCGGGCAGCCGCGCGAGAACTGCACGACCACGGCGCGCAGGCCGCCCCAATAGCTGTAGCGCGCATGGTCGATCAAATCCCAGCCGATGCGATAGGCATCGAGGTCCGCGATCACAGGTGCCGGCGGCGAGGCGCGGGGGCCGGTGACATCGCGGAACGCGATGCCGGCAATGCCGCCGAGGTCGTGGCCATATTCCAGCGCGCGCATCAGGCGTCGCGCCGTCTCCTCGCCTTCGCCGCGTACGATGGCGCTGACATAGGGCTCATCGCGCAGGATGTCGCGCCAGTGATAGGTCGGGAAAACGCCGCCATAGACGATCAGCACGCGTGGCATGGCCCTGACCAGGGTCTGGGCAATTTCCGTGATGACCGGATGTCCGGAGGTCGAGCCGGAATGGCCGAACAGCACGGCATCCGGGGCGAAGCGGTTCGCTTCGCTGATGATGTCCGCGACCGGCATGGGGCCGAACTCGGCATCGATCAGCCGCACGGTGTGACCGTCGTCGATCAGCGGACCGCCGATCGCGAGCAGGCCGAGCGGCGGCAGATGATCGTCCGGAATCCGGCTGCCGATCGAGGGGTGAGGCACGTTGACGAGAAGAACACGCATGGACTTTCGCTCCCGCTTTGGTTGGCGTGATCGTCCGTCCCACTTCGTTTAATGAAGCCCAATCCCCGACTGAACCTGAAAACATCGCATGTGATTTTGCGGCGGAGACTCTTGCTCAGCTCCGCTTTCGGCATTACGCCCGGGAAAGTGAAGGCACCTCCTCCGGCATGATCGCCTGGAGACCGCCGAAGCGGCGCTCGCGGCCATGGAAGGAGGCCAGGGCCGTGGCAAGATCGCCCGCGTCGAATTCGGGCCACATCCGCTCGGTGAAGTGCAACTCGGCATACGCGCCTTCCCAGAGCAGGAAGTCCGACAGCCGCTTCTCGCCCGAGGTGCGGATGATGAGATCGACGTCGCGCAATCCGGCCTCGCCGGTGACAAGCTGCGAGAACGCCTCGCGGGTCAGGCTCGTCAGCGCCGCCGCCTTTGCCGCGGCGTTGAGGATGGCGTCGCGCGCGGAATAGTCGACCGCGATGCGCAGGTGCAGTGTGCTGCCGTGAGCGGTTGCGTCTTCGGCCCGCGCGATCGCATTGGCGATACCGTCCGGCAGCCGGTCGCGGCGGCCGATCACGGAGAGACGCACGCCGTTCTTCACGAGGGCCTGGACTTCGTTGGCGAGATAGAAGCGCAGCAGCGTCATCAGCGCGGCGACTTCGGCTTTCGGTCTGCGCCAATTGTCGGTCGAGAAGGCGTAAAGCGTCAGCGTACCGATGCCCTGCTTCGGCGCAGCCTCGACGATGCGGCGGATGGTCTCGACGCCGGCCTCGTGGCCGCGCAGGCGCGACAGGCCGCGCCGCGTCGCCCATCTGCCGTTGCCATCCATGATGATGCCGACGTGAAGCTTCTCGTTGCGAGAGGTCATATTACGAGAGGTCTCGTCACTTTGCATTGCAAAGTCTCCGGTCAAAAGGGGGGAGGATCAGGTCGAGATGATGCCGAGACGGCCGAGCGGCGGCGCCTCGCGGCCGGCGGCCTTGGCGGCGTCGCGCACGAGGCGTTCGAGCACGGCGAGATAGTCGAGGAAGCGGCGGCGGCCGGCCTTGGTCAGGCGGCAGGTCGTGTGCGGGCGGTTGCCCTCATAGCCCTTGGTCACCTCGACGAGGCCGGCCTCCTGAAGTACGGCGAGATGCCGGCTGAGATTGCCGTCGGTGAGGCCGCAGAGCTGCTTGAGATCGGCGAACGCCAGACCCTTGGGATGCGCCATCAGTGAGGTCAGAAGCCCGAGCCTCGCCTTCTCGTGGATCACGCGGTCTAGTCCTTCATAAGAGAAGGGCGCGCTGTCAGTCTTCGACATCATTGTCTCCGGACGCGAAATACAGAATGCCCGCCATCACCGACTGCCCGATCACGAAGGGCAGCCCCATGGTCCATGGCGACAGCGTGTGGGTTTGGCTCGCGAGCACCACCACGGCAAAGCCGGACATGAAATACCAGGCGCCGGCCAGTGCGACGGTCCGCGGCAGCGAGCGGACGGATGCGAAGATGCCGAGCGAGACCAGGATCTGCCACAGGCCGGGCAGCAGCCACAGCGCCTCGCTCGCGAACTTCCACATCACCACCGCAAGCAGCACGCCGGCGACGCCGGCCGGCAGGAACTGCTCGACCGCCTGGTGGATCATGGCGTCCGCAAGGCCCGAATGATGGCGGCGCGAACGCGCGCGCATCTCGATGCCGATGATCAGGCCCGAAAGCGTGGCAGCGATGAGCCAGCCGAAGAAGAAACCGAGCGGCTCGCCGGTGGGATCGCCGAGCAGCCAGAATTGCAGGATCGCGGTGAGAAGCGCGACGGCGCCCGTCGCAGCCATCGTCGCCGGGCCATAGCCGCGGAACGCCGTGCCGGCGGCGATCTGGCTGCGGATCGCCACGATATCGGCCAGTGCCTTGTCGAGATCGCGCATCGGCAACGCCAAAACCTCGCTCCGCCCAATGTTTCCAGGATCGTCCGTTGGGTTACTTTGTATTGCAAAGTATATAGGGCTGCAAAGTAAAGGCAAGGCCGAAAGTCGTTGGCGGGGAGACCGGTCCCGGATGGACAACTGCCGGTTGCGCCCCCCTTGCACCCAAAGATAAGATGCGGCGCAAAAGCGTGGGGGAAAGAGTATGTGGCTAAAGTCATTCGTCGTTGCGTCTCTACTGCAGCTGGGCGTTGCCGGGGCGGCGCATGCGAAGGGTCCGTTCGGCAGCGTCAATGTCGGCAACTGGATCGGCGGCGCCTTCAGCAATGACGAGACGGGCGCCTTCTCGCATTGCGCGGCGACGACGCCTTATGCGAACGGCGTCATCCTCGTCGTGAGCCAAAATGCCGCCGGCACATGGTCGCTCGCCTTTGCGAGTCACAGCTATCGCTTCAACAAGGGCGAAAACGCAGCGATCGACGTGACCTTTGACGGACAAGAGCAAGCCAGGCTGTACGCCACGGCCTACCAGCCCGACATGCTCACGGCCATCATGCCGGTCAATGTCGTACGAACCTTTCAGAAGGCGAGCCTGATGGTGGCGACAGCCGTCCGCTCCGTTCTGAATTTCAATCTGACCTCGACCGGGCCAGTGATCGCCGCATTGGCCAATTGCGTGACCAAGGTGAAAGCCGACGGGCTCGACAAGGCCGGCGACTTCACCAAGGTGGCGGCGAAGCCCGCAGTGGCCGGGGACAAGCAGGGTGCGCCTCCTGCCAAGCCGGGACGAACCGGGACCTTCACCGGCACCGGTTTTGTGGCCAGCCCCAACGGACACGTCGTCACCAACAGTCACGTGATCGATGGTTGCACCGGAGATATCAAGGGCAACCTCGCCGGCGAGGCCGCGATGGTGCTGCGGGTTGTCTCCAGCGATGCGACAAATGATCTCGCGCTGCTGCAAGCGCCGGCAACAGCAGCATTCAAGGATTTTGCGAAGATCCGGGACCGCTCGATGCACTCGGGAGATTCCGTGGTGGCCATCGGCTTCCCGCTACACGGCTATCTCACCTCCGACCTGACCGTGACTACGGGCATCGTCAGCTCGCTCAGCGGCTTCCGCAATCACACGGGACGTTTGCAGATCAGTGCGGCCGTTCAACCGGGCAACAGTGGAGGCCCCTTGTTCGATTTGTCCGGCCAGGTCGCAGGCGTCGTCGTTGCCAAGCTCAACGCGCTCAGGATGATCAAAGAGACCGGGCAGCTGACCGAGAACATCAACTTCGCCATCAAGACCGGCGCGCTCCGCGACTTCCTCGACAATTCCGTCGTGCCCTACCAGACCGCAGAGCCCAAGGGCGAATTGAAGACCACCGACATCGCGGCCAACGCCCGCGCCTACACGATGCTGATCTCGTGTACCGGTACAGAACAGGCGGACGCGAAGCGGTAGCTTGCGACTGACGCACGCTGCTTCACCAACCACCGGCTGTCATTCCCCACGAAGGCGGGAATCCAGTACGCCGCGGCTCCTCGATTCCAGCACTGCCGTCTCGGAGTATTGGATTGCCCGGTCAAGCCGGGCAATGACACCGTCCGTACGGCCTCGACGTGACGGCCAGCCTCAGCCGTGGCAGCACGCCCGCTCCGCCGTCCGCGGCTCGTACTCGTCGCGCAGGCGGACCCAATCCATCGGATAGGGCAGGCCGATCTCGTGACGGCCGAGCGGGGTGAGGTCGAGATACTGATAGGCGGCGTTCATCATGTCGAGGCCGCGGGCAAAGCACGAATAGGTGTGGAAGATGTCGCCGGCCTCGTCGCGGAAGAACACGCTGATGCCCGGCAGCTCGGGGCCATAGAACGGCGTGGTACCGAAATTGTACCTTGGCACGCCCTTGTCGATCTGCTCGCGCGTGAACGACACCTCGTAGTCGTAGTTGAAATCGCTGCCGCCCGAGGAGACCCAATCGAAGGTCCAGCCCATCCGCGTCTTGAAGGCTTCCAGCTTGGCTGCCGGCGCGAGCGACACCGCCACTGTCGTGGTGTCGCGCGCAGCGAGGTGCGGCACCATGCGATCAAGACCGTCGGCCCAGAACGAGCAGCTCTTGCAGGCGGCCTCCCAGTCGGGCGCGAACATCACGTGCTGGACGACGAGCTGCGAACGCCCCCTGAAGAGATCGCCGAACGTCACCTTGCCGCTCGGTCCCTCGAACACGTAGCTCTTGTCGACCTTCACCCAGGGCAATGCGCGGCGCTCCTCGGCGAGGCGCTCGCGGGCCTGCGAGAACTCCTTCTCATGCACCAGATGGGTTTTGCGGGCGGCGATCCATTGCTCGCGCGAGACGATCTGATGTTGCGGCATGATGTCCTCCCTGATGTCAGACGACAAAGGCGTCGAGCTTGTCGAAGAACGACGTCCAGCCGCGCTGGTGGTTGTCGCGTGCGGCCTCGTCGAAGAACTGGGCATGGCGGAAGACCATCAGCGTGCCGGCGTTGTCCGGCTTCAGCGTGATCGTCACCAGCGATTCGCGCTCCGGCGTCGAGTGCCAGGCCCAGGTGAAGACCAGCCGTTCGTTCGGCACGACCTCGCGATAGATGCCGCCGGCCTCGAAATATTCGCCGTCGTCGCGGGTGAAGCTGATGCGAAAGCTGCCGCCGGCGCGGACGTCGAGCTCGGCGCTCAGTGTCGCCGGCGTCATGTTCGGCGGCCCGAACCATTGCACTAGCTGCGCGGCTTGCGTCCAGGCGGCGTAGACTTTTTCCGGCCGCGCGCGGAGCCGGCGCGTGAGCGTGAGGCTTGGTGGTTCGGCCGTGCGGGGATCGGTGTTGACGGCTGCGTTGGCCATGTCTCTTCCTCCACGAAGGCGGCAAGTCGGTCGAACTTGTCGGACCAGAATTGCGCGTAGCGATTGAGCCAGCTCATCGCCTGCTCCATCGGCTGCGCGGTGAGCCGGCAGGAGACCGTGCGCCCGGTCTTCTCCCGTACGATCAGGCCTGCATCCGTGAGCACCTCGAGATGCTTCATGATCGCCGGCAGCGAAACCGGAAACGGCGCGGCCAGCTCGCTCACGGACAGGCTCTCCTGCTCGCCCAGGCGCGCCAGCAATGCCCGCCGTGTCGGATCGGACAGCGCCGCAAATGTCCGGTCCAGCGTTCCGCTCTCATACTTAACCATGTGGTTTAGTATAGACGCGAATGGCGAGGTGTCAAGCAGGGAGCCTGCTCACACCGCCCTGCACGGAGCGCGTGATCCGGCAGCGGTCATATCGAACGTGAGACGCGGCAAGTATGACGCAACGGCCGCGCGCGGCGATGCACCCGCGGTTGCGGTAATTCCGATCAACGAAACAAGGCACGAAAGAAAAAAGCCCTGCCGAACGGCAGGGCTTTCATCACGGTCATCACAAGATCGCTACTCGACCTTCAGGCCGGCGAAGTCGACGACTTTCTTCCACTTATCGGTCTCGGCCTTGATCTCCTCGCCGAACGCCTCGGGCGTCTGCACCCGCGGCTCGCCGCCGAGCTCGACCAGGCGCTTGGTCATGTCGGGCTCCTTCATCAGCGTGTTGATCTCGCTGTTGAGCTTGGCGATGATCTCCTTCGGAGTATTCTTCGGCGCGCCCATGCCGAACAGCGCGCTGGCCTCGTAGCCCTTCACGGTGTCGGCGATCGGCTGCACGTCGGGCAGTTGCGGCGAACGCTCGGTGGTGGTGACGCCGATGGCGCGGAGCGAGCCGGAGCGGATGTGCTGGATGATCGAGGGCATGTTGTCGAAGATCACCTGCACCTGGCCGCCGAGCATGTCGGTGATCGCGGGCGCGGCGCCGCGATAGGGCACGTGCTGCATCTTGCAGCCGGTCATCGCCATGAACATCTCGCCGGACAGATGCACCGAGGTGCCGTTGCCGGACGAGGCCATGTTGACCTTGCCGGGATTGGCCTTCACATATTCGATGAACTCGGCGACGTTCTTGGCCGGCACGTCCTTGTTGACGGTCATCACGTTCGGCACGCGCTGGAACGAGGCGACCGGCGCGATGTCGCGCACAAAGTTGAACTTGAGGTTGGTATAGAGCGAGGCGTTGATGTAGTTGGCCGGATTGACCAGCTGCAGCGTGTAGCCGTCCGGCTCGGCGTTGACGACCGATTCGGTGCCGATATTGTTGCCGGCGCCCGGCTTGTTCTCGATCACGAATTGCTGGCCGAACTTTTCCGACAGGCGCTGGCCGATCAGCCGCGCCAGGATGTCGGTGGCGCCGCCCGGCGGATAGCCGACCACCCATTTCACGGGCCGGGCCGGATAATCGGCGGCAAGGGCCTTCGACAGCGGGGTGGCTGCGAGCGGACTGGCGGCGAGCAGGCCCAGGGCGGTACGGCGAGTGATCATCTCAAGGGTTCTCCCAGTGTTGTTCTTGAAGGCCAGATAGCTTGAAAGTGGCGTCGGCGTGGTTGTAACAAAGCTTGCGGAGCGCGGAAAGTGCGTGGGGCGCATCACGACGAAAGGATAAGGCATGCCGGTCAAGGTCGAAGCCCTCGATCATCTCGTGATCAACGTCACCGACGTCGCGGCGACCACGGAGTGGTACCGCAGGATTCTCGGCATGGAAGTCAAGGTGTTCGACCCCGGCGGCGGCAAAGCGCCGCGGACTTCTCTGCAATTCGGTAACCAGAAGATCAACGTCCGGCCGCGCGATGCCGACAAGGTGGAATGGTTCACCGCCGACCACCAGACCGCCGGCAGCGAGGACCTGTGCTTCCTCACCGCCGCCACGCCCGACGAGGTGGTGGCGCATTTGAAGGCACATGGCGTCGCGATCGAGGAAGGCCCCTCTCCCAGGCAAGGCGCCCGCGGCACGCTGCGCTCGGTCTATTGCCGGGATCCGGATGGCAGCCTGATCGAGATTTCGTCGTACGAGGACGGCGGTCGGTAAGGCCAAGCCGCCTGCCCCACCGTCATTGCAAGCGAAGCGAAGCAATCCAGAATCGCTCCTCGGAGGTAGTCTGGATTGCTTCGTCGCAAGGGCTCCTCGCAATGACGGGGAGAGAGCGCGAACGGCCGCATACTCCCCCGATTTGCTCCCCGCGTCATCCAGTGGCAGGAAGACGCAATAATCCGAAGACAGCCGCCATCAAGATGCAGGCTGCACGGGAGGATCCATGTCCATTCAACAATCCGCTGCCGGAGTAGTAGGCCCATTCGCAGGGCTCGACGTGCCCTGGCTCCTGAGGATGCGCGCCGAGGTCCGGCGTGATCATCCCTTCCTGATCTGGGCGCCGTTCGATGCGCCGGCGCGGCGCTGGAGCTATGGCGAGTTTCACGAGCGCGTCGGCGCGCTTGCGGCGGGCCTGGCGAAGCGCGGCATCAAGCCCGGCGAATATGTTCTCATTCATCTCGACAATTGCATCGAGGCAATGCTGGCCTGGTTTGCCTGTGTCGAGTGTGGGGCCATCGCGGTCACCACCAACACCCGCTCTGCACCGGCCGAGATCGAATATTTTGCCGACCATTGCGGCGCGGTCGCCGCGATCACGCAGCCGGCCTATGCGGAGATTGTCGCGCAGAACTGCCGCAACGTTCGCTGGATGGCGGTGACCTCGCACGATGCCGGCGCAGCGCCTGCGCAGGGCGCCTCGCGCGGCGACAGTTTTGAAGCGCTGTTCGCCGACAGCGCCGATCGTCCGACGCGCGCGCCCGATCCGCTGGCGCCGTGCAGTGTGCAATACACCTCGGGCACGACATCGCGGCCGAAGGCGGTGCTGTGGACCCACGCCAACGCGCTGTGGGGCGCCAAGATCAACGCCGCGCATGAAGACCTTCACGCCGGCGACGTGCACCAGGCCAATCTGCCACTGTTCCACACCAATGCGCTGGCCTATTCGATGCTGGCGACGTTGTGGGTCGGGGCGACTTGCGTGATCCAGCCGCGCTTCTCCGCCAGCCGGTTCTGGCAGGTCGCGCGCGAGCATGGCTCGACCTGGACCTCGACCATTCCGTTCTGCATGAAGGCGCTGCTCGAGCAGGACATTCCGAAGGACCACAAATTCCGCCTGTGGGGCACCGCCATCAACGAGCCGCCGGCCTTCGCTGCCTTCGGCGTCAAGATCATCGGCTGGTGGGGCATGACCGAGACCATCACCCACGGCATCGTCGGCGAGGTCGACCAGCCCAACATTCCGATGTCGATCGGCCGCGCCGCGAGCGAGTATCAGATCCGCGTCACCGACGATGACGGACGGCCGACCGAGGTCGGCGGCACCGGCAATCTCGCGATCAAGGGCATCCCCGGCCTGTCGCTGTTCGCCGAATATCTGCACGACGAGACGGCGACGCGCGACAGTTTCGACGCGCACGGCTTCTTCCTCACCGGCGACCGCGTCGAACGGCTGGAGAACGGCTTCATCAAGTTCGGCGACCGCGCCAAGGACATGCTGAAGGTCGGCGGCGAGAACGTCGCGGCCTCCGAGATCGAGCAGGTAATCGCGCTCGTACCAGGCGTGCGCGAAGCCGCGGTGGTGGCGAAGAAGCATCCGATGCTGGACGAGGTGCCGGTCGTGTTCATCATCCCGCATGGCGGCGTCGCCGGCGCGCCGCCGGATCTGCATGAGCGCGTGATGGCCGCCTGCCGCAAGGGCCTCGCCGACTTCAAGCTGCCGCGCGAGATCAGGCTCGTCGACGGCATGCCGCGCTCGACACTGGAGAAGGTCGCGAAGGCGGAGCTGCGGAAGATGCTGGGGTGAGGACGGCGCCGCCAGACGGCACGCTGCCGTAGGGTGGGCAAAGGCGCGTCAGCGCCGTGCCCACGTTCTTGGAAGTGGTGGGCACGCTTCGCTTTGCCCACCCTACGGCATCTCGCCTAGAACGACCCCAGCGCCACCGGGCGGAATGCCTGCAACAGTTGCTGGTCGAGCTTGCCGCCCATGCCTTCCATCATTGTGAACGCACGCGAGTGGGTGAACGGCATGCGGTAGGCACGCTTCTCGACCAGCGCGGCGTAGATGTCGACGATCGTTGTCAGGCGCACGATGTCGCTGATCTGGTTCGACGACAGGCCGTTGGGATAGCCGGAGCCATCGAGGAATTCGTGGTGATGCAGGACGACGTCGAGCATCTCCGGCGGGAAGCCGCCCTGCGCGGCGAGCGCGTCGTAACCGCGGCGCGGATGCTGGCGGACCTCGGCCATCTCCTCGTCGGTGAGCTTGCCGGGCTTGTCGAGCAGCACGGAGGGAACGAAGGCCTTGCCGACATCGTGCAGCAGCGCGGCGCGGGTGAGGCGGCGCTGGTCGTCCTCGCGCATGCCGAGATGCTGCGCGAAGGCGACGGCGAAACCGGTGACGAACAGGCAGTGCCGATAGCTGCCGACATGGTGGCAGCCGACGGTGGTGAGCCATTCGCGCAGCGAGGAGTGCTTGATCGCCTTCAGGATCTTGTTCTCGGCGGCGATAACGTCGTCGAAGGTCAGGGGCACGCCGAGCGGCAGCTTCCCGAACATCTTGGCGAGCACCGCGTGCGCCGCCTCGACGCCGCGGTTGAGCGTCTTGCCGCGATCGGTCGCGTCATAGGTGGCGGTGTCGGGGAAGGCGGCGCGGATGCGCTGGAGGATGTCCTCGGGCTGGAGCGGGCGCGAGATCGTGTCGGTGGCGCCCAGCGCCCAGGCCTGCATGGTGCCGTGATGCAGGGCATCGGCGAGCACGAACAGCCGCGGCATCGAGCGATAGGCATCGCCGCGCAGCTTGTTGCGCACCCGCTGCACGCTCTCGGGCGAGCGCAGATTGATGTCGACCACGAGGCCGGACAGATCGCGCGAGGGCTTCTCGGGAATGTCCTGCGTCGTCACCGTCGAGACGTCGCCGACGGCCTTCAGGATGCTGGCAAGCTCGCCGCTCTCATCGCTCCGGTCGGAGGCGAGCAAGAGCCGGCGTTTGGCGGCGGATTTGGCTAGCGCGTTCATGGCTTCCCCAAGAGCACGGGAGTGTATTTGGCGTCAGCCTAAGCCGGATCAGGTTCTCTGGCCCTTAAGAGGCGTGCTCAATGGAACCCTGCGGGAAAGCGCGCAATTTTACGGGTTTGGGTTCCATTGAAGGGAACTGCAAAAGGGCGAAAACAACCCCATGCACAGTAGAAAGAGCATTGATAACACAGGTGAATTTTTGGCGCTCTCGCCGCCCTCCGCTGTCGTCGCCCGGCTTGACCGGGCGACCCAGTACGCCGAGACGGCGCGGCTGGAACCGAGACGCCGCGGCGTACTGGATTCCCCGCCTTCGCGGGGAATGACGGGAAGTGGCCCCAAAAACAAATCCGCCGGAGGTTGGCCTCCGGCGGATCATGTCACGTCACAATCGCAGCCAGCCCTACGCCTTCATCGCACCCTTCACGGCCTCCGCCGTGATCGGCAGCGCTCGCACGCGGGCGCCACTGGCATTGAAGATGGCGTTACCGATGGCGGGGGCGACCACCGTCACGGCGGGCTCGCCGACGCCGGTGGCCTTCTCGCCGTTGGCGATCACGGCGACGGCGACCTCGGGCACCTGGCTCATGCGCAAGGGCGTATAGCCATCGAAATTGGTCTGCTCGATGCCACCGTCCTTCAGCGTCGCCTTCTCGTACATCGCCAGCGACAGGCCCCACAGCGCCGCGCCCTCGACCTGGGCGCGGATGTTGTCGGGATGCACCTGCGTGCCGACGTCGGTTGCGACCGTGAGCTTCTTCACGGTCACCGCGCCCGACGGCGCCACCGCGACATGGGCGACACAGGCCGTCCAGCTCGCAGTCGCCCGTTCCTGCGACGAGACGCAGGCAACACCCATGCCTTCACCTTTCGGCAGTTGCCTGGTGCCGTAGCCGGACAACCCCATCGCGGCGAGCAGCGTATTGCGCAGCCGCTGCGCGCCGCCGTCATTCTTGCCGGCGCCGTCGAGCAGCGAGATGCGGAACTGCGCCGGGTCCTTGCCGGCCGCCGCCGCGATCTCGTCGATCATGCTTTCGACCGCCCAGAACGTCCAGCCCGGCGCCACCGAACGAAGCTGCCCGGACGGCGTCGCATTGTGCGCGAGCTCGTTCTTGATCGCGCGCACGTAATGGTTGGGCACGGTGTAGAAGAAGTCGGCTCCGTTCACCGTGAAGCTGTCGAGCGGGCCTTTCTTGTCGACCGAGGGCGTCAGGAAATCGGGGATTCCCCAGCGCGCGGTCGGCCAGGCCGACACGACGTCGTGGCTGAGCGCGACGAGCTTGCCGTCGCCGTCCACGCCGGCCTTCACTTTCTGGTAGGTGAGCGGACGCGAGAAATCCATCGTCATGTCGTTCTCGCGCGAGTAGATCACCTTCACCGGCTTGCCGACCGCTTTCGCCGCCTGCACGGCGGGAACCATCATGTCGGCATCGAGACGCCGGCCGAAGCCGCCGCCCAGCCAATGCTGGTGCATGACGACGAACTTCGGATCGATCCCGGCTGCACCCGCGGCGATCGCCCCGGAGCGCGTCGCGAACTGGTTGCCGGAATAGATGTGCAGGATCTCGCCCTTGAACTCCGCGGTGGCGTTCATCGGCTCCAGCGGCGCGTGGATGTTGATACTGGTGGTGTACTCCGCTTCCAGCACCTTTGCGGCCGTGCCGAACGCCGCAGAGGGATCACCGTCCTTGACGAAGAACTGGCCGGAATCCTCCAGCTTCTGAAGCCGCATGGCTTCATCGAGCAGCGACTGGCTCGACAGCTTCGCGTTCGGACCGCCGTCATAGGCGATCTTCAACGCTTGCGCCGCCTTCCTGGCGTTGGCGTAGGTGGCCGCGACCGCGACGACCCACCCCGACGTCGTTCCGGTCTTGTCGTCGAGGGTGACGGCCTTGATGAAGCCCGGCACCTTCTTCGCCGCCGAATCGTCGACCGATTTCACGGTCGCGCCGAAGCGCACCGGCGGCGTGACCACCGCACCATAGGCCATGCCCGGCAGCATGACGTCGATGCCGTACTTGGCGGTGCCGTTGGTCTTGGAGGGGATGTCGAGCTGCGGCACCGACACGCCGATCATGGTGTACTGGTCCGGCGTCTTCAGCTTGATCGCCTTCAGCTCGTCCGGCGTGAAGGTCTTCGTCGCCTTGCCGCTTTTGACAATCTCGGCAAAGCTCATCTGCTTCTTCGATGTCGGATGCGAGACCACGGAGTCCCGCACGACGAGCTGGTCCTTGAAGTAGGGCGGCAGGCCCATGGCCGAGGCCGCGGCCTCGGTCAACGCGATGCGGCCGGCCGCGCCGGCACGGCTCATGGCCTCAAAGTTCATCATGGTCGACCAGCTGCCGCCGGTGATCTGCGCGCCGAGCACGGGATCGTTGAACTTCGGATCGTTGGAAGCGAGCTGAACGCGCATGTCGCTCCACTTCGCGCCCAGCTCCTCGGCCACGATCTGCGCCATGGTGGAGGCGATGTGCTGGCCCATGTCGGCCTTGCCGCAGGTCACGGTGACGAGGCCATCGGGCGAGATCGCATACCAGACGCTCGGCTCGAAATTCGAGGGCGCGGCGAGCGCCTCACCGATGCCGGGCACGCCGGCATAACCGAGCACGAGGCCGGTTGCTGCCGTGCCGACGAGGAACGAGCGGCGGCTGAGATCGGTCGCCTCAGCGGTGATGGTCTTGACGTGCTCGTTCATGTGGGCCTCCGCTCGTTGCCGGAGGCGGACGCGGTGCGCATCTCGGATGCGGCGCGCATGATCGCCTTCTGGATCCGTGAATAGGTCATGCAGCGGCAGAGATTGCCGTCCATATGCGCGACCACCTCTTCCTTGGTCGGATTGGCGTTCTTCGCCAGCAGCGAGGCCGCCTGCATGATCTGCCCGGACTGGCAGTAGCCGCATTGCGGCACCTGCTCGGCAATCCACGCCTTCTGCAACGGATGATCGCCCTTGGCGGAGAGACCTTCGATGGTCGTGATCTTCTTGCCGGCGACGTCGCCGACCATGGTCTGGCACGAGCGCACGGCTTCGCCGTTGACATGCACGGTGCAGGCACCGCACAGGCCGGCACCGCAGCCGAACTTGGTGCCGGTCATCTGCAATTGCTCGCGGATCGCCCAGAGGAGCGGCGTGTCGTTCGCCGCATCCACGGACAGACTCCGCCCGTTGATGGTGAGAGTTGGCATAGGCGTCTTCCCCTGCCGGTGCATGAAGCCGCTTACGGCGGCAACTTGAGTAGCGGACGCCCACCGGGCTGGCGCCCACCTTGACCGTAAGCATGATCGCGTTCCGCCGCGGAGGCAAACGCAATTTGGAATCGGTCGAAACAAACGCGGCGCCTGCCCGTTGTGCGTCGCGACAAGGGCGGTGATGCAGCGACTGAACGCAAACGGAGCGCGCGTCAGGCATGCACGTCACCGCGCTCAGGTGGTTTCCTAGAAGTAACTCGGCAAAGTAGAGTGAACCGACGGCGAACCCTTACCCTCCCCTGGAGGGGGAGGGTCGATCGCGCGAAGCGCGAGCGGGGCGGGGTGATCTCTCAGCACGGGCACTGTTCGTCGCGGAGAGACTGTCACCCCACCCCGTCTCACATTTCGCTGCGCTCAATGTGAGCCGACCCTCCCCCTCCAGGGGAGGGTGAAGCACCGGTGTCGCGGCGCGAATAAGAAAGAAAGGGCGGAAGCAATGCCGAAGATCGATCAGGCCGGCGTCGGGATCTATTACGAAGTCCACGGCAACGGGCCGCCACTGCTGCTCACCCACGGCTACTCCTCGACCTCGGCGATGTGGCATGGCCAGGTCGATGCGCTGGCGAAGAACCACAAGCTGATCCTGTGGGACATGCGCGGCCACGGCCAGTCCGATTACCCCGACGATCCCAGCGCCTATAGCGAAGCGCTGACGGTCGGCGACATGGCGGCGATCCTCGGTGCGGTCGGCTCGAAGCGCGCCATCATCGGCGGGCTGTCGCTCGGCGGCTACATGTCGCTGGCCTTCTATCGCGCACATCCCGAGCGCGCCCGCGCGCTGTTGATCATCGACACCGGTCCGGGCTTCAAGAAGGATGACGCGCGCGAGGCCTGGAACACGCGGGCGCTCGCGACCGCCGACAAGCTCGATCGCGTAGGTCTCGACATGCTGAAATCTGCAACGCGCGAGCGCGCTACCGCGAGCCATCGCAATGCGAGGGGACTGGCGCTTGCCGCACGCGGCATGCTGACCCAGCGCGATGCGCGCGTGATCGAGCTGTTGCCCGACATCAAGGTGCCCAGCCTGATCGTGGTCGGCGCCGACGACACGCCGTTCCTCGCGGCGTCCGACTACATGGCCGCAAAGATTCCCGGCGCACAAAAGGTCGTGATCCCCGCAGCCGGACACGCCGTCAACATCGATCAGCCGCAGGCTTTTGTTGACGCGGTGGTGCCTTTCCTGAAGAACTTGCCGGCATAGGACGGTCGGACAGGGACAGGCCATGAAGCGGGCAATGTTGGCTGCGGGTGCAGTGTTGCTATCGATGTCAGCGCCGGCGCAGGCCGAGCCCTTCGGCGGCGCGCCGCCGCGCCGGCCCTTCGTTGAAACCCTGTCGAACAACACGCCGCTCGCCTTCGGCATGGACGCCGGGCAGACCGCACGCGTGCTCGGACAGCCGCTGCAATATGTGCGCGGACGTCCCGGCAACGAGATCTATCTCGCGCTTCGCAACATCGGCGGCAGCAGCCTGATCCCCTACCGTCACCGCCTGTTCCTGCAGTTCCGCCACGGACGGCTGGCGGGATGGAAGGAGGATTACGGCGAGAACTGGATGTGGGAGTGAATGCGACTCCTCATGGTGAGGAGCGGCGAAGCCGCGTCTCGAACCATGCAGGCCCGCCTCTCACAGCTCGGCCTTTCATCCTTCGAGACGCGCTGACGCGCTCCTCAGGATGAGGAGCGCGAGCTGAGAATTCCGATCTACAACCAAGAAGGACAACCCGCGTGGGACAAGACATCAAATTGACGGCCTCCGACAATTTCCAGCTCGGCGCCTATCGCGCCGATCCCGCGGGCAGCCCGAAAGGCGCGGTGGTGGTGATCCAGGAGATTTTTGGCGTCAATCATCACATCCGCTCGGTCTGCGATCGCCTTGCCGGGGAAGGCTATGTCGCGATCGCGCCGTCGATCTTCGACCGCACAACGCCGGGCTTCCAGTCGGGCTACACGCCCGATGAGATCGCTGAGGCGCGCAAGTTCGTCGCGAGTCCCGATTGGGACGCGATGTTGCGCGACACGCAAGCGGCGATCGATGCGGTGAAAGGCGTAGGGCCGGTCGGCATCATCGGCTTTTGCCTGGGCGGCAGCATCGCCTTCGTCGCGGCGACGCGGCTGTCGGGGCTGAAGGCCGCGATCGGCTATTACGGCGGCGCCGTGGTGCGCTTCGCCGACGAGACACCGA
Organism: Bradyrhizobium xenonodulans; assembly: GCF_027594865.1. NCBI lineage: Bacteria > Pseudomonadati > Pseudomonadota > Alphaproteobacteria > Hyphomicrobiales > Nitrobacteraceae > Bradyrhizobium > Bradyrhizobium xenonodulans. The sequence goes on from NZ_CP089391.1 coordinate 8,271,770, forward strand.
AGGTGCCGACGCAACTGCATTTCGGCGAGAAGGATGCCGGCATTCCCCTCGCCGACGTCGAGACCGTCAAGACCAAGCGGCCCGACGTGGAGGTCTTCGTCTATCCGGGCGCGCAGCACGGCTTCCATTGCGACGAGCGGGCCAGCTACGACAAGGCCAGCGCCGACATCGCCTGGCCGCGCAGCATGGAATTTTTTGCGAAGCACCTGGCGAAGTAGCGCACGCTTCTCTCCTCCGTCATTCCGGGCTCGCGCTGCGCGCGCCCCGGAATGACGAGAGGGGAAAGCAGAAATCGGGTGGCTGCAGCCGGGCGCGCGGCGATAGAGCTGGCTGATCACGCCAACTCACGCCGGGAACTCGTCATGCAGCAAGCCAATACGAACATCCTCATCCGCAATCCATTCGGCACGATGGACGTGCCCGCACCTGATGATCGCGAAGTCATGGACTATGCCGCAACGGCGGCGCTCGCCGGCGATGCGGCCGACGTCAATGCGCCCGCCTGGGCCTCCATCGCCGCACCGTCCGACCCGCTCGAAGGCGCCTGGGCGAGCCGCTGGAATGGCGGCGCCGACCCGACCATTGCGGGCGATACGCCGGAGGCATGGAAAGACGGGCGCGCTGAAGTCCGAGTCGCAGGCGGGCGCATCTATTTGCGCTTCGACTGGGACAATGGCCGGCGGCACGGGCTGATCGATGCGGCGCGCGAGGGCGCGCGCCTGATCGGGAAATACATCAACCTGACCAACCCGGCGATCGTGCGGCCTTGGGTCGGGCTCGTGGTCGATACCGTCAGGATCGACGGATGCTTTCCGAACGGGCGGCTGGATTTCAGGCGGTGAGCTAGAACCAGCGCTCGCCGACGAACACGGTGTCGCCCGGCGCCAGGGGGGTGCCGAGCGGAACGACGGCGCGCATGGCACCGCCGGCCTCGGTGTGCGTGACGGTGACGACGTCGCGCTTGGCGCGCGGCGAGAAGCCGCCGGCGATGGCTACCGCGCTTTCGACGGTCATGTTCGGCACATAGGGATATTGGCCGGGCGCGGAGACTTCGCCGAGGATGAAGAACGGGCGATAGGACTCGACTTCGACGGCCACCGAGGGCTCGCGGATATAGCCGTTGCGCAAGCGCGCCGCGATCTCGCCGGCGAGTCCCGCAGGGGTACGGCCGCGGGCCGGCACGCCGCCGATCAGCGGCATGGTGATGGAGCCGCCAGCATCGATGGCGTAGCTGTTGGTGAGACCTTCCTGGCCGTAGACCACGACGCGCAGCTTGTCGCCGGCGTCGAGATGGTAGGACGAGTCGTAGCGCACGGGCGCCGCCATCGGCGCGGCGTAGCCGACCGGCATTGGCGCAGGCGAAGCGGCAAAGGAATTGCTGAACGCCGCGATGGCGCCGCCGCTGTTGGCAACGACGACCGGTTGCGGCGCACTGGTGGGCTGGCCATAGGCCATGGAGTCGAGATCGGGGCGCGGCTGGACATATGCGACCGGACCAGCGGTCTGCATGCAGCCACCAAGGGTCAGCGCGGCGGACGCTGCCAGGGCCACTGCCGAGATCGACGATCGAAACGCGCGTGCAACTGGCACCGGACCTATCCCTCGAAACGAGACAGCTCCACTGATGCACCGGTTATGGTTAATAAAGCGTTTGCGGGGGCGATGACGATACTCGCCACGAGCGCGGTGCGCTCCCTCTCCCGCTTGCGGGAGAGGGTTGGGGAGAGGGTGTCTCCACAACGGGACAGTCCCCCAGAGGGACAGAGCCCTCACCCGCATTGCATCTCACGATGCAACGCGACCCTCCCGCAAGCGGGAGAGGTGCACCGAGTTCGTGGCTGGCTTACGCGCTCACACCCACACCGATCGGGCAGGACACGCCGGTGCCCCCTAAGCCGCAATAGCCGGCGGGATTCTTCGCCAGATATTGCTGATGGTAGTCCTCGGCGAAATAGAATTCGCCTGATGGCGCGATCTCGGTGGTGATGGCGCCGAGGCCTTTGGCGGCAAGCGCCTTCTGATAGAGCGCCTTCGATGCGTCGGCCGCGACCTTCTGCGCATCGGAGTAAGTGTAGATCGCGCTGCGGTACTGCGTGCCGACGTCATTGCCCTGGCGCATGCCCTGCGTCGGGTTGTGGTTCTCCCAGAAAATCTTCAGCAGCTTTTCGTAAGGGATCCTGTTCGGATCGAACACGACCAGCACCACTTCGGTATGGCCGGTGCGACCCGAACAGGTCTCTTCATAGGTCGGGTTCGGCGTGTGGCCGCCGGCATAGCCGACAGCGGTGGTGTAGATGCCCTCGCCAAGCTCCCAGAATTTTCGTTCGGCGCCCCAGAAGCAGCCGAGCCCGAACACGGCCTGCTCGAAGCCGACGGGATAAGGCGCCTGCAATCTGCTGCCGTTGACGAAATGGGTGGTCGCAGTCGGAATGGCTTGCGCGCGGCCGGGCAGCGCCTCAGCTGCGCTCGGCAATGCGGTGGTCTTGCGCATGAACAGCATGATGGGTCTCCGAAACGAGCTGTCCGTCGCGTGAGCTCAGGTGCTCAGGCGGCGTGCTCGCGATCAAGGTGGGAATATAGGGATCTACGCAAGGAGCGGCAGCCTTGTTACGGCTGCGGCCAGCGAAGTTCAGTTCCGGCGGGAATTGAAGATCAATCCCGGCGGGAATTGGAGATCAATCCCGGGAATAGCCGATCAGCGGCTTGCGCGGCCGGAACAGGATCATCAGCAGGATGCCGAGAATGCCGAGGACGGCGAAGACCGGCTGGTCCAGCACCAGGCGGATCACCGAGGTCCAGAGCCACGGCGCCTTGGCCTCGACCCAGGTCCGGAATGCGGTCTGGCTGGCCTGATTGATGTCGTTCCAGAACTGGCCGAACCGGGTGAACTTCAGGGTCTGGTCGGCGACCCAGCGGGCACCGTCATAGACCATGAAAATGAAACCGCCGGCGAGCAGCAACAGCCCAATCAGTCGGAAAAAGCCGCGGATCATGCCTCACCTTATATGGTCGTCCGATCGGAGGACCCAAAGAAACGCCGCCAGCCAATAGCCGGGAGACGGCAGAAATTCAACCTCTTCAGGGCGTTACGGCGCGCGCCCAGGCCGCTGAATGCCGGTTTTCCGGCCGGAAAGCGTTGACGGTGCCAAAGACCCTCTCTATAAGGGCGCCAACTGGCGGCGGGCGCAATCCTGCCGCCGCTGTTCTTTGAGCAGTTGCAGGCTCCTTGGGCTTAGAGCTCTTTGAGGCCTCATGTTCCCGGGACAGCCCAGCAACCGAACACCCTAAATCCGAGCGTCGATTACGCGGTCAAGCAAGCCGGCGCTACCCGACCAAGACGCGACCGGTACCCGCAAAGGACATTGAGACCATGGCCAATACCACTTCCGCCAAGAAAGCGACGCGCAAGATCGCCCGCCGCACCGCCGTCAACAAGTCGCGCCGCACCCAGATGCGCGGCGCCGTCCGCACCGTCGAAGAAGCCATCGCGACCGGCGACCGCGCCGCTGCCGTGACGGCGCTGGCGAATGCCGAGCCCGCCTTGATGCGCGCCGCGCAGCGCAACATCATTCACAAGAACAACGCCAGCCGCAAAGTCTCGCGCCTCACCGCGCAGATCGCCAAGCTCGCCAAGTAAGCGCACCAAGTCAGCGCGCGACGTCATTCGATCGGTTGATCCGATCGACATCACGCTCGTCAATCAGCCCGGCCTCGCGCCGGGCTTTTTGTTGCCCGTCATATTCCCGCAAGCAGCCACGCACCCGGCGATCTTCGATTGGAAGATTTGCATCGTCCGCACTATGATGCGCTCCGTAGTTTTACCTGCGGGTGATTTTGCAACAGCGGAAACTTTCGCGGTGCGAAAAACCCCTGCGGGACGGGGTTAACTCGCATTTGCACACGGACGAGTTCTGCACACCGTAGTTTCACCGGAACACGTCGCGATGGAGTTACCCTGTGAAACGAGACTCAAAAAACGATGTCTCGCTAATCACTTATCGACATAGCGACTTCAACCATTTGGAAAATTCGCCGACGCGTCGTGCGCGTGACGCTTTTGTAAAAATTTTTTGGCGGCGGCCGCGAATTGTCACATGACACGCCGCGTTTTCGAATCTGTGCACGAATCCAAAAACTTGCTCCGAAGCCTGTGAACAACTCTCGCGCGGCGTTAACGCTGGTCAAGTTTTTTGATGCCTCAAGTGTGAATCAATTTCGTTGCGAGTCTTTCCGCTTAGTGTATTCCTTAAGTGGTCAGCGGCGCCCACGATCTTCAGACCAGCGCGGTTTAGGAAACGGGGCGAGCGTGCAAATCGGCGGCGATGTGCACGTAGGCGACGCTTCAACAAGCGATGTCGGTTCAAAACCCATAGCAATATGGGAACGGTAGTTCTTTGTCTGAATGTCTCCAAGCAGGATTTTTCTCAATCCCGCTCGCGCCAGGCGCAAAACGAGAGATGTCACGAAGCTGCCCGACACGCGTGAAGGCGAAGCCGAGCGGACGAACAGTGCAGACGGGCGGGACATCGGCGACTTCAGTCGCTTTTGTCTTAAGGACACGCAGGACCTTGCCGTGAGCAATCACGGCAGGACGGGGAGGTATCATGTCTTACGGACTCAACGCGGTATTCAAGCAAGTCGCCTATTCCAACGATGCCGGTTTAGATCAGTCCGACCTCCAGCCTCCCGCGTGTGACGGAGCGCCGAGTACGCGCTGACCTCGCGACCCCTCCATCTCTGACATCGCTGACCGGACGCGGCGTTCTCGCCGAACGGTCGAGCCATGCCTGACGATGGACTCGCTCTGAGGTCGCGCCATTCCAGGGTCCTGGCAGGAACCCGCGTGGCGCTCACAACGCAACTATATCTCTCAAGAGAAGTTTTCTGACG